>CP084576.1 GCA_020410825.1 Candidatus Megaera endosymbiont of Mesostigma viride
ATGAAAAAATTACATTTGGTATTACAAAACTTGAGCTCACTATTAATAAATAAGATTACGGCAGATAAGGGTTGCACTAAAAAAAGCTTATTAAAACAAGCTAATTGGTCGGAAATTAAAATGTACCAGGGTAATAAGTTATGTAGTCTTATTAAGACTTTTTCTTTTCTAGCTGGGGTTCAAGAAGAGAAACTGAAATTACTATTAGAAAATGCCCAAGTAAAAAAATATAAAAAAGGTACAGTGCTTTTGCTTGAAGGTGATTATCCTTCAGCTTTTTACCTTATTTTAAACGGGTGGATAAAACTGTCAAAGATATCCTTTGAAGGGGAAGAATCTGTTGTTCAACTGTTTAGCTCCGGTAATACTTTGATAGAATCTTCCATGATTCTTAATACTCCGTCCCAGGTCAATATTCAAACAATGTCATCTACTACTTTAATAAGTATTCCGGTTGCAGCTCTTAAAAAACTAGCAGAAAATTGCCAATTTTTTGCTCTAAATATATTAAATTTATTATCTAAGCAGTTAGAAACACTTACCTCTCACATCGGCAATATACGGCTTAAAGCTGCAGAAGAGAGAGTTGGTTGGTTTCTTTTAAATCTATTTTCTAATAATTATGCTCTCTCAAATGTATTACAGTTGCCATATAATAAGGGGATTATAGCATCTTATCTCGGGATGAAAGCTGAAACTTTCTCTAGAGCATTGAATGATCTAAAGAAAAAGGGTTTTCAAATAAAAAGTGACGTGGTAATAATGCCTAATATAAAAGCTTTATGTAGCTTTTGCGATGTTAGTATATATCCTCGCTGTCCTCGTTATAATAAGAATGAATGCCCGTTATTACAGTAGCTCGGGTTATTAACTTGATTAATGTTAAATTTTAATTATAAGGCAATTTAGGTGATGACTCTAAAAATCCTCGAGCTTTTATAATAAATTCTCTAGGCTGGTGTAATAAATTAAAATCCAGTTCCCTTTTTTGATCTGGCAAAGGAAACAATGTCTTACACTGAGTAAAGTTTTGTAAATAATAAGTACCTAGGAAATTGCGTGCCTCTAGGTCAATTATTATTTGATTAATATCATCCTCATTTAAGATACTTGTGTGTACAGTAGTTCTTACCTCAAAAGGTGTATTACTGCTACATAAATAATCCAGGGTTTGGAAAACAGCTTTTTGATTTTTACATTTTGTTATTTGCAAAAATTTACCTGCTGGAGCTTTATAATCTAAAGCTATATAATCTATCAGCTTTTGCTCGCATAAACTTTTTATCATGGTTGGATTTGTCCCGTTAGTATCTAATTTGATTTTAAAGTTTAAAGACCTAACCTTTTCCAAGAATAATTTTAACCCTGGATATAGAGTACATTCTCCTCCTGATACTACCACTCCTTCTAATAGTTTTTGCCTACTCTGGAGAAAGTGCCATATTTCGTTTATATGTTTCTTCCCTTTATTTGTTAAAACGATGTCCGGATTATGACAATAAAGGCATCGAAAATTACATCCGATAAACCACAAAATACATGCACTAAGATTTGGAAAGTCTTGAAGCGTAAAAGGGGTAATATCATAAATAGGCGGTTTTTTATAATAAGTAGTTTCTATTGGCATTGATGTGTGTTACCTCTTAAATTTAACTAGAGGAGTTTTGCTTAAAATAAACTCTTTGTTCATATTCCCCTTTTTTGCCAACATTAAAACTATCTACAGGGCGGTAGTATCCCATAACCCTTGTCCAAGTAAGGACTTTCTGGCCGCAATAAGGGCATTCCAATTGATTACCGGAGAGATAACCGTGTTTGTTACATGTAGAAAAAGTGGGAGAAACAGTAATATATGGTAATTTATAATTCTCAATTACAGTTTTTACAAAATTTTTACAGGCAATAGGAGACGTAAAATTTTCATTCGTATAAAGATGTAAAACAGTACCGCCGGTATACTTACATTGTAATTTATCCTGTTTTTCCAGAGCCTTAAATGGATCATCTGTAAAATGAACAGGAAGTTGGCTACTATTTGTGTAATAAATATTTTCGGAATAACCGGACTGGGTAATATCAGGAAAGTATTTTTTATCTTCTTTAGCAAACCGGTAAGTAGCTCCTTCTGCCGGAGTTGCTTCAAGGTTGTAGAGGTTACCGGTTTCTTCTTGATATTTTTTTAGTTCCTTACGCATAAATTCCAGAATTTCTAAACACAACTCTATGCCTTGCTCAGAAGCAATATCATAAGCGCTATCACTGAAATTTATTAACATCTCATTCATACCATTAACACCTATAGTACTAAAATGATTTTTAAAATCTTTTAAGTATCGAGCTGTGTAAGGATATAATCCACGATTGTACATTTCCTGAACAAATTTACGTCTTTTTTCCAATACGGATTTACATAAATTCATTAAATACTTTAATTGATCAAAAAGTCCCTTTTTATTCTTTTTAAACTTATACCCTAGTCTTGCCATATTAATGGTGGTTACACCGATTGAACCTGTCATTTCTGCTGAGCCAAATAATCCGTTTCCACGTTTTACTAATTCCCTTAAATCCAGTTGAAGGCGACAGCACATACTTCTTACAGACTCAGGGGAATAAGCTTCCGGATTAGGAATTTTGTTCCCTTTATCATCTAAAACGTATTGACTGCCGATAAAATTCTGAAAATAAGAACTACCCATTTTAGCAGTATTATCAAACAGAGCTTTAGCGGCTTTCGAATCCCAATCAAAATCTTCGGTAATATTTACTGTAGGTATAGGAAACGTAAAAGGCTGTTTATTACTATCCCCTTCCGTCATTATTTCGTAGAAAGCCTGATCTATAATTTCTATTTCAGGCTGAAAGTTTTTATAAGTTAAGTCCTTCAGAGAGTTTACATTTTTTGCATTGGCTCTTGTTAATACTTCTTTATCATCTTGTAAGTTTTCAAACAAATGCTCGTTATTAATGCAGGGAATTTGCTCCTGAAGGTCTTTTGGAATCTTGAAATCCAAGGTAATATTAGTAAATGGGCTTTGTCCCCATCGGGTAGGCATATTTAAGTCATAAATAAATTTCCTTAATAACCTTTTTACCTGATAAAAATTAAGATTATCTTTAAATACATATGGGGCAAGATAAGTATCAAAAGAGCTAAGTGCTTGCGCCCCTGCCCATTCGGATTGTACAACGCCTAAGAAATTTGCTATTTGTCCTAATGCTTCATTAAAATGCTTTGGCGGACGACTTGAAACCCTACCTAAAACACCATTAAATCCCTCATTTAAAAGAACCCTTAAACTCCAACCTGCGCAATATCCCGTAAGACTGTCCAGGTCATGAATATGAATATCCGCCATGCGATGTGATAACATTTCTTCTTCTGAATAAACATTATCTAACCAGAAATTTGCTATTATTTTTCCTGCAGTCTGGTTAATTAATGAGGCATTAGAATAACTTACGTTGGCATTAGCTTTGATTCTCCAATCTTCTTTATTGATATATTCTTTTATGGTTTCCTTACAGCTAATTTTAGTATCCTTTGCTGCCATATTAATTAGATTTTGCTCGTTTTGAAAATGAATAAAATATTCCAAAACTTTAAACAACTTTGCTTTAGCCAAATTTTTGTAAATTAATATTATATTATTTTCTGTTTCTTTTTGCTTTTTTAAGCTTGAAATTAAACTAATAAAGAACTTCTTGGGTATCCTAGTTTTAGCACTATAAAATGCTTCCTGTAAGCTATTGTATATTGAAATCGGTAAATGATTAATTAGAGATTCTTTGGTTATTTTCTTATTATCAAAGACATTCATTACGGCCTCATTAAATTAATTTCAAATTCTATTGAATACCCATCTATTAAATTCCGAACCAATTTAGCAACTATGTAAAAACAAAAAATTGATTTAGATCAAAGATTAAATAAATCTAATTCTATATTTTTATTAACAACTAAGTTGCACTAATTATTTTTATGAAAACGTTAAAACCATTAACTCTTTCTGGCCAACAAGTATTACCGTTAATCGAGGGAGGTAAAGGAATCTCAGTTAGTAACGGTCAAAGTGCTGGAGCGTGGGCAGCCACCGGAGCGGTTGGAACTTTTTCCGGCGTATACGGAGATTATTATGATGAAACGGGGAAGTTTATACCATTGATTTTTAAAGGAAAAACTAGGAGTGAACGAAGTATAGAGCTAACTAATCATGCTATAAAAGCAGCTATATCCCAAGCTAAGATAGCGTACGATCTGTCAGGAGGAGCAGGACGTATCCATATGAATGTATTATGGGGGATAAGCTCAGTTGAGTATTTTCTTCAGGAAGTGTTAAAAAATACAAAAAATTTAATTCATGGAGTAGTGTGCGGAGCTGGTCTGCCGTTTAAGTTGGCTGAAATAGCTTCTCAACACAAAGTTTTCTATTACCCTATAGTTTCTTCGGCGAGAGCTTTTAACCTATTATGGAAACGATCATATATAAATTTTAGGGAATGGCTTGGCGGAGTAGTATATGAAGATCCTTGGAAGGCTGGAGGGCATAATGGAATAAGTAATAACGAAGATTGTGACCTTCCTGAAAATCCTTACCAAAGAGTTGTAGCTATTAGGCAAATTATGAGGGAATGTGGTTTGCACGATATTCCGATTATAATGGCTGGTGGGGTGTGGTTTTTGAGGGATTGGGAAAATTGGATTAATAACACCGAAATTGGACCAATTGCTTTTCAATTCGGAACTAGAGCTTTACTAACGGTGGAAAGCCCTATTTCTGATAGTTGGAAACAGAAACTTTTAGATCTAGATCCTGCTGAAATTAAGTCTAATCACTTTAGTCCGACAGGATTTCATTCATTGGCCGTAGTAAATAACTTTATAAAAGAACTTCAAGGTAGGTCACTTAGGCAAGTATATTATTCCCTTACGCCTACCGAGGAACGAAAAATGGCTTTTGTGATTAACAAAATTAAGAATAAGGCTATTTATTTAACTGATGAAGATAATCAAAAAGCTAATTGCTGGATAAAAGCAGGGTTTAACAAAACCATGGTTACTCCTGATTCAAGCCTAATTTTTATTACTCAGGAAAAGTATAATGAAATAAGAGAGACCCAAATAAATTGTACTGGCTGCCTAGCTTATTGCCGTTTTAGCAATTGGTCTGAGAAAAAAGAAGTGGCAGAAGGTAAAATTCCTGACCCACGTTCTTATTGTATCAGGAGAACTTTATACAATATTTCCCATGGAGGAGATATACAAGAAAATCTGATGTTTTCTGGAAAGTTAGCCTATTTATTTGCACAAGATCCTTTTTACAAAAATGGTTTTATTCCTACTGTTAAAGAGCTAATTAATCGAATATTAACGGGTAATTAACGTTGTAGGGTATCTTAAAAGTCAGCAAATATTCTAAAATTACATATAATAACTATACTTAAATTTAATAGACTACTAAGTAAAATGTTCAATTTTGTTAAATTCTTAAAAACTATACCTCCATACTCCTATGGAATATGTTTATTAGGTATGATTTCAGGTATGACCTTTAATTTAATTTCTTTTACTATACCTTATAACTTGGCTGAAGCTAAATATTCTTCTACTTTTGTAGGGTTAATATTCTTAACCTCCTTACCATACTGTTTAAAACCGATTTTAGCTCCATTTATTGACAAATATTCAATACCTTTTTTGTGTAAGAGACTTGGCCATAGGAGAGGGTGGGCTATCGCAATTCAAGTATGTTTATTAATTTCTATATCAGTATTTTTAATAATTGAGCCTACCTATAATCCCCTCATAACTATTATTGTTATGCCAGTTATATCTCTTTGTGCCGCTCTCCAGGATATTGTTTTAGACGCTTATCGTATAGAACATGCCAAAACTGAACAGGATCTCTCCCTTATAAGCACCTTTAGCATTACAGGATTCCGTATAGGGATGTTAATAGGTAGTGCAGGAGGATTGTATATTTCCAACATATTAAATTGGCATTATGTTTATTTATGCGCTTTCGTAGTTATTCTGCTTGGACCAATAATCATTTTACATGTTACAGAACCTCGTATATTAAAACGTAAAACTGCAACCAGTTTATTATCTTCTACAGAATATCTTCAAGTAATTAAGGATAGTTTTAGATTATTAAAAATAAAAAATCCAAAATGGTTTTTAATAATTTTATTTATATTATTGTATAAATCGAGTGATACAGTGCCGGCTGCTATGAGTTCACTAGTACTTATAGATTTGTCTTTTACCACTACCGAGATAGCAGGTATATCTAAAGCCTATGGCCTTTTATTAATGATCATGGGCGGTGCTATAGCGGGTATAATAACAGCTAAAGTAGGAATTGTGAAAAGCGTTTTTATATGTGGTATTTTTCAGTTGATGTCACCACTTATGTTTGCGATATTATCCATAATGGGTAATAATATCTTAATAATGTTTCTAACTATTACTCTGCAGAACTTTACTTCAGGCTTAGGAGGCACTGCGTTAGTGATATATTTTTCCATTCTTTGTGATAAGCAGTTGGTAGCTACACAATTTTCTATCATTTCTTCTTTCAGCTCATTTTCACGTATACTCCTCTCTTTCTTATCTGGAGTGGCCGCGTCATACGTGGATTGGACTACCTTTTTTATTTTCAACATTTTAATAAGTGCAATTTTCATACCTATATTTTTATTAATCTATAACTTAACTGTGTGTAAGAAAGTGGAAAATAGCTGATTACAATTTACATCTATGCAGGATTTAGAAGTAACAAGCAACGATATTACACTTAAAGACGTTAATCTTAATAATATAGTTATCAACGATAATAATGGTAAGAAGCAGGCTTTACATTTAAAAGGAAAAAGTTTAGTAAAAAGAAATATTAATTTTATATCTGGAAAAGGTGTTATCGTAAAAGGATCAAATGCCCAAATTAAGGGGGATATAACAGGTGCAATTATAAAAAATAATAAAGGTTATCTAAAACAGCCCTATCTGGTATAAGGGACGGATAATATTTTTAGAACAAATAGTTATATTTCCTAGTATACTATCTTACCAGTTTTATTAGTAATAATATATCTGGTGCAGGCTTATCCTTAAGAGCACTCCAATATGCTAAAGTAAGTACTAGAAAAATTTAGGACTTCTCTAAATTTTTTGATCAGATTTTTCGAAAAAGCCACAACTTATATTGAATGGCGGAGAGGAAGGGATTCGAACCCTCGACACATTGCTGTGAACACGCTTTCCAGGCGAGCGCCTTAAACCACTCGGCCACCTCTCCGAAGGGGGTTTTAGATCTTCTGCAGAAAAATACACTAAAGACAAATTTTAATCAAGTAATACAATTCAAAAAGAAGCAAGAAGAAGTTGAAAGCTTAACCTTCTCAAGATTTTAGGTATGTTTGTTGAGATAAGTAAAACATTAATATAAAAAACAAGGTATTGAATAGGTATAAAAAATAATAAAATTTTTTATATGTAATCTGGTAATGATTGATATAAATAAAAGATGAGTTGTAGAGTCTTTTGAATCAATTGTGTAAATTCAGCCCTAAGAGCCCTGTTGTAAATAGAGAGGTAAGGGGATAAAATCATTGTTCTTAAGTAAAGATAGAATACTAGATTTATGAACCTATTTAAGCATCCACATTTCAAATATGAGATATAATCATCTGGGCGGTAAGATGGTACTGTAAGTATGGTATAAGTTATTGCGATTTAGAGGAAATGCGAATGTTTAAAAAAGGAAAATTCGACTTCTGGAAATACGGGCAGGGTATTTTCGGTGAAATTAGTATTATTACTGACAATTTACTTGCATAAATAAGCTTTAGGTTTTAGAGTTGTTTGTTAGGTATAGGAAAAAGATACTCATTAGCTGCCTATTAAATACTTTAACATTTTAATTCTTTATAACAAAAAATGCTTTATAGTTTCATCCATAAATTTATAAATATTTTTTCCGAGCTTACTCCTAATACAGCAGTGTGTGAAGAATTTATAAACAAAGATGACTTACATAGAGAACCTACACGTGATTTTTATGAAGATTTAGGTAGGCCGTACTAAGAACGTATCCACAAATGGAGTTAATAGGATGACAGGGGAAGTAAGACCACTAAAGTTATTACCATTGTCATTATAAGGCTACTTCATCTTTGAGGTCCTCAGAAATAATAACCCTACCTCTGTAAAAACCTGTAAACTCATCTTTTATACGATCCCCCGCCTTACTTGTGGAAGTTATAGGTTGTTCCATTTTTTAAGCTGTTAATATTTAATTTGTAACATTAAAGAAAATAATTTAATAAATATTTATAATTTGCTTATATTCCAACTAATAAGGGATTATTATATAATGGCGTCATTGACTGATTTTTAAATTATGGATTATTCAACATCCTGTAAATACTCACTAAGATTAACAGAAAAACTTAAATCATTAGATATTCAAAATGTGCTAGATTTCGAGTTAATTAATAAAGCTATTTACTTCGCTAGGAAATATCATGGTGACCAAAAAAGGAAATCAGGCGAGTTATATTACACCCACCCTTTAGAAGTAGCTTATATGATATCCGACTACAATTTAAAAACGGATGTAATAGTAGCTAGTATATTGCACGACACCGTTGAAGATACAGAAGTTAGTGTAGAGATGATACAAGGTACTTTTGGCAAAAGGATAGCAGAAATGGTTGATAGGCTTACCCGTGATAGACCAGATGGAACAAAGTTAACTGTAGAGGAGGTATTAAATAACTCTTATAAAGTAAAGGAGAGGGAAGTGTTGCTAATAAAACTATTTGATAGGTTACATAATATGCAGACTTTAGGATGTATATTGCCAGAAAAAGCAAAAAAAATAACAGAGGAAACGCTTAATTTTTTTATTATAACTGCTATGTATATGGGCTACAAAGACTTAGAAAAAGTAATTTATGAACTTTGCTGTAATAATTTATCTATTGATTCTTCTTTTGATAAGGATTTTCAATTCAGTGAATGTAAGTCTTATTTAGATTCCTTAGAAGTATCGCATAGTCACCAGACTGTTTCTCAAGTTTTTCAAAATGTAATAAACCAAGTAAAAAACAGAAAGTAATAGGCAGGGAGATCAAAAGTATACCATACACATCAAAAAAGTTGGTTGCATAAACTAGCCCAAACGATGTTATGATATAGAGCGTTATATGTGCAAGTGCTGTAATCATGCTAGCATAACGGAATCTTTTGAAAATTGGAAAGTGCATTAAAAATATAGCTTTTGCAGGTATTGTAGAATGTCCAAAAACAACCCCAATTATTTGAATAATTAAAATTATTGAAGGCGATTCTGCTTTTGTTAGTAAAAAAGGAACTAGACAGAGAAATGGAATATAAATTATTAATTTCAATTTTAATAAAAATAAAGGATGTATTTTCTCTGTAAGGCGAATAAATATGAATAAACCAACTAAATTAAATATTGATACGAGGAAATTATGATTAATTAGTTCTGCGCTTGTATAATGAAACTGGTTTTTTAATATTGTGGTACAATAAACATAAGAAAAATAAAAACAAAATGGCCACCCACAGAAAATTAAGAAGTAAGCTAGAGAAGTTTTAAAAGATACTTTTTCTAAGTATGCCGCATTAGTTTGTAGTGCTGAGCCATTTTCAATCGTTCTTTCAAGCATGTTACGTAACTTACGTGTTGCATCACTAAATTCCGGGGATTCACGTAATGTTACTCTTGCAGCAGAACCAATTAAGGCAATTGTTGCTCCGATCCAAAAAATAACTCTCCAGTTTATATCAAGAGATAGTACAACTTGTGCTACCATTAATGAGACAGACATTCCAACAACTCCGGCAAAACCTATATATCCCACTGCTTTGTACCTTAAAGGTGGATCTATCAACTCTGCAGTATAGAGTTCAGCGCCTATAGATTCTCCTATGGAAGACATTCCCTGTAAAGCTCTACAAATTGTAATAACCCATGAAGCAGCTATTCCTATTTGAGCATACGTTGGCACATTTGCCATAATTATACACGATATTGCCATAACCATTGTTGTTATAATAACAGTATGCTTTCTTCCCACTTTATCACCAATATATCCAAACAGTAATGCTCCTATCGGCTTTAGAGCAAAAGTCGAACAAAATGTGAAAGCAGATAAAAGAGAATTAGTAAACGGATCAAATTTTGGAAAAAATATTTCGTTTAGTACAACAGCCATATGGACAAATAACATAAGGTCAAAATATTCCAAAAACGTACCTATTTGTAAAAGAAATATAGCTCCTTTTTGTTCTTTATTTAATCTTCTCATATAATAATCCCCAAGTTAATTATATATTAAAAAATGCAAGTAAACCCTGACGGTTCTTTGTAAGACCTCGTTGTTTTGTGAAGTGCGTTAAAACCTATATTATTTTATAAACATTTCCAAGTTAAACCAGCTATTAGAGCTATTTTTCAACTCTTTATTGTACTAGTCATGATAAATTATTGGGATTACTTGTTATTTTAATTTAGAATGTTTTAACATAGGCGATAATTTCTAGTTAATCTGATTTTAGAAATTCTAGATAATTGAGCATATAGGATAGATTTAAGATTCACTTACTGAATCTTAATACCTGATTACTCATGCCTTTAACATCCAAAGATATTACTTTTTTATCTAAACTATCTATTCGGCTTTGTTTCTTTGTAACAATTATATGCTCAAATTTTTCTTTCCTGTTTCTTGAAACATTAAGTTCTATTTGGCCTTTATTGGTTGTTAAATTCTTTTGATAACTACCTTTCCTATATCAGACCTATTATAGTGTTCGTAACCCTAAATGGCTTTGCATTTTTGCTTCTAAAGTACGCTCTAAAATACGTTTGCTCGGTTGTTTAAACCTTCTTTCCCAAGTACATCTGATAAATCTACATCACTTTTTATGAGAATATCTATTGCTGCATTTAGTTTTTCGGTTTGTATATTTTTAGCCATTTATTTCTTCATAAATTATAATTTATAAGAATTTACACAATCATTTGGGCAGAGCCGAACGGCATAAGTTTTTTGTTATAAGTTTAGAGCATTAATCTGAGTTTTTGGGTGAATTAAGTTTTAAATAATTAGTGCTCCAACGCTAGAAGAAGCAACTTATTAATAATTTTTATTTATTAACATTTTCTAATTTTTCTAACAGGGATTTTTGTTTAAGCCTTTTAGCAAGAAGCTTAGGCTCAAATTTTTTAATATCATATTCTTGGGAAGCACAGGAAAAAATATATCCTTTATCATTATCAACTTTTTGTATACATTGTCCGCATATACCTTTCATCATACATTGCATCGAGGCTAATATACCACAAACAAACTCACTATTTTTAAATAACTGTTGCTCATATCTTTTTATTTCTTCCAGCATTTTGTTTGTAACATAAGCTATAATGTAAGCATTTTTTGACATTTTTGCTTCGTTGATCTTGTTTATTAAATTGTTAATATTTTTATTACCATCGCTATTATTAGATAGTATAAACGTATAAGCCTCATCTGCTGCAGCCTTTATTTTCTCCATATAAAAAATGTCATTTTGCTGGTTATAGACAGCAAAAAATGTTACTTTTGACCCCTGATTTTTGAGTTCCTGGGCAATTGGTAAGAGGGCCATATTTCTGATTCCTTCACCTATTAAAATAACATTTTGGGATGTTGGAATATAAGTTTTAGAACCAGTTGGTCCCATAAGTACGATTTCTTCTTCTGCCTTAAAATTACTGCATAACCCCGTTGATTTACCTGTTTTTAATATAACAAAGTAAATTAATCCTTGGTTTTTATCTACTTTATAAGGGCTCAAGGCAAGTGGTTTGGTAAGTTTATCCAGTGTCTCTGCAAAATTTTGTAGCCTAAAAATCTGGCCTGGTTGATAGTTTTTAGCGGCTAGAGGGGATTTTACTGTTATATCTAACATGTTTAGGGCAATTTCCTTTACAGAGTAAATTTTGGATTTTAATTGCTGATCTAAAACTTTGGCGAACCGTTGAAAAGAAAAATTTGTACTCGGATTAGATTTATTTAACTGTTTTGTTATTTCCTTATAGCCATTTTTAGCGCTAGCAAGAGCTTTAACAACACTTCCTGAGTATTTCTGATTGCAATCACCGAAGTGGCTAAATCTACGATCATTGCTAGTAAATCCATTTATATCTAGGAATTCATTATCTTCTGTGCCAATTGCAACCAATACCGTTTTTGCATTTAAAGAAACAATATTTTTTTCCTGATCAAAAAATTCTATCTCCTTTACATAATCATATTGGTCTGCTTTAATTTCCATGGGAGATAAATTTAGCAGAAATTTTACGCCTATAGCTTTAGCATGTTCTATCTCTTCATGATTCCTTTTGTAGGCTGGAGACTCCTTGATGTCTTTTCTATAACAAATTGTTACTCCTCCAAGTTGCTGAATAATATCAAGTTTCTCTCCTGCAGATTTAGCTTTTTGAAATAATTTTGCATGATTAACAAATTCTTCTGCAATTATTTTTTCTTCTTCAGATAGTTTACCTGGGGTTACCAGTTTATCCTCATATGAAGTTAAGAATTTTTCTACTTGGGCTTGGTAGTAATGAATTGCTTCTACGGCACTATCAATAGCGGTTAGGCCGCAACCTATTATTACTACTGGCATCCTAAGAAGTAAATTGCTATTGCTTTGCGCTAGATAGCTACCGCCTTGTTGCAAATTCATTAGAAAATCAGCAGCACTTTTTACTCCTTTAATAAAGTAAGAAGCTGAATTTACATATTTTGGTTTTCCTGCTCCAAGGCATAATGCTATATGATCAAACCCAAAATCAAAAGCTTGCTTTGTAGTAATGTTACTGCCAAGCCTTACACCACCAAGTAGTTTAAAATTATCTATTCTTCTTTCTAAAATTAATCTGATCAAAGTGAGGTTATTTTTATCCCATCTATTGGTAATACCATATTCTGCAACCCCTCCAAAACCTTGAGGAGACCTTTGGGATAAAGGCATTTTTATTTGTTTGTAATCTTTTACCGGTTTTGTTAAATCAATTTCTAGATTCGTGATTTTTAAGCCGTCAATTGCAGTAACGTTATGCCCTTCGTTCAACAAATAATGAGAAAGAGCAAACCCTGCAGGCCCTAAACCTGTGACCAAAACATTATAATTAGTAGGTTTTTTAGGCAAAGGGGATTCAATATTTAATGGATTCCATTTTGTTAGTAAAATATATATTTCGACTCCATAAGGAAGATTTAAAACATTATCTAAAATCTTTGATTCGACAAGAGGAATATTAACAGAGTCCTGTTTTTGGAAAATACAGGACTTTATGCAATCATTACAAATTCTATGCCCAGTTGCAGCCACGAGCGGGTTATCAATTAAAATGACGCTAAGTGCTCCAATATTAAATCCTGCTGCCATTAACTCATTCATTTCAGAAATTTTTTGATCTAATGGGCAGCCATCTGCTTGCTGGCTTTCTTGTTTTGCGTTTTTTATACCAAAACGGCAGGAATCTTTTTGTTGATGATGACAATATATACAATATTTTGCGTTAGAAAGGGCATTCTCTAAATTAATCTCATTATCTCTATAATCAAAGCCAAGATAAATATCCTTAGCTAGCATTTGGATTCTATTTTCACGAATTAGATTCTCCGGATCTGTGGGCCTTGGGATAGTAAATAAAGGTAGGCCACTATTATTTAATATCATATAAATGGCATAATCTGCTGCAATCTTTAACTCCGATTCAAATTTTTTAGGTGTGCTTAGCCACTTTATTACGTTTTCTGCAAAACTTTCCTGAGTGATTCTGCCAATTAATCCTGTTAATTTCTGTGATATTTCTGAAAAATCTATTTCCTTATTATTATGGGTATAATAATTTTTAAACACCCGTTGGACAAATTTTCTCTTACATTCATAAATTATATTAAAATTCTTCTGACTCTGTTTGAGAGTAAGATTTTCTGTTTCTATAGAAAATAATTCAGCTGCGAAGTCATCGAGGTATGGGGCTAACTCTAGCAAAAATTTAGAGTATTCAGTAGAGGAACTAGGTAGAGCAGGGGAGTTTCTGTACTCAGTTAATTTTTTATGTAAAATTAGGTTTTTTTGCTCTAAATAAGAGAGAAAAATTTTGTCGATTTTTTTTAAACCTTTTAGAGAATTTAAATCGCTAAAATTTACTGCAAAATTCAATTTCATATTAAGTATAGTATAACTTTTAGGATATGAATTAGCTAAACCGTTATCGTTTATTTATAGTTTATAATATTTTTGGTATACTTGATGTTTAGCGTGCTTTATCTAATTTGACCTAAAGGATAATACAGCAGGGTAATTACAATCTATGGGCAAAGACTAGTTATCAGTTTAGCAAAACAGCTAGCTAGAGGAAGTAGAAAAACTAAACATATCATTTTAGCCTACCAAAATTTTAAAACAAATGCATAACAGACAGCTATTTTTTACAACATCCAGGTAAACTGTAAGATAAACTAGGCTATAGACTAGAATTTATCCATTCCTGAAGCGCATTTTTGGGCTGTACCCCAACCTTGGTGGCGATTTGTTTACCTTCTTTAAAGAGTAACATCGTCGGAATTCCTCTTACACCAAATTTAGATGGTGTTTCCGGGTTTTCATCGATATTCATCTTGACTATCTTTACCTTACCCTCCATCTCTTCCGATAATTGATCAAGAATAGGCGAAAGCATACGACATGGACCGCACCATTCTGCCCAGAAATCAATCAATACGGGTAATTTTGAATTGATTACTTCAGATTCAAATTCGTTATCTTTAATTTGTTTTGTCATAATAATTTGTACACTAGTTCTCATTAATTGTTTTTTAACAATTTTTCTTTTAAATTGCTAATTAAAGCATCAATTCCATTATTAGAAATAACATTATCAAACTCAGTTTGCTGAGAGTTTAATATGCTAACACCTTCGGTTATTATATCCCCTACTTTATAAGGGTTTTGTTTAGCATTTGTAAGTTTATGAACTAAGTAATCAACTGCTACCGGTGAGTCAGAGTCTTTTTTTAAAATCTCCATACTGACTAAAAATACATTATCATCAACTTTGTTTACTTTTTTAACAACTGCTTTTACGTCGCTGTAGTTTTTTGAAAGATCAGCATATGCTTGGACAATAAATTTCGAATAAACTTCTGTAAATTCCTTTATTTTTGCATCAGAAAGGCTTTTTTTATGCCGCCCTAAAGTATATTTAGCCATCCAGTCAAGGTGTAAATTAGCGCGTATTAACGTACTTGAACGTTTGACTTTCTCGTCTGCTGGTAAATTTGCGTCATTTACAATATTATATCCATCAGTAATTAAGTTATTAACATAAACTTTTAGCTTTTCTGCCTCTTCATCAGCATATGCCAGCGGATTGCAAACTAAAATAGATATACATAGCAAAATTCTATTAATGACTTTCATAACTACACCTAAATTTATGTAAAACTATATTATCCCTTTAAATTTTTAATGTACATCTTTATTTAAAGGTCTGGCATTTATACCCTGCAGGGTATATTATTTTGGCTTCTCTTTGATTAAAAATTGCTTCCCTAACTGCAATATATGGATCTGAAGAATTTTTCGAAACATAATCTGTAAGAGGCATAAGTTTATAACGCATATCTATAATTGATACACCGGTTACGGTAAGCATAAAATTCTTATCCAATGAATAAGTAAGAGGATTTAGCAAAAAATCTGAAATTAAAGGGTCTGATACATCTCTAGCATTAATTCCGCCATAGAAGGGCAGTACTATATATGGCCCGGGGCCTGTACCGTAATATGCTAAAGTGCTACCTAGAGTTTGTTGTGGAGGTTTTAGGCCAAATTTGCTTGCTATATCAAACATTCCGGCTATGCCAAAAGTTGAATTTATTGCAAACCGCCAAAAACTTTTAAGTATACCTTCAGGGTTACCTTGAAGGGTGTAGTTTACGGTAGATAAAGGTTCTGATATATTATCAACAAAACTTCCTACACGATTTTTTGTATAGTCATTTGTAAATCTACCATATATTTTAGCAACTGGTCTTAATAAAAACGTATCGACCACACTATTAAAAGCAAAAATTTTACGATTTAATTTTTCGTAAGGGTCGTAAACACTGCACTTACCGTTAAATTGATTGTAATTGTATTTATACTCGCTATCCTCACTTTCCTTGGCGAAGACTTCTCCTAGTGCAAAGTTCAGGATTAATGCTGTTTGCAGAAAATATTTTATAAACCGCTTAGCTGTAATTGAACCAATACTCAATTTTATGAAACTCATATAGCTTTTAATTTTAGTTTGGTGCGGATTATAACAGTAGTTTTTCAATAATTATATTATTTTTTTATTTAGTTTAGTTTTTTACCAACGAATATAACATAGCTATTTTTAATTAGTGGTTCTGAATTTGGTTCATCGATGATAGTAAAACCACATTTTTTTAATAGTTTGGTAATATAATGCTCCTCATAAACAAACTCTAAATATTTATCTGAGAAGTCTTTCTTATCACTTAATCTGCACGCAAAAGCAAAATACCCTCCAGAAGATAGAGAATTATAGAGTTGACCAAATAGATCGCTTAATTCTGAATTGTTGGAGAACCCGTCAAGGCTTAAGATAATGTCATATTTTTCGTCCTTGTGGTCTATTAAATAATTTTCAACAGGTAAGTTAATTATTTTATCATATACCTTATCACGTTTAGATTGTTTTTGGAGTTTGATCATCTCGGCTGAACTTTCAATACCGGTAATAGAAAACCCTTCTTGCATTCTTTTTTCGATTTCTTCACCAACGAAACCTATATTACTGCCAATTTCAAGTATAGAATATTTTTCCGGTAATTTATCAATTGCGCCTATTAGTTTTATAATTAGTTCTCTTGGTAGGTTAAGATTTTTATTGAAAAATTTATCAACAATATCTTTAGTAATTATACCTCGATATACGGAGTATATTTCACTTGGAACTTTGGAAATATGGTCAATTTCTTTGATAAATTTTAACAAACCGATTTTATCTTCGTTTTGTCCTTTTTCTAAATAAAAAATCGCTTTCTTATATTTTTTTTTCAAAAAATAGGCCCATCCGGTCCAGTAATTTACAAAAGGATCATTTGGACGCAGAAATTTATCAACTAATATAAATCTGAATATAGCATCATTGTAATTTTGGTTGTTGAGGTGATATATACCAAGGTTTATATTTGTTTCTGTGAAATTTTTTAGGTTATATCTTAACCTTGCTGCGTTCTCTCTAATTGCAAAAAATTGATCTTTTAGCAGATTGGGAATTCTAAGTACGAACGCAAATCCTGATTTTATATAATCTACTAATTTAGAAAAAATACCCTGTGCCATCATAAATATTAAGTATTTTGATTATTGATCTTTGATTTGATTTTCAATTTATGTTCTCATATAATTCTGCACAGTTCAAACTAATAAAGCATATTGGGTGTTACTTATAAAATTAACAAAAAAATTAGTTACAAAATTATGTCATTAATCGCTACAAGATTAGGTTTTATTAAACCATCTCCGACGCTAGCCGTATCTGCAAAAGCCTCAGAATTAAAACGGAGTGGAGTAGATGTAATTTCTCTTGGTGCTGGCGAACCGGATTTTGACACACCAGAAAATATCAAACTTGCTGCTATTGCTGCTATAAAAGCCGGTGCAACAAAGTATACTAATGTTGATGGCATGCCTGAGTTAAAGAAAGCGGTATGTAAAAAATTTAAACGGGAAAATGGCCTTGAATATTTACCGGAGCAAATAATCATTGGAACTGGTGGGAAACAAGTCATCTATAATTTGTTCATGGCTACCCTTAACAAAGGAGATGAGGTAATAATACCCGCACCTTACTGGGTATCTTACCCTGATATTGTACTACTTGCCGAGGGCAAACCAGTAATAATTGAGGCTCATCTGGAAACCGGGTTTAAAATAACGCCAGAATCTCTAGATGCAGCAATTACCGACAAAACTAAGTGGTTTGTTTTAAATTCCCCAAGCAACCCCTCGGGAGCAGCCTATTCAAAGCAGGACTTGCTACTACTTGCTAATATTTTACGAAAATACCCTCATGTCCAGATAATGTCGGATGACATATATGAGCATATTACTTTTGACAGGTTTAAATTTTATAACCTAGTAGCAGTTGCGCCGGATTTAAAAGAGAGAATATTTATAGTTAATGGAGTTTCAAAAGCTTATTCAATGACTGGATGGAGAATAGGCTATGGTGCTGGCAATAAGGATATAATAAAAGCTATGGCGTTAATCCAGTCGCAAAGTACTTCTAATCCATCGTCAATAAGCCAGATGGCAGCTATTGAAGCTCTTATCGGTATCCAAAACTATATCCCAAAAAATGCGCTTGGTTTCGAAAAAAAACGGGATTTAGTTTTTAGCTTGCTCTCTAGAATCAAAAATCTTGAGTGTTATAAGCCTGAAGGAGCTTTTTATTTGTTCATTAGATGTATGAAATTATTTGGGAAAAAGACGCCTTCCGGGAAGTTACTAAAAAATGATAATGATGTAGCAACTTATTTGTTAGAAAATGGAAATGTAGCGGTAGTGCCAGGTATTGCATTTGGCCTAGAAGGGTATTTCCGCATTTCTTATGCAACTAGTGAAGAATTACTTGTTAAAGCATGTCAGAGAATTGAGATGTGTATAAACCAATTAACTCAATGAAGAAAATAATAAAGCATTATCTAAAAAATAGTAAAATACTATTTAATGTAGTAGCCTCGGCAATTTTTCTATATCTTAAAATTGCTTATTTTACTAGTAGCTGGCGTTTTATTATGCCGGAAAACCTTGACGAAGAGGAGCTTGATAACGAAAAAGGGCTATTTTTCGCAATATGGCATAATAGATTAGCTTATAGCATGTATATTTTTGGTAATTATAAAAATGCTTTTGGCTTAACAAGCCCGCATTCTGACGGTAAAATTATCGGTAAATTGGTTTTAATGATGGGACACCGAATAATTGAAGGCTCAACAAATAAAAATTCTGCTGCTGCTGTCAAAGAAATTATAAAACAAATTTCCAACGGTGGTAAGATAGTGGTAACTCCTGACGGACCAAGAGGGCCTGTATATAAAAATAATAGCGTAATTACAAAGATTGCTAGTAAATACGACAAAAAAGTAATTCCTGTTTCATGCCATGCTTCAAAATATTTTCAACTCAAAAGTTGGGATAGCATGATGTTACCAAAATTTTTTAGTAAAATATTAGTAGTCGTAGGGCAGCCTTTAATCCTTAGTGGAAATGAACAAAAAGATAAAATTCTTTTGGAGAACACATTAAATAGTTTAACCGATCAAGCACAAACTTTATTAAAATCAGCTTAATTTATGGATTTTAAGCACAAAGAGCTATTCTTATTCTAGGGAACGCAACGATATATAAAAAGATATCTCATCTTCTAAATTGGCTTCCTTAGAATCAAAAATTTCTAAGTTAGAACTTTCTTCTTCCTGAGACTTAGTTATGGTGCTTCTCATATAGAATAAATTATTTATTTTAGCATATTCTTCGAAAGTTTCTTCTGCTTGGGTATCTAGTGTATTTTTAAACTCAAAGGATACTATCTCATATTTCTTTTGGCCTATTAATACTATTGATTTTGCTATTTTTGAATTATCAGGATCAGACTGTTTGCTATTTGCAAGCATTCTGTGGGCAAGTAATAACTCACGAAGTAAAATAGAACCTTTATCTGATTTACTATCATGTTGTTTTTCGGCAGCAGATGATAAGGCTGTAATATTTACACTTAAAATAACATAGAAAATAACTAAGGAATTAATTAATAGCTTTTTTATCATAACTTACCTAATTCATTTTTATGACCATAAATTTTTCATTTTAGAGAAAAAACCGCTTTCTGAATAGTTTTGATTAATATGGCCTAGTTCTTTATCTAACTCCTCGAGTAAGTCTTTTTGCTTTTTTGTCAAATGTTTAGGAATTTGGATGTAAATATGCGCATAAAGATCACCCCTTAAGCTAGAGCGAACTTTTGACATACCCTGGCCTTTTATACGTAATTGATCCCCTGTTTCCGATCCGGCTGGAATTGTTAACTTTACTTTTAAGCCGTCAATTGTTGGTACTTCAATTTCTCCTCCAAGAACTGCTTTTGTAAAACTTATTGGTAGCTTAAAATGAAGATTGGAATTTTCGACCTTATATATATCGTGAGGCTTTATGGAGACAAAAACATATAGATCTCCATTTGCTCCGCCTCTAATTCCGGCTTCCCCTTCGGAAGCAATACGAATTCGTGTGTTGTCTTCTATACCAGAAGGGACGTTAATAATTAAACTTTTTTGTTTTGAAATTCTGCCGTTACCATGACAAGTATGACAAGGATTCTTAACAACCTGACCAGCTCCCCCACATTTACTACAGGTTTGTTCTATTGCAAAAAAACCTTGTTGCATCCTAACTACACCGGCTCCTCCGCACTGACTACAATTAGAAGTTGCACTTGCATCCTGCGAACCCTTGCCATTACATGGGCTGCATTTTACTTCTGTTCTAAAATTAATGTTTTTA
This sequence comes from Candidatus Megaera endosymbiont of Mesostigma viride, assembly GCA_020410825.1. Taxonomy (GTDB): domain Bacteria; phylum Pseudomonadota; class Alphaproteobacteria; order Rickettsiales; family Rickettsiaceae; genus Megaera; species Megaera polyxenophila. The sequence goes on from CP084576.1 coordinate 20,678, forward strand.
TCAGTTCCTCTAAACGCTTCTTCAAGACTAATAGTAAGTTCATACTTTAAGTCAGAACCTTTAATACTTGTCGATGTTCTGGTTTTTCTTGTGCTTCCTCCCATAAAGTCACCAAAAAAATCACCGAAAATGTCGTTGATATCATGGGTATTAAAGCCTGCTGTTCTACCGCCGCCAAATCCACTTGAGGCGCTGTTACCTTGAGCAAAGGCCGCATGACCAAACCTATCATAAGCTGCTCTTTTTTGTTCATCTTTTAAAGTATCATATGCTTCGCTAATTTCCTTAAATTTCTTTTCAGCATCAGGATTGTTGGCATTTTGATCTGGGTGATATTTCTTGGCTAATTTTAAGTATGCCTTTTTTATTTCAGCAGTGTCTGCAGATTTTTGTACTTCCAGAACTTCATAATAATCTTTTTTCGACATAATAATTTACAGATATCTTGAGGGTAAAAAGCTTAAGTTAAATTTTTTATAATAATAATCGGCTAGTATTAAATTAAAATGTTTTTTTAGCCGATTATTATTATTTATCTAGTGGTTTAGTAAATTAGTTATTTATTATCGGTCACATCCTTAAATTGACCGTCTACTACTTTTTCCTCCCCAGAATCTTTATGTTCATTATGAGCAGCGCCTGGTTCACCCATTCCACCACTTCCATCTGTTTTATACATGGCTTCGCCTATTTTCATACTTGCAGCAGCTAAAACATCTGTTTTTTCGTTAATTTTTTCAAGATTATCTTCCTCAAGTGCTGATTTTAATTCCGCTATTGCATCTTCAATAGATTTTTTATCATCGCTTGAAATTTTATCTCCATGTTCTTTTAACGATTTCTCGGAGGAATAAATAAGTGCATCCGCCCTGTTCCTTACTTCTATTGATTCTTTGCGTTTTTTGTCTTCCGCAGCATTTTGCTCTGCATCTTTAACCATTGCTTCAATTTCTTCTTCTTTAAGACCGCCAGAAGCCTGAATAGTAACTTTTTGTTCTTTGCCGCTAGCTTTATCCTTAGCGGACACATGCACTATACCGTTAACGTCAATATCAAATGTTACTTCGATTTGAGGCAAGCCTCTTGGTGCGGGTGGGATACCTTCTAAGTTAAATTGTCCAAGTAATTTGTTGTGTACGGCAAGTTCCCGCTCTCCCTGAAACACTCTTATCGTTACTGCATGTTGATTATCGTCTGCAGTTGAAAAAACCTGGCTTTTTTTGGTAGGAATAGTAGTGTTCCTATCAATTAGCCTTGTAAATACTCCACCCAGAGTTTCGATTCCAAGTGACAACGGAGTAACATCAAGTAATAAAACATCTTTAACGTCGCCTTGTAGGACTCCTCCTTGAATTGCTGCTCCGAGTGCTACTACTTCATCAGGATTTACTCCCCTATGAGGTTCACGGCCAAAAAATTCTTTTACTTTTTCGATCACCTTTGGCATTCTTGTCATACCACCGACAAGGACTACTTCCTGGATGTCACTGGTTTTAACACCCGCATCTTTTAAAGCCTTTTTACAAGGTTCCATAGTAGAATTAATCAAATCTTCAACTAATGACTCAAGTTTTGCTCTAGTAAGCTTGATGTTCATATGTTTTGGACCACTACTATCTGCGGTAATATAAGGCAGATTGATATCAGTTTGTTGAGTGGAAGAAAGCTCTTTTTTGGCTTTTTCTGCAGCTTCTTTAAGTCTTTGCAGGGCAAGAGGATCTTTTTTTAAGTCAATACCGTTATCTTTTTTAAATTCATCCACTAGGAAATTAAGAATTCGCATATCGAAATCTTCCCCACCGAGAAAAGTATCACCATTAGTTGCCTTAACTTCGAAAACACCGTCGCCAATTTCAAGAATGGAAACGTCAAAAGTACCACCGCCTAAATCATAAACAACTATGGTTTTATTTTCTGTTTTATCAAATCCATAGGCAAGAGCTGCAGCTGTTGGTTCATTTATAATGCGTAGTACTTCTAGTCCGGCAATTTTACCGGCATCTTTCGTTGCTTGCCGTTGAGCGTCATTAAAATAGGCTGGTACTGTAATTACGGCTTGAGTAACAGCTTCACCAAGATAATTTTCGGCGGTTTCTTTCATTTTTTGCAGTATATAAGCACTAATTTGGCTCGGTGAATATTTTTTACCGTCTACCTCTACCCAAGCGTCGTTATTATCAGATTTAACAATTTTATAAGGTACAAGTTCCTGATCTTTTTTTACAGTTGGATCGTCCATGTTACGACCAATTAAACGTTTGATAGCAAATAAAGTATTAGCTGCATTCGTAACAGCTTGCCTTTTGGCTGGTTCTCCTACCAATACTTCCCCGTTTGCAAACGCTACCATGGAAGGAGTAGTTCTTGAACCTTCCGCATTTTCTATTACTTTAGGCTCTTTACCCTCCATAACTGCTACACAAGAGTTTGTTGTACCAAGATCGATACCAATAATTTTTCCCATAGTTATTCCCCATTGAATATAAATTGTTTGACTTAAAAGCTCTTATCTGCTTTTTTTGTTTAGTCAAATATATCTGTTGATATAGTGCAGGATAAAATTTTTACAAGATTGATAAGGTAAAAAAATGTTAAAAATAATAAAAATTTTCCTAATTGTCTTGGTCTCAACTAATGTTATAGCCGAGGCTTCAGGGACAGTAAAAATTAAAGATATAGAAAAAATAAAAAAAGCAATCGTAACAATTAATAGCCGAGTGTCTGTTTCCGCCTATCAAAATACCGGCAGTTGGTCGGGAACCGGCTTTATTGCTGATCTTGAAAAGGGTTTTATCGTGACAAATAATCATGTAGTTGGGAGGGCTGCAGTAGGTACATATTTTATTACTTTCCATAACGGTCAGCAAGCGGAAGCAAAGGTTGCTTATTATGATCAATATGCTGATTTTGCAATTTTGAAAATAAACCCTCAGGAACTACCTGGACAAGTAGAAAAAATAGAATTTAGCAATAAAGAACCAAGCTTAGGTGATGAAGTTTTTATTGTAGGCAATACGGAAGACCAGGGATTTTCATTCCATAATGGTTATTTATCGGATCTTTTTGATATTAATGGTCAAATGCCTCAAGGGTCTTATGTAATAAATATGAATACCACCGGTGGAGCAAGCGGTTCACCTGTTATAAATTCTGAGAGTAAAGCAATTGGAATTTTATATGGTGGCGGTAAAACCCATGCTCTTGCTTTAAAGAAATCATATGTAACGGATGTATTAAATGCTTTAGAAAACAATAAACCAGTGCAAAGAAAGCATATAGGTCTTATCTCGGTTTTGTATTCGCTTGATAAAGCGGTAAAACACCGTAATTTTCCGGTCTCTGAAATGAAGGATTACATCAAAAAATTCCCTGATGCCCGCAATAGAGTCATTGCAGCCCGTACCATTATTGCTGGTTCTACTGCTCAAAATGTAATAATGCCAGGAGATATTATTTGGGCAGTAAATAATAAAGAATTAGGTGGTGACCTTACTATACTTGATCAAATAATGAATAACACCCCAGAAAATATTACCCTGACAATTTTTCGAAACGGCCAAAAATTGGAGAAGGAAGTTAAATTATATGATCTAGAAAAAAATAAAATTCGTAAGATGTTTGATTTTGCTGGGGCAATATTCTTTGAAGCTGACGATTATGCAGCGGCCAAGTCAGGAGTACCCATCGGTAGTGTGGCAATTGCCAACGTTCAAACTGGCGGTAGTTTTAGCAGTATTCCCGAAATGTTTGTTCAAAATTATAAAAGCGTTTATAGGTTAGTAATAGAATCTATAAACAACCAGAAGGTTGAAATATTAGATGATTTAATTAAAGCTGCGAATGAGGCAATAAAACAAAAGTTTATAAATATTACTTATAAAAATTACCAACCATATTTTACTTTTTTTGACCAAGAAAGTGGTTTTATATCGAGCCAGGAACAGTTAATGCAAGACATTACTTTCGATAGCATCGATACTAAACCAAGGATATTAAAGTATGATAATAATTTAAGTGAGTGGATATCAGAAGAGATTTAGGCCTTTACCAAATCTAATTTTTAGAATAACTGCTTAATGGTTTTAGTGGTGCCGCTAGAGAGAATCGGACTCTCGACCTCATCATTACCAATGATGCGCTCCACCACTGAGCTATAGCGGCATTTGCGTAATGCAGTCAATTAATTGACATATAATAGCTAATAGGTCAAGAGAAATTTGGAATTTTAGTAAACTTCTTTTCTTGTTTAATTTTTTGCTGCAATTTTTACTTATAAACTTCTTATCTGTGCCAAATTATTACCATTCTGTTGCTTAATAAAATTTAGAAACTGGCTTATAGAATCTACTATATCGTCGTGTTTACCATTTGGAAAATTAGTAATCTCGGAAGTTATGACTCTACTAAAAGCTGCTTTTGCCGGTAATAATACTATCCCACTTTCAAAAAGGTGGGTAACTGATGCAAATCTTGTAATCTTATCAAGAGAAGGCTTTATGGCCTTAATATTATTAAAACCAGAAATTTTTAGGTCTTGAATCAATGATTGCCCGCTTGCCTTGTCTTCAATTAAGACAAATCGTGGTTTATACTTATGAATCTGCTTGTGGATTTCATTTTTTAAATCTGAATAAATTAGTTTTTTCCGGATCATTTGAACCAGGTAATATTTGTTTTGGATGATTCCCCAAACTGTTCCGACTGTATAATCAGATGTTTCTGATGTTTTGATTGCAGTATCCCAGCTATGAACAAAAAAATCGAACCTGTCAGGTAGGTTTTCAAAATAGTGGATATTGTGGGGGGAAAGTAAATGATAATTAGCAGGTAAAGGTTCTTGTAAAAACTGAGCGGTATAATTTCTGCTGCCGATTTCACGTTCTAGATTTTCAAGAAATTCCCGTGTATCACGGATATTGTCTAAAATCTCGCCCTCTTTGTAAATTTTATGGAATTTGCCAAAATTATATTTAATATTTTCTGAGGCTAAAGCAGGGATTTTTAGAATTTCCCACCCTCTTGAAGATTGTAAATGAGCGGATAAATCTTCTTGATGTAACCTTTGCATAACAAGAACAATTGCTCCGTTTTTTTTATCATTAAGGCGAGTGATAAACGTCTGTTCAAACCACTCTATAACTTTATTGCGCATTTTTAGTGAATTGATCTGGGTAGGGTTGTGTGGATCGTCGATAATCAGGAAATCTTCCCCTTCACCGGTGGCTGAGCCGCCGACGCTTGTAGCAAAACGGAAGCCGTTTTTAGTAGTCAGAAATTTACTTTTCTGGTTATGGCTTTTTGACAATTTAGTTTTAGGGAAAAGTTTTTTATACCAGCTGGAAGATACCACTAACCTTGTATCCATTGAATGCTTAATACTTAAAATCGAAGAATAACTAGCAACCATTATTCTTGTCCCAGGGTTAAGAGACAAAAGCCAAGCGGGCCAGGCGACGCTTACGCATACTGATTTTAAGGCTCTTGGGGGCATATTAATTATAAGGCGTTTAATTTGTCCAAGACGCACCCCCTCTAAATATTCTGCTAGTAAGTCTATATGCCAATTAGCGTGATATTTAGCTCCTGGATTTATCGTGCTAAAAACTTTGCCGATAAAGCTTGAAAAATCCTGACGCAAAATTGTTTCAAGAAATTCTTCGGTATCTTCCACTGTTTTTTATTCCTTATGTTTTGTTCTGGAGATTATACTTTTCAACGAAGCGCTTTATAATGTCCTGGTCCTCTTTGTTAATTATACAATCCTCGTCTATTTCTTCCTTACTTAGCTTGTTTAATTGGATGATCAGCGCAACTAGCTTATTTAGCGTGTCGGTAATATTCTTTTTAATATTTAATGCGTTTTTTGATTTATGTGAGCTTATTTCATTGAGTTCATCTTCTAGTAATGAAACAAGCTTTGCTATAAAGCCGTATAATTTATTGACTGTATTTTTCATAGGTGTCTTTTTCTGCTTGCTTTTCTAAGTTATTATCAAAAATTTTGTCTCCTCCCTTTATGGCCTCTAGTCCTACAAATGCTCGTTTTTCATTCAAAGTCATAAAAGATGCAGCAGTTATTTTAGACCAAAGATTTTCTCTCCGTTCTGTGAGGGCTGATATTGAATCACGATCAAAATCAATTAATAAATCCTCTTTTAGCCAGTAAGATAACCAATTACTTAGTCCATCAGCTATTTTATCCAGTAATGGAATGATATTCTCCTCCCATAGAGCAAGTCTTGCTTCCTGCATGTTGCTATAAGTATTATCACCGTTAATACCAAGAAGTTGCGGTGGAATATTAAAGGCTATTGCTATGTCTCTTGCACTTGAATCTTTTAGTTCAAGGAACTTCTCAAATTTTTCTGCATTATTAGTTTCTTGCCATTTTAAACCTCCCTCAAGAACCAGTGGTTTTCCTGAATTAGATGAACCGCTGAAATTATCATAAAATTGTTGCTGTAACCTTTCAAATTGTTCATCAGTTAAGTAACCGTTACCGTCTTGAAAAACCAACGCACCGCTAGGTTTTACGGCATTTTTAAGAAGGGCTTTATTCCAATCCAAAGTTTTTGAGTATAAATTTATGGATTTAGCTGCCGCAGCTAGAGATGATAAACCGTATAAATGATTAGAAGGATGGTAATTTTTAAAATGTAGAATACGGCTTACTCTGCTTATCCTATCAATAGGATAAAGTTTTGATCCTCCAAAGCTTTTATGTTTATATGCGGTAGGTCTATTGCTTTCGGTAACTATTTCAACTGCTTGAGGGTGTAAATTATATATTCCTGAAGCAGACGAGCCATCATAACTGGCTAAAAAAACATAGCTATTGCCATAGAGTAATAAACTAGAAATTGCTTCAGTAAAGAAATCTGCTCCTGAAGTTTCTGGGTTAGGTTTTTTAAGTAGCTTGGCAGCAATATGGTTGTCGGTAAAAACCTTTTTACTTCCTTGTTTTTTATACACTAACCAAGGTACGTGGCTTGCAGAAGAGGCTATCAGGCTTACACATCTGTGGACGATAACATTATCGAAATATTGCTCAGACCCAACAGTTTCTTCTGAAGGGAAAATAGCCTCCGGAATATCGAGTATGTTGACAGTTTTTTTTTGTCGGTAAGTACGTAATTTTTTTATATAATCTTTTAGCATAAATCTATTTTTTTATTTTTCGGTAAGCTATTTATACTTTATTAATCTCTTTGCACTAATAGTTAAAATTAATATTATTTGGATTAAAATTTGTATATTTGGGTAAGCCTTCTTTAAGTTGATTTAAATAAATATTATCTATATTATCTGGTTGTTAAGTTTATAAATTTATAAGGAGAGCTAAAATGACAGTATATATAGGTAAATTGGCGCCTGATTTTACAGCAAAAGCAGTGATGCCTGACGATTCAATAGATAACAATTTTAATTTAAAAACTTATTTAAAAGGCTATAAAGGCATTTTGTTTTTCTACCCCCTGGATTTTACTTTTGTTTGCCCTTCCGAAATTATTGCTTTTAATAATAGGTTAGGAGAATTTAACTCAAGAAACACTAAGGTAGTAGCTGTAAGTGTTGACTCCCATTTTTCACACCATGCTTGGAAATCAATGTCGGTAAATAAAGGCGGAATAGGAAATGTTCAATTTCCGCTAGTGTCAGATTTGAGCAAAGAAATTTCTAAAGCTTATAACGTACTTAGTGATGAAAGTATCTCGTTTAGAGGTACATTTTTAATAGATGATGATTTTAAAGTAAGGCATTATCTTGTAAATGATTTACCTCTCGGTAGAAATGTTGATGAAACACTAAGAATGGTTGATGCTTTAGACTATCATAATGCCCATGGCGAAGTTTGTCCGGCAGGATGGAAAAAAGGTGATCAAGGAATGAGTGCTACAAAACAAGGGGTTTCTGACTACTTAACCTCGCACGCTGAAGGGTTATAAAGGAGTACTTGTAGGGGTTTTAACACATGCTAGAAAATCTTTTTGTAAATAATAAAGCTCCTGCCTATTCTGATGAAACTATCGATATATTAAGGCTTATCAGAAGTGAAAATGTTGGCCCGAAGACTTTTTTTAACCTGGTAAAGTTTTTTGGTTCTGCATCTTGTGCCCTAGAAAATGTACAGGATTTTTCAGTTAAAGGAGGAAGGTCGAAGCCAATTAAGCTTTATTCTAAAGATTCTGCTTTGAAAGAACTTAGAGAACTAGAAAAAAATAATAGCTACTTAATAACTTATAAAGACCAGAATTACTCTGAATTATTATTGCAAATTCCTGATTTTCCTCCTGTTTTATCTTATAAAGGAAATATCTCATTGTTAAATCATGAGAAAATTATTGCTATAGTAGGAGCTAGGAATAGTTCAGTTAATGGTAAAGCTTTTGCAGCAAAATTATCTAAAGATCTAGTAAAAGCTGGTTACATAACGGTTTCGGGACTTGCAAGGGGTATCGATTCATCCGTTCATTCCAGTAGTTTAGACTATACGATTGCAGTAATAGCTGGCGGCATAGATCACATATATCCGCCGGAAAATAAAACTTTGTATGAAGAAATAGCAAAAAATGGTTTGATTTTAGCAGAGTTGCCTATAGGATCTAAACCGCTTAGTCAGCATTTTCCTCAACGTAATAGGATTATATCAGGACTTGCTCTGGCAACGATAGTAATTGAAGCTGGTATCAAATCCGGATCATTAATCACCGCGAATTTTGCTCTTGAACAAAATAGGGATGTTTTTGCCGTTCCGGGGTTTCCGCTTGATCCAAGATGCATAGGCAGTAATAAGTTAATAAAAAATGGTGCATATCTGCTTGAATCTGTTGATGATATCGTGACAAACGTAGTATCTAAAGATAAATTTCAAAAAGAGCTTGAAGAGAAAGCAAGTTGTTTTAATAATATAGGTCTTTATATGGGAAATAAAGGTAATATTCAAGTGACTGACAGAAATCGTACTGCAGTAGTAGAATTACTTTCAGCGTCTGAAGTAACTTTTGAAGTAGTAGCGGAGCAGTTGCAACTAGAGCTACCTATATTGTACACAATATTTCTAGAACTCGAACTTGCCGGAAAAATTACAAGAACTGCCGGTAACAAAATTTCATTAATATATTAATTTAGGTTTAAATGAAACTAGTAATTGTTGAATCTCCTGCGAAAGCAAAAACTATCAATAAATATTTAGGTAACGACTATAAAGTTATAGCCTCTTTTGGTCATATCAGAGATTTGCCTTCCAAAAATGGATCTGTATTACCGGAAAAAGATTTTGCTATGAAATACGAGATTTCAGATAAATCCTCTAAATATGTTAATGAAATCATAAAATCGGCAAAAAATGCTAGTGAAATTTATCTGGCAACCGATCCTGATCGTGAAGGGGAATCTATTTCTTGGCATGTAATGGAAGTATTAAAATCTGAGAAAGTGATTGAGGATGATAATAAATTTAAGCGTATTGCTTTTAATGAAATTACTAAAAAAGCTGTTCTTAATTCAATTGCTCATCCAAGAGCCGTTGATGGCAATTTAGTTAATGCCCAACAAGCAAGAAGAGCCTTAGATTACCTAGTTGGTTTTACCTTGTCGCCGATTTTGTGGCGTAAATTACCTGGGTGTAGGTCAGCAGGGCGTGTCCAATCAGTTGCCCTAAGATTAATTTGCGAAAGAGAGGATGAAATTGAGCGTTTTATCTCCAAAGAATTTTGGGATATTAAACTTGATATGGTTGGAAGCAAGGGGGATCTTTTTGCCGCACGGTTAACCCATGTAAATGGCAATAAACTGGAAAAATTCTCTATTACTAATCAGGCACAAGCCGATGAAATAGTTCAGAAAGTGAATTCCCGAAAATTTCACGTGTTGTCGGTAGAAAAAAAACAGCAAAAGAGGAATCCATCTGCCCCTTTTATTACATCTTCTTTGCAACAAGAAGCATCAAGAAAACTTGGTTTTAGCGCTAAAAAAACAATGCAGGTAGCCCAGAAATTATATGAAGGAATCGATATTGGGGGCGAAACGCTAGGGCTAATTACTTATATGAGAACAGATGGTATTACGCTCGCTGCTGATTCGGTAGATAGTATAAGGAAACTTATTGGGGAAAAGTACGGAGCTAAGTACTTGCCACCCAAACCAATTATTTATAAATCTAAATCTAAAAATGCTCAAGAGGCTCATGAAGCAATCAGACCTACAGATATAAATCTATTACCTGAAAAATTAGCTAAAAATTTAGATGCTGATCAATTAAAACTTTATGATTTAATTTGGAAAAGAACTGCAGCATGCCAAATGGAAGCAGTAGTGATAGATATGGTGGGGGTTGATCTTGTTTCTGACGATAAAAGTTTTATGGCAAGAGCTACCGGTTCAACAATTGCTTTTGATGGTTTCTATAAAATCTATCAGGAAGGGGTGGATGACAACAAGGAGGAAAGCTCTAAAACCTTGCCTCCTTTAACTGAAGGAGAGGATATTGTTACTAAAAAAATTAATCCAGAACAACATTTTACGGAAGCCCCCCCAAGGTATTCCGAAGCTACTTTAGTAAAAAAACTAGAAGAACTCGGTATTGGCAGACCTTCTACTTATGCAACAATAATTTCCGTATTGCAAGACAGGCAGTATGTTACTATGGATAAAAAGAGGTTTACCCCAAGCGAACTTGGAAGATTGGTAACAGCATTTTTAGTCGGTTTTTTTGAGAAATATGTACAATATGATTTTACTGCTGAGCTAGAAACAGACCTTGATAAAATCGCCGAAGGTATAATTGGTTGGCAATCCTTACTTTCTGAGTTTTGGAAAGGATTTAATGATAATGTTGGCAAAGTTAGTGATCGTAAAATTGGTGAAGTAATAGAATATGTTGAGAAAGCCCTTGAATACCATTTATTTGGAGATAAACATGGGAATAAAGAAATTATCGAAAAAAATAAAAAATGCCCATCATGTCTTGATGGTTTACTCAATTTGAAACTTGGTAAATTTGGCGCATTTTTGGCCTGTAATAATTACCCTACTTGCCAGTATAAAAAACAGATTTCAAAGGGTATGGATAAAGCTTCTCCTGAAGACGCTCTGGCAACTGAGTTCACCAATAATAAGCAATTAGGAGCTGATAAGGATGGTAATATAGTAACGCTTCGGAAAGGTCCATACGGATGGTACGTGCAGCTTGGAGAAGCAGCTTCGCCTAAAGATAAGCCAAAAAGATCTGCTCTACCACCAAGTATAAACCCAGATAGTCTGACTTTAGAGACTGCGCTAAAATTGCTTAATTTACCTATCTCGATTGCTCCTCATTTACCTGCCGGGGAAGAAATTTTAATGGGTATAGGCCGTTTTGGGCCATACTTAAAATATCAAAATAAGTTTATCTCTATACCTAAAAATATCGACCCCTTCAATATTGATATCAAACAGGCAAGGTCGTTAATTGAGCAAAAAAATCAAAAAGCCGAGCCAGCTACCAAAAATAAGTCGAAAAGAAAAAATAATAGCTAAAAAGATTTGCCTTAAAGCATTTCAAGGGGCAAGCCTATTTTAAGCAATAATGCTTGCTTACCTTGAGCTGGTTGATTTGCTTATTATAGAAATAAAGAGTAACTGCAAGCTTTTTTTTATAAAACTTACTTGTAAGTTTTATTTTTGAGTTTGACTTTTTTAAATAGTATTTATATAATCAGCAAAAAGTTAATTTTAAATGCTAATTAGGTATAGATAGAGTGACTAAAATCATTAAGGCAAAGTATAAGGCAAGTAGAAGACTAGGTAAAACTGTATGGGGAGACGCAAAAGATCCTTTTAATACAAAAAATTACCGCCCAGGTCAGCATGGTCCTAATGGACGCCCTAAAACTTCAGATTATGGCACTCACTTACAAGCAAAACAACTTGTTAAAGCTCATTACGGTAGAATAACTGAAAAACAGTTTAGAAATACTTTTACTCTCGCCAATAAAATGAAAGGTAATACGGCAGAAAATTTTGCAGGGTTACTTGAAAAAAGAATAGACATGGTGGTTTACAGGTTAAATCTTGCACCTTCGATATTCACTGCTAGGCAGTTGGTATCACATAAGCATGTTAAATTAAATGGTAAAAAAGTCAATATACCAAGTTTAAGAGTAAAGGAAGGTGACGTAATTGAACTTAAGGATTCTTCAAAACAAATAGTAATTTGTGCAGAATCTGCCCAGAAGCTGGATCGGTCAGTTCCTACTTACTTGTCTTTAGATGCTGATTCTATGTCCGGTACTTTTGTAAGAACACCTTCAATTTGTGATATTCCTTATCCATTTGAAGCTGACTTTAACAAGATAGTTGAGCTTTATTCTCGCTAGGAAAATTTTAAGTGTGTTTTATATTTTTTGTTGCTCCAAAAAATCTTAGTTTTTGGAGCAACGTGGTCATTAGTAGATCTAAATGGTTATAAATTAACCATTTAGATCTCACTCTCTAAGGATAATTTCTCTTGTATAAGCCCGGCCATTTGAGCGCATATATCTTCTTCTCCCAGATATTCCAAAGTAAGATTAACTATAGTATTGTAATCACTAGAGAGATATTCTAATATTAGTTCACATGGTCGGTTATCTGTGAGTTCCTCCAGTAATTTTCTTACAAGTTTTTCTTGTATCAGTCTAGCCATTTGGGTGCGTACATCTTCTTCTCCCAGATATTCTAAAGTAATATTAACTATAGTATCGTAATCACTAAATAAGTATTCTAATATTAATTCACATGGTTGGTTATCTGTGAATTCCTTCAGTAATTTTCTTACGCTTGGTTTTTCGCTAAAAGACTCTTCTAATAATTCTACTCTAGAACCTAATATAGTGCTACTATCATCTAAGCTTTCATCTACTTCATAGGATGGTAAACATTGCTTAGTTTTAATGTATGAGTAAGTATTTAGTAAATCCCAATAATCATGGCTAACTTGTAGTTTTATGGATAATAATTCTTGGCTTGCTTCCTCTGTTACTTGGCTGTAAAGCTTGGCCAGTCGATTGAACATTAACACCGCTGTATTTACATCTGTAATTTTTTCCAGGCATTGGTAACAGGAAAAGATTGGCTAAGAAGGTACTTTGCATGTTTTAAGCATGGATCTGGAAGTTGTTCATATATCATTTTATATGTGTTTTTCCTACCTACCAATCTCTCAAATTCATCCATGGGGTCACCAGTGTGGCACAGGTCAATAAAATATTCTGTAATATTGTTTTTTATTGCTTTATGGATTACTAAGGTGTTTTGACGGGATTTACTTGCGAGTTGAAACGCCTGATTATAATAAGTATGAGCTGCCTTAAAGTGCTTTTGAAGATTTGCTACATATCCCATATTGTATAGAGCATCCAAACTTTGATCCAGCGCGTTAGATATACTTAAGTAGTGCAGGGCTATAAGAAGATTTCCTTCTTTAATATAGTAGCACCCAATATTATAATATAGACTTTTTTGTGTATAGGTTAGTATTTCCGGATTAATATATTTTTGTAACTCTTGCTTTACAAAAATAGTTTTTACTGCCTCTTCGTAGTGCCGATTATTATATAACACAATAGCCAAATTACAGATAGCATTTGTATAATTGTTCTTATTTATGTCTATTCCTTTAGATATTGCTGTCTTAAAACAGTCTATAGCTTTTTTATAAAATAGTTCAGCACTTTCATAGTTTTCTGCTAAGTCCTGATTATTAGCCTCCCTTAAATAGCGGGTAGCTAATACATTAGGAAACATTTTCTGAAGAGTTATTATTTCAGAATTAATTCGTTTCTTATTTTCTTTTTTCTCTTCCCGTTTCATATAAAAAAATTTCTCCAATTCATTTTTGGTATAATAATATCGGGGGCAGTAGTATCACATTGCTTTAGAATAAAGTGGTAACCTTTCTTCTAAAAAATAAGAAATAATATACTGAAACCTTTTTAACTTATGGTTGATCTTGCATATAGCATGTTTTTGAAAGATTTTCTAGATATAATATTACTACTATAAATTATATAAAAAAGACGTTGCAATATTCTTACTTTCAACTTTGCGATCAAAACTATAATTTCCACGTATTTTAAAACGAAGCGCTTTTCCGTGTAAAATATTTAGGCTTATACCTAAATTAAGCCTAGGTTTTTTGCGCAGTAAATAGTGATTTTCTATGCAACCGTAATTATCTTGAGTAATTACTATACTATTAGAAAAACCTTTTATATTTACTAAATTTTCTGCTTTTACGTAAAAAACCGGTTTTATAATAATCCCTTGGTGGGTTAAAAGTTTTTTAAAACTGAGTTTAGTCGTATTAAGTAAGAACTGAGTTTTTTTTCTTGGTATAAGAACTTCAACTTCTCTATTTTTTTTATAAAATTGATAAATATCAAAATGTGAATATGTAGTGCGAAAGGATAGTTTAATTATTGTATCTCTATTTAATGTATACATATTCGTGCTTTCTATACCTGCTTTGAACATTTTACTACGTGATCGAGTTTTGATAGAGTAGGGATAATCTATTGTATGTTGTAGCAATGATTCTCCATATTGCACATTACTATTAACCATAACCTTATCTGTTAAGGTAAGGGAGTTGTATAATATCAGATAATTTATTTGTGAATTTTGTATATTTTTTCTATGTCCATAAAAATCGGTGTTTGATATTCCTTTAAAAAGTGCTAACCCTAATATCAGCTTTTCATTTAATTTTGTATCAAATCCATTAATGTGGCCCTGTTGTTTATTACTAAAAATAGTAACATTACTTAAACCTTTTTGCTTTGTTTTGCCTTTTAAAAATCTACGCCAAAACTTTTTTCGGTCTAACATTTCGATTTCTGCTTTTTTCTCAAATAAATTACTAAGTCTATTGCTAACTGCAATTGAGATTATATCAAAGTCCTCTATGAGGCAGTTCATAACTGCAGTTGGTTTTTGAATGGTACTATTAGCATAATTACTATCTACCTGAATTTCCGCAGGAGGCTGCGGAGGGGAGAGAGCAATAGGTGGTGCTGGGACATGAGCTGGAACGTGAGCTGGAACGTGAGCTGGAACATGAGCTGGGACATGAGCGCAAACCTCATGTACCTCTGCATGCTCTACCTCATGTACCTCTGCATGTTCTACCTCATGTACCTCTGCATGTTCTACCTCATGTACCAGTCCATGTTGAACATAAGGCATTGGTGCTATTTCCTCCAGAGCATTTTGGCCGTCAGTAGGGAGGATGGGCTCAACTCCGGTCCTAATATGCATAGGCCTTGACGGCATTGGGTCTATTTCCTCTAGAGCATTTTCGCCGTCAATAGGGAGGATGGGTTGAACTTCAGTTCTAATGCTCATCGGTCTTGGCGGTATTGGGTTTATTTCCTCTAGAGCATTTTGGCCGTCAGTAGGGAGGATGGGCTCAACTCCGGTCCTAATATGCATAGGCCTTGACGGTATTGGGTCTATTTCCTCTAGAGCATTTTCGCCGTCAATAGGGAGGATGGGCTCAACTCCGGTCCTAATATGCATAGGCCTTGACGGCATTGGTGCTATTTCCTCCAGAGCATTTTGGCCGTCAGTAGGGAGGATGGGCTCAACTCCGGTCCTAATATGCATAGGCCTTGGCGGCATTGGGTCTATTTCCTCTAGAGCATTTTCGCCGTCAATAGGGAGGATGGGCTCAACTCCGGTCCTAATATGCATAGGCCTTGACGGTATTGGTGCTATTTCCTCCAGAGCATTTTGGCCGTCAGTAGGGAGGATGGGTTGAACTTCAGTTCTAATGCTCATCGGTCTTGGCGGTATTGGGTTTATTTCCTCTAGAGCATTTTCGCCGTCAGTAGGGAGGATGGGTTGAACTTCAGTTCTAATGCTCATCGGTCTTGGCGGTATTGGTGCTATTTCCTCCAGAGCATTTTGGCCGTCAGTAGGGAGGATGGGCTCGACCTTAGTTCTAATGCTCATCGGTCTTGGCGGTATTGGGTTTATTTCCTCTAGAGCATTTTCGCCGTCAATAGGGAGGATGGGCTCGACCTTAGTTCTAATGCTCATCGGTCTTGACGGCATTGGTGCTATTTCCTCTAGAGCATTTTGGCCGTCAGTAGGGAGGATGGGCTCGACCTTAGTTCTAATGCTCATCGGTCTTGACGGCATGGGGGATATATAGGATATATAAGGTACATTTCCAATTCCAGAAGCTGAACATAAATTAGTATAACACCAAAATAATATTATTAATAAAAAGACCTTGTTAGGCTTAAAAGTTTTAAAAGAGTGGACTTTAAAATCGACCATTAAATAATTTTTAATCTTTTTAATTAGCAGTTGATAAAATAGTAGTATTTTTTTCTAGCTCAAGAGATATGTTATTTTTGTTATTTAATATAGGAATTTAAAGAAACTGAACCTGTATTAGTTTTCTGGACACATTTTGTGTTAAAATAAAGAGAGAGCTAATATGAAAAAGAAAATCGAAAAACACACCTCTGACTTCAGGAAAGAAGCAGTTAGACTAGTATTACAAACTGATCAGCCAAAAGCTGTTATAGCAGATGAACTCGGTATAAACAGGAATACTTTATATACTTGAATACAAAAAGCAATGCAAGAAAGAGCAGATTTATCAGAAACTAAAAACCATGTTAAATATCAAAACCTTGAAGAAGAGAATCGAGCTCTACGAGCTAAAATAAAAAGGATAGAGCAGGAGCGCAATATATTAAAAAAAGCCGCAGCGTATTTTGCAAGCCAAGATCTGTAAGATACACTCTTCGGGATAATTATCGTAATCAAATTTTACTTGAGAATTGTCCTAAAATATTTTAATAAGCATATTGCAAATGACTTAAAAATGATGTTATATGTGAAATTTGGTACGCATTTTGTTTGCGTTCTAATTAAACCTAAAAGTTAAGGAGTTTATTATGTTAAAAAATTTGTTGTTGGAACGACAATCATTGGTAATTAATGGCAGTAATGCTGCTAATAAAACATTCAACCTTACTACCACCTCCATGTTTCCCTTTATTATGCTCTGGTCATATCATCCGGCACGCTAATACCTTTCGTTACTTTTAAAATTTTTACTACTATTTAATTTTTACTTATACTTGTTTTAGTTTTGCAGTAAGTCATAGCAGCGGTTAAACATTGCTTATGAGCTTTCGTAATGCTTATATTTGGGTAAATCAGCGTTGCGTTTTATAGCTTTATAAAAATGCTATACCATATGTTACTCTTCTACCATTAGTGGGTGGGCGGGCTAAAACCAGTATTTAAGTAAAATCCATTTTATATTATTATGAGGTATTCATTATGAGTAATTCTGCAAACCTATCTAACGTAATTAGTATAGGTAAAGACGACCGGGAGGTCATAAGATATCCAAAATTTTTAAAACTTATATTTTTTGTGGAGATGTGGGAGCGCTTTAGTTATTATGGTATGAGAGCGTTACTTGTATTATTCCTTACATCACATCTTGGTTTTAGCGACGCTAAAGCTTATGCCATATATTCTTTATTTGCTGCTATTGGTTATACTGGCCCTGTAATTGGGGGAATCATGGCTGATAAATTGATGGGATTCCGTAATATGATTCTCATTGGTGGTATTGTGATAATAATGGGCCATATTTGTATGACTTTTGTAGGGTGGAATACATTTTTGGTATATTTAGGCTTGGCATTGATAGCTATAGGAACAGGACTATTTAAAGGTAATATAACAAATTTACTAGGTTCGTGTTATAAGGATAATGACCCTAATAGGGAAAGAGGGTTTACCTTATTTTATGTTGGGATAAATTTAGGCTCATTTTTTGCGTCTATCTTGTGTGCTATCGTTGCAAGTAATTATGGGTGGGATTATGGTTTTGGCCTAGCCGGTATTGGTATGTTTATTGGCCTTGTTGTATTTACTAAATTTCAGCATATTTTAGGATCAAGTGGAACATCACCAAAGCCGAACCTTATAAATAAGAAGTTATTTTTTGGTATGAATTTAATTACCATAACAATAGCAGTTAGTTTTGGCTTGGCTTTCCTTGTGTCTAAAATGTTAGAATCTGCTGAGTTTTTTCCAATATACTTAGTATCGTAGGGTTGGTAGTTTTCGGGATATTTGCTTATATCGTAGTGAAATCTCCTTCTATTCAGAGGCGCAACTTAATTGCTTTGGCTATCATGGTATTTTTCTTAATGTGTTTTTTTGGTTTAGAAATGCAGCTTGGCTCTCTTATCAACTTATTTACAGCAAGAAATATAGATAATGAAATATTTGGTATTATAATACCGCCTTCAGTATCTCAAGCAATAAACCCTATATCAATAGTTTTAATTGGCTCATTACTTGGTACTTATATGACATTTGATAGAAAATACTCAACGTTAATGCTAGGCCTTGGTTTAGTAACGTTAGTTGTATGCTTTGTTGTGCTTTATGTAGGATGCGTAAATGCCGATAATAATGGTAAAGTAGGGTACTTATACTTAGTTGTTGCCATAGCTTTTATGAGTTTAGGCGAACTTTGTATAGCCCCTTTGGTTCAATCACAAGCTACTATGCTAGCTCCCGCAAATCTACGTGGATTTATTATGGGCATAGTAATGCTGTCATTGGCATTTTCTAACTTAGCTGGTGTTATTTTATCAAAATTTATGTCAGTACCTTCTGTGGGAGGAAAAGTAGATATAGTTGAATCTCTTGCCATATACAAAGCTGGTTTTCTAAATATAACTTTCTTCAATTTAGGTATAGTGGTCGTATTTTTAGTGTGTTCAATTTTCTTACACAGAATTTTATCAAGGCAAAATACTTGATGGGATAATAGCTAGAGGTCTAATAAGATCGGTATTTAGAATACAGAATAATAAAATTACAGATGTGTTGTAAGGTCAGTTTTATTGACATATCCCTTTTTGATTAGCCTAGTCTATGATATTTTCCGAGTTCTCGTGTAACCACTATAATCTTAAATTTTAGTTCAAGATTCATAGCTATTGATAGTATCCATATGATACTATCAATAGCACATATTAAGGGTGCGTTATTTACGCTTGCGGTTTTACATGTTTGTAAAATTACCTAAAAATGAAGAATGGCGCGCCCTAGTGGACCGTTTTCGACAAATTTATGATTTTCGTAATTTAATTATTCGGCTAGAAATAGGTGAGTAATAAAAGATAAACCATACATAATATCTAAGAAAAATGATACAATTTAATTTGATTCATTAAATAATATGATTGAATTTCGGCTCAGGAAAAACAGGGACTCAGCCGTTGCACAAGCGTTCTTGTGAGCGAGAAAAACAGGTGATTGGAAAAAAGCGAATGTATTGAGTCAACAAGCTCAGTGTCTATCTTCAACAGATCCCAATGACCCCAACTACCGGCGCTTGTGGTATGTGCGTTATGCCTATGATTTTTTACTTGGATTAGCAGGACCTACGAATAAAGCTATTAAGATCAAATATTAAAGTAGCCCAAGTTCTAAATAATAATTTAAAACTTGAACTTAATGCCATGCACAGGAATCTAGAAAAAGTATAGTGCAACAATTAAAACGAACATCGGTACCAACAGGAAAGTTATTCTTGTTAAGCGGGGTAGTAAGTTATGGAAACCGCTGATTACACATTTTGACGGAATATCACTAAGATGGAATAAGTGGTTCAACATTAGAGAACAGTCAGCAGGACATATATGGAACGCACTGAATTAGTATAGCGCTTAGAAGCCCAAGAATGCCAGTTATACCAATTATAATAAATAACGTTATAAATAAATCCCTTTAACCTTCTGAAGTGATTTCTTGTTTGGGCTTGTTGAGATATTAGATGTTAAGATATAAGATACGGTAAATAGAGTTAAGTTTTTTAATATATGTTATTATCTGAAGTTGTAATAGTAAGTTTAGATGAATTAGTAAATCAAGTTTAGGTTTGATTGTTTTTTGATTTAAGTTCATTTTTTGGAAATGATAAGAAAAAAACTTTTATTCCAAATAATCAAGTTCTTTATTTTTAGCTCATGCAACTGCTAAAGCAATATTATAAGCATGTTTTAAATTGTGTTGGATATCTTTTTCTTCATTATTAATTCTAACAAATATACCTTGATTATTTAAGACGTAAAGGTTTTCTGTATATACTTTAGCAAATAATACTCCTTCTGTATAAATGCCTATAAAATTATCATGCATACGATATTCTACTTGGCCTATAGAGGCCATAATTGTAAGTATTGTTCTAATTAAGTGTTTTTCCATTTTTTGCAACACTAAAATGAATATTTAATAATTATGAATTGCTAAATCTCTAGATAGATTTAACCTCGATAAGTATATTGTATGCTATAAAAAAAGGTTAATAATTAGATAATACAATAATTTTATCTGTACAATTTTATTCGAATAGAATAGATTTAAGATCTATTAATAAATTAAATTAATTAATTTATGGTACAGGAAGAATTTGTTAATACAATACTTGATATATTATCACCGATATCCAATATTACTACAGTAAGGCACCAAGGATTTGCAGGTCTGTATAAAGATGACATTATTTTTGGTAAAATAATTTCCAAAAGTGTTTTATTCTTAAGTGATCGTAATAAATTTATCAAAATAAAAAGTGGACTAATAGCTAGATTAGTTAAACCTAAAAATCAACTTTACCAATCAGACCTTGATTCGTTTTTATTTCAAGCTAACAAGGCGTGGTAGTTGGCTACGGGGAAAACTATAACTATTTCAAATATGACAAAAATTTTTACAAAAACTTAACCGGCATTAAAGCTATTATTAATTGTAAGTATCTTTGAGTATTACCATATGTTATGGTATAATAATGCCAGTAAATTGTAGCAGTAATTATAGAAACATATCGCCTCGGGTAGATGTCACATTAAAAAATCTTCGGTGTTGAAGAGAACAAGGATTTGTTTATTTCTCTTACAAATTCTATCGTTGGTAACGAAGATCAGGTATAAGATATTACTTTGTTAAACTTCTATAATCCTCAAAGCTTCACGCAAGATAAATTATCAATACTAGATATTAAAAAAAAACGCATTGATGGCAAAAGATTCAATATTGAGATTTAGATCAGTAATGAAGCTGATTATGATAAACGAGCACTTTATTATTGGGTAAAATTATATACTGAGCAATTAAAGTAGCACAGGATTATTCCAATCTATCTAAAGCCATAGGTATTCACATACTGAATTTTACTTCTACCCCGTAACCAGAAAATTATCATAATGTTTTTCATATTACGGAAAAGGAGGATGGATTTGCCTATTTTAAGGATTTGGAATTACACACTATAAAGCTGAATAAGTTTACCAGTGATTCAAGTGAGGAATTACAGGATATATTTGCTAAAACTAGAACCGCTCTTGATATGTGGTTTGCCTTTTTGACCAGACACGACTTGCTGAAAGTGGACAGGTTACCAAAACAACTGGATAATGGGAAGCTGAGGAAAGTTCTAAAGGTATTGGATGTCCTGAACTTTAGCGAAGAGGAAAGGGAACTTTATGAAGATCACCTCAAATGGC
Organism: Candidatus Megaera endosymbiont of Mesostigma viride; assembly: GCA_020410825.1. Classification (GTDB taxonomy): domain Bacteria; phylum Pseudomonadota; class Alphaproteobacteria; order Rickettsiales; family Rickettsiaceae; genus Megaera; species Megaera polyxenophila. The sequence continues at coordinate 42,253 of CP084576.1, forward strand.
TAAGGATAGAAGAAGCTAATGCGCTGAAAAACTACAGAGAAGGCTAGAGAAGAAGCTTTAGCTGAGGGTATCTCTATAGGTGAAGCTAAAGGTATTAAAAAGGTGAAAGTAAAAAAGCATCAGAAATCGCCAGTGCTATGCTACTCGAAAAGGAGATGCTATTGAAAAAATAGCTAAAATTACCGGTTAAGCTTGGAACAAATAGAAAAGTTAAAATGATTATGAGTAAATGATATTAAAACCAATACACATTCTATTTAACTTTTTTAGTAAAAACCGCTCTCAATATGCTGGAGCAGAATCTAGACGATAAACTTATTTCTTCTATAATAGAGCTAAGTTTAGAAGAAATAGCAAAGCTAAAAAACAGGAATATGTTTTATTAAACATAGTAATTATATAGCTTATATTATTAAATAGATGGTGAATTGGTATAAGAACTACCTATGGGGTGTCTGTTATAAATATCAACGATAATAACGTCGACCAAAGTATGCTCTATCTAGATGACATCTAAAGGGTTATCAACTTTTGGGCAGTGACCTTCTACTGCTTTTAGCTTTCTGATAACATCGAGCCCTTCTCTAAGAATTATAACTTGTCATGCTGTAATTTTTTTATTCTAGATTTTACAGTATTTACAGCAAAAGGTTTGGTATTAGTCTTATAAAATCTCTCCTTTATAACCCCTTACTAGAGAAGCAATACTTAGTTTCTATTGTGGTAGATAATCTGCTATTATATCAGATCGATAGCATGCTTTAGCTCCTATTGCCTCGGATAATCTCTGCTTTCATAGGCAATTTGATTATCAAACGTAAATCTATAATAATCCAAATTAAATCAGGCTCTGGTATTATTGTTGTATATCGCTGAAGCTCATTTCTGCAACAAAAATTTGTTAGAACTCAATTTCAATGCTCAGCTTGATCAGGTTAGTATTGTAAATGACTTCTGAAAATGACAAATTTAAAGCATTCAGACAACGCTAATTTATCTTGTAATAAAGTATTAGCATCTTCTTAGAAATTATATAACTTGAAATTAAGGTAACTTCATTTTCCAGTTTTTAATGAAGCAATTAATGGACAGAGAAAATAGTATAGAAAACATTATAAGAAGAATAATAAATAATCAGGTAGATAAAGTTATTATAAGAGGTGAGTTACACAAAAGGAACTACAAGCTATAACAAAAGCTATAAACCACAGTGGGCAAATTAAAGCTGTTACTTTTCACAACATCTGTTTTTATATACCTGATATGTTTAATAAACCCACCTTCCAACAAGAAATGCTACCTATATATTACTAACTTGTTATTGTTTCTCAATAACAAGTTAGAAATTCTTGATTTGTCAGGAAACCAAATTAATGACAATGGGCTAATATATATATAGCAGTTGCGTTAAAAAAATAATAAAACCCTGAAATATCTGAACCTTTCTAATAATCTAATAAGCAATAAAGGAGCAAATAGTATAACTAGTATAACTAATTTAATATTAAATTATAAATCTTCTTTAGAAGTAGTAGATTTATCAAGTAATTATATAGATAGTGAGCAAATACAATATATAGACAAAAAAAAGAAGCTTCAACATTCAAAAATGGTAGATTAATTTCAAATAATTTATTGTCTGTATAAGGTTTTAGATATTAGCTAGGTTTTTTATTAAATATCCTTGAATGCAGCAAGGATCCGGCTTGCCAAGAAGATTTTATCATTATTATTTTAATCAACTAAGTGTTTTATCTGCATTAACTTGACAGTATTGTAAGATAACTCTTAAATTAGATCATTTACTATATTAATAAAGAATTTGTCTATTAATTTTAAATTAAGCCACCTTATGATTAACTTTCCAGCCATATTTTGAATTGCTGAGTATTTGTGGGCAGGGTATATGTCAATTAGTTCAGGAAATGTCACGGATAAACTGATCAACTCCACTTTATAACCCCTCAGCTTTAAGCTGAGGGTAGTTCATCCCTCTTTTGTTATTGGTTGGTAGTTTTATAGATAGCTGTATTCATTCCCGTATGGATCAAATGGAGTGATTTCATCGAAAACTTCAACAGTTCCAGTTAAAGTAACAGCTGTCTGTTGTTGCTGAAAATTATCCTCTATTGCAGTCAGTGTATAAAATTCATGGTATAACTCAACTGGAGTTAACTCTCGAAAGTTAGTTAAATTTTGAGCTGCTCCGTAGTTAATTAAGGCATCAGCTACATCAAAGTGCTTGCCTTGTAGGGCATAATGTAATGCTGTATTGCCGTAATATTTTTCCTGAAAATTAACATTAGGGAATCTACTAGCTTTTATGAGCAATTGGTTATGTACTGTATAGGGGTTAAGTAAGGTGTGGATAGTAGTTACGTCACCTTTTGCTGCTGCTTGTATTAGTTCTATTGTCATAATTACCTCGTTTTTAAATTTGTAACATTTTTGAAAAGCAAACATACTTTTCAGTTCTTTAATTTAAGAGTTTTGGTAACAAGTAACTATCCTGTGAAAGATGCTAGGTAGGGGTACTAGGTATGAAATACGTAGATAATAAAAAATGGTTAGATATCAGAGTATTAATTTGCTAAGCTCTGCTTATTAACGAAATTAGGCTTTTTAATGGAGTTTACTATAAGTTCTAATCAACGACAGATGATATATGACATTGAATTGAATACTATCAGCAACATAAAATTTACTCGCAGAGAAATTGATATAATTGCTTGTGTTGTGCACAATAGGGGAGAAAAGAAAATAGCCTCATTACTGTCCATCTCTCCTCGAACGGTTAGCACTCATGTTCATAACATAATGCTTAAACTCAGTCATAGTTCACGAGAATATTTGATTGATTTTATAGTTAAGTCTGGAAAATTATCTTTTATAAAGCACTACTATCTACAAATATTAATTCAGTCTTTGTTTAATGATTATTTAGTCAAAATAGGTAAGTCGTTTAATAGGCAGCCACTTAGATGTTCATTTAAAATCAATCAAGTAGCTATTGAAGAGAAAAGTACTTTAGAGCAACTAAAAGAGGATTTAAAGTTAGCCAATATTGCTTTGGTAGATGAAGATACTCTTACTGAAGAGAGTAGTTATAATTTTTATACTCAAATAGATGATTTGCCAGCAAAAGATGATAAGCAGCAGAATATTCTTCTTTTAATGACTTCAGATTGTTTTATTTTACTGATTGGCTATTTTATAAGTTCTACATTACTTAGTAGATCCCAGATTTCTAACCTTACCGAAATTAGGTCAGATTTGCCATTACCGCATGAGAGTATCCTGTTAGGCCACTCACCGGTTCTTGATAAAATAAAACACAAGCTAATAGGTAAAGACGGTATCCGAATAGTTGTGTTGGTAGGTATTGGTGGCTCAGGAAAAACAACAATAGCTCATCAATATGCTCGCAAGCAAACTATTCCTTTAATATGGGAAATAAATAGTGAAACTAAGGAAAGTCTTACATCTTCTTTTATGCAGCTTGCTTATTGTCTTTGTCAAACAGAAGAAGAGAAACAGGAACTAAGGATAATACCTGAAATAAAAGACGCATATGAAAAAGAACGTAAACTATTTTTATTCATAACCAAAAAAATTAAAAAGTATCCGGATTGGCTTATTATTTATAATAACGTGGAGACGTTTCAAGATATTCAAGAATATTTCCCTTATGATGCAAAAGTTTGGGGGAACGGTAAGGTAATCATTACTACCCAGGATAGTAATATAGCTTATAATAATTATATTAATACTAAGAATATTATTGAGATTGGAGAATTAAGAAAGGAAGAAAAATTAGAACTATTTTATAAAATTATACATAATGGTCATGGTAATTTGGAAAATGAGCAACCATTAATTACTAAGTTTTTGGACAAAATTCCTCCTTTTCCTTTAGATATTTCTATCGCTGCTTATTACCTTAAAGAAGAGAAAATTCCTTATGATGAGTATTTAAGGTATATTTCTGAACCTAAAAGAGAAGTTGCCTCAATACATAAATTTATATTAAGTGATATGGGGCACTATACCAAAACACGCTATGATGTTATTTCCCTACCTGTTAAGCGTATTCTTAAAATTCATCCTGATTTTAAAGACCTTTTGCTACTTGTTAGCATGATAGGTTCACAAAATATAACCAAGGAACTCTTGAGTGGATATAAGGATAGCATTATTGTTAGTAAGTTTATTCATGAGTTAAGGAAGTGTTCTTTAATAACTGAAAAACCGTTAAATCAGTTAGAGCCTGCATTTTCCATCCATCGTAGTACTCAAACTATAACGTTAGAGTACCTTATTAAATTACTTAAATTAGAGCAAGGTGCTAAGCAGATTAGGTCTATAGCAAGTGTCTTGGTAGATTTTATGAATAAACGATTAAAGAAACATACTGATAATACGCCGATATTGGTTTCACATGTTGAAGCTTTTTTAGGACACGATTCTCTAATAGATAAACTTACAGCTTCTAACCTTAAGGCCAGGTTGGGAATTTACTATTTTTATATTGGTAATTATGTAAAAGCAAGGAAGTTACTAGAGGAAGCATGTTCTGTCTATAAAGACTATTACGGCCTAGACCATGTGCAAACTGCATCGGTTGCTACTCGCTTAGGTAATGTTTATAGAAATATTGGGGATTATTATAAAGCTAAGGAACTCTTAGAAAAAGCCCTACTTATATATGAGAACCATTATGGTAAGCAACATAATAGAACTGCTCGAGTTTATATATATTTAGGAAGTATTTATAGAAATATCGGAGATTATGCTAAGGCAAAGAATTTATTAGAAAACGGCCTTAGAATTTATCAGAATAATTACGGTAATGACCATATCGATACTGCACGGGCTCAAGCTTATTTAGGAAGTAATGATAAAAATATAGGTAATTTTAAACGAGCTCAAGAATTACTTGAGCAAGCTTTAGTTATTTATAAAGAATATTATGGTTCTGATCATAATCAAACAGCTTGGATTCAAGCGCGTTTAGGAAATCTTTACGGGAGCATAGGTAATTATGATAAAGCCCGAGTACTATTAGAACAATCAATGAAGCTTTATCTGAAACATAATGGAAAAAATTGTATTGAAACAGCTTGGGTTCTGTCTCATTTGGGTTGTGTTTATAGTGCTTCAGGGGACATTTTAAAAGCCAAGGATATGTTTAATGAGAGTTTGAGTATTTACCACAATTACTTTAAGTTAGATCATGTAACAGTTGCTTGGGTAGTGTCTCATTTAGGTAATGCCCATAAGCTTTTAAAAGATTATGATAAAGCACAAGAATTGTTGAACCAAGCTCTGAGTATTTATAAGCGGAATTATGGGGAGGGCCATACTCAAACTGCTGGGGTCATAAACAGCTTAGGAGAAGTTAGTATGTTAAAGGGGGATTTACAGACAGCCGAAAATTTATTTAACCAAGCCCTAAACATATTTAAACAAACAAATAATCCAGAAGCTTACGTTTCACTGGAACATTTAAGTAGTTTGTTTCTAAAAAAATATGAGCAGGAAATAAATAATAACAACATGAAGAAAGCAGATAGTTTTAAAAAACGATCTCTTGATTATTTGACTGAAGCTCTTGAAATAGTGACAAAATCTTTTCCATGTGACTCTCCATGTATTCAAAGGATTCAATTGAAATCCAAAACTTTAATAGCAATGGGATTATTCTGACAAAGGATAAGGATAAACAAGAGGATGAATATATTAAAAATGTAGAGGAATACGAACTATTTTAATTACGCTGCTAGCTTTAATCAGAAAGAAGTGCTAAAAAAATATTCTTTGTTCCTTGATCTTAATATAACGAAAATATTTCTATAATAGGAGAAGATTTTTATGTGATGGTGCCATAAAGTGAGTATAGCTCGCGTTGTAATATTAAGTGTCAATAGTAACTTGATCTTATTTTGTATACTAAGAGCTTTTCTTCTTGTTGATATTAGTACGCTAGCTACTTATAGATATTTGGAATTATTGATATCATATATAGCATCATATTTGATATTTGATCAATTACCTCAAAGTACTATCTTATATGGAGGGATTATAATAGTGAGTTCAATTACATTTATAATAAAATCAGAATATAATAATTAGGTTGACTATAAAGGCAATTATAAATAGAAATGTATTATATAATATTTAATTCAAGTTTTACTTTGGGAATTGTTAAATTTTATGAATAAAATACTGGTTACGGGTTCTGCGGGCCTAATTGGTAGTTCTTTAACACAAAAGTTAAGAAATACTGGTTACGAGGCAATAGATTGTGATATTAGATCTAAGAATAACCCTTTAAGTTTTTTTTCAAAGGATATTCAACCTATACTTGAAGAATGCAAAGGGATTATTCATTTAGCAGCAATTTCAAGAGTAATTCATGGGGAACAATACCCGGAACTTTGTGAAGAAGTAAATGTTAGTGGTACAAAAAAGTTTCTGGAATTTTATGAAAATCTTCCCCATAAACCATGGCTAATTTATGGTAGTAGCAGGGAAGTATATGGAAATCAGGATAACTTACCTGTTGTAGAAGATGCTGCGTTGAATCCGGTTAATACTTACGCAAAAGGAAAAATTGAGATTGAACACAGGATAAAAAAATTAGAGAAGCAAGGTTTTAATACTGTGATTTTGCGTTTCTCAAATGTTTATGGAGGTTTACTTGATCATTATGACAGAGTAATACCTGCATTTTGTATAAATGCCTTAAAGAATAATACAATAAGAATTGACGGTAAGGAATGTGTATTTGATTTTACCTATATAGAGGATGTTGTAGAAGGGATATTATTGGCGGTAGAAAAGTTGATGAGTTTTCAGCAAATTGGGTTACCGGTGCATTTAACAGGTTGTAGGGGCTGCAATTTAGATGAATTAGTAAGGATTATTATGGACATTATCGGTAGTAAATCCCCAATTGATTACAGAACACCAAGAAATTTTGATGTAAGTTGTTTTTATGGTGATTTTAGCAATGCACACAAACTACTTGGATGGAAACCAAAACATTCGTTAGAAAAAGGAATAGAAAAATTTATTTTAGATATTCAAAATGCAGTTACTGATTGCCCATACAATGTAGAGATGCAAATATATGAAAATATTAAAAGTTATTCATGGTTACCCGCCTTATTATAGCGCAGGGTCAGAGGTTTATAGCCAAGTTCTAGCCCATGGTTTAGCCGATAATCATGAAATTCAGATTTTTACAAGACATGAGAATAGCTTTTTACCTGATTTTTATTATAGTACAGTACTTGATTATCTTGATCCTAGAGTCTTACTACATTTAATTAACATTCCATTAACTAAATACCGATATAAATTTATTAATAAAGAGGTAGATGAAAAGTTTAGAAATGTACTAGAAGAATTTAAGCCGGATTTGGTGCATTTTGGTCACCTTAATCATCTATCTTTAAGTTTACCTTCTATTACTTCTGAGTTAAAGATTCCATCAGTTTTTACTTTACATGATTTTTGGCTTATCTGTCCAAGAGGCAGGTTTATTCAACGTAATTCAAAGCAAATATTGGAATTGTGTGATGATCAGGAAGATAAAAAATGTGCAAAACAATGTTATAGCGGATATTTTACCGGTGATAAAGATTTATTGGAATCTGATTTATCTTACTGGGAAAGTTGGATAGCAAGCAGGATGAAATATACCAGGCAAACTATAAACCATATAGATCATTTTATTGCGCCATCAAAGTTTCTGCTAAAGACATTCATTCAGGATTTTTCTGTTCCAAAGGAAAAAATTTCATATCTTGATTATGGTTTTAACCTCGATCGTCTTAAAAATAGAAAACGTGTGTGGGAACCTGAATTTGTTTTTGGTTATATAGGTACTCACACTCCAGAAAAAGGGATAGATTTATTACTTAAAGCGTTTTCTAAGTTACCAATAAAAACGAAGCTTAGAATCTGGGGAGCACAGAACCAAGAAACTAAAGCTCTTAAGTCAATCGCTGATCAGTTCTCTCCAGAAATTAAAAATCAAATAGAATGGATGGGAAGTTACAGAAATGAAAATATAGTTGCAGATGTTTTTAATAAAGTAGATGCAATCGTAGTTCCTTCTATTTGGGGAGAGAATTCACCATTAGTTATACATGAGGCACAACAAGTAAAGGTACCTGTAATAACATCTAATTATGGCGGTATGGCTGAGTATGTAAAAGATGGTGTAAATGGTCTGTTATTTGAGCATCGTAATTTTATGAGTCTATCGGCAAAAATGAAATTACTAGCACAGGATACGGTTTTATATAAAGAGCTTGCAAAAAAAGGATATCTTTATTCTGATGATAGGCAAATACCTTCGATACAGTTACATCTTAAAGAAATGGAAAGGATTTATAGTGAGGTTACAAGATTACGTAATATTCCGGTTGCATTAAAGTCAGGTCCTTGGAGAATAACATTTGATACTAATCCGGATTATTGTAATTATTCGTGCGTAATGTGTGAGTGTTTTTCACCTTATAGTAAAGTTAAGGAAGATAAAAAAGCTAAAGGAATCAAGCCTAAGATCATGCCAATTAAGACTATTAGAAAAGTAATTCAAGAAGCAGCCGGTACGCCTTTAAGAGAAATTATCCCCTCTACTATGGGAGAGCCTTTAATGTATAAAAATTTTGATGAAATTATCAATTTATGTCATGAATTTGGCTTAAAGCTAAACCTAACTACAAACGGTTCATTTGTGATCAAAGGTGCAAAAAAATGGGCTGAGTTATTGGTTCCAGTTTTATCAGATATAAAGATTTCATGGAATGGAGCTACAAAGGAAACCCATGAAAAAATTATGAGAGGTTCAAAATGGGAAAATGTTACTGAAAATTTAAAAACTTTTTTAAATGTTCGAGATAACTATTTCAACAATACTGGAAAAACATGTAGCGTAACTCTTCAACTCACATTTCTGGAAACAAATCTTCCTGAAATATATGATTTAACTAAAATGGCAATTGAACTTGGCCTAGATAGAATAAAAGGGCATCATTTATGGGCTCATTTTGAAGAGATAAAACATTTATCAATGAGAAGAAGTCCGGAGGCAATTAAGAGATGGAATTCCGAAGTAGAAAAAATATATGAATTGAAAGATAAGATGTTGTTACCTAATGGTAAGAAAATAAAATTAGAAAATTTTACTATACTTAATCTTGATGCTACAGAAGATTTAGCCCCGGGAGGAGCATGTCCATTTTTAGGAAAAGAAGCCTGGGTAAATCCTGAAGGAAAATTTAGCCCTTGTTGTGCTCCTGATGAATTAAGGAACCAACTAGGAAATTTTGGTAATGTTAATGAAACAAAGTTAGAAGAAATATGGCAAGGTACGATGTACAAGAACTTGCAAAAAAATTATTTAAATTACAACTTATGCAAAACATGCAATATGAAAAAACCCTTAGTCAATCAAGTAAATTAAAAGAATTAAGCCATATAGAAATTTCTAACTGTAGAACTTTCCATAAACTGGATAATTCTCCTTTATATAGTACGAGATTTATTGAAGTAGAAAAATTTCATTCACCGGGACTTGCACCTGTTTATGATCAATCCGGCGGATATCATATTAATCTTGATGGAATAGCTGTATATGCTCAAAGGTTTGATAAAGCTTTTGGTTTTTACTGTAATAGAGCAGCTGTACTGGATAAAGAAAAATATTATCATATTGATCTTCAAGGTAACAGAACTTACCTTGATTCTTATGACTGGGTTGGTAATTATCAAGAAAATAAATGTGTAGTCAAAAAAGGGAATAAATTTTTTCATATTGGTTTAGAAGGTAATAAAATTTACTCAGAAGAATATGATTATGTTGGAGACTTCAAAGACGGTATTGCAGTAATATATAAAAATCAACAAGCTACTCATATTAATAATAAAGGTAATTTTGTACATAATAAATGGTATAAAAAATTAGGTATTTTTCATAAAGGATATGCGAATGCAGAAGATGATCATGGATGGTTCCATATTAACATTAAAGGAGAACAAATTTACAACCTTAGGTACAAAGTTATCGAGCCATTTTATAATGGATATGCAAAGGTAGAAACTTTTGATGGAACACTTGGCCAAGTTGATACTAAAGGTAACATGAAATATATAATAAGTACTCCGGGGATTGTTTCACGAATGCATCAAGTTTCTAAGGAATTGGTAGGTTTTTGGAATACATATCTGATGAATGCTGTTTGCCAAATGGGAATATTAGAATTGCTGCCGGCAAATATAGAATCTTTAGCAAAAGAATTAAAAGTAAATCAAGAGTACTTACATAGGTTTCTGAGAGCTTTATGGGAAATGAATTTAATTAATTACGACCACGAACATGATGTTTGGCAATTAATGGAAAAGGGTCAGTTCTTTATTGATAATCCTTTTATGATTAAGGCTGCAAAGATGTGGGGTACAGTAATTGTACAAAAAAATTGGCTAAAAATTCCAAAGTTGCTTAAGCAAGAAGAAATTGCATCTTTTTTTTCATTTAAGGAAAATGAGAAAAATGAAATTATAAAAACTGAATTTTATCAGGCGTTACTTGGATATACTGCCCTTGATATAATAAACTTTGCAGAAAAAATAGAAGTTAATCCGAACAACAGAGTATTATTGTTTGGTGTACATTCTCTGGCATTAGTTAATAGTTTAAAATCTGAGAATATTAATTCTATCAGTTATTATAATGATCCGAAATTACCAGTACAATTAATAGAAAATTTTGCAGTAGATATTAGAGAAACAGATCATGCAATTGAAGAATACGATTTAGCGATATTTGGACGTTTTCTTCAACATTATGATGATAACAAAGCGTTATCTTACTTTAAAACTTTAAAAAATACCAGAATATCACGTATTTTGCTTATAGAAACTATAATAGAGCAATATTACCCGATGGGAGGAATTGTGGATATGAATATTATGGTAGAAACTGGTGGAAAGCTAAGAACTAGAATAAATTGGGAAAATATTCTGGAACAGGGAGGTGATTTTAGAATAAGCGGCATTTTACCCTTAACAAATTATTTATCTATAGTTGATATCAGAAGGTAATAATGAACACTCTAGAAGAAAAAGGTTTTGGTATTATAAGGAACTTCCTTTCTACAAATGAAGCACAGGAATGTCTGACATTAGTAAAGTATAGTATCAACAAGGCATCAAATGACCTTGGAGTAACAACAAGAGATTATTTAGGTTGTACTGGCAGGTGGGCAACTAAATCCCCAATTACTATGAGTATATCTCTTATGCTTGACGATAGAATTAGAGAGTATCTTGAAAATTTCTTACGGTTAAAAATAACCTTTAAGAAAAGCAATGTAATATGTAAAACATCAGATATCACCGATCCTATACCATTCCATCAGGATATTTCATATAGTACAAGAGATCCGTATCACTTTTCATTATGGCTTTCTCTGAGCGATGTCTGTAAAGATTCTGCTCCTTTAAAAATAATAGAAAATAGTCATAAAAAACCAGTGAAACCAGCTATAGATTTCTGGTCGCCATATTTTATTGATAAATATAATATCGTTGATAAAAATATAAGTTCACTAACTGTTAATGCCGGTGATGCCATAATATTTGATTCAAAATTATGGCATGGAAGCGATGAGAATTATTCTCGTAAAGACAGGTTTGCATATGTTACAAGGTGGGCGATACAAGGAAAAGGTTTTCCTGGAATTCCAGAAATCAAACCAACTTGTTTCGGGATGTTTAATTGCGGAGAATTAACTAATCAAATATTAAAGAGATCATTATCATTACTTGATATAAAGCTACTGGAAAAAGTAGTAAATAAAGAAACCCTAATAGGGTTATGGATAGATATTTTAACTGTAAATTCCAATCTTTGGGAGATTAATAACGTTTTAGCGATTAAAGATTTAAAGAGATTAAATATACTAAATAAAGCTTGTGATTTACATGATGCCGGAAATATCTCAGGACTGGTATATAAAAATTTATGGAACTCTCTTCTTTGTATTCTTAATGAAAAAGTTAAATTAATATAAAACATTCGTGAATAAGATTATATCAAACGATTCTATAAAAACAGTAATCTTTATAATTAAGTTACTTTCTAATTTTAGAATAAATGTTCTCTTGATGTTTGTAATAGCTTTAATTTGGGCATTTGATATATCTTTTAGAAAATATCTGATAAAAAATATTCTGGATACAGCGGTAAAATATCAGAATAGTAGTAATGTAGTAGAAACTTTATTAATGCCCTCGGGTTTATATATTTTTATGGCGTTATTAATAACAACCATGTTTAGGATTTACGGTTATTTTATAGATATTAAAATGTGCCCTCTGTTAAGGCAACAAATATTTGATAAATGTTATTTCAAATTGCTCAAACATGACCATGCTTATTATCAAAAAAATTTTACCGGTGATTTAGTATATAAATTAAATAACCTGACAGAAAGTATTATAGAAATAATAAAACTTAGCATAGATCGTTTTTTTGCGTGCACGGTTGCTCTAGTGATCTCTATATGTACCTTAGTGTTGGTAAATGCTAAATTTGCAATTGCAACCTTCATATGGATATTAATTTTTACTACAACAGCAATTTACTTTTTTCCTAAGTTATCTAAACTTTCTAATAATTATTCTGCAAACAGTGCTAAGGTAAATGCAATTGGTGCTGATAGTCTGTTTAATATTACCTCAGTAAGGCTATTTAATAATAAACTATACGAAAGGCTAAAGTTATTTCGGCACTGTAAAAAGAAGTTATGGGCTGAAAAAAATCTACATGTAGCATATTTTTGGATTTGGCTTATATATGGCTATTCTTTTGATTTATTACAGATAGTTAGTATTTACCTTTTAGTTTATGGATTTCAGTCAGGTGAAGTTACTCTTGGAGATTTTGCCTTAGTAATCGGGCTTAATGTAGCAATTGTTGACTTTTTAAATCAGCTTACTAGTGATTTGACAAAATTTTCTGATCATTATGGTAAGATTCAGAATGCAATTGTTACCATTTTTGTTAACCCAGAAATCAGAGATAAAAAAACTGCAAAAAATCTTATAGTGGAAAGTGGAAAAATCAATTTTGATAATGTTCATTTTTCATATAATACTAAAAATGCACTTTTTAATAATTTATCAGTTTCCATAAACCCAAAAGAAAAAGTTGGAATTGTTGGTTATTCAGGTGCTGGGAAATCCAGTTTTATTAATTTAATATTAAGGTTCTTTGAGGTAAATTCTGGCAGGATAAGCATAGACGACCAATTTATTTCCGATGTCAAACAGGATTCCATAAGAAATAAAATATCGGTTGTTCCACAAGATCTGATACTATTTCATGATACTATTATTGAAAATATACGTTATGGGAAGTTAGATGTAACTGAACAAGAGGTTATTGCTGCTGCAAAATTTGCAGGAATTGATTTGTTTATTAATAGCCTACCGGATGGTTATAATACAATAGTCGGAGAAAAAGGGATAAGGTTATCAGGTGGTGAAAGGCAAAGAATAAATATTGCGCGGGCATTTTTAAAGGATGCGCCTATACTTATTCTTGATGAAGCTACTAACCAATTGGATTCTATCATTGAAAAAGAAATTCAGACAAGTTTATTCAAATTGATGGAAAATAAAACAACAATAGTGATTGCTCATAGACTTTCTACTTTATTACATATGGATAGGATTTTAGTATTTGATAAAGGTAAAATAATCCAGGATGGTTCACATTACGAATTAATAACAGTTCCAGGCTTATACCGCAAGCTTTGGAACTCTCAAATGGATATTGTTTTAAAATATTAAAAATAGTTTATGAAAGAAAGTAAAGCAACTATAGACTTAAGGAGTGATACTGTAACAAAACAAAATCAGGCTATCAAGGATGCAATGTATAATGCTCAAGCAGGAGATTACGCATATGGTGAGGATTTATCTGTTAATGAGCTTGTTGAGTATTGTAAGGAGTTATTTCAGGTAGAGGATGCATTGTTCGTTACTGGTGGCATGTTTGCAAATAGATTAGCTATTGGTTGTCAAACTTCACCCGGAGACGAGGTAATAACCCATTATAATTACCATGTTAATTTTTTTGATAGTGCAGGAAATGCTAAAGTAAATAATATTGTATTTAACTGTATTCATAATAATAGTGGTATTCTAAGTACTGACGATGTCCATCAAGCTATAGAATCAAAACCAAGATATAAGATTTTTTCGCAAGTAAGGCTAGTAACTATAGAAAATAGTATAAACGGGTTTAATGGAAAAATTTACCCTATAGAACAACAAATACAACTATACTATTACTTGCAGAATAGGGAAATCAACCTTCATCTGGATGGAGCAAGGATATTTAATGTTCATGTAGAAAATAAAATACCATTATCCGAATATGCAAAATATACAGATACTATGAGTTTCTGTTTCTCAAAAGGATTAGGAGCCCCTTTTGGTTCTATGTTACTTGGCAAAAAGCAGATAATAGAAAAAGCAAGAACTATGCAAATATGGCTTGGTAGCGGTTACCATCAAATAGGTTACTATGCTGGAGCAGCTAAATATGCTTTAGAGAATAATATATTAAGGCTAGGTTATGATAATAGCCTAGCTAAGGTATTAGCTGATAAGATAAAACTATTACCTGGAATAAATCTTATATATCCTTATCCAGAAACAAATATACTGGCTTTTAGCATAAAAAGTTTGAATATAACCAATGATGATTTTGTAGCTGAATGCCAAAAATATGGCTTACTTTTGTTTCCATGGCTGGAGGGTCATATTAGAGCAGTGGTACATATGGGTATAACCAGAAATGATATTAATAAAGCTGCAGAAATCATAGAAACAGTAGTAAGTAGATTTAATAATTAAGATACTGATGAAAATAGATATAGATTTTTTTAGTGATTCTAATACAGAGCCGACAATTGAAATGCGTGAAACAATGGCAAAAGCCAAAGTTGGGAATGAGGCAGCCGGTGAAGATCCTACTGTAAATGAACTGGTATCAGAAGTGTGTGAGTTGCTTGGCAAACCTGCAGGCATATTTTTACCTTCAGGTACTATGTGTAATGTAATTGCATACAAAGCACAGGTAGAAATGCCTGGAGATTATATAATATTGGATGAAACATCACATCCATTGGTTGTGCAGTCTGGATTAATAGCTGCTCAGGTACATGCTACCTATTTACCTATAAAAGGGCAACGAGGAATATTTAACTCAGAACAAATTGAAGAATATATAACTCGTCCTCATTTGCGGAATATACCAAAAACGCGAATCGTATCTATTGAGCAAACGACAAATTTTGGTGGAGGAGCAATATGGCCAATAAAGTATATCCAGAATATAGCAGAATTATGTAAGGCCAATAATGTATATATGCATTTAGATGGTGCACGTTTATTCAATGCGTGTATCAGTACCAATATCTTACCTAAGGAGTATCTAAAATATTTTGATTCTGCTTTTGTTGATTTTAGTAAGGGTTTAGGTGCCCCTATGGGAGCAGTACTAGTAGGAAGTGAAGAATTTATAGAGAAAGCATGGTACTATAAATTCCAAGTAGGAGGAGGAATGCATCAGGCGGGAATTATAGCTGCTGGTTGTCTTTATGGTCTAAGAAATAATATTAACTTATTACAAGAAGATCATGATAAGGCAAAATATTTAGCAAATGCTTTGGATAAAATAGCCAGAATTGATATTGATAAAAGTTTATATGAAACAAATATAATCTATTTTGGTTTAAAAAATACCGTATTATCACTTGATGAGTTTATTGGCGGATTATTAAGGCATGGAATTAGAATGCTTAAAATAAAAGATAAAATCAGAGCTATTATCCACAAAGATATAAGTTATGATCAAATAAATTTTGCTATAAAGGCAATAAATGAAGTTTTAAGGTTAAACTAATATTAGGGCTAATGTAAATAGGAAGGTGACATGAGTTTTCCTAAATTGTATATGCATTTTTTAGAGCTGTAAGTTTTGTTACTGTAATATATACAGTTTAGTGGCTTTGCACAAGCTGTCCTATACTTAACATATTGTTATTATTAAGATTAGCCTTATTTTTTATCTTGTTATTTCAATAGTTGGGTATTCTTCAAGGTAACTTTCACCATTTACTCCGTAATAAGTAACTTTTCTAGTAATAAAATCTACTTCATACTCGATAACACCTGCTTGGCGTAACACTTCTGCAAGAATAGGAAAACCACCAGCTTTTGTACGAATTGAGATTGCGTACTGCTGTGCTTCAATAATTTTATCAACAATTTTGTTCATGTATCTTTTTCTGTTTTACTTGATGAAAATAATATTAAAATTATAAAACAAAGTTTATTAATGCAACAAATATTAACAACGATAAATATTTAATATAATTCACTGTATTGCAGAATTATTCTGCACCCTCACAAAAAAACGACCGTAGTGTTCAATATAAGTGACTTTTCTGGCGCATTACCTCTTTTAAGTAGTTTAGGCAAATAACCTTATCTATAAAATCTTCTAAGTATGTTATCTAAATTAATTTTTTGGAATATCAAAAAAATTAGCAGAAAACTATTAGTAGAAGCTGATATTAGTAATTATTAAGCGCATAATATTAGTATATTACATATATTATTGAACAAGGTTCTTTATTGTGATATCATAAATGCTGCTAGTGATGACTTGTTCAAGCCCCTGGAACCAGTTAAACAGGTTAAAGAGGTTGAATATGATAAGTGATAATTACAATTTTGTTGCAATTAACAGATTCCATTTAAGCTATTTAGTTTATATCTTAAAGGTATCTTCTATTTCTAAAACGTTTAATAAAATTTGAATTTCTATTCTAAAGTTATATTCCTATCTGGATTTAGCAAGAATTCTTAAAAAATCTTAAAAATTTAATGGAAACACAGATTTTTTCTTTTTTGATCAAGCTGTTTTACATAAAAAATTTAAATACCTGAGGTTTTTGATTTTTATGTATAAGGTAAAAGGTTTAGCTAAATGTTCCAGTTTGCCAAGGACTAATTAGCTCAAATTAGTTGTAAATAATCACGTAGCTATGACATTATGATAAGCAAAGATGAAGAAATTAAAAAGTTATTAGGTCAGATTTTTGATAAACTGCAAAGGCTAGAGCAAAAAATAGAAAAACAAGAGGGGGATGTAAGAATCTTTCTTGCCGGTAGAGATACAAATTACGCTTTAGACAAAATTAACTTAGCGTAGGATATTTTCCGAATTCTATCGTGATCTCTAAAATTAGAATAATTGGTATCATTATAAACCTATAATTATAAATTAAAATTCAATAAATACTTAGATGTTCCTCAGCAATTCGAAATCTTTATATCCATTTCAAAACTTATCTTATCAAGTTGATTGAGTTATTTCGTACACATTCCTAAAGAACCAGATTTAATCATCACTTTCTAATAGTTGGGTAGATTCTCCAATTAAATTATACATACTTCTTGAAGCAAGGCATGGGTTATCATTTGATGATACCAAACCTGTTGTGTCAAAATCCCAAATATATGGTAATAATAAAGATACAACTATTGGTCCTTCTGATTGGTAATAAGGGTTTGCTCCTAAAATTTTTTCTAATTCTACATTTTCTGTTGCTAGCATCTCCTTGGACTCATTTAATGCACTGTACAAATAGCGCCCCCATAATGAATCTTCTGTTTTAAAGCATTCAATAATATGATCTAAAGTATGTCTCAGTGCAAAATTAAATATTGTAACAATATTAGAGTTATGATCTTGCGTATTATCAATTAATATATCATATTTTAATGTACTTTTAGGTGAGATGCAAATTTTCTCACTAGTTTTAATTTGTTTATCCGTAAATCCTAGTTTTAACTTTAAAAGCTTTACTTGATTATCAGGATATGGTACTGCTACCGCTGCTACATAAACATTATATTTTCTTTGCAATGGTACCATAGCATCATTAATTTCATCTGAGCTTATAATTGAGAGAGTGGGCATCTCATCTGAGCATTGCTTGTTAAACATTATTGTGTATTGCATAAAGGGGAACATGCCTATTCTATGGTCAACAGGATTTTCACTTTCATTTCTCAAGGTTATTCTTTTGGCTAGCTCATCTATACCAATATGTACAGCCACTATAGTACCTTCTAAGTTATATTGGCTAAGAGTCTCTTTAAATAGAGCTGATACATCCGCTTCTGGAACAGGTATAACATCCAAAATCACTGGCTTGTTTTGGAGCGCTTTGTGTATTGCATCTAAAAACATTGTTGAATGAAATATTTTTGTATACAAACCAGGATGTTCATCTAAGTCCTTATAAAAATTTTGTATTAAAACACTAGAATCATCAGAAGCCATTATATTTTTTGTAAGTAGTTCCATTGCAGTGGTTTTATCAATTTTATATTCTGTTATTACCTTTTTAAAGTTTGAAATGGAGCTTAGTGCGGTCAAGTTAGCTACAAATTTACTTACTATATCTAGTAGTATATCAAAATTCTTATAAACTAAATCTGTACCACTTTGATAAAAATTTGCAAACGCAGGATTTGTACAAATCGTTGATTTACCAGATGTAGAGGTACCTAAAATTAGAATAATTGGCGGCATTTTAAACCTAATAATTATGAATTTAAATCCATACAGATATTTAGATGTTCGATAACAACTCAGAATATAACTTTAATTTTTTATATTCACTACAAAGAAATTTGTTTAAGTTAAATTTAGTTTTTCTTATTAACTTTATAGTATTTTTACAAATTTTAAAAGCTAAAAAAATCAGGCTAAAATCTTTTAAAAAATCTGTTTCCAAATGTGGAACAATAAGTTGCGAATACCCCATATGGGCCCAGTGTCACGGAATGAACGACCGGCCGCCACTTTGTATAAACCTTGATATAATTTTTTCATAAAATAAAAATTTTCTACTAATCAATTTACCATGTTTACAAGCCAACCGTAAATCAAATAAAGTAGTCATAAGTACCCATATTTCAAATTAGATTGAAAGAAAGCAAACCCAAAATTTGGCCCAGGATCCAAGTACTATCTGGTTATAATTGTTGGGATTTGCACTTGGCTATTCAAGACGTTATGGGATGGCAAGATTATCATTTACATCAATTTACCATAATTAACCCTAGAACCGGTAAAAAAGAATTCATTGGTATATCTGATGATGAAGATTTTGAAGAAATAATACCTGGTAACAGAGCTAAAATATCAAAGTACTTTGTATTTCCCAAGGATAAAGTAAATTATGAATACGACTTTGGTGATGGGTGGGAACACGAGGTTATTTTAGAGAAAGTATTACCGGTAATTGAGGGAAGTAAGTATCCGCAATGTATAGCAGGCGAAAGAGCTTGCCCACCAGAAGATTGCGGTGGGATTTATGGATATGAAAATCTGCTAGAGATTATAAGAGATCCCAAACATAAAGAATATAAAGAGACTATAGAATGGTTAGGAAGGGAATTTGATCCGGAAGATTTTGACTCTAAGTCGGTTCAATTTGATGATCTCAAGGAACGTTGGAAAATGGCATTTAAATAATGACTAATAGATGTTCAAATGATATGTCTATGAATGCCAATGGCGATAATGGCTTGTATACATTAGATAGCAAAGAACTTAGGGCAGCAAAAAGCAAAAATAGTATACAAAACAAATTAATGTTTGCGTGATCCTGTATTAGTTTTCTGGACACAATTTGTGTTAAAATAGAGAGAGAACTAATACATGATCAAGAATTAATTAGATAAGTTAGATTTATATATTGTATTGTACGTCATATTGACGTACAATACAATATAATAACTCAGGATAAAATGATGAAAAGTAGTAAAGTTAGTAAAACCCCATCTCATAATTCCAGACTGGAAGCAAGAGTTTCTCCTCATCTAAAAAAACTCTTTGTAAGAGCTGCTAAAGTACAGGGGATTAGTTTAACAGATTTTATTGTAACTACCGCTAAAAAAGAAGCAGAATCTATCCTCAAATTACAGACTCTAATTAATTTATCTCTTAAGGATATGTCTTTATTAGTCAAGAACTGTGTTAGTAATGAAGAGCCTAACAATAAACTAAGACAAGCTGCCTCACGCTTTAAATCCACAAGTAGTAATAACAATGCTTAATTACGTTAAAGTAGTACCATATGATAAATCTTTTGAGTTAAAAGATTTTGATTGTGGTGAATCGGTTTTAAACAAATATATCACTAATTATGCTTCTCAAGATATTAAAAGGTATTTAGCATCAGTATTTTTAGGTATTAACTCTGTTATTGAAAAGGTTATAGGGTATTATACATTATCGTCCAATCGTATCGATATTTCTGAATTAGAAATGGAGTATACTAGGGAATTGCCAAATTACCCATACTTACCCGCAATACTAATAGGTAGGTTAGCAATAGATAAAGACTACCAAAGGAAAAAGTTAGGCGAATATTTGTTACTGGATGCTTTAAACAGGGCTTATCAAGCAGAAATAGCTGCTTTTGCTATGCTTGTTGAGGCTAAAAACTACCAGGCTATAAAATTTTATAAAAGCTATGGATTTATACAATTTATTGATAATCCCAACAAGCTTTTTTTACCAATGAATACGATTGCTAAAATATTTGTTAAACCTCAGTATTCACTAAAATTCTTTAAGGATAGAAGCGTGTGATTTTTTATACATAATTATTAAAATAATAGTTATGGTAATTTTTTTATGTGCTTTATCAAACTAACAATTGCATAAAATAATGGAGTACTACATATTGCAAAGAATAGTTTGTACAAATAGCTATTAATTATAAGTGTGCTCATTTTATCGATTGGTAGTGCACCAAAAAGACTCATAAAGCTAATCACAATGGTTGTATCTACTAATAATGAGATGGCAGTACTACTGTTATTTCTTAACCATAAATACTTACCTTTGGTTATTTTGCGTATCCATAAATAAATATTAATATCAATTAGCTGAGCGGTATAACAGGCGATAATGGAGCCAACAAATGCTACACTATATAACCCAAATACTTTATGAAAAATTATATCGTCAATTTTAGACCATTCAGTTGCAGTGAGTGAATCCATAATTGCTATTAATATCGCTACCATTATATTCATTGTTAATGCAAGCTTGACACAAAAGTTAGTTTTATTTTTACCATAAAACTCGGCTATTAAATCTGTCAGTAAAAAAGTTAAAGGGTATGTTATAGCTCCTACTGACAGTTCAAAAGTATGAAAAGGTAATATTGGTAAAACAACAAATTTTTGATATATCATATTACCCATAACAATAAGTACCGCAAATAATACGCATATTGTTGTATAAATTTTATCATCCATGTTTAAGTTTTTTATCCTCTTTGAAATAGTATGTTTTTTGGGGCATGCATAGTAATGTGATTTTTTAATATAAGTCAATTTATAATATTGGGAAGCATTTTCAAAAGCTAAATAGAAAATATAGTTCAAAATAATACTAATAATATACACTTTGCAACATAGCTATCTACTCTATAAACCTTTACAACACTAAACTAAAAATTTTCTAAATTTACATTATTATAAAAGCTTTTATATCTAATAATCAATAATCATTAACAGATCTATCCAACTATCGAGCGTAATTAAATTTATTACCCATGTTATATTAGATAATGAAAGGTAAAAAATTTTTAGTGATATTGAAAACATTTCCTTTATAGTTACTACCTGTATGCAAAAAATAATTCAGTTAGTAAGCGATTATGTTCCTAATAAATTTAATTTCAATCCGGTCAATAATATGCAGCTATTAGTGTGGATGCAAAGTTCTATGCTTAAACATAATATTATATAAACAGATATTGTAAGAGGTGGGAATTTAGCCATAATAAATAGTAGAACAGAAGAAAGACCTAGTTATGACAGTAATACATAATAAGGCATTAATTTGTTATACCAAACTAGGGGAATAGATTCAGTTGCTTATTAATAATACTATAATAATACTATAAAGGTAGTTGGTATAAACAATACTATGATTAACAATATAGATAAAATTACCAGGCTTAAGCTTACTAATAGTAAGTTTGAGAGAAGTATTTTCGATCAATTGGTATTTAACACAAGTGTAAATAAAGTATTTATCTTCATCGTAAATTTAACTAGCCATATAAATGAGGTATCCACGTACTGGGAATACCTTTCGATTCAAGAGAAAATAAAGGCAAACAAATATCATACTGAATATTTAAGTAACAAATACATTATATCACATGGTATTTTAAGGTATATTTTGAGTTTCTACACAAAACAACATCCTCAAAAAATCGAATTTAATTATAATGAATATGGAAAACCTTTTTTAAAAAATAGTAATATCCAATTTAATATGTCTCATTCCCATAACATGGCTAGTTATATGATAGCTTTAAACTGTAGAGTGGGTATCGATATAGAATTACATGATAAAAATCTGAACGTTGAAGAGCTTGCTGGTTTGGTACTAACTCCAGGGGAGTCCAAATATTTATCCAGTCTTAAACCTCGAGATAAACTTAGTTTTTTTTATACTTTCTGGACCAAAAAGGAAGCTTTAGTAAAGGCTATTGGTCAAGGATTATCTTATCCTATTAATACCATCGAAGTTATGAGATTATTACCTGGTAAAGCCATTCTGCTTAATGATGTGAATAATGAACTAAGTCAACAATGGTATTGCTATGAATTAGAAGTCCCAGAAAATTACTCCGGAGCTATTGGACTAGAGAATAAAATAGATGAAGTAGTTTATCTAGAAATGAACAATCAACAAAATAATTTTTGATAATAAGGATTATAATGACTAAATTAGAGTCTCAGCAGAGAATAATTGGATTCTTAAATGAAGAATTTGCTAAAATAAAACAGTGGCAGCAAACCAATCAAAAAGTTAAAGTGAAAGCAGTAGAAAAAAAAGCTAAAAAATTGCTTAATGATATTGAATTAATGCTTAAAATCAATGCAGGTGATAATGAGGTAAATTTAAAGATTACTGAAATTAAAAAAGAAATAAAAAACTATTTTTCATATTTAAAACTATAATATTCAAGAAATTTTAGACTTTCACTAATTAGCTGCTACAATTATAAAACATATTATATATTTTATTGAAAGAAATTATGATAAGAGTTGCCGTGGTAATTTCAGGTTGTGGTCATCTTGATGGAGCTGAAATTTCTGAAACAGTATTTACATTACTTGAACTAGATAGAAATAATGTTGAGACTAGAATTTTTGCTCCGAATCAGAAACAGCATTATGTCATCAATCATTTGACTAAAAAAGAAGTAGTTGAGGAGCGTAACGTCCTTGTTGAATCTGCACGTATTGCTCGTGGAGCAATTCAGTCATTAAATGAATTGCAGGTAAAAGATTTTGATGCATTAATTTTACCTGGAGGGTTCGGAGCAGCTACGAATTTATCAGACTTAGCATTCAAAAATGAAAATTCCACAGTAATTGAAGATTTACAGAAGATAATCATAGAGTTTTATAAGTTATCAAAGCCTATTGGAGGAATATGTATTTCTCCTGCGGTTTTAGTTTTAGCTTTAAAAGATTTTGTACAAGTAAAAATTACCCTTGGTGATAAAAATGAACTTGTTGCTAAATTGGGAGCATTGGAAGAAATTTGTGCGGCTGATGATATAGTTATAGATTGGGAAAATAAACTGGTTACTACTCCTGCTTTTATGATAGATGCACCATTAACTCAAATACATACGGGAGTTAGTAGACTGGTAAATAAAATCATTGAAATGCATAATCACATAAAATATCTGGGAGGAATAAATGAGCACTAAAAAATATAAAGTATTTTAATAACAAGTATCTTGGATATGATGTATATCATAAATACAAAATTTCTTATGCCAAAAAAATTGGATGTCTCCAGATATTCTAATTTAAAGTGACAAACTGCGTAATTTCTTTATATAAAATCTTGTTTACTATGTTAATCACTTCTGGGTAAGAGGATTTAATAAAAAAGTGATCACCAGGTAGTAATTCGTATTGGAATAAAGCAGTAGTCTGTTCCTGCCATTTTAGTAAATCTTGAGAGTCAAATGTATAATCATTCAGACCTCCTAAGGCCATTATAGGGCAAGCTAGGGGTAGTTCGCTATAATAGCTGTAAGTTTCAGATATACAGAAATCAGCACGTATTATTGGTAGGAATATGTCCATCAGTTCCTTGTTCTCAATTATATCTCTTGGAATTCCATTATATTCTCGAATTTTTTGGATAAGTTCTGGAGTTGGTAAGCGATGAATAGGAAATCTTTTTAGCGGTACTTGTGGTGCTTTGGTTCCTGATATAATTAAGCTTTTAGGTTGCTGCATTGCTTTTTTTCGCAATATGCGTGTAAATTCAAACGATATTAATGCTCCAATACTGTGCCCAAACAGAATATAAGGTTTATCAAGGTAGTTATGAAAATTTAGCGATAATTCATTAACGATGTCTGATATATTATCCAGTAAAGGTTCACTGAATCTACTCTCACGTCCCGGTAGTTGAATGGCAATTAGATCTACATAATCAATTAGATCTTTAGCCCATTCTCTGTAAGCTGAAGCACTACCACCGCCATAGTGAAAACAAAATAGCCTGACATAGGAATTTTTATTATATTTAAACGGTACAAACCAACCTGACATATACTTAAAACTTAAATTATGTTTTTACCTTAGAAAATGCTGCTAAGAATATTATTTCTATTGTTAATGCAATGCAAGAATAAACTTAGATCTAAAAATAGATACTTGCTGTACAATAGCCAATAATTGTTATTTTATCAATTTAAATGCTTAATAGTATGTATGAATTGCTTAATTATGTTGACGATAATTATTGGTTTTATTATCCTGACGTCATGCTGAGGTTAGAAAAACTTATTATATTTGAAAAAGGATAATCTGCTTTTTTAGCAGCTCATTTAATAGAATATAATAGCTTAATGATATTGAGGTTTTAAGCTTGGCAATTATGTGAATATATCTAAGATAGGGAAATATTTTTAGGAGTGATTATGGTTTACGAGAAAAAAACTTTCGGTGCTGAGGTTGATAAAATCCTGCACATAATGATCCACTCTCTTTATACTAATAAAGGAATCTTTATGCGTGAGTTAATTTCAAATGCATCAGATGCATGTGATAAGTTACGTTATTTATCACAAATTACTCCTGACCTATTAGGGAATGATACTACTTTTAAAATCACAGTGAGAATTGATAAGGATAATAGGAATATTATTATATGTGATAATGGGATTGGCATGAATAAAGAAGAGTTAATAGAAAATCTTGGTACTATAGCAAAATCTGGTACTCAGAATTTTCTTCAGCACCTTTCCGGTGATGCTAAAAAAGATAGTATGTTGATAGGTCAATTTGGGGTAGGATTTTATTCTGCATTTATGATAGCAGAATATATAACCGTTACCTCTAGAAAAGCAGGAGAAGAAAGAAGCTATACCTGGGATTCTGACGGTTTAGGAGAATATACAGTTGCAGATACAGATAGAGAATTCTCACGTGGTACTGAAGTATTAATTCATGTTAAAGAAAAAGAAGATGAATATCTAGATCATTTTAGGTTAAAAAATATAGTTAAAAGTTATTCTGATCATATAGCAATTCCTATATACTTTATCAATACTGATAATAATGAAATTCAGCTTAACTCTTCATCAGCACTCTGGACTAGGCCAAAATCTGAAATTACTCCTGAACAGTATAAGGAATTTTATAAAAGCTTATCTTATGCAATGGATGATCCTTGGTTAATTATGCATAATAAAAATGAAGGAGCCATAGAATTTACTAACTTGTTATTTATTCCATCGGCTAAACCTTTTGATTTATTTAATCAGGATCGTAAAAAAAGCGTTAAACTATATATAAAACGAGTTTTTATCTCTGATGAGAATATTGATTTGATTCCAAATTATTTAAGGTTTATTCGAGGAGTGGTAGATTCAGAAGATTTACCTCTTAATATTAGCCGGGAAACTTTACAACATAATCTAGTACTTGAGAAAATCAAATCATCAATCATACAAAAAGTAATAAATGAGTTAAAAAAGAAAAAAGAGGAATTAATAGAGGATTATCTGAAATTCTGGAATAACTTTGGTAGTGTTTTAAAAGAAGGCCTTTGTGAATCAGGTTTTGATCATGAAAAGCTGCTTGAAATATGTATGTTTAGAAGTAGCATTCATAACAGACTAATCAGCTTGGATGAGTATATAAGTAACTTTAAGGAAGGACAGAAAACCATATATTACCTGAGTGGTGATAATGTTGATAAGTTACTGTCTAGTCCTCAAATTGAAGGTTTCTTAAATAAAGGAATAGATGTACTACTTTTTACTGATCCGGTAGACAATTTCTGGGTAAATAATTATATCAGATATAAAGATTATGATATTAAATCAGTTACTAGAAGTAATATAGATCTGGAACAGGATGTTGATAAAGATAAAGGAGCTAATAATGATTCCTCTAAAGATATCAAGCAAGATGAAGGTCAATACAGTGAGTTAATTGAATATTTTAAAAAAGTGTTGGGTAATTTAGTGAAGGATGTAAAGATATCCAGAAAACTTACTTCGAGTATTGCCTGTCTAACGGTAGGTGATAGTGGTATGGATATATATACAGAAAGGTTATTGATGGAGCAAAGAAGGTCTTCTTTGCCGGTACCTAAAGTATTGGAGATTAACCCTAAACATCCTATAATACAGAGAATCAATAGTGATTTGCTTGCTGAAGATCAGCGTTCCATTATCAATAATGAAGAGCTGGTCAAGCTTATATTTGATGAAGCATGTATTATTGAAGGTCAACTTCCATCTAATGTGGTAGAGTTTTCAAGGAGGATTAATAATATTATGGAAAAAGTTCTATCTGCTACAGAGACAGATAATAAGATGCCTATAGTAGAAGCTATCGAATTCAATAAATCTAAAAGCACTTCTACTAGGAAGAAATCAACTAAGTCAAAAAATTCTTAAGTAATACTACTTATAAGATACACCTATCTATACAGACAAGTACAGTAAGTGGATTCGAGACAAGAGTTGTAAGTAACATAAATACTACATTATGCCTTTTTGTAAAGGTTAGTATAGTAAATATTGTTTGAAAAAAGTTTTATCTTTGTGAATAATCTATAGTTAATAATTATAAAAGATTAACTATATAAAAAAGCAGAGCGAACATATGCAGGTAGATAAGAATCGATCACAGAAAATACCGGATGAATTTAATATAATTATTGAAATCCCTATTAATGGTAATCCTGTTAAATAAAAACTTAGATAAAGAACCCGGTGCTATATTTGTTGGTTGGTTTATGCAGGTATCAATGGTTTATTCATGTAGTTATGAATTTATGCTTAATGCTTTATTTTGTGATGGAGATTCAGTCAATGTGTTGGTTTTATCTAACTATCCGGTTATACCAAGTGGAATAATAAAATGCAGACCTATTGGAATATTAAAGATGGAAGATGAGTCTGGTCTGGATAAAAAGTTTATTGCTGTTTCTGTATCTAAGGTTGACATATCTTTTAATATATGAATACCTCTGATGTTGCCGGTATTGTCAAGAACAAAATAAAGCATTTCTCTGAACACTATAAAGATCTTGATAAAGATAAGTGGGGGGAATTTTAGAGTGGGTTGATATTGAAATAACAAATAAGCTAATCTAAGAAAGAATTAATAGAAATTTATCTAATTAAACAAAAGTAGCCCGTTTTATTTGTTAGCATGAAGAAAAATCAAACAAGAAGTAATTAGGAGGTAGTGCAGGTATGATAAATGAATTAGTAAAAAGACTAAGTGAAGGTAAGCATGAGGTAGTAATAAGACATAGAGATAAACCTTATGAAGAAATAAAAGAGTTTATTGAGAGCGGTTATATAAATACCAAGTTTATACAAACCAGGGGTGGTACTGAACTTGGGACCAATGTGGATTTAAAGAGTACAAAATAGCTGATATTGATTTTGCCTCTAGAAGAGGAGAAGGGCACTTGGTAAGTAGTATCTGAAGAACCAATAAACAGTGAAGTACATTTAATTAATTATTTAATATAAGAAACAAATAAGTAATATGAGTATGTCAGAAGAAGATAATGAAGAATATATATGCCTTATTAATGAAGAGGAGCAATATTCCATATGTTTTGCGTGGAAAGAAATACCGCTTGGTTGGAAACAGGTTGGTCCGAAAGGGACTAAGCAAGAGGTTTTAAACTATGTAAAAAAAGTGTGGACTGATATGAGACCTAAAAGTCTTAGAGAACAAATGGATAAAGCTGTATTAAACTGATGGTAAGTAGGAAATGAGTAAATTTAGGCCAGATTATTTTGACTATATTAAGTTTAATAGGGTTTACTATATATCAGTTGTAGAAAATGTATTTGATTTGATATATAGGTCACAATTTAAAGCTGTCAAATCTCAAGTTACCAAAGGAGTTGTTCATATTGACTATCGGAATGATAAAGGTCAAACACTGCTTCATTACGCATTACTTTATAATCAAATTAAGATAGCAGAATTTCTAATATCACAAGGGGCAGATTTAAAAGCTAAAGATAATAGCGGACAAAAGATTGAGAATCTTATACAGGAAAAATGTCCATATATACTTGAAAGTATGCATAATGATTCTTTGTCTTCTTTAACTTTATTAATCTATGACCAAGAGTTAATAAAAGATGACCAGGTGCAGGAGTCTGGTAACGTTGAAGATTGTTGCTGTGGTTGCTGTGTAGTATCTTAAGAAATCAAATCACGCGAGGCGTACTAGCATAATTTTGGTACCCTATGGTTGAAAGATAAAACCAAAAGCTAAATAAATTGACAAGTATAGGGTTTTTACTATAAATAGTATGTCTTAGTGTTATATGTATAACAAAATAATAAAACTTGTATACTCTTTTAAAAGGAACATTCCTGTTCAAGTAATAATAGTTCTAGTACTAACGATAGCTTTTGGTGAGTGCATTCCAGAAGATATAAAGCGGGTTTTGTATTCTATAAGTTTTATTCTAAAGGAAGTGTTATTATTAGTACTTCCCTTAGTAGTTTTTTGTTGTGCATACGTTAGTGTTTCTACAATCAAACATAAAAAATCTATAGGTATATTTCTTTTATTATTGTTTGTAGCAATTTATATTTCAAACTATACAGCAACTATGGTGGCATATGGAGTAGTGTTGCTTGCAGAATCTAATATGAATGTTCAACCGGTAATTTTAACACATGGCAAAGAACTTAGTCCTATATGGAACATATCATTTAATATGATATCTCTGGATAGTAATTATGCTTTAATAGCAGGATTTATAGTTGGTATATGTGAATTTTATATACCGCTGCAGTATAGTAATTATAAGTTAAATGTTTTAGCCAAGAAATTTGTAGACTATTTTTTAAGCAGTGCCTTTGTTAGGTTATTTCCTTTTTTTATACTAGGTTTTTTTATTCAAATGCAGCATAGTGGGCTTCTTTCTAAGACTATTGAGAAATTATTACCGCTTATAGTACTTATAAGTGGTACTTACATATTTTATTTGTCGTTTTTATTTGCAGTCATAGCAAATTTTAATCTAAGGTTATGGGTTTCTTATATAAAAAACATAATACCTGCGGCTCTTACAGGTTTTTATACAATGTCCAGCTTGGTTACCATGCCAATTACAATAATGTCTACAGAGAAAAATATAAAAAATCCAGACATGGTTCGTCTAGTAATACCGCTAGCTACAAATATTCATATGATAGGACTTGCTATTAATATTCCAATGATGGCATTAATTATACTTTTAAGTTACGGCTATGAGTTACCTACTTTTACAATTTATTTAATATTTGCCTTTAATTTTGCTTTAATGCAGTTTGCAGCAGCTGGAGCGCCTGGATGTGGGGTGTTGCTGATGCTGCCATTATTAGAGAAGTACCTAGGTTTTACAAACGAAATGTCTGCTTTAATAGTAGCTATATACATACTATTTGATGCTACAGAAACAAGCGCTAACGTAATTGGCAACAGTGCACTTGCTGTTGTCTTTTCAAAACTTGCTAAAGTTTTGAGGTTATCATATTATAGTTCATCTAAATTAGAAGATAATAATGTTTGTTAATACTTATTCTCAGATAGGAATCGCAAGATTGTTTCATGAGTTTTCAGAGTTTATTGGAGTTAAAAGAGCTTTTATTAAATACGAAGGATTAAATGTAGCAGGTTCTATAAAACTTAAAACTGCAAAATATCTAATTAGTGGCCTTGAAAAAGAATTTGGAATTACTCCAGGTAAAAATACTATCATAGAATCCTCATCTGGTAATCTAGGTATAGCATTAAGTATTGTATGTAAATCTAAGGGGTATAAATTTATTTGTATAACTGATCCTAATACTCTTCCTTTTGCTGAATCATATATGAAAATATATGGAGCTGAGATAATTAAAGTTACAACAAGAGATGAATCTGGAGGATTTCTAGCAAGCAGAATAAAATTGATACATAAAATGATTAGTGAAAATCCAAAACTGATTTGGACTAACCAGTATGCATCAGAGTATAATATTAAAGCTCACTATAAAACTACAGCTAAAGAAATAAATGAGTTTATACCTAAACTCGATTATCTTTTTATAGGTGCAGGAACTACAGGTACTTTAGTAGGGTGTGCTAAATTTTTTGCAAAATATTCACCACAGACAAAAATTATAGCAGTTGATAATCAGGGATCAGTAACATTTGGTTTTCCTCCTGGTCCTAGATATATCCCTGGTATTGGAACAAGTAGGAAACCTGAAATAGCATCTTTATACAATGTGCATGATGTGATAATGGTACCTGAAACAAAAACAGTAATAATGTGTAATTACTTACTTAAAAAATATGGGATGTTTCTTGGGGGATCATCAGGTACGGTAATACATGCAGCAAAGGATTACTTTAAATCTCTAAAAAATAAAAATGTATCAGTTGTGGTAATATCACCTGATTTTGGAGAAAAATATATAGACACATTATATAATCCGGCTTGGGTAGAAGATAAATTTGGAATTAATATAAGAAAAGAAGCGTTTTATGACAGGTAAGTTCTCTATAATAACATCAGCGGCAATAAAAAAAATAATAAAGTCACAATCTCATAGCATATACGAGATGGTAAAATTAGCATATATAAAACAGGGGGAAGGAATAGCTAAGAATCCGTCAAGCTATTTTTTAACATTTCCAGATAAACCAAAATCTCGCATTATTGCATTACCTGCGTTAATTAGCCAAAATCCAAGAATTGCTGGAATTAAATGGATTTCAAGCAATCCTGATAACTTATCAAACAATCTGAAAAGAGCATCAGCTGTAATTATTCTTAATGATTATGATACAGGCTATCCTATAGCATGTATTGAAGGAAGTATTATAAGTGCTCTTAGAACAGTTTACTCAGCAATTATAGTAGGAGAGTATTTGTCTGATGTTAAACATTCTAAAAAGGTTATTGGTATAATAGGAACAGGTAATATTTCTGGACATTTTGTAGAATCCATAATCAATGAAAGATGGGAAATTGAACAAATAATTTTATATGACAGTAACAATAAAGCGGCTGTTAAATTTAAAGAGGAAATTCAAAATTTAAATAGTAACATAAAAATTGACATACAAGATGATTTAAATACATTAATCATAAACTCAGAAATGATATTCCTATCTACAACAAGTCAGGTACCTTATATAAGAGATTTCTCATTATTTAAATCCAACACCATTGTTTTACATATTTCTTTGAGGGATTTAGCTCCTGAAATACTAACAGCTTCAAATAATATTGTAGATGATGTAGATCACGTACTGAATGCAAATACATCTCCTCATCTTGCATATCAAAAAACTGGGAATAAAAGCTTTATAAATTGTAACGTCTATGAATTAATTAACGGTTATAACAATTTTGATCCTAAAAAAACAATAATTTTTTCTCCTATGGGTATGGGGATACTGGATCTGATGGTTGCAAATTATTTATATGAAGAAGCCAAAAGACAAAACCTTAATATAGAAATCAATAATTTTTTCCAATAAAAATGTATAATATCTATCCATTTAGGGCAATTGTACCAGGTGCAAAATCCCCCTATGAATATGAAATTAAAAATAATTTCTTACACCTTAAACAGGATATTGTAAAAAACAATTTTAAACGTGATTGTGGAATAAAACATATCCTTAGTATGGTGCAGAAGAATTATTTGGTACAACAGAAAAGAAAAGGGTTTTATTGTTGCAATATTAATGCTCCAGGAATTTCTACTACAGGGTTACTTGCCCTAATTAAAGTAAGTAATATAGGAAAAATAATTTTTGAACATGAGAGGTGTGTTGACTATAAAAGGGATCAGTATATACAATATTTTAAAAAACATAAATTACAAACTAGTCCTATAATCCTGGTTCATAAGGATATGGAACAAATAAATTTAGCTCTAAATAATATAATCTCAAAACAGGAAAAGTTTTTTTCAATCACAGCTCAAGAATATAAATACGATTTATGGGAATTAGAAGATACTTTAGAATATCAAAAGTTGTATAATAAGATACTTAAGTTTTTGATTGCAGATGGACATCATAGGATAGCTTCTCTTAGTAAGATTGATATAAATGCATATGGTTTGGTATTTTTAGTACCTGAAAGTAATATAAAATCTGCAAATATATTAAGAGAATATATTAATACAAGTGATGAAATAAAAACTAGATTACTTTCTAGTTTAAATAAAAACTTTAGTATAAAGAAGCTTAATTGTATGGAAACAATTAATATATCTGATAAGATATATATAAAAATTGATGATACTATATATGTAGTAGAAGGATCGGAAATGTTTTTCCTAAGACTACAAGTTCTTGAGTTACTTAATAATGAGATAAATTATTTCAATAGAAAATTGAATTTCTATAACATGGATTATAAGTCAAGCAAGGATAAGTTAATAAATACCTCTAAAGAAGTGGCTGTTTTTATTCCTGCGTATGTACTAAAAGATGATATTAAGTATTTTATTTCTCCTCCTCATTCTACTCTGTTTTATCCTAAATTACCAGAAGGACTTGTTTCTTTTTTCATTACATGACTTAAAAAATTGGACAGTGTAAAATATATTATTTTCTATGGGTTTACTAATTACTATCTGCAATTAATATAGTAAATCTTGCTGACAACCATATACTATGGTTGAAAGCCGACTTGCTATGATTCTATCAAGTCCAACGTTAAAAACTAGAATTTTAAAATATAACAAATAAACTCAAGATAAATTTGAGTGAAAAATATTCAGGAAAATAAGCGTAAAGGAATCTGAACTATTTTCCGGAATAAATTTTGTTTTGAGTAAGAAGAGCTATAATTTCTGCATCTTTTTCCCTTATAATCCATGTTTCTTCGCTAATTCTAGAAATGCCATTCATATTTATCTGACTTTTTATATATATTGAACGAGATCATAATATATTGAACTTGTCTATGATAAAATTGTACTTCACTTTGGTAATTTTAAAACGAATTTATACGATTTTTATTACACTATGCTGAACTCAATTTTGAAAAATGACAACAGGAATTTATAACTTATAATTTATATGCAACTTATTCTTTATTACTCTTAAATCGCATTTATGGCAAATACCTGGAGTCATTAATTCGGATTGTTTTTATGGAAAGATATATTATATTTCTTGTAAAATTGAAATTTGCCCTGAGTAATTCTAGACTAGATCTTCTAGCTTTTCAGGCATTTCTATATCTAAAACAAAATAATAAAATTTATTGTTGTGTCAAAAATAGAAACATATTATCATTATGCTATTATCTATCATAATTTGATAAGTAAATTTATGAAAAAATACTATTTAAAATCCAATATAAAATTTGAGCCTTCTGTCTTTAATTGGCCCGCGTGGCCGCAGCTAATACCGCCAGCGACATGTGCTCTGAATATAAAAAACCGGTATTTAAAAATATTAGAATCTTACCTTGAAGATCCTGTCTTGCATTTTGAGGCTTCTACTGATCCAAGTTTGATAGGCGCTCCATTCATTAACGTTAATCCTGAGGAAAAGAACTCAATTGAAGAAGTTTACACAAAAATAAAAAAGGAAGCTATAGAGCTCATCGAATTAGCAGATGCACTTAAAATTTTAAATGACTTAATACTACAAGAAGCAAGAGGGGAGTCTTTAGAGCATCTTTATCAAAAAATTCCAGAAAAACTTAAAGGAACAGTAGAATTGTTTTATGATGTTAATAATTTACCACGTTATCGAATTATAGAGCAATTACTTTACAATAGATATTATAATTCAGATGCCCAGTCAATTTTTTTAAGTATAATTAATCAAGATTTTAGGCCCTTCGCTTTAAGTACACCCTACATTAGCAGTAAAAATAAAATAGAGATACATAAACCTTTTAATGATAGTTTTATTGATAAATTAATTGTTTCTAGAATAAATCCTATTTGTATAGATACCATATCTGAGCTTTTTCAGGAAGATAAAAATTTAGAATACTTATTAGGGCAGTTTTTTGATGAATATCCAACTTCTTTTCCTAGTAATCGTAAATATAGTGGTGAAAAAGTACGTATCAGGTATTTTGGGCATGCTTGCGTGTTAATCGAAACAGCAAAGGTTTCCATATTAATAGATCCTTTAATTAGTTATCAGTATTCATCAGGATTAGATCGTTATACTTTTTTTGATTTACCAGACTCTATAGATTTTGTTCTTTTTACCCATGCTCATGAAGATCATATAGTTTTCGAAACAGTTTTACAAATTAGACATAAAGTTAGAAATTTTGTTATTCCTAAAGATCGGCAAGGTATAATCTCTGATCCTTCAATAAAATTATTGCTTAAAAAGACAGGTTTTTTTAACTGCTTATCCTTGGAGGAGTTTGAATCTATAGTATTTGAAGATTGTGAGATTATAGGTATACCTTTCTTAGGAGAGCATTGCGATTTAGAGGTTCATTCTAAGCTAGGTTATGGGGTTATCGCAAAGGGAAAAAAAATACTTTTTCTAGCAGATTCTCGAAATATTGAACCAGAAATATACAAGTGTACCTTTAAAATTTTAGGAAGCTTTGAATATCTATTTATAGGTATGGAACATGTAGGTGGCCCACTTACTTTTCAATATGGTGGGCTTATTACAATACCTATTTCTAATGCTCAAGATCAAACAAGAAGGTTATCATGTTCAGATTATATAAAGGCATTAAGTTTGCTAAAAATTTCTGGTTCTAGAGAGGTTTATATTTATGCTATGGGTCTAGAACCTTGGCTCAATCATTTAATGGCTCTTGATTATCAAGGTGGTGCTACACCACAAATGGAATCTGTCAAAAAATTTATTGATACATGCAAACTCCAAGGGGTATACTCAGAACTTTTATTTGCTAAGAAGGAGTTCCTTCTCTAAATTTAGGTTTAAATTCCTACTTTGTAGTCAAGCAGCTCTTATAGTCCTGTTTCTGCTAGGATCTATATGGGTGAAGTACTAAAGCGAAGAATAATAGGAGGATTCACGACGAAAAAGTAGTAATATAGAGGTAATAGATGTAATAGCACATCAATAAAATTTGATATAGCCTTAGGAATTGGTATAAAAGATATAAATCAGAGGGTTATTTAACCAGAAAAGTAAGTGACAAAAAGAAAGAGTAACAAGTTAAAATGCTAAACGTGGGTGAGTTCCAATCCAAATTTGACCTTATTAGTAATGGGAACGGTCTTTAATATGGTTTTGGAGTTTTTGATAACGTCATTGATGGCTTATGTTTTTATATCGTACAAGACCTGGTTTAGGAGGTTACTTTTGTATTCAATACTCTAACTTAAAATTAGCTCGGTCTAACTGCTAACGTAAGAGATTGAGATGAGAAATAAAAATAATAAGCAAAAATTATCTGTAATCAACTCTGATGCAGTGGGTGTTAATATGGGTTCAAGAGAACATTATGTTTGTGTGCCAGCTGATAGGGATGATAAGAACTTTTGAAAATTTACAGCTTTTACACAAGTGATCTGAGAAAAATAGCAACTTGGTTAAAGCAATGCAGTGTTAAAACAATAGCTCTGGGATCAATAGGGGTATATTGGATTCTAGTATTCAAGATTTTAGAGATCGATGGTTTTAAAATTATATTAGTTAATGCAAGGCACGTAAAAAATCTGCCTGGACACAAGACGGACATCAAGAATTGTTAGTGGTTACAATGACTACATAGCTGTGGGTTGCTCAGTGGCTCATTCTGCACTAAAGATCAAATATGTGAATTACGAGCTCTTACCAGACAAAGCAACAGAAGATTAACAAAAAGTGCTAGGATGCTATATAAACCTTATGCAGAAAGTCCTAAACGAACTGAATATTCAACTACAGTATGTGATTAATTAATAGGTGTAACCAGAATGAATATAATCAAAGCTATAATTACCGTATAAAAGCACTAGAGGGAAATTATCGCAAAGAACAGCTGTAATATTAAAACAAAAATTGGAGATTTATGAATTTTACCTAAAATAAATTAGTGAGTGTGACGAGGCAATAGAGTGCTATAAAGAGTTTGATCAACTTGTAGATAGTGATTTAATAAATAGTAAAAGACAGCACAAAAATAAAAATTCCCTAAATTTGATTTGGAACAATCACTATATAACCTAGCCGGAGTAGATTTTACCACAATCCATGGGTTCAGTGGGCTCTACAAACGATAATATCTGAAGTGGGATTAGATATGAGTAAATGGAGTAGGAAGCAATATTTTAGCCGCATGAATCCTAACGCGTTTATAAAACACTTCAATATATCCAAATATTATATATTCTTAGTCTCCTCGAGAGTTTTAATTAAAGTGTGTCAAGCAAGATTTCTACCTCCTAAAATTTAGCCTATCAGGAAAGAAAATATCCAGCTGGGAAACAGTCAATGCCCAATTTTGGATTGGCTGATTCCACTTCTCCGATACCCTTCTTATAGCACAGAAAACCAGCTTAAACAAAGCATTTTTTGAGGTAAAAGAACCTTTTATCTTAGCACTGACACTTAAGAGGCTTGTGTTGCCAGATTGCCATTAGCAAGGATATTCACCAGTTTAGCCTCCATTCTGTTACTCATTGACCAACCAACAACTTTTCTGGAATACAAATCAATATTCAAAAGCCCCCTAATGTTAATGGTTCTAAAATCCATAACGATAACCGCGCCTATGATGAAGAAAAAGGAACTAGCCAGAGTTACACAGGAGTGGGATATATTAAAAAAAGCAACGGTGTACTTTGCAAAAGAGTCGCGGTAAAGTACGTATAGATAAAAAAATATAGTAATGCATTTTCTATTGCTTCCATGTGCAGAATACTCACCTGATGAAGGGTTAAAAATTTACCTATGTAGATCCGTTTGGGTTATAGTATTTAAGTTTGTAACAAAAAAATGGTCGCATTGGTTATATAGTAACTAAATATGCAGAAACCCACACATGATCAAGTAAGAGAAATTATTGAGGCAGGCTAGTCTATAAGAGGTTTATTACTAGGAACTATAAAGCAGACTTATGGTATTGAATGCTGTCAGGCACATACGGATCGGATTTAAAGAAACTATATATGCCTTGTTGTATTTGCCTGGCTTGAAATGAATAAAAGGAGAGTCAATGTGGAAATCAGTTTATATTAACAAACTTGGGAACGCATAAAAACATTAATTCGTGATAATAACCGGTTGCTTCTAGCTGATACTCAATGTTGCTAACTACAAAATCTCTCTATTATCTGTATTATATACTCAACAGTAAATTATCATAGTTTTTTATTATTTTTAATATTTTAGATTTAACCTCACCGAAGATAGAATTGTTACTGGTTTTACTTCGTTTCCTTTGTATTTTGAGTTCTCAACTTCATTAAAATGCGACCTTACTAGTTTGAACATAAGGCCTATAGTTAAAATTAATTATAAATCAGGGCCATAGCTTATATTATTAATAACGATTATTATTCTAAATAAATAAGTTGTCAATATCGTTTTATATGTTTTATTCTACCAACACTTAAATGGAACAATGGAGTGCTGCATAATATTTAATTTGACAAGTTGTTTGAGATATGATTTTTTAGGATTACATTGGTAAATGTATGTGCTAGGAATATTTCAATGTTAATGCTTATTTGAAGTCGAAGCCTATACAGAGCCTTTAGTATGGAACTATTACACCTGCCCTTATTTTCTGCTAACAACAGTTTTAGTTCTATCGAGTAAATCTATTCAAATTATTAAATTATACATCAAAGTGTCTCAAATTTACCTTCAAGCGATTAGAAAACCTGAATTTATAAGAAACTCACTTGTTGACTTAAAAGAACAAAGGTTAGAGAAAGTAAAAAATTTCTTGGAACTTATTTACCAAGATGTAGATAATTCTTTAGAGGAATGGTATACTAGCTTCACTGAAGACTTAAAAGTCCTTGTAGATTTAGCATATGATTTAAGTTATCGACGACATTACGATACTGTTAGACAGACAGATATCAATATTCTTAGTGACAATTCAGACTGTAGTCCATTTATTGTAACACTGAATCTCCTTCAAGGTCACAAGCTGATCTTAAAACTTTTGTTTTATAATGAATTTCTGTGCACTTTGTCCAAGGTGCAATGTATTGCACAGTTGTTAGATCAGATAATTGACTTGTTTAAGTGTCAAAAAGAAAATAAAGAGTTGTTCTTTTTTGATCTAAAGTCTTAAGAAATAAAATGTTGTATGTGATAAAAGTGATAAAAAATTTTTAGAATAAAATCTATGAAGATACTTAGAGTTAGCTTTATTAGAAAGGAAAGCTTTAACTTAAACGTATATTCTAAGATAGTAAGCTTTATTAAGGCTAAGCTCTTACTTATCACAGATTTAAATAATTTGCCAGTATATAAGAAGATCTTTAACTAATATGGGGCTGGTCTGATTGTTTGTGAGATAGAGTAATAAGGCTTCTCTTATATAGTTGTGTATAGGTTACGTTTTAAAAGGTAAATTCTTTTTACTTAAAATAATTAGAAATATGCGCCAATTCTAAACTTACAGAGAAACATTATGAGTAATATAAAAAAATATAATCCTGATCTAATGAACATTTTAGAGAAATGGAACGCGACGGAGAGGGAGTATCCGAGAGATAAGACGGTTGTAGAGTTATTTGAGGAGCAGGTATTTAAAAATCCTAATAATGTAGCAGTGGTATATGGAGAAGAAAGTCTTACTTATAAGGAGTTAAATGAGCGATCTAATCAGATGGCACACTATCTTCGTTGTCTTGGAGTAAGGGCTGAGACGTTAGTAGGAGTTAGTCTAGATCGTTCTTTAGAGCTTATTATAGGAATATTGGGGATTTTGAAGGCTGGAGGGGCGTATGTACCATTAGATCCGGAGTATCCAGAGGAGCGGTTACAATTTATGTTAGAGGATACGGCTGCACCGGTATTAATTACGTCAATACATCTAAAAGGTAAATATACAAGCTACAAGGGGAGTTTTGTAATTATTGATGATGAAAAGACAGAAGAAGAGCTAGGTCAAGAATCTAAGGAGAATCTTGAGAAGATCATCAATGGCGACAATCTTGTATATGTAATTTATACTTCTGGTTCTACCGGACAACCTAAAGGTGTGATGATCGAGCACCAGAGTTTATATAACAGAATTAGAACACTGTTAAGTTCCTATAAAATATCAAGTTTAGATGTTGTAATGCAGTCTAGTTCCTATAGTTTTGATACCTCTATAGAAGAAATTTACTTGCCAATAATTACAGGGGCTTCTTTTTATATTGTATCACAAAGACATAATGTTGAAGAGTATATTAATATTATACGCAACCAACACATAACTATTGTTAGTCTAGTACCTTCTGTGTTAGATATACTATCCACTAATTTTGTATTAGCAAAAGATACTTATCCATTACACACGATTATATCTGGAGGAGAAGTTCTATCTAAAAAATTAGCACAGTATATTAAAAATAATTTAAATTTAAGGTTGTTGAATACATATGGCCCAACAGAGACAACTATTATCGCTACTCTATTTGAAGTGCCAAAAGATTTAAACCTGGATTCAATCTCCATAGGGCAACCGATTAGCAACACAAAGATATATATTTTAGATGAGAATGGACACCCGGTACCGATAGGAGCAGTAGGAGAGATATATATTGGAGGAGCATGTTTAGCTCGAGGATATTTGAACCGGCCGGAGTTAACGGCGGAACGATTTGTGGAGAATCCATTTGCGAGTGAAGAAGATGTGATTAAAAGAAGAAATCTGAGGTTATATCGGACAGGAGATTTAGGACGATATTTGTCTGATGGGAATATCGAGTTTAGAGGACGTATTGATGACCAAGTGAAGATACGGGGGCATCGTATTGAACTTGGGGAGATTGAGAGTGTACTTTCAAATTATCCTGATATACAACAATCTATTGTTTTAGCAAAAGATTATAAAAATAAATCGGAAGAATTATTTAATGATAAATATTTGGTAGCCTACTATCTACGTAAGCATAAATCTAATGTTGAATCTAATACAGTAGAGTTTATTGAAGATTGGCGTGAAGTATATCAACAGGATTATTCCTCTACAGGTCAGTATGGCAACCAGGAATATAAGAATAATTTTACTGGGTGGATCAGTTCGTATACTGGTGAACAAATTAATAATTATGAGATGCTAGAATGGTTGGAGTCTACGATTGCTCGTATTTTAGAACTTGATCCCAAAGTCGTTTTAGAAATTGGTAGCGGTAGTGGTCTTATATTATTTAATCTTTTAAAGCATGTTAAATATTATGTAGGTATAGATTTTTCTGCAAATGTTATTGATTATACAAGAAATATTGTTCAAAAGAATCTTAAAGATAATCAAGTATCCTTGTATTGTGCTCCAGCTGATTTGGTTCCTTATCACAAGATTCCAGTGTATGACACTGTTGTTATAAATTCTGTTGTACAATATTTTCCTAATCTAGAATATTTAACCAAAGTTATAAATCAAGTTATTGTTAACATGGGATCATCTGGTACATTATTCATAGGAGATGTGAGGGATTACAGATTATTAGAGTGTTTTCATTATTCAGTCCAAAAATTAAAAAAAGTTCGAGAAGTTAATTTAGAAGAGATTCTCTATTTTGCTCGAAAAGAAAAAGAACTTCTAATTTCTCCAGAGTACTTTATTTACCTAAAAAACACACATTATCATATTTCGCATGTAGAAATTATGCCCAAAATAGGTAAAGGTTTTAATGAACTTAATTGTTATAGATATGATGTAATTATTCATGTTAATAAAAACTCAAAAAAAGATTTGCTTGCAATTCATGAAAATCAGTTTACAGATGTGAATGATCTTGTACAGTATGTTGATGTCAA
Source organism: Candidatus Megaera endosymbiont of Mesostigma viride (assembly GCA_020410825.1). Classification (GTDB taxonomy): domain Bacteria; phylum Pseudomonadota; class Alphaproteobacteria; order Rickettsiales; family Rickettsiaceae; genus Megaera; species Megaera polyxenophila. Next base: position 83,903 of record CP084576.1, read on the forward strand.
TTCTCATAAAGATTATTTATATATTAAGTATAAAAATTCTAGAATTATAGATGAATACAGAGCATATGAAAGCTTAAAAAACTCTTATTATCCAAGTAGTATTAAGAAAGATCATAATCTACTGAATCTAGATGAGATTTCTACATATGTTCAGTTGTTAGGATACGAATGTAAATTCTATCTAGATATAAAAAGTCCTATAAATTTAAATATTATTCTATTTAAAATGGGGTTGAAGCTTTTCTCTAGGGCTTCTTATTATATTAATTATCCTATAGAAGGGTTTATTCAAAATAAAAGTGATAACTTTTCTAATAATCCATCTTACATGGTTCAACCTAATCTTAAAAAAAATTTAGTACAGGAACTTAAAAAATATTTAGAAAATAATTTGCCTGGTTTTATGGTGCCTAAATATTATGTTGAATTAAATCAAATATGGTTAACACCTAATGGAAAGATTGATAAAAAGAGATTACCGGATCCGGATATGGAGATGGGTTTAGTACATCAGTATATAGGTCCAAGAGATGAAGTTGAAGCAAAGCTGTGTGAGATTTGGGCGGAAGTTTTAGGATTAGAGCGTGTAGGTATCTATGATAACTTCTTTGAAATCGGTGGACATTCATTATTGGCAACGCGTGTAGTGTCTCGAATAAGGTCTGAGTATAAAATACAGTTGGCTATTAAAGATCTTTTTCAAGCTTCCACCATTGAGCAGATTGGACGTGTAGTAAAAAAAATAAAACAATCTTCTGAAATAAAATTCAGTATTATCAAGTTACTACCTAAGGAACGTTCTAAAAGAGTTCCATTATCATATGCACAACAACGGTTATGGTTTTTGGATCAATTATTTCCGAACCAGAGTATATATAATAATCCAGTGGCATTTAAGCTAGTAGGGAATTTTAATCGAGATGCATTTGAGAAAGCAATTAGATATTTGGTAGACCGACATGAAGTACTAAGAACAAGGATTGGGTTATACGAGAGTGAAGGATATCAAGATATTTTACCTGCAACTGATTTCAAAATAGAGTTTGAGGATATTGAAAAGATTTCTGAGATTAATTGTAGGCAGTATGTTCAAGCAGCAATTGAAGCGGAGTCTGAGCATCGATTTGAACTAGATAAGGAATGGTTATTTAGAGTTCGAGTAATTCGAGAAAGTAAAGACCTACATGTAGTGTTGATTATGATGCATCATATTATCTCGGATGGATGGTCATTTGATATTTTTTTTAGAGAATTAACACAAGCTTATGAAAGTTATTGTAGGGGAGATCAGGTTAGGCTGGATCCACTAGAGATACAGTATGCAGATTATGCGATCTGGCAGCGGGAATGGTTACGTGGTGAGAGATTAGAAGCACAATTAGCATATTGGAAGGAGCAGCTAAAAGGTGCTCCGGAGGGGATTGACTTACCGATAGATTATGAACGACCAAAGGAGTTAACATATTCTGGTGGTGTTTATACGATAGAGATTTCTAGGGAACTATTAAAAAAGATCAAGGTGTTAGGGGAATCTGAAGGTGCAACGTTATTTATGACGTTACTAAGTGTATTAAACATAGTTTTATACAAGAACAGTGGGCAGAGGGATTTGGTGATAGGCTCACCAATTGCAAATCGGAACTATCATGAGATTGAGGGATTAATAGGTTTTTTTGTGAATATGTTAGCCTTAAGGACGGAGATAGATCCAAGGGAGAACTTTAGGAAGCTTTTGAGAAGAGTAAAGGAGAAAACGTTAGGTGCGTATGAACATCAGGATGTGCCGTTTGAGCAATTAGTAGATCATTTAAATGTACAACGAAATCTAAATCGGAATCCGTTATTTCAGGTAAGTTTTGTATTAGAAAATATTGGACGTAACAATTTAGATTTAAAAGATCTTGCTGTGAAGCGTATAAATATAAACTCTCATGTTGTAAAATTTGATTTATCAATTTTTGCATATGAATCTGGTAATAGTTTATTTATAGAGATAAACTATCTGAAAGATATTTTTACTGAGGAGACGGTAAAGAGGATGGCTTTACAGATTAGTCGCGTATTGGAAGTAGTAGTATCTGAACCAGAAAAAGTGATTTTAGAGTATGAGGTAATGAGTGAAGAGGAATCAGATAAGGTTCTTATAGAGTGGAATGCGACGGAGAGGGAGTATCCGAGAGATAAGACGGTTGTAGAGTTATTTGAGGAGCAGGTATTTAAAAATCCTAATAATGTAGCAGTGGTATATGGAGAAGAAAGTCTTACTTATAAGGAGTTAAATGAGCGATCTAATCAGATGGCACACTATCTTCGTTGTCTTGGAGTAAGGGCTGAGACGTTAGTAGGAGTTAGTCTAGATCGTTCTTTAGAGCTTATTATAGGAATATTGGGGATTTTGAAGGCTGGAGGGGCGTATGTACCATTAGATCCGGAGTATCCAGAGGAGCGGTTACAATTTATGTTAGAGGATACGGCTGCACCGGTATTAATTACGTCAATACATCTAAAAGGTAAATATACAAGCTACAAGGGGAGTTTTGTAATTATTGATGATGAAAAGACAGAAGAAGAGCTAGGTCAAGAATCTAAGGAGAATCTTGAGAAGATCATCAATGGCGACAATCTTGTATATGTAATTTATACTTCTGGTTCTACCGGACAACCTAAAGGTGTGATGAACTCACATAATGGTTTTATGAATCGAATGTATTGGACATTAGATCATTATGAGACAAGTAATCGAGATTCGTTATTATATATTGCGTCGATGAGTTTTGATATTTCGGTATGGGAAGTTCTACATCCACTTGCTGCAGGAGCTAAACTTGTTATTATAAAGAACCATAAGGATATGGATGATATTATAAATACAATAGAGTTCAATAGGATCAGCATGGTTCATTTTGTGCCATCATTATTATCTTTATTTTTAGAAACAAAAGGGATTTCTAGGTTAAAATCGTTACGTTGTGTAATCACTGGAGGAGAGAAACTATATACCGAGGTTAGGAAAAAGTTTAAAGAAATATTTAGTGATACAAGGCTTTATTTAGCATATGGACCCACGGAAGTATCTATTAGCGTTACACATTGGGAATGTAATAATAATGAGTATAAAGATATAACCCCTATAGGTTGTCCTATATCGAACACGAAGATATATATTTTAGATGAGAATAGATGTCTGGTACCGGTGGGGGCGGTAGGAGAGATATATATAGGGGGTATTGGTTTAGCGAGGGGGTATTTGAATCGTCCTGAGTTAACGGCGGAACGATTTATAGGGAATCCATTTGCGAATGAAGAAGATATAACTAAAGGAGAGAATTTAAGGTTATATCGGACAGGAGATTTAGGACGATATTTATCTGATGGGAACATCGAGTTTAGAGGACGTATAGATGATCAGGTAAAGATACGAGGATATCGGATTGAGCTTGGGGAGATTGAGAGTGCATTGAATGGATGTGGGGTTGTTCAAGGTAGTGTTGTAGTAGCACGTAGTATGGGGGTTGGAGCGGACAATAGAGTTGGAAGTGACAAGCGGTTAATTGGGTATATAGTACCTAGTTCAACCTTGAGAGGGAAATTAGTTACACAAGAGAGTTTCAAGAGTAGTACAGGAGAGGAGATAGGTATTTTAGGTGGGGAAGGGTATATAGATATTGTACGAGAAGTGAAGGAGGAGATAGGGAAGCGGTTACCGGAGTATATGGTACCGGCACATATAGTGTTTATAGAAAAGCTGCCACTGACATTGAATGGGAAGGTAGATAAAAAAGGGTTACCGGATCCGGATGTGGAGATGGGTTTAGTACATCAGTATATGGGTCCAAGGGATGAAGTTGAAGCGAAGTTGTGTAAGATTTGGGCGGAAGTTTTAGGATTAGAGCGTGTAGGTATCCATGATAACTTCTTTGAAATAGGTGGACATTCATTATTGGTTATTCAGGTGCAATCAAGAATATATAAAGTGTTTGGAACAAAATTACCAGTAAGAGAGTTATTTGGAAACTCTGTTATAATTACGCTTGCATCTATTATTAAATTCATAATTAATAAAGATAATTTAGAATATGAGGAGTATGAATATGAATTTTAATAGTGTTATATTATTTATTTATTGGTTGAATTTTAAAAATATTAAGATTTGGTTTAATAATGAATCAATTAAAGTAAAATTTCTTAAAAATACTGAAAATATAAAAAGTATTAAATCATATATTAAGGATAACAGAGATGAGATATTAAGGATATTAAAAGAGAATAATCTTAATAACAGTGATTATAGTCCTTATAAGATATTAAAAGCACATGAAGAATATCCACCATTATCATATGCACAACAACGGTTATGGTTTTTGGATCAATTATTTCCGAACCAGAGTATATATAATATTCCAATGGCATTTAAGCTAGTAGGAAATTTTAATCGAGATGCATTTGAGAAAGCAATTAGATATTTGGTAGACCGACATGAAGTACTAAGAACAAGGATTGGGTTATACGAGAGTGAAGGATATCAAGATATTTTACCTGCAACTGATTTCAAAATAGAGTTTGAGGATATTGAAAAGATTTCTGAGATTAATTGTAGGCAGTATGTTCAAGCAGCAATTGAAGCGGAGTCTGAGCATCGATTTGAACTAGATAAGGAATGGTTATTTAGAGTTCGAGTAATTCGAGAAAGTAAAGACCTACATGTAGTGTTGATTATGATGCATCATATTATCTCGGATGGATGGTCATTTGATATTTTTTTTAGAGAATTAACACAAGCTTATGAAAGTTATTGTAGGGGAGATCAGGTTAGGCTGGATCCACTAGAGATACAGTATGCAGATTATGCGATCTGGCAGCGGGAATGGTTACGTGGTGAGAGATTAGAAGCACAATTAGCATATTGGAAGGAGCAGCTAAAAGGTGCTCCGGAGGGGATTGACTTACCGATAGATTATGAACGACCAAAGGAGTTAACATATTCTGGTGGTGTTTATACGATAGAGATTTCTAGGGAACTATTAAAAAAGATCAAGGTGTTAGGGGAATCTGAAGGTGCAACGTTATTTATGACGTTACTAAGTGTATTAAACATAGTTTTATACAAGAACAGTGGGCAGAGGGATTTGGTGATAGGCTCACCAATTGCAAATCGGAACTATCATGAGATTGAGGGATTAATAGGTTTTTTTGTGAATATGTTAGCCTTAAGGACGGAGATAGATCCAAGGGAGAACTTTAGGAAGCTTTTGAGAAGAGTAAAGGAGAAAACGTTAGGTGCGTATGAACATCAGGATGTGCCGTTTGAGCAATTAGTAGATCATTTAAATGTACAACGAAATCTAAATCGGAATCCGTTATTTCAGGTAAGTTTTGTATTAGAAAATATTGGACGTAACAATTTAGATTTAAAAGATCTTGCTGTGAAGCGTATAAATATAAACTCTCATGTTGTAAAATTTGATTTATCAATTTTTGCATATGAATCTGGTAATAGTTTATTTATAGAGATAAACTATCTGAAAGATATTTTTACTGAGGAGACGGTAAAGAGGATGGCTTTACAGATTAGTCGCGTATTGGAAGTAGTAGTATCTGAACCAGAAAAAGTGATTTTAGAGTATGAGGTAATGAGTGAAGAGGAATCAGATAAGGTTCTTATAGAGTGGAATGCGACGGAGAGGGAGTATCCGAGAGATAAGACGGTTGTAGAGTTATTTGAGGAGCAGGTATTTAAAAATCCTAATAATGTAGCAGTGGTATATGGAGAAGAAAGTCTTACTTATAAGGAGTTAAATGAGCGATCTAATCAGATGGCACACTATCTTCGTTGTCTTGGAGTAAGGGCTGAGACGTTAGTAGGAGTTAGTCTAGATCGTTCTTTAGAGCTTATTATAGGAATATTGGGGATTTTGAAGGCTGGAGGGGCGTATGTACCATTAGATCCGGAGTATCCAGAGGAGCGGTTACAATTTATGTTAGAGGATACGGCTGCACCGGTATTAATTACGTCAATACATCTAAAAGGTAAATATACAAGCTACAAGGGGAGTTTTGTAATTATCGATGATGAAAAGACAGAAGAAGAGCTAGGTCAAGAATCTAAGGAGAATCTTGAGAAGATCATCAATGGCGACAATCTTGTATATGTAATTTATACTTCTGGTTCTACCGGACAACCTAAAGGTGTGATGATCGAAAATTCGAATATTATCAATTACTCATTATTTATTAACAACTCGTTGCTTAGTTTAAATAAAAAATTTGGGTATTTAAATGTACCTTATTATGATTTAGGGCACACTTTATTATTTCCAAGCTTATTATCAGGTAAACAGCTATGTTTACTTTATTCGTATGATATTCTTGATACGGAAGAAATACTTCAGTTCTTATTGAAACATCAAGTAGATGTTATCAAATTGACTCCTTCACACTACCAATTATTGCAAACTAAGTTAAGTCAGTACACTAGTATAAACGGTTTAATAATTATTTTAGGTGGAGAAAAATTTTCTTCTAACTTATTAGGATTAACTCACTTATATATTAACCATTATGGGCCAACAGAAATAACAGTAGGGTGTAGTATCTATAAGGTTAATGAAATACCTCATGATAAATTAGAACTTCAGAATGTCAAGCAACTCTCTATTCCTATAGGTTGTCCTATATCGAACACGAAGATATATATTTTAGATGAGAATAGATGTCCGGTACCGGTGGGGGCGGTAGGAGAGATATATATTGGGGGGGCTGGTTTAGCGAGGGGGTATTTGAATCGTCCTGAGTTAACGGCGGAACGATTTATAGGGAATCCATTTGCGAATGAAGAAGATATAACTAAAGGAGAGAATTTAAGGTTATATCGGACAGGAGATTTAGGACGATATTTATCTGATGGGAACATCGAGTTTAGAGGACGTATAGATGATCAGGTAAAGATACGAGGATATCGGATTGAGCTTGGGGAGATTGAGAGTGCATTGAATGGATGTGGGGTTGTTCAAGGTAGTGTTGTAGTAGCACGTAGTATGGGGGTTGGAGCGGACAATAGAGTTGGAAGTGACAAGCGGTTAATTGGGTATATAGTACCTAGTTCAACCTTGAGAGGGAAATTAGTTACACAAGAGAGTTTCAAGAGTAGTACAGGAGAGGAGATAGGTATTTTAGGTGGGGAAGGGTATATAGATATTGTACGAGAAGTGAAGGAAGAGATAGGGAAGCGGTTACCGGAGTATATGGTACCGGCACATATAGTGTTTATAGAAAAGCTGCCATTGACATCAAATGGGAAGGTAGATAAAAAAGGGTTACCGGATGTGGAGATGGGTTTAGTACATCAGTATATGGGTCCAAGGGATGAAGTTGAAGCGAAGTTGTGTAAGATTTGGGCGGAAGTTTTAGGATTAGAGCGTGTAGGTATCTATGATAACTTCTTTGAAATAGGTGGACATTCATTATTGGCAACACGTGTAGTGTCTCGAATAAGGTCTGAGTATAAGATAGAGATTGCATTAAAAGAATTATTTATTTATCCCTCTATTGCTGAGTTTAGTGAGCGGGTTAGAAGAATTTATACTATATTTGGAGCTGAAGGGAATCTGAGTGTTCCAAGTATAAGTATACAAGAACGTTCTAAGAGAGTTCCATTATCATATGCACAACAACGGTTATGGTTTTTGGATCAATTATTTCCGAACCAGAGTATATATAATATTCCAATGGCATTTAAGCTAGTAGGAAATTTTAATCGAGATGCATTTGAGAAAGCAATTAGATATTTGGTAGACCGACATGAAGTACTAAGAACAAGGATTGGGTTATACGAGAGTGAAGGATATCAAGATATTTTACCTGCAACTGATTTCAAAATAGAGTTTGAGGATATTGAAAAGATTTCTGAGATTAATTGTAGGCAGTATGTTCAAGCAGCAATTGAAGCGGAGTCTGAGCATCGATTTGAACTAGATAAGGAATGGTTATTTAGAGTTCGAGTAATTCGAGAAAGTAAAGACCTACATGTAGTGTTGATTATGATGCATCATATTATCTCGGATGGATGGTCATTTGATATTTTTTTTAGAGAATTAACACAAGCTTATGAAAGTTATTGTAGGGGAGATCAGGTTAGGCTGGATCCACTAGAGATACAGTATGCAGATTATGCGATCTGGCAGCGGGAATGGTTACGTGGTGAGAGATTAGAAGCACAATTAGCATATTGGAAGGAGCAGCTAAAAGGTGCTCCGGAGGGGATTGACTTACCGATAGATTATGAACGACCAAAGGAGTTAACATATTCTGGTGGTGTTTATACGATAGAGATTTCTAGGGAACTATTAAAAAAGATCAAGGTGTTAGGGGAATCTGAAGGTGCAACGTTATTTATGACGTTACTAAGTGTATTAAACATAGTTTTATACAAGAACAGTGGGCAGAGGGATTTGGTGATAGGCTCACCAATTGCAAATCGGAACTATCATGAGATTGAGGGATTAATAGGTTTTTTTGTGAATATGTTAGCCTTAAGGACGGAGATAGATCCAAGGGAGAACTTTAGGAAGCTTTTGAGAAGAGTAAAGGAGAAAACGTTAGGTGCGTATGAACATCAGGATGTGCCGTTTGAGCAATTAGTAGATCATTTAAATGTACAACGAAATCTAAATCGGAATCCGTTATTTCAGGTAATGTTTGTATTACAGAATATAGATAAAAGTGATTTAGAATTGGGAGAATTAAGTATAGAGTGGATAGGGAGTGAGTACCATACAGCCAAGTTTGATTTATCAGTATTTGGGTATGAGTTAGAAGGTAAATTGCATATAGGAATAAACTATCTGAAAGATATTTTTACTGAGGAGACGGTAAAGAGGATGGCTTTACAGATTAGTCGCGTATTGGAAGTAGTAGTATCTGAACCAGAAAAAGTGATTTTAGAGTATGAGGTAATGAGTGAAGAGGAATCAGATAAGGTTCTTATAGAGTGGAATGCGACGGAGAGGGAGTATCCGAGAGATAAGACGGTTGTAGAGTTATTTGAGGAGCAGGTATTTAAAAATCCTAATAATGTAGCAGTGGTATATGGAGAAGAAAGTCTTACTTATAAGGAACTTGCAGAACATTCTAATGCAGTTGCGGTATCACTTCTTCAAGCAGGATTAGAAAAAGGAAGTATTGTTGGTTTATACCAGGAAAGATGTTTAAATTGGTTAATAAATGCTTTAGGTATTATGAGGGCAGGAGGTGTATATTTACCTCTAGATCCACAGTATCCAGCTGAACGCCTAATGCAAATTATTGATGATAGTCAATTAAGATGGATATGGACTGATCAGTATAAAGTATCTCAATTAAACGATTTAGAATTAAAAAATATTGTAATCCTAATAGAAAGAATATATGCCAACACATCTCTGCCTAAGTTAACAGGTCATGATATGGCATATGTTATATATACGTCTGGTTCAACAGGAGTACCCAAAGGAGTACTTGTAGAGTATAAAGGTATGTTAAACCATATGTTAGCTAAAATTAATGACTTAGGTATAACGGATAAAGACCTTATTGCACAGACTGCGCCAATGACTTTTGATATTTCAATTTGGCAAATGTTTACTGCATTGATTCTTGGAGGGAGGATAATTATTTATTCGGATGAGATTTCAAAAGATTTATCTTTGCTTATGAGACAAATAGAGCAAGATGAGATCAGTATACTTCAGCTGGTTCCTTCGTTACTCGGTGCAAGTATAGAATTAGATAAACCATCTCTAAGATCACTGAGGTGGATTATTTCTACAGGAGAAGCATTAAGTAAAGATTTGGCTTTATCTATAGTAGGACATTATCCAAACATAAATTTATTGAATGCGTATGGGCCTACAGAATGTTCTGATGATGTGACACATTATGTTATTAAAGGGAAAGAAGACCTTGATACTCCTGTTGTTCCAATAGGTAGACCTGTACAGAATACACATATATACATATTGGATAAAGAGAATCGAACTGTGCCTATAGGTGCGTCTGGTCAGATATGTGTTAGTGGAGATGGAGTTGGTTGTGGATATTTAAATAATCCAGAAAAGACAAAACAAGTGTTTATGGATAATCCATTTGGTAAAGGCAAATTATATAAGACAGGTGATATTGGGAGATATTTAAATGATGGACGTATAGTTTTTTTAGGACGTATAGATGATCAGGTAAAGATACGAGGATATCGGATTGAGCTTGGGGAGATTGAGAGTGCATTGAATGGATGTGGGGTTGTTCAAGGTAGTGTTGTAGTAGCACGTAGTATGGGGGTTGGAGCGGACAATAGAGTTGGAAGTGACAAGCGGTTAATTGGGTATATAGTACCTAGTTCAACCTTGAGAGGGAAATTAGTTACACAAGAGAGTTTCAAAAGTAGTACAGGAGAGGAGATAGGTATTTTAGGTGGGGAAGGGTATATAGATATTGTACGAGAAGTGAAGGAGGAGATAGGGAAGCGGTTACCGGAGTATATGGTACCGGCACATATAGTGTTTATAGAAAAGCTGCCATTGACATCAAATGGGAAGGTAGATAAAAAAGGGTTACCGGATCCGGATGTGGAGATGGGTTTAGTACATCAGTATATGGGTCCAAGGGATGAAGTTGAAGCGAAGTTGTGTAAGATTTGGGCGGAAGTTTTAGGATTAGAGCGTGTAGGTATCTATGATAACTTCTTTGAAATCGGTGGAGACTCTATTTTAAGTATTCAAATTACTCACAAAGCACGAGCTGACAAACTTTATTTTAAAGTGAAGGATATATTTGATAGACTTACTGTTGCTAATTTAAGTCAGATTGTTAACACAAATATTTTTCTCCATATTAAAACACCTTATATGAGAATTGAAGGATGTGTAAAGTTATTACCGATTCAACATTGGTTTTTTGAAAGGAATTTTACTAATTTAAATCATTTTAATTTATCCGTTTTTTTAGAATTAAATAAAGATATTGATTTTGAAATATTTCAACAAGCACTGGATATAATTGTAGATTATCACGATATTTTAAAAGTTCATTTTGTTAAAAATACCAACTCCTCCTGGAAACAAGTATATTTAAATAATATTAATCGATCTGTTAAATGGAAAACTGTAGATCTCCATATAGAAGAAGATCTAGATCTCATTAAAGAAATAAAGTACCATGCTATTATCGCTCAGAAAAGCTTGAATATAGAAAATGGAGATTTAATTCAAGGTGTTTTCTTTAATTGTCTACTTAATAAAAGAAACTATTTTTTTTGGGTGATACATCATTTAGTTGTGGATGCAATTTCTTGGAGTATTATTTTAGAAGATCTTAATACAGCCTATAATGACTTATTATTTAAAAGAAATCTTAGCTTACCAGTTAAAACACATTCATATCAACAATGGTCTAATGCTTTGTATGAGTATTCTCAATCTCCTATGTTAAATACAGAGCGTGCTTACTGGATGAATATCATTAATCAGTTCTCTTTACTGCCTGTAGATAAAAACTCTGGAGTTTTAAGTATAGCAGGCATGAACACTATAAATAAAGAATTAGATGAGAATGAGACTCTTAACTTATTAAAAAAGGTTTCAATGTATAAATCTGAGTTTAAAAATTTATTGCTTACCGCATTAGTTTTAGCTTTTGGGGATTGGAAAGGTAGCTATAAGCTAAGTTTATTTTTAGAAGCTCATGGTAGGGAAGATACTATAGGTCTTGATGTTTCACGTACGGTTGGGTGGTTTACTACCTTATTTCCAATTAATTTAAAATTAAGTAATCCACAAAATATATCTTTATCTATTAATCAAATTACAGAAATATTAAAAAATATACCAAATAAGGGTATTGGTTATGGCGTTTTAAGATACCTTGTTCCAAATAGTCAAAATCTTTCTCCAGAGATAGATAAAAATATCCTAATATTTAATTATTTGGGCCAGTGGGATAAATCTTACGCTAAGAGTAATAATTTTCATTTGAGTAATGAAGATGTAGCCTTAAATATTGACAATAATAATCAATCTTATTCCTTGATAAAGCTAAATATAGCAATTATAAACGGTAGGTTAACAATCTATTGGGGGTACAGCAGAAAACACTATTTAAAAGATACAATGGAAAAATTAGTATATGATTTTCTTGAAAATTTAAAAAAAATAACAATTTCTCCTCCAACAGAAACTAATTTAAATAATATTGATTTAGATCTTGTAGATATTGATCAGGTCACTTTACTAAAACAGATCATAGAGGCTTAAGTTATGGTAAAAAAGTTAGAAGATATTTATCCACTTTCCCCGATACAATCGGGTATGTTATTTCAAAAGCTTTATTATGAGAAATCAGATGTTTATGTAGTGCAAAGTATTTTCGAGATAGAAGGAGATTTGCTAATATCTAATTTTAAGAAAGCGTGGCAGGAAGTTATAAGAAATCATCCAGTTTTAAGGACAGGAATAATTTGGGAAGATTTAGAGGAACCATTGCAGTATATTCTGCAAGACTTAAATTTAGTTTTTGTAGAATATGATTGGCAGCTTAATAGTAAGGATGAAATAAAAGAAAAACTTTCTAGCTTAATGTCAGAGGATCGTACTAAAGGGTTTGAATTAAACAAGCCACCATTATTTAGGTTATATATAGTATATTTAGCAAATAATAAGTATTATTTAATTTGGAGTAGACATCATATTCTGATAGATGGATGGAGCTCAGCTATCGTTATCAATCAGGTTTTTCAGGTTTATCAAGCTATTCTCAATCAGCAGGAATATAATTTTCCTAAAAGTAGTTCATATAAAGATTATATTAAATTTCTTAAATATCAAGATTTGCTTAAAGAAAAAAAATTTTGGAAATACTATTTTAAAGATTTTTTGCCTAGTACTGAGTTCTTTTCAAATATATGTGAGAAAGATGTTTTAGAATATGGTAGCTTTTCGTTAAAAATATCTTCAGATGATTTAGGTAGATATCAAAAAGTAGCTCGAAAGTATAATCTAACAATCAATACTCTTTTTCAAGGAGCTATAGGACTTATTTTGTATAAATATTTAAATAATAAATATTTAAGTTTAGGAGTGACTGTCTCTGGAAGGGGAGTTCCTTTGTTGAATATAAATAATATGGTTGGTTTATTTATTAATACTTTGCCGCTTTTAATTAAAATAAATAATACTAATATAAATACATTAGAGTTTTTAAAAGACTTGCAAGGTAAGATGCAACTCTTAAATGAATACTCTTTTAGTTCTTTAGCTAAAATACAGCAATGGTCAGGTCTTAATAAAAGGTTGTTTGATGTTGTATTGGTATTTCAGAATTATCCCTTTTCAAATGATTTATCTAATTTGTCAGAACAACTTAAAATAAGATATTTTGCAGGGTTAGAAAAGTCAGAGTATCCATTAACAATATCCGTTTTAGTAAAAGAAGAAGTAGCGCTAGATTTTCATTATCAAAGCAAATTTTTTAATAATGAACTCATTATATCTATGGCTACATATGTAAAAAATATTTTAGATTATTTTGCGGATAATATAGATAAAAATTTAGATTTTTTATTAATGAGTGAAGAGGAATCAGATAAGGTTCTTATAGAGTGGAATGCGACGGAGAGGGAGTATCCGAGAGATAAGACGGTTGTAGAGTTATTTGAGGAGCAGGTATTTAAAAATCCTAATAATGTAGCAGTGGTATATGGAGAAGAAAGTCTTACTTATAAGGAGTTAAATGAGCGATCTAATCAGATGGCACACTATCTTCGTTGTCTTGGAGTAAGGGCTGAGACGTTAGTAGGAGTTAGTCTAGATCGTTCTTTAGAGCTTATTATAGGAATATTGGGGATTTTGAAGGCTGGAGGGGCGTATGTACCATTAGATCCGGAGTATCCAGAGGAGCGGTTACAATTTATGTTAGAGGATACGGCTGCACCGGTATTAATTACGTCAATACATCTAAAAGGTAAATATACAAGCTACAAGGGGAGTTTTGTAATTATTGATGATGAAAAGACAGAAGAAGAGCTAGGTCAAGAATCTAAGGAGAATCTTGAGAAGATCATCAATGGCGACAATCTTGTATATGTAATTTATACTTCTGGTTCTACCGGACAACCTAAAGGTGTGATGAACTCACATAATGGTTTTATGAATCGAATGTATTGGACATTAGATCATTATGAGACAAGTAATCGAGATTCGTTATTATATATTGCGTCGATGAGTTTTGATATTTCGGTATGGGAAGTTCTACATCCACTTGCTGCAGGAGCTAAACTTGTTATTATAAAGAACCATAAGGATATGGATGATATTATAAATACAATAGAGTTCAATAGGATCAGCATGGTTCATTTTGTGCCATCATTATTATCTTTATTTTTAGAAACAAAAGGGATTTCTAGGTTAAAATCGTTACGTTGTGTAATCACTGGAGGAGAGAAACTATATACCGAGGTTAGGAAAAAGTTTAAAGAAATATTTAGTGATACAAGGCTTTATTTAGCATATGGACCCACGGAAGTATCTATTAGCGTTACACATTGGGAATGTAATAATAATGAGTATAAAGATATAACCCCTATAGGTTGTCCTATATCGAACACGAAGATATATATTTTAGATGAGAATAGATGTCTGGTACCGGTGGGGGCGGTAGGAGAGATATATATAGGGGGTATTGGTTTAGCGAGGGGGTATTTGAATCGTCCTGAGTTAACGGCGGAACGATTTATAGGGAATCCATTTGCGAATGAAGAAGATATAACTAAAGGAGAGAATTTAAGGTTATATCGGACAGGAGATTTAGGACGATATTTATCTGATGGGAACATCGAGTTTAGAGGACGTATAGATGATCAGGTAAAGATACGAGGATATCGGATTGAGCTTGGGGAGATTGAGAGTGCATTGAATGGATGTGGGGTTGTTCAAGGTAGTGTTGTAGTAGCACGTAGTATGGGGGTTGGAGCGGACAATAGAGTTGGAAGTGACAAGCGGTTAATTGGGTATATAGTACCTAGTTCAACCTTGAGAGGGAAATTAGTTACACAAGAGAGTTTCAAGAGTAGTACAGGAGAGGAGATAGGTATTTTAGGTGGGGAAGGGTATATAGATATTGTACGAGAAGTGAAGGAGGAGATAGGGAAGCGGTTACCGGAGTATATGGTACCGGCACATATAGTGTTTATAGAAAAGCTGCCACTGACATTGAATGGGAAGGTAGATAAAAAAGGGTTACCGGATCCGGATGTGGAGATGGGTTTAGTACATCAGTATATGGGTCCAAGGGATGAAGTTGAAGCGAAGTTGTGTAAGATTTGGGCGGAAGTTTTAGGATTAGAGCGTGTAGGTATCCATGATAACTTCTTTGAAATAGGTGGAGACTCTATTTTAAGTATACGGATAGTTTCTAAGGCACGGAACAAAGGGTTGAAGCTTAATGTCAAGGATATTTTCCAATATCTCACAGTTAGCGGGATACGTCTAGTGATTACTGATGCTGCTGTAGAAAATGATATGCCTATAAATCAAAGAATTGTTACAGGAGATGTATCACTTATTCCGATTCAAAGATGGTTTTTTGAACAGAATCATGTGAATCCTAATCATTCTAATCAAGCATTTATCATGAACTGTCGATATCAACTTGAATTAGATAAGTTAGAAAATGCGTTAAAAAGTCTTTTGAGTCATCATGACGCGTTACGCTTAAGGTTTATATTGAAAGATGGGGTCTGGACTCAGACCCTTATATCCCCTGAAGAATGTATTGAGTATGTGCAAGGGATTTGTCGATATATTGATGTTCAAGGAATGAGTGAGTTGACAAGAAAGTCTCAGGAAGAAATTATTGAAGAAATTGGACAGGAAGTACAATCCTGTTTAAATATTACGGCAGGACCCATGATTCAGGTAAGACTTTTAGGTTGTCAAGGTGGTCAGCAGAAGATATTACTAGTGATACATCATTTGAGTGTGGATGGTGTCTCATGGCGAATATTTTTTGAGGATTTGGAGATAGCTTATGCTCAGGTGAGTCGAGGAGAGGCTGTTACACTTTCTTATAAGACACATTCTTATCAAAAGTGGGCAGAAGGATTAAAAGCATATGCTACACGGGAGGAAGTGAAAGCAGAAGTTAAGTATTGGTCACAGATTGGACATATACCGGCATTACCACGCCCTAAGACAGAGTTTGAGTTAGAGAATAAGGATAAGGATCAAAATTATACACAAAACCGTTATACGTATGAGGGAGTAGATAGTGTAGAAGTAGAGTTAGATCATGAGATGACACGTATGTTATTGCAAGAGGTTCATCAAGCGTATCATACGCAGATAAATGATGTTCTATTGACAGCCCTTGCATTAACTATCAGTGAATGGACAGGAGAAGATAATGTATATCTTGATCTTGAAGGACATGGTCGAGAAGAGATTGTTGGTCTGGATGTGTCTCGAACGATTGGATGGTTTACAACTGTATTTCCTATTAAGCTTAAAATAGAAGGAGGTGGGTATCGAGAATATATCAAAACTATTAAAGAACAATTACGCCAGATTCCAAATAAAGGAATTGGGTATGGCGTGTTACGTTATTTAGGGTCAGAAGATATCCAGTCTCAGTTGGCTTGTACTACACCGGAAATAGTATTTAATTATCTTGGGCAATGGAACAGTAGTGAACAAACGAATGGGATGTTTACGTTTGGAGATGAGAGTATAGGTTCTAGTGTTGATTTAAAGAACACGCGTGCTCATATATTAGAGATTAACAGTCATGTAACACATGGACAGTTTAGGGTGGTGTTTGGCTATAGTGGGAATGTCTATTCAGGTAGTGTGATAAAGCAACTTGCAACATGCTATATAGATCATTTGAAGGGAATTATTGAGCATTGTCGAGGAGTAGAAATATTAGAATATACACCATCAGATATGCCATTGGCGCATTTGAGTCAGTCTGAGTTAGATTATTGTATAAAATTGTTACCTAAAAATATTGAACGTATCTATAGATTATCTCCAATGCAAGAGGGATTATTGTTCACAGCATTGTATAGGGACTCAGATGAGTACTTGGTACAGGGTTTATATGAACTTACCGGAGAGATCGATACACAGATATTGAAGGAAGCATGGGAAGCTGTGGTAAGTCATCACCCTGTTTTAAGGACGGGTTTTGTATATGAGCACGTGAGTCATCCAGTACAATACGTTGTTAAGGATGTAGTATTACCATGGGTAGAAGAAGATTGGAGTGATTTGTCAGAAACTGAGCAAGAGTTACGATTAGGAGAAGTGATTCAAGAGGATCGAAGGCATCGATTTGATCTTACACAGGTGCCATTGATACGATTAAGAGTGATGCGTTGTAGGAAAAATAAAATATATTTGTTATGGACACAGGATCACTTACTAATGGATGGGTGGTGTGGACCGATATTACATAATCAGGTGATGGTAGCCTATGAACATATTCAGAAAAATAGTATGGTTACTTTACCCTACAGCAGGCCATATGAAGAGTATATTAGATGGTTAGAAACTCAAGACTTGGAGAAGGCGAAAGAGTTTTGGAAAGGATATTTAAAGGGTATAGAGGAGAAAACACAATTAGACTTAGGAGGTAGTAGTGTCAGAGATAAAGGTACATTCCAAGAAACGTTAAATTTAGTTGGAGAAGATTATGGGTACTTTGAAACACAATTAAGTGTAGAAGACAGTGAACAGTTAAAGCGATTTGCACAAAGTGTGGGTATTACAGTGAATACGGTATTGCAAGGAGTGTGGGCATTTGTTTTAAGTAGATATGTTCAGCAGCAAGATGTAGTATTTGGAGTGACGGTATCTGGTCGATCTATAGAGTTATCGGGGATTGAGGAAATTGTAGGATTATTCATTAATACGTTACCGTTAAGGGTAACGCTTAATTTAGATTTATCGATTAGGAAATATTTGCAGTCGATACAGGAGAACATGAGTTCTATTATAGAGCATGGTTATGTATCGTTAGCAGATATTCAAGGGCAGACTGAGTTAAGAGGACGTCATGAGTTATTTAACACGTTAATTGTATTTGAGAACTATCCTGTAGGTGAAGAAAGTGCTAATGTAGGATTTGAATTTAAAGGAGTAAGAGGAATAGAAAAGACGGAGTACGCTTTAACCTTAATGGCTGAAATGGAAGATAGGTTATCAATACAATGGAATTATCAGACACAATATGTTGATATAGACCAATTGAAATCACTTTCTCAATACTTAATATTGGTATTAACTAAAATAGTAAATAGTCATTTAGATACAGAAGAAACAATAAGGTTACTACCATCTTTATGTGAAGAGGAATCAGATAAGGTTCTTATAGAGTGGAATGCGACGGAGAGGGAGTATCCGAGAGATAAGACGGTTGTAGAGTTATTTGAGGAGCAGGTATTTAAAAATCCTAATAATGTAGCAGTGGTATATGGAGAAGAAAGTCTTACTTATAAGGAGTTAAATGAGCGATCTAATCAGATGGCACACTATCTTCGTTGTCTTGGAGTAAGGGCTGAGACGTTAGTAGGAGTTAGTCTAGATCGTTCTTTAGAGCTTATTATAGGAATATTGGGGATTTTGAAGGCTGGAGGGGCGTATGTACCATTAGATCCGGAGTATCCAGAGGAGCGGTTACAATTTATGTTAGAGGATACGGCTGCACCGGTATTAATTACGTCAATACATCTAAAAGGTAAATATACAAGCTACAAGGGGAGTTTTGTAATTATTGATGATGAAAAGACAGAAGAAGAGCTAGGTCAAGAATCTAAGGAGAATCTTGAGAAGATCATCAATGGCGACAATCTTGTATATGTAATTTATACTTCTGGTTCTACCGGACAACCTAAAGGTGTGATGATCGAGCATAAGGCACTATATAATCGATTAATATGGATGAAGAAAGCTTATAATATTGAATCTAGTAAAGATCGAATACTTCACAAGACATCTATAGGCTTCGATGTTTCGGTATGGGAGTTACTCCTACCACTGATTGCTGGAGTTATAGAAGTAATAGCACAACCTGACATACATAAAGACCCACAGTTATTACAAGAAGATATTCATAAGTATGATATATCTATTCTACATATGGTACCTTCATTTTTAGACAGTTTACTAGAAGTATACGATAGCTATAAGCTTAAATCTTTAAGAAAGGTATTTGCAAGTGGAGAAGCATTAAGTAAAGCAGTGGTATCGAAGCTTTATGGAATGCATAAAAAAAGTAATCATTTTATGGAATTACATAATTTATACGGTCCTACAGAAGCAACAATAGATGTAACGTATTGGGAGTGTAACAACTATGTGAAGTATCTGAGTATCCCTATAGGTTGTCCTATATCGAACACGAAGATATATATTTTAGATGAGAATAGATGTCTGGTACCGGTAGGAGCGGTGGGAGAGATATATATAGGGGGTATTGGTTTAGCGAGGGGGTATTTGAATCGTCCTGAGTTAACGGCGGAACGATTTATAGGGAATCCATTTGCGAATGAAGAAGATATAACTAAAGGAGAGAATTTAAGGTTATATCGGACAGGAGATTTAGGACGATATTTATCTGATGGGAACATCGAGTTTAGAGGACGTATAGATGATCAGGTAAAGATACGAGGATATCGGATTGAGCTTGGGGAGATTGAGAGTGCATTGAATGGATGTGGGGTTGTTCAAGGTAGTGTTGTAGTAGCACGTAGTATGGGGGTTGGAGCGGACAATAGAGTTGGAAGTGACAAGCGGTTAATTGGGTATATAGTACCTAGTTCAACCTTGAGAGGGAAATTAGTTACACAAGAGAGTTTCAAGAGTAGTACAGGAGAGGAGATAGGTATTTTAGGTGGGGAAGGGTATATAGATATTGTACGAGAAGTGAAGGAGGAGATAGGGAAGCGGTTACCGGAGTATATGGTACCGGCACATATAGTGTTTATAGAAAAGCTGCCATTGACATCAAATGGGAAGGTAGATAAAAAAGGGTTACCGGATCCGGATGTGGAGATGGGTTTAGTACATCAGTATATGGGTCCAAGGGATGAAGTTGAAGCGAAGTTGTGTAAGATTTGGGCGGAAGTTTTAGGATTAGAGCGTGTAGGTATCCATGATAACTTCTTTGAAATAGGTGGAGACTCTATTTTAAGTATACGGATAGTTTCTAAGGCACGGAACAAAGGGTTGAAGCTTAATGTCAAGGATATTTTCCAATATCTCACAGTTAGCGGGATACGTCTAGTGATTACTGATGCTGCTGTAGAAAATGATATGCCTATAAATCAAAGAATTGTTACAGGAGATGTATCACTTATTCCGATTCAAAGATGGTTTTTTGAACAGAATCATGTGAATCCTAATCATTCTAATCAAGCATTTATCATGAACTGTCGATATCAACTTGAATTAGATAAGTTAGAAAATGCGTTAAAAAGTCTTTTGAGTCATCATGACGCGTTACGCTTAAGGTTTATATTGAAAGATGGGGTCTGGACTCAGACCCTTATATCCCCTGAAGAATGTATTGAGTATGTGCAAGGGATTTGTCGATATATTGATGTTCAAGGAATGAGTGAGTTGACAAGAAAGTCTCAGGAAGAAATTATTGAAGAAATTGGACAGGAAGTACAATCCTGTTTAAATATTACGGCAGGACCCATGATTCAGGTAAGACTTTTAGGTTGTCAAGGTGGTCAGCAGAAGATATTACTAGTGATACATCATTTGAGTGTGGATGGTGTCTCATGGCGAATATTTTTTGAGGATTTGGAGATAGCTTATGCTCAGGTGAGTCGAGGAGAGGCTGTTACACTTTCTTATAAGACACATTCTTATCAAAAGTGGGCAGAAGGATTAAAAGCATATGCTACACGGGAGGAAGTGAAAGCAGAAGTTAAGTATTGGTCACAGATTGGACATATACCGGCATTACCACGCCCTAAGACAGAGTTTGAGTTAGAGAATAAGGATAAGGATCAAAATTATACACAAAACCGTTATACGTATGAGGGAGTAGATAGTGTAGAAGTAGAGTTAGATCATGAGATGACACGTATGTTATTGCAAGAGGTTCATCAAGCGTATCATACGCAGATAAATGATGTTCTATTGACAGCCCTTGCATTAACTATCAGTGAATGGACAGGAGAAGATAATGTATATCTTGATCTTGAAGGACATGGTCGAGAAGAGATTGTTGGTCTGGATGTGTCTCGAACGATTGGATGGTTTACAACTGTATTTCCTATTAAGCTTAAAATAGAAGGAGGTGGGTATCGAGAATATATCAAAACTATTAAAGAACAATTACGCCAGATTCCAAATAAAGGAATTGGGTATGGCGTGTTACGTTATTTAGGGTCAGAAGATATCCAGTCTCAGTTGGCTTGTACTACACCGGAAATAGTATTTAATTATCTTGGGCAATGGAACAGTAGTGAACAAACGAATGGGATGTTTACGTTTGGAGATGAGAGTATAGGTTCTAGTGTTGATTTAAAGAACACGCGTGCTCATATATTAGAGATTAACAGTCATGTAACACATGGACAGTTTAGGGTGGTGTTTGGCTATAGTGGGAATGTCTATTCAGGTAGTGTGATAAAGCAACTTGCAACATGCTATATAGATCATTTGAAGGGAATTATTGAGCATTGTCGAGGAGTAGAAATATTAGAATATACACCATCAGATATGCCATTGGCGCATTTGAGTCAGTCTGAGTTAGATTATTGTATAAAATTGTTACCTAAAAATATTGAACGTATCTATAGATTATCTCCAATGCAAGAGGGATTATTGTTCACAGCATTGTATAGGGACTCAGATGAGTACTTGGTACAGGGTTTATATGAACTTACCGGAGAGATCGATACACAGATATTGAAGGAAGCATGGGAAGCTGTGGTAAGTCATCACCCTGTTTTAAGGACGGGTTTTGTATATGAGCACGTGAGTCATCCAGTACAATACGTTGTTAAGGATGTAGTATTACCATGGGTAGAAGAAGATTGGAGTGATTTGTCAGAAACTGAGCAAGAGTTACGATTAGGAGAAGTGATTCAAGAGGATCGAAGGCATCGATTTGATCTTACACAGGTGCCATTGATACGATTAAGAGTGATGCGTTGTAGGAAAAATAAAATATATTTGTTATGGACACAGGATCACTTACTAATGGATGGGTGGTGTGGACCGATATTACATAATCAGGTGATGGTAGCCTATGAACATATTCAGAAAAATAGTATGGTTACTTTACCCTACAGCAGGCCATATGAAGAGTATATTAGATGGTTAGAAACTCAAGACTTGGAGAAGGCGAAAGAGTTTTGGAAAGGATATTTAAAGGGTATAGAGGAGAAAACACAATTAGACTTAGGAGGTAGTAGTGTCAGAGATAAAGGTACATTCCAAGAAACGTTAAATTTAGTTGGAGAAGATTATGGGTACTTTGAAACACAATTAAGTGTAGAAGACAGTGAACAGTTAAAGCGATTTGCACAAAGTGTGGGTATTACAGTGAATACGGTATTGCAAGGAGTGTGGGCATTTGTTTTA
This sequence comes from Candidatus Megaera endosymbiont of Mesostigma viride, assembly GCA_020410825.1. Taxonomy (GTDB): domain Bacteria; phylum Pseudomonadota; class Alphaproteobacteria; order Rickettsiales; family Rickettsiaceae; genus Megaera; species Megaera polyxenophila. The sequence continues at coordinate 106,528 of CP084576.1, forward strand.
AGTAGATATGTTCAGCAGCAAGATGTAGTATTTGGAGTGACGGTATCTGGTCGATCTATAGAGTTATCGGGGATTGAGGAAATTGTAGGATTATTCATTAATACGTTACCGTTAAGGGTAACGCTTAATTTAGATTTATCGATTAGGAAATATTTGCAGTCGATACAGGAGAACATGAGTTCTATTATAGAGCATGGTTATGTATCGTTAGCAGATATTCAAGGGCAGACTGAGTTAAGAGGACGTCATGAGTTATTTAACACGTTAATTGTATTTGAGAACTATCCTGTAGGTGAAGAAAGTGCTAATGTAGGATTTGAATTTAAAGGAGTAAGAGGAATAGAAAAGACGGAGTACGCTTTAACCTTAATGGCTGAAATGGAAGATAGGTTATCAATACAATGGAATTATCAGACACAATATGTTGATATAGACCAATTGAAATCACTTTCTCAATACTTAATATTGGTATTAACTAAAATAGTAAATAGTCATTTAGATACAGAAGAAACAATAAGGTTACTACCATCTTTATGTGAAGAGGAATCAGATAAGGTTCTTATAGAGTGGAATGCGACGGAGAGGGAGTATCCGAGAGATAAGACGGTTGTAGAGTTATTTGAGGAGCAGGTATTTAAAAATCCTAATAATGTAGCAGTGGTATATGGAGAAGAAAGTCTTACTTATAAGGAGTTAAATGAGCGATCTAATCAGATGGCACACTATCTTCGTTGTCTTGGAGTAAGGGCTGAGACGTTAGTAGGAGTTAGTCTAGATCGTTCTTTAGAGCTTATTATAGGAATATTGGGGATTTTGAAGGCTGGAGGGGCGTATGTACCATTAGATCCGGAGTATCCAGAGGAGCGGTTACAATTTATGTTAGAGGATACGGCTGCACCGGTATTAATTACGTCAATACATCTAAAAGGTAAATATACAAGCTACAAGGGGAGTTTTGTAATTATTGATGATGAAAAGACAGAAGAAGAGCTAGGTCAAGAATCTAAGGAGAATCTTGAGAAGATCATCAATGGCGACAATCTTGTATATGTAATTTATACTTCTGGTTCTACCGGACAACCTAAAGGTGTGATGATCGAGCACCAGAGTTTAATAAATTGTTTAAGGACATTTGCAGATGAGTTAGAGATATGTTCTCAAGATAGATTTTTAGGATTAACATCTATTAATTTTGATATTGCTGGCCTTGAATTGTATGAATCTCTAACCTTAGGAGGAAGTTATATTATTATTTTAAATAATGTAGTAAATGATCCTATAAAGTTATTGCAGACAATACATGATTTTAATCCAACAGTTATACAAGCAACCCCATCTAGTTGGAGTATGTTGGTAGATATCTGGAACATTAATATTCCTAAGGTAAAAGTTTTATGTGGAGGAGAAGTTTCTAGTTCTTATTTAGTTAATAAGATGTTAGATAGGATAGGATCTTTTTGGAATGTATATGGACCTACAGAGACGACTATTTGGAGCTTAAAAGTGAAATATACACATAAAGATAGTTCATGTATAGGTTGTCCTATATCGAACACGAAGATATATATTTTAGATGAGAATAGATGTCCGGTACCGGTGGGGGCGGTAGGAGAGATATATATTGGGGGGGCTGGTTTAGCGAGGGGGTATTTGAATCGTCCTGAGTTAACGGCGGAACGATTTATAGGGAATCCATTTGCGAATGAAGAAGATATAACTAAAGGAGAGAATTTAAGGTTATATCGGACAGGAGATTTAGGACGATATTTATCTGATGGGAACATCGAGTTTAGAGGACGTATAGATGATCAGGTAAAGATACGAGGATATCGGATTGAGCTTGGGGAGATTGAGAGTGCATTGAATGGATGTGGGGTTGTTCAAGGTAGTGTTGTAGTAGCACGTAGTATGGGGGTTGGAGCGGACAATAGAGTTGGAAGTGACAAGCGGTTAATTGGGTATATAGTACCTAGTTCAACCTTGAGAGGGAAATTAGTTACACAAGAGAGTTTCAAGAGTAGTACAGGAGAGGAGATAGGTATTTTAGGTGGGGAAGGGTATATAGATATTGTACGAGAAGTGAAGGAAGAGATAGGGAAGCGGTTACCGGAGTATATGGTACCGGCACATATAGTGTTTATAGAAAAGCTGCCATTGACATCAAATGGGAAGGTAGATAAAAAAGGGTTACCGGATGTGGAGATGGGTTTAGTACATCAGTATATGGGTCCAAGGGATGAAGTTGAAGCGAAGTTGTGTAAGATTTGGGCGGAAGTTTTAGGATTAGAGCGTGTAGGTATCTATGATAACTTCTTTGAAATAGGTGGACATTCATTATTGGCAACACGTGTAGTGTCTCGAATAAGGTCTGAGTATAAGATAGAGATTGCATTAAAAGAATTATTTATTTATCCCTCTATTGCTGAGTTTAGTGAGCGGGTTAGAAGAATTTATACTATATTTGGAGCTGAAGGGAATCTGAGTGTTCCAAGTATAAGTATACAAGAACGTTCTAAGAGAGTTCCATTATCATATGCACAACAACGGTTATGGTTTTTGGATCAATTATTTCCGAACCAGAGTATATATAATATTCCAATGGCATTTAAGCTAGTAGGAAATTTTAATCGAGATGCATTTGAGAAAGCAATTAGATATTTGGTAGACCGACATGAAGTACTAAGAACAAGGATTGGGTTATACGAGAGTGAAGGATATCAAGATATTTTACCTGCAACTGATTTCAAAATAGAGTTTGAGGATATTGAAAAGATTTCTGAGATTAATTGTAGGCAGTATGTTCAAGCAGCAATTGAAGCGGAGTCTGAGCATCGATTTGAACTAGATAAGGAATGGTTATTTAGAGTTCGAGTAATTCGAGAAAGTAAAGACCTACATGTAGTGTTGATTATGATGCATCATATTATCTCGGATGGATGGTCATTTGATATTTTTTTTAGAGAATTAACACAAGCTTATGAAAGTTATTGTAGGGGAGATCAGGTTAGGCTGGATCCACTAGAGATACAGTATGCAGATTATGCGATCTGGCAGCGGGAATGGTTACGTGGTGAGAGATTAGAAGCACAATTAGCATATTGGAAGGAGCAGCTAAAAGGTGCTCCGGAGGGGATTGACTTACCGATAGATTATGAACGACCAAAGGAGTTAACATATTCTGGTGGTGTTTATACGATAGAGATTTCTAGGGAACTATTAAAAAAGATCAAGGTGTTAGGGGAATCTGAAGGTGCAACGTTATTTATGACGTTACTAAGTGTATTAAACATAGTTTTATACAAGAACAGTGGGCAGAGGGATTTGGTGATAGGCTCACCAATTGCAAATCGGAACTATCATGAGATTGAGGGATTAATAGGTTTTTTTGTGAATATGTTAGCCTTAAGGACGGAGATAGATCCAAGGGAGAACTTTAGGAAGCTTTTGAGAAGAGTAAAGGAGAAAACGTTAGGTGCGTATGAACATCAGGATGTGCCGTTTGAGCAATTAGTAGATCATTTAAATGTACAACGAAATCTAAATCGGAATCCGTTATTTCAGGTAATGTTTGTATTACAGAATATAGATAAAAGTGATTTAGAATTGGGAGAATTAAGTATAGAGTGGATAGGGAGTGAGTACCATACAGCCAAGTTTGATTTATCAGTATTTGGGTATGAGTTAGAAGGTAAATTGCATATAGGAATAAACTATCTGAAAGATATTTTTACTGAGGAGACGGTAAAGAGGATGGCTTTACAGATTAGTCGCGTATTGGAAGTAGTAGTATCTGAACCAGAAAAAGTGATTTTAGAGTATGAGGTAATGAGTGAAGAGGAATCAGATAAGGTTCTTATAGAGTGGAATGCGACGGAGAGGGAGTATCCGAGAGATAAGACGGTTGTAGAGTTATTTGAGGAGCAGGTATTTAAAAATCCTAATAATGTAGCAGTGGTATATGGAGAAGAAAGTCTTACTTATAAGGAACTTGCAGAACATTCTAATGCAGTTGCGGTATCACTTCTTCAAGCAGGATTAGAAAAAGGAAGTATTGTTGGTTTATACCAGGAAAGATGTTTAAATTGGTTAATAAATGCTTTAGGTATTATGAGGGCAGGAGGTGTATATTTACCTCTAGATCCACAGTATCCAGCTGAACGCCTAATGCAAATTATTGATGATAGTCAATTAAGATGGATATGGACTGATCAGTATAAAGTATCTCAATTAAACGATTTAGAATTAAAAAATATTGTAATCCTAATAGAAAGAATATATGCCAACACATCTCTGCCTAAGTTAACAGGTCATGATATGGCATATGTTATATATACGTCTGGTTCAACAGGAGTACCCAAAGGAGTACTTGTAGAGTATAAAGGTATGTTAAACCATATGTTAGCTAAAATTAATGACTTAGGTATAACGGATAAAGACCTTATTGCACAGACTGCGCCAATGACTTTTGATATTTCAATTTGGCAAATGTTTACTGCATTGATTCTTGGAGGGAGGATAATTATTTATTCGGATGAGATTTCAAAAGATTTATCTTTGCTTATGAGACAAATAGAGCAAGATGAGATCAGTATACTTCAGCTGGTTCCTTCGTTACTCGGTGCAAGTATAGAATTAGATAAACCATCTCTAAGATCACTGAGGTGGATTATTTCTACAGGAGAAGCATTAAGTAAAGATTTGGCTTTATCTATAGTAGGACATTATCCAAACATAAATTTATTGAATGCGTATGGGCCTACAGAATGTTCTGATGATGTGACACATTATGTTATTAAAGGGAAAGAAGACCTTGATACTCCTGTTGTTCCAATAGGTAGACCTGTACAGAATACACATATATACATATTGGATAAAGAGAATCGAACTGTGCCTATAGGTGCGTCTGGTCAGATATGTGTTAGTGGAGATGGAGTTGGTTGTGGATATTTAAATAATCCAGAAAAGACAAAACAAGTGTTTATGGATAATCCATTTGGTAAAGGCAAATTATATAAGACAGGTGATATTGGGAGATATTTAAATGATGGACGTATAGTTTTTTTAGGACGTATAGATGATCAGGTAAAGATACGAGGATATCGGATTGAGCTTGGGGAGATTGAGAGTGCATTGAATGGATGTGGGGTTGTTCAAGGTAGTGTTGTAGTAGCACGTAGTATGGGGGTTGGAGCGGACAATAGAGTTGGAAGTGACAAGCGGTTAATTGGGTATATAGTACCTAGTTCAACCTTGAGAGGGAAATTAGTTACACAAGAGATTTTCAAGAGTAGTACAGGAGAGGAGATAGGTATTTTAGGTGGGGAAGGGTATATAGATATTGTACGAGAAGTGAAGGAGGAGATAGGGAAGCGGTTACCGGAGTATATGGTACCGGCACATATAGTGTTTATAGAAAAGCTGCCACTGACATTGAATGGGAAGGTAGATAAAAAAGGGTTACCGGATCCGGATGTGGAGATGGGTTTAGTACATCAGTATATGGGTCCAAGGGATGAAGTTGAAGCGAAGTTGTGTAAGATTTGGGCGGAAGTTTTAGGATTAGAGCGTGTAGGTATCTATGATAACTTCTTTGAAATCGGTGGAGACTCTATTTTAAGTATAAAGCTTATTAATCAAATCAAAAGAAGTTTTTCTATTGAAGTTAAAATCAAAGATATTTTTTTGTTTAACACTATTTTATTATTTTCTCAAAACCTAAAGAAAAAAATAAACATAACACATGAAATGAAAAGAAAAATCTATGAAATTTAGAACACTCTTATCTTTTATATATTCTTTAATATTTCAGAACATTAAAATTTGGCATAATCAACAAAAAATTAAAATTGATTTCCCAGAATCATTTGAATTACCTTTTGAAGTTTTAAAATTTATTCAGAAATATAAAGATGAGATATTAAAGTTATTAAAAGAGAATAATCTTAATAGCAGTGATTATAGTCCTTATAAGATATTAAAAGCAGATGAGGAACATCCACCATTATCATATGCACAACAACGGTTATGGTTTTTAGATCAACTATTTCCGAATCAAAGTGTATATAACATTCCTATGGTGTTTCGAGTGGAATACACTTTTGATGTAGAGGCATTCACACGTGCTGTGACGTATATAGTACATCGCCATGAGTCGTTACGTACACGGATTGGTATGCATGAAGAAGAAGGGTATCAAGTTATTCTTGATACGGATGCGTTTACGGTTGGGTTTGAAGATATAAGTTCGCTCTCTGGAGAAGAGAAAGCAAAAACAATTCAAGAGATAGTAGACTCTGAAGCTGGGTATCGATTTAAGCTGGATGGTGAGTGGTTATTTAGAGTAAGGGTGATGCGAGAAGATGCGGATCATCATGTTGTGTGTATGATATTGCATCATATTATCTCGGATGGGTGGTCCAATGAGATTCTTTTTAGAGAACTGAATGAAGCGTATGTAGCGTATCAAGAAGGGAAAGAGCCTAATCTCATCCCATTAGGGATACAGTATGCAGATTATGCGATTTGGCAGCGAGAGTGGTTAAAAGGAGAGCGATTAGAGGCACAGTTATCGTACTGGAAGAAGATGTTGTCAGGAGCCTTGGAGAGTATTGACTTACCAACAGACTATGAACGTCCGAAAGAGCTGACTTATCGAGGGGGAGTGTATACCACAGAGATTGATGTGAAAACACTGAAGGCATTAAAAGTACTTGGGGAATCGGAGGGGGCAACGTTATTTATGACGTTGTTAGCGGCGATCAATGTGGTGTTATACAAACACAGTGGACAGAAAGACATAGTGATTGGAACGCCGATTGCGAATCGGAACCATCATGAGATCGAAGGGTTAATAGGGTTCTTTGTGAATACGTTAGCGTTACGAACAAAGATTGATCCACAGGAGAGTTTTAGAGGGTTATTAAGGCGGGTTAAGGAGTGGACGCTGGAGGCGTATGAGCATCAAGATGTACCATTTGAGCAGGTGGTGGATCATTTAGATATTCCCCGACAGTTGAATCGGAATCCTGTGTTCCAAGTAATGTTTGTGCTGCAGAATATGGGATTAGGAGATCAGGGTAAGACAGGAGACTTAGAAGGCGGAGACGGCACACCTCACCCTCAAGGTAAGATACAGATTCCGGAATGGCTTAGAGCACAAGAGCAGATGGCAAAGTTTGACCTTTCTATAGAGGCGTATGAATCAGTAGACAAGCTACATTTGTCACTAAACTACCTAAAAGATGTATTCAAGCAAGAAAGTATCATAAGGATAGCAAGTCATTTAAAGACTTTGATCGGAGAAATAGTTGAAGCGCCGGAGAAAGCAACAGGGTCGTATAAGGTTCTCGATTGGGCAGAGAAGGAGAAACTGTTAATTGAGTGGAATGCGACGGAGAGGGAGTATCCGAGAGATAAGACGGTTGTAGAGTTATTTGAGGAGCAGGTATTTAAAAATCCTAATAATGTAGCAGTGGTATATGGAGAAGAAAGTCTTACTTATAAGGAGTTAAATGAGCGATCTAATCAGATGGCACACTATCTTCGTTGTCTTGGAGTAAGGGCTGAGACGTTAGTAGGAGTTAGTCTAGATCGTTCTTTAGAGCTTATTATAGGAATATTGGGGATTTTGAAGGCTGGAGGGGCGTATGTACCATTAGATCCGGAGTATCCAGAGGAGCGGTTACAATTTATGTTAGAGGATACGGCTGCACCGGTATTAATTACGTCAATACATCTAAAAGGTAAATATACAAGCTACAAGGGGAGTTTTGTAATTATTGATGATGAAAAGACAGAAGAAGAGCTAGGTCAAGAATCTAAGGAGAATCTTGAGAAGATCATCAATGGCGACAATCTTGTATATGTAATTTATACTTCTGGTTCTACCGGACAACCTAAAGGTGTGATGATCGAGCATAAGGCACTATATAATCGATTAATATGGATGAAGAAAGCTTATAATATTGAATCTAGTAAAGATCGAATACTTCACAAGACATCTATAGGCTTCGATGTTTCGGTATGGGAGTTACTCCTACCACTGATTGCTGGAGTTATAGAAGTAATAGCACAACCTGACATACATAAAGACCCACAGTTATTACAAGAAGATATTCATAAGTATGATATATCTATTCTACATATGGTACCTTCATTTTTAGACAGTTTACTAGAAGTATACGATAGCTATAAGCTTAAATCTTTAAGAAAGGTATTTGCAAGTGGAGAAGCATTAAGTAAAGCAGTGGTATCGAAGCTTTATGGAATGCATAAAAAAAGTAATCATTTTATGGAATTACATAATTTATACGGTCCTACAGAAGCAACAATAGATGTAACGTATTGGGAGTGTAACAACTATGTGAAGTATCTGAGTATCCCTATAGGTTGTCCTATATCGAACACGAAGATATATATTTTAGATGAGAATAGATGTCTGGTACCGGTAGGAGCGGTGGGAGAGATATATATAGGGGGTATTGGTTTAGCGAGGGGGTATTTGAATCGTCCTGAGTTAACGGCGGAACGATTTATAGGGAATCCATTTGCGAATGAAGAAGATATAACTAAAGGAGAGAATTTAAGGTTATATCGGACAGGAGATTTAGGACGATATTTATCTGATGGGAACATCGAGTTTAGAGGACGTATAGATGATCAGGTAAAGATACGAGGATATCGGATTGAGCTTGGGGAGATTGAGAGTGCATTGAATGGATGTGGGGTTGTTCAAGGTAGTGTTGTAGTAGCACGTAGTATGGGGGTTGGAGCGGACAATAGAGTTGGAAGTGACAAGCGGTTAATTGGGTATATAGTACCTAGTTCAACCTTGAGAGGGAAATTAGTTACACAAGAGAGTTTCAAGAGTAGTACAGGAGAGGAGATAGGTATTTTAGGTGGGGAAGGGTATATAGATATTGTACGAGAAGTGAAGGAGGAGATAGGGAAGCGGTTACCGGAGTATATGGTACCGGCACATATAGTGTTTATAGAAAAGCTGCCATTGACATCAAATGGGAAGGTAGATAAAAAAGGGTTACCGGATCCGGATGTGGAGATGGGTTTAGTACATCAGTATATGGGTCCAAGGGATGAAGTTGAAGCGAAGTTGTGTAAGATTTGGGCGGAAGTTTTAGGATTAGAGCGTGTAGGTATCCATGATAACTTCTTTGAAATAGGTGGAGACTCTATTTTAAGTATACGGATAGTTTCTAAGGCACGGAACAAAGGGTTGAAGCTTAATGTCAAGGATATTTTCCAATATCTCACAGTTAGCGGGATACGTCTAGTGATTACTGATGCTGCTGTAGAAAATGATATGCCTATAAATCAAAGAATTGTTACAGGAGATGTATCACTTATTCCGATTCAAAGATGGTTTTTTGAACAGAATCATGTGAATCCTAATCATTCTAATCAAGCATTTATCATGAACTGTCGATATCAACTTGAATTAGATAAGTTAGAAAATGCGTTAAAAAGTCTTTTGAGTCATCATGACGCGTTACGCTTAAGGTTTATATTGAAAGATGGGGTCTGGACTCAGACCCTTATATCCCCTGAAGAATGTATTGAGTATGTGCAAGGGATTTGTCGATATATTGATGTTCAAGGAATGAGTGAGTTGACAAGAAAGTCTCAGGAAGAAATTATTGAAGAAATTGGACAGGAAGTACAATCCTGTTTAAATATTACGGCAGGACCCATGATTCAGGTAAGACTTTTAGGTTGTCAAGGTGGTCAGCAGAAGATATTACTAGTGATACATCATTTGAGTGTGGATGGTGTCTCATGGCGAATATTTTTTGAGGATTTGGAGATAGCTTATGCTCAGGTGAGTCGAGGAGAGGCTGTTACACTTTCTTATAAGACACATTCTTATCAAAAGTGGGCAGAAGGATTAAAAGCATATGCTACACGGGAGGAAGTGAAAGCAGAAGTTAAGTATTGGTCACAGATTGGACATATACCGGCATTACCACGCCCTAAGACAGAGTTTGAGTTAGAGAATAAGGATAAGGATCAAAATTATACACAAAACCGTTATACGTATGAGGGAGTAGATAGTGTAGAAGTAGAGTTAGATCATGAGATGACACGTATGTTATTGCAAGAGGTTCATCAAGCGTATCATACGCAGATAAATGATGTTCTATTGACAGCCCTTGCATTAACTATCAGTGAATGGACAGGAGAAGATAATGTATATCTTGATCTTGAAGGACATGGTCGAGAAGAGATTGTTGGTCTGGATGTGTCTCGAACGATTGGATGGTTTACAACTGTATTTCCTATTAAGCTTAAAATAGAAGGAGGTGGGTATCGAGAATATATCAAAACTATTAAAGAACAATTACGCCAGATTCCAAATAAAGGAATTGGGTATGGCGTGTTACGTTATTTAGGGTCAGAAGATATCCAGTCTCAGTTGGCTTGTACTACACCGGAAATAGTATTTAATTATCTTGGGCAATGGAACAGTAGTGAACAAACGAATGGGATGTTTACGTTTGGAGATGAGAGTATAGGTTCTAGTGTTGATTTAAAGAACACGCGTGCTCATATATTAGAGATTAACAGTCATGTAACACATGGACAGTTTAGGGTGGTGTTTGGCTATAGTGGGAATGTCTATTCAGGTAGTGTGATAAAGCAACTTGCAACATGCTATATAGATCATTTGAAGGGAATTATTGAGCATTGTCGAGGAGTAGAAATATTAGAATATACACCATCAGATATGCCATTGGCGCATTTGAGTCAGTCTGAGTTAGATTATTGTATAAAATTGTTACCTAAAAATATTGAACGTATCTATAGATTATCTCCAATGCAAGAGGGATTATTGTTCACAGCATTGTATAGGGACTCAGATGAGTACTTGGTACAGGGTTTATATGAACTTACCGGAGAGATCGATACACAGATATTGAAGGAAGCATGGGAAGCTGTGGTAAGTCATCACCCTGTTTTAAGGACGGGTTTTGTATATGAGCACGTGAGTCATCCAGTACAATACGTTGTTAAGGATGTAGTATTACCATGGGTAGAAGAAGATTGGAGTGATTTGTCAGAAACTGAGCAAGAGTTACGATTAGGAGAAGTGATTCAAGAGGATCGAAGGCATCGATTTGATCTTACACAGGTGCCATTGATACGATTAAGAGTGATGCGTTGTAGGAAAAATAAAATATATTTGTTATGGACACAGGATCACTTACTAATGGATGGGTGGTGTGGACCGATATTACATAATCAGGTGATGGTAGCCTATGAACATATTCAGAAAAATAGTATGGTTACTTTACCCTACAGCAGGCCATATGAAGAGTATATTAGATGGTTAGAAACTCAAGACTTGGAGAAGGCGAAAGAGTTTTGGAAAGGATATTTAAAGGGTATAGAGGAGAAAACACAATTAGACTTAGGAGGTAGTAGTGTCAGAGATAAAGGTACATTCCAAGAAACGTTAAATTTAGTTGGAGAAGATTATGGGTACTTTGAAACACAATTAAGTGTAGAAGACAGTGAACAGTTAAAGCGATTTGCACAAAGTGTGGGTATTACAGTGAATACGGTATTGCAAGGAGTGTGGGCATTTGTTTTAAGTAGATATGTTCAGCAGCAAGATGTAGTATTTGGAGTGACGGTATCTGGTCGATCTATAGAGTTATCGGGGATTGAGGAAATTGTAGGATTATTCATTAATACGTTACCGTTAAGGGTAACGCTTAATTTAGATTTATCGATTAGGAAATATTTGCAGTCGATACAGGAGAACATGAGTTCTATTATAGAGCATGGTTATGTATCGTTAGCAGATATTCAAGGGCAGACTGAGTTAAGAGGACGTCATGAGTTATTTAACACGTTAATTGTATTTGAGAACTATCCTGTAGGTGAAGAAAGTGCTAATGTAGGATTTGAATTTAAAGGAGTAAGAGGAATAGAAAAGACGGAGTACGCTTTAACCTTAATGGCTGAAATGGAAGATAGGTTATCAATACAATGGAATTATCAGACACAATATGTTGATATAGACCAATTGAAATCACTTTCTCAATACTTAATATTGGTATTAACTAAAATAGTAAATAGTCATTTAGATACAGAAGAAACAATAAGGTTACTACCATCTTTATGTGAAGAGGAATCAGATAAGGTTCTTATAGAGTGGAATGCGACGGAGAGGGAGTATCCGAGAGATAAGACGGTTGTAGAGTTATTTGAGGAGCAGGTATTTAAAAATCCTAATAATGTAGCAGTGGTATATGGAGAAGAAAGTCTTACTTATAAGGAGTTAAATGAGCGATCTAATCAGATGGCACACTATCTTCGTTGTCTTGGAGTAAGGGCTGAGACGTTAGTAGGAGTTAGTCTAGATCGTTCTTTAGAGCTTATTATAGGAATATTGGGGATTTTGAAGGCTGGAGGGGCGTATGTACCATTAGATCCGGAGTATCCAGAGGAGCGGTTACAATTTATGTTAGAGGATACGGCTGCACCGGTATTAATTACGTCAATACATCTAAAAGGTAAATATACAAGCTACAAGGGGAGTTTTGTAATTATTGATGATGAAAAGACAGAAGAAGAGCTAGGTCAAGAATCTAAGGAGAATCTTGAGAAGATCATCAATGGCGACAATCTTGTATATGTAATTTATACTTCTGGTTCTACCGGACAACCTAAAGGTGTGATGAACTCACATAATGGTTTTATGAATCGAATGTATTGGACATTAGATCATTATGAGACAAGTAATCGAGATTCGTTATTATATATTGCGTCGATGAGTTTTGATATTTCGGTATGGGAAGTTCTACATCCACTTGCTGCAGGAGCTAAACTTGTTATTATAAAGAACCATAAGGATATGGATGATATTATAAATACAATAGAGTTCAATAGGATCAGCATGGTTCATTTTGTGCCATCATTATTATCTTTATTTTTAGAAACAAAAGGGATTTCTAGGTTAAAATCGTTACGTTGTGTAATCACTGGAGGAGAGAAACTATATACCGAGGTTAGGAAAAAGTTTAAAGAAATATTTAGTGATACAAGGCTTTATTTAGCATATGGACCCACGGAAGTATCTATTAGCGTTACACATTGGGAATGTAATAATAATGAGTATAAAGATATAACCCCTATAGGTTGTCCTATATCGAACACGAAGATATATATTTTAGATGAGAATAGATGTCTGGTACCGGTGGGGGCGGTAGGAGAGATATATATAGGGGGTATTGGTTTAGCGAGGGGGTATTTGAATCGTCCTGAGTTAACGGCGGAACGATTTATAGGGAATCCATTTGCGAATGAAGAAGATATAACTAAAGGAGAGAATTTAAGGTTATATCGGACAGGAGATTTAGGACGATATTTATCTGATGGGAACATCGAGTTTAGAGGACGTATAGATGATCAGGTAAAGATACGAGGATATCGGATTGAGCTTGGGGAGATTGAGAGTGCATTGAATGGATGTGGGGTTGTTCAAGGTAGTGTTGTAGTAGCACGTAGTATGGGGGTTGGAGCGGACAATAGAGTTGGAAGTGACAAGCGGTTAATTGGGTATATAGTACCTAGTTCAACCTTGAGAGGGAAATTAGTTACACAAGAGAGTTTCAAGAGTAGTACAGGAGAGGAGATAGGTATTTTAGGTGGGGAAGGGTATATAGATATTGTACGAGAAGTGAAGGAGGAGATAGGGAAGCGGTTACCGGAGTATATGGTACCGGCACATATAGTGTTTATAGAAAAGCTGCCACTGACATTGAATGGGAAGGTAGATAAAAAAGGGTTACCGGATCCGGATGTGGAGATGGGTTTAGTACATCAGTATATGGGTCCAAGGGATGAAGTTGAAGCGAAGTTGTGTAAGATTTGGGCGGAAGTTTTAGGATTAGAGCGTGTAGGTATCCATGATAACTTCTTTGAAATAGGTGGACATTCATTATTGGCAACGCGTGTAGTGTCCCGAATAAGGTCTGAGTATAAAGGTAATTTAGGTTTAATAGATTTTTTTACATCTAATAGAATAAGCTTATTAGCTGCTTTTATAAAAAATAACCTTTTACAGTCAAAAAAAGAAACTAAGGAAGAAGAATATGTATTTTAATTCAATATTATCATTTATATATTATTTAAATTTTTTAAATATTAAAATATGGGTTGAATCTGATTTTATTAGACTAAGATTACCTGAAGACTTTATTTATAAAGATTTAGTTAAATCATATATTAAGGATAACAGAGATGAGATATTAAGGATATTAAAAGAGAATAATCTTAATAACAGTGATTATAGTCCTTATAAGATATTAAAAGCACATGAAGAATATCCACCATTATCATATGCACAACAACGGTTATGGTTTTTGGATCAATTATTTCCGAACCAGAGTATATATAATATTCCAATGGCATTTAAGCTAGTAGGAAATTTTAATCGAGATGCATTTGAGAAAGCAATTAGATATTTGGTAGACCGACATGAAGTACTAAGAACAAGGATTGGGTTATACGAGAGTGAAGGATATCAAGATATTTTACCTGCAACTGATTTCAAAATAGAGTTTGAGGATATTGAAAAGATTTCTGAGATTAATTGTAGGCAGTATGTTCAAGCAGCAATTGAAGCGGAGTCTGAGCATCGATTTGAACTAGATAAGGAATGGTTATTTAGAGTTCGAGTAATTCGAGAAAGTAAAGACCTACATGTAGTGTTGATTATGATGCATCATATTATCTCGGATGGATGGTCATTTGATATTTTTTTTAGAGAATTAACACAAGCTTATGAAAGTTATTGTAGGGGAGATCAGGTTAGGCTGGATCCACTAGAGATACAGTATGCAGATTATGCGATCTGGCAGCGGGAATGGTTACGTGGTGAGAGATTAGAAGCACAATTAGCATATTGGAAGGAGCAGCTAAAAGGTGCTCCGGAGGGGATTGACTTACCGATAGATTATGAACGACCAAAGGAGTTAACATATTCTGGTGGTGTTTATACGATAGAGATTTCTAGGGAACTATTAAAAAAGATCAAGGTGTTAGGGGAATCTGAAGGTGCAACGTTATTTATGACGTTACTAAGTGTATTAAACATAGTTTTATACAAGAACAGTGGGCAGAGGGATTTGGTGATAGGCTCACCAATTGCAAATCGGAACTATCATGAGATTGAGGGATTAATAGGTTTTTTTGTGAATATGTTAGCCTTAAGGACGGAGATAGATCCAAGGGAGAACTTTAGGAAGCTTTTGAGAAGAGTAAAGGAGAAAACGTTAGGTGCGTATGAACATCAGGATGTGCCGTTTGAGCAATTAGTAGATCATTTAAATGTACAACGAAATCTAAATCGGAATCCGTTATTTCAGGTAATGTTTGTATTACAGAATATAGATAAAAGTGATTTAGAATTGGGAGAATTAAGTATAGAGTGGATAGGGAGTGAGTACCATACAGCCAAGTTTGATTTATCAGTATTTGGGTATGAGTTAGAAGGTAAATTGCATATAGGAATAAACTATCTGAAAGATATTTTTACTGAGGAGACGGTAAAGAGGATGGCTTTACAGATTAGTCGCGTATTGGAAGTAGTAGTATCTGAACCAGAAAAAGTGATTTTAGAGTATGAGGTAATGAGTGAAGAGGAATCAGATAAGGTTCTTATAGAGTGGAATGCGACGGAGAGGGAGTATCCGAGAGATAAGACGGTTGTAGAGTTATTTGAGGAGCAGGTATTTAAAAATCCTAATAATGTAGCAGTGGTATATGGAGAAGAAAGTCTTACTTATAAGGAGTTAAATGAGCGATCTAATCAGATGGCACACTATCTTCGTTGTCTTGGAGTAAGGGCTGAGACGTTAGTAGGAGTTAGTCTAGATCGTTCTTTAGAGCTTATTATAGGAATATTGGGGATTTTGAAGGCTGGAGGGGCGTATGTACCATTAGATCCGGAGTATCCAGAGGAGCGGTTACAATTTATGTTAGAGGATACGGCTGCACCGGTATTAATTACGTCAATACATCTAAAAGGTAAATATACAAGCTACAAGGGGAGTTTTGTAATTATTGATGATGAAAAGACAGAAGAAGAGCTAGGTCAAGAATCTAAGGAGAATCTTGAGAAGATCATCAATGGCGACAATCTTGTATATGTAATTTATACTTCTGGTTCTACCGGACAACCTAAAGGTGTGATGATCGAGCATCAAAGCTTGACTAACTACTTAAATAATGTACAAGATTTTTATTTTATTAAGGAAGAATGTAATTCTTATTTACATTCTTCCATCGCTTTTGATATGAGTATTACTTCATTATATTCCCCTATTATAATGGGTAAAATAATTTATATTGCTAATATAGACCACCAAGCTAATTATTTAGAGCAAATACCTCAAGAATTTAATAAAGTGAATTGTATTAAATTTACCCCGACTCATTTAAGAGTTTTGAGAGAAAAAAATAAGGTATGGGATGTTAATCAAAAAATAGAGTGTCTAATAATAGGCGGAGAAAATCTTTTAACAGAGGATGTAAACTTTATATATAAAAGTAGCAGTTATTTTTCTAGAAGCTTAATTTTTAATGAGTACGGTCCTACAGAAGCAACAGTTGGATGTTGTATTTACAAGATAGAAGATTTAAAAAATGTCAAACAACTCTCTATTCCTATAGGTTGTCCTATATCGAACACGAAGATATATATTTTAGATGAGAATAGATGTCTGGTACCGGTGGGGGCGGTAGGAGAGATATATATAGGGGGTATTGGTTTAGCGAGGGGGTATTTGAATCGTCCTGAGTTAACGGCGGAACGATTTATAGGGAATCCATTTGCGAATGAAGAAGATATAACTAAAGGAGAGAATTTAAGGTTATATCGGACAGGAGATTTAGGACGATATTTATCTGATGGGAACATCGAGTTTAGAGGACGTATAGATGATCAGGTAAAGATACGAGGATATCGGATTGAGCTTGGGGAGATTGAGAGTGCATTGAATGGATGTGGGGTTGTTCAAGGTAGTGTTGTAGTAGCACGTAGTATGGGGGTTGGAGCGGACAATAGAGTTGGAAGTGACAAGCGGTTAATTGGGTATATAGTACCTAGTTCAACCTTGAGAGGGAAATTAGTTACACAAGAGAGTTTCAAGAGTAGTACAGGAGAGGAGATAGGTATTTTAGGTGGGGAAGGGTATATAGATATTGTACGAGAAGTGAAGGAGGAGATAGGGAAGCGGTTACCGGAGTATATGGTACCGGCACATATAGTGTTTATAGAAAAGCTGCCACTGACATTGAATGGGAAGGTAGATAAAAAAGGGTTACCGGATCCGGATGTGGAGATGGGTTTAGTACATCAGTATATGGGTCCAAGGGATGAAGTTGAAGCGAAGTTGTGTAAGATTTGGGCGGAAGTTTTAGGATTAGAGCGTGTAGGTATCCATGATAACTTCTTTGAAATAGGTGGAGACTCTATTTTAAGTATACGGATAGTTTCTAAGGCACGGAACAAAGGGTTGAAGCTTAATGTCAAGGATATTTTCCAATATCTCACAGTTAGCGGGATACGTCTAGTGATTACTGATGCTGCTGTAGAAAATGATATGCCTATAAATCAAAGAATTGTTACAGGAGATGTATCACTTATTCCGATTCAAAGATGGTTTTTTGAACAGAATCATGTGAATCCTAATCATTCTAATCAAGCATTTATCATGAACTGTCGATATCAACTTGAATTAGATAAGTTAGAAAATGCGTTAAAAAGTCTTTTGAGTCATCATGACGCGTTACGCTTAAGGTTTATATTGAAAGATGGGGTCTGGACTCAGACCCTTATATCCCCTGAAGAATGTATTGAGTATGTGCAAGGGATTTGTCGATATATTGATGTTCAAGGAATGAGTGAGTTGACAAGAAAGTCTCAGGAAGAAATTATTGAAGAAATTGGACAGGAAGTACAATCCTGTTTAAATATTACGGCAGGACCCATGATTCAGGTAAGACTTTTAGGTTGTCAAGGTGGTCAGCAGAAGATATTACTAGTGATACATCATTTGAGTGTGGATGGTGTCTCATGGCGAATATTTTTTGAGGATTTGGAGATAGCTTATGCTCAGGTGAGTCGAGGAGAGGCTGTTACACTTTCTTATAAGACACATTCTTATCAAAAGTGGGCAGAAGGATTAAAAGCATATGCTACACGGGAGGAAGTGAAAGCAGAAGTTAAGTATTGGTCACAGATTGGACATATACCGGCATTACCACGCCCTAAGACAGAGTTTGAGTTAGAGAATAAGGATAAGGATCAAAATTATACACAAAACCGTTATACGTATGAGGGAGTAGATAGTGTAGAAGTAGAGTTAGATCATGAGATGACACGTATGTTATTGCAAGAGGTTCATCAAGCGTATCATACGCAGATAAATGATGTTCTATTGACAGCCCTTGCATTAACTATCAGTGAATGGACAGGAGAAGATAATGTATATCTTGATCTTGAAGGACATGGTCGAGAAGAGATTGTTGGTCTGGATGTGTCTCGAACGATTGGATGGTTTACAACTGTATTTCCTATTAAGCTTAAAATAGAAGGAGGTGGGTATCGAGAATATATCAAAACTATTAAAGAACAATTACGCCAGATTCCAAATAAAGGAATTGGGTATGGCGTGTTACGTTATTTAGGGTCAGAAGATATCCAGTCTCAGTTGGCTTGTACTACACCGGAAATAGTATTTAATTATCTTGGGCAATGGAACAGTAGTGAACAAACGAATGGGATGTTTACGTTTGGAGATGAGAGTATAGGTTCTAGTGTTGATTTAAAGAACACGCGTGCTCATATATTAGAGATTAACAGTCATGTAACACATGGACAGTTTAGGGTGGTGTTTGGCTATAGTGGGAATGTCTATTCAGGTAGTGTGATAAAGCAACTTGCAACATGCTATATAGATCATTTGAAGGGAATTATTGAGCATTGTCGAGGAGTAGAAATATTAGAATATACACCATCAGATATGCCATTGGCGCATTTGAGTCAGTCTGAGTTAGATTATTGTATAAAATTGTTACCTAAAAATATTGAACGTATCTATAGATTATCTCCAATGCAAGAGGGATTATTGTTCACAGCATTGTATAGGGACTCAGATGAGTACTTGGTACAGGGTTTATATGAACTTACCGGAGAGATCGATACACAGATATTGAAGGAAGCATGGGAAGCTGTGGTAAGTCATCACCCTGTTTTAAGGACGGGTTTTGTATATGAGCACGTGAGTCATCCAGTACAATACGTTGTTAAGGATGTAGTATTACCATGGGTAGAAGAAGATTGGAGTGATTTGTCAGAAACTGAGCAAGAGTTACGATTAGGAGAAGTGATTCAAGAGGATCGAAGGCATCGATTTGATCTTACACAGGTGCCATTGATACGATTAAGAGTGATGCGTTGTAGGAAAAATAAAATATATTTGTTATGGACACAGGATCACTTACTAATGGATGGGTGGTGTGGACCGATATTACATAATCAGGTGATGGTAGCCTATGAACATATTCAGAAAAATAGTATGGTTACTTTACCCTACAGCAGGCCATATGAAGAGTATATTAGATGGTTAGAAACTCAAGACTTGGAGAAGGCGAAAGAGTTTTGGAAAGGATATTTAAAGGGTATAGAGGAGAAAACACAATTAGACTTAGGAGGTAGTAGTGTCAGAGATAAAGGTACATTCCAAGAAACGTTAAATTTAGTTGGAGAAGATTATGGGTACTTTGAAACACAATTAAGTGTAGAAGACAGTGAACAGTTAAAGCGATTTGCACAAAGTGTGGGTATTACAGTGAATACGGTATTGCAAGGAGTGTGGGCATTTGTTTTAAGTAGATATGTTCAGCAGCAAGATGTAGTATTTGGAGTGACGGTATCTGGTCGATCTATAGAGTTATCGGGGATTGAGGAAATTGTAGGATTATTCATTAATACGTTACCGTTAAGGGTAACGCTTAATTTAGATTTATCGATTAGGAAATATTTGCAGTCGATACAGGAGAACATGAGTTCTATTATAGAGCATGGTTATGTATCGTTAGCAGATATTCAAGGGCAGACTGAGTTAAGAGGACGTCATGAGTTATTTAACACGTTAATTGTATTTGAGAACTATCCTGTAGGTGAAGAAAGTGCTAATGTAGGATTTGAATTTAAAGGAGTAAGAGGAATAGAAAAGACGGAGTACGCTTTAACCTTAATGGCTGAAATGGAAGATAGGTTATCAATACAATGGAATTATCAGACACAATATGTTGATATAGACCAATTGAAATCACTTTCTCAATACTTAATATTGGTATTAACTAAAATAGTAAATAGTCATTTAGATACAGAAGAAACAATAAGGTTACTACCATCTTTATGTGAAGAGGAATCAGATAAGGTTCTTATAGAGTGGAATGCGACGGAGAGGGAGTATCCGAGAGATAAGACGGTTGTAGAGTTATTTGAGGAGCAGGTATTTAAAAATCCTAATAATGTAGCAGTGGTATATGGAGAAGAAAGTCTTACTTATAAGGAGTTAAATGAGCGATCTAATCAGATGGCACACTATCTTCGTTGTCTTGGAGTAAGGGCTGAGACGTTAGTAGGAGTTAGTCTAGATCGTTCTTTAGAGCTTATTATAGGAATATTGGGGATTTTGAAGGCTGGAGGGGCGTATGTACCATTAGATCCGGAGTATCCAGAGGAGCGGTTACAATTTATGTTAGAGGATACGGCTGCACCGGTATTAATTACGTCAATACATCTAAAAGGTAAATATACAAGCTACAAGGGGAGTTTTGTAATTATTGATGATGAAAAGACAGAAGAAGAGCTAGGTCAAGAATCTAAGGAGAATCTTGAGAAGATCATCAATGGCGACAATCTTGTATATGTAATTTATACTTCTGGTTCTACCGGACAACCTAAAGGTGTGATGAACTCACATAATGGTTTTATGAATCGAATGTATTGGACATTAGATCATTATGAGACAAGTAATCGAGATTCGTTATTATATATTGCGTCGATGAGTTTTGATATTTCGGTATGGGAAGTTCTACATCCACTTGCTGCAGGAGCTAAACTTGTTATTATAAAGAACCATAAGGATATGGATGATATTATAAATACAATAGAGTTCAATAGGATCAGCATGGTTCATTTTGTGCCATCATTATTATCTTTATTTTTAGAAACAAAAGGGATTTCTAGGTTAAAATCGTTACGTTGTGTAATCACTGGAGGAGAGAAACTATATACCGAGGTTAGGAAAAAGTTTAAAGAAATATTTAGTGATACAAGGCTTTATTTAGCATATGGACCCACGGAAGTATCTATTAGCGTTACACATTGGGAATGTAATAATAATGAGTATAAAGATATAACCCCTATAGGTTGTCCTATATCGAACACGAAGATATATATTTTAGATGAGAATAGATGTCTGGTACCGGTGGGGGCGGTAGGAGAGATATATATAGGGGGTATTGGTTTAGCGAGGGGGTATTTGAATCGTCCTGAGTTAACGGCGGAACGATTTATAGGGAATCCATTTGCGAATGAAGAAGATATAACTAAAGGAGAGAATTTAAGGTTATATCGGACAGGAGATTTAGGACGATATTTATCTGATGGGAACATCGAGTTTAGAGGACGTATAGATGATCAGGTAAAGATACGAGGATATCGGATTGAGCTTGGGGAGATTGAGAGTGCATTGAATGGATGTGGGGTTGTTCAAGGTAGTGTTGTAGTAGCACGTAGTATGGGGGTTGGAGCGGACAATAGAGTTGGAAGTGACAAGCGGTTAATTGGGTATATAGTACCTAGTTCAACCTTGAGAGGGAAATTAGTTACACAAGAGAGTTTCAAGAGTAGTACAGGAGAGGAGATAGGTATTTTAGGTGGGGAAGGGTATATAGATATTGTACGAGAAGTGAAGGAGGAGATAGGGAAGCGGTTACCGGAGTATATGGTACCGGCACATATAGTGTTTATAGAAAAGCTGCCACTGACATTGAATGGGAAGGTAGATAAAAAAGGGTTACCGGATCCGGATGTGGAGATGGGTTTAGTACATCAGTATATGGGTCCAAGGGATGAAGTTGAAGCGAAGTTGTGTAAGATTTGGGCGGAAGTTTTAGGATTAGAGCGTGTAGGTATCCATGATAACTTCTTTGAAATAGGTGGACATTCATTGCTTGCACTTATCCTAGTCATGAAAATTAATGATCTCTTTATTATGAAGTTTAAAATATTAGATTTATTTAACAATCCAACAATTTTTCTGATACGAAGCATGATAGATAAGGGGTTTCAACAAACTTCACAGTCACCAATTTTAGAAATAAAGAGAATTCATAATAAGCCATCTTTGTTTCTTATACACCCTTCTGGTGGATCTGCTATTTCTTATTTGCTATTAAAAAATTATATCAATAATCTTAGCATTTATGGTATTAATCATCCTTCTTTTATCAATAATAAATTTTTTAATACACTTGAAGAAATGGCAGAAGTTTACTGTGATCTTTTAATAAATTATCAAAATAGTAATCCATTAATTATAGCAGGTTGGTCTTTTGGAGGATTAGTAGCTTATGAAATGGTAAGGTTATTGATTCTAAAAAAAATTCAATTAGCTGGACTAATTTTAATTGATACTTTTACTCCGGAGAAATTACAGGAGAAAAAAGCTTTTATAGATAATCCAGATTTTAGTATTTTAAATTATGCTATAAAGGACAATACATTTAATAAGCTTCTAAAAGAAAATTTTTATTATTCGCATACTCAAACAAAAAATTATTTACCTTTACCATTAGAAAAAAACATACCTTCTGTTTTACTAAAAGTGGATAATAATTTAGATTATGGGTGGGATCATTTATTGCATAATTTAGAAATTAAAAATATATCAGGAAATCATGAAAGTTTATTTGAAAAAGAAAATATATATTCGACATCAATCGGTCTTCAGTTTGCTATTAAACAAATTCTGCAGGCTTATTATAAATTATAAAATTTAAGTTGGTTAATTTGATTGCAAATCATCTCTTGATATGTTGTATGGTTAATGAGACTAATGTATGTCAATTTGGGATAAGATTAGCTGTACTAGTTACGACGGCGTGTTAACCAAAGTTCAAGTTTTCTATGTGGCGATAAATTTAAAATTAAAATTTTTACCTAATAAAAGATTTTTTAATTTTTTTCGTATTAAAATTCCGCATACAAAGACAAAAATGAAGCTGACTAACCTTTTGAAGTTCTGCACCAAGGCTATCATATAGCATTGAATCTGAAATTTGTGAATACCTCGATATTTTGCTCTTCGCAAGCAATGATTTTCTTTAGCTTCAGCAAATAAGCCCTCAATTTTCCATTGTCTCTCTTTTAATTTGTTCTTAAAATCAGCTGTATTTTGGCGAAATCTTACTCCCTCAACTTCATCTTGATGAGGACTTCTATATATAAATCGTGATCTGTTTTGATATTTATCAGATAAACAGGTTTCACGCAGGGTACATGTCAACCTTTGATGCGATATCTCTTTATTATTCCATGCTCCAATTTATCGTAAGGCTAGAGATAATGATATATATCGATCACTTTCTATATCATACTGAAATTCTCCTCGGCTTATTTTTCCTTCCCCTAAATTTTCACTATGTAAAGGAATATAGGTTATTATATCTTCTGATCGAAAATATTCATAAGTTGGCTTACGTCCATAACCTTTATCTGCAATCCATTCCTTTACCTTAAAAGTAAAATGGTTTAATATATAATTGGCTCTTTCCAGAAGAATAGTACATTCATGTTTAGAACATGTTGTGGCATGGCAATCTACAATCATACGTGAATCAGCATCGATTGAATAATGTGTTCTATACTTAACTTCTTATAAGCTGATCCTTTAGATACTAATGTAGAATCAGGATCAGTCTTGCTAACGTGGGTTTAATTAGAAATTTTTCTTTCTCTTCTACCTTCTTTAAAATCATGATATCGACGTTCATAGGCTTTTAATTCTCTTGATTCAGGATCACTGCATTCTCTTTCAACCAAACTATTCATCGCAGCATCTGCTTCAACCAAGCTTGCATTGGAAATCATCCGTTTGCCACTAATGATCCCTGCTTTTTTCCATTTCAAAATAAGTATTTCAAAAATTTTTTGAAACGTTTCTATACCGAATCGATCTCTAATTTTGCTAAGTGATGAGTGGTCAGGTACTTTATCTTCTGTTGTGCGCCAGGTATTTTAGGCCACTAAAAAAGGAACTGCGCCAAGCATACTAGTCCACCCCTGCGCCAGGTGAGAAGTCCACTTTCAAAAGAAGAAAACAATGCTAATTTAATAACTTATTGTTAATTAAATTAGAGTTTAAATTAAATTGAATGAGGAAATATAGTATGTCAACAATTAGAGAAGTGCTGTACCAGCACATCAAAGGTAATAGCCAAAGACAGATAGCTAGATCATTTGATCTATCCAGGGATACAATAAGAAAATATATTGAGTTAGCAAAACAAGAAAATCTCAGTATTTTAGCTAGTGACTCTGAATTAAACAGGATAGCGATCAAGGTTGAAGAAAAATTATATAAGAACGAACCTATACATAGAGCATCTGCAATGATAATTCTTGCAGAATATAATGAGGCAATAGGGAACTGGCTAAAACAAAGAAGTATAACCCACACCCAAATTCGGCGTTTACTATTAGCAGAAGGCGTCAAAGTAAGTAATCGGAGTATTAACCGATATATTCAAAAAGCTTTTCCTAAGCTACCCAAGAATACTATTCATATAAAGACTGAACCAGGTCAAGAAGCTCAGGTAGATTTTGGTTATATTGGCAAGATGCAGGATGTTAATGGTAAAAATAGAAAACTTTATGCTTTTGTAATGACGCTGTCCCATAGTCGTTATCGTTACGTAGAGTTTGCTTTTTCACAGGACCAGGTTAGTTGGGCTCAGCTCCATGTAAATGCTTTCAACTTTTTTGGTGGTGTACCGAGTAGGGTAATATTGGATAATTTAAAAGCCGGGGTCATTAAACCTGATATTTATGACCCTACTTTAAATGAGACTTATTCAGAATTATCAAGGTTTTATGGTTTTACAATAGACCCGACTAAAGTTTTTAAGCCGGAGCATAAAGGCAAAGTGGAACGCTCTATTAGGATAGTTAGAGAGCAACTTATAGCCGGTAAATCATATAGCAATATTATAGAGGCGAATATTGAAGCTATCAAGTGGTGTAAAAATGAAATATCACATAGAGTATGTACTACAACAGGATCGAAGCCAATTGATACATTTTTATTGGAAGAAAAGGAATGTTTACTTCCTATACCTTCAGGTATTTTTGATATGCCGATTTGGACTAGATGCAGGGTACAAAAAGATCACCATTTTGTAGTCAAAGGTAATTTTTATTCGGTACCGACAAAATATATAGGAGAAGAAGTTAGTGTTCGAGTGGGGATAAAGGCTGTTACGGCTTACTATAAACATCAAATCATAAAAACCCATCCGAGGAATTATAATAAAGGTCAATGGATTACCGACGAAAAAGATTACCCAAAATCTGCTTTATATTATTTAGAGAATAACCCAGAGAAATGTTTAAGTTGTGCTAAAGATATAGGTAATTCTACACACCAGGTAATAAGTAGAATTCTTGCATCAGGCGGTAGAATATCTGTACGTAAAGTTCAAGGTATTTTAAGATTATCCCAGACATACGGTAATGACAGACTAGAAGCTGCATGTTTGCGAGCTGTGTCTTATGATAATTATACTTATGAGGCTATATCCAATATTTTAAAAAATAAACTGGATCAGTACTCTATTCCTAATATTGAAGGCGGTAAAGTAAAGAATATTACGGCTAATGCTTATATTAGAGATCCTAAAGAATATAGTTCTGATATGGAGGTCAATTATGCATAACTTGCAACTTGATAATTTAGTACAGCAACTAAGGTTATTAGGTATATCCGATAGCTTGGAGAGTAGATTAAGACAAGCAAGGGATGCAACAATGTCATACGAAGAATTACTTTTAATGTTATTCCAGGACGAGTTGGATAATAGAAACCAAAGCTCTCTACAGAGAAGAGTTACCCAAGCAAAATTTGAAGAAACAAAAACATTTGAAGGCTTTGATTTAAAACGTTATTCACTGAAAATTAGACATGCAATTAATGATTTAATGACAGCAAAATTTATTAAGGAAAAGAATCACGTAATTATTATGGGACCGGTAGGTACCGGTAAAACGCACTTATCTCAAGCTCTTGGAATGTTGGCTTGCCAACGTAATAAAAAGGTAAAGTTTATAAGGAGCAACGAGTTGCTTAACGAATTTTACCGTTCTAGAGCTGATTTTACTTATGACGCTATTTTTAAGCGTTATACAAAAGTTGATTTATTGATCTTAGATGATTTTGGCCTAAAAACCTTATCAGCGGAACAATCATCTGATTTATATGATTTAATAGCGGCCGTGCATATAAATGCTAGTCTGATCATTACCACAAATAGGAAAATTGAAACATGGGCGGAAATATTTTTTGATCCTGTTATGGCTAACGCTGCTTTGGATAGAATAGTTAATAATTCGTATAGAGTAGTATTAGAGGGTGATTCTTACCGAAAAAACTTTACGCCAAAATTTAAAATGGAGGATGACAATATGATACAAAAAAGTTAGTATATAGTGGACTTCTCATCTGGCGCAGGGGTGGACTAGTATACCTGGCGCACAACAATCTTCAAGGTTTAATCGACAAAACCAACGATAAGCAATGTTAAGATGAACTTCTTGGCATAATTGGCGATCAGATTCAATACCAAATAGATAACCTATTACATGCTGTCATTGTCAACTAAAAAGGGACCACTTATTTGTACCAAAAAGGGACCACTTATCTCAAAAATTTTTAGCTCACGGCAACCTCACTTTTTTGATTCTTAGTCCTATAACTTGGTCCGGTAATTTTAATCACTTTTCCATGATGTCTTAACCTATCAGTAAGGGCTTTAGTTAATTCTTCACCTTCAAAAATATAATTCCAATTCTCATAATCCTTATTAGTAGTAATAATTATTGAGTTATTCTCATATATCTTAGATACAACATTAAAAAATCCTCTACTGAATATTTCGGCAACTAGCGTTAATTCAATATTTTATGAATGTTAATGAAGAAAAAAACTCAATTTTAATCTTGAAATTATTGTATAAAAACAGGAACGTACATCAATTCAAAATAAAGTCGATAATTTAATAGATCTGGTAGCTAATGGAATTTTACATATGAATTAATTTATTTACTTAGATAATAAATTAAAAAAAAATTTATAGGCCTTATAAATATTAGCTCTACAGCCTATGAAGCCTTCAAGAGTTCGATAGTAAATGAAAAAAGAGAATTACTAAATTTTATATTTGCGAACCTTGAACTAAAAAGCCATAAGATACATGAGCTTTCCTGTTCTCAGAATTTAAAAAGGTCAATATATTGTATCATGGTGGCGGGGAATATGGAGCACGTTACGAACCTTAAATCAAAATCATAGGCTTAAAATTATCAATATCTCACTAATGGAAACATGACAATAATTTGAGAGAAAACTATCACCATATCAATTCTACACCAACAATATCTTACTGCCAAATAATATAAATATGCATCCAGCTGATACTTCTAATACTCTATTAAAATTTCTAGTATAAAAAGTAATTTTTTCAGAAGAGATAACTAGTGAAACTGTAACAAACCATATGGAACTTAGACTTACAATCTCTAACCAGCATATAAACTTAACTTTAAAAGACTCTAACTGATCTACAAAGACAGCAATTATACTTATAAAAAATGTAAAAGCTAACGGATTTAAGAATTCAACAAATAAAGCTTCTAAAAGATAATTTTGGTTATTACTCAAACATGATTTTTTAGGTTTCTGTTCATCTAAACTTAATTTTTCTTGCTGTCTAGCAAATAACATCCTTATTCCTAAGTATATTAAATAAATAGAGCATAAAATTTTTAATGTTTTAAAAAGGACTAAGTTATTTTCTATAAAAACTAAAATAGTCAGTACTAAACCAAATTGTAATGCTGTTCCTAATATTGTACCTAATGCAGCTTGTATACTTGACAAACGAGAATTTATAAGAGCATTTCTAATAATTAATGCAATAGATGGCCCAGGCATCATTGCTGCTAATAAGTACGCTATACCTAACTCTATAAAATTATATATACTCATAGTAAAACCTGTAGTTAATTTAAGATCTAGTTTTATATTCTTTTAAAGCTTGTTTTAAACGTTTTATTCCTATCTCAATCATGTTAATATCACACAATGCAAAGCTTAAACGTAAACAACTTGATAAAGAACTATTATGTTTAACTCCAAAAGCTGATCCAGGTAAAAAAGATACTTTATTGTTTTCTAGGGCCTGAACAAAAAGCTTATTTGTATTAATATCGGGAAGTCTTCCCCATATAAAAAATCCACTGTTAGGTATAGAAAAATCCATCTCTGGAATATAATGTTTAATTGCTTCCACCATTATATCTCTTTTTTTCTTATAGTGGTTTTTAAGAAACTGAAGATGTTCATTTAGACAACCTTGGTTAAGATAATTATTAATTATGTATTGTGATAAGGTTGACGTATTGATGTCCATACCTTCTTTTAATATTTCCAGTTTTTGTATTAAATATTCCGGAGCAATAATCCAACCCAGCCTAGCAGCAGGCGAAAGTATTTTAGAGAAAGAGCCTATATAAAATACTAACCCACTAGAGTAAGAGTAAAGTGGAGGATTTATCTTACCATAGTTAATAAACCCATAAGCATCATCTTCTACAATAGGAAGTTGCCAAGAACTAGCTATATTGACAATTTCCAAACGCTTTTCATTGCTTAAACTTATTCCTGAAGGATTATGTCCCTCAGGGATAGTATAAAGCAATTTAGGAGTTTTATTTTTCATTAAAAGTTTTTTTAATTGCTCTGTTATTATACCGTTCTTATAATCAACAGGAGTAGATATAAGATTAGCATGTGCAGATTTAGCAATTTGTATAAATCCTGGATAACTGATTTCTTCAATTATAACACTATCACCTTTATCTATTAATAATTTACATATTAATGTCATTGCTTGTTGAGCACCAGATGTAAGCAAAATTTGTTCAGGTTTACATTTTACCTGCCTTTCTTTCATAAGGTTGGCAATATGAATTTTTAAAGAAAATAAAGGAGAAGAATATTGTAGAATACTAGGAGAATTAATGCTCTGAAAGGCAATTTTATATTCGGTCAGGGGTAATATACCAGTATCAGGCATTCCTAAGGAAAATGATATGATATCAGTATCAACAGATTTTTCAAGTGCTTGTTGAATAGCTGATTTTTTTAATGTTTTTGCTAATGTTGATAAATACTGTTTACGCATTGTTAAATAGTTGTGATGGTTTCTGAGACTTTTGAACAGCGGCATATAATGCTTTGATGTTCCTACTACCAAATCCTGTTGCTTTCTCTCGCTGTATTAATTCTATAAAAAATGTGGGAATAATTTGTATAGGTTTACTAAAAACCTGCATTAAATAACCGTTTTGATCTTCATCTATTAATACCTTGTGTTCCATAAGGGATTGGATTAAGTCATTACTTAATTTATGTTTTATATTTTGCTTAAGTTCAATGTAATAATCTACTGGTACATCTAAAAAATTTAATCCTTGTTGCTTTAATAATCCGACTGAATTGATAATATCTTTACATAAGAAAGCTAAATGTTGTACACCTGCGCCTTTATTATAATTAAGAAAAGCCTCTATTTGAGAGGTTTCTCCATTTGAAACTGGTTCAATTAACACAAACTTTATATTCTCTTCTTTATTAGCTACCACTGTAGATAGCATACCGCTATTACCAAGATATATATTTTCAGAATAAAAAACATGAAAACCAAATACTTTTTCATAAAATTCCTGCCAAAACTTTAGAGTTCCAGCCTCCAAGGCTATGGCAAGATGATCAATCTTTTTTAACCCGAAGTTAAGAGGTTCTGATTTCTGAGAAATGGATGTATAGAATGGCAAAATGCTAGCAGTTGCCTCCTGTTCAATAAAAGAATGTACAGTACTTCCAAAAGTACGGACAGAAGCTTTAATAATTTTTTGTTTATTATCACTAATTTCTGTAGGTTTAAGAACAGGAATAGCTCCAGATCTTGTACACATCTCAAAAGTCTCTCTAACGTTTTTACACAAAAATGCAATATCTTTTATACTATCATTATGTAAAAAGACATGCTCTGATAAAGGAGAATTAGTATTATTAGAAATTGCAGAACTAATAATAATTTTTATTTTCCCTTGAATTAGTATATAAGATATCTTACCCTGTAATCCAGTTTCAGGTCCACCATAGCCAATTATATCAAACCCTAATACGTGCCTATAAAAATTGGCAGCTTGAAAAGCATTAAACACATAAAACTCTATATAGGCTATCTCGTTAAGTAACATTTCCGATTCTCATTTTTAAATATTAATAAGCAATTATACATTTTTTTATTTTGGAGAATTTCCACAAACAGATAGTATACCTCCATCAACTATTATCTCAGAACCAGTTGTATATAATGATTCATCTGATGCTAGATATAAAACTGCATTAGCCACTTCTTGAGCAGTTCCCATTCTTTTTAGAGGTAAGGAACTAACGAACGCATTAAAAATATTACTATCTTCTTTATAATGATTCCACATATCAGTATCTATTGCAGCAGGACTTATTGTATTACACCTTATGGGGTATCCTTTCTGCGCGCAATAAATAGCTACTGCCTTACTATAATTTCTAATAGCTGCTTTTGTTGAAGAATAAGCAGCTAGATTTGGTGTAGCAATTACTCCTGACCTTGAAGCTATGTTTACTATAGAAGATTGTTGTTGATTATTTTTCATAATACTTATACCAAACTTGCATCCTAAAAATACACTTGTTAAATTTACTGAATGAATATAATTCCAGGTTTCAGTATCCATGTTTTCTGGATCTTGAATCATATCAGTTCCACTAATAGCTGCATTATTAACTAATATATCTATAGTGTAATATTTAGCTTTAATATGATTATGTATTTCCTTCCAGCTACTCTGCTTGCTTATATCTAGCTTTAAATAATCGCAATTATTATTATGATTTCTATCATTATATAGTCTATCAAGTACATCAACAACTATCACTTGTGCTCCATGTTTAATAAAAAGCTTTGTGATAGCTTTTCCAATACCTCGAGCTCCTCCTGTAACTAAAGCTATTTTCTTATCTAATCTATTATTCATGTATGGACCTCCTCCACAATGCAAGAAAAAAATAATATTTAATCGCAAAAAAAATCAAAATGCAGTTATGTATCCGACTTATAGTTTAAGAAATGGCTTTATTAAATCATTTTCCCTTATAGCTCTGATAGAAATTTGCAATTTACAAACTATAACACAATTATAAATTTGGTTTCACATTTAATCCCATGAACAGTAAAGTTTTTTTGTAAGTATAAGATTTATCTTACTTTGCCATCAATAAGTTTTAGATAGTGAAAAATGAAATCTAAGTTTATTATCCCTCACATATTCCTGATCGGAATCTCTTAAATTTTGGTAACAACTTGAGTAAGTAACACCATGTCACTTACCCCTAACTACAAACCTGTTCTCAACATAATCTTTACCTGATCTTTACCTCAATACAACTCTAGCTAATTTATTAACCATAGCAAAAACTGTTTTGTTATGTCCACTCTTGTGAAGTAAATTAAACATCGACTATGTAAATTTACTATAATTTTTTTGTTTTCTGTGATTCAGTAGTAAATTAAGTATGGATATTACTCCTTGAATTAATAAACTTTGTAAATATATACCTCCTCTTTTACTAATTCCAAGTAGCTTCTCTTTCTCACCACTAAAAGCTTGTCTTGGTACTAACCCAAGCCATACAGATAATTGCCTACCATTCTTAAAACAACCCCTATTATCTATAGATGCTATCAGGGCAGTAGCAGCAATTAAACCTATATCTAGTATAACAATTATTTGCTGATACTTATCTAATTCACTAGCCATTATTTTTAGCATATTTTCTAAGTCTTTTATTTTTTTACTCCTCTTTTAAACAACAGAAAGTTTGCTGACTTATTAGATTTTATTTTTCACTATCTAAAACTTTATTTAACTTTAGTTTAATTTTATTTATACCTTGAGTAATAATTATCTCAAGCTTATACATCACCCTTAGGACATTACTAGCAAGAGCAGTAAGATTTTTTTACTAATCTGCTTCTTTGCTCTATGGATTGATAAAATATTCTGTTTTGTTCTATAGTCTTAATCGAAACAAATATCATGTTAGGCCTGCTTGAATTTTATATATCGCTTCTTCATCAGCTTAATTATTTTTATTAGTTTTAACATATATGGCTTAATAAATTGTGTAGCCATTGATTTTAGTTGCTATCCTAATTTACTAATCTTGCTAGCCTAACAATTAGTACCTTTATAAATTTCCATACCTGCCAAACATTTAGGTAAATTAACTATAAATATTAATGTTTGATTCTTTGTTAGTTTTTTCTTTATACTATGTTACTATTTTTATCTACACCATGAACCTAGAAATTTTTTCTATATCAATACCTATTGTGGTAGTCTCTTTACATATGGACCTCTCTATTGTTATTTATGATTCATTTGCTACTCTAGAACGATAATATTTGTTATAGATTCTATAAATATAAAGTGAGTATATACCATTATTAATATATTTAATAGTAAAAATTAGTACATTAAATAATATTAGTTTATATTAATATAAAAGTATTGAGTGACACTTATATAAGTTTAGTACTTTAATATTAAGTAAAGTAAAATTTTTATAAAGTCATTAATTATTGAATACTAATAAATAATTAATTTTAAGACTATGTCATATTATTTAATCCTGAATTTACTCTGGGATTTTTTTTACTATCGCAATAATAGCTGATAACTTATATATTTTTCTAAACTGTTTTATAAACTTCTATTAACGCAAGTTGCCAATTAATGTAAGTGCCAGAAGGTAGATTTTTAGAGGGATATAGGTTATTTTGTGTTTTTCACCAACTAAAAATAACCTATGAAAAAAGATTTTATAGCAATTTATTGCTTTGTCGATGATTTTATAAAAAGTTTGGCAGAATAATTTCTTTGCAATTAAATTAATAGTAGAAAGTCTAAACCAGGTATAAGTAATTATTTATCGATAAGCGAAGTACTAACAATACTAATTGGTTACTATGATTCTTATTGTGATTGTTTTAAATATTATTATCAACAAGTAATAATGCGTTATCATACAACAGACTTTAAACTTGTTAGCTATACAAATTTTACTAAATTGATAGGCAGAAATATGTTGTATTTAGTGCTATTATTACATCATTTAGTTACAAAATGCACTGGCCTTTCTTTTGTAGATGCTACCAGTATAGCAGTTTGTAAGAATTACCGAATCAACTCACATAAAGTGTTTAAAAGAATAGCAGCAAGAAGTAAAACAACAAAAAGGTAGTTTTTTGGTCTCAAACTACATTTAATCATAGATCCAGAAGGCAATCTGTTCAAAGTTTCTTTCAGCAGTGGTAATAAGAATGACAGAAAAGGATTGAGCAGCATGATTTCTGGTATTTACGATAAAGTTTTTGGTGATCGCGGTTATATATCTACAGAGTTGTTTAAAGATTTTTGTGCTAAAGATGTTCAACTTGTTACTTGAGTTAAAAAGAATATAAAAAATATGTTAATACCAATTGCAGATAAGGTAATGCTGCTCAAAAGAGCACTGATAGAAACCATGATAGGAAAACTTAAATTTCTTGATAAATTCGAACATTCTAGGTATAGATCAGTTACAAATGCATTTAGTCATATGCTATCTTGTTTGATCAATGATCAGTTGCAAGAAAATAAGCCTTCTATAAAAAGTTTGCTACCAATAGAGGATCTAGATATGCAAAATTAATTGGCAACTCGCATTTTAATAGACATAAAAGCATATAAAATAATAATACTAGCAATATTATCAACTCTTCTACCAATAGTAATTTTTTGTAAAGATTCTATATTACTTTCGCTATTTATTAAGAATTTAGTTTGGCTATCTAAAATCTTTTCACTATTACTTATTCGTATTGATTTTTTTATCGACTCAATTAAATACATATTTAATACAAATTTAGCGCAATATGTTGCAGACAATAAGATAATAGGTATTTTTGTATTAAGCTTTTGCATTCTGTTCATCAGTATCTGAAGTAATGCTTAAAAAAATAAAACATCATTTTGAGCATTTTTTTGACTTAGAACTATGCTCAGGATACTATATGGTTTATCTTAAGCATAATAGAGGTTACTATGTCCAATTCTGTATTGGTAGCAAGTGAGAATTAGAGTGCTTAGAGGCTTTATATAAAAAAAACGCCAAACCTTATTGTTGTTAAGGGGCAAAAAAAATTGGAAAAAGTAGACTTATAGAGAAATTTGCTAAAATATCTAGTACCAAAACATTCTGAAGTTTTGCAGGGCTTGCTCCAGAGAGTGGCCTCTTTGCTCTTGAGCAAAGAGATAATTTTGCGTGTGGATTAGCATTAATGCTAAAAATCCCACCTATGACTTTCCACGATTGGAACAATCCTTTTAAACATTTGAGCCTTCATATTAAGACTGGTGATATCGTTCTATTTGATGAGATTTTATGGTGGGATCAAAAGACCTTAGTTTTATTCCTACGCTTAAAGCTTGGTGGGATAAACAAACGGTACATTTGTTGCTTGTATTTTGCGGGTCTGTATCTACCTAGATTGAGACAAATATTTTAAAAAGCACAGCATTCTTTGGGTGCATCAATTTGACGATTAGTTTGGAGTCATTATCCATTCCAGAAAGCACTGAGTTTTTACGAGTGTCCGGTATGCAACTATCTACTTATATATATACAACTGCTTAGTATTGTTGGTAGTGTAACATGGTCTTTGAAGCAATTTAACCCTAACGTAACAGCTGATGATAACATCAAGCAACTTGCTTTTGAAAAAACCGGATTACTCGTAACCGAATTCAATCGTATTTTCCATGATCTCTTTAATGGTAAAGGCTCTACCTACCTACAAGAAAATTTTGGATAGCCTAAAAGATGGAGCTAGAGCTTTATCCAAAATCAGGCAAAGCATAGAATTTCCTCATAGCGGCACTTTAAGCCAAATGATGAATCATCTGGTTGTAGCTGGTTTTGTTATTAAGCAATCCTTATGGTCATTTAAAACTACCAAACCTTTAAACCAAAGCCTATAAATGATCTCAGATCCCTATATGAGGTTTTATTTCAAAGTAATTGAGCCAAACAGGGATGCTATTGCAGCGGGAGGATTTAATCAAGTATCACTTTCCACCATACCGGAATTTGAGACGTGTACGGGATTACAGCTTGAGGCACTACTGCTACAAAACCGCCGTCTATTACTTCAAAATCAGGCATTTCATCTGTCGATATTGTGCATAGTGGCCCTTACAGGTAGAATAAAACGAACACCTTCTTTATTTGGAATTTAAATTTAAAAGACGCAAAATTGGCAGCGATATTATTGCTGAAATGCAAGAAAAGATATCAAGATTAAAGATACTAAAGGAATTTACAAAATTAGCAGTGTTGTTTCATTTAAGAGGTGTTGCACCTGCTGTTGCAACCAGCTCTTACTTTTATCGCATCGTCGATATTATAGATTTTTTGGAAGGCAATTAGGTACCTGCTTATGAAATTAATGTGGCTTACCAATATTCATCTTAACTTCTTAGATAAAGACAGGAGGATGGATTTTTACCGCACAAAATGTCTACTATCACAAAAGATAAGCCATTTTTATTTTGGCTACCTGTATCAGTACCACAAAAGTTAAGCAACGGTGTTATTTTTCTTGGTCATGATTTGTTTTGCTGATGGCCTTTATGAAAAACCTACAATTCAAAAGGTGATTAGATTATGAAAGAGTATAGCTTATACAAAAAAACAATCAATTTCCCGGTTAACACATAAAAAATATCATTTTCTTTGCATTACTTTTTATCTTAAGCGCTTGCACTTATAAGCATGAGTTGCTTAATACGGTAAAGAGAATTTTGAAGGTGGTAACCATATAAATATAAGGAACTTAGCTCTATTAACCCCAACTAATGGAATGGACCACCATGATTTACAGAATGAGAAGCAAATGCTAATCTTCTAAAGTTTAAGAATAAACCTAAAAATAACAATCAGGAGGTCCTAATGGATATTACAACAGTAGGCATAGATATTGCAAAAAGAATTTTCCGTGCGCCACGAAGCGTAAGTAAACTAGCTGAGGAAGGAGCAGCCATAGAAGTGTTGACCTAGCACACTATGTATTGAGTCTTGGACTGTTTTTGGTAACAAAATCAGTTAAGCGTAGACAGAAATATTACAGGCCGTAAGCTGAAAAGCTGAAGTTATTGAGCCTCGTTAACTTTAATTTATAAGATCGCAGACTGAGTGGAAAATCAGGAATGCAACATCACAAGCAACATAAACAGGCAGTTGTAGGTGGGATCTTCGGGGTCTAAGAGCATGGCATGTAATAAAAGTTTATTTATGAACGTGGGAGATCCTATACTTTCTGCTTGAAAGAGCAGTATTAGCTGACAAGTGTAACAGCAAGGAAGCTGAAAAGAAATATAGGAAGTCAGATCGGGTATAATACCAACGAAGTCGAGTAATGTCGATGGAGGGAAGGCCCGTGGGTAGAGTCGATCTCTTTAGGGAAAGGTTATGATAACAACTTAGGACTCATGGGTATTCAATAAAAGGGAAGAGATGCTATGGAATACATTATTGGCATCCATTCAAGAGGACAAATGTTATAGGTGCATTAATGGAAAAATCTCTACTAAAGGTATCAATTTTTAACTGTAATATTAATGGGGCTGTTTTTTTATTGTTGGGTAGAACAGGATTTAATACCTAAACTGCCAGCTGATTCAGTTGTTATCATGGACAACGCAGCTTTCCATAGAAATGAGGATTTAAAAACCATAATAGAGAAGGCAGAGCATAAAGTAGAGTATTTGCTACCTTACTCTCCTGACATAAATCCTATTGAGCCGAAATAGTTTCAAGCTAAATCCAGGAGAAGGAAATATAATTGTGATATAGATACGCTATTTGAAAAGTATATGGTGTAATACATTTATAGTGGTTTAGCTATAAAGGTAAAAGATCTATTTTTGCTAGCCGTGTGATAAGGCTCTGTCTTTTTTAAGTAAATTCCAAAATAGGCACTTAAATTCTACTCTCAGATTTTAAAAAATGGGCCATAGTTTTTCTCCAATTTTAAATAAGCATGCTCCGTCTTCGCGTAATATAGTCTATTGTCAAGTACAAAGTCTTAAAAACAGAATCATCGCTAGGAAAAACTCACTTATTAATGTACCCATAATTGATCGGTATAAATGCTGCTGAAAATCACATTTTCATTACAACCTGCAATGATCTGATTTTTTTCACCTCTTATAAAAAATGCAAAAGGACAAGCTTTACCAAATTCGGGGGGTTCTTAATTAATTTTTTGTATCAGAAAATCAATGTCTGCACTTGTAGGTGTGGATGTGTATTGAATATTTAATGAAGATTTTTGACTTGATCATCTATTTTTTTATCACCCAAGAAACCGCCAACTTGTGCATCCCATAGGTTTTTATACACTCCCCCTCTGGCAAGTAAATCAGTGTGAGTACCGTCTTCTACAATTTTGCCTTTTTCAAAGACCAGTATGCGATCCATATGTAGCAAGGTTGATAAACGATGTGCGATGACGATTGTGGTCTTGTTTTGTATCAACTTCCACAAAGATTCTTGAATCAAGTTTTCTGTAACAGAATCAAGCTGGCTTGTTGCTTCATCCAAAATAAGAATTGGCGCGTTTTTTAAAATAGCGCGAGCAATAGCGATTCGTTGACGTTGTCCACCAGAGAGTTTTACACCTCGTTCTCCAACTAGCGAGTCATAGCCTTGCTGTAGCTTCTCTATAAATTCATGAGCATGAGCTTTTTTAGCTGCTTCAATAACTTCCTCATCGGTTGTATCAATACGTCCATAACGAATATTTTCCATCAAGCTTCGATGGAACAATGATGGATCTTGGGGAATCATGGCAATCTTTTCTCTCAAACTATGCTGAGTTACATCCCTAATATCCTGACCATCAATCAGGATGGCACCATCTGTCACGTCATAAAGACGGAGTATCAAATTGACGAACGTTGATTTTCCACCGCCTGAATAGCCAACGAGCCCAACTTTCTGACCAGCCTGAATCTCGATGGATTTATTCTGGAAAAGTGGTTCGGTGCTTTTGTAATGGAATTTGACTTGATTAAAAGTTATTTGGCCTTGTGCACAATTTAAGTTTATGGCGTTTGGTTTGTCTTGGATTTCTATCGATACAATCAAAGAAATAAGACTCTGTTTACATTTTCCTGCTGCTTTGTTAAAATAATCAACTTCGCCCATTAGAAACCAAGTCATGTGTCCAGTTTCCATAGATAAGCCTAAAATAAGAGCAAAATCTCCAATTGTAACTAAACCCTTGCCATACAAATGGAGTAGAAAAAAAGCTGAAAAAGCCATCATGATGGCAATAAGACTACCTTGAATGCAATAAAGCATAATAGAGTAAATATTTAACGAATAATAGGCGTTACGCTGCTTCTCAAAGAATGGTATCATCCTTAAATTTTCATAGATCTTGTGTCCAAAAATTCTTATATTTGAATGATTCGATAGTGAATCAACTAATTCGCCAACCACTACAGTTTCTTCTTCAGCTAATTTATCAGCCAGAAAAACGATTTTTCTGGACATGGAGATGCTGAATGTAGCGAAAATTATAAACCATGTGATCAATATAATACAGAAAATTGAATTGACATAATAAGAGGCAGCAAATGCCGCAAGCAACAACGAAGCGCCTCGCAGAAAATTAGTTAATTTAAAAGTTATAATATCAACAATGCTGTCAGATAAATTAGTAATCTGCTTAGAAATTTTTCCAGATAAACTATTTTGATAAAAGCCATGAGAGTGAGATAAGGTATAATCCAGCATCACGGAAATAATTTTGTTTTGTATTATGGGTACATATTTAGCCCAAATGTAATTAATGCCTCGCCATGTAAAATTATCAAAAACGATAAAATTTATAACGATTAAACTTGCTGGTAAGGCCAATATCGATACATCTCCGTCATTAACGCTTGGTAATAAATCTATCAATTGCTTGATTGATATGCTATTAAAAGGTCCCCAAAATCCAGCAATGATTGATAAAAATATCACCACAAATACGATACTTTTATGCTCTTTCAAAAAATACCATATAAATGGAAAAAGTGTTTTTGGTAATTTTGTATCCTCGATCATTTTCTTCAATCCCAAAAATTATTTTCTCACTGCTTGTGCACAGCTTTATCTTGACATAATTTGGTGTTTTATGCAAATACGTTCTATACACAGATAGTATGTTTTGTGCGCGCGCCAAGATACGGGCATTAGTCTTATAGGTGAAAGTCCTATTATGTAAGGAGTAGCTAGCTCCACCATGTAGCGAGTCTTGCGTTGAGATGGCTAACCTACTTGACAAAGCGTAGATAGCGAAGTCAAACGATAAGTGCGGTATAGCCTTGAAAGTGTATTGGTAGTGGAAGCTGATATTGTACACAAGATAGCAAGCAATAGAGGACTGGAGGTTAAACTAGCGAAAATCCAATAGTCTTCAATCACCGGGGTCTCAGGCGTTGGCGAGTTTACAAAGATTAATGACACAACTTGGGAAGTCCTTATAACTCTTATCTAACAAGTAAGTATTCAAAGTACAAGTGCCGAAACATAAGGCTTTGAAGATGGTGTAAGGATGGCTTAGTCAGCCGTAGTAGCGATGAAGCTCCGTAATTGTCATTGTCAACTAAAAAGGGACCACTTATTTGCACCAAAAAGGGACCACTTATCTCAAAAATTTTTAGCTCACGGCAACCTCACTTTTTTGATTCTTAGTCCTATAACTTGGTCCGGTAATTTTAATCACTTTTCCATGATGTTTTAACCTATCCGTAATAGCTTTAGTTAATTCTTCATCTTCAAAAATATGATTCCAATTCTCATAATCCTTATTAGTAGTAATAATTATTGAGTTATTCTCATATCTTTTAGATACAACATTAAAAAAATCATCTACTGAATATTTTGGTAAGGTTTTAAAACCCAATTCATCTAATATTAATAGATCATAACTAACAAGCTGTTGTAATTTTTTATGGTAGGAATTATCAGCTCTTGCTATATGTAAATTATATAGCATGTCAGATACCGTGGTAAAAAATACTTTATATTCCTTACTTAATGCCTTTAATGCTATACCAATTGATAAATGGGTTTTACCTGTGCCGGAATCTCCAATTAAAATTAGATTATGTTTGTCCCTGATAAACTGACAGCTAGCTGCATCATTAATTTCTTTCTCATCAATACTTTTCTGAAAGTTAAAATTAAAATCTTCCAGCTTCTTGTTCGCCGGTAATTTTGCTGCACTATAACGCCTCTTATAGTTATTATCACGTCTGTTATCCAGTTCATCCTCACATAACAGTTCCAAAAATTCTTCATATGGTAATTTTTTACTTCTAGCATATGATAAACGGTCTTCCAATGTTAATGCCATGCCGGAAAGTTTGAAGTCCCTAAGCCTTTTATATAATTCCTGCATCTTCACCTCCAAACAAAGGTAAATCATAACAATTATTTTTTATGATCTCTTTTATTTTACTATAATTCCCAATTCCATAGTGCAAAGCTCTCATACAAGCTTTATTTACTATTTCATTACCGTATAGCTTTTTCAGATGTAATATTCCTTTGACGGTCCTTGGCCAATCTTTACTTTTTCCTCGATCCCGGATGAATGATAACATTTTATCCCCATATTCCCCTATTTCTTGCATCTCTATAACACATTTATTTTGGTATTCTGGAGATTCAGGATAATATAATTTGTACTCAGGCCAGTGCGATCTGTTAGTTATAAATGATCCTTTCCCATTCGATCTATTATGCATAGCAACCATTTGGCCCTGAGCATAAATTCTGACTATTTCACTTCCCAAGGAAACTCCTACTTCTGTGCCGGCATATTTTGATGGTACAGAATAATAATTTTTATCTAAGCTTATATGACAGTCTTTAGCTACTTTCCTTTTGTGCCATGATGATAAATCAAAACCAGCTTCAGGTAATTTTGTTAAAGCTGTAATTTCCTCGTTGCTAAAAAGTTCTTCTGGTTTTTTCTTAGTAGTACCATGAATACGATTGTTACTCTTTCTATTCCAGATTCCCAAGGCTTCAACCATTTCTTTATTACTGCTAAATTTTCTACCAGCAAAGAAGTTATTGGTTACATACTTTATGCCATTCTCTACCTTACCTTTCTCCTGCGGTTTACGAACTCTACAGGGAGCCGGTAAAAAATTATAATGATCTGCAAATCTTTTGTATTGTTCCTGGTATATTGGTTCATAAAAATTAGCAATAATTATCGCTGACTTTAAATTATCCAGCTTTATTACTTTTGGTACTCCCTGAAAATACTTAAAAGCATTAATATTACACTGGATCCACGTATTAACCTTTTGATCAAACACAATTTCATAATAATCCTTACGACTATAGCTAAGACGCATATTAAATATATATGCTTTTCTTAATTTCCCTTCAGGATCATATCTTCTACCAATATCGCCGAAGTCTACTTGAGCTTCTTCACCGGGTAGAGTATTAAATCTGATACATATGGAATTGTGTAGTTTTATCTTTCTAAGGTATCGGGTAAGACTGGAATAGCTTCCAAAAAAACCTAAGCCTTGAAGTTCTTCATGGATCCTGACAAAACTCAGGTCTTTTTCCAACAGCTTTATAGCGTCTTCGTGCCATTTAAAGACTTGTGATTCCTTTTGCTTTTGTGTTGGGGATTCTATCCCTGCAGAATTATATTTATATACAATTCTTCTTATTGTTTGTGGTCTTGCTCAGTTAATTTTGCTATTTCCCTCTGGCTCTTACCTTGCTTATATAATGTTAATATAGTTGTATACATAGGAACTCCTATCATTTTTTAGCCCTCATTAAAAAATAAAGGCTAGTTTGCACTAAATTTGAACTGTTATGTTCACCTTTTTACCCGGTCCCTTTTTAGTGCAATTTTCTGGTCCCTTTTATCTTAGCACTGACAATCATGGAAGCCATCAGGTATGCTAAAGATCATAAAGAAATAATAGCAGTAATTACCGATAAAGTTGATCGCTTACAAAGACCAGAGAATGGGGACTGACTAATTCAAGAGGCAATCAGGGTTATTTATGCCGTTCTCATATCCATTCAATACTGACTAATCCATTCTATTATGGAGTAATGCATTACCGA
Organism: Candidatus Megaera endosymbiont of Mesostigma viride; assembly: GCA_020410825.1. Lineage (GTDB taxonomy): Bacteria > Pseudomonadota > Alphaproteobacteria > Rickettsiales > Rickettsiaceae > Megaera > Megaera polyxenophila. The sequence goes on from CP084576.1 coordinate 149,229, forward strand.
AAAGGTAAAAAGTTGTATCCACATATTTATCAAACGATAATCTCAAAAGATCTTTTTGATGATTGTACGGCAGTGCTTAAAGGCTGGAATAAAAAACCATTTAAATGGGGAGAAAAAGATTATATATTTAGGGGGATAATAACTTGTGCAGTTACAGGCAGGTTAGTATCATCAGAAACCAAGAAAAGGAAGCGTGCCGACGGTTCAGATTATGAGATAACTTACCTTGGTGCATGGAGCCCTGAAAACCCAAATAAGAAGGTATTTATGAACGAAGAAATATTATTGAAAGAAGTTGAACAGATTTTTAAGTCGATGTACTTAGAGCCTGAGATGCTGGAAAAGGTTATAGGATATGTAAAAAGTTCGGCGGTAAACGAAAGAGATTATTATAAGACTCGTATATTAGAGCTGAATAAGGAGCTAAACAACGTAAAAAGCAAACTTGACAAATTAATGGACTTTTACTTGGAGGATAAGCTTAGTGAAGCCGAATATGATGAGAAGAGGGGACAATTAATTATTACCCGTGACAAGATCATAAGGGAATTGGAAGTCAATAATAATGCAGACGATAATTTTAATGAAAGAATGATTGATGTACTTCAAATAGCTGCAAATGCTCATAAAGTTTTTCTTCTGTCGACAAATGAGAAAAAAAGAAGATTAATAAATTTAGTCTTATCGACAGTAAAATTGAACGGCCGTAAGCTAGAGTATACCTTGCGTTCACCGTTTGATATGTTTGTAAAATTACCTGAAAATGAAGAATGGCGCGCCCTAGAGGATTCGAACCTCTGACCTACGGATTAGAAATCCGTTGCTCTATCCAGCTGAGCTAAGGGCGCTTCTTAGGGTAAAATAAAAAAGATACGAGTCTTATACCAGTAATTAATTAAAACTTCAAGTATTTATAGTGCACATTAAGTCGGATTATCCAAGCTGAATAATTGTTTATTATCATCGTAGGAAAATAGTTCAGCATACCTACCAGCTACTATTATCGCTTTTAAAGCTGTGGAGGCTTCGCTAGCTGATAATTGGTCTTCTAGGTGGGTTAAGAAACGGGATTTAGGTGCTTTGTTGTCTGCTCTGCCATTTAAGACATTAACTATATATGACGCAAGGGGCACGTTTTTCAGTAGTTGTTCGGCAAAGATTCGTTTCCGTTCTTCCAATTCTGTAGTTGCAAAAAGTTTTCCAGTTTTTGTTAGTTTGATGTTACCCTCGTTAACTGTTGCAAATTTAAGTATAGATAGAGCTTCAGAAATATGAATTACGTCAAATGTTTTAATCTGTAAAGCTTTAACGAGATCTGCTAGATCACCTGAGCCGTTATAAGGAGGTGCAGCAAGGGTTCCTGTTAGAGCCGCAAGTTGATTCGGAGAGGTATAGATCAGATTTTGAGTTATATCATGTTCGTGTATTTTCTTGGCTTTATCTTCAAAAATTTGTTTACCGGCTTCTGACATTTTAGTATAGATTTGGTCAACTAATTCTTGAAATTCTGGAGTATGAGCATGCCTTGGTCTGCTTAAATTAATCTTTAATTCAGAGACTACCCGCCCTGGATTTGAAGCTAAAATCAAAACCCGATCAGCCATCATCACTGCTTCTTCAATACTGTGCGTAACTATTATTACCGATTTTAGATTCGTTTTCTTAGCAACCCAAAGATCAAGAAAATCGTTTTTTAAGGTATCTGAAGTAAGTATATCGAGAGCAGAAAATGGTTCATCCATAAGCATTACCTGCGGTTCTACTACTAAAGCTCTAGCAAATCCTACTCTTTGTTTCATACCGCCCGATAGTTCTCTTGGCATGGCTGATTCAAATCCATCAAGACCTATTAAATCTATGGCTTCCAACGCTTTTTGGCGCCGCTCCATCCTTGGAATATCCATCGCCTCTAAACCGAGTTCTACATTTTCAAGAACAGTAAGCCAGGGAAACAGAGCAAAGCTCTGGAAAATCATACTAATACCGAAAATTTTATCTGTTGCGTCATTATTGTATTTTACTTTCCCTCTGCTGGGTTTGACTAATCCTGCAATAACCCTTAGCAAGGTCGACTTACCGCAACCGGATTTACCAAGTATTGCCAGTATTTCTCTTTCCTTAACATTAAAACTGATCTGATCTAATATTTTTTGGATATGGCCATCAGGTTTTGTAAAACTTTGGGTAATTGAGGAGAGTTCAATTAAATTATTATTCATAAATTCTGTACTTAAAACTGATTAAAATTTATATTTTTTTGCGGAGTAATTATATAGTGGTTGCCAAAAAAAGTGGTTGATTAATGCTATGCAGAGAGACATAACCCCTATTCCTAGAACTATTCGATGGAAATCTGCCTCTATGGTCATCTGCGTTATATAACTACCGATACCTTTTAGCACTATTTTTTTATCTCCCCAGCTAACTACTTCTGCTACTATACTAGCATTCCACGCCCCTCCAGAAGCTGTAATTGCTCCTGTAATAAAATAAGGTGCAATTCCCGGTAACATAACCTTACGCCACCACAGAAGGCCTTTTATATTAAAATTTTTAGACGCTTCTCTAAGCTCGGTAGGGAAAGAGGAACTCCCTGTAATTACATTAAATAGAATATACCACTGCGCTCCTACAATCATTAAGGGGCTTAACCAAATATTGGGGTTAAGGTCGTATTTACTGATTCCAATTACTGCCAGTGGAAAAAGTAAATTCGCAGGGAAAGCGGCAAGAAATTGAGTTATTGGTTGCATAACTGCTGCTAGTTTTGGGTGTAAACCGATATATATACCAATTGGTATCCAAATAATAGAAGCAATAATTACTAACGTAAAAACTCGTAGCATAGTAATTAAAACTAGTTGTAGCACTTCGAGCAATTCACTTAATTTTATTTGATTCTGTAAAAAGTTAAATAAATAGTAACTTGCTAGGGCAAATATAACAAATAATGCAAAATACCATAAATATTTAGAGGTTCTGTTGTAGTGGTAGTTAACAAATTCTTGGTTTTGTTCAGGGTTTTTGGTATCACTTGAGTAGTTAAATAACGGAAAATATACTATTAATCTGAAAAAATAAATTATAGGCAGGAATAACTTATTTATCAAAATGCTTTGATTAAACAAGGTTAAAACCCACGACTTTGGGGCGTTACTACTTCCTGTGTTTTCGTAGTGAAATTTATCAGACCAGGCAACAAGGGTTCTTAATATTAGTTGGTCATAAATTATTATGATTAGTATCATAGCCGTTAGAGCATATACAATAGATGGTATGTTTTCGTGTTCAAGAGCGAGTGATATGTACGACCCAATACCTGGCAAACTTATTTTATTGTTACCTACGCTAATTACTTCAGCGGCAACCACAAAAAACCATCCACCGGACATTGATACTACAATGTTTCCAACTAAACTTGGTATACCAAAAGGCAGCTCCACCCGCCAGAACCTTTGCCATTTCGACATTTTAAATATGGAACTTGCTTCTATTAATTCTTTGGGAACAGTTTTTAAGGATTGATAAAAGCTGAAAGTAAGATTCCAAGCTTGAGACGTAAAAATGGCGAAAATGGCGGCGCATTCAGCACCCATAATACTATTAGGGAATAATAGCAAGAATCCCGTAACGGTGAATGAAATATAACCAAGAATCGGAACTGATTGTAAAATATCAAGTAAAGGTACTAAAATTTCTTCTGCATAGCTATTTTTAGCAGCAATAGTGGCATATAATAAAGAAAAAATTAAAGAGAAGACCAAAGCAATAAACATCCGAAGAGTGGTGCGCAAGGAATATTCAAATAAATTTACCGGATCTAAAGATATTTGTTCTGATTTTAATATGCTTATTGGGGCAGACATTTCTGTAAATCCTACCCCAATTAATGCAAGGCCTACAGTTATTAGCAGAAAAGCTAAAATGTTAAACAACAAATTGCTTGTTCTATTTTTAGCGGTTTTGTGATGACCACTCGCATTAAAACGAGCCGGTATATAAGTTAACCTCATAAATAATCAACTTGATTCTTTAATTCTTTAAAAAAATAATGGAGTAAAATTTTTAAAGATGACAGAAAATTAAAGAAAACTTATAAGATTTATCAATTGATGACACGTTTTTACAATAGGATGATTTTGTTTCTTATTTTTAAGTTAAAACTATTTCACAAGTAGCCATGTATTTTCATCATAATCGAACTTTAATAAATAGATATTGCCGTCAGTACATTTAGCTACGTAACTTTCGGTTTCGCTGGTGTATTTAGGCCCTTCCGTGATTTTATCACAAACAGCTCCTTTGTTTTTGAGGAATTGCATAAAACCTAGTTTCTCCAGCTGGTAAACGTAATTATTAGTATAAAAATGATGCCTTATTAGCTCTGCTTTAATATTTTTATTGTTAAGCTTAAGTAGGCATTTGCTTTTTTCCTGCAAAGCCAAAGCATAGCATTGTAGGTAATCAAGACGGGTTTGTGTATCTGTAAATTCAGCATCAATAAGTGCTTGTTCTTTTTCTTCCTCCCATTTTTCGATTTCATCTTTTCCGCAGGAAGATAGAATACCGGAAGAAAGGATTATTGATAGAGCTGTGATCTGGATTTTTTTCATAATGATAACTCCTTTAAACTTAAAAAATGAAATTAAGTTCGACCACCAAAAGAACTTGGTTATTGGTGATCGGGGAGCTGAAAAAACTGTCCAGTAGAGCAGTTATAATGGTTTTTAAGTTTTGGGAAAACCAAACTCTGGACATAACCATTATCACCCCGATCTTAAATAAGGAAACGAGGATTAGTTGTTAACGTTGCAGTTAAGGCTACACTGCGATTTAAGATAGATCGCTATTTTCTGCGCCTGCTTTATCTTAAAGGCTAATTCCTTTCGGTCTTGTTTGATTTTTTAGTTTTTCTCATTTAACAAATTTACTACTAACCTAATTATTATTTCTTTTTGTTTTGGGTCACTTTCGGCTATCAATAAAGCAAGAGCCGTTAAACTCTCTGGAGTTACAGATGTTAATTTAAATTCATTAATATTCAACTTGCCCATTTTCTAAACTCTACGGCTTTTCTTGAGTTAACTCGGTATCCTACCGAGATGATCATATCCAGATTATAATATTCTAATTGTCTAGTAACACTTTTACCTCCTTCGGCTTGAACTGTTGCAAAATTTGCAACAGTTGATACCTCGGATAATTCTTGCTCTTTTAATATATTTTTTATATGCCGCGAAATTACAGATTTGTCTCTGACAAATAACTCTGATAGTTGAGTTAAATTTAACCAAACCATTTCATCACGTAATACTACATCAACTGAAATTTGTCCGTTTTTATCTTTATAGATAATTATCTGATCACTATTAAACATTTTCTACTCCAAAAGGATTCAGATATTTAGCGCCAAACATTTTAAAATGCTTAATGTTATTGGTGACTAATACCATATTATTTGTAAACGCTTGGGCTAATAAAAAACTATCAATAGTTAAAAGCTCAGCCCATTTCTTGCAAATTTCCAGGTCAATTAATACTATTAGTTCTTCATAAGAACTAATCAGTTCATCTATCCAGTTGATTAACACTGGCCCAGCTCTTTTGTCCTGTTTAGCTTTCTTTAAAGCTCCTGACCTAAGATCGCTAATTGCCATACAACTCAAATATATTTGATTAGAAGGAACACCTTCCATCCACTTTACTACGTTAGGGGTAGGCAGCGTTTTCCTTAATTTCGAAACTATATTGGTATCTAGCAAGTACTTCATACATCCAATTTTCTAACTTTACCGGTTACCCTTTCTACTACAAAATCATCAATCTTAGCGCCCTTAAGCAGAAATTTGTTTAAACTGAGCTTTGGTTTAGTCATTTTTTTATATTCTTTCATGGATATAATAACTACTGCTTCTTCTCCTCTTTTTGTAATACATTGAGACTTCCCTTCCATTGCTATGGCAATTAAATGACCCAATTTATTTTTTACTTGGTGCAATTGCCATTTATACATGGTTACCTCTTAATTAATCTAGATTATCTAGATTAATTATAACATAATAAATAGTTATTTTTTTGCCTAAAGCAAATTCTCGAATCATTAACACCTTGTCCTCCTGATATACTACAACCGTTATTTTCCATATCTAAAAGCAGTTAAAGGTGGGTTACCAGCCTAGAATTCTACATGGCTACTGAGAGAAACTGACACTCCGGAAAGGTTATGCCTATTGTGCTAGCGATTCTAACCAAATTTAGGTTGCCACTCAAATTAAAAACCCAAGGTTGTTTTATATCCCTATCAATAATTAGTGCTGATGGATTTTTCTGCTAATTATGTTTCTGGTAAAAAATAATAAGGAAGTATAATATGCTCGGATCATTTTTTTCTGCTATCGGAGGTAGTATCGGTAAATATATTGGCGGCGGGATATTGTCGTCAATAGGGAGGTATGCAGGTAAGTATATTGGTGATTTCCTAGAAAGGAAGTGGTTTTATAAAAAAGAAGTTTTTCAGAAATATGCAAGTCTTAAGGAAAGTTTTACTCTTTCGACAGCTACTTTAGGATCACCCATACCCTTGGTATTCGGTAAAACCAGAGTTTTTGGCAAAATTATCTGGGTTGATGAAATAAAGAATGCAGCTAAAACCAGTTCAACTTCCAGATATTTTGGACAACCAAAATTTTTTAGGCTACCTAAGCAGGTTAAATCTACAACTTATTATACTGAATATGAGTATTTTCTATCTTTTGCTGTTGCTATTTGCCAAGGGGAAATTAGAGAAATTACTAAAGTATGGAACGGCAACGAAATTATAGATATTAGCCATTATAAATTTCGGCTCTATAAAGGGGCACAAGATCAAATGCCAGATCCGTATATACAAGCTAAAATGAACGGTTGTGTGTCGGCTTTCCGAGATCTTGCTTATATTGTGTTTGAGGATTTGCCGCTGGCAGATTTTGAAGATGTCATCCCTAATTTATCATTTGAAGTTACCAGAAAAGCTAACGTTCCTACCACTTACACAGTTGAAGATATGGTAAAATCGATGGTGATGATTCCAGGTTCCGGAGAGTATGTTTATGATACTGTTATCCAGAAAAAACAAATAATTACCCAAAACGGTTCTGTTAAATGTGAAAAAGTAATTAATTCACATAATATTCATAATATAGCAAATTCCATTCATAGCTTAAATCAGCTCAAAAATACTTGTGAAAATATAGAATGGGTAGCACCGGTTATCTGCTGGTTTGGAAATAGCCTCGATTTATCGGAATGCTTAATTAGGCCTGCAGTTGAATTTAAAGACCCGTTAATTAGGTTTAGTGAAGAATGGAGGGTAGGGGAGTATACCAGGGAAAATGCTCACGAAATAGCAAAAGATATTAATGGCAACCCAAGATATGGCGGTAGTGTAAATGACCAGAGTGTAATTCGTTATTTACAGGAATTAAAATCCCGCGGTCTTAAGATAATGTTTTATCCTATGTTTTTTATGGACGCGGACCAAAAGCCCTGGCGTGGGCATTTGACGGGAGCTGCCGGTGAGGTAGAGCGGTTTTTTCGTAAAAGAGGAGGCTATAATGAATTTATTTTGCACTATGCTAATCTTGTTAAAGATTATGTGGATGCTTTTATTATTGGTAGTGAATTAATTGGTCTTACCAAAATAAAAGACCCAGGAAATAATTTTCCCGCTGTCAATGAATTAGCTAATCTTGCTGGTCTAGTAAAAACAATAGTAGGGCAGAGAGTTCTGGTTTCCTATGCAGCTGATTGGTCGGAATATCATCATACGGAAGGAGGTTGGTATAATCTAGACCCTTTATGGGCTTCTCAAGCTATAGATTTTATCGGTATTGATGCATATTTCCCGCTGACTAATATTGAAGGATCGTTTATTGCTGATAAGGATATTAAAGAGGGGTTTTCGCAAGGGGAAGGATATGACTTTTACGCATGTTATGAGCGAAATCAAAAAATACCACTAGCGCCCGCTTTCGCCTGGAAAAATCTTAAATATTGGTGGGAGAATACCCATAGAAATCCAGATGGAATAATTACAGCATGGCAACCACGATCAAAAAAAATCTGGTTCACCGAATATGGTTTTCTCTCGATTGATAAGGCTTCTAATCAGCCAAACGTTTTTTTCGATCCTTTATGTAAGGATGGCGGAATCCCAAAATATTCAAACGGGGAGATAGATTTTTCTATTCAAAGGAGATGTATCAGAGCCTTTATAGAATTCTGGGGTAAAGAGGAATATATTGAAAACATGTTTCTGTGGACCTGGGATGCAAGGCCTTATCCTGCTTGGCCTCATATGGATATATGGCGGGACGGTTATTTATGGGAAAAAGGCCACTGGGTTAACGACAAATTCGGAATGGCAAGTGTTGCCTCAATAATTCTTGAGATATCAAATAGGTGTAAAATAGACTTAAAAAACGTAGAAGCATACGGGGTAGATGAAGTTCTATCCGGAGTTATTTTTAACCATCAGCTTTCTGCTAAGGATGCTATTAGTATTTTAAGAAGCAGTTATTTTTTTGATATTAATGCAAGCGACTGCCAGAAAATATCTTTTATTAAAAGAGGGCAAAGCTTACCTGCCGGAATTGAGTCAGGAGATTTAATAAAACTTGCAGAAAATACTTATGTAAGCGAGGTTATTATTGCTAGAGAACAGATGCTAGCAAAAGCAAACATCTATTTTCAAAATCAGCTGCAGGATTATGAGCCTGGTTATTTGCATGTTAATAATGAGCAGTTTTCGCATCTAAAAAACGCTACTTTGCGATTGCCGTTTGTAATAACAATATCCGAGGCTGCGCAGATAGGTAAATTATTGCTAAAGAATGCAGCAGCGGAGAGTAAGATACTGGAATTTAATCTCCCGATTTCATATATTGATCTAGAGCCAGCCGATTTTATCTCCTTGGAATATAAGGAAGTAAGATATTACCTACGTGTAATAAAAATTAGCTTTACCGGTTTAATGATAAATGTTATTGCCGTAGTAGATGATATCAATAGCTACCATAGCATAACCAGTTTTAAAAATAGGATTGAGCTGTTCCATAAGAAAAATATAGAAACCGAGTTCAGGGTCATTGAGCTGCCGTTTAAATTATACGGTTATGATTTCCCTTATCTAACCGTTCATTTGAACAATAAAATCAAGTTACCTCTTTACGTTCGAACTAAACAAAGTCTAAATCCGAATTGGAATAAAATAGCACTAATAGAGCCAACTAATTCTATTGCTAGAATCGTTAATTTTCATGTGGTAGATGAGGCAAATCCATTTCTTATCGACGATCTTAGTACAATCGAAGTTAGAGGGATAGAGCTTGAGAAATTAAATGATAATAATTGGAAATTACTAGAGATAAACAATGAATTAATTGCTTTTAAAAATATTAAAAAAATCCCTTTTGAAGAAGAAATATACTCCATTTCTCATCTAATAAGGGGAACATATGGAACTCAAGGATATATTAAAAAACATGAGGCTGGATCGGTTGCAGCTATTTTTACCCATGATGTAAACATATTACCTATTTCCGAAGATGGGGTAGGTCAAACTCTTGAATTTAAAATTGGTTCTATTGCGGAGGAAGTAAATTTTACAAATTGCGCTTGCCATCATTCTATACCATTAACGGTTTCAAATTATGTTGAGGGGTCAAAATTGCGCCTTTGCTGGGTAACTAGAAACTTTAATTTAGATAGCTGGATACGGGTAGTTGATAGATTAAAGGATTTTTCCATTAAGCTTACTGCTAAAAGCCAAGTACTCAATTTTACTGCCTCCCCGGATGCAAATCAAATTGAAATAGACATTAGCGATGTAGATATTAGTGAGGGTTATAAAATCGATATAATTTAAGTACTAATACTGTAAGAGAATATGTTATGAAAACTACGAATTACCAATTTGATCTTATGTATCAAGGGCAGGAGCATAAAGATATAGTATATAATGAGTCCCTACTAAAACTTGATGCAAATTTGAACTTAAGTGTAGATAATTTTGTTGAAAAACCTCCTGAGTCTATCACCTATGGTCAGCGTTTCATTCTTACTGCTGGAGAAAATAAAAACAAAATTTGTTACTTTGCCCATTCTACCAAGGAGCTTCAATATATATCTCCTTATAATAATATGCTTGTGTATATGGTAAAGGATGGTTGTTTTGCCATATTCTCAGATAATAGCTGGAAGAAGGTATCACCTGGTTTTGAAGAACAGGCCTCTTCTTCCTCACTTAAATTTATAGGTGTCAAAGATGAATATCTTTTGCCAAGTAAGGTTGATTGTCATTATTTGTATCTGGAGGCTAAGTGTGCGCTTAATTTTGATGAAGTCAAAAATTCTTCCTTTGCGGTAATGATTAAGCAAAATTATGAAGAGGTTTTTAATATTAAGTGGCCTGAAAATATTTTGTGGCCTGGAAAAGAGTCTGTTCAAGTTACTGCTACAGTTAATGCGATTGATTTTTTTAGATTCCAGAAAATAGCTGAATCTAAACATTTCCTAGCTGAGACAATCAAAAAAAACTATCAATATTAATCACCAAAAATTTGAGGAAAAATTATGATTACTTTACTTGCTTCAATTGCCGGTTTTATCAGCTCAATAATTCCTGAAATAGTCAAATATTTTAAAGATGCAAACGATAAAAAGCATGAACTAGCTATTTTAGAAAAGCAAATTCAATATAACCAGACAGCCGCAAGCCGATCTTTAGAAGAGATTCATATATCACGAGATATCCAGGAACAAGCATCGTTATATGCAACGTATAAAACTGAGATTACATGGGTAGATGCAGTTAACGGTCTAGTTAGGCCTGTTCTTGCTTACAGCTTTTTCATTATGTATATGGTTGTAAAATACCTCCAATATGCTGCGATTTCTAGAACTAGCCATGTAATCGAGTATATTGAAATTATTTGGAGTACTGACGATCAGGCGATTTTTGCTGGTATTATCAGTTTTTATTATGGACAGCGTACTTTTCAAAAATTATGGAAAAATAAAATATAGTGCAAAATTAGAAAATCGATGCACCGATTTACCAATCCCAAAGGAATTCAGTTAATTAAATCCTTAGAAGGCTTTAAAGCCGAACCGTATATTTGTAGTGGCGGCTATCTTACCATAGGTTATGGACACAGGATACTCCCTAGTGATCCTTATAAAATAGTTACCCAGGAAAAAGCCAGTCAAATATTAGAAAATGACTTGCGCAAAATAGAAAGGTCAGTCCTGAAATATATTGATGTAGAAATAAATGATGATCAGTTTGCTGCACTTGTCTCTTTTACATTTAATGTAGGTACTGCTGCTCTTCAAAGGTCAGTTTTAAGGCAGAAAATCAATTATGGTCATTATGATGAAGGGGCAAAAGAGTTTTTAAAATGGACATATGCAGGAGGTAGAAAAATTATGGGTCTAGTGCGGAGAAGAAAACTTGAGAGCGATTTGTTTAGTAGTTATAGGATTTTAGATAAGAGTTTACTTTAAGGTAAAAAACTAAAAATAATAATAACTTATAGTTATTGTTGACGAAACGTATAAAATCTTATAAAGTCACCCGCGAAGTAAGAGGGCATCTGTATGTTTTTTAATCAAAATCATGCAGATGCGTCAAGCTTTGGGGTCTAGAAAACCTCTTTAGAAATGGTTTGTATTAGCCTAATTGGTACACCCTCAATCAAGATTGGGGAGATGATAACTATGTACAAGGTCCTAAAGTGTAAAATAAAGTGATTTTTTAGGTCCTAAAAGTTATTGTAACTGAATTTCTACGGTTTTTTCTACTCCCCGATCGCCATTGATACAAATAATGTTATTTTATGCCAGGTTATGGCGGTCACATCTATTATTGGTAAGTTTTATTTAAGGGATGTAAATGGGTTTAGCAACTAGTACTATAGGTGATTTAGAACAACGGATTAGGGAAGAAGAACTGCTCACGAAATTATTTTCTTTTTACTATAAAGAGGTTGTAGAAGCAAATATAGTTGCCAAGACATTATTGGAGCGATTTGGAGATTTAGGGGAGATATTTTACACCGACAAATATAAATTATCGGTTATGATGCCCGAAGAGAAGTGCGTGCTAGAGGTCTTAGAATTATTAAAACAATTAATTAGCGATATCTTGCGTACCAGAATAAAAAATACAAATGTGATTAGTAATCGAAAGGAACTTCTAGATTATTTGAAATTTACAATGGGTGGTTTAGATGTGGAGCAGTGCAGGCTCTTACTTTTAAACAAGAAAAATATTGTTTTGGTAGATGAGGTCATTTCCGAAGGTAGTTTGGATGTAGCTCCGTTATATTTACGGGAAATAATTAAAAAAGTTTTGTTTTACGGAGCGGCAGCTATTATTGTTGTACATAACCACCCTAGTGGTAATCCAGTACCTTCCGAGAATGATTGGATAATTACCGATAAAATAATTAAGGCGTGTAAAGTTTTTGATGTATCAGTGCATGACCATATAATAGTAACTAAAGATAGTTATTTCAGTATTTTAACTTGATGTTTAGATCATCACAAGATATTTTAGACTTCAATAATCCAAGTTTTGATCGTTACCCCGAAGTGTTTTTATAGTGTGTTATAAAAATAGCGCCAAGCTGGGGATTGGATAAATTTATAATTTAAGACTAAATATTTAACCCAGGCATGACTGTAGTTACAAGATTTGCACCTTCTCCCACAGGATTTCTACATATTGGATCAGCTAGAACAGCTTTGTTTAATTATCTGTTTGCCAGAAAAAATAACGGCAAATTCCTGCTTAGGATTGAAGATACAGATAAAGAAAGATCAACACAAGAAGCGATGCAGGCTATTCTTGAGTCGCTGAAGTGGTTAGGCTTAGATTATGATGATGAGGTAGTATACCAATCAGCAAGAGAAGCAAGGCATCAGGAAGTAGCTTACAGTTTGGTTGAAGCTGGAAAAGCTTATTTCTGTTTCTCATCGCAAGAAGAGATAGCAGCTTTGCGGGCAGAAGCTATGGCTAAAAAACAGCATTTTATTTTTAATAGCCCTTGGAGGAATGCTGATGTTGCTCAGTATCCAACAGGTGTAAAACCAGTGGTGCGGTTAAAAGCTCCAAGGGAAGGTGTGACCGTAGTTAAGGACATTTTACAAGGCGATGTAGTAGTTCAGAATTGTCAGCTCGATGATATGGTAATGCTCCGTAGCGACGGTAGTCCCACCTATATGTTAGCAGTTGTTGTTGATGATCATGACATGGGTATTACGCATATCATTAGGGGTGATGATCACCTAAGCAATGCTCATCGCCAGCAAATTTTATATGAAGCTCTTGGGTATAAAGTACCGGCTATGGTACATATTCCTTTGATTCATGGTCCAGATGGTGCAAAATTATCGAAAAGGCACGGAGCTCTCGGTACGGAAAGTTATAAAGAAATGGGTTATTTACCGGAAGCCTTATGTAATTATTTGCTGAGGCTTGGTTGGAGTCATGGTGACGATGAAATAATTTCAAGAGATCAAGCAATAAAATGGTTTAGTATTGAGGGATTAGGTAAATCAGCTGCTAGACTTGATTTTGATAGAATGAAAAATTTAAATGCTCATTACCTAAGACAGAAAAATGATTCAGAACTTGCTGAAATAGTAATAAATATGATTGAAGAAGATCATGCAATATCAAATGTTTCAAAAGGTAATATTTTAAAAGCAATGGCTAGTTTAAAACCAAGAGCTGAACTACTGGTTGATCTTAAACAAATGGCTCTTATGTACGTAGTAGATTTCCCGCTTTCCATTACTGCGGAAGCAAGGCAGATAATTTTAAATACTGATGAAAATCTTTTAATGCAAGTAAGAGAAACCCTGACCAGCCTTGGAAATTTCTCTAAAGATGTAATTCAAGAAAAATTAAAAGAGCTTGCGGAATTAGCTAATATGAAACTTGGTGAATTAATGCATTTTATCCGAGCTTTTATAGCTGGGGACGTTAAATCACCAAGCGTATTTGAAATGATCGAAATTTTAGGATTGGAACACTCGCTTAATAGGTTAAAAAAATAACCCTACATTTATAGGCATGATCAAAGAATATCTGGCTCAAGCTCTAGACCTTAATAAGCTATATAGCGTTTACCTAGTGGACGTAAATGATTTGGAAGCTGCAATGAATGAAATTGTAGAATTTATTGGTAAAGCTTTTTATCAGCAGCAGAACACTTTGCGCCATCCTGACTTTATGCTGGTGAAAAAAATTGGGGATAGTGCAAAAAACATTTCGATGCAGCAAATTAGGGAATTACAGAATTTTCTGAATAAAACTTCAATTATTTCTGGTTACAAAACGGCTATTATTTACGGTGCAGACCAAATGAATTTAAATGCAGCGAATTCCTGTTTAAAGCTACTTGAAGACACTCCCAAAAACACTTATATTTTCCTTGTAACAACTAATGCAGCTGCGATTTTACCGACTATTCGCTCAAGATGCAGAAAAATTACATATAATTATAATTCCGCTGTACCTGATAGTTGCATAAGCAAACAGGTGGATGACTATTATGTAAGGCCGTTTCTTAAAACAACTAAAATTGATGAGCATTTAGCTTATCTTAAAGATTTTAGTTCAAAAGATAGGGAATTATGGGTTAAGTTTACCAGTAATGCTCAAAATTTAATTGCACGAGTTTGTAAAAAACTATCCGGCCATGAAGTTGCATTATCACCTTTAGAAAAGAAATTTTTAGATCAATTAATGCCAGTATCGATTAGTTACCTTACTAAACAATATGATAAACTGGTAAAATTAACTGATGATACAATTAATTTTGATCTTGAGCTAAGAGCTAGTTATATTTTACTAATAAATATAATAAACTAAATCGGTTTTACATAAAATTAATTGCAATATAAAATAGCGTTTTGTAGATTATATACTGCATATATTATATAATATTGCAATTCCTTGATAAAACGCTTTTTTAGAAATTAAATTTTTTGAGGGAAATATGGCAGAGTTAAGATTACCACCAAATTCCAGAATTTCTGAAGGAAAAGTGCATGGAAACCTGGAAGATGCGGGTTATCCTAAAAAAGTTATTATATATCGTTATGATCCTGATTCTGGAGAAAATCCAAGAATCGATACATTTTACATAGATTTAAATAAATGTGGACCAATGGTCTTGGATGCTCTAATTAAGATTAAAAATGAGGTTGATTCTACACTAACTTTTAGGAGATCTTGCCGTGAAGGGATTTGCGGTAGTTGTGCGATGAATATAGATGGAACTAATACCCTTGCTTGTACTAAATCTATAGACGAAGTTTCTGGTGATATTAAAATATATCCTCTCCCTCATATGAGTGTAATTAAAGATTTAGTTCCTGATTTAACCCATTTTTATGCTCAGTATGCTTCCATAGAACCATGGCTAAAAACTGATACTCCGGTAGAACAAGGACAGGAACGTTTGCAATCTGTAGAAGATCGAGAAAAACTGGACGGGTTATACGAATGTATATTATGTGCCTGTTGTTCTACCTCTTGCCCAAGTTATTGGTGGAACGGCGAAAAATATCTGGGCCCTGCTATATTGCTCCAGGCTTATAGATGGCTTGCTGATTCAAGAGATGAAGCAAGCGGTAAAAGGCTTGATGCCTTAGAAGACCCTTTTAAACTTTATAGGTGTCATACAATCATGAATTGTACAAAAACTTGTCCAAAAGGTTTAAATCCTGCTAAAGCGATTGCTGAAATTAAGAAAAAAATGCTTGAAAGGCAAGGTTTGTAATTTTACTAATGGAATCTGTATGAGTTTTAATAAGAATTTTATATATACTTTTTTAATTATTTTGTATCAATTACCTGTATATAGTGCCTTTGCTTATACTACTGATCGTAGTTTAATTAGTTATTTTAGCAATAATATTCTTTGGCGGCTGTTAGTATATGGCGGTTATTATAGCTTAGGGGCTATAGCAGTAAGTGCTTTATTAGCGTTAGTTTTTAAATCTTTTAGAGTATATATTGCCAGTTTAGGCATGGCTATTTTTGCAATATATTTATTGATATTAATATACGAAGTAGCAGAAGACCTCTCGTGGTTACCTGAGTAAGTAAGCGTGGCCGAAATTTCATCTCTTTTTCCTCTAGAAAAAAAGCTCACCTTTAATATGAATAATATTTTAGGTGCAAATAGGATTAGCAGATTAGCAGTTGCAGTTTCTGGAGGAGCTGATTCAACAGCTTTGTTGTATCTAATAGCAGAATGGGCTAAAGCGAGGAAAGTTGATATTACAATTTTTACTGTTAATCATAATTTGCGGCCAGAATCAAAACTAGAAATTAACTATGTTGAAAAATTAGCAGGCAGATTCAAATTCAAATTTGTGTCTTTATCCTGGAATTCAGGTGATAAAATAACAGCAATACAAGAGAGAGCAAGGAAAGCCCGTTACGATTTAATGAGCGAAAATTGCAAAAAGCTTGGAATTTCTTTATTGCTTACAGCCCATCATTTTGATGATATGCTGGAGACTTATTTAATAAGAAAATCCAAAAAATCTAGTCTTCTTGCTCATTTGCCTAATATTACTTATTTTTGGAACAATGTATGGATAGTACGCCCCTTATTTAATATAGAAAAGAAAGAACTTATAGAATATTTGTGCAAGAATAATATTACTTGGTTTGAAGATCAATCCAATCAAGCTGATAAATACGAAAGGAATAGAATAAGGAAAAAACTTGCCACTCTTGCTAAAGCAGAAAAGGCCAACTTACTAGCTAACTATAATTTATCTAGTGAAAAAGCTAAATTGCTAAACCAGAGCTTAATACAATCTCTTGCGGAGGTAGTATCAATATATGAATGCGGCTTTGCAAAAATTAATATTGCTAAATTTAATGGATTAGAAGATGAAATAAAAATTCCTATAATTAATTACGTTTTAACAGTAATTAGTGGTAAAACTATTATCCCTAGATACAGAAACGTAATTAACATAATATCTTTGCTTTCATCTAAAAGGTTTGTAACTTCTACTTTGAATCATTGTAAGTTAATTGTTAAAAATGAGGAGATAACAATTTATAAAGAAAAGGTATTTGTCGAGAACAGCTGCGATGAGAAGCAAGCCTATCAATATATCCAGCCAGGACCACTCACTAGACACGATTATCGGTTTCAACCTCCTTATTATGTTTATTATTGGGATAATAGATTCGAAATTGTTCTTAATAAACCAGGCTATATTATTTCAAATCTAAAAATGGAAGAGTATATAACGCTAATACCCCAGTTAAATTTGGAAAATTTAGCTAAAGATAGTGATAATAACCATAAATCTATATTATTTACCCTACCAGTAATTAAAAATCTTGAAAAAGTGGTGGCTATTCCCCATATATCTTATTATGATGGTGGGGTGTTAAGTGGTGCTATAAAAGTGATTTTTAAACCTAACTTTATTTCACGTTTTACTCATTTTTTCTAGGAATTTTCAATGAACAATCAGAACAGAAATATTTTTATTTGGATCTTTATTTTTATATTAATGATCGTGACTTTTAACGCTCTTCAGGGTGAGGGTTTTGGCTCTAGTAGGGAGAAGTTAGCCTTCTCTGATTTCTTGAATAAAGTTGATGCAAAACAAGTTTCCTCAGTTAAAATTCAAGGAAGAACATTAGACGGTACTTTTACCGATGGCACAAGCTTTTCTACTTATGCTGCTGACTATCCAGGATTGATTGATAAGCTTACAATGCACGGAGTATATGTTGATGTTATTCCGCCTGACACTAAAATGAATTCCATATTCAGTATTTTTATTTCCTGGTTTCCAATGTTGCTTCTAATAGGGGTATGGGTTTTCTTTATGCGCCAGATGCAAGGCGGTAGCAAAGGAATGGGTTTTGGTAAATCCAAAGCCAAACTCTTATCTGATAAAGGACCAAAGATAACTTTCGCAGATGTAGCTGGTATTGATGAAGCGAAAGAAGAATTGTCTGAAATAGTAGATTTTCTGAGAAACCCTAGTAAATTCCAGAAACTAGGAGGTCAAATACCAAAAGGATGTTTATTGATAGGGCCTCCTGGAACTGGTAAAACTTTACTTGCAAAAGCTATAGCAGGTGAAGCGAATGTCCCATTTTTTAGTATATCTGGTTCTGATTTTGTCGAAATGTTTGTTGGTGTTGGTGCTAGTAGAGTAAGAGACATGTTTGAACAAGGGAAAAGAAACGCCCCGTGTATTATATTTATTGATGAAATAGATGCAGTAGGTCGTCACAGAGGAATAGGCCTTGGTGGTGGTAATGACGAGAGGGAACAAACTCTTAACCAGATGCTTGTAGAAATGGATGGTTTTGAAGCAAATGAAGGAGTGGTAATTATTGCAGCAACCAATAGGCCAGACGTGCTTGATCCTGCGCTTCTTCGTCCTGGAAGGTTTGACAGACAGATTACAGTTTCAAATCCTGATATTAATGGTAGGGAGCAGATTTTGAAGGTACATTTGAAGAAAATCAAATATTCCGATAAAGTAGACCCAAGAATTATTGCTCGGGGAACTCCAGGTTTTTCTGGGGCTGAACTGCAAAACCTTGTCAATGAAGCTGCCCTGCTTGCGGCAAGAGCTGGTAAGAAAATTGTGGAAATGGAAGATCTTGAAAACGCTAAAGATAAAGTATTAATGGGTGTAGAAAGAAGGTCGCTAGCCATGTCTGATGCAGAAAAAAAGCTGACTGCTTATCACGAAGGTGGCCACGCTTTAGTCGGTCTTTATTGTAGTGCTTCTGATCCGATTCATAAGGCAACTATTATTCCGAGAGGTAGAGCTCTCGGTATGGTTATGCGCCTTCCTGAAGGAGATAGACTCTCAATGACTTTCGAAAAAATGAAAGCAGATATCGCCGTTGCCATGGCAGGTAGGGTTGCAGAAGAAATAATTTTTGGTGCTGAAAAGGTTACATCCGGTGCGTCCTCTGATATAAAAATGGCTACTAATATGGCTCAAGCAATGGTGACAGAATGGGGGCTTAGTGAAAAGATTGGGCCGATTTTTTATGGTAAAACTAACGAGGATATGTATGCTTCAGGAGGTGGGGGGGATAAAGGTAGATCAGAAAAGACTTCGGAAATTATTGATGATGAAGTAAAAAAAGTAATAAAAGAAGGATATGATTTTGCTAAAAACATCCTTACAATCCACTTAGATCAATTACATATTCTAGCTAAAGCTTTAATAGAGCGTGAAACTATGTCAGGGAAAGAGATCAAGAATCTTCTTTCAGGGCGTGATATAGACAGTGAAGAAGAGAATGATTTTCCTTTTGGAAAGGACCAAAAAATTATTTCCAAGACTGTAAAGAAAACAGAACCAAAAGGAAGAGGTGTCAAAACAGCCGCAATTAAAAAAGTTAAGGAATCTAAGCCATCTTAAGTAAGGACAATTTCCAAAGGAATTTAAAGGTATGACAAAAACAAAAGTTCTAATTATTGGTTCTGGTCCTGCAGGATTTACCGCTGCTATATACGCGGCCCGTGCGGCTCTAGAACCGATATTAATCTGCGGTATGCAACCTGGTGGACAGTTAACTATTACTACTGACGTTGAAAATTACCCGGGTTTTGCAAAACCGATACAAGGTCCGCAGTTGATGCAAGCAATGGAAGCCCAGGCAGTGCATGTGGGGGCAAAACTCGTTTATGATTATGTTGAAAGGGTTGAGATAGCTAATAAACCTTTTCGAGCCTTTACTTCCTCAGGTGATGTATACGAAGCTGATACAGTTATTATTTGCACCGGTGCGGAAGCAAAATGGCTGGGGCTAAAATCTGAGCAGGAATTTCAAGGGTTTGGGGTATCAGGTTGTGCTACCTGTGATGGTTTTTTCTTTAAAAACAAAGAGGTCGTAGTAGTGGGGGGCGGTAATACGGCAGTAGAAGAAGCCTTATTTTTAACAAATCATGTGAGTAAAGTTTACTTGGTTCATAGAAGGAATGAGCTCCGAGCAGAGAAGATTTTGCAGGATAGATTATTTGCGAACAAAAAGGTAATTCCTATATGGAATCATGTATTAAATGAAGTTGTAGGTGCTAAAGACCCAAAATCAGTGACTGGAGTTCATCTTAAAGATGTAACTTCTGGCCAGATTAAAGAAATTGCTTGTGAAGGGGTATTTATAGCAATAGGTCATAAGCCTAATACTGATATCTTTAAAGGCGTTGTTGATATGGATAGCGAAGGTTACATAATAACATCACCAGGTTCTACAAAAACTAGTGTTGAAGGAGTGTTTGCAGCTGGTGACGTTCAGGATAAAATATATCGTCAGGCGATAACTGCTGCCGGAACGGGCTGTATGGCCGCTCTGGAAGCTGATAAATATTTAAGAGGTTTATAGTTAGTAGGAATGATGGACACAACCATAGAGAGGGTACTGCCTGCAAATATTAAAGCAGAGCAGATGCTGCTTGGGGCTGTTTTAATTAATCATACCTTGATTGAACAAGTAAATGAGTTCTTAAGAGCTGAACATTTTTTTGAACCTTTGCACCAAAAAATTTATAATTCGATTGAGGTTGTTGCTGATAAAGGCCTTACACCTTCAGTAATAGCCTTAAAGTCAATGCTTGATAAAGAGCCGTTATTTATTGAGTTAAACGGAGAGGAATATCTGATAAAATTAACGACCATGGCTATGGTTGTGATTAATCCTCATGATTACGGCAAAATAATATTTGATCTTGCAATTAAGCGCAATCTAATACAAATAGGCGAAAATATTGTAAATACAGCTTATGATTCTACTTTGGAAAATACTGGAGCTGAGCAGCTTGAAATAGCTGAAAGTAAGTTATACCAACTTGCTAGTGAAGGAATTAATGAAAAAAGTTTTGTATCAATCAAGGACCACGTAGCTTCTTCCCTCAATAGCATTAACAGAGCGATGAAGAATTCTGATCATGTAACTGGAATCTCTACGGGCCTTACCGATCTTGATACAAAACTTTCAGGATTCCATAATTCTGATCTTGTCATTATTGCAGGTCGTCCAGGCATGGGTAAAACTGCTTTTGCCATTAATTTTGCTTTTAATGCGTGTAGATCTCTGCTTAAAAAAACTGCTCCCGATTTACCCCCCCCTTCAGTTGGTTTTTTTTCTTTGGAAATGTCGTCTGAGCAGCTTTCTACTCGATTACTCTCAATGTTGACTAAAGTTGATTCTACCTTGCTGAGAAGTGGAAAAGTTAATGAAGAGCATTACAACGATTTAAGGAAAGCGGCAGCAGAACTTGCCCAGATACCATTCTTTATTGATGATACTCCCGCACTGACAATATCAGCAGTTAGAACGAGAGCCCGTAAATTAAAAAGAAAGCATAATTTAGGAATTTTGTTTATAGATTATCTCCAACTCCTCCGTGGTTCTAATAAATCCGAAAATAGGGTTATTGAAGTCGCAGAAATTACCCAAGGGTTAAAAGCGCTTGCTAAGGAATTGAACATACCGGTTATAGCTTTAGCGCAGCTTTCAAGAGCAGTAGAACAAAGGGAAGATAAAAGGCCTATGCTATCTGATTTGCGCGAATCCGGCTCGATAGAACAGGATGCTGACGTGGTAATGTTTTTATACAGGGAAGAATATTACTTAAGGAGGCAAGAACCCAAGCAAGATGACGTTAAATATTCTGAATGGGTGGATAAATTAAGTAAAGTTCATAATTTTGCCGAAATTGTAGTTGCAAAACATCGTAACGGCGCTATCGGTAACGTGTCAGTGTACTATGAGGATAGGTATTCGACTGTTAGCAATCTAGAAAAAATTCATTAAATTAATAAATTTTTTATGAAAACTCGAACCAGTAATATTATTTTTGGCTTAGCAGGAACTAAACTTGATGGTAAAGAAAAAGAGTTTTTTTTGAAAGCTAGACCATTAGGGTTTATTCTATTTTCTAGAAATATTGTATCTAGAGAGCAGCTAATAGCTCTTACAAAATCACTGAAAGAGTTGTTTCCTGGAAGAAAAACTTTTATTTTTGTCGATCAAGAAGGGGGAAAAGTTGCAAGAATTAAACCGCCTGTTGTAGACAAATTATATCCAGCTGCAAAAATTTTTGCCGATATGTATTTGGATGACCAAATCAAGGCTAAAAGGGCAGTTAAGGAAAACTATTTGCAAATTATGGCAGACCTTAACAGCTTAGGTATTGACTCTCCATGTGCTCCAGTTTGTGATATCTATTACAAAGAAGCCGATCCTATTATTGGCGATCGCGGTTTCGGTTCTACTCCAGAACAAGTTATTGATTTGTGCAAGGAAGCTATAGCTGGCATTAATGAACAAGGAGGAATAGCATTTATTAAACACGTTCCCGGGCATGGGCGAGCAGAAGTGGATAGTCATCTTGCTTTACCGATAATTAATACGGACTTAAAAACTCTTGAAGAAACAGATTTTAAAGTATTTAAAGAGCTCTCAAGCCAAGAAGTATGGGGGATGAGTGCTCATATAGTGTATAAAGCACTTGATTCTAAGAAACCTGCGACTTTATCAGATAAAGTTGTTGATTATATAAGAAATAAAATCGGCTTTAAAGGTATTCTAGTAACGGATGATATTTGTATGTATGCTTTGCATGGTAAAGTGGGGCAACAAAAATCCTTGCTTACAAAGATTTCTCTTGCGCTTCAGAATAAGGAATGGAAAAATGAATATCAGGAAGATTTAAAAAAATTATTTGCAGTTGATATAACTGATAAAGAGGGGCAAGAAATAATAGATATTTGCCAAAAGCAGCAGGAGCTTATAAAACCGTTATTTTGTAAGAGCCTTGCTACTGTTACCAAAGAAGCTATTGTTGCTGGGTGCGATATAGTTTTGCACTGTAGTTCTGATTTACAAGAAATGAAAGCTGTTTATGAAGCTACAGAAAATATCTCAGCTTATTAATAATATGGAGAATAGAAATGACTTACTGTAACCATTCAAATCAAAAAAAATATCCTTTTATTTTACCGGAATTGCCATATGGCAAAGAGGAATTTAAACCTCATTTTACTGCTGAAACTTTCGATTATCATTATAACAAGCATCATAATGCTTATGTTACTAATTTAAATAATTTACTCCAAGATAATAAGGAAATGATAGATATGGATCTGGAATCCATAATTTTAGCTTCTAATAATTCAAACGCTCCTATTTTCAATAATGCAGCACAAGTATGGAATCATAGTTTTTTTTGGCACTCTATTAAACCAAACGGTGGAGGGAAGCCAACAGGAGAAATTCTTAGCCAGATTGAAAAAGATTTTGGTTCTTATGAAAAATTTACAGCTGATTTTAAAGGAGCAGCGGTAAGCCAATTTGGTAGTGGCTGGGCTTGGCTTGTCTATAAAAGTGATAAACTCCATATCATAAAAACTGCTAATGCTGAAACTCCTATTACAGAAGGTTATGAACCTATAATTGCCTGCGATGTTTGGGAACATGCTTATTACATAGATTATCGTAATAGAAGACCTGATTATGTCAGCAGTTTTATTGACCATATGATTAACTGGGAATTTGCTAATTTGCACTTAAAAAAGGCCAAAAAGCAAATCTGAAAAAGGCTATTAGAAAGGTAGGAGCGGCAAGGTATTAGTTATCATAATAAGACAAAGTCCAGGACCTAATTATCTAAAATTTACACTATAAATTGGCTTGATAGCGTCTTTTATGAGGTTTAAAAAGTAGATAATTGGTAAAGCCTATATCAGGGTGGGTCTGTCCTTTTCTCCGCGATGATATACTTTTTTCTCTAAGATGCTAAATTATTCCTAGAAACATTGAGCTGCAATCAGTTAGTAAAAAAATTCTTAGAAAGGTTTAACAATAAAATTTAATCTATTTATGGCACTGAATATAACTTATATTTTACTTGCATTTACAGTATCAACATCTTTATTTATAAGGAGTAGAAAGCTGATATTGTGCGCAACTATTATAACAATAACCAGTGCTTTATTAAATGGAATTATTAATTTAGAAAGTTTACTGGCAATTTTATTGCTCTTTGGCTTATCTTATACCTACTTTTCATATGGTAATTTAAGTAGGTTATTAAAAACTATATTATTTTTAATAATTATTTTATTAATAACTGGGTTTCTAATCCATATTATACCTGGCTTTGCTAATAGCTTGGTAATAGATAAGGAACGTTTATCTCCATTATCTTGTCCATTCTCTATGTATTTAAATTTTGATAAAACTATTGCTGCTCTTGTTATCTATATTACTAGCGGTTTATCAATTTTAGAAAAGCCTGTGGACAAAAAGTCAATATTATACACTACTTTGTATTTATCAGTATGTGCTGGTTTTGTATCAATACTGGGAATTTTAACAGGATATATAAAATTTGAACCAAAATTACCAGATATATTACCGATTTGGGTATTAAATAATCTGATGTTTGTTTGTATGGCTGAAGAAGTAATATTTCGTGGATTTGTACAGACACACTTGAAAAAGTTTTTAAATGAGAAAACAAACTTCCGGACATTACATATAACAATAACTTCTCTTATCTTTGGCCTGGCACATTTTAAAGGTGGGGTTTTATATGTTATATTAGCATCTATATGCGGGTGGTTTTATGGCTATGCTTATGAAAGAACCAATAGGATATTATGCGCTATGCTTGTCCATTTTGGGTTAAATTTAATCCATTTGACTCTATTCACTTACCCGGTGTTATGTGCATAAAAACTTATAGTTAATTTGATTTTAATAATGACTTTATTGAATTACTCGGTTTTTTCTAGATATTATGCTCTTTCTTCATAATTAGAGCTTAAGCAGTACGTACAAAATTGGTTTACTAATCATAAATAAGTTGTTAGGTTATAAAAAGCTTAGCAATTTTGCTTCCTAGGAAAAAACAGCAAATACTTATTCCAAAGCTAAGTATAGCATACGAAACAGCTATGCTATACTCATTCTTTTCTATAAGAGAACCAAAATCTAATGCGAATCCTGAAAAGGTAGTTAAACCTCCTAATACACCTGGCATCAAAAAATATTTTATATTATCCGATGTAATCCAACATGAAACAGCTAGTTGAGATAGGATTCCCATAGCAAGGCATCCTATACTATTGATGATTAAAAGCTGGAAAGGTATGCCGATTATTGTTGAAGGGAGAATTCTAGAAATCGCTATGCGCGTTACAGCACCGATAGCTCCTCCTAAACCAACTGCTATATATTGTGATACCATATTCTCCTTAGCTTTACCTAGTAATTAGTATAAATTATTGATTTTACGACTTATGAAAATAAAATTTCAGCGGAGCTTTTTTCTATTATTTCTTCTACAGTTACGCCCTCCGCTTTCTTTATTAAATATGTTTTGGAGTCTTTGATATCAAAGACTCCAAGGTCTGTAATTACTCTATCAACTACATTTATTCCTGTTAAAGGCAAGCTACATTTGTTTACTAATTTTGGAGCGCCATCCTTGGAATTATGAGCCATTAGAACTACCACCCTTTTTATATTAGCAACCAAATCCATAGCACCACCCATGCCTTTTATCATTTTACCTGGTATTGCCCAATTAGCTAAATCACCAGTTTCTGATACTTCCAACGCTCCAAGAATAGTTAAATCCACGTGACTGCCACGAATCATGGCAAAAGATGCAGCACTATCAAAATAACTACTTTCTGGCAGAGCGGTAATAGTCTGCTTGCCGGCATTGATTAGGTCCGCATCCTCTTCCCCTGGATAAGGGAAAGAGCCCATGCCAAGCATGCCGTTTTCACTTTGGAAGCATACTTTTATATGTTTTGGTATGTAATTCGGTATATTTGTAGGCATGCCAATACCGAGATTGACAAATAGGCCGTCTCTGATCTCCATTTCTGCAGCTATTCTGCACATTTCATCATTTGTCCAAGCCATCAGCTAGCCTCTCTGTTTCTAGTAGTTACTTTTTCTATCCTTTTTTCATATTTATCCCCTTGTATGAGCCTATCAATGAAAATACCAGGTGTATGAATGTTGTCGCTGTTAAGCTCCCCTATTTCAACGATTTCTTCAACTTCGCAAATAGTTGTTTTTGCTGCTGTTGCCATTATAGGATTGAAATTTCTGGCAGTTTTATGGTAAATAACATTGCCAAATTTATCAGCTTTATGTCCTTTAATTATAGCCACGTCAGCAAATATTGCCCGTTCCATTAGGTATTTTTTTCCATTGAATTCACGTACTTCTTTTCCTTCGGCAACAATTGTTCCAACGCCGGTTTTAGTATAGAATGCCGGAATGCCTGCGCCGCCTGCTCTTATTCTCTCAGCTAGAGTGCCTTGGGGATTAAGTTCGAGTTCAAGCGACCCATCTAGATATTTTTGCTCAAATAACTTATTTTCCCCGACATAAGATGAAATCATTTTTCTGATTTGGCCATTTTTTAATAATAATCCAAGACCGAAATCATCTACACCGCAATTATTACTGACAATTGTTAAGTTTTTTACACCGGATTCGGCAATGGCTGCAATGATATTTTCCGGAATTCCGCAGAGGCCGAAACCACCGGCCAGAATTGTCATCCCACTTTTAATTACATCTTTTATTGCTTGACTTGCTGTATTATATATTTTTACCATTGCTAGTTGTATTATATAGTTTATAAACCATTAATCTATTACTAAATCCTTGCTTCTTGCAAGTTATTAGTTGGTTTTTAACAAAAATTATATTAAGAATTCTAAGGAGTAGCTAAAATTATACTAATAATAGAATAATTTTGCCCTCAAATATGAAGTATTGATAAAAGCCAGATGCGAATTGATAAAAACATACCGAATTATTTAACAATTCTTAGAATAATTGCAATTCCGCTTATTGTAATGTCGTTTTATTTTGAGGATTCAAAATTTGCTCATAGATTTGGAGGAATAATTTTTGCTGCAGCCAGCCTAACTGATTTCTTTGACGGTTATCTAGCCAGGAAATACGATATAGTCTCGAACCTTGGTAAAATGCTTGATCCCATAGCAGATAAAGTACTAGTAGGGTGTGTTCTTGTACTGCTTGTTAAAGCAGGGAGAGCGGATGAGATTCCTTGTCTTCTAATTCTGGCCAGGGAATTTGTTGTAGCGGGTTTACGAGAGTTTTTAGCCCAGGTAAGTGTTAGCGTACCGGTAACAAGGCTAGCTAAGATTAAAACAGCTATGCAGATGATTTCCATGACTATGCTTATCATCGGCTCGGTCGGTTCAGGTATTAAGTGGCTGGACCTGGTAGGTCACGTTTTTCTATGGATTTCAGCCTTTCTAACTCTTGTAACGGGTTATTCCTATCTGCAAGCTTGTAGTAAGTATTTCTAATTATCATAAGTAGTTTAGTTTTAAAAAATACTTATGATAATTAAGGGGAGAATAGGTTATTAATCCGGATGATAAAGCTCTATAGAACTTTCTTCTCCTGATAATGAGCTACTGGTACTGTAGCTTTCTGAAGAGGAACTGCTAGACGAAGATGAAGATAATGAAGAAGAGAAAGAATAAGAGCTTCCCGAAGAACAAGAAGAGGATGAAGAAGTAGAAGAATTATTTTCCTCCCTAACTTCAAAAAGCGGCAAATAATCTATTATAATTTTATAAACATCTTCAGGAAAGCCCGTGGAACTGTAAACAGTTTTGGCGATTTTGTTTAGATGCTCTTGGAAAATACCTAAATGGCTAGTTAGTTTTCCAATTTCAGTTTTTTTAGATATCTTTCCTCCTTTTTCTAAAAAGAAACTTATAATTTTTTCTTGCAGCTTCGGAGCTTCTATTGTTTCTGATCTGTTTAAAACAATATCTAATGGATTACCCATTGTAGAAGCATATTCTAATTGTTTCGGATCAAGTTCACATAGCTTTTTAATAATTCAAGGTTTTTATCATCAGGTTTATTAGTTATAGTATTGAGACCTAGTCTGTGAAGTAGCGGTAACCCGTGGTTTTGTATTTTACTTAAATCAAAACTGCTTTTGCTTTTTTCATAGTATGATAAAACACCTTCTAGACTTAATTCATTTATTGGCATATTCAAATAGGATAGTATTATGTCCAAAACTGCCTCTGGTATATAAGCATTACAGGTTTCTTTCATAGGGAAACTTATTTTATTTCTGACAAAGCTGCATAAACTATTGTAATCATATATGTCCGGTAAGCTTTTTTCTGCTGATAAATGAAAGTATTTTGACCCTAGTAAGAACATATATCTTACATCTTGCCCGTTATGATTTATTAAACTGAAAGTTCCTTCTTCCTCGCCTTGAGGAGTTGTTAATTTATCAAAGAAGCTGCTAGCTAGGGTAGTTATGAATTTATGAGCCATAGGAGTCAGTAACGACTTTCTGCCCCATATATGTAAGACATTATTACCGAACTTATCTATAATATTTACATCTGCTCCTTGACCTAGCAACATTGCTATAGTGTGTAAGCTATTTGCATAAAATAGAGCAGAACGGCCATATTCATCCTTAGTATTTACATCTACTCCAGTTTGCTTAATTAAATTTTTTGCACCAATTACCATATTTGATTCTATATATCTTATTAGTAATGGGCTTTCTTCATCTATCAAAATTCTATTATCCTCATCTACTTCATAATCTTCAATATCATCTGTATCATAACCGGATTCACTAATTTCTGTATAATGCCTAGCTTTGGGGATTAATGATTTGCTAGAAACAATTTTTGTAATTTTACTTAATACTTTTTCAGGGTCTAATTTATCATCAGAATAAAACAATAACTTTCTTCCCTCATCTAATAACAAAGCTCGGCGTGGGTCGCTTAACGAACCATGATATGACTTTTCTCGAATAAAGTATTGGTTTACTATTTCATCACCTCCCGGGTAGTTATAGCTATCGATCAAGGCACGATATATTCCTTGGGAATATGCAAATACTATTTCATCAACCTCAGCCTGGATTTTAGGAGATAGAAGAATCCTAGGTGAGTTATATGTAACAGTAGATCCCTCATAGTAATGTGGTTTCCATAAAGCTCTTTCTACAAAAGCAAGTCTTGTTTCTGGGGTTTGCTCAGTATATTCACCTTTAGCTCCCTTGGCGATAATTTCATATATTTTTTCAATATCTATCAAGCTTTTATCTGTTAAAGGAATATCTTCTGTCTCAAATTTATTTATCAGAAAGTTATAGATTTTTTTGGAATATTCAAAAACCGTTTCATCAAATGTGCTAATTAGTTCTTGTGGAATTCGTGATGCGGACTTACCCTTGTCAATGTAATGTTTTTTCATAGTTATTTGAAAATGTTTTTTTAACTTAAAATTGCATTATTGTAAAATACACAACCTTAAGTGTCAATAATTATCATATTATCTGCTATTGGGAGCAACGAAAAAGCATTGTGTTTTTTAGATAGAGTTCTAAAATATGGTCTGTTAGACAAAATAGTTAAATAAAGTGAAATTTTTATTACGGTCTTTATTATTTTTAACCATCATATTTACAATATCGCTATTATCGATTCTTTTATGGTTTAAGACCGAGAGAGGTATTGCGATGGTCACTAACTTTGTTAGTAGATCTGTAGAAGAAGCCACAGATTATAATTATAAAGTAAAAATTGAAAATCTACAGATTTCTTTGCCTTTAGGTATAAAAACTCAGAAAATTATTTTTAGTGATAAAAAAGCTGAATTTCTTATTATTGAAAATTTTGGTATTAACATAACGCCTTCTTTATTATTGCTCGGGGAGGTTAATGTAAAGGATATAACCGCTGAGCATTTAATTTTAACAAGGCTACCAAATTCCCACTTAAATTCCGAAAAACAGGATTTAACAAATAAAAAGCAATTAGGGTTTGTACCTAATATTAAAGTTACAAATATTACTATTAGTAATTTTATTTTATCTTCTGAACTTACTGAGCTTTCAGAGGATATTGGTTTCAGTTTTGCTGCTAATCTAAATTTTTATTCTCAAAACCAAACAATTCATTTTTGGACAAAGTTAAAAACTAATCCGGAAGCTAATGGATTAGCTGATGAGAAATTATCATTAATAACTGATGCCGTTTTGGATACTGAAGGCCAGTTTGATTTTACCAATAATAATCTAATTATGGAGGAATTTAAGCTTTCCTCTGCTTACTTCAATCTTGCAGGAAATTTTAATATTAATTTTTTAGAGAATTCTTTAGCTGGAAGTGCAAACTATAATAGTTCTTTATTAGAATATTTGCTTCCCGAGCGTAAGTCTTTAAAAAGTTTGTTTAAAGGAAAAATAGATTTTTCCGGGTTGTTATCTGCCCCTCATATTATTACCAATGGAGAAGTATTTTTTGAAGATGAAAGCCAGAACTATTTTCGATTACCGAAATTAAATTGGCGATCAGATTTAATAGTTAATAAAGAGGGTATAAATGGCCAAATTTCATTTGATGCGGCTTCTATTAAGGCTAGAGGAGAAATAGGTAAAAACGCTGCGCAAATGTATTTGAAAGACTTTACTGTTAAAGGGCGCAATTTAAGTGGCAAGGGAAATTTATCTTTGGATAATAAATGGAAAAGTGCAATAGGCGAATTTACTGTAAATAGTAATAATATTTATGAGTTAAAAGATTTCTTTCCTTTATTAGAAAAAGGGCAAGTGGATATTAAGGCAGGATATAAAAAAACTGATGCCGGAAAAGGACAATTAGATATTTTAGGTAAGGGTAAGCACCTTTCTACATCCCTTGCTAATTGTGATTTTATCGATTTTTCCTTATCTCTAAAGGATTTCGAAAAACTTATAATTAGCCATGCCGATATAAAGCTGCGTTCATTAGCCAGTAATTACGGGATAATTAAATCGTTTATTTTCCAAGCTAAGGAAAATGTCTTAGGTATTGATTTTACTACGCATTTGGAATCGGTAGAACCTTATCTAATTAACTTAAAGGCTAATGGCCAGATAACCGGTAATTATTTGCAGAAACCCGGGGCAGGTGCTGTGGATCTTGAAATTATCAATAATATTAGCGGTACAATCGGTAAAATTAAAATTGCTACTTCAGAAGCTATTAAACTTAGTTTAGGGGAAGATTTCTCAGTTGTGATTCCAAGTCTTATAGCAAATGATGGTAAATTAAATTTGGATTTAAAAGGTAAAGATTCTAAGATAAATGGAACATTAAAGGTTACAA
This sequence comes from Candidatus Megaera endosymbiont of Mesostigma viride, assembly GCA_020410825.1. Classification (GTDB taxonomy): domain Bacteria; phylum Pseudomonadota; class Alphaproteobacteria; order Rickettsiales; family Rickettsiaceae; genus Megaera; species Megaera polyxenophila. The sequence goes on from CP084576.1 coordinate 180,501, forward strand.
AATTTCCGTTAGCTATTGCTTCCAATTTTTTACCTGCAGTTTTTGATCAGTCACTTATTTCCGGAAGTGTAAGTTTAAGCGGTAATTCTCGATCCCCACTCCTTGATTCCAAATTAGAAATATATAATGCTAATCTTGCTGCTAAAGGTAGTGTTCCTTCGATTTTAGCATTATCTTCGCATGTTGAAAATAATAAACTGCTCCTTAACGCTAATATAGAGCAGGAAAAGAGAGAGTTGGCAAGTTTTAAGCTCCAAGTTCCTTGTAACTTTTCTTTGTCTCCGTTTGAATTTTCAATATTGAAAAAGGGTAATCTCAAAGCAAATCTTACTCTGAATAAAAAAATTAACATTTTGTCTTTGATACCTTTACCTGTAGGTCATAAATTACAAGGATATCTGGACGGGGAAATATCAGCGTCTGGTAATATTGAGTCATTAATAGTTAACGGCGGGATGAGCCTAGAAAAAGGTGAATATAGATATCAGGACTACGGAGTTAAACTAAAGGATGTTTCTGGTAAAATACTGGCCAAAAATAATAATATTTCAATATTAGACTTTATTGCCTATGATAATTACTCTAATTTTTTAGAAGCAAAAGGCGATTTATTTCTTAGCAAAGAGTTGCCGTTTAAATTATATGTAAATACTAAAAAATTTAGTTTGATAAATAGCCCTTATCTTCAGGGCGAAATGGCTGGAAATCTTTCAGTCTTGGGTAATAATAAAAAAGCCTTGGTTAAAGGAAACTTTGACCTTGGACCTATGGAAATTAAAGTTCCAGAGCATTTTTCGGAAGATATACCTGCTATAAATGTTATTAAAACTATTAATAGCGGTAAAATTATTTACGAAACTGAAAATAAACCATTACCTTATGTATTAGATCTAGATGTTGGTCTAAATGCAAAACAGCAGGTTTATGTAAGGGGAAGAGGAGTAAATACTCTTCTTGCAGGAAATTTAACAATTGCCGGTAATGTTAGTAATCCAAACATTTTTGGTGAACTTAGATCGATAAGAGGTAGATATCAAGAATTTGGGAAGCTTTTAACCGTTAAAGAAGGTATATTAACCTTTAATGGGCCAATTTCTCCTTCTCCTTACTTAAATATAGTGGGTGCAACAGTAGTAGGAGATACAGAAATAAGGTTGATATTAGGAGGGTCTATTTTTACACCTGATATAAGAATTGAATCTACCCCATCGCTTAGCCAGCAAGACGCTCTATCGCTTCTCTTATTTGGAAAGAATCCGGATAGTATTTCTCCAGGTCAAGCTATTGGTCTTGCTAACGGAATGCGAAAATTATCTGGTAATGGAGGAGGATTTGACCCTGTTGGTTTGGGCAGGAAAATTTTAGGAGTTGATGATATTAGCATTAAGGAAGATGATAATACGGAAAGCTCTTATGTAGGAGTTGGGAAATATCTTACAGATAAAGTGTATCTAGAAATAGAACAGGGTAATGAGGCTTTTGGCACAAAAACTAAAATAGAAGTAGAATTAACGCCTAAAATATCTCTTGAGGCAATAACAGGAGAAAAAGGTAATAGCTCTTTTGGAATTAATTGGCGTGTTAATTATTAGTAAAACATAAGGCTAATTTAATTAATAATATTAATAAAAAATAATGGTTAGATTTACATAAAGTACTTTTTGTGCTAACTTGAATCTGATAAATACTAGAAAGATAATTATGAAAATCCCGTACTACCTATATAAACAGTTTTGTTATAAAAAGAAGTTAAGAAAAGCAATTTTTAGGTAGATGATGTCAGGTTTTTTTAATAAGTTAAAGTCTGCCCTTAGTAAAACTTCCAACAAATTAAGTGTTGGGATAGAAAGTATCTTTAATAAGAAAAAGCTTGATTTAAACAGCTTAAACGAGTTGGAAGAGCTTCTTATATCCTCTGATACTGGTGTAAAGGTCGCAGAACAGATTGTTAATCTTTTAAAGAAGAAAAAATTTAACAGAGAAGTAACAGCTGATGAAGTTAAACTTGAACTTGCTTTGACTATTGCTGAACTTATGGAAAAGCATGACCGTAAATTTCAGCTAAATAGTGGCCTAAACATTATTTTAGTATGCGGTGTCAATGGTAATGGTAAAAGCACTTCTATAGGTAAATTGGCATCATTTTATGCTCGTGAGGGTAAGAAAGTGGCGATTGCTGCTTGTGATACTTTTAGAGCAGCAGCTACCGATCAAATAGCTAAGTGGGCAGAAAAAACTGGCGCTATTTTATTTATGGGAGAAGAAAAATCTGATCCTGCAAGTGTTGCTTATAAAGCTGTTACTGAGTCATATGATCGTAATATAGATGTGCTGTTTATAGATACTGCAGGTAGGTTGCATAACCAAAAGAACTTAATGGATGAATTAGCGAAAATAGTGAGGGTTATACAAAAAGTCGATCAATCAGCTCCTCACCATATTTTATTAGTTATAGATGCTACTACCGGTCAGAACGCTTTTGTGCAAACAGAAGAATTTAAGCGACTTGTTTCAATTTCAGGTCTAGTTGTTACAAAATTAGATGGCACGGCAAAAGCCGGTGTAATTATAGGCATATCAGAAAAATATTCCTTACCAGTATATTTTATAGGAGTGGGGGAAGGGGTAGAAGATTTAAAACCGTTTAACTATATAGATTTTTCTAAAGCCTTAGTTGGCATCAAATAAGCAATTGCTATTTGCTTATTGCAGTTTTTATTTCTGCGCTAAGCTTTTCGGTGGTAACTCGTTATAGCATGATCATTTAAGGTTATCGCTTCTTATCCATAGTATCTTAGTTAATGTTTATATATTTTCCTGCTATCGTTTGGCTGTGAGAATGCAGTTAATAAATTTGGATTATTAATAATCAATTCCGATATTATTTTCTAGCGTATAAAAAATCGGTAGCAGGGAAAATTAACCATACTACCGACACGCCTTAAATAACTTAATTTAAATATCTTTTAATTATGCTTAGTTTTTGCAGCAAAAGGTTTATTCATTTTTTCAGTAAAGTTTTTGCCCATAACTTCTAGCACTTCTATTGAAGATTTAGATGCTATGTCTAAAATTTCTTTAGCGCTATTGATGTTGTGTTCTACTGTTGATCTCCAGTAATTTTGCTGGCAATTGGCAATTTGTTCAACATCCCCAGCTGAGGCAGCTTCTTTCATTGTATTAAACATTTCAGAAGTATTTTTTTGAAAAGAGTCAGCTCCCCTTTTTGCAATCGATTGAACAGTATCTGAAATGAGCTGGTTGGTAGATGTAATAGCTTCAGCAGTGTCCTTCATTATATTCCCAAGGGATGACATATCCATATTTGGCATCCATTTCATTGATTTTGCCAAGTTTTCTTGGTTCATAAATGATTGAAAAAACTCAAAAGGGTTATTGTTATTCATTATCTCTTCTCCATATTACTTAGTTAAATGCGCAATCAGCAACACGAACTTCAGGTTAGCATGCTTAAGCATTATTATATCAAAATTTTGATTTGCTACAAAAAAATAAATTAAAAGTTGATGTAAAGTAATTACTATATAAGCAGTTAATGAAGCTTTTTTTCTATAGTTTTAATTTCTTCTGATAATTTCAACACAAGCTGGCGAAGTTGATTATACTCTTCACGAGTAACAAATTCATTTTGTAAAATTTTTTCTTTAATATACTCTGAGCTTTTCTCCTTTAAACTTTCAGAAGTTTTTTTAGCTACCATAGTAGCCCCAGCCAGAACCTTTATTATACTTTCTTGATTCATAAAGAGGTATACCTAATATTTATTTTATCATTTGACTATTATAATTGATAAAGCATGAAGACCTCTACTAAATTCTTCTTTTAATAAGTTTTTAATAATCTTATGTTGAGCAAGTAGTGGGTGAGGGCAGAGGGAATCTGCTAAAATCTTGATAGTGAAATGGGATTCACCATTGGCAGGGCTGGAATTGTGACTGTTATGAAGGTAACTGTTGTTGATAATTTCTAAATATTGTGGCTTTAACACACTTAATTTTTGTTCAATTGTTTCTTGTCTCTTCATGCTTTTTTAAAAATTGTGAATGTATTATAGTTTTGCTACGATAATATCGCTGATTAATGAGAATGGCAAGTTGTTCTTGATCGGTAATTTTCATTTGGTGTTAGAGGATATGAACTACGAAAATGAGGCCACTACAGATTTGCAACAGGAAATAGAAAGGTGCAAGCAAGGTACTATGATGGTAGTTTGTTTGGTCAATAAAAATGAACTCAGCATATTATTTGATCACCCAAGCAAGATTGTTGAAAAATTTTATGTTGTTGTAGATATTGCGTGCCAGAAAGTAGAAGGGTGTAAAATTATAAAAGATACAGATGCCACCAAATTATATATTTTGATTCCAAATGATAACAAAATAGCGGAGGAGCTAGCTTATTCTATTTATTCTCAGGTGCAGCTATACGTTGATAAAGAATCTCCGGAAAGTTACCTAAAATGTTCAATAGGAAGCATAAGTTTTCCTCAAGATGTAGGTAATAAAGCAACAAAATTGCTTGCTTTATTGAATTATGGAAATTTTACTTCAAGTGATAAATCCTATTATTTTAATTACGATGATGACCCAGTTGATATTAATGAATTAAGAGCGAGAAACGTACAACTTAACCTATTAAGAAGTGCTTTACTTGAGCAAACTGCTAAATTTATGTATCAGCCTGTGGTCGATCGTGAAACAGGAAATATTATTTACTATGAATGCTTATTAAGGGTTAAAAACAAAGAAAATAAATGGATATCAGTCGGGCCAATGATATGCGATGCTGAAAGTAAGGGGTTAATTAGTATTGTTGATTTTACAGTAATAGAGATGGCAATATCAGAGCTTGCTAGGGATAAAAAGATCAGCCTTTCAGTAAATATTTCTAATGTTGGTGTGCTAAATCACAGATTACTAAAGAGATTAGAAATATTGCTTAAAAAGTACGATGTGGCAACAAGGTTAATCATTGAAATCACGGAAACATCTTTAAACGATGATTTCGAAGCTATTAAAAGTTTTATTGATACTTTGCATAAGTATGGTTGTAAATTTGCTTTGGATGATTTTGGCTCTGGTTTTACTTCTTTTCAACAGCTTTTAAATTTACCAATCGATATTATAAAAATTGATGGTAGTTATATAAGGGACATATTAAGAAACGATCACAGTCGGTTTTTTGTTGAAACTCTTATTAAACTGGCAGCTGATCTAGGCATAAAAACCGTTGCTGAATTTGTGGAAAATGGTGAGATTGCTAAATTTCTGATTGATATAAAAATAGGTGGAATGCAAGGGAATTTCTTTTTACCAGCCTCGGAAGAAAGGATAACTTAATATAATGCTTTTTTTCTATTATTGTTATTAGTGTTAAACTTAAATTGCATTTTAATTCTAATTAGCAGTATTTTATGCCGGAAATAGCAGGGTATTTTACAAGATTAAGTAAGTAAACAGTAGAAAAGTTAGTTTTAATAAAAACTGAAATTATACTTATAAATTCATATTGGGTCAAAACCTAAGTAAAAATAAAGCGGTATATATGCGCAGGTTATATTATTTAATTTCTGTAAGTGGGTTAGTTACTACTTTTATTGCTTATCAATTCTCAGAAGCTGCGCTATATATTCTTTATTTTTTAATTCCCTATATTGTAATAGGGCTATGGGATATTTTTTCGACTAAGCATACTATTCTGCGTAATTACCCAGTGATTGGTCACCTGCGGTACATGTTTGAGTTTATTAGACCAGAAATTCAACAGTATTTTGTTGAATCAGACAAAGATGGTACACCTTTTAGCAGGGAAATAAGATCACTTGTATATCAGAAAGCTAAAGGAGTGAGGGATACGATAGCTTTTGGTACTAAGAATGATATAACAGCTATAGGTTATGAATTCTCTTATCATTCTCTTGCGCCTAAACATGTTAGGGAGGATGAAAATAGAGTGATTTTTGGCGGCGATTGTACAAAACCCTACAGTGCATCAAGGCTAAATATTTCTGGTATAAGTTTTGGAGCAATTAGTCCAAATGCTATTAGGGCTTTAAACAAAGGAGCAAAAATTGGTAATTTCGCTCATAATACCGGAGAAGGAGCAATTAGCCCTTATCATCTTGAGAATGGCGGAGATATTATTTGGCAGATCGGTACCGGTTATTTCGGTTGCCGTTATAAAAACGGCAGGTTTAATCCCGAAGCTTTTGTAGAAAATTCTAGTGATGACATAGTCAAGATGGTTGAGTTAAAGTTATCTCAAGGAGCTAAACCTGCTCATGGGGGCATTTTACCTGGAGTAAAAGTTACTGAAGAAATTGCTAGAATCCGGATGCTTGAGGTAGGAGTTGACGCAATATCTCCTCCTATGCATCCTGAATTTTCTACACCTATAGGGTTACTTGAATTTCTTGCTAAGCTTAAAAATTTATGCGGGGGGAAACCAGTCGGTATTAAATTATGTATAGGGCATAGAGGCGAGTTTATGGCTCTGTGTAAGGCAATGATTGACACAGGTATAATCCCTGATTTTATTACAGTTGACGGAGCAGAAGGAGGCACTGGTGCAGCCCCTTTGATTTTTGCCGATAAGGTGGGGACTCCTATTAATGAGGCAATAACTTTTGTTCATAATGTTCTAGTAGGCGCAGGTTTACGAAATAGGATGCGTTTAATTGCCAGTGGTAAAGTAGCAACTGGTTATGATATGCTAACGAAAATCGCTCTGGGGGCTGATACTTGTAATGCCGCAAGAGCGATGATGTTTGCTCTTGGTTGTATACAATCTCTTCAATGTAATACCGATAAGTGCCCAACCGGCATTGCGACGCAAAATAAGCATAGATGGAAATCACTAGATGTACCAGATAAATCACTACGTGTAAGCAATTTTCATCGCCGTGTATTATCTGATTTTTCCGAAATTGTGGGGGCGTTTGGGTTAAGTAGTCCAGAGGAGCTCGATGCTTCTCATGTCAGAAAATATACGGATATAGGAGTTAGCAAAAGCTTTGCTGAAATCTATCCAATGGTGAAAACTGGTGAACTTTTAGACCCAGCTGCTCAAGGGGTGTATGCGGATTTATGGAAAAGTGCCAAAGCTGAAAGTTTTAATTAACCTTATGAACTTAGAGAGTTCTGGCTAAATAGCGCATTCGCAATAAACCTACCTATTGGTTGTATGATTATATTTTGTAGGGAATCAACCAGTTTGTTACTGCAAAAAATTAGAAGGTAAACTATAAAAATACTGTAAATTATATCGGCCGGATAATGCATTGCGAGGGTAATTCTAGAGATCGGTACAAGGGTTACTAACAATAACATTACTGCTTTCTGGTATTTTGTAAGGTGTGGCCATAAATAATAAGCTATAAGGATAGCAAGTCCAGTGTGGGCGCTTGGGAATGAGGATAAGCAGCGTTCTTTCGTTACGTCAAGGATGGTGGTAAATTCTGAAGGAAAAAGAGAGCAAAATGGCCTTGGTAGGTTAATACCGAATTTAAAAGCAGCATAGGCAAAACCAAATAAAGCATAACATGTTCCGGCTTTTACTAGTGTATTGTAAATAGGAACGAATTCCATTTTTGGATTTGAAAGTTTTTTTAATTTGAAATAGCAATATAAGCATATTATAAGATAGTATGCTGCAAAATTCCCGATAAAGAAAAATTGTGAAATTATTTTAAGGATATTAGGAACTATGCTAACGTTAGTAATTTTATTAACAAAGATAAATATTTCTTTATTAAGGCCAAAAAAATTATAAATAACGTTATACATACTATTCATAGAGTAAAATACATGTTAGAAGTTAATATTTTAGGATGCGGATCATCTCTAGGTGTTCCTGTTATAGGTTGTAGCTGTTTAGTTTGTAAATCTGATTCACCATATAATAAAAGACTCAGATCTTCAATAATAATTAGCCAGAATGAGACAAGAGTCCTGGTAGATTTCGGTTTTAATATTAGGGAGCAATTGATTAATTCAGGTATTTATCATCTAGATGCTGCAATTTTAACTCATGAGCATGCTGACCACCTTAGCGGTATAGATGAATTAAGAGTGTTTTTTTATATTCATGGACAACCTCTTAATGTTTTTATTCTCGAATCTATCGCACCCTTGATTTTTGAAAGGTATAAATATTTATTTGATAGTGGGTTGCTTAAAATGAATATTGTTAATGAGTTTCAGGAAATTAAAGTTAATAATACTATTTTTCAATTATTTCCTCAAATTCACGGAACAATTAAGAGTCTCGGTATTAGGATAGAAGAGTTTGTTTATTCTTGTGATGTTTCCTCTATCTCTGTGGAATCAGAAAAATATTTATATAATACCAAAGTATGGGTAGTCGATTGTGTAGATTATAAATCCACTATTAAACATGCGGGTCTTGAAAGAGTTTTTGAATGGGTTGAAAAATATGTACCCGAAAAGGTTTATTTAACTAATATGAGTCATAATATTGATTACCATGAAATTATTACCAAGATGCCGCCTCATATTGCGCCCCTTTATGATGGATTTAAAATAAAACTTTAATTATATAGTATTTGTGTATATAAAATTCTTGCTATTGATTTAAAAGTTAGATATAGTTCTTCAGAAATTTTAATTAAATATTAGATTACTGATGGACATTAGTATTCCATTTGTAGTTGTTTTTTTAACTTCAGTTTAGAGTGTATTTAGTAAATGCCAACAAATAATCAGCTTGTTAGAAAGGGACGCCAACCAAAAATTAAGAAAACAAAGTCACCCGCTCTTAGAGGAAATCCGTTTTTAAAAGGTGTGTGTGTTATTGTAAAAACAGTTACTCCAAAAAAACCGAATTCAGCTCTGCGTAAGATGGCTAGGGTTCGTTTAAGTAATGGTGAATATGTAAATGCTTATATTCCCGGTGAGGGGCATAATCTTCAAGAACACTCTGCAGTTCTTGTGAGGGGTGGTAGAGTCCCAGATCTTCCTGGTGTAAAATATCATATAGTTCGCGGTGCGCTTGATACGCAGGGTGTTAAGGGGCGTAAGCAGGGTCGTTCTCGCTATGGTACTTCTTCTAAGGGTAATAAATAGTTATTTAATGTAAATTGTATAGTTAAGGTATAAAATGTCGCGTCGTCATGCAGCAGTAAAAAAGGTAATAAAGCCGGATACTAAGTATAATAGTGTGTTGTTATCTAGGTTTATCAACAACGTTATGAAAGATGGAAAAAAGTCTCTCGCAGAAAAAATTGTTTATGGAGCTTTAAATAGAGTGGAAAAAAAGCATAATGCTGATGCTTTTAAAACTTTTACCGATGGTATAAATAACGTAAAACCTTTTGTCGAGGTTACTTCTGTAAGGGTTGGTGGTGCTAATTACCAAGTTCCATCGTCTGTTGATGAAAGGAGAGGTTATGCTTTGGCGACAAGATGGCTTATTAATGCGGCTCTAAAACGTTCTGGCCGTAGTATGGTTGAGAAATTAGCTGAAGAGTTATTCGATGCTGCTAATAACCGTGGGGTTGCAATTAAAAAGAAAGAAGACACTCATAAAATGGCTGAGTCTAATAAGGCTTTCGCGCATTTTGCCCAAAGAACTTCCTAGAGGTAACGTATCATGTCTAAGTATAAATTATCTGAAGTTCGTAATATTGGTATATGCGCTCATATAGATGCGGGTAAAACAACAACTACCGAGCGTATTCTATATTATACTGGTAAATCTCACAACATAGGGGAAGTCCATGATGGTGGTGCAACCATGGATTGGATGGAGCAGGAGCAGGAGCGAGGTATTACTATTACCTCTGCGGCCACTACTTGTTTTTGGAATGAAAAAAGAATTAACATCATAGATACTCCTGGACACGTTGATTTTACTATTGAGGTAGAACGGTCTCTTAGAGTTCTCGATGGTGCTGTTACTGTATTTGATGGGGTAGCAGGTGTTGAACCTCAGTCTGAAACTGTTTGGCGGCAAGCTGATAAATACTCTGTGCCGAGAATGTGTTTTGTTAATAAACTAGATAGAATGGGTGCCGATTTCTTTAGATGTGTCGGTATGATAAAAGATAGATTAGGTGCTTTGCCTTTGGTTTTACAGTTGCCTATAGGTAACGAAGAAACATTTGTGGGTGTTGTTGATCTGGTAAAAATGCAGTCCGTGATTTGGAAAGATGGTTCACTGGGAGCTGAGTATGTTTATGGTGAAATTCCGGCTGATCTAAAGGCGCAAGCGGATGAATACAGAGCTAGTATGTTAGATATTGTAGCAGAAATAGACGATGCAATAATGGAAAAATACCTAGAAGGCACGGAGCTTTCGGAAGCAGAAATTAAGTCTTGTATTAGAAAAGGTACTATTTCAAGTAAGTTTGTGCCGGTAGTTTGTGGTTCAGCTTTTAAAAACAAAGGCGTGCAGCCATTGCTTGATGCGGTCGTGGATTATTTACCTTCGCCTTTAGATATACCAGATACTAAGGCAATTGATGCCAAGACCGGTGAAGAGAAATCTATAAAGAATTCTGTTGATGGTTCTTTTGCTGCTCTGGCTTTCAAGATTATGAATGATCCTTTTGTGGGTTCTTTAACCTTTATTAGAATTTATGCTGGTAAGCTCTCCGCCGGTAGTACTGTACTTAACACAGTAAAAGGTGAAAAAGAAAGAGTAGGGCGTATGCTCCTTATGCATGCTAATAATCGTGAAGATGTTAAAGAAGCAGTGGCGGGGGATATTGTTGCTCTTGCGGGTCTAAAGAATACTACCACTGGTGATACTTTATGTTCGCTTGAAGGTAATGTCATTTTAGAAAAAATGGATTTTCCAGAGCCTGTTATCCAGCTCGCTGTAGAGCCAAAATCTACAGCTGATCAAGAAAAAATGTCTTTTGCATTACAAAAATTAGCTGCTGAAGATCCATCTTTTAGAGTTTTTACCGATGATAGTGGTAGAACTAATATTAGTGGTATGGGTGAACTCCATCTGGAAATTCTTGTCGACCGTATGAAAAGGGAATTCAAGGTAGAAGCGAATGTTGGAGCTCCGGAAGTAGCTTATTGTGAAACTATTACCAAACCTTATGAAATTGATTACACTCATAAGAAACAATCAGGCGGTGCTGGTCAGTTTGCAAAAGTCAAAATCTTATTTGAACCAGCCGCTCTTGGAGAAGGTTTTGTTTTTGAAAGTAAAATTGTTGGCGGTGCAATACCTAAGGAGTATATACCGGGTGTAGAGAAAGGTTTAAATGCGATAAAGAATTCTGGTATTATTGCGGGCTACCCGATGATTAATTTTAAAGCTACATTGCTTGACGGTTCTTATCATGATGTTGATTCTAGTGTGCTTGCTTTTGAAATAGCTGCTAAAGCTGCTTTTAGAGAAGGTATGCCGCTTGCTGGGCCAAAATTACTTGAGCCGATTATGAAAGTTGAGGTTGTTACGCCTGAGGAATATATGGGTGATATTATTGGAGACCTAAATTCTAGAAGGGGGCAGGTAACTAGTATGGACAATAGAGGAAATGCAAAAGTTATTTCAGCTAATGTGCCTCTTGCAGAGATGTTTGGTTATGTGAATACTTTAAGATCCCAATCTCAGGGTAGAGCTAGTTTTTCCATGGATTTAGATAGTTATGCTCAAGTGCCTCAGCATGTAGTGGATGCTATTTTATTAAAACAACAAGGTAAAAACAAACCTTAATTATTAGAAATATTTCTCTTTTAAGAGAAGTAAATAACTAATCGCTATTCTCTAATAATTAAATATGTTGATTTATTGGGAGAACTGTGATAGGAGTGTAGCTCAACTGGTAGAGCGCCGGTCTCCAAAACCGGAGGTTGCGGGTTCGATTCCTGTCGCTCCTGCCAAATAAAATAAGGCAGATGTTGGGATTGTAATGAAACAAACAAAAGTATATAAATTTTTTGATCAAGTTCGGCAGGAAGCAAAAAAAGTTGTTTGGCCAGAAAGAAAAGAGTTAATTACTTCGGTAGTAGTTGTAATTATCGCTGTATTTTTGTTTAGCTTGGCAAGCTTGATTTTAGATTATGGTATTCACAATATTATAAGATTTTTCTTGAATATTGGAAAATAAAGCAGGGATTAATAGAAGTAAAATAATATGGTTGCTAAGTGGTATATACTACATACTGTTTCTGGTTCTGAGAAAAGGGTAAAACAAATGATACAGGATCAGATTGCCAAAAAAGGTATGTCTGACCAGTTTGAAGAGATAGTTGTACCGGTAATAGAAGTTCCCGAGATAAAAAGAGGAAAGCAGGTTATTACTGAGAAAAAGTTTATGCCTGGTTACATTTTGATTAAGATGAAAATGACGGATGAGTCTTGGCATTTAGTTAAAGGTGTTCCTAAAATAACCGGCTTTTTGGGTACTAAAACCAAACCGAATCCTATGAGTGATGAAGAAGTAGGAAGGATATTTAAGCAACTAGAATCTGAAAATAAAAATGCTACTGCTTCAAGTTTATATAATGTTGGAGACAAAATACAGGTTATAGATGGTCCTTTTGATAGTTTTTCAGGTTTTGTTGAGGAAGTTGATATTGAAGGTCAAAAGCTAAAAATTTCTGTTTCTATTTTTGGTAAGGCAACACCTATTGAGCTTAATTTTAGTCAGGTAAAGAAAAATTAATAAAAGTTGAATGTGGCTAACTTTTAGACAGGTTTGTATATAATATTTAAACAATAATTTGATTAATTTTAAGATAAGGGCTATAAGTATTAAACTGATTGTAAATTTTAGAATTAGTGTTGTTAATTAGAGGATATAAGTTTTTAAGGTAATAGTAAAAATGGCAAAAAAAATTGATGGGTATATTAAATTAACAGTCCCAGCGGGTAAGGCAAACCCTGCGCCGCCGATAGGTCCTGCTCTTGGCCAGAAAGGGGTGAATATTATGGAATTCTGTAAGGCTTTTAATGCTGCAACCAGCTCTATAGAGCCTGGTACTCCCTTGCCTGTAGTAATTACTGTTTATGCTGATAAAAGTTTTGATTTTGTTACTAAAACTCCACCCGCTTCTTTCTTTTTAAAGAAATTTGCCAAAATTGGAAAAGGTTCTTCTGCTACTAAAAAAGATGCAGTGGTAGGTACTGTTACTATGTCTGATTGTGAAGAGATTGCTAAAATTAAAATGCAAGACCTAAATGCTAATGATATTGCAGCTGGTGCAAAAATTATAGCAGGAACAGCAGAGTCTATGGGGATCAAAGTAATAAAAGGTTAAATGATATAATTTAAAGATTGAGAATAAAATCTTATGGGTAAAAAAATAGCAGCAGCAAAAAAAGCCATTGAAAGAACAAAAGAATATTCTTTACAAGAAGCTATATCTTTAGTGAAGAGTTCTTGCTTTGCTAAATTTGATGAAACATTAGACATCGCAATTAATCTCGGTGTTGATCCGAGACATTCTGATCAAATGGTAAGGGGTATGGTTTCTTTGCCAGCTGGTACCGGTAAGGATGTAAGAGTTGCTGTAATTTGTAAAGAGGATAAGGTTGCAGATGCAAAGGCTGCTGGTGCTGATATTGCTGGTTCTACTGAAATTATCGATAATATTAAGGCGGGTAAAATAGATTTTGATGTATGTATCAGTACACCTGATATGATGGGTGTAGTAGGACAGGTAGCAAGGATTCTAGGTCCAAAGGGACTCATGCCCAATCCAAAGCTTGGAACTGTAACTGCAGATATTACAACAGCAGTAAAAAATGCTAAGAGTGGTCAAGTAGAGTATAGGGTTGAAAAAGCGGGGATAGTTCATGCTGGTATTGGCAAAATATCTTTTGCGGATGCTGATTTATTAAAGAACGCTGTAACTTTTATAGAATCTGTTGTTAAGGCAAAACCAGCTGGTGCAAAAGGAACTTATTTAAAAAGGATTCATGTGTCTTCTACTATGAGTCCATCTCTTAGGGTTGATTTGTCAACAGTTTTACAGTAGAAGTTTTTTGGAGAGTATAAGGTGTTAAGATCAGAAAAAAAGACTTTCGTTTCAGAGTTAGAAAAAATTTATCAAGATGCTAATTCAGTAATTATTACACATTATCACGGCCTCACAGTTTCGCAGATTACAAATTTGCGTAAAACTTTAAGGGAGAATGGCGCGTCTTTTAAGATAGTAAAAAATACACTTTCCAAGATAGCTGCTACTAATGTTAAGTTAACATATGATCCAGAAGTTTTTTCTGGACCAACTGCAATAGCTTATTCTAAGGATCCCGTGGCAGCTGCAAAAGGAGTAGTTGAGTTTGCTAAGGCTAATGACAATTTGAAAGTTATTGGTGGGATAGTGAATGATAAAATTCTGAACGTAGGTGAAGTACAACAATTAGCTAAGTTACCATCACTTGATCAATTAAGAGGAAAAATAGTTGGTATACTACAAGCTCCAGCTGCGAATTTGGTTAGAATTGTTCAAGCTCCTGCTGGTTCTCTTGCTAGAGTTGTTCAAGCTTATTCAGAAAAGAACAGTTAATTTTTAATTTTTAAAGTCAATAGAGGTAATTTATTATGGCGAATATAACAAAAATAGCAGACGAACTTTCTGCTCTAACAGTAATGGAAGCTGCCGAGCTTTCAAAACTTTTGGAAGAAAAATGGGGTGTATCAGCAGCAGCTCCAGTAGCAGCAGCTCCGGTGGCAGCAGCAGCAGGTGAGGCGGTAGCTGAAAAAACTGAATTTGATGTAATTTTAGCAAGCTCTGGTGACAAAAAAATTGAAGTCATTAAGGTTGTTAGAGCTCTTACTAATCTTGGTTTGAAAGAAGCCAAAGATTTAGTCGATGCTGCTCCATCATCTTTGAAACAAGGAGTGTCTAAAGCAGAAGCTGATGACATAAAAGCAAAACTTGAAGCTGCTGGTGCTAAAGTAGAAGTAAAGTAATTAGTGAGAGCCGGTTTATGGAGGTAACTTAATAAAACCTCTGTGATCGGCTTATTTTGTAGGAAGGAGCAAGTGTCTTTATTTGTAAAATTAGTTAATTATTACGTATAAAAAAGTTCATAAAAATCTTTTTTGAGCTCTTTTTAAAGTATATGTAAATTAACAGATTTGCCTAGTTTTATGATATAAGTTGTAACTTTTATAAAATTCCTTTTCTAGACAACAAATATAATTATAGGTGCACAACCTTTTCTTGTTTTAACTAATCTTTGTAAAAAGTAGGTATCTGTCACGTAGTTGGGTGGCTAAAAATAAAGAAAGGTAGTTTTAAATTAGAGTATAAGGGGTTTATATTTGTTAAGCTATATGCGCTTAATATAGAGCAACGCTAAGTTTAGGAATGGTTTGTTTTCTAAAAAATAACCATGGTGTAGATTTTATAAAGCTGTAGTATTAATTTAGGTTTAAGCAAGTTTTACTTTTAATTAAAAATAATTAGCTTTACAGTTGTTTCTTTCGATGATGTTTGTTGCATTAGTAACTAATTTAATATACAAAAAAATATAAAAATATCTGGAGATCATATGGCGCAATCCTTACAAACAAGTAAGCGTGTTAGAAAAAACTTCGGTAAAATCAAGTTGGTAGCTTCAATGCCTAATTTGATTGAGATACAAAAAAATTCTTATGAAGCAAACTTTTTACAGCTTGAAATTCCTGAGTCTGAAAGGAAAGATAAGGGGTTACAAGCTGTTTTACGTTCGATTTTCCCAATTAAGGATTCATCTAATACAGCAACTTTGGAGTTTGTAAAATACAATTTTGATGCCCCGAAATATGATGTTGAGGAGTGCCTACAACGGGGGCTCAGCTTTGTTGCTCCTCTTAAAGTCACATTGCGTCTTACCGTATGGGAAGTAGATGAAGCTACTGAAGCTAGAGAAATAAAAGGCATCAAAGAACAGCAAGTTTATATGGGAGAAATCCCTCTTATGACTCCTAACGGTACTTTTGTTATTAATGGTACAGAAAGAGTTGTTGTTTCTCAGATGCATAGATCCCCGGGTGTTTTCTTCTACCATGATGATGGGAAAACTCATTCTTCCGGAAAGTTTTTATATTCTGCTCGGATAATTCCTTATAGAGGTTCTTGGCTGGATTTTGAATTTGATGCAAAAGATACTATATTTTTTAGAATTGATCGCAAAAGGAAATTACCGGTTACCACTTTGCTTATGGCACTTGGTATGACTCCTTCTGAAATGTTGACTACTTATTACTCAACAATAAATTATGAATTAAAAAAGAAAAGTTGGGTAGTAGATTTTCAGCCAGAGACATTGACCATTTATAGATTAAACTACGATTTAGTAAATGCGGAAACTAACGAGATAGTTTTGGAAGCCGGCCAAAAAATTACCCCAAGGCTTGCCAAAAAATTTGCAGAAGCGGGGTTAAAAAAAGTTATTATTCCTAATGATACTTTACTTGGTGCTTATTTAGGTAGTGATTTAGTTGATAAATCCAGCGGAGAGGTTTTGGCAAAAATTGGTATGCAAATAACAGAAGATATGTTAGCTGCAATTGATACTGCAGGGATAAAATCTCTTTCTGTTCTTAAAGTACCAGCCCAAGGAGATGCTTATATAAGAAATACTTTATTTGCAGATAGGAATCAGGATCAAAATGCTTCCTTAATAGACATATTCAGGGTTTTAAGGCCAGGAGAACCAGCTACTGTTGAGGCTGGTAGTGTTTTATTTAATAATTTGTTTTTTGACCCTGATAGATATGACCTTTCTGAAGTTGGTAGGATTAAAATGAATGCAAGGCTTAATCTTAATGTAGCCGAAGGTAATACCTGCCTGACCAAAGAAGATATTAAAACTATCGTGCAAGTACTAGTAGACTTGAAAGATGGCAAAGGAGCTGTTGATGATATAGATCATCTAGGTAACAGAAGAGTAAGGTCTGTTGGTGAATTGATTGAAAATCAGTTCAGAATCGGCCTAGTAAGGATGGAAAGAGCAATATTAGAGAGGATGTCAGTAGTTGATATTGATGCCGTTATGCCGCATGATTTGGTTAATTCTAAAGTTTTAGTTTCAGTTGTAAAAGAGTTCTTCAGCACTTCGCAGCTTTCACAGTTTATGGATCAAACTAATCCATTATCTGAAATTACTCATAAAAGAAGATTGTCTGCTCTCGGGCCAGGTGGTGTAAGTCGTGATCGTGTTGGGTTTGAGGTACGTGACGTCCATCCTACTCATTATGGTCGTATTTGCCCTATTGAAACACCAGAAGGTCAGAATATTGGGTTGATTAATTCCATGGCTACTTATGCCAGAATCAATAAACACGGTTTTATAGAGAGTCCTTACAGAAAGGTTGTAGATGGGTTTGTAACTGATGAGGTAGTTTACCTTTCTGCTATTGAAGAAGGGAAATATAAAATTGCTCAAGCGGATATGGAAATACAACCAGATGGTAGAATAAAATCTGAGATGGTTAATTGTCGGGTTGAATCAGGTAATTTTGTAACTGTACCACTTTCCGAAGTTGATTTTATAGATGTAACACCTATGCAAGTTGTTTCGGTTGCAGCATCGTTGATTCCGTTTCTAGAAAATGATGATGCGAATCGTGCACTTATGGGTTCAAACATGCAACGTCAAGCAGTACCTCTTATTAAAACTGATGCTCCTCTTGTTGGAACAGGAATAGAAGATGTGGTAGCGAGAGACTCTGGTGCTGCCGTAGTTGCGTTAAATGACGGTATAGTTGAACAAGTTGATGCAACTAGAATAGTTGTTAGAACTTTGGAGCGTAAGAAAAACGGTTCGCCGGAAGTTGATATATATTCATTGCTGAAGTTTCAGAAATCAAATCATAATACATGTATCAATCAAAAACCTCTAGTTAACGTTGGCGATCAAGTAAGGCGTGGTGAAGTTATTGCTGATGGTTCTGCGATTGATAATGGGGAGATTGCGCTGGGTAGAAATGTACTTGTAGCCTTTATTCCCTGGAGTGGTTACAATTTCGAAGATTCAATTTTAATTTCTGAACGAATTGTAAAGGATGATGTATTTACTTCTATTCACATTGAAGAATTTGAGGTGGTTGCAAGAGATACAAGGCTGGGACCTGAGGAAATAACCAGGGATATGCCAAATGTAGGAGAAGAAAGCCTTCGGAATTTGGATGAAGTTGGTATTATCCATATTGGAGCCGAAGTAAAATCTGGAGACATTTTAGTTGGTAAGGTGACACCTAAAAGCGAATCTCCTATGACACCGGAAGAGAAATTGCTTAGAGCAATTTTTGGTGAGAAAGCTTCTGATGTTAGAGATTCTTCTTTGTATGTACCACCTGGGGTCAGCGGTACTGTTGTCGAAGTCCGGGTGCTTTCACGTAGAGGCGTGGAAAAAGACGAGCGGGCAATAACAATTGAAAAGCAACAGATTGAAAAACTTGCTAAAGATAGGGATGATGAAATTGAAATTATCGATCATTTCGTGTTCGTGCGCTTACAAAAGATTTTAGAGGGGCAAATAGTTCTTTCAGGTCCTAAATCTGTAAAATCAGGTGCGAAGATTGATAGTACTTTATTATCTACTTTATCTAAGGGGCAGTACTGGCAGTTGATTGTAGAAGATAGCTCCGTAATGGTTGAAATTGAGCAGATTAAGGCTCAATATGATGAAAAGAAAGACGAGCTTAATAAGCGTTTTACTAGTAAAGTTGAAAAAATACAGAACGGTGACGATTTGCCTCAAGGAGCATTAAAAGTTGTAAAAGTATTTATTGCGACGAAACATAAATTGCAACCAGGTGACAAGATGGCTGGACGGCATGGAAATAAGGGCGTGATATCTCGTATTATGCCGGAGGAAGATATGCCTTTCCTGGAAGATGGTACGGTTATAGACGTGGTATTAAATCCCCTTGGTTTGCCATCGAGGATGAACGTTGGCCAGATATTGGAAACCCATTTGGGATGGGCAGCAAAAACTTTAGGTTACAAAGTTAGCAATATGCTGCACGCTTACAATAAAAATGAGTTGGAAGTTGAAGCACTTAAGGACTTTGTCTGTAAGATATATGGTGAAAGCGATGTTACTTCTAAGCTCAAAAACTTAAAAAAAGAAGAATTTATTGATTTTTGTGAGAAGATAAAAGGAGGGGTTTATTTTGCAACTCCTGTATTTGATGGTGCCAAGGCGGGGCATGTTAAAGAAATGTTAGAACTCGCTGATCAACATTCTTCAGGTCAAGTTAAACTGATCGATGGTAGAACCGGAGAATATTTTGATCGTCACGTAACAGTCGGGTATAAATACCTACTGAAACTGCATCACCTTGTGGATGATAAAATCCATGCTCGTTCTATTGGCCCGTATAGCTTGGTTACCCAGCAACCTCTTGGTGGTAAGTCCCATTTTGGTGGTCAAAGGTTTGGAGAGATGGAATGTTGGGCATTGCAAGCTTATGGTGCTGCTTATACATTACAAGAAATGCTAACTGTTAAATCTGATGATGTAGCAGGTAGAATCAGAATTTACGAGGCTATTGTTAAAGGTGAAGGTAATTTTGAATCAGGTATACCGGAATCATTTAACGTTATGATTAAGGAATTTAGATCTCTTTGTTTAAATGTACAATTAGAGGAAAGTTCAGAGTAGGTTTAGTTTTCGATGCACAATCGTCTAAATTTTGTGTGCCGTTTTTTTGAATGTCACTTGGTTTTAAAAGCAAGGTTGCAAGAGTTTAAGTTTGAGGAAAAGCTATTATGTCAACAAGAGTTAATTTTTACGGTCAATTAAGCAACACTCAACAATTTGATCAAATAAAGATAAATATTGCAAGTCCAGAGCAAATAAGATCTTGGTCTTTTGGAGAGGTAACAAAACCTGAAACCATTAACTATCGGACTTTTAAACCTGAAAAAGAGGGGTTGTTTTGTGCCAGGATTTTTGGTCCTGTAAAAGATTACGAATGTTTATGCGGTAAGTATAAGCGGATGAAATATAAAGGCATCACTTGTGAAAAATGTGGTGTTGAAGTTACTTCTTCTAGGGTTAGAAGGGAGAGAATGGGGCACATTGAGCTTGCGGCTCCTGTTGCACACATATGGTTTTTAAAGTCCTTGCCATCTAGAATAAGCACCTTGCTTGATATTGCTATGAAGGATCTCGAAAAGATCCTATATTTTGAAAACTATGTGGTTGTTGATCCAGGTATTTCGCCTCTACAAAAAGGTGATTTACTCAGTGATGATGCTTACATTAAAGCGCAAGATGAGTATGGCGAAGATAGTTTTGTTGCCTTAATAGGTGCAGAGGTTGTGCAGCGTCTTCTTGCTGAGCTTAACCTTGAAGAACTAAGTATACAACTTCAAACTGAGCTTAGAGAAACTAATTCTGAAACTAAAAAGAAAAAACTTATTAAGCGTTTAAAACTTGTCGAAGATTTTCTGCATTCAGGTAACAACCCTGAATGGATGATCATTAATGTTTTACCGGTTATTCCACCGGAAATAAGACCTCTTGTGATGCTTGATGGTGGAAGATTTGCTACCTCGGACCTTAATGAATTATATAGAAGAGTTATTAATAGAAATAACCGCTTGCGTCGATTACTTGAACTAAAAGCTCCAGACATTATTATTCGTAACGAAAAAAGAATGTTACAAGAAGCAGTAGACGCTTTATTTGATAATGGTCGTCGTGGCAAGGTAATTAAAAACCCAAACAAACGTCCATTAAAATCTTTAAGCGATATGTTAAAGGGTAAACAGGGACGCTTTAGGCAAAATTTACTCGGTAAAAGGGTAGACTATTCAGGACGTTCGGTAATTGTGGTTGGCCCTGAACTGAAGTTACATCAGTGTGGTTTGCCAAAGAAAATGGCACTGGAATTGTTCAAACCTTTTATATACTCTAAGCTGGAGCTTTATGGGATAGCTACTACCATTAAAGCTGCTAAAAAGATTGTAGAAGCTGAAAGGATAGAGGTTTGGGATATCTTAGAAGAAGTAATACGTAAACATCCGGTACTTTTAAACAGAGCTCCAACCTTGCATAGATTAGGGATTCAAGCATTTGAACCATTACTTATTGAAGGTAAAGCTATTCAGCTGCATCCTCTTGTTTGTGCAGCATTTAATGCGGACTTTGATGGTGACCAGATGGCAGTGCACATACCACTTTCCATAGAGGCTCAGCTTGAAGCAAGGGTACTGATGATGTCGACAAATAATATTTTGAGCCCTGCTAACGGTAAGCCTATTATTTCTGCGGATAAAGACGTCGTACTTGGCTTATATTACTTAACCCTTGAACTTTCAGGAGAACCAGGGGAAGGGATGGTCTTTGCCGATATGGCTGAAGTAGAGTTTGCCCTTTATGAAAAAATAGTAACTTTACATTCTAAAATTCGTTTTCGGATGGAAGTTATTAATTCTGAAGGAAAACAGGTTGAGAATATTGTTGAAACAACACCAGGTAGGTTAATTCTGGGTGAATTAATACCTAAAAATAACGCAAATATTGATTTCAGGTTAGTAAATAAGCAAATGACCAAGAAAACAATTTCTAATGCTATTGACTCTGTTTATCGTTATTGCGGTCAGAAAGCGACGGTAATATTTGCCGACCATTTAATGCAATTAGGTTTTAAATATGCTTGTCAGTCTGGTATTTCTTTTGGTATGGATGATATGGTAATTCCTGCTTCAAAAGGTAAACATATAAAAGAGACATCAGCTTTGGTTAAGGAGTTTGAACAGCAATATTCAGAAGGTCTTATTACTTTTGGAGAAAAATTTAATAAAGTAGTTGATGCTTGGTCTGCTTGTACGGATAAAGTTGCTACCGATATGATGGAGGACATTGCAAAGCCCGCATCTAATGATAGCGGTATATATCAAAATACTGTACACAAATTGAATTCAATTCATATGATGGCTATTTCCGGGGCCAGAGGATCTGCCGCTCAGATAAAACAGCTTGCTGGTATGCGTGGACTTATGACAAAACCTTCAGGTGAAATTATTGAAACTCCTATTATTTCAAATTTTAGAGAAGGATTAACTGTTAGGGAGTATTTTAACTCTACCCATGGTGCTCGTAAAGGTCTTGCGGATACGGCTCTTAAAACTGCAAATTCGGGGTATTTAACTAGAAGGCTGGTGGACGTAGCTCAAAATTGTATTATTACAGAATATGATTGCGGTACGACAGATGGTATAGAAATTAAAACTATTATAGATGGTGGGGAAGTCTTAATGTCTCTAGCTGATCAGATTTTAGGAAGGTCAGTTACCGCTGATATTTACCATCCTGTAACAAACAAGCTTATAATATCTGCAGGGGATTTAATTGATGAAGAAAAACTAGAAAAAATAGAAGCTTCTGGATTAGATTTCCTTAAAGCTAGGTCTGTTCTTACATGTAAAACCGATTTAGGTATATGTGCTAAATGCTATGGTCGTGATTTATCAACTGGTTCAATTGTCTCTATAGGTGAGGCTGTGGGAGTAATTGCTGCTCAGTCCATTGGAGAACCTGGAACTCAGCTTACTATGAGGACATTCCATATTGGTGGTGCTGCTACTAAGGGAGCAGAAATATCCTCTATAGAGGCTTCTTACGATTCGAAAGTAAAAATTATAGGACGTAATTTAGTTGTGAATTCAGAAGGTTGCCAGATAGTAATGAGCCGTGCATGCGAAGTTTTATTTATTGATGAAAAGGGTAACGAGCGTGCAAGGAACAAAGTGCCGTATGGGGCGAGGTTAATGGTTGACGATGGTTATATGGTACAAAAAGGGCAGAAAATTGCTGAGTGGGATCCTTATACTATTCCGATCATTACCGAAAAATCCGGGAAGGTTTTGTTTACTGATATGATAGAAGGATTATCGGTCAGGGACGTTATGGATGATACTACCGGAATATCAAGTAAAGTAGTAATTGAATCAAAACAATATTCCAGGGGAGTGGATTTACGTCCGCGTATACAGTTACTGGATTCGAGCGGAAAAAAAGTTGAATTATCAAACGGGATGGAAGCTAAGTATTATTTACCGGTGAATGCGGTCCTTAGTGTTACTGACGGTTATGAGGTTGCTGCTGGGGATATTTTAGCTCGTATTCCTAGAGAATCCACAAAAACAAGGGATATTACCGGTGGTCTTCCTAGAGTTGCCGAACTTGTAGAGGCAAGAAGACCTAAGGATCATGCAGTGATTGCAGACGTAGAGGGGCGTATTGAGTTTGGTAAAGATTATAAGTCAAAAAGAAGAATTATTTTACATCCGTCTGATGGGTCTGAGCCAATTGAATATATGCTTCCTAAAGGAAAACATGTGGTTGTAAATGAGGGTGACTTTGTCAAAAAAGGAGACATGATTATCGACGGTAATCCTGTTCTTCAGGATATTTTAAAAGTCATGGGGGTTGAAGCCCTGGCAAGGTATATGGTTCAAGAAATTCAAGCTGTTTATAGACTGCAAGGGGTAAAAATCGATGATAAGCATATTGAAGTTGTAATTCGCCAGATGCTGCAGAAAGTAGAAATTACTCATACCGGTGATACTACATTTACAATTGGAGAATTGGTTGATGCTGCTGAACTTGAGGATATCAATAAGAAACTTGTAAAAAATAGTGGTGATCCTGCTTGTGCAGAGCCGGTGCTGCAGGGTATTACTAAAGCTTCGCTTCAAACAAATTCTTTTATATCGGCTGCATCTTTCATGGAAACAACCAAAGTTTTGACTGAAGCTGCTGTTGCCGGTAAACTAGATAAACTGATTGGTTTAAAAGAAAATGTGATAGTTGGTCGGTTAATACCTGCTGGTACAGGCTTTTATATGAATATTGCTAAAAAAGAAGCACAGAGTCGAGATAAAAAAATTATTGAAAATCAGTAAAATTGGCCCTGATTAAATTTACTCTTCTTATGTAAATTTAATCAGGGTGAGGTTATGTTCAGATAAGTACCTAATATCCTCCATTACCAAAATAAACTGCGAAATTTTAAATTTTTGGGTTTGTTTATTTTTGAGAACCTCCAGGCTTTTTCTTATTAATAATAATGAGAGGTTATTGTAGGTCAAAAACCTGTCTATAACCCTTGCTAAGTGCATTTTTGTGCTGATTTTTTTATGGCTAGTTTAAAACGAAACTTCGGCTTTTTTCCTATTTACCTGCACTTTGAATAATAGCTTTTATAAGGTTATTTATATTTTTTATTATCAGAAATAAAATTAACACCACAGAATATTAAACATAAAAACACTCGTAACCCTTGGAGTTTAAGAATTACAAGTGTGTTAAATGTAAAAATCACTGCTTCTAGGAGTTGTTTATATAACACGAGTTTCGCATTAGAAAGATAGCTGTACAGCAGTAAAGAACTACTTTATAGGTTACTTCATTCCACAAAATAATAGAAATAACCTATGAAAATGGATTTTACAGAAATATACTCTCCCTTCGATGACTTTTTAAAAGAATTAGATAGCAAGAAAGGTTTGATCGCAAATAACAGCAATAAAACAGTCTCTCAGAGCAAGCTTAATAGAAGCAAAATTATAACAATAATAATAGGATACTGGCACTATATACTATTTCTATATAATAATTTTTAGCATTATTAATTGGTTAAATTGAAGTTTCTTCTCCAACTAATCCCATTACCTCTTTGATTACTTGTTCTGATCCGGATACAAATTCAACACCACCATCTCCTACATAATAATTAAAGATCAGATTTACTATTTCTATAGGTTTTTTTATTGATTTATCTAGCTCCTCGGTTAATCCTTCATCAATAGCTTTCAGTAAACTAGGGAGATATTTTCTAGCTTGGCTCAAGTACCAAGAACTTCTTTCACTTATTAAAATAGATATTCCATCTCCATTCTTACCAATCTCTATACAAGATAAAGATGCATGAATATAAGCATCAATAAAACTAGGCATAACCTTTAAAACCTGCTCGTAATAGGATAATGCGGTGTTGTAGTCTTTGTTTGTAAAAGCAATATTCCCTCTTTCATAATGGGCTTTATAGTGCAGTTTGAGAGTATCTCGCGGATCGTGATTAATAATTTTTTCAAGAGCAACAACAGTTCCACATCTGAAATAATAATCTGCAGCGTGTTTTAAAAACTCACTTTCTTCGGAAAACCCTAATTTATGTAAAAAAGCAAGAGCCTCCGCTATGTTAAAATTAACCTTACTTAAAGTAGATTCGTCAGCTGTTTCCTTCAAAATTGTTTCGTTAGAAGCAATAACTTGATGTAAAGATTTACTAATAGTTGTTAAGTTTTTAAAATCAGGATTTTTTATCTTTGCGAGATTAGTAAGATAACAATCAGTAAACTTCAGAGGATTTAATGATGCTGCTTTTGTAAAGTGCATAATTGCATTATACAAATCACCAATTTTTAAGTAACTACTACCTAGAACTTGATGAGCTTCATCATGATTAGGTTTTAATTTTATCAATTCTCCAAAATTCTTAATTACCTCAGGAAAATTACCAAGCTTAAAATAAATCTCACCTAAGGCGTAATAAGCATCTATATATTGAGGGTTCAAAGCTGTCACTTTCTCAAAATGCTTAGTAGCTTCAGAAAATTTACTAAGACAGAGATAGGAATGTCCTAAATAAAAATTGGTGGTTATATGATTGGGCTTAATTTTGTTTACTTCCCCAAAATTCTTAATTACCTCAGGAAAATTACCAAGCTTAAAATAAATCATACCTAAGGCGTAATAAGCGTCTATATATTGAGGGCTCAAAGCTGTCACTTTTCCAAAATGCTTAATAGATTCAGAAAATCTACTAAGACGGAGATAGGAATGTCCTAAATAAAAATTGGTGGTTATGTGATTGGGCTCAATTTTGTTTACTTCCCCAAAATTTTCAATTGCCTGAATAAAATCCTGTTTTTTAAAATGCAAGATTCCTAGATTAAAGTATGATTTAGCTAATCCATGAAATGCACTTTTGTTTCTAGTGTCTAATGCTGTTACTTTTATAAAATTATCAATTGCTTCCTTGAACTTCCCAAGATTATAATTAGAGATACCTATACTTAGATAATTTTTTACCTCTATAGAGGATAGTCTTGCTATTTCTTCTCCCTTGCGCTTCCGCGTTGACTTTGACATAATTAATTATTGATAAATTAAAACAAAAAATAATATCTTTATTTAGGGTAATTTAGCAATACTGTCAACTAAAAAATAAATAATTATAAAATTTATAACCTAT
The DNA here is from genome assembly GCA_020410825.1 of Candidatus Megaera endosymbiont of Mesostigma viride. Lineage (GTDB taxonomy): Bacteria > Pseudomonadota > Alphaproteobacteria > Rickettsiales > Rickettsiaceae > Megaera > Megaera polyxenophila. The sequence continues at coordinate 206,716 of CP084576.1, forward strand.
AATTGTATTATCCACTTTTTATCAGTTCCTGATTATTTCTGGCAAATAGGGTAATTTGAAAATCAATAAACTTATTTATTTTAAGCGATTTTGTAAGATTGTTTGCGTGGAGTAAAACTTTTAAATCTCTAGTAAGATCGGCAAAAAAGAAAACAGGCTCACCGCTCTGCTTGATACCTAGGATTTCTCCTCCGCCTCTTAACACCAGGTCCTGCTCCGCAATATAAAAGCCGTCGTTACTTTCTCGCATGATTTTAAGCCTTTCCTGGGCAAATTTAGATAATTTTTTGGGGTTATACATAAGTAAACAATAAGATTGTTTGCTTCCTCGTCCTACTCTACCCCTTAGTTGATGAAGTTGGGCAAGGCCAAATTTTTCGGCATTTTCGATAATAATCAAATTGCTGTCAGGTACATCAATACCCACTTCAATAACTGTTGTTGCAACCAATATACGAACTTTACCGTTTTTAAACTCCTGCATCACCTGATCCTTAAGTGCTGCTTTCATTTTTCCGTGGATCATAGCAACCTGGTTGGGATACGCCTTATCTAGTTCAATAAATCTGGTGCTTACGTCAGAAAATAAAGAAAGATATGGATTTTCTTCTTCAGAAAAAATCGTTTTTAATGTTTCATCTGATTGATCAATTAAAGGACATACCCAATAAATTTTTTCTCCTAGTTGTAATTTTTTATTTAGTGAGGTGATAACTTCGAATCTTTTTTCGCTAGAAATTGCAGAGGTAATTATAGGTAAGCGGTTGCGTGGTTTAGTTTTAAGTTGTGAGACACTCATATCTCCGAACATCGTTAAAGTTAAACTCCGTGGGATAGGAGTAGCTGTCATAACAAGTACATCGGGATGGGAAGCTTTTTTGATTAATTCTAGTCTTTGTTCAACGCCAAACCTATGCTGTTCATCAATAATAATATATCCTAAGTCCTTAAATTCTACGCCTTTTTGAAATAAAGCATGAGTGCCAATTAATATATCCACCTTACCGTCTGCTAAATCTTTTTTTAATTGCAATTGTTGTTTTGCTGACGTTTTGCCTGTTAGTAACTCAACTTTAATTGTAGTGTTTTCTAAAGCACTACAGAAAAATTGATAGTGCTGAGCACTTAGCAAGTCGGTTGGGGCCATTAATGCTGTTTGTGTTCCTGAGTTTACGACATTTAACATCGTCAGAAGGGCAATTAGTGTCTTTCCAGAACCAACATCCCCTTGCAACATACGCATCATTTGTATATCAGCAAATTGGTCCTGTTCTATTTCCTTAATTGCCTTTAATTGCCCTTCAGTCAATTCAAAGCCAAGGTTTTGGAGGACTAATTTATGTAAATCATGATTTAGCGGAAATGATCTGCCCTGCCTTTTTTGTTCTTCGGTTTTAATTTTTACCAATGATGCCTGATTGGCGAACAATTCTTTCTCTGCTAGTTTTTGTATATTCAAACTTATATTTCTTTCAATATCATAATTTGCCCCCGAATAGCCAATTAGGTGTAAATTTTTGATTTCGCTGAGTAATTCATCGATATATTTTCTTTCTTCTAATTTTTGTTCAGAGAAAGACTTCTTTGTATTAATAGCATTTTCTAGAATGTTAATAGCTTCCCTGATATAACTGTATAATTGCTTGTTTACTATACCGTAAGTAAGTGGATAGACAGGCATTACAGGCGTAGTTAAATTTTGTTTAAATATAAATTCCGGATGGCTTATTTGTAAAGAATGATCAAAAATTTCTACTTTACCGGTAACAATATATTTCTGACCGACTCTTAATTTGCTAAAAATGAACGGATGAATTTTACTAAAAAAAACCAGAATAACTGTCCCTGTAGCATTAGAAACCTTAATTTTAAGCGGAGATCGTTTCGAAGAGGGACGAAGCACATCATCTATTATTACCTCTGCCTGAATTAGATCGCCATTTTTTACTTTTGCTAGATCAGGACTTATTTTGATAAGGTTATAAGCAACCGGTTTGTAAAAAACCAAATCTCTCAAATTAACGATTTTAAGGCGGGCTAAAGCTTTTTGGGCCGGTTCTGATAGGTGCAATAATGACTTAACCTGCTGAAAAAATATATCGTGCATATTTAAATTTGTTACTGCCCTTGCAGATTAGAATTTTATGTAAGGTTTTAGGTAAAACTTATGATAAAACTTTCTTCTACACTAGTTAAATAAGAATTAGTGTTTTTAGATCTTATTTTAGTTTAATTCCAGGATAAAAACAAAAGGAGATTACTTCTATAAAAAGTAATCTCCGATTTTTTTGTTTTAGTTAAGAATAAATTGGCTAAGTGCGGTTAGAAGCCCATTCCGCCCATGCCACCCATTCCGCCCATACCACCCATTCCGCCGCCAGCAGCTGGTGCATCCTCTTTATTAGTAGGATCAGTAGTAATGATAGATTCGGTAGTAATGATTAACGAAGCAACGGAGGCTGCATCTTGCAAAGCTGTTCTAACTACTTTGGTAGGATCGATAATACCGGCTTTGAACATATCGACATACTCCATCTCTTGGGCATTAAAACCAAAAGTAATTGATTTACTTTCAGTTAATTTGCCAGCAACAATAGCTCCATCTACTCCTGAATTTTCAGCAATTTGCCTTGCAGGTGATTGAAGAGCTTTTTTGACGATGTTTATACCGGCTTGTTGATCATCGTTAGTTCCTTTTACATCCTCCAAAGCTCTAGCAGCATAAAACAGAGTAACGCCGCCACCAGGGACAATACCCTCTTCTACGGCAGCTCTAGTTGCATGAAGAGCATCATCAACGCGGTCTTTTCTTTCTTTAACTTCGATTTCAGTTGCACCACCGACTTTAAGAACCGCAACACCACCAACAAGTTTTGCCAGTCTTTCTTGTAGTTTTTCCTTATCGTAATCAGAAGTGGTTTCTTCTATTTGTTTGCGAATCTGTGCGCATCTTGATTCAATATCTACTTTAGCGCCAGCTCCTTCAACAATTACAGTATCTTCTTTAGAAATTTTGACTTTTTTAGCACTACCTAGCATTGAAATAGTTACATTATCAAGTTTCATGCCCAGATCGTCGCTGATTAGTTGTCCGTTAGTTAGAACTGCAATATCTTCTAGCATTGATTTTCTTCTATCTCCAAATCCCGGAGCTTTTACAGCAGCTACTTTTAGCCCACCACGGAGTTTGTTAACGACTAATGCAGCAAGTGCTTCACCTTCAACATCCTCAGCAATAATTAATAACGGTCTGGAAGACTGAACGACAGCTTCAAGAACAGGTAACATTGGCTGCAAGGAAGAAAGTTTTTTCTCGAAAATAAGAATGTAAGGATTATCAAGCTCCACTATCATTTTTTCAGAATTGGTTACGAAGTATGGAGAGAGATAACCTCTATCAAACATCATACCTTCTACTACATCTACTTCAAAACCAAAATTCTTAGCTTCTTCTACAGTTATAACGCCTTCCTTACCGACTTTTTTCATAGCAAGAGCTATTTGCTCACCTATTTCTTTGTCTCCGTTAGCAGAAATAGTTCCTACTTGAGCTATTTCCTCGTGGCTACTGATAGGCTTACTGGATTTTTTGATTGACTCAAGCACTTCTGCAACCGCAATATCAATCCCTCTTTTAAGATCCATAGGGTTAAATCCTGCAGCTACTGCTTTGTTACCTTCTTTAACTATTGCTTGTGTTAAGATAGTAGCAGTTGTTGTACCATCACCTGCTACATCTGCTGTTTTACTTGCAACAGATTTCACTAATTGAGCGCCTAAATTCTGTTCTGGGTCTTTTAATTCTATAGCTTTAGCTACAGTAACCCCGTCTTTTGTTACGCGTGGAGCACCAAAGGATTGTTCTATCGCAACGTGACGTCCTTTTGGGCCTAAAGTAACTTTAACAGCATTGGCCAGAAAATCCACCCCTTTAATCATTTCTTCACGGGCTTTTGTACCGTATTTTATTTGTTTAGCCATAATGTATTACTCCTTGTAAAATGTTAGTTACTTAATTTATTATTCCCATAATGTCAGATTCTTTCATAATAATGAATTCCTGACCATTTACTTTCGCTTCTGTTCCACCCCATTTACCATAAAGTACTTTGTCTCCTACTTTTACATCAAGGGGGATAAGGTTACCGTCTTTGTCCTTAGTTCCTTTACCGACTGCAATAACTTTTCCCTGCATAGGCTTTTCTTTTGCAGTATCAGGAATAATTATACCTCCAAGAGTTTTTTCTTCTTGGTCCATAGGTTTAATCGCAACACGATCGTGCAATGGTGTAAAATTCATTTTGAACCTCATTAATTTAAGTTAACCAAAAACGCTTAGCTTTAGCTGGAACTAAGCTTGTGCTGTTTATATATGCTTTAAAGATGATAGTTCAAGTACTTATAAAAAATAATTTTTTAAAATAATTTTTCATATTCGGTTTTATAAAATTCAAGCACTTCATCTAGTAGCAGCGATGTAGTATATTTTGCCCTAATTGACTGCAAATAATATCTAACCTTTAGTTTTTGGGATAACATTTCCAAGCTAAGATGTTGTAGCAATTCTGGGATAATGGTTTGGCAAATTTCATGATGGCTGCTAGCAAAATTATAGATTGCTCTTAAATTATTATAAGATCCAAATTTTTTATCAAGTTCTGTATTTTCTTTTTGTTTCAGAGATAATACGTTATTAACAAAAACAAAATTACTATATTTAGCACATCTCAGCGACATCGACATAGTCTGGCAGTAAATGCTGCTGTCGGCCTTGCCAGTTTTTTCAAGTAAGTTTCTTTTTACTAAACTTCCAGCCCCTCCAATATTCCTTAACGGTTTGATTTTGTTTAAAAGAATTTGGGTTATCGGTGCTTGAATTAACCTTGGCTGGATAGATAAATTTTTAGTAAAATTTTTTTCGTTTGCTGCTTCCCCCAGTCTTATACAAGCAACTTCTGCTCCAAATTTCCTACATGAATCGATCATTATCATAGTTGATTCCGGATGTAAAATCTCATTACCTTCTACAAAATGAACGTAGTCTCCCGTAGCTAGATTAACAGCTTTATTTACACTTATTGCTGGCCCTTGAGTTTGCTGAGTAATAATAGTTGTTCTTGGTAAATCATTAACGGCCAATTTGAGAGTAGTTAAAGATTTGTCTTTTGAACCGTCATCAATAATGATAAACTCTTTTGTAAAAAAGCCAGTTGTGTTTTTTAGTGATTCTATTAAGTAGGGAATGTTGTTCTCATTATTCTTTAAAAGGACTATATAAGTACATTTTGGCATATTAAAGTTACTATATTACACAAGAAATGATTAAAATTAGCTGTTATAAAACCACACAAGAAAAACTCTCAAGAGCATTTTGTAATCTTGCAGAAAAATGCTATCATAGCGCTATTAAGATATTTGTCTATACAAACAGCAAAGAGCAGGCTTTTGAACTGGATACTGTCTTATGGATATATTCTAGGAAACAATTTATCCCGCATGGAACTATATACGATACATGGCCGGAAAAACAACCCATTTTAATTGGTCCGGAGTTAAAAAACTTTAATAATTCATCAAGCATGATAATAATTAACCCCGATGAAAGTAAAATCTTGTCTGTTCTCTCGGTAAATGCAAATTTTGATGTGAATAAATGTGAACGGTTATTTTTACTGTATGATAACGTTAATTTGCTATCAAATCAAGATATAGATAACATAATCGTTAAATCATCACTCTCTAATTTTAGACTTGATTTTTACGTACAAAGTGATAATAACGCATGGCATGTGCAACGTAACGTATTACAGGATAATTGAACTAGGGAATAGCAATAAGGTCACATTATAATTTAAAAAGCCTAGGTTGGTATAATTAGAAAGCAAATTAACCTTAGTTAGATTATAATCCCCCATTATAATAGGGTTATGGTAGGGTTTAAATAACAATAGTTATTTAATATTTGTTAAAATAATTTTTTACCGGTGATGGCAAAAGTTTTAGTAGTTGAAGATAACGAGTTAAACTTAAAGTTATTTTGCGACTTATTAACGATAAAAGATCATGAGGTTATTCTTTCAAAAGATGGTTTCAATATATTGGAAATTGTTATTGAGCAGTTACCGGATCTTATATTGATGGATATACAATTAGCTGATGTTTCAGGTTTAGATTTAATAAAAATTTTAAAAAATAATCCCAAAACAAATAAAATCCCCATTATAGTTATAACTGCATTTGCTATGAAAAATGAAGTAATGAGGATTTCAGAGTCTGGTTGTGATTTATACCTTTCAAAACCAGTATCTATTGACAATTTCTTTTTTTCTGTGGAAAGGTTTATAAGTAATAATAATACTGTTTAAATATCATGACTGCCACAATATTAGTAGTAGACGATTTAGAACCTAATGTTAAATTATTAGAAGCTAAATTATTGGCAGAATATTATACTGTATTTACTGCAAGCAATGGGGTTGCAGCACTTGAAATGTTAGCTCAAAACAGGATAGATATCGTTTTGCTAGATGTAATGATGCCGGGAATGGACGGCTTTGAAACATGTAGAAAGATTAAACAAAACCCCGAAACAACTCATATACCTGTAGTTATGGTTACTGCTCTCTCCGATATTGAGGATAGAGTAAAAGGACTCGAGGCAGGAGCAGATGAGTTCCTTACCAAACCAATCAATGATACTGCGCTTTTTGTTAGGGTAAAATCTTTGGCTCGAATGAAAACTGTAATCGATGAATTAAAGCTTAGGAATAATATTAACGCTGAACTTGGGGCTACTGTTGTCGAACTGAAAGATGATTTTTCCGAGAGTAAAATATTGTTACTTGATGATGATTTGGTTCAGGCAAAGAATATTAAAGATAATCTTTCTGAAATTTCCAGTCAAGTTAAGGTTTTAACATCGCCAAATGAAGTTGATAGTCTGGGTGCATTTATCCCCGATATTGTAATTATAAGCTGTCAAATAAGTACTGCTGATCCCCTTCGAGTTGCTGTAATGCTTCGTACAAAACCAGTTTTAAAACATTCAGCAGTTATGATGCTTGCTGAAGAAGAAGATATAGCGATAGTTATTAAAGGTATGGAGCTCGGGGTTAACGATTATTTTATGTACCCTGTTGATAAAAGTGAATTAAAAGCAAGAGTTAAAACTCAACTTAGAAGAAAACGTTATCAAGATGATTTACGTGCAGAGCTGGAAGAAAGTGTTGATCTGTCAACAAAAGACGGCTTAACTGGCGTATTTAACAGAAGGTATTTTGATATTCATGTCAGGCAAATAGTGGAGAAGAGCAAAGAAACCAATAAACCAGTTTGTATTATGATGTTTGATGTAGATCACTTTAAACAAGTTAATGATACTTACGGTCATCCCGCTGGTGATGCTGTTCTAAAAACCTTAGCATCTACCTTAAAATCTTCCTTTAGGATTACAGATCTAATAGCAAGATATGGAGGGGAAGAATTTATAGTCCTACTAAATAATATTGATCTACAAAACTGCCTTCCAGTAGCTGAAAAAACACGTAGTCTAATAGAAGGAACAGAATTTACCATTCCAGCGCAGGTAAGTGTTATACATAAAACAATTTCCATAGGTGTAGCCGAATATCATCAAGGTGATACTGTAGAGGAATTTATTAGTAAAGCTGACAAGGCGTTATACGAAGCAAAAGAAACAGGAAGAAATAAAGTAGTTGCGAGTAAGTGAGCTTTCCTGTATGTATCTTTTTTTAATATGTAAATTTCGTCTAAGAGGAAATACAGAAACCGATACAGCAGTTTATAATTTTCAGCTTTTAAATTATTTTTAGAATAACTTAATTATAATATGTTTACTTATTCTTCTTATTGCTCATCTAATTAATCTAAACCTAAAAATATTTTATAATGTTATTAAAATCTGGAATTATTGTTGCTTTTTTTACCATGCTTTCCAGAATTTTCGGCTTAGCCAGGGAGTTATTTATTGCGGCAACTTTTGGATCAAGTGCTATTGCAGATTGCGTGAATGTTGCTTTTAAATTCCCTAATTTATTTAGGAGAATTTTCGGGGAGGGCGCTTTATCGATAGTTTTTATTCCTATTTTTAGTCAAAAATTACTAGAATCTAGAGAGTCAGCGCGCAAGTTTAGCGGGGAAGTATTAACCCTATTACCCGTTGTACTTATTCTATTAACTCTTATAATGCAGGCAGCAATGCCATACCTTATGGCTATAATCGCTCCTGGTTTTTATGAAGTATCGGAAAAGTATGAGCTGGCAGTTTTACTGTGCAGGATAACAACTCCTTATTTAGTCTTTATATCAATTACTGCGATATTAGGCGGTATGTTAAATTCGGTTAAAAACTTTGCTGCTTTTGCTTTTACTCCAGTAATTATGAATGTGTGTGTTATATTATTTACTTATTTTTTTGAGGGTAAATTAACAGCTCATTTTGCCATATCTTATTCGCTAATTCTGGCAGGGGTTTTACAAGTCGCTTTTATGTGGTTTTATGTATCTAAAGCAAGATTAACCTTTTCTCCGTCTCTTAACTTTTGTAATGATCCTGATGTAACAAAATTGCTTAAAAATATGGGACCTGCCGCTATGAGTTCTGGTGCTCAGCAGGTTAATTTATTCGTATCACAATCTATTGCCAGTTTTATTCCTGGTGCTGTTTCAATCTTATCTTATGCTGAAAGGTTATATCAGCTTCCCCTTGCTATTATCGGTGTAACTTTTGGCACTATTTTATTGCCGGAACTCTCCCAAATTTATCAAAAGAAAGATATTACAAGTGCTAATAATTTACAAAATAATGCAATAATTATATCTCTTGTCCTTTCTGTTCCAGCTACAATAGGGTTGTTTGTGTTAGCAAATCCTATTATTCATTTAATATACGAGAGAGGGGTTTTTGTTTCCGAGGATACGATTAAAACAGCAAATGCACTTGCTGCATTTTCGCTAGGGTTACCGGCTTTTGTAATAGCAAAAATATTAACGCCTATTTTTTATGCTCATGGAGATACTAAAACTCCTATGCGTATTACTATTTATTCTTTGCTTGTTAATACATTTCTTAATATAGTGTTAATGATTCCGTTTGGCCATGTAGGCATTGCTATGGGTTCTAGTATTGCTGCTTGGTATAATGTTGGATTATTGAATAAATATGCAGAAAATTGTGGAGATTTTAAAATTTTTACTAAGACTAAACACTGTATTTACAAAATAGGAGTAAGTGCTTTTGTGATGATGTTAGTGTTATTTCTTTCTAATTATTTTTGCCAAGATTTATATTATTCTGACAATTTGTTTATCAAAACTTTAGCATTGTTTTTTACTATTTTTATAGCTGGTATGGTTTACATGCTAATATTGTACTTTTTTAAACTACACTTAATTTTCATGAAAAAAGCTCATGGGTAAGCAAACAAATTATCAAGATTTGCTGAAGCTAGGAGCAATAGTTACAATGGTTGTAGATCATTTAGGGGGGTATTTTTTTCCTGAAATGATGGCATTAAGGGTGGTAGGTAGGTACGCTATGCCCATATTCGGGTTTTTTGTGGGTTATAACTTTAAAAATTCAGTAAATTTTTACATACTGTTTTATGGAGTGATATTATACTTAGTATCTACAATTTTTATAATTGAATCTTTTTTTCCTGCAAATATTTTAATCTCTCTTTTTTTAGGACAACTTTACCTTTCTTTTTTTTATAAGCAGTTTCACAGTTTAACAAAAGGATGGTTGCATTTTATCATTCTGGTTATTTTATCTCCTTTTGCCTCGTATCTTTTTGATTATGGTTCATTAGTTATAGGAATAATTATTATAGGTTATATGGTTAAGGCAAAATCTATAGATCTCAAAATTGCTGCTTTTGTTATTGCTTATGTTTCTTTATTACATACAGTAGTTAATTTTTCTGATTTAAGTAAGGCCAATTTATTGTTTTGTGGTGTGGTTGCAATAATGGTGTATTTATCGTTATCTTATGGCAATTTTGAAAAAAAGGTTGCGCTTAATATAAGGCCTATAACACGTCATGCGTTACTGATTTATTGCCTCCATATATTAATTATCGAATTTATCTGGAGATATTATTATGTTGGCTAATTTATTCTTGACTAATTGAGAATTCTAACTATATTTTACAAAGATATTTATACGAAAATTATTTTTAATAAGGTTTCTAGGTTGTGTCTAAAAAAAGGAATAAAAATCTTTTGGTTAAGCTGGTTAGCACTGCTGGTACAGGGTATTTTTTAGTGAAAAAACGTAATCCCAAAACCGTAACAGAAAAACTTGCTTTTAAAAAATATGATCCAAAAGTTCGTAAGCACGTAGAGTTTAAAGAAGAAAAAATTAAATAAATTAATGAAGTTATGGCAGTTAAAATTCGTTTAGCTAGAGGCGGAGCAAAAAAAGTTCCTTATTATAGAGTAGTAGTTGCTGATGCCCGTGCTCCAAGAGACGGCGATTTTATTGAAAAAGTCGGTACCTATAACCCTCTTCTAAAAAAAGATGATGAGAATCGAGTAACTTTTAAGAAAGATCGCATAGAATATTGGCTGGGGCAAGGAGCGCAACCTACCGAGCGTGTTATTAAATTTATTCAGGCTGCCGGTATTAAACTTCCTGCTTCTATTGAAAAGAAAGTAGCTGCAAAAGTTAAGGGGCAGGTTAAAAAGCCTTCTAAAAAAGAGCTAAAGAATACTGCAAGCTAACATTCCATAATTAGAGTTAAAATTTAGCGAGTTTAACATAATTATTATAGTGGTAGAAGTTGCAATATTTTCTAGGCGGTTTTCTTATATTATATTGGTAACTTCTGTTTTTACCTGAAGGTTACCTAGTAAGTCTTGAAAAGTTTGATTTTTGAGGTAATATTTCATATTAATACTTAGCCGGATTAGCTCAGTGGTAGAGCAACCGCCTTGTAAGCGGTCGGTCGTCAGTTCGAATCCGACATCCGGCACCACCTTTATTAAGATCAGTGTTTTAGTAGATTTTAATGGGTGACTTAAGTGGATTTATATCTGTTATAAAGATAACGATAGAAAGAAAATATCTAGGGACATTTTTAAATTGATTTTTTATTGGTTGCTATCAATTTTAACTTTTCTCTTAAAATTATTATTGATTGAAGAAAAACCTACACCTTTGTATATTTTGCTAAATACATTATCTTCTACGCATAATCTAAGCTTATAAATGATAGAAACTGGCCCTTACTATAAATTTATACAATTTCAACCGAACTATTAACAGTAACTTGTTCTCCTATTGAATCAACAGATATTTCTTCATCTTGGACATTAGTATGCATGGAAACCATCTCGATCATTTTTGGTTTTGGCTCGTGATCATTTGCTGAAAAACAACAACTTAATTTATATTTTATTTGTTCTAACCAGGACTTTTTTTCTGCGACTTCTAAAGGTTTTTTTATTGTATGCTCTACTTTAATTCTTGCTTTCACTGCTTCTACTTGTCTTAATCTTTGCGTTTCTTGTGTTATTACTTCTGCTGTTCTAGTTATTCCAATTACTAATTCTTCCAGTTCTTCTAATTTTTCCAATCCTGGTATCACTCCATTTTCTAAAGCTACTTTTTGTAGTCCCAGTTGTTTTTTTGCTTCTCGCACAAGCAGATGTTCTTTGAAAAAAAATCCTCCTGGTAATAACTTTGTAGCTTGTTTATTTGCTAATTCTAATGACACTACTCCTTCTTTTAGTTTATCTAATACTTCAGTTAGCCGTAGTTTTTCTAATTGTTTCTTATGCTCTAACTGAATTAGAACCTCTCTTACTTGTTGTTCCTGATATTCCTTAAACTTTTGAAGCTGTTTTTGCCTCTCTTCTTCCCGTTTTTGCCTTTCTACTCTTGCTAAAACGTCAGCATTATATTTATCATAATATTCCTTCAGCTTTTGCTGCTTTACTCTTTCCTCTTCCTCCTCCCGAGCTATCCTCTCGCGTTCAAGCCTGGCCTCTTCCTCCTTGCGAGCTAACCTTTGCTCTAGCTCCAGCCTTTGTCTCTCTTCCTCCTCTAAAGGCGGCTCTAGTTCCTGTACGTGCCTTTCCTCTACTACCTCTAAATCCAGGTTTCCCACTCCTACGCGCTGCTCCTCAAGTTCTCCAAGGTCCTCTGCGTCCAGTAGTTGCCTATCATCCTCTTCTTCTAAATGCGGCTCTATATACTCCACCGCAACTTCTTCGCGCAACTCCAGCCTTTGTCTCTCTTCCTCCTCTAAATGCGGCTCTAGTTCCTGTACGTGCCTTTCCTCTACTACCTCTAAATCCAGGTTTCCCACTCCTACGCGCTGCTCCTCAAGTCCTCCAAGGTCCTCTGCGTCCAGTAGTTGCCTATCATCCTCTTCTTCTAAATGCGGCTCTATATACTCCACCGCAGGTTCTTCGCGCAACTCCAGCCTTTGTCTCTCTTCCTCCTCTAAAGGCGGCTCTAGTTCCTGTACGTGCCTTTCCTCCCACTACCTCTAAATCCAGGTTTCCCACTCCTACGCGCTGCTCCTCAAGTCCTCCAAGGTCCTCTGCGTCCAGTAGTTGCCTATCATCCTCTTCTTCTAAATGCGGCTCTATATACTCCACCGCAAGTTCTTCGCGCAACTCCAGCCTTTGTCTCTCTTCCTCCTCTAAATGCGGCTCTAGTTCCTGTACGTGCCTTTCCTCTACTACCTCTAAATCCAGGTTTCCCACTCCTACGCGCTGCTCCTCAAGTCCTCCAAGGTCCTCTGCGTCCAGTAGTTGCCTATCATCCTCTTCTTCTAAATGCGGCTCTATATACTCCACCGCAGGTTCTTCGCGCAACTCCAGCCTTTGTCTCTCTTCCTCCTCTAAAGGCGGCTCTAGTTCCTGTACGTGCCTTTCCTCCACTACCTCTAAATCCAGGTTTCCCACTCCTACGCGCTGCTCCTCAAGTTCTCCAAGGTCCTCTGCGTCCAGTAGTTGCCTATCATCCTCTTCTTCTAAATGCGGCTCTAGTTCCTGTACGTGCCTTTCCTCTACTACCTCTAAATCCAGGTTTCCCACTCCTACGCGCTGCTCCTCAAGTCCTCTAAGGTCCTCTGCGTCCAGTAGTTGCCTATCATCCTCTTCTTCTAAATGCGGCTCTAGTTCCTGCACGTGCCTTTCCTCTGCTACCTCTAAATCCAGGTTTCCCACTCCTACGCGCTGCTCCTCAAGTTCTCCAAGGTCCTCTGCGTCCAGTAGTTGCCTATCATCCTCTTCTTCTAAATGCGGCTCTATATACTCCACCGCAGGTTCTTCGCGCAACTCCAGCCTTTGTCTCTCTTCCTCCTCTAAAGGCGGCTCTAGTTCCTGCACGTGCCTTTCCTCTGCTACCTCTAAATCCAGGTTTCCCACTCCTACGCGCTGCTCCTCAAGTCCTCCAAGGTCCTCTGCGTCCAGTAGTTGCCTTTCCTTTTCTTCTTCCCTGGCTAATCTTTGTGTTAACTGTTTTTGTAGTAGATTTTCTTCATCAGGTTCTATGGTTTCTTTTTCTACTTCGGCTAAAATTTGCCTCTCTACCTCTGTTGTTATTTCTTGAAATCCATTTCCTTTTCCTGAATCTGCCGTATCTTTTATTATTTGTAGTTTTTCCTTAACATGCCTTTGTGTTATTATTGCTGTTTCTGGTATGTCAACTGTTACAATACTATCATCAGACAAACTCTCATTATTTTTAACTATTAACTGCTTGCCCTCTGTTAATTTAGCTTTACTATCAAGAAATGTTATTGGTGCTAATGTATCAGCAGGAGAAAGTGAAAAGTTTTCTTCATTTGGAAAATATTCTGGTGCCTGAATATTATGCTCGCTTGGTGATTGCAGAGAGGTTTTAGTAGAGTAATGGAACTTTTCTGAACTAATTGGTAGAGCATTTTGTATTTTATCCCCCAATTTATCCTTTACGCTTTTTGGAATAGTAATATTATTATCTGCAATAAATATGTTTTCATTATCCCTTGGAAATAATCCAGTCCTTTTTCTTCTGATAGTACCAGTAATAATATCTATATATTCAAAATAGTCCTCTTTATTATTACCCATAAAACATTTTATCATTCCCCACAAAATAACTTTAGCCAATAGCTAAAATATACATCTATTTTTTTAATAGCTTGTTACTGAAGAGGCTAGCAGATTAGTAGGTGATTATCAATTGCTTTTTCCACTTTAAGGTTTAGAAATTATATAGCGCAGTATTTTAGGTATACGACGTGTTAACCCGAACTAAATACAACTTATATATTAAGCATAATAATGCACAATATCCAGAAAAAGTGGGTAGTATAAAGTATTACAACAGTGCTAAACCAATTACACAAAAAACTAGGAAGGTAGAAATTCCTAAAAATTGCTTTAATTGAAAAAAACTTGCGGAATATAGGTGTTTATAAAAGCTTTATATATCTTGAGAAATTTGGATTTTAAAATTTTCTAATTCCGAAGAAAATAACAAGTGTATGTTTTTTAAAATAGTTTCATATTTCTTATAAAGAGCAAGCAATTCTGTATCAGAAAAGTTAGTCAATACATAATTCGCAATACCTGAACCGTTAGTAACAGGTCTCCCAATGCCAATTCGAATTCTATAATAATCCTGCCCTAGTTTTTCGTCTATGGATTTCAACCCGTTATGACCACCGTTACTCCCACCAAACTTGCATTTTACTTTACAGAACTCAAGATCAATATCATCATGTATTACGATTAATTGACTACGCTCTATTTTGTAATAAGACATCACTGGTAAAACAGCGTTCCCAGATAAATTCATAAAAGTAGTCGGCTTACAAAAAACTGTTTTATAATTTTCTATATTACCGAGGGCGATATCCGCATTAAATTTTGATTTATGATTCCAGATAAAATTATAGCGGTTAGATATAAAATCTACCGCCATAAAACCTGCGTTGTGCCTAGTTTTTCTGTAAATCTCTCCGGGATTTCCAAGCCCAACAAGTAAGAACATCCATTAAAATATTTATTTAGTACTAGATTTTGCTGCTGGCGCTGCCGTTGCTGTTTCTTCAGCTTCTACGTCAGCTTTGCCTTTCTTACCAACAATAGAAGCAATAACAAATTCTGGATTATCTAACAACTTAGCGCCTTCGGGTAAAACCGCTTCTTTAGCTTTAATTGACTTACCAATAGGCATATCTATGGTATCAATTTCTATTTTTCTTGGTAAGTTTTCTACAGGGCAAAGAATAGTTAAAAACCTTCTTACAGTATTAAAATAACCGCCTCTTTTGACTCCCACACTGTTTTCATTATTTAAATAAACGACAGGCACTTTCATTTTCTGTATTTTATTTCCAAGAAAAACAAAGTCAGCGTGGTTTACTACCTCAGTAATTGGATTTAATTGTATATCTTTTGGTAAAACCTTATGCTTTTTGCTACCGATCTCAAGTTGGAATACCTGAGACATATACTGTGGTTTCCTATAATATTTGGTTATTTCTTTTTCTTCAATTGCAATTGATAGAGTATTATTGCCAGTTCCATAAATAGTAGCAGGAACCATACCTTTTTTCCTTAGAGATCTAGATGCACCAGTGCCCACCTCTTCCCTTATTTGAGCTATTAACGATACTACTTCACTCATTGCTTTTTCTCCTAATTTTCAATTGGTATAAAACCACCTAGCACCTTACAATAGTAGGTAATATACAGCTAACAGAGCAATAATTCAAGAGGTTTTTAAGGTTTTAAACGTAAATTATTTGTCTTCAAATTATAATAATAAAAAAACGAATACAAACGGAAAATGCTGCCATGTAGTAAGTTCCTTTCGGTTGCATTCATAAATTGAAGAGGAGTAACATATACCAAAACTAAGGTTTCGAGTATTACGATAATATAGGAAAGTAGGCTGAGTAAAAGATTATCGTAGTATTAATTTTTTAGCGATAACTTATTTAAAGGTTAAAAATTAGCTTAAATTTGATTCCCGAATATTATGATTATGAGCCATAGTCAAGCACGAAAACTGAAATCTCTTACAGCTGTAACGGTTTTTAAGCGTAAAAAATTTGGATTTTGGGCATAATTATTACCAATCTGGTCTAAAATGCTTGAGGATAAGGTGGTGATGTAGAACACTACTTAGTTCTTGTATATTAACTATGCAAAGTAAAATCACTGTTATCTCCCATCAGTGATGATTTAGAATAGCAGTCATATTCAGTATCAGTTCTTCCTCTGTCTGTTATTCCGCTATCTCCTTGAATTAGAAGGTAATAAGAGAAAGAAGGAGGAAAAGAATGCGGCGCATGCTACTTGAGGGAGAAGAGGACACTGAAGAGCAGGAAGAATGGCTGTCGCATCTGGTAGAATCATACTTTTCTCCTAGGTATTTGGTTCGTCCTATCTCATCAGCAGGGATTTGCGGAATACCCTTGAGAAATGTATCGACCTTGCTACGTATAGTTTCAAATGTACAACCATCATCTAAATCAATTTTATAATTAACTACTGCCATGTAAGTATTTATTGCTGAGGCAGCTAACTTGCTGTTTGTATGAATTATCATAGCTAAAACAGTTTGGTGTTGATTATTTTTTATTTTTAAGCCTAGCCTTGGACACTTTAGCCATTCTGCCGGAGAATAAATATCGGTTAGAACGAACTCATAGAAAGCAGCTGGATCGCCTAGCATGGTAAAGGCCGCATGTAAAGGGGTATCGCCATATCGATTTTGCTTATTTAAGTTAAATGTTATTTTAATTTTTTCTAAAGAGAAATCGGTTTTGATCGTTAGATAATCAGCGGTTATTGATGAAGCTAAATAATGCCATGGTGTATTTCCTTCTTTATCTTGGTTATTAAGATGTTCAGAGTTTTTAGAGCTTATTATTTTTGTTAAAATATCATCAACCTGTTTTCTAGCTACTTGCTTATCAGGAAAACTATAAAAAATTTCCAATAAATCCCTACAAAATAAATGAGCTATGTTTCTCTGGTATGCGTCTACTTCTATTAAATCTAATTGAGAGATTATTTCTTGGTCAGATAATAATTTTTTATATAAATATGGGCTTTGTTCATTTGGTATTATGCTAAAAAGGGTTGTTAAAAATCCTCTTGTATTTCCGCCATCTGAATTGATATCCGCTCCTTTGTGTATTAGATGTAATGCAACATCAATCAGCTGATCCTGTTTTTGGGGATCAATATTATATTTTTTAGGTACTAGTAGCGGAAAATCTATTTCTCTACCCACTTTTGTGAGTTGATAAGCTATTGAATCTAACAAAGTTCTACCATTATACGACTCATTAATGTTAATTTTTGTTTTTAAAAGCTTATTAACCATTTCTATATTTGCGTAACCTGAGTCAATCAAATAAAAGAGCAAGAAAAATTTATTACCATCCTGAACAACTACTTGATTAGTAAATGTAAAATCTACTAATTTATTCAGGCCTTCAACACTAAGTAAATGTTTTATATTAATCTTTCCATATTCAGCAAGTCTGATCAATAAATCCAATAAGCTAAAGGCATTTAATTTTTTACTATTTTTATGCTTTATTAAATAACTAAAGCTATCTAATAGCTGAGATTCGTTGGATATAGCACTCTCTACAAGAGTTTTAAGCATCGGCCCAGTTTGGCCAGTAAGGTATTTTTCTATTTTTCTAATTTCTTTTTGTACTAGCTCATCATTAGTGTTTAATCTTAGCATATTCTCGAAGCTGAAAAAGCGAATTAAATATATGATTGGATCTATTGTTCTTTGTATAAATTCTACATTACTTTTTTGTCTTAAATCTATGATTTTCAAGAAATTACTAGAATGTGAATCAAGCTCAATTAAATCTAAAAACTGTAGGGTTTTTTGAAAATATTGGACATTATTTTTATCAACAAAAGGCTGAACAAAACCAAGAATTTCTTGAGTTTGTTTTAAAAGTAATAGCTTTTCTTCTAAACATTTGTCTTTTTCTTTCTTTTTGTGGTCTTTAATATTTGACTGAAGGGTAGTGGTATACTCTTCTTTTTTTAGTTTCCTTCTAGGTTTATCATCGGGTATTTCTATTTCATCTAACCATTCTATACCTAAACCCGTATGCATAAGTTTCGTACGATGCAGGGTCTTGTTTATGTGTTTATTGTGGAGTTTTTGAATTCCAGTTAGCCATTTGATG
Organism: Candidatus Megaera endosymbiont of Mesostigma viride; assembly: GCA_020410825.1. Classification (GTDB taxonomy): domain Bacteria; phylum Pseudomonadota; class Alphaproteobacteria; order Rickettsiales; family Rickettsiaceae; genus Megaera; species Megaera polyxenophila. The sequence continues at coordinate 224,913 of CP084576.1, forward strand.
GCTAAACTTGTATGCTCTAGTTGTTCTTTGTAATATTTGGTTGCCCTGATAATAATATTATTAATACCTAAATATCCTAATATAATATTGTATACATCTTGGTTGAAATATTTGCTAAGAATTAAAGAAAAATCATTATTATAAAACTCAATTTCTTTAACTATACTCGGAAGCTCTAATTTTTCTTTGTAAATTTTTCTTTTTAAGATATTGATAGTATTAACCCCAAAATATTCTAATATTATATTGATATTACTGGATGAATAGTTCTTAAAATGGAATCCCAAAATTGAAGAAAGACAAGCGTAATAAAGGTGATATGTGTTTGTCGCAATAATTTGTTGCTCTAAATCTGCTTGATATTTTTCTAGTTTTAAAATTAAATTGTCTGTGCTATGAGGGTTTATAATGCTTTTATAAAATAAACGGTAATCTTTCGTTAGAAATTCTAGCTTATCTGATAACCTAAATAAATTATTTAAATCTTGTCCTCCGAGGAAATTGAAGATACCCCCGCCATCAGGCGCTTTTGCATTCTTAACCATCCGTTCGAGCTGTCCATCGGTAATTTTGTATTGTTTAACAAATTCATCAACATCTGCCCATGCCTTAAGCTCGCCCCTTATCCTAAGAAGTAATTGTAAAGATTCTGTAAGTGAATCTATTAGGCTTTTGTATAATTCTTGGTCATGTGTAAAAACTCCTTTAAAACTTTCCTGTAAAATTTTTACTACACCAGAAATATTTTCCTGATCACCTGGTTTATCAGGCAGTTTTGTAACTATCGATAAATTTGGGGTTGTTTCTTCCAAAAACTTTTTTCTTAAATCTATCTTGTATTTGATTGGAGTTATAAGGGCTGTAGTTGTCAATTCAGATGCAACATAAATTAGTTCGTCAGTATTAAATTTTGAGTTTTTTCTAATTTATCTATTCTCTTGGATACCTCTTTTATACTAGATATATTGTAACGTGGATGTTTAGGGAAAAAAAGTAAGGCGTCAACCATTTCAAGAGGTTCTAATGGTCCTGTTTTTTTTAATTTCTGTAATTGTTCTTCTAGTTTAAATATGGCTTTAGGTTCTTTGGCTTTCCTTATTTCTTCATCGATAGTTTGTATTTCTTGTTCCTTTTTGTGCTGTTTGCTGAGTGCTTTCCATACCTTTTTCCTTACCAAGTTAAGTTTTTCTTTTTCCTTTACTAGTTCCGGGTCTTGTGATTTAGACAGAATACGGATCATTTTTTCTAAAGCTTGAGCAGTGTCGTCTTCTATTACATCTTGCGGTTTTTTCTTTCTGGATTTGTGTTCTTCCCAGATTCGCTTAACACGATCTTTCATAAAATTCCCGGATATACTGTTATTTTAACTTTAAATTGTAATAATATAAAATTTATAATTTTAAGTTGTATAATTTGTAGGAATTATTACAAAACTTCTATAAAAGTCAAGTTAAATCCTTGATTGAATTTATTACCTCTTAAATAACTTATAGTTATTTAAATACTAAAATTTGAAAAGGGTCTAATTGCAGGATATCATTACTATCAAGATATAGCTTTTCGGGTAAAGAAATTTTTGCTAAGAAGCCATTTTCGGTAGGATAAAAAATTGATATTAAACTATTTGCTTTTTCGGAACTATTTTTGTTACTTAAAATATTTATCAATTTTATTAGCTCTTTTGTATTTTTGGGATATAATTTGAGATCATAAGTTATATTTTGCATAATATCTTCGATAGAAGAGAAGCTTTTAGCAGTTATTTTTGCTCCTCCTTTATCAATAAAAACATCACACGTAACTATTACGGATTCTCGTAAATTCATTAAGTGCGCATAATCTCGCATAATTTCTTCGTTATATATGGTAACTTCTATTATACCTTGAGGGTCAGAGAGCATTATAGTTACAAACCGCCCACGTTGGGACATCCTAGAGTCCTTTTTAATTATAACTCCGGCAAGTTTTACTAGGTAAGAGCCTTCTTTTAGGTCGTTTTTGATATAAACTGAATTTTTTATTCCGCATGTTTCAAATATTGAAGTATGTCTTGATAATGGGTGTTTATCCAAGAAAAGTCCCATTACTTCAAATTCATGGTAAGCTAGTTCTTCTTCGGTAAGCTCCTCTGTATTATTAATTAAAATATCTTCACTTACTTGATTAACTTGTATTAAACTAAATTGACTGGATTTTTTTTCGGTATGGTACGAAAGGCTATATGCCATTAATTTTTGTACACTCATAAGCAGAGTATGCCTATTGGAATGAAGAGAATCAAAACATCCAGCTTTAATAATATTTTCCAGTAATTTACGATTAATTAACTTGGGAGGAGTTCTTTCAATAAAATCAATTATACTTTTAAATTTCCCGCCTTTTTCTCTTGTCTTTTCCATTTCGTGGCCAAAGTTAGCAGTAACGCTTTTAATAGCTCCGAAAGAAAATATAATTGATTTAGAAGTATCTTCATTTTTTCTAATTCTAAAATAGCCATTAGATTCATTAATTGAGGGGACAATAATTTTAATGCCGAAAATTTTTGCCTCTTGTAGAAAGATGTTGATTTTATCGCTGTTATCAATATCCAGATTCATTGCCGCTACCAAAAATTCGGTAGGGAAATTGGCCTTTAAAAAAGCTGTTTGATAGGAAATAACGCCGTAAGCCGAAGCGTGCGCTTTGTTAAATCCGTAACCTGCAAATTTTGCTACTTTTTCGAATATTGATCTCGCTTGATCAGCAGGAATGTTATTTTTTATTGCCCCACTGACAAAAATCTCTTCTTGCGCATCCATTTCGCTTTTTACTTTCTTACCCATAGCACGTCTTAGCAAATCAGCAGAACCAAGGCTGTATCCAGATAATTTACGAGCTATTTCCAATACCTGTTCCTGATAAATAATAACTCCATAAGTGGATTTCAGAATCGGCATAAGTAATGGATGCAAATAATCAGCCTCTTGTTTGCCGTATTTACAGGCTATAAATGCCGGAATATTGTCCATAGGGCCTGGACGGTAAAGAGCGCCAAGGGCAATAATATCATCGATGTTATCTGGCTGAAGTTTTCTAAGAGTATTTTTCATGCCGATACTTTCAAACTGGAAGACGCCACTTCCTATCCCTTTTGAAAGCATATCAAAAGTTTTTTTATCATCTAATGGGATTTTTTCTAGTTCAATATTAATTCCTTGTTGTTTAAGCAACTCAAGGCATTTTGTAATGACAGTAAGTGTCTGTAGTCCCAAAAAGTCAAATTTAATAAGACCGGCTAATTCACAATATTTCATGGAATATTGCACTATTAACATGTCAGAATTGCTATCTTTATATAATGGTACGTTTTCGATCATATCTTCATTAGCGATCACGATACCTGCAGCATGAGTGGAAGAATGACGATGCAGACCCTCTAGAACAAGAGCAGTATCTAGAACTTGTTTAATTAGTTCGTTATCTCCGTTTAGGTTATACAGACCCCGACCTGCTGCTGCTTCCCCAAGTTCTGGAACTTCATCGATAGCTTGTCTTAAGGTAACAGGATTTACAGCATTAAAAGGTACGAGTTCGGTTAAATAATCTGCAACATTATAACTAAGTCCTAAAACGCGCGAAACATCCTTGATTACGGCTTTTGCTTGCAACTTACCGAATGTAATGATCTGTCCTACTCTTCCTTTCCCATATTTATTCCTCACATAAGATATTACTTCTTCCCGTCTCTCCTGGCAGAAATCTATATCAAAATCAGGCATTGAAACTCGCTCGGGATTTAAAAAACGCTCAAAAAGCAAGCCGAATTTTATAGGGTCAAGATCGGTAATCTGTAAACACCATGCTACAATAGAACCAGCTCCAGATCCCCGACCGGGACCTACTGCAATCCCATTTTCCTTACTCCACCTAATAAAATCGGAAACTATTAAAAAATACCCTTGAAAGTTCATTTTACAAATAATATCCAGCTCATATTCAAGTCGGGTAAAATATTCGCTGTGAATTATAGCTTCTTGCTCTTTGGAAATATTGTCTAAAGCAAACTTAACGTCTAGTTTTTGCTGCAGTCCTTTTTTTGATTCTTGCCTAATAAGATCTTCCTCAGAAATACTACCGTCAGTAAAATTTGGCAAAGCCGGATTCTTAGCTTCTGCCATTACATAAATTCTTTGAGCTAAATTTATGCTATTTTCGATTGCCTCTGGTAAATCAGAAAATAGATCGATCATTTCCTCAGCACTTTTGAAATAACACTGATTACTTACTCGTTTCCTGTTTTGTTCATCTTTTACGACTCCTTGAGAAATACATAATAACGTATCGTGTGCATCATGCATTTTTATATCGCTGAATAAGACCTGATTTGTTGCGATTAAGGGAATTGAAAGCTCATTTGCTATTTTAAGGTAGGGTGCTTCTATTTGTTTTTCATCAGCTAAATTATGCCGCATTATCTCGAAATAGAATCTATTACCGAAAATGGAAACTAATTTTCTAGCTTCTTCGGTGGCTGTATCATAATTTCCGTCTAACAATAACTTTCCGACTATACCTTTAGTATAAGATGATAAAACTATCAGACCTTCATTATATTTTTTTAAATCATTAAGGCTTATATGGTTACAAATTTTGCGATCGTTTTTAATAAAACTATAGCTTACTAATCTTAGCAAATTCTTATAACCTATCTGATCCTTTGCGATTACAAGGATTTCAGCAAAGTCTTGCTGAGAGATTCTATTATTAAAAGAAATGTTTAAAATGACACCGCATATAGGTTGTATACCAGATTTACTTGCTTCTAGGGAAAACTCTAATGACGCAAATAAATTACCTCGATCCGATAAACAAACAGCGCTCATCCCGTGTTTCTTTGTAAGAGCTACAAGATCTTTAACTTTTATTGTACTTTCGAGCATTGAATAAGAACTTTGTGTACGAAAGTGGATGAATTTATCGTGAGGCTGAATCATCGCTGCTTAGAATTTTGAATCTATTTTTGGTTTGATTATAGTGTAAGAAGTTACTTAATCAATATCGATTATACTTCGTTAGGGTAAGGCAATTATTTTATCCTCCATTTTAAATCACGTTGGCTCGCTTATTTAGACGATTAGGAAGAATTTTTATAAATTATGAAAATTTTTGTGGACAAGCTGTTTTTGAGTTATTATAATCAACCATAGGTATAAATAGCTGGTTTGTACCTACCCTAAGGTTAAGAAAGGTGTTACCTTTCTTCTTGAACTACATTGGCATATGTCAATGTAAGGGTTATTAGTGGTGATTCCCTGAAAACATCCGATCTTTCCCAAGTAAGAGTATTAACAGAGGGGGATCATCACTTCTTTTTTAACAAGTATCAGTTTATTTTTAGTTTTTTAAAGAAATTATTTCAAAAAAACCTTACAGTTTGTCTTTACGACTTGCACTATTAATACAATAAATCAACTTGTACGTTTTTCAAGATTTTACTGGATTTTATTTATCTATCATCATATAAGTTTAAAAGTAATACTTAAATTGAGATCGTTATGGATAAAGAAAGAGCACTTGCAGCTGCGCTTAGCCAAATAGAAAAAAATTATGGCAAAGGTTCGGTAATGAAATTAGGCCAACGCCAGGAAATGAATATTGAAGCTATCCCAACAGGGTCTTTAGGGCTGGATGTAGCACTTGGCATTGGCGGTATACCGAAAGGAAGAATTATAGAGATTTTTGGTCCTGAAAGCTCAGGAAAAACTACTTTAACGCTGCATATAATTGCAGAAGCCCAGAAAAAAGGCGGAACTTGTGCATTTATTGACGCTGAACATGCTCTTGATCCAGTTTATGCCAAAAAAGTGGGGGTAAATACCGATGAATTAATTATTTCTCAGCCAGATACTGGTGAGCAGGCTTTAGAAATTACTGATACTTTGGTTCGTTCCGGTGCTGTTGATTTGGTAGTTATAGATAGTGTAGCAGCACTTGTTCCGAAAGCGGAAATTGACGGTGAAATGGGGGATTCCCATATGGGTCTGCAAGCAAGGCTCATGAGCCAAGCTCTGAGGAAATTAACAGCTTCTATATCTAGAACGAATTGTGTAGTGATTTTTATCAATCAAATCAGGATGAAAATAGGTGTAATGTTTGGTAGCCCTGAAACTACCACTGGAGGTAATGCTCTTAAGTTTTATGCTTCGATTAGAATGGATATTAGACGTATTGGGTCAATTAAGGATAAAGAAGAAGTTGTTGGTAACCAAACAAGGGTGAAAGTGGTTAAGAATAAGGTAGCACCACCATTTAGAACGGTAGACTTTGACATTATGTACGGATCTGGTATTTCAAGAGAAGGAGAAATTATTGATATTGGAGTAAAATACGATTTTATTGAAAAATCAGGATCTTGGTTTTCTTACGGTGATGTAAGAATAGGGCAGGGGAGAGAAAATGCTAAACAATATATGAAAGACAATCCGGCAGTTGCTGAGGAATTATCAGAAAAAATAAAAACGCAATTACTTAATTCTCCGGCAAATTTTGTTTTGGCTGAGGATATAGTAAATGGTAATGACGAATAATCAATAATGTTAATTAGGTAAGATGATGACAAATTTAAATGGAAAGACAGCTTTTATTACCGGAGCTAGCGGTAGTATTGGTAGAGCAATAACAAAAAAATTACACGGTCTTGGTGCTTATGTGTTTATCAGCGGCAGTAACGAGGGGAAATTAGTAGAACTAGGAAAGGAACTAGAAAATAATTATGCTATAAAGACTTGTGATTTATCAGATGTTAAGGCAGCAGAACAGCTAATAGCTGATATAGAAAAACTTGACATTCTGGTATGTAACGCCGGTATAAATCGTGACAATTTGGCGGTAAGAATGACGGAAGAAGATTTCGGAGCAGTAATTGATGTTAACTTAAAAACTAATTTTGTTTTAAATCGAGAAGCAATAAAAAAAATGATGAGAAGTAGATATGGTAGAATCATAAACATTTCTTCTGTTGTCGGTGTTGCGGGTAATCCAGGTCAGGCCAATTATTGTGCATCTAAAGCCGGATTAATAGGTATGACAAAATCTCTGGCTTATGAAGTTGCAAGTAGAGGTATTACTGTAAATGCTGTTGCCCCTGGTTTTATTACCTCAAATATGACGGACGCTTTAACTGACGCTCAGAAAGAGATAATTACCCAAAAAATACCAGCAAAGGTTCTTGGAACTCCTGATGATGTTGCCAATGTTGTTGCTTTCTTAGCTAGCCCAGAATCTTCCTATATTACTGGTCAAACTATTCATGTTAATGGTGGTATGCTTATGGTTTAAATATAGAAGAATCGTAAGAATCTAGAATGATTTAATATCTTTGGAGAATTTTAAAACAACTAATAATTGACCAGCATAAATTTATTTTTATTCTAGCAAAAAGATTTTTTTTGTGCTAAAAGATTGAAACTAGGATTTTGCCTTAACGCAGAATAACAAATTATGAAAACGATAATGAGGTTTGTTTATGAGTGATAATATCGAACAGAAGATAATTAAAACTGTTGCTGAGACTCTTAGGATAGATGAAAGCACTATTTCTCCAGATTCAAAGTTTGTTGACGATCTCGGAGCAGATAGCTTGGATTTAGTTGAGCTAATGATGGCAATAGAAGCTGCTTTTGAATGCGATATACCAGACGATAAGGCAAGTAAAATTACCACCGTAACAGATGCGGTAAAGTATGTTGAAACACATATAAATGCCTAAAGATTAAAGCTTTTTTATAAGCTTTGTATTAAAGTTTAAAAACGTTATGAACTAGTCGCAGTTTTCGTTTAAATAATCGCAAGATATTTTAGATTATATATTTAGGAATATCTTGCTTATGGATGTAAATGTGATTTAAAAAAAATAAACGATATTAATATGTCTACTAAAAGAGTAGTGATAACTGGCGTTGGAATGATAACTTCCTTAGCTATGAGTGTTCCTAAGAGCTGGTCTAGAATTCTAGCAGGGGAGAGCGGGGTAAAAAAGATTACGACTTTTGATACTGAAAAACTACCCTGTAAAATTGCTTCAGAAATTCCTGAGTTTAATGCTGAGGATTATATCAATCCAGGCGATGTAAGGAAAATGGATAGGTTTATTCATTTTGGAATAGCAGCTGCAATAGAAGCTGTTGAGGATTCCAATATTCTACCGCAAACAGATTATGACAAGGATAGGACAGGAGTAATAATTGGTTCTGGCATAGGAGGCCTTAGTACTATTGAAAAAACTTCTGTTGAATTTCATAATTCAGCGAGGGGAAAAGTGAGTCCTTATTTTATTCCTGCCTCGTTAGTAAACTTACTTTCCGGTCACGTATCAATCAAATACGGTTTTGCCGGACCAAATAGTGCTGTTGCTACAGCTTGTTCCACTGGAGCTCATGCAATTGGTGATGCTGCCAGGATGATCAAATATGGTGACGCTGATGTGATGATAGCGGGAGGGGCTGAAGCTCCTATTACCCCTACCGGAGTAGCTGGCTTCGTTGCAGCCAGGGCTCTCGCTACAAGTTTTAATGACAATCCTACTGAAGCCTCAAGACCTTGGGATCAGGGCCATGATGGTTTTGTTATGGGTGAGGGGGCTGGTGTTGTAGTTCTTGAAGAATATGAACATGCCAAGGCCAGAGGTGCAAAAATCTATGCCGAAATAATCGGTTATGGATTAACTAGTGATGCCTACCATATTACTGCTCCAAATGGCCGAGGAGCTTATCGGGCCATGGAAAATGCCTTAAAAGATGCAAAAGTTACACCGGAGCAAATAGATTATATTAATGCTCACGGAACTTCTACCAAAATTGGAGATGGGGTTGAACTGAATGCAGTGCAAACGTTGTTTGCCAATAACAAAAACTTTAGTATGTCTTCAACAAAATCTTCTATAGGTCATTTGCTTGGAGCAGCAGGTAGTGTAGAGGCAATATTTACCGCTCTAGCCATTAGAGACCAAATAGCTCCCCCTACTATTAACTTACATAATCCTATCGAAGATGTTAAAATAGATTTAGTTCCTTTAAAAGCAAAGGAAAGAGAAATCACTTACGCTTTAACTAACTCTTTTGGTTTTGGCGGTACAAATGCTAGCTTGCTATTAAAAAGGATATAATTTACTTTTTTAAATTACACAAATGTGATTTGTATATCTTCTTAGCCTTGAAATAAAAAATCATGAACGAGAGCATGTAAATATTAGCACTTTTATACACAGGAAAGCAAGAATTGCTGATTTGCATCAAATTATAGAGCTTCTCTTAGAAGATGAGCTTGGCGGGGTGGGCAAGAGAATCACAATCAGCTGAACTTGATGAAAATTACATAAAAGCAATTTCAAAAAATCGATAGCGACCCAAATCAATATTTAATAGTGGTAGAAAACGGCGATGAAATTATCGGTACTTGCCACTTTACTATTATACCATCGCTCACTTTTGTCGGCAGTACCCGTATACAAATAGAAGCTGTGCGAGTCTTAGGTAAATACAGAGACCAGAAAATAGGAAGCTGGATGTTTTGACCAAGCAATTAGCTATGCCAAAGATATGGACGTTTCTATTATTGGTCTTACAACAAATAAAAAGAGAGTCTAAGCAAAACATTTTTATAAAAAACGTGGCTTTGAGGCAAGCCACGAAGGTATGAAATTATATTTGGGAAAGAATTACGAAAATTCATTTTGAAAGAGTAATGGATGCTCAGATATACAACTCTGCCTATTCTAAAGTGAGGTTTTATAATCCTTTTGTAAGTTCATCATAGCGTTTAAGCTTTATAAGTACTTTTTCTAAATTACTTAATTCAAGCATACAAGGCCCATCACTTGGGGCATTAATAGGGTCTTGATGAGTTTCTATAAATATTCCTGCAACTCCTGCAGTTACAGCGCATTTCGCTAATAGCTCGATGTATTGCTTTTGCCCACCGCTGCTAGAACCGATACCTCCAGGTTGTTGTACCGAATGGGTAGCATCAAAGAAAACAGGAGCGCCTGTTTCTGCCATGATCGGCAAAGCCCTCATGTCTGATATTAAGCTATTATAGCCAAAGCACGTTCCTCTTTCAGTTAAAATAATGCCGGTCGCATTAAAAGTCTTTAATTTCTCATAAACATTTTTCATGTCCCAAGGTGCAAGAAATTGTCCTTTCTTAACCTTTACGATTTTACCGGTTTTGGCAGCCGCCATTAGCAAATCTGTCTGTCTACATAAAAAAGCGGGAATCTGTAAAATATCTGCAACCTCTGCGGCTAGAGAACAGTGTGCTTCATTATGAACATCTGTTAAAATAGGACAGCCAATTTTAGATTTTACCTTCTGTAATATCTTAAGGCCTTTTTCTATTCCTGCCCCTCTTGGACTATTTACAGAAGTTCTATTTGCTTTATCATAAGATGATTTATAAATAAAAGGGATATTTAGCTTATCGGTTATTTTTTTTATGCTGCTTGCCATAAATAAAGCATGATCAAGGGTTTCTATTTGGCAGGGACCGGCAGCTAAAGTAAAAGGTAGATTATTTGCAATCTTAACATTTCCTATTTTTATTATATTTACCATAAATATATTTATTTTTTTAAGATTAGGTTTTGCAAAATAGAAGCTTTGTGGAAACGCTTATTTAGCTATTGGTATAGTTTCTTCTTCTACTCTTTGGTTATTTTCGTTTTGTTCAATTTTTTCTAATTTTGTGGCAAAATCGTTGTGCTTTTGCGTGGATAAATTAGCAAGTATAATAGCATTCACAAAAAACACTATTGCTAATATTATTGTTGTTCTAGTTAAGAAATTGGCAGCAGAGCGACCACTCATTATTCCCATATTATTGCCACCGCCACCAATGCCGCTTAAACCATCTGTACTGGTTTTTTGCAGCAGAATCACGACAACAAGTAGCGCAGCAATGATTAAATGAACAAATAGAAGAGTATTTAACATATTTTTCAAATAAATATTGGTTATTTACGAATTTAAAATTTTAAACAATTTATCTTTATTTAAAGAAGCCCCTCCTACTAATATACCGGAAATATCCTTTATATTGATTATATCTTTGCAGTTTTCAGAGTTTACCGATCCACCATACACTAGCTGCATAGTTTTTGCAACAATACTCTGGTATTTGGTTTTTATTAATTCTGCTACTTCACTTATTTGGTCGATTGTCGGGGTAATTTGGGTTCCAATTGCCCACACAGGTTCATAAGCGACGATCATTCTTTTATCTGTTTTAGGTAGGGATTCTTCTAGCTGAGTTAATAAAAATTCTTTATAACTACCGCTATTACGAAGCTCTTCAGACTCTCCTATGCAAATGATAGGAGTTATTTGATTTTCAATACAAACTTCTGCTTTTTTTCTGACTATTCCGTTAGTTTCTCCGAATAAAGTTCTTCTCTCGCTATGACCTATTAAAGAGTAATTAACCCCGCAGCTTTTAAAAAATTTAGCTGAACTTTCTCCTGTATAAGAACCAAAAGCATTTTTGACGCTTACGTCTTGGGCGCAAAAACTTAATTGTTGGTAGTTTTGTGCAAGATAGGCAATATAAGGGGCAGGAGAGGCGATAATTAATTTATGGCAATTATTATGCTCAGATATGAATCTGGTAAGATTTGATGCCTCTTTAAAGGTCAAATTCATTTTCCAGTTTGCTATAATCAGTTGTTCCATAGGAAAAATTCCTTGCAGTTATGTGATTTGCTATCTATTTTATAAATTAAATAAATAAGAAGTAAATTGTAATTTTTATGTTAATCAAATTTCGGAAAAGTGCTGATAATATTTTTGTTAAGATATTACTGGGTTTAATTGCCCTAAGCTTTGTTGGAATCGGCGCGTCTAGTTTCCTAAGCGGCAATAAGAGCGGAGATATAGTTACTTTCAGTAAAACGGAATCTATTCCTATTGAAACTTTTTTAGCTGTAAAGGCAAAAGAAATAGAAGTTTTGCAGCGTGAGAACAACATAAATCTTACTGAAGAACAGATCAAAGCTTTAAATCTTGATCAGCAGATAATAACAAGTCTAATAAACGAATCAATGATTAGCTACCTTGCTAAAATATATGATCTGGAAATTAGTGATGAAACGGTCATAAATTTTGTTAAAAAAATACCTTATTTTAAGAATAAAAATGGTAATTTTGATTTAAAGTTATTCAAGGCGGCTTTCCATAATTCCCAGAGAATGGAAGATGAGTATCTAGAAAATCTAAAGAAAAGTTTAATTAAAAATTCTTTGCTTGATATATTTATGCAATCTTTTCAACCTCCTAAAATAATGATCAATAATATGATCAATTATATGGCTGAAACTAAATATTTTGACATTGTTAGTATAGATTTAGCTAATAAAAAAAATGTTACTTCAGTTGAAGAACCAGACAGTAAAGAGCTTGAGGATTTTTATAAAAATAATGAAAGTAACTTTGTACTACCGGAACTAAGAAGCTTTGATTATATAATGATTGATAAAGATTTTTTTGCTAAAAAACTCGATCTAGGAGAAAAGGAAACGCAGGCTTATTATGAAGCAAATAAAAATGAATTTGATAATAAGCCTTATTCAGTGGTTAAAGAAGAGATACGGGAAATATTACAAACTACGAAGCTAGAAGACCTAATAACGCAATTTTCTAAATCTCTTGAAGAAGAAGTAGCATCAGGTTTAACTTTAAAGGAAATTGCCGCAAAACATGGTATAAAAGTTTCTAAGATGAAACCTATTAGCAAGGATGCTTTGGCTGAGGATAGTAATTTAAATATTTCAGAAATTGCGGATTCAGTTTTTGAAATGCTGGAGGGAGAAGTTTCTTATCCTTTAGAGTTATCAAATCAAAATAAAATTGTTCTTGGAGAACTAGTTAAGATAACCCCTTCGCGAAAACAAGAATTTGAAGAAGTAAAAGATCAAATTTCTTCTATACTCCAGGCAAAAGCTATTGCTGGTGAAAATATCAAGATTCTTGAGCAAGTACAAAAAAATTATCAAGAGAAAAAGGTAAATTTAGAATTGTTAAAAAATAAAGGTATAGTAGTGGAGAGTAACAAATCTATGACTCGGGCTGATTTCGGCATGAAAGAACAAATGAATCCTGAATTAGCATATTTAATCTTCAAAACTGAAAAAGGGCAGATAACTAGCTTAGTTAAAGATGGCAATAAAGCCTATTTTGCTTTTATTAAAGATAACAAAATAGATTTAAATAAAGCAAGGAAAATCAAGGAGAAGTCTTTAATTCAGATGCATAATACCATTAAGGAGGGTATTATGCAGGAGCTAATAGGATATCTTGCCGAACAGAACGACGTGAAAGTGAATATGTAATGCTTATAAAGAAGGTTTACGGCAGTTAGAGAAATGCATGATAGATAAAAAAGCTACTAATATTGAAATTGTTGATTTTGGAAATGCGATTTCCGAGCGTTACCTTTCGTATGCGTTATCAACAATTATGTCTAGGTCGTTACCCGATGTTAGGGACGGATTAAAACCGGTGCATCGAAGGTTACTCTATGCAATGCTGAAATTAAGACTTGATCCAACTTCTGGTTATAAAAAATGTGCAAGGGTAGTTGGGGATGTAATTGGTAAATACCACCCTCATGGGGATACGGCGATTTATGATACTCTTGTTAGATTAGCGCAAAATTTCTCTTTAAGATATCCACTTATAGATGGCCAAGGTAATTTCGGGTCGATTGACGGAGATAACGCAGCTGCAATGCGTTATACTGAATCACGAATGACTGAAATTTGCACTATGCTTATGGAGGACATAGATAAGGACACGGTGAATTTTCGCCCTACTTACGATGATTCTGATACTGAGCCAGAACTAATGCCTGCAGCTTTCCCCAACTTACTTGCTAATGGTTCTGAAGGAATAGCTGTTGGGATGGCAACTAGTATTCCCCCGCATAATTTACATGAGTTATGTGATGCGCTTATTTACTTAATTGATAATTCTGGTGTTAATAAAACTGAAGAAATAATGAAGTTTATTAAAGGACCGGATTTTCCGACCGGTGGTGTAATTATTGATTCTCCAGATACCATAATGCAAGCCTATAAAACTGGCAGAGGAAGTTTTAGAGTTAGAGCCCGCTGGGAAAGAGAAAATTTTAGCCATGGTCTGTACCAAATTGTTATAAAGGAAATTCCTTATCAAACTCAAAAGTCAAAATTAATCGAGCATATTGCCAACCTACTTAGGGATAAAAAGTTACCGCTTATCGGTAATATTAGAGATGAATCTACCGAAGAAATAAGAATTGTTATAGAGCCCAAAGGAAGAAGCTGCTTACCTGAAATTGTTATGGAATCTCTCTTCAGGCAGACAGCTCTTGAGTCTCGTGTTCATTTAAACATGAATGTCCTTGCCTCTGATAACGCTCCACGAGTAATGAATATTCTTGAAGTGCTAAAAGAATTTCTGTCCTATCGTCAGATAATAGTAACAAGGCGTACCAAATTTGAAATAAAAAGGATAGAAGAACGACTTGAGATACTTGCCGCTTTGAAAATTGCTTATCTCAATATTGACGAAGTTATAAGGATTATCAGAGAGGAAGATCATCCTAAACAAGAAATGATGGCACAGTTTAAAATTACTGATACGCAAGCTGAAGCTATTTTAAATATTAAACTTAGATCTCTTAGAAAACTAGAAGAAGAACAAATTAATTCTGAGCATGATGAACTTCAGAAGAAACACGAGGGATATTCCCAGGTTTTAGACGACCCGAAAAAATTATGGCAGTTAATTAAAAATGAGCTGAAAATTTTGCAAAAGAGATTTGGCTTAAATACAAGCCTAGGAGCACGCAAAACTACTTTTGAACAAATAGAAGGTGCTGCTCAAGTAGTGGATATTTCTGCTTTTATTGAGAAAGAGCCTATTACTATTATCTGTTCTAAAATGGGGTGGATACGCAGTATGAAAGGTCATAATCTAGATTTAAGCCATATCAAATATAAAGAAGGAGACGGCGAACAATTTAATATAGAGACTTACACTACCGATAATATAATTATTAGCGCTGCTAATGGCAAGTTTTTCACCATTCTTGCTGATAATATTGCTAAAGGTAAAGGTTCAGGAGAATCAATAAAATTAATGATTGAAATAGAGAACAATGAAATAGTAAATATTATACCATATAAATCTCGTCAGAAAATATTAGTGGCGGCAAGTAACGGTAAGGGTTTTATAGTAAACTCAGATGATGTAATTGCCGGAACAAAAGGAGGAAAACAAATCATGCAAATAACCGGTGATCATAAATGTATTATGTGCAAGCCTTTAGATAAAGGAGATATGGTAGCAGTAATCGGTACTAATCGGAAGTTAGTAGTATTTGCAATTGAGGAAATACCAGAGCTCAAAAGAGGGCAAGGTGTGGCCTTGCAGAAATATCGAGATGCCGAGCTTAGTGATCTGAAAGTATTTAATTCTGGAGAGGGGCTTTCTTGGACACTGGGTAATAAAACTCGCCTTGAAACGCAGATAATGTCCTGGCGAGCTAAACGCGGTAGTATAGGAAAAATGCCACCAACAGGCTTTCCTAAAGATAATAAGTTTAGTTAAAATTATTATCTGACCGAAACGTAGTTAATGATTCTTAATTATATTTAGATAATAATTTATACAACATAACTGATTGTATACTACCTAATCTACGACTTAAATAAACTGGTTTTACTTTTTTCTCCTATTTTAAAAAGGTTATATTTCTAATTATTATCAAAGAATCAAAATAATAAGTTGACTTTTGTTAATACTTGAACTGCAATTGTATTGCAATAAGTTAACAAAAATAAATAACTGGAGAACGTAATGTTTAATATAGTTAGTAGACTTACTACATATTTACCAAAAAACCCAAGTGGAACAACTTTCCAAAAACTTATTAATAAACAAAAGTTCTGGCAAAAAGTAGAGGCTAATGCAACGATCTTAACTAGTACCGTGGCAGGGGGAATAATTGCTTCTCAAGCTTCAAATACAGCCCTTATACCTAGTTTTGTTGGTAAAGCAATAGGCGGAGTTGCGACACTTAGTGGATATTTTTATGGTTACAAAATTAAAAAATCATACGATAAGGAAATCGAAACGCTAGAAAATTTAAAAGCATTAACAAACAAAGAAGGAATGTTTTTAGCAACAGCTGATATAGAAGATATTAGCGATGTATCAACTTGGACCAATATAGCAATAATAGATAGAAATAATATCGATATTAGTACAGGCCATGTTATTGAGGGTAGTCACGCAAAAAAAATAACCAATCCATTTACTTTGCAAGCTATTGTCAAAACACAATATGACCAAAACGATAATATGTCATATACAATAGTAGGCAGGGAAATCCAGGAAACTGATACACAATTAATGTCAAGATTTGTAGAAACTGAAGATGGACTGAAAGTTTACAGCAATGAGATTATAGAAGATGTCCCTGTTGTATATCTTACTGATGGGGATATTTATAGGCAAGTGCTTAAAGAGTACGGGAATCACCAGGATGGCCAGGCACTTTTAGTGAAAGCTCTTGCCCTTAAGCTTTCAGACCAGAGTGTTGACGGTTATGTGGAAGAAAAGTTAGCAAATTTTAAGACAACAAGATGGAGTTTTAAAAGTTACGAGACTCAGAAGGAAGAAGAAGTATTGAGACTTGAAGGGGAATATAATGAGTTACAAGCTATAGCAAAAGACTATAAAGATCGTCTTAAAGCAATTGAACCGATGGATAGAAGTGAACTAGATATTGGTGGTTCTTTTTAGGATAATACCGATGATGTTGCTATTGGCGGAGATCATGGTAACCACGAAGGTTTGCTAGATGCTATTGCATAATTTTTGCCTCAATTATAATTGAATTACAGCTAATTCTAACCATAAAGGAAATCCAGAAAAATAATTCTTAAATCTGGATTTCTTTTTTTTATGTTAAAAACAGTACAATTTGCCTTAAATAATAGTTAATTGCCTACTTTAACCAAATTTATCTCACTGTATAAAATTTATTCCGGTAGTATCGCTAGGTGATCCTGATTCCATAGATCGTGATAAAGACTGGGATCGATATTTCCCCCAGAAATGAGGATAAGAATAGTTTTTTTTGCGTTATTTTCTTTTAGCCAATTATATGCAGCGGCCATACTAATAGCTGCAGAGGGTTCGCAAGTAACCTTTGTTGTTTGCATAAGCCATGCGGTCCAATAGTAAATTGATTCTTCACTACAGGTGCAAAAACCATCCAATTTTTTTAAATAATTAAATGTCCTTTGGCATATTGAAAGAGCTCTAAGGCCATCGGCTATGGTTTTGGGAGAATCGTCAAATCGGTTAATTTCTCCAGATTGTAATGATTTGTAAGCATCGTTGGCAATTTCAGGTTCAGCACCAATGAGTTTTGAGGAAGGGGATAATAAGTTCTTGGCCAGATAAGTTCCAGCAAGTAACCCGCCGCCTCCACAGGAAGCAAATATTGCCTCTGGCATTTTGATATTACGCTTTTTCATTTCTATTAAAGCTTCGTAACACATAGTACCAGCTCCAGCTATTGTCTGGTCATCGTCAGAAGGATGTAAATAATAAAAACCGTTATCTCCATCTTTTTTTGATAAGTTCTCTGCTTCTAAGCGGGTTTTTACTTCCATTACCTCAGCCCCGTAATATTTAGCAATTCTTTTTTTGATAGGAGAAACGTTTTGTGGTAAATACACTCTTGCATGAATTCCAAATAATTTAGCAGTATAGGCCATGGCAAGTGCATGATTACCTGTGCTATAAGCAACAATTTTGCCAGGCATTTTATTGCTTTCTTTAAGAGCCAGAAGATGGTTAAGTACGCCTCTTATTTTAAAAGAACCGGTTTTTTGCGTCGCATCCATTTTAAAATAAACCTGACTACCTACTATTTTATTTAAGGTCTCAGAATATAAAAGAGGAGTATTATGAACGTAACCGCTAATTCTGTTATAAGCCTTTGCAACCATATCTGGAGTTTGCACTAGAAATCCTATTTTTAGTTTTTATATTCCGCTTAAATAAGCTACGCTAATAATTTAGCGAGAGCAGCTACTTGATTTTGTTAAGTGCTGCTATTATATAGCTTATAATCTATTAAATATATACATAATTTTTTTTATAAAGGGTAACAAAATAATGAGCAATGAGAAGAAAACTTTACCATTATTAACTCTGAGGGATTTAATAATTTTCCCCGGTACCATTGCTCCAGTTTTTATCGGTAGGGAAAAGTCATTAAACGCTTTGTTGGCTGCAAAAAAAATAGAAGACGGTCAGCATATTCTTCTAACTACTCAAAAAAAACAAGATATTGAAGATCCAAGTACAAGTGATTTATTTAAAATTGGAGTATTAGCAAAAATTATCCAAACGGTTAAATTACCGAATAATAATGCAAAAATTCTTGTTGAGGTAACAAACCGAGTAAAATTAGTGCACATTGAAGATAAAGAGATTTTTGTCGCTGACTATTTAATCATTCCTGATTCAGAAGTGAATAACCTGGAAGCTTTAAATAATGCTACTGCACACATAATGGAAGAATTCCAAGAATATGCAAAGGGTAATAAGAAAATAAATCTAGAAGTTTTAAATATCCTTAACCAACAAAAAAATCCTAGCTATATCACCAACTTAATAGCTTCCCATTTAGAAATTAAGCTAGATCTTAAGCAAAGTTTGCTTGAACAGGTAGATATTTTGAAACGGGCAGAAATGCTTCTAGAAATTATCACGCGAGAATCCATGCAAATTGATACGGAGCAGTTAATACAGCAAAGAGTAAAAAAACAAATTGAAAAAACTCAGAGGGAATTTTACTTAAATGAGCAAATGAAGGCCATCCAACAAGAGATGGAGGGTGGTAGTGAAAGATCTGATTTTTTTGACCTCGATAAAAAAATAAAAAATCTTAAACTTTCTAAAGAAGCAAGAGAAAAAGCTAATGCAGAACTAAAGAAACTTAAGATGATGAACCAGATGTCGGCAGAATCATCGGTAGTTAGAAATTATCTCGACACTTTGCTTTCAATGCCCTGGGGAAAAACTACTAAGGCTACGATCGATATAAACAAGACTGAGATGATATTAAATCGTGATCATTACGGACTTAAGAAAGTAAAAGAAAGAATAGTTGAATATCTATCTGTTTTGAAACGTTCACGCAAAATTAAAGGACCAATACTTTGTTTTATAGGTCCTCCTGGGGTTGGTAAAACATCTTTGGTAAAATCAATTGCTGAAGCAATGGGTAGAAAGTACTGTAAGTTTGCTCTCGGAGGAGTTAGAGATGAAGCTGAAATCAGGGGGCATCGTAGGACTTATCTTGGTTCTATGCCGGGTAAAATTATTACCTTGATTAAGAAAACGAAAGTAGATAACCCGGTGCTTTTGCTTGATGAAATTGATAAAATGAGTGCTGATTTTAGAGGAGATCCTGCTTCAGCTTTACTGGAAGTACTTGATCCTGAGCAAAATGCGCATTTTGCTGATCACTATCTAGAAGTAGAATATGATTTATCAAATATAGTATTTATTGCTACGGCAAATTCCTATGATTTACCAAGAGCTTTACTTGATCGTATGGAAATTATTAATATCGCTGGGTATATAGAAGAAGAGAAATTGCAAATAGCCAAAAACCATTTAATACAAAAGCAGTTAAAGCTTCATGGGATGAAACCTAATGAGCTAATTATTCCCGATGAAACTATTCTCGAATTAATCAGATATTATACTAAAGAAGCAGGTGTTAGGGCTCTAGAAAGAGAAATTGGGGCATTAGCTCGAAAAGTTCTGACCAGAATTTTAAAAGACAAAAAGTTGAAATCAGTAACGATAAATCCGTCAGACTTGGAAGAATATCTCGGTGTTAAAAAATACAGATTCGGCTTAGCAGCAGAAGAAGATCAAATAGGGAGTACTACAGGTCTTGCTTATACTGAAGTCGGAGGTGATTTGCTTACTATTGAAGCAGTTTCTTTTCCAGGTAAAGGAGGAGTAAAAGCTACGGGCAAACTTGGTGAAGTAATGAAAGAATCAGCGGATGCGGCTTATAGCTGCTTTCTTTCTAGAGCGAAACAGCTTGGACTTGAGGAAAAAGATTATAAGGAGGTAGATATCCATATACACGTTCCAGAAGGAGCAATCCCGAAAGACGGACCATCTGCTGGTATTGCTCTATACACCACTATTGTTTCGCTCATGACTAAAAAACCTGTTAAGAAAACACTTGCAATGACCGGAGAAATTACTTTAAGAGGGAAAGTGTTACCTATTGGGGGGCTTAAAGAAAAATTACTTGCCGCTAGTAGAGGGGGAATTAAAACCGTTCTGATTCCTATTGATAATGTAAAAGATTTGAAAGAAATACCAGAGAATATTAAAAATACCCTTGAGATTATTCCAGTAGCAAAAATTGAAGAAGTATTAAAAAACGCCCTTGTGTAGAAAAGGGCTTAAGGTTATAAAGTCAAAATCTTGGTGTATGTTAATTCGTATTTTTACCTTTCTTTAATTTATCGTAAATTGTCATAGCCTCAGTAATAAAACCGCTAGGACTTGATAAGTTTGCAGGCAAGATTACTGTATTTGATTCTTTAGCTAGATGAGCAAAAGACTCTACGTATTGCTGAGCAACCTTTAAAGAAACAGCTTCTGATCCTCCATCTTTTTTAATGGAACTTGCTACCACTTCTATAGATTTGGCAGTAGCTTCGGCTACAAATAAGATAGCTTCTGCTTCACCTTTCGCTCTGTTAATTTGATCAGTATAAGCCGCTTCTGAGGTAAGAACAACTTGAGCTTTCTCGCCCTCGGAAATGTTGATCTGAGCTTGTCTATGGCCTTCAGATTCTAGGATTTTTGCTCTTTTTTGGCGTTCAGCTGCTACTTGCAATTCCATGGCTTGTAAAATCGATTTAGGAGGTTGTATATCCTTAATTTCATATCTCATACATTGGATACCCCAGTTAACGGCAGCAAGATTTATAGAAGTAACGATTGCATGATTTAAAGTTTCTCTTTCTTCAAAAGTTTTATCCAGCTTTAATTTCCCTATTTCTGAGCGCATCGTAGTTTGAGCAAGTTGTGATATGGCGTAATATGGATTACTTACCCCATATGATGCTGCAACCGGATCAACGATTTTTACGTATAAAACCCCGTCAATTGAAAGGGTAACGTTATCCTGCGAGATTGCTGTCTGGGCATGAACATCGATTGCTTGTTCTTTTAATGTGTGTTTATAGGCGATGTTTTGAACTATAGGAATTATAATAGTTAAGCCCGGTTCAAGTACTCGATCAAATTTACCTAAATTTTCCAGTACCCACGCTTCCTGTTGAGGAACAATCTTGATCATTTTAACTAGCAATATGATGGCAAGTACCCCAAAAATTAGCAGCAATATTTCCATAACTATTCTCCCCCGAGCGAAATTTAATTAAGATTTTTATCAGTAGTAGTGACTATATCATGGTTTTTATTAATTTACCCTTAAAATTATCAATATAAGAAATAGTTTTTTAAAGTTAAAAAACTATTTACCTTATATTTCTATAAAAATTAAATAATTCTTATAATTTATTATTAAGTGATGCAAATATCACTTGACGAAGCAAAAATATAAGTTTATTTTCCAAATTATTCCATAAATACCCATGTTAACCCATTTTTTACCAATTTTGTGTTAGCCTTTGTTGGTAGGTGAGATTTTTGTATAGGTAAAATGAATATTTTTCTTTCAAAGTATCAAAACAAAATTGACAAAAAGGGGAGAGTATCTATTCCTTCTGCATTTAGATCGGTGTTATCTGAAGATAAATTTAACGGTATTATCATTTACCCTTCCTTTAAAAATAATTGTATTGAGGCCTGTAGTATGGCTCGTCTTCAGGAAATATACGGAATAATCCAGAAGTTAGATCCATATTCTGAGGAAAGGGATGCTTTTGAAACGATCGTAATGGGAGAGTCTATCCAATTACAGTTCGATAATGAAGGGAGAGTTATTATTCCGGCTCATTTAATGCAGCAGGTAGGAATTACCGAGCAGGCCGTTTTTGTGGGTAAAGGATTAGTTTTCGAGGTCTGGGATCCGTTTGCTTTTGATGCTCATTTAAAAACTGCCAAAGCGGTAGCTCAAAGCAATAGATTTATACTGAAGAACCAAGAAAATTCGGGAGTAGGGGCATGAATAACCTTTCATTAGGAGAAAATACTTTGTCTAGTCCTCATTATCCAGTGTTGCTTTCAGAAATTATTGAAAATTTGCAGCCACAGCATGGTAAAAAATACCTCGATTGTACTTTCGGTGCCGGGGGATATACGAAAGCAATATTAGATACTGCTAATTGCTTTGTTAAGGCTCTTGATCAAGATCCAACTGTTTACAAATATGCAGAAAAACTTTGTACTAAATACAAGGAAAGGTTTGAATTTATTCAAGGAAATTTTGCTAATATAAAAGAACTTTCAAGAGGGGAGAGGTACGACGGAGTAGTAGTAGATTTAGGTGTTTCTTCCATGCAGCTTGATGAAAAGGAAAGGGGGTTTTCTTTCATGCGTGATGGTAATTTAGATATGCGCATGAGCAGTAGTGGTTACAGTGCTGCAGATTTTATAGCAAGTGCTTCAGAAGAAGAAATGGCTGAAGTGATTTACAAATATGGAGAGGAAGTACAATCTAGGCAAATTGCAAAAATGATAGTTCAGGAACGTCAAAAAGAACCAATTACCACTACAGTTAGATTAGCTGAGATTATCCGTAAATCCATGCATTACCGGAAAAGCAAAATCGATCCGGCAACTAAAACATTCCAAGCAATAAGAATTTATATCAATAAAGAGCTTGAGAACATTGAAAACTTTTTAAGTAACCTAAAAGATATTCTAAATCCGGAAGCAAAAATTCTTATCGTATCCTTCCATTCACTTGAAGATAGCATTGTAAAATCTTTTTTTAAGAATTACTCATTAAAAAAAGTTGCCAGATCAAAATACGCCCCCGAGCCAGAAAATTACGATGAGAGCAAATGGCTAAAAATAATTTCAAAAAAACCGATATTACCGACCAGTCATGAAATTAGGGAAAATCATAGATCAAGATCTGCCCGTCTTAGAGTTGCTCAAAAAATTGGGGGTATAAGATGAGTTTATATAAAGTTATAAGCTACATAGCCATAATTTTATGTTTGCTAACTATATATGGCCTTTTTACTATCAAAGACAGTGTCGTAACTTTAAGGCTAGAACTTGAAGAAGTAAAAAAACAGGTTCGAAACGAAGAAGATGCTATCCGGATTCTTAAGGCTGAATTGGCATATCTTGGTTCACCTGAAAGGATTCAAAAACTTGCTCATAAATATTTAACTTTAGAAAAACCTAAAGTAACCCAAATAACTAAAGATCCTCTATTAGAAGAAAAATTAGACCAAACCAAAATCCTAGCTAGTGCTAAAAGTTTTAGAAAACCTAGTAAATGGCGTTACAAAAAAGGGCCTGCTAAATACTTGACAATGGTAAAGGATTAAAAGCAAGTGTCGCTATGTGGCGGTTGATAACAAGCCTTTAATTTTAAACGCAGAAGTTCTAAATTTACAGAGACTTGATTGGATTCAAGTTATTTTACCTCAGCTATTAATTTAAAAATATGCAAAATTTATATTTATTTTTTTATCCCTCAATATATACTAGATTGAGTATTATAGGAATGTAATATAACTTTTAGTATGTTTAAAAAGGTTGATTCTTAGTTAAAATATGAGTCTCGATATTGATATAATTATTTTTATAGCGTTTTTGGTTACCAACCTTGTTGTGGGGCTTGCTTACGGCCGGGAAGTAAAAACGATTAGTGACTATTCCTTAGGCGGCAGAAATTTTTCTACAGGGGCTCTAGTTTCTACTATAGTTGCAACTTGTGTTACGGGCAGTGGATTTTTTATAATTCTTACAAAAACCTATTCTGATGGTTTGTATTATCTTATTCCTACTGTTTTTATAATTATTCAAATGTTTATTACAGTTTACTTCCTGATACCTAGAATGGGAGAGTTTTTGGGGAATGTTTCGGTAGCAGAAGCAATGGGTGATATCTATGGTAAAGAAATACGATTGATAACAGCGATTTGTGGTATCCTTAAAATGGTAGGAGGAATTGCCGTACAGTTTAAGGTATTTGGCAATATATTTAATTATTTCTTAGGAATGGATTCTACTTATGCAATCCTTTTAGCATCAGCAATTGTTGTGGTATATTCTTCTTTTGGTGGTATTAGAGCTGTAACTTATACTGATGTAATACAATTTATTACTTTTGGTTTTGTTGTTCCGTTGATAGGAGTGGTTCTATGGAATCATATTTACAATAACAATATTGCGTTTAGTGAAATAATAGAAAATTCTAATTTTGATTATAAAAAAGTATTGGATATTGGTAACCCCAAATTATGGGACATGATACCATTAATTCTTTATTTTATTATGCCTTCTACAGATCCTACCTCTTTTCAAAGGATTTCTATGGGACGTGATATTTACCAAGCAAGAAAGGCCTGGTTTATTGCGGCAATTTTGTTTGGTTTGGTAACTCTTTCCATATGCTGGATTCCATTTTTGCTTACACTTCTAGAACCAGGACTGCAACATAATCAAGTAGTTAATTATTTAGTAGATAACTATACTTTTGTAGGCTTAAAAGGCTTAATGATAATAGGGATAGCGGCTATGGCCATGTCTACTGCGGATTCACGTATTAATGCCGCAGCAGTACTATTTGCCAATGATATTGGAAAAACTTTTAACATAAAAATAAATGAACTAGTTTTATCTAAATTATTCTCTTTAGTATTAGGTATTTTTGCTACCTATCTGGCAATTATAAAAACTGATTTGCTTAGTATTAGTAATGACTTCAGCAAGTTTTTATTTACCAATTGTAACTGTGCCCTTATTACTAGCCATTTTTGGTTTTCGTAGCACAAAAAAGTCAGTGTCGGCAGCAATGGTGGCAGGTTTTTTTGTTGTGTTAGTTGGCAATATTTTTGAGGTGAAAGCTGATACTATATTGATAGGAATGCTCGTCAATATGATAGTTCTTTTTGGCTTTCATTATATATTTAAGCAGGCAGGGGGCTGGGTAGGGATTAAGGATTATAGCTATTTGGAAAAGAGCAAGAAGGAAAATAACCGGATGATATCAGCTTTGGTAAGAAATATTCACGCTTTTAGCTTTATTGAGTTTTGTAAGGAGAGAGCTCCAAAAGATGAGCTTAATTACATGTGGCTTGGGATCTACTTTATAATATATGGTTTTAGCACCATGTATTCGACCAGGTTAGAGCTTGTAGGCGATCAAAGCGAGGTGATTGTAGTTGTTTATCAGATCATGATGGTTACAGGGGTGGTAATGGCGATGTATCCGATTTGGCCGCCAAGGATAAAGCATGAGATTATAGTGCAGGTAGCGTGGCACATAGTAATTTTCTATATGTTGATTGTATTTGCTGTTTTCTTCGTGATGGTCAATAAATTTGGCCAGTTACAATTTGCCTTGTTTGTACTGAATATATTAATAGCGACGATTCTAACCGGTTGGCGGCTAGGGATAGGGATGAGCATAGTAGGGTTTTACTTTGGTTTAGAGCTATATAAATATTATGCTGGAATAAATGAAATTGATTTTACAGTGGGTTCACCTGAGTTTGTATCCATATATGTGATAATACTTGCCGGAGCGGTATTATTAATGTTTTTCAAACCCAAACAAGAGCATCAGGAGCTAACTGAAGAAAAGAACGAGCATCTAAGTGGCCGGATAAACATGTACAAGGAGCAGACCAGGGAAGCAGAAGCATTAAAAGGCCGTTTTATTCGCAATATAACGCATGAATATCACGCTCCGATGACGGGGATATCGAGCATGGCTCAGGTACTGGTTCAGGATTATGATAAGTTAAATGATGAGCAGCGAAAAGTAGCAGCTAAAACGATACTAGATAGCTCGCTTCGTCTTGAGGTATTTGATTCGAATATATCAAGTCTCTCAAAATTAAATAAACCAAGTTATGACTTAAAACTAGCAGAGACGGATTTTAGCCAGCTAGTAGAGGATAGGGTTGCACTTTGCCGCAAGCTATATGAGAATGAGGAAGAAAGTACTATTTACTGGCGAGAAGGACCGGAGACCAGAACACGAAACTGGCAGCTGGATATTGAAGAGGGCATCATCTTAAATATTGATAAATACTACCTAAGCCAGGCGATAGATAATCTGATCATCAATAGTATCAATTACGCCAAAAGCGGAACTATTGCAATTAGCATCAAACGGGATAATGATAATGAAACGATAATCTTTAGCATTAGTGACGAGGGAATAGGGATACCACCAAGTGAATTAGACGAAGTATTTGAGGAGTTTACAGTTAGTTCAAGGACAGAAAGTTTTGCCGGCGGAAGAGGAGTAGGCCTTGCGGTGTGCAAAAAGGTTATTGAAGTACATGGCGGGAAGATCAAGGCCGAAAGTAAAAGAATGGGTACTACAATCAGCTTTACCCTGCCTTATATAAGCAAGGTGTAATTTCCATCTTCACTGTAATAATAAAGCAGTTAGTTAATAAAGATTCTTAAGCTTAATTTGTTTTTAAGTTGAATTAGCGGGTTTAATGAGCTTACAGTAATAAATGATAAGTATTAAAAACTGTATAATTCAAATCTGTGGGTGAATATGTCAAAGGCAACTCTCTATGATAAGTTTAAATCGGATAAAGAATCTACTATTGGGGTTATCCAAGAATTCTTACAATCCACCCCAAAAAGTCCAACTATTGCTCCAGAGGATTTAGGACAATATCGGAGAGATGCAGTAACACTCGTATCACAAGGAAAATTTACCGAAGCACTGCAAACCCTTGAACGCTTAAGAGATGCAAAAAGTGGCATCGTAATGCAGGAAATAACAAAAGATGGGGTACCGGTAATTATAAGGGACGCAAGAGCTGCTAAAAATCCACCCGTTCGGGAAACTGAAGCTTTTGAGATGCAATATTTAAACGCAATAAGAGCTGGAATGGATATTGCAGAAATAGCAGGAAAACCTGCAATAAATACTCTGCTACAGAGAGAAGCTACGGAATTCATGCAAAAATTTTCTGAAAATAAAGTTTTATCTCAAGAAGAATTAGCAGGGTTGTTAAAAAAACAAATTAAAGATCTAGGAAAAATCCTTGAGTCAAATGGAATACCGGACGCATATAAAAAACTAAATATTGCTAAAGACTTTCAAAATTTCAACGATAAACACTCGAATATAGTAACAGTTTCTTCAATTGAACATAACGGGCAAAAACATACAGTAATTGAAGCAGAAGTAGCCATGAAAGGCTTAACGGAAAGTCAAAAGAAGCAATATGAAAGTATATTGCAAAGTGAAGGACCAAAACCTTCCTGGTATACTGCCATGCCTAAATGGGAACAAGCACTATGTAAAAAATATGCAAGCAAAATTGTTGCCGGTGAACACGTAATCCCGACTCAGCTCAGGCAAATTGCAGGAATGAAGAACGCTTTTGAAAAAATTACTGCTATATCTGCAGGAGGAGAATTAGAAATACTCCACACCTCAAAACATGCAGGTACTTTAGCTTCTCTTGCTAGAGACAAAAATGCAAGGCAAGATATTACAGATGGAAATGCAGAGCAAGCCAAAGAATGGATCGGGCCAGAAAAGACATTGCATTGTAATACTTTTAATTCTGGACCTTTAGGAGCAGGAGATGACCCTGAAATAGTAAGAAGTACTAAAAAAGCTATGGAGAACGTCGGTGGAAAAGAAACTAACACTGCTTTTAATAGCTTCCGATATTCAGGATTTGCAAATGACCTAAAAGGTACAAAAGATACTTTAAAAATGTTAGCAGGTAGCCTTCCAAAAGATAAAGAATTCGACAAAATAAAATCCCATCTTCAGCCAAAAGGCTTTTTTGGCAGGTTATTGAGAACAGGTACTGCAGAAAAAGAAATACAAGATTTACTTAGTAGTAAAAAAATAGATAGCAGAACAGTAGAAATACTAAAAAGCGCTATTGATCTAAGACGTTCGGTAGAAAAAGCTGATTCTCTTTTAAGGTTTGGAGATGCTGAAAATGCTAGTCTTGCAACTTCGACCAAACTCAATAAATTAACTAGCGCCTTATCAGATTTAGAATCACCGCCAAAAGGAATGGCGAAACTTCCGTCGAAAGAGGAAATATTAAATATGTGCGCAAGCGGTAAAGATAGGACTGGCCTTGCTGAACATGACCAAACAGCAAGGGCAATAGCAACTAAAATCGGAGCACCTATATCAGATATAGATAAGCAATTACTTGCATCCGGACATACGGCTCAGCAGGCTGGAGGAATTAATGCCGGCGGTGCTACTATTGGATGTTATGGTACAAAAAGCGAAAATAGAGCAGGTATACCGGTAAGCCGAAAAGAGAATTTAGAAGCAATAGTAGAGGTAACAGCAAATAGCAATAAGATCAAAGGAAAAAGCAAATTAAAAGAACCTAAAGTTACCTCTCCCGTTAAACCCTCTACTAAACATAGGTTGCAAACCAAAAAACTACAAGCAGTTGTAGATGCACCAATTAGACCGAGAAGTAAAAGTGCTGATGCTGAGTTAGGTTCTCTGCCTTCTCCTCAAACCCCTCCGGTTAAAACCGGTAGACCGAAAAGTAACAGTATCTAACAATTCAAGACTTTAGCTTTTTAAGGTTTGGCTAGTTTGTTCCTAAGGGAAGGTGATAACATAATATTAAGCTCCCGCAATTGCTTTTCTTCGGCATAATTTGGAGCACCCATAAGTAGATCTTCTGCTTGTTGGTTCATCGGAAAAGCAATAACTTCACGAATATTTGCAGTGTCGGCTATTAGCATAACCATTCTATCTATTCCTGGTGCAATACCTCCATGGGGAGGAGCTCCATATTTAAATGCTCTTATCATACCGCCAAATTTATTATCTACTTCCTGCTGAGAATAACCGGCTATTTCAAAAGCTTTATACATCAGATCGGGCTTATGATTTCTAATTGCTCCACTAGAAAGTTCTATGCCGTTACAAACTATATCATACTGGAAAGCCTTAATCTGTAGCAATTCTTCTTGAGTCTGAGCTTTGTCTAAAACCTCGATTCCTCCTTGCGGCATGGAAAATGGATTATGGCTAAAATCAATTTTCTTAGTATCTTCATTAAACTCATAAAATGGAAAATCAGTAATCCAGCAGAATTCAAAACGATTGTAATCTATCAGCCCAAGATCGATACCCAGTTTTGTTCTAATTTTACCGGCTATCTTGGACGCTTCCAGCTCCTTAGCACAAACAAAAAATATTGCATCACCATTTGTTAATTTCGCAGCAGTTTTTAAATTTTCCAGCTGCTTTTCATTTAAGAATTTTGCTATTGGGCCTTTTACTTCTCCCTCATCGCCAAAAGTTATGTAACCAAGGCCGTTTGCCCCCTCGTTAATAGCGAATTTGGTCAAATCATCAAAATATTTACGTGATTTGCTGAGCAATTTAGGCCCAGGAATTGCCCGCACTACAAACCCTTTCTCGATATTGTCCTTAAAAACTGTAAATGTAGAAGCAGCAAAAATATCCGTTACATCAATGATCTCAATTGGATTACGTAAATCCGGTTTATCATTACCATACTTAAGCATAGATTCAGTATATGGAATTCTGACAAAAGGAGGGTTGGAAACTTTTTTATTACTAAATTTACTAAAAATTTCAAACATTAATGGTTCAATCGTATTAAACACATCATCTTGCGTAACAAATGACATTTCAATATCAAGCTGGTAAAATTCACCCGGCGATCTATCAGCCCTTGCATCCTCATCACGAAAACACGGCGCTATTTGAAAGTACCTATCAAAACCTGACATCATTAACATTTGTTTGAACTGCTGAGGTGCTTGCGGAAGAGCATAAAATTTACCAGGATGTATTCTACTTGGGACTAAGAAGTCACGAGCCCCCTCCGGAGAACTGGCTGTAAGAATCGGCGTTTGAAATTCGATGAAACTCTGGGAAATCATATATTTTCTGATTTCAGCAATTATTGTAGATCGAAGTATTATGTTATTGTGTAGCTTTTCACGCCTTAAATCTAGAAATCTGTATTTAAGCCTGATATCTTCAGGCGCTTCTTGCTCAGAATTTACATTAAGAGGTAACATATCTGCTTCTGATTCTAGAATGTAACTCGTAACTACTATTTCAATTTCACCTGTATTGATTGTTGTATTTATATTATCTTGATCTCGGCTAACTACTTTACCCTCTACTGTAATAACGCTTTCATAGCGCAAATAACTTGCTCTATCTTTTAACGATAAGTCTTGGTCAGTAAAAACTAATTGCGTTATTCCATAATGATCTCTAATATCTATGAATAACAAATTACCATGGTCTCTGCGTCTGTGAACCCACCCAGATAACTTTACTGTTTGACCAACGGATAATTTGTTAAGTTCACTACAATTATGAGTTCTGTATTTATGCATAGAATTAATAATTTTAATATTCATATGTGTACATAAGTATGTACTTATATATATAATAGGCATTTTAAGCAATCAAAATCATGATACTTATCAGCAATCAATCAGAGTTTAATAAAATCTGCGAGGTTTTATCAAATGAAAGAATTCTTTATATGGATACTGAGTTCCACAGGAGAAAAACTTACTATGCGATTTTAAGTATTATCCAAATTAGTACTCCAAATCAAAAAATAATAATAGATGCGCTTAGTGATATAAACCTCTCTGCCTTAAAAACTATACTGCTTAATCCACTTATACTAAAAGTACTCCACTCTCCAGACCAAGACTTTGAAATATTTTTAAAGCTTTTTGGTGCTCTCCCAAAAAACGTTTTTGATACTCAAATTGCAGCAAATGTTTGTGGTATGGAAGAAGGAATGGGTTATAGCAAATTATGTAAAGCAATGTTAAATATTGAGATAGATAAATCGCTTCAAAAAGCCAATTGGCTTGAGAGACCTTTATCTAAAGCTTTATTGGAATATGCAATCCGTGATACTGAATTTTTAATCCCCCTACACAGAATATTATCGGATACCTTAACAAGCAGAAAATTATGGGATAATTATAACTCTAAAACCGCCAAATTATTAGATAGTAATTCTTATAAATTTTCTCCTGAGAGATTAATCCAAAAAATGGAGCTAAGGAACAAAAATGAAGAATTTTTACATAAGTTGTTCCAATTTGCTTTACTTAGGGAAGAATGCTCGCAGATACTTAATATTCCAAGAAACCATTGCGCTAAAGATCATGATCTTATACTTCTTTCAACTCATTTACCTACTAATAATGAGCAATTAAATAAGCTTTACCTGGGCTTTATTCCATTATGTAAAACCCAGTTCAGGAATAAAATATTTGATTTATCTGAAGGGTTAAAAACTAGCAAATTAACTTAATATATCATTTAAATTTTTGCGAACTAGCCAATTTATCCCTTAATTTCTCTCTTAAATATATTAGTAATTATTTAATCACCGATTTTTTTATAAATACACTTGCATCATCAAAAAAGAGTTACTACCATTTAAAATGTTAAGTATCTATTTATTATGGCCAGAAAAAGTATTTTTAAAAAATCTCAAATAAATCATTCTTTGAAATTTTTTACTTTTAGTAAAAAACCTATTCGATCAATTTTAGCTACTTTAACTCTAGGAATCGCTATTGGTGTTGGTTACGAAGAAATGATAGGTATAGGGACCTGGCATAAATTTCAAGCAGATACCGATAAAATTAACGTTTGCTTTACCCCACCATCTGGTTGTGGTAGCTTGATTGCTCAACAAATAACTAAAGCAAAAGAATCTATTTTCGTTCAAGCTTACGGGCTAACATCTGATATGATAATTCATCAGCTTAAAAATGCTCATGAACGAGGGGTAAAAGTCAGGATTTTGTTAGATGGAGGAAATTTAAGCGATAACAAGGATATTTTCGAACATTTTAAAAGGCTTGGCATTGATGTATATTATGATAAAATGCCTGGGATTGCTCATAATAAAGTAATGATAATTGATCGAAAGAAAGTTATAACAGGCTCTTTTAATTTCACTAAGGCAGCAGATAACAAAAATGCTGAGAATGTACTCTTAATAGAAGATAGTGAGCTTGCTGCAACCTATATAGATAATTGGAAAAGTAGGGCAAAACATAATATACATTAATGGTTAGTATTAAATATGAACAAAATATTTTTTTTATACTTTCGCTTAATAATTATCTTTTCAATTTGCTGGTTACAAAATGCTTGGGGAATAACAGCTATTGAATTGCCTATCGATTGTAAGCTCGGAGAAAACTGCTGGATTGCCAACTTACCGAGGCATTTTAATGATGGTAAAGAAGTAGACTACAAGTGCGGGGTCAGGACTTTTCCCGGTCACAGAGGTACGGATTTTATTCTAGAAAATATCGAACAAATTAAACAAGGAGTGGATGTGCTTTCTCCGTTTGATGGAGTAGTTAAAGCAGTAAGAGATGGAATTGAAGATATCAATGTAGATATCGGTGGTCTTGACAAAATAAAAGACCAAGAATGTGGTAACGGGGTAGTTATTACTACACATGATTTAGAAGCCCAGCTTTGTCATATGCAAAAAGGTTCTATTTCGGTCAAAGTAGGCGATCGGGTATTAGCCGGCGAGCGTCTTGGTTCTGTTGGTCTATCTGGCAACACTAACCATCCTCATCTTTATTTTGCTCTTAGTAAAAAAAATCAAGACGGTAGTTTAAGCGAAATAGATCCTTTTTATGGTGATCAACCTAATTGCGGTCTCCGTCCTCAGCCATTGTGGGCAAATCCGGATTATTTAAGCGAACACATCAAGGATGGAATTGTTTATAACTATGGAGTAGCTTTTCAAATACCGGAACTGGCAAAAGTTAGGGAAGGATACTATCAGCGCATTATCCAACCTCGTAATCCGGAAGTTATAATGGTCTTTGCTGATGTTTTATCAGTTGATAAAGGACATAAAATGAAGGTGCAATTTCTTGATTCAGAAGAAAAAATACTTTTTGAGAAAGAACATGAATTCTCTAAATACCAACCTAAATACTTTTTTTATGTTGGCAAGAACCTTCATAAAGAACAAATACACGGTAATTTTACTATAAAGATTACTTATACAAAACCTGATGAATCTGTTGTAACTTATAGCAAAGAAGTGGTACTTGAGTGATAATAGAGTATTTTAACGTGGGATAGAAAGATGCTAAATATCTGTTTAGTGGTGTTATTACTTTTCTCGGGAGTAGTAGTCTGCGCCATGTTACTGCAAAAGGAAATATTTACAAAATTATTATTTTTAAATACCGCAACTAGTTTAATATCTTTATTTATCTGCTTTTTAGGAAGCTATAAAGTTAATAGCTCTTACATCGACATCGCTTTAATATATTTTTTACTAAGCGTGGTTGGAAACTTGGCTTACTTAAAATATTTTTTACAGAAACATCAAAAAGAAGCAAAGAATGAGCAGTAATAATAATATTGTGATCCTTGGCTGCGGGCTTAGTGGCATGATAACTGCCCTAGCTTTAGCAAAATACAATATCTCCAGTATTATTGTTGAAGCACACCCTACTACAAACCAAGAATTTTTTGACGATATTAGAACTACTGCCATCAATGCTGCTTCCCGAAACATCTTTGAAAAAATTGGCATTTGGCAAGAACTACTAAAATTATGTGGGCCTATAAACGATATATATGTTGTTGATAATAAAGCCCCTGAAATGCTTCATTTTTTAATAGAAGATGAAGATAGTTCTAAAAATAGGAAAATGGGTTATTTAATAGAGAATACGAAATTTAAAAAATGCCTTTATGATTTAGTTAAACAAAATAACCTTATAACTGTTTTAGACAATATAAAATACCAGGCAATTAATAATAATTCGGACTATTGCAAGATTAAACTGAGTAATAATAGTCAATTAGTGTGTAAACTGCTTATAGTTTGCGACGGTAAAAACTCCAGAGCAAAAAATCTATTTTTTTCTAATGAAATAGAAGAAGACTACAACCAACAAGCCTTAACTTTTATTGTGGGACATGAAAGAAATCATGAAGGCACCGCCGTTGAGCATTTTATGCCTACCGGCCCATTTGCTATCCTACCCTTAAAAGATCCTTATAAGTCGTCTATTGTGTGGACGGTTTCTGAAAGTTACGCATCAGCTCTTTTAACCATAGAACCCAAAGAATTTGCTTATCTAGTTCAAGAAAACTTTGGTTCATTTCTAGGAAAAATTGAATTCCAAAGTAAGGTGGGTGGATTCCCGCTTAAAGCGTATACGGCTAAAAAATACTATAATAATAGCATAGTCCTAATTGCTGATACTGCTCATGTGATTCATCCTCTTGCAGGGCAAGGTCTAAACCAAGGAATAAAAGATATAGATTGCTTATCTAGTTTAATTGCTGTAAATAGTATTAATAAAGATACGCTGATTAACTATCAAAAACTTAGACAAGACGATAATAAAAATATGCTATTAATTACTGACGTTATTAATAGTATTTTTTCGTCCAACTCAAAAATATTTCACTCAACAAGACAGCTTGGTTTTAAAGCAATAGAAAAAATTCCCCCTTTTAAAGAAATGCTGATAAAATACGCCATGGGAGAAAGAGGAAAATAAGTAATTTTAACAACCAATTAACTAGCTTTTTCCTTTAAAAAAGCAATTACGTCTGCAATTTCTTCAGGTTTGCTAAGGCCGGCAAACGACATTTTAGTACCAGGAATAAATTTAGACGGTTTATGCAGGAACTTATATAAACTTTCATCATCCCAAACCCCGCCGGCAGCCTGCAAAGCTTTTGAATAGGCAAAATCCTTTTTATGCGCCTTAGAACCACCTGCAACTTTCCATAAATTTGGTCCTACTTTATTGGCCCCTCCATTATCAAAACTATGACACGAAACGCATTTTTTTATTATCCCCGCACCTGCTTCCGCATTAGCTTTTGCCATCAGCGCTTTAATATCAACAGGCACCTCTTTTGTTTCTCCAGCATTTGTAGCACTAGCTTCTTCTACTTCTAAATGATATCCTCTTTGTGATACCTGAAGCTTTGGCTTGTATAAAATGTTGGCTACAAAGCCAACTAGCATTGCAATTAAACTAGCAAGCAGTATTGCCGCAACAATTTTATTTAACTCTATTCCAGACATAAATCTTATTAGTGTTATTAACCAAATATATGCATCAAAATGTCATGATTATAAGTCTTCCAAGCTCCAACGTGCCCTTGGTTTAAAACTTACATCATCTATTATACCAGCGTAAAAACGCTCCAGTCCAGCAAAAGCTATCATTGCTGCATTATCCGTACATAAGTTTATTGGCGGTGCAACAAAATTATATCCACTTTCCTGTGCGACAGATAAAAGCGTAGATCTTATGGCTTTATTAGCTGCAACACCCCCAGCAACCACTAAAGTCTTACCTGTTGCTATTTTTTCATATTCATTAATAGCATATTTTGTTTTTTTGTAAATAATATTGCTAACAGCTTTCTGAAAGCTTGCTGCCACATCGCAAGTATCCTGCTCCGACAATCTTCCTAACTCTTCTATTGTTATTCTTACTGCTGTTTTTAAACCGGAAAAAGACATATCACAAGTTTTTTGGTTAATCATCGGCAGCGGCAACTCAAATCTAGTTTCATTACCGTTTAAGGCCTTTTTTTCTATTTCTGGTCCACCAGGAAAACCGAGGTTCATCATTTTAGCTACTTTGTCAAAGGCTTCTCCTATTGCATCATCTAAAGTTTGGCCAAGAATCCTATATTTACCAAGGCCTAGTATAGCTACATACTGGCAATGCCCGCCACTAGCAAGAAGCAGTAAATAAGGATACTTAACCTGATCGGTTAATCTAGCCGTTAAAGCATGCCCCTCGAGATGATTGATAGCAATAAAAGGCTTTTTAAGAACACTGGAGATTGCCTTGGCAAACATAGCACCCACAATAACGCCGCCAATAAGGCCTGGTCCGCTTGTTGCAGCTATAATATCAATTTCCTTGATATCCATTTTTGCTTCAGATAAAGCTAGATTTATAGCTTTCTTTAGATGTTTCATA
Organism: Candidatus Megaera endosymbiont of Mesostigma viride; assembly: GCA_020410825.1. Classification (GTDB taxonomy): domain Bacteria; phylum Pseudomonadota; class Alphaproteobacteria; order Rickettsiales; family Rickettsiaceae; genus Megaera; species Megaera polyxenophila. The sequence continues at coordinate 261,188 of CP084576.1, forward strand.
TGAGAGCGAGCTGCAATCTCAGGGACTACCCCTTGAAATATTTCATGCTCGCTCTTTTGAGAGATAACGATGTTTGAAAGTATACAACGATTAGAGTCAATAATTGCCACCCCAGTATCATCACAACTGGATTCTATACCAAGAACTCTAATATATTCAGACAATTACCTTGCTCTCTTCTAATCTTTTAACATTAAAGCTTACTTATTTACCGTAGCTTGTAAACTTTGGCTTATACGTTAGCCTTTTCTAAAAAGTAGTTCAACCTTCTAGCAAATGCACCAGCATCTTCAACAGGTTGGCCTTCAATAACACAAGCTTGATCAAACAATAAATGGACAAGTTGCTTATTTTCTTCTTCATGTTCCGTGCTGTCTATTTGGCTGAGGATTTTTTTTACAATTTTATGGTTAGGATTAACTTCAAGGATTTTACTAGAGGCTGCAGATAACTGCTTTTGTTCTATTAAAAATCTTTCCATTCTTATATCCATAGCTCCTTCCCCTACCGCAAGACAAGCAGGACTTGATGTTAATTTTTTTGAAATTTTTACGTCTTTAACTAAATCGCCTAGTGTTTCTTTAAAATAACCAATTAATTTCTCGTTAGAAGAATCATTATTTTCCTTTGAGCTTTCTTTCTTATCATCCTTATTTTCAGCTGAATCAGTTTTATCTAGATCTATATCGGCTCTGGTTACAGACTTAATTGGGACATCTTTATAACGACCGTTAACATTCACCCAAAAATCATCAACAGTATCAGTAAAGAGCAAAACATCGATTCCTTTACTTAAAAATCCTTCTATCTGAGGGCTATTTTTAAGTTTAGTTGCATCTTCTCCGCTTAAATAATAGATGGTTTTCCCATCACCTTTACAATTATCCAGATATTCGTCGAAGCTGATCATTTTGTCATGCAAGGCGCTTCTAAATACACAAACTTCTAATAATTTTTCATGGTCAGAGGTAACTTCACATAACCCTTCTTTTAATGCTCCGCCAAAATTATTCCAGAAAACAAGATATTCTTCGAAATTTTCATCTTTTTTCTTTTTAAGTTCAGTAAGAACTCTTTTTGTAATAGAATTTTTAATTTTTTCTATAGTAGAGTTATGCTGCAGAGTTTCCCTACTAATATTGAGCGGTAAATCTTCCGAATCTACCACACCTCTTAGGAAACGTAGGTATGGCGGGACAATATCTATATTTTCATCGGTAATAAAAACTCTTTTTATATATAATTTTACTCGGCACTTACGATCTGGATGAAACAAATCAAAAGTTTTTGTAGAAGGGATAAATAGTAGGTTAGTAAATTCAACCGTACCTTCGTTTTTATTATGCATTATTATCCACGGATCATCAGGAGAAAAGGAAACATTTTTGTAGAATTCCTTGTATTGTTCTGGTTCAATGTCGCTCTTTGGACGCATCCATAATGCTGAAGAAGAATTGACTTTGTTTGCTACCCCGTCATCATCCGTAAAATAAATAGGAACAGCTATATGGTCTGAATAATTCTTAACTATATGTTTTAATCTAAAGTGGTCAAGAAAGGATTCTTCAGCTTCCTTTATGTGGAGCAATACTTCTGTCCCACGGGAAAAATCACTATCTACATCAGATACGGTATACTCACCGTTACCGTCTGAACTCCAGGAATACACCTTATCCTCACCGGCTTTTCGTGAAGTAACGGTAATTTGATCAGCTACCATAAAGGCAGAATAGAAGCCGACACCGAACTGTCCTATCAACATATTATCTTTTTTATTGTCTCCAGAAAGTTGACTGAGAAAATTTTGCGTGCCGGATTTAGCTATAGTACCAAGATTTTCTTTCAAGTCCTGTTTATTCATGCCTATGCCGTTATCTCTAATTGAAATCGTTTTGGCATCCTTATTGATTTTGATATGAATCTTAAATTCCGGATCATCTGCAATTAAAGCACTATCAGTCTGGGCAAGATATCTTAACTTGTCGCAGGCGTCAGAACTGTTAGAGATCAGCTCACGCATGAATATTTCTTTATTCGTATAGATGGAATGAATCATTAAATGCAAAACTTTACCTATTTCTGCATCAAATTTATTTTTTTCCTCAGTCATAATTTTCCCTTAAATTGTTGCTTGATTCATATGATATATAGTTACTGAAAAGTAAAATTCAAATATGGTAGCAAAAAATATTTTATAAAACTATTATGCTATTTCTCTATTAATATTCTCAAGGCAGATTTTCTCTGTTACTTTCTGTAGTTTTTCCACTCTTTCAATTAAATAAAGCAGTTCTTTCTTGGTAATCCTATATTCATAGTTATACCTGGCATCAATATACGCTTTTGCGAGCAATTCAAAACATTTTTTTTGCTCGTCAGTCTCACAAGGAAATATTTTAAATAATTCATGGTTATAACTCCTGGCCATTTGGCTAAGCTGTAATATATCATGAAGTTTTGGTTTATAACCTGTAAAAACTAGCAGAATAGTACTATAAAAACTCTCAGTGGCTTGATGAAGCTCAAAAGCTCCTTTGTTAAAATCTTCCCTTTCCAGAGCGTGAAAGGTGTCAATAAAAAACGAGGTACCCTTGCCAAACCAGTGATTATAATCTTTTTGTGATATTTCTTTTCTTTTTTCAGGCAGTAGCTCTTTCGCTTCTGATAGTTTAAATTCACCACTATCATAAAGTAGCACTCCTTCCTTTTTGATATCGGTAAAAAAATACTGTCCCTGTTCCAGGTGCTCGTTTACGACGTTAATAGATTCCAGCACAATAGTTACTAATGGCTCTTTTAATCCCAACCCACGAAGTCCTTTTTTTTCTAATCGTCTTTTTATATTATCTTCTATCCGAAAGCGGGCTGCTCCACCTCCATATTTTGGTTTAACTATAACCATAATGTCAAAATCACTCTGGTAACTGTAAAGTATATGGCCTTCAGTGTACCAATCCTGTACCCACGTTCCTTTTGCGTAAGAACCAAAAAGGATAATCATAGCTATTTTATCTTTAGCTGAAGCCAGAATTTCCTCTGTAACCCTGGCTAATCTGTCCCGAGCTATAAGAGAACGTGGGGGTAGAGTGGTTTTCACAATAAATTTAATCTATGGTTTTTCAAAGCACATAGCAATACCCATCCCTCCGCCGATACACAAGGTAGCAAGAGCCTTTTTAGCTGATATTTTTTGCATTTCGTGCAATAAAGTCACTAAGACTCTAGCACCACTTGCTCCAATCGGATGGCCAATAGCGACAGCGCCGCCATTAACATTAACTTTGCTCGTATCCCATTTCATCTGCTCATTAACATAACATGCCTGCACGGCAAATGCTTCATTTGCTTCTATGAGATCAAGGTCATCAACACTCCATCCCGCTCTTGCCAACGCTAATTTCGCAGCTGGCACCGGACCTGTACCCATGATTAAAGGATCAACCCCGCACATACCAGTTGAAACAATTCTAGCAATCGGATTTAAATTATATTTCTTGACTGCTTCTTCTGAAGCAACCAGTACTGCTGCTGCACCATCGTTTATGGTTGAAGCGTTACCGGCTGTAACAGTACCGGCAGGATCAAATGCCGGCCGTAGCTTGTTTAGAACTTCTAGGGAAGAATCTCCTCTTACCCCTTCATCGTAATCAAAGGTTTTTGTTTCTTTTTTCATTTGCACTTCAATCGGTACGATTTCATTTTTAAATCTACCATTTTTTTGAGCGGCTGCTGCTTTTGCTTGGGATTTAACTGCAAATTCATCCTGCATTTCTCTGGAAATGTTAAATTTTTTGGCAATATTTTCTGCTGTAATCCCCATTGCAACACCCGAAAAAACATCAGTTAAACCATCATACATCATAAAATCAATTAATTTCTCATCACCAAATTTTTTACCACACCTAATGTAAGTACCGTGCATTCCAAGAGACATATTTTCCTGTCCTCCTGCAATAATTAAATCAGCTTGTTTGCAAGCAATAGCATTCGCAGCTATTGATACCGCCTTTAACCCCGAACCACAAACTTTATTGATAGTAACGGCCGGAACGGATGTATCCATACCTGCTTTAATAGCAGCCTGACGAGCGGGATTCTGCCCTGATCCGCCGGTAATTACCTGTCCTAATATTACTTCGCTGATTAATTTATTATCGACTTTACTGTCATCTAATATAGCTTTAATTACGCTTGCACCAAGCGCAGGAGCTGGAATTTGTGACAAACTCCCTAAAAATGAACCTACCGCAGTTCTTTTAGCATGTGTAATAAATACTTCCTTCATTTTTTTATACCTCTCTTGATGCTAATTAAATTTTGGTTGCACAACCACTGAGTATATTGTTTCTTAAATTTCTGGTCATTATTTACCAAATAGTTTATATGACCACCGTCAACCGATATAAGTGTAGATTTTTTTATCTCCTTTTGCAAAGGAACTATTGAAGAAATAGGAACAATTTGATCGTCTTTAGCTGAAATAATACAGGTTGGAACATCGATTTTTTCTAAAGAAACAGGCTGATCGTTAATATATATGGTGTTACTAATTAGGGCATTTTTAGCAATTATTTCATCTAGAATCTCGTTATATACCGAAACTGGAATTTCTATACCTGACTGTAACCATTGTTCAATACGCAAATATTTTTCTCTCGCTTCTTGCGTTTTGAGAGCAAAATACTTATTTACCTTTGTTTGATAATGGCTTGGAAACAGCATAAAAAACATCATTTGTATATAAATTTTAGGTACTGTGTCTAAGCCGTATATAGCTTTTTTTATCTGTAAAGCTTCTGATAAAAAGTACGGAGCAGCAAAATGCGAATAGTCCCAAGGTGTAGTAAGCAAAGTTAGAGATTTTATATTGTTATAAATAAATGTAGAGAAGATTACTATATTTCCTCCTATACAGTGGCCGACCAGATTTGGCTGAGTGGATGTTCTATCCTGGACAAATCTTACAGCTTTAGCAACGTCCTTTGCATAATCATATAATTTCAAAGTGTCTTTGGTTTCTTTCCATTCAATTAAGTAAACGTCACCAAATGATTTAACATATTCAATATAATTCTGCTTCCGGTTTAAAAACAATATCGCAGGAGAGTTAAATAGAGAAGGTACTATGACAAAAGTTTGATTAGAGGATGTGCCTGATTTAAATAACCATAAATTAGAAAGTTTAGAATTGTAACCAGATTTTATAGCACCTAATTTGTAATTATCCCATCCTTGGTCTAAATCTAAATATTTACAGTAATCTTCTTGATATATTTTATGTGACTCATTACAAAAAGAAAACATGTTTACCTGTATTTGCGCTTGACGGGTTATTTAAAGCTGATTATAATCCCTTAAATTTTTTATCGTTGACTTACGGCTTTACAAGGTTTTTTAAATCACTATTTAGATATAAAGAAGCTTTGCAGCCTTACGACTAAAAATAACTTAAAACAGAACATATTTTAAGTTTTTTTTTTGTCATAGGTGTTATTAAGCAATGTCGCAATCAGACTCAGATCATTTTCAAAGTAAAATCAGAACTATTTTTTGGCCTATAAAAAGATATGAATTAGCTAAATTCATACCGATGGCCGCTTTGATGTTTTGTGTTTTATTTAACCAAAATATTTTAAGAATCTTAAAAGACAGCATATTAATTTCTGAGATTAGTGCCGAGATAACAAGTTTTGCAAAAGTATATTGTGTAACTCCAGCTGCAACCATATTTGTTATTATCTATGCAAAACTTATCAATCATTTAACTTTTGAGAAAATATTCTACCACCTTGTCTCTTTTTTTACCGGTTTTTACGTGATTTTTGCTTTCATATTATATCCCAATATCGATTTTTTTCATATGAATGGAGAAAAATTGGATTACCTGATGTCTGCCTACCCTCATTTTAAATGGTATATAGCTATTCTCGGTAATTGGGGTTACATAATATTTTATACTTTATCTGAATTATGGCCTAACGTTTTTTATATTTTGCTTTTCTGGCAATTAGCTAACGAGATAACTTCTACTAAGGAAGCAAAAAGATTTTATACTTTATTTTCCTTATTCGGTAATTCTTCTGTAATCGTTGTGGGACTCCTTATGCTAAATTTGTCTTCCGAAGAAAGCATAACCAGAAAATTATTTACTATCTCTGATAGCAAAATACTGCTTACTCAAGTATCAACGAGTTTTGTTGCTCTTTCTGCGATATTTTCATGCTTGCTTGTTAGATACATAACAAAAAGAGTGATGACTAATCCCAATTTATATTTAAGGCCGCCGGAAGAATTATCAAAAAATAAAATGGGACTAATCGAGAGTTTTAAATATATCGCTCGTTCAAAATATCTCTGGTTGATGCTTATTTGTTCAGCCTCATTTGGGTTGTCCATGAACCTAGTAGAAGCCGTGTGGAAAGCAAAGATTAAAGAGCTTTATCCAAGTGTTACGGAATTTGCAGCTTTTAGCAGTATTTACATTCTCTGGACCGGAGTTGTAATAATGATCCTAACTGTAGTAGGAACTAACATAATGCGCACTAGAAGCTGGTTTACTGCCGCAGTTATTACCCCAATTGTTATTCTAATTACCGGAAGCATGTTTTTTGTGCTAGTTGTTTTCGATGAGGTGATTTTTTCTTTTTATGAAGGGGCAATTATCACTACCCCTCTTGCACTTGCAGTGTCGGTAGGGGCAATTCAAAATATTCTTTCAAAAGGCTCGAAATATTCTATTTGGGATACTTCAAGAGAGATGCTATATATTCCTCTTGACCAAGAACTCAGAACTAAAGGTAAAGCAGCTGTAGATGTAATTAGCCCTAAAATTGGAAAATCTGCTAGCGGTCTTGTTCAATCCGTGATTTTTACTATATTACCGACAGCTACATATAATAGCATTTCTTCTAGTTTAATGGTGATATTTATAGTTGTCTGTTTATTATGGATATATTCAGTAAGAAAAATATATTTTGAATATCAGAAAATAGTTTAAAACACTTCTACTAACTAACAAATTTCTGCGGTATCCACGGACACCAGAAACGACTTTAGCTTTTCTCTAAGCTAGAAGTTTTGCCCAATACCAAAATATAACTGAAAAGCTTTATCAACCTTTTTCCTTGGTTTAACCGGAAAACCTATATCTAGCCTTAGAGGTCCAAAATCAGTAAAGTACCGCATGCCCGCTCCAAAACCATGGAACATTTTTTTACCAAGCGCTGGAGTAGTGGAGCTAAATACGTTGCCACTGTCAAAAAATACTACGAGACCAATATCATTTTTTATCTTAGTTCTAAGTTCAAGGTTACTTAAAATCATCGAACGACCTCCGATCGGATGATTTTTTTGGTCAATCGGCCCTGCAAGCTGATAAGCATAACCTCTTACTGACCCAACCCCGCCGGTATAAAACCTTTCGTTTGCCGGTATTTTTGCCGATTTCGTTCCGCTAATTACCCCAGCCGAAACCTTTATGGCTATAACCGGATCAAACTTAACTCTAAAAGGAGTGTATTTAGCTGCTATAACTTCATTTTTAAAGAAAGATCTAGCTCCTGTTTTTGTAGGAAAAAAGGGTTCTGTTTTAAACTGCAATTCAAGACCTTTACGAGTATTTAAAATATTATCTCTCGTATCGCGCTTGATAAATAATGGAATTGAGAGAAAAGAAAAGTCCTTTGAACCTTGCGTCTCTTTAACAACACTATAAGAATATTTACCCGAAATACCTGCTGTCCATATATTAGTTAGCTTCCTTTCTATACCGACAGATAACATACCTTCTCTATTATCATAAGCTTTTGAGGTAGTATTTTCTCCGGAAAGTCCTATTTTTAAAGTTTGATTATCTTGTTTATAAAAAGGTTTGGTAAATTCAAGATCAATAATTTGTTCCTTCTGATTGCCAGAAATTTCAGTCTTTACCGTTTCCCCGTTACCAAAAAAGTTTTTATGATTCCACCCCAGTGTAGTACCAAAACCTAAATCGGTTCCATAGCTAAAACCAGCTTTTACGCTTCTATGTTTCTGTTCTTTTAAATCAAATACTATTGGTACTTTACCCTTATTGTCGGTATGATCTGGTATTTCAGTGTTTATTATTGCAAAAAGTCCTGTCTTTTGAAGAGAACCTTGGGCTTCTTGGAGGAAAGAAGGCCTAAAACATTGATCATTTTTAAATGGAATTAATTTTTTAACGTAATCCGGATTTACAGAACGTAGGCCTTTAAAATCAACCGATTTAATTGTTGCATATGGCCCTGCATTAATTATAAAATTTATTATCATAGTATCATCGGAATTATCGATAATAGCTTCATGCGTTACCTCTAAACTTAAGAGGCAGTTATTCTTTTCGATATTTTTAGCGAGAACTTTTTCGGAATCTATAACATTAGCGGCTACTGCGAAATCTCCTTCCTTAATTTTAAGCCCGGTAATATCCGGAATGTTTATGTCATGATTACTGTTTTCTGCATATTTCAGAATAATTTTTTTTACTTTATACCTTTCCCAGCCATTCACATAAAAAATAATGGAATTTTCTGTTTCTGGAAATTCAGTCTCGATAGTTGCATCATAGTACCCTTCGGAATGTAAATATCGTAAGAAAGATTTTTTACCTTCGCTTTCCCAGTAAGCTTTTTGGTTTATTGTGTTATATAATTTGGCCGTTTTTTCCATATTTCGGGCGAGTTCGTTCAGTTTTTTCATAACTGATTTTATAGAACTTTCCACTTCCGGCTGTTCTTTAATAATTAACTTAATAGAAGTGTATTTTGATTCCTTTGCAAGCGCCACATAAGGTACAATAATAAGGCAAACTGTAGCTAGTAGTATTATTGCATAATAAAAAAAATTTTTATTGCTCATTACATAGTTCTACTTATTTACTTAGACCTCAAAAGGCCCCGATGACAATCCGTTAATAAATTGAAACATATATGGATTATCTGTCGTATCCATTTCCTCTTTAGTTCCAGACCATTGGATTTTGCCATTGTGGATTAATACCACTTCTTTAGCAATTCTTCTAACACTATTCATATCATGAGTAATAGCTATTGTTGTTGCCCCTAGTTCTTCTCGAATTTTAATAATTAAATCATTAATAACATTGGCCATGATAGGATCCAGACCCGTAGTTGGTTCATCAAAAAAGATAATTTGGGGATCTGTACAAATTGCTCGCGCTAGGGATACTCTTTTTTGCATTCCTCCTGATAATTCAGCTGGATACAAATTTAATATCCTCTCGGAAAGTCCAACTGATTTTAGCTTTTTGAGAGCTAATTCTTTTATTTCATCTCTTTTTAAGGAATATAATTTCTGGGCAAAGAAAGTGATATTTTCACTGACACTTAAGGAATCAAATAATGCTCCTCCCTGGAAAAGAAAACCACAATTTTCTAAAATTTTTAAGCGAGCTTTAGAGGAAATATTCACTGTTTCTTGATCATCCAAAGTTATGCTTCCCTTATCCGGCGTTAGAAGTCCTATAATTGTTTTAATTAAAACCGACTTTCCCGTACCTGAACCGCCCAGAATAACAAGAGAACTGTCTTTTTTTACATCAAGGTCTATTCCGTCAAGTACTTTATGATTACCAAATGCTTTATGTAAATTACGAACTTTTATTTTTATATTATCTGTCATAACGTAATAAATTAACTGAAAAATAACTCAGTAATCAAATAATTACTCAGTAAAATTAGTATTGAAGACGATACCACGGCATCAGTAGTTGCTGTTCCAACACCTCTGGCTCCCTTATTTGAATGATACCCATGATAACAGCTCATTATTGCTATTATAAAACCAAATACCGCAGCTTTAACTAAACCTGAAACTACATCTATAGTTTCTAGATACTCAACTGTATTTCTAATATAAGTAATACCATTAAAACCAAGTTTATAAACACTAACTAGATAACCGCCCATTACCCCTATAATATCTCCAATTAACACTAGACACGGCATAGTAAGTACAGCTGCGATCACTCTTGGAACTACCAGATATTTAATTGGGTCAGTAGATAAAGTAAATAAGGCGTCAATTTGCTCGGTGACTTTCATTGTACCTATTTCAGCTGCAATCGAAGCTCCTACTCTTCCTGCTACCATAAGACCGGCAAGTACAGGACCAAGTTCCCTGGTTATAGAAAGAACGACAACCGTTGCAATTGAACTTTCAGCAGAAAATCGTGAAAAACCTGTATAGCTTTGCAGAGCTAAAACTGCTCCAGAAAAAACGGCAGTCATTGCTACTACCGGTAGAGAAAAATAGCCTATAGAAATTATCTGACGTAAAATTAAACTCAAATAAAATGGCCTCCTAATCAACCCGCTAATAGTTTTTGCAATAAAAATTGAAAGGATTCCAACTTTCTGAAAAAAATCAAGAGCCTGTCGTCCTATATATTGTAGAGGTAAAAACATAATCATTTTATATTATTTTAGGTTTAACATAATTAATAGCATCAAAACTGGTATATGTTAATATTTATAAAATTTATGATATCTATTGCCAAGCATAGTTAATATTTCATAACCGTTTGTTCCGGCTAGATTCGCAATTTTATCAAGGCTCATATTTTTTCCTATAATTTCTACAGTTTGTCCTAAAAATAATTCTTCCGGCGGTATTTTAGTAACATCAACGGTAATTAAATCCATTGACACTCTACCTATTACGGGAGCTGGTTTATCATTAATAAATACTATTCCCTTGTTACTTAACGACCGTGGATATCCGTCAGCATACCCTAAAGGCAAAGTAGCAATAAGATGTCTTTCTCCAAGTTCATAAGTTCTATTGTAACCAACATGCTGGCCCTTATCCAGATCTTTTATCTGTATTATAGGGGCTTTCAGGGTTACCGGATTTTTTATAATAGATCCTGGTAAATAAGGAGTTGGATTAACTCCATAAATAGCTACTCCAGGCCGAGCAATATCAAAATGATATTCTGGCCCTAAAAAAATTCCACTAGAATTTACTAGGCTTTTTTTTGCATTCGGAAATAAAGATGCTAATTGCTCAAATTTCAGTAACTGTTCTTTATTTGCGTGATTATCAGGTTCTTCAGAAGAAGATAAATGACTCATAACGCATAAAACATCCAGTTCATTAGCATTTTGGACTAAATCATTAATTTCTCCTTCTGGTATACCAAAACGATTCATTCCTGTATCGATATGTAAAAAACAGGATAATTTTTTATTTAATATATGTGATAGATTTCGCCATAATTCCAATTGTTTAAAGGAATTCAAAACTGGAATAAGATTATAGTTAATAAAATCGTCTCGGTCAGCAGTAAAATAACCATTTAAAACACAGATGTTTAGGTTTTTATGATTTAAATTCTCTTTACTAAATCTTTCCCTTAAGGTTACACCTTCGTCTGTATTGGCTACAAAAAAATACTTACAACCAAAATTAGCAAGGGTAGGAGCTATCTGTTCTGCTCCAAGACCATAACAATTCGCTTTAACTGCTGCTCCTACCTCAGTCAGTGTACAAATTTTTTGTAAAGTCCGGTAATTACCCCTTATAATGTCCAGATCTATTGTAAGGGTACATTTTGAAGTGATCATTTTTTATTTTTATAGTATTCCACTACTTTTTCTTCTATTTCCGGAATTAAAAAAGCGGAAATAGAACCACCAAGACTGGCTATTTCTTTTACTAATCTTGAAGAAATAAATTGGTTTTTTTCTGAGGCTGGTAAAAATATAGTTTCTATATTCCCATTTAATCGTGAATTCATGCACGCCATTTGGAATTCATATTCAAAATCAGAAACAGCCCTAAGTCCCCGTACAATTATGCTTGCTCCCATTTTACTTGCAAAATTTACAAGTAGACCGTCAAACTTCATAACTTTTACATTACTAGCAATACCATATTTTTCTAGATAAATCTGAGCAAGCGCACATCTCTCTTCTATAGAAAACATAGGATTTTTGCTATAAGAAGTAGAAATTGCTAGTACTAACTCATCAGTAATTTTACTGGCTCTGGCAATTATATCCGCATGGCCATTGGTTATTGGATCAAACGTTCCAGGGTATATTCCTATTGTTTTCTTGGTCATATTCAGGCAATTATTTTACAATAACCTTTCTTATATAATAAATCTGTAGGTTATAGCAAGTACTATAAGAAATTAGCTGGTTGTTTCTTATTTCTATTAACTATATCGCTTTTTGCTTTTAATTAATTTTCCGAAAATATTTTTGTATCAAAAGTAAAAATATGGCGGTGTGGTTGGTATTTATCAAAATCGACCACCTTCACTTGACAAGAAAATTTTCCATTGGTATAAGTCCCTATAACACGTTTCCAAAAATTTAAGCCTTTGTGATTTTCAGGAATAACAGACACTTCCCAGATACCAGAATATTTATTAAAAACTTCCCACGCGGCCTCTCTAGAGATTCCTTTATTCTGGAACTTAGCGATAACAAAGAATTCTCCCATATTCCAGTTACTACTGCTCTCTTTAGTCTCCTTATCAACTAAAATAAATCCCGCCAATTCACTATTTACTTTAATTAAAAAAGGCCAACGATTTTCATCCTCAAAATAAATTCTAAAGTCAAAACATTCATAAAGGCCATTTGCCGGCATTGACCAATCCTCTGAAATAAAACCACAATATCGTGACAAATCATATACGTAAAATCTTGCCATATTTTGGATAACTGGATAATCATTATAAGTTGCCGGTACGATTATCGGCCTTAATAATTTACTACTCATTTTTGTTTTATCACCTATATCTACCATAAGCACCAGATTAAAAGTAATTAAGCTGCAAATTATAGAAAAAACATAACAGGAAATCAATTACTTACAAAGCTAACAAAGTTTTAATTTAGACTTTCAGGTAGAATTAATATTTAATAAAGTTGTAATTATTAGGGAAAATACTATGGCACAAATTATTACAATAGCCCAGCAAAAAGGGGGGGGTGGTAAAACTACTATTGCAGCCCATATTGCTGTATCTCTTGCTCAAACGGGTAGAAGGGTAGCAGTTATCGATATAGATCCGCAAGGAAGTTTAAGTAGATGGCATCTCTTGCGAGAAAAAAAATTCGGAATCGGTTATACCGGTCTTCATTTTGTTGCTAGTTCTGGGTGGAGGATTGAAGGAGTAATCAGTAATCTGCAAAATAAAGTGGATTACATAATTATTGACGCTCCTCCTCACACAGAAACCGAATCGAAGTCGGCTATTAGAGCATCAAGCTTGGTTATTGTGCCTATGCAACCAAGCCCAACCGACCTCTGGGCAACAGAAACAACTATTGATTTTGCAAAAAGTGAAAATATTCCGGCTAAAATTTTAATAAACAGATATAACCCTACGTCAAAAATTAGTAAAGAAATTATAAAACAATTAAAGGCTGAGGTTTTTAAGAATACTATTGGTAATAGGGTGGCATTTAGTTCCTGTTTTTTAAACGGCGTAACCGTAACAGAAAATCAGCCAAATTCTTCGGCAGCAATTGAAATAAAAAATTTTGTTGAAGAGATTCTGTATATTACTGAAAAAGCTGAAGGTAAAGCAGCTAATAGAGTTTTAGAAAAGGCTTAATATAAACACATTAACTTGATTAAAAATATAAACCTAATTATAAGACTTATGAGCTTAAGATAAAGCTATTCTAGATTAAGATTTAAACTCTTTAATTAAATGAGCCAGTTCGAAATTTATTTACTACTATTTACAGATGTTTTAACTGCTAATCTTGCTTTTAATACTTCTTCGGAAATAGTATTAGATACTATGAACCTGTTTGGTAATTACCACAAACAACTCATGTTATCAGTGGCATTAATAGCGTATGCATTTTCGATCGGTATAAATTATATATTAGGAGTAGCATGTTATAAAATTTTAACTCCAGCAAAAGAAGAACAAAACCAGTTAAATACAAAAATCAATAGCATCAAAAATTCTAAGCTGTTAGCGGGCATAATTGCTATTAGTTTTTTACCATTTTTTGGTAAATTTATAGTACTGTTTTCAGGATTTTGCCGTATAAAATTTAAAACGGTTTTGATCATTTCTATTCTTACAAAATTAGTTTACTATAGCTTTTTAATCTTTTCTACTTAGCATCTATATGCCTATATACCGCACCTCGGTAAAAAAATTTTTTATCAGCGAAGTAACTGAATTTATTTTTGCTAATTTTGAAAATCATTTCGATAATTTAAAAATTATTCTGCCAAATGGGCATCTCTGTAATTATGTACAAAAAAATATAGTAAGTAAATTAGGTACAACAATATTACCTAATATTATACCAATAAATGATATCAGCTCCTCTCTAGAAGATAGTTTCCAGATACCTTCACAGCAAATTGGAAAAATAACGAGCTTAGAAGAGAGAATAATTTTAACAGAAATTATCACCTCCTATGATAAGTTAAATTATACTCTCCCCCAAACTATCAGTTTAGCTAGTTCGCTTGCAAAATTATTCTTCGAATTTGAAGCTAATAACATTGAGTTTAATAAATTAAAAAACATTCCCACTTTAGATCAGGCAGAACATTGGCACTTTATTTATGATTTTTTAGAATTTGCTTATAAAAACTGGCAAGAAAAAATTACTGCTTTAAAAAAATCTACACCTGTCCAGCACCAAAAATTAATATTTAATGCTGAATTAAACAGAATCAGAGATGCTAAAAATTATACAGTTATTGCCGGTGTAATAGGTAATAACCAAATAACAAAGGATTTTATTGTTGAAATATCTAAATTAAAAAATGGTTATATTATCTTGCCGCCGTTTGTTGCACCGGATCAATCGAAATTATCTAACCTACTTCCTGAAGAACCTTTATACAATATAAGTAAATTACTAAAACAATTAGCTATACAACTTCCAAATGTGCCATATTTAGGTAAAATAGCTATACCCTCAATGTTAGATAATTTGTTACTTAAAAGTGCGTCTACGAATTACATAAATGAGATAAAATATGTAGAATTTGATAACATTTTTCTAGAAGCAGAGTATGTCGCAGCAAAATGTTATGAGGCTTTAACAGTAAAGCCAGATGCTAAAATTGCAGTCCTGATCTCTGACGATAAAATAAAAAATTCTTTTATTGCTAAATTTGATAAATATGGCCTCAATTTCTCCGATTTGCTTGGAGAAAACATTTTAAACCTCCCATTAACTGGCCTGATGCTCGAAATAGCTAAAAACATTTGTCAGGAATTTTCTTTGCAGGATTTTATAAGCCTAATTTTGCACCCTTTAATCATTTGTGATGAAACAAGAAAATTAAAACAATTAATTGCCAAGCACAATAGATTTAGCCAAAATATCAATGATATAACTAAAATAATTGATGGTAATTTTACTGACCAAACACAATTAAATAAACTACATAATATTTGTAGAGTATTCAGCCATAAAGTTAGAAACCATAATTTTAGCACTTTTCTTATTGAAACTATGGAAGCGGTAAAAATAATATACCCTAATTTATGGCAAGGGTTTTACAATAATAAAATTACAAACGTTTTTACAGAAATCGTGCAAGTTACAGAGCATATTAAGCTTCCTGATCTAGAAAATTTTCCGGATATTCTTAAAGAATTAATTTCTGGCGGACGTATTTATAATGATCCAGACAATAGATCCATAATTATCTGTTCTCCTAACGAAGCAACACTTATAAATTATGATTTAATAATACATACAAATTTTGTTTTGAATTCATATCCACTACCACAAATGGGTAGTCCATGGTTAAATAAGCAAATGATTGACCAAATAGGACTCGATTCTTGGACTGCACGTTTTGGGAATTCGATGTATGATTTTTATTTGAATTTACATAATAAAAATGTACTAATTACCAGATCAATTAAAACTGGCAATTCTTCGGCATCTATGCCGTCTCCTTTTTTGTTAACCCTGAAACATATATTAAAAGAAAATCTGAATCAGAGTTTTATCTCCACAGATTCTGCAATTAATAACCTTAACAAGCAGTCTGTAGAGCACGCTTTTGCCGAAACTTTCCCTGAACAAATATCAGCTACGGATATAGAAACTTTAATTCGAACTCCGTATAATTTCTACGCTAAAAAAATTCTCAATTTAAAAATTCAGCAGGAAATAGAAGAAACACCAGGATTATCAGAATTTGGAAATTTCTTTCACAAAGTAGTTGAAATATACACAAAAAATTATGCCTCCGATCCCCTAATTGCCTTAGATAGATTTAAAAATTATGCTAAGGAATTATTATCAGCGAGCGTATTTCCAAAACAAACAACAGCTTTTTGGCAAACCAAGATTGAGGCCATAGCTAACGATTTCATCATATTTGATCATAAGAGGCGGCAAAACCTAAAACAAGTCGTTGTAGAAGCTCGCGGGGAACTCACAGTCGCTATTGCCGGTAAAAAAATAAAAATTGTCGCAATAGCTGACCGTATTGAAATAAATAAAGAAAATAAAGCAACAATAATTGATTATAAAACCGGTTCTATACCGACAAAAAAAGACGTCTTCTCAGGCCTAAGCCCACAGCTAATTATTGAATCGATTATATTACTTGACGGAGGTTTTGGCAAGCTAGGAAGCATAGAGGCAGAAAGTTTGGTTTATGTTAAAATTAATAGCAAAAGCCCCTATATTTCTTTAACTGAGATAGCAATTAATAAAGAAGATATCCAAAAACACAAGCAAGGGCTAATAAATTTACTTACCCATTATATTACAACTGGCCAGTATTTTATAGAACCCAATTTAATGAACTACGACGATTATTGGCATTTAGCAAGAAGGTCATAAAAATATCGTTTCTAGGTTAAATACCTTTGTAATCATCAAATCCTTCATGTTCTCTAATCATAAAATAAAAAGAATCCAGAATTAAAATCAATCCTTTTAGTAAATTCTTTCAAGAGAAATAGCCTTAAAGTAGAGCTATATTACCCGAGAAAACCATCATATAAATCCCTGAACCTCCAAATTCACTTTTAAATAGTTTTGATACTTAATAGCTAAACTCCTCTTTAGCGGCTTTTAATTACTTTTGGTAAGGTAAAGCTGATTGTAGTACCCATTCTTTTACTTTCGGCCTTGATATTCCCGCAGTGTACTTCAATAACCTTTTTGCACACCGCAAGGCCTACTCCTCTTCCGCCGGCAAAACTTTGGGTTCTAGAACTTACCGTAAATTCTTCAAATACTTCGTCTAATTCACTTGGTGGTATCCCTATTCCCTCGTCACTAATGCTAAAGATTATCTTTTCATTATCATTATCCCGTTTGATGCTAATTGCAATAGTTCCGCTTTTGGCATAATTGATACTATTGATGATCAGATTATCTATCGCCTGGCTTAGGTAGTATTTATCAATATTTAAGATGATCCCCTCTTCAATATCCAGCTGCCAGTTTCGTGTTCTTTTCTCCGGTCCTTCTCGCCAGTGAATAGTACTTTCTTCCTCATTCTCATATAGCTTGCGGCAAAGTGCAACCCTATCCTCTACTAGCTGGCTAAAATCCGTCTCTGCTAGTTTTAAGTCATAACTTGGTTTATTTAATTTTGAGAGACTTGATATATTCGAATCAAATACCTCAAGACGAAGCGAGCTATCTAATATCGTTTTAGCTGCTACTTTTCGCTGCTCATCATTTAACTTATCATAATCCTGAACCAGTACCTGCGCCATGCTCGATATCCCCGTCATCGGAGCGTGATATTCATGCGTTATATTGCGAATAAAACGGCCTTTTAATGCTTCTGCTTCCCTGGTCTGCTCCTTGTACATGTTTATCCGGCCACTTAGATGCTCGTTCTTTTCTTCAGTTAGCTCCTGATGCTCCTGTTTGGGTTTCAGGAAAAGAATTAAGGTGCTAATAAGTAATAACAGTAAATAAAATATCTTGAATTGCGATGAGGCGAACTCAACATTATCTAAATTACCCGGGTAATAATTATTATAAAACACAGTAACCAAGACAATCCCCGATACAAAATTAAATAACGACCATTGCCATTTACCTAAAGAGGAAATGATAACAACATTCATCATAAACACCATTAGCTGTACTTCAGAAAATCCACCAACTAACACCGTTAAAAAGGTAAAGCAGATTAATACCCAGAACATAATCAGATTCCAAAATACTCCTACAAATCTGCTTTCTTTCCAGTTCCAAAGCCATAACGGATAACTAATTAAAATTGCTGAACTGCTAACAGCTATCGGATAAAGCACATCAAGTATATCCAGGTGCTGAAGTCTATATTCTTCAGGTAATAAATTCGTGGTGGCAAATACAGAAAGCATCACATAAAAGCCGAGTATAGAAATTAACCCATCACCTTGAGGATAATTATTCTTATAAACCTCTATCAGGTTAAAGGACTTAATATCTGACCATAACTGCCGTAATCTTCTTCTCCTTTCTTTGCGAACCTGAATTAGCCCGCTCTCATCCTTAATCCCAATCCAGCCTCCAGGCTGTTTTAACAAATAATGACTTCCCATTAATACTATCAGATTTACTAACATGCCTGGTACAATACTATCTATAACCTTGATATTAAATAAAAATTCCCACAATATTACAGTACTAAATCCAGCTCCCATAGCTAGCAAAACGGACTTACTACTGCTTCTGAAGCCAAAAATAGACATAATAAAAGGGACAGTTACGACCGGCATGTAAAAACTGCTAGTGAACATGAATAATTCTAATAGACTGCCACTGCGCATTGCCAATAACATTGAGAACATACCAATAAACAGAGAAACCAACCTGGAAAAATTAAGCTCATTACGTATAAAGCTTATTTTTAAAGGCTTGCAGAAATCGTGAACAATTAAAACTGAGGTGGAATTAACATATGAGTCAGCAGTAGACATTACCATTGCCATAATACCAGCTAGGGTTAATCCTCTTAATCCTATATAAGAATAGTCAAATATTACATGCTTTCCTACTTCACTTGGTGTAACAATATCTGGTCTACTAAATAACAGTATTATGCTAATCCAGTATATTATTAAAATAATAAAGAAACACGCAAATCCGGCACTGATAAACGAATATTTAACTTGGGTAGTATTTTTAGCCATAGCTATTCTTTGAAAAATTGCCGGATTAAACGCTGGAATAGCTATATAACAGAAAAGGAATAGATAATATAAAGACTTCGGCTCACGGAAATCAAACACTTTGCGATAATCGAAAAGTGGATTTGTTACTAAATTATTCATTAATGTGTCAACTGAATCAACGGCATTTAAAACAACAAATCCTAAAGTTGGTATTATTGTACAGAAAGTCATTAATTGTATTATATCAGTAAAAGTAACTGATTTAATACCACCTAAACTTGAATATAGAGTAATAATGATACCTGCCACAATTATTCCATAAATCTTGTCAAGGCCGAGGGAATATTCAAATAACAATCCAGCAACATTTAATTGCACAGCTATTATTCCGCTAGTTCCTATAAATCCTGCAATGGCTGTTATAATTCTAACATGTTTACCATACAAACTATCCATAGCTTCAGCTATGGATAGTTTTCCTAAAAATTCACCCATACGAGGGGTAAATAAATAACCAACCAATAAAAAGGATACTAGATAACCAATAGCTCCTGCCCATATAAAATATAAACCGTTATTATATGACTCCGCTAAATGTGAAAAAAAATCTTCTCCCCCAATCCAAGTAGCTACCAATGTAGCTGCAATAGTGGCAGTGCTAAAATTTCTATTACCTACGGCGTACTCTCTAATATTCCTAATACCACGGCTAGAAGCAAGCCCTAGTATTATAGTAGCTATCAAAAACCCAATAAAAATCCCTGAATCTATATCAAATTGCATGTTACAAGTGTATTTTAAATTATATAACCAGTAGTTGATTGATATACAATATATCAAGTTGTTAAGTTAAAATAAACAGGAATTTTTAGATTATACAATTTAGATAACTAATAATTTTATACCTATTATGAGTTTATGATGCCACAAAGTACCTGATTGTAAAAACTTTTTACATGAGCGGTATTATAGGTTTGCTTTGTTCTGATAACTTCAATTAAACTTCTATATAGTTAACTATTACACATTTTAAAATTAATGCTAAAACACGATTAGGAGGGTGCTATGGCCGGTCAACTTGTTTCTGATCCTTTGTTTGTAGGGCTTACAAGACCATCAATGATTTTTGGTGTAAGTATTCAATATGCAATGCTTAACCTTATGGTTTCAGTTACGATGTTTATTCAAAAATCCAGTATTTATATAATTTTTATTGCTCTTGTTGTCCATCTGATCGGTTATTTACTTTGCTTTAAAGAACCGCGTTTTATGGAGCTTTACCTTAATTATAGCAGTAAGTGTAACCAATGTCCTAACAAGTCTTTTTGGGGAGCCAATTCTTATAGCGTGTAATTGGTAATAAATATGTTTAAGTTATTTAAGACTGCTGCTGCAAAAGAGTCAAAATCAAGAAAAGAGAAACACGTTTCTCACTTTATTCCATATAAGTGTCATTGGGATCAGAATACTATTTTGACAAAATCAAACGGATTGCTGCAGGTAGTAAAGATAGGTGGTTTTTCTTTTGAAACCGCTGATGATGAAGATTTAGACATTCGTAAGAATATACGTAATTCCATGTTTAAAAATATGGCATCTGGGAATGTAACCTTATATTTTCATACCGTAAGGCGCAAACAAGCGGTAACGCAGCTTGGAGGTCAGGTATCGACTGACCCCACCAATAGGACTGCTAAAGATTTTATTAGCTATCTTGAATCTGAATGGCAAGCTAAGAATTCCAGTTCTGATTCTTATTTTAACGAATTATATGTCAGTATTTTATACGAACCTGACAAAGAAGGAGCAGCGGTAGTACAATATTTACTGACCAAAATGAGGCAGAAATCCAATAAAGCTGTTTGGGAAAAAGACATGCGGGAAATGCACGATAGCATGCAGGAAATGACTACCCGGATGTTAAACACTTTCAGGGATTATGACGCAAGACTGCTTGGAGTAAAACAAACGAGAGATGGTAATTTCTGTGAGATTAGCGAATTTTTAGGGATGCTAATTAATTGCGGGGATCATACCCCCATGATGGTTACTGGAAATAAATTAGATAATTATTTACCAACAAATCGCCTCTTTTTTGGTTCTCGTTCCATAGAAGCGCGTGGGCCACGAGGTAAAAGATATGCAGGTATTGTAAGTGTTAGAGAATATGGGCCAGCAACATCTGCAGGGGTTTTTGACGGATTTTTGCAAATGCCTTTTGAGTTCATTATGGCTCAGAGTTTTGTTTTCTCCAACCGTACTATTGCCATTAATAAAATGCAATTGCAGCAAAATAGGATGATACAGGCTGAAGACAAGGCGGTATCTCAAATTGCAGAAATTTCTCGTGCTCTTGATATGGCGATGAGCGGCGAGATCGGTTTTGGGGAACATCATATTTCTATTTTATGTATCGATAATGACTTAAAGGCACTAGAAAACAGCCTTTCAATGGCTTCTGTAGAATTTTCAAACTGCGGTATGCAACCCGTACGTGAAAGGGTTAATATGGAGCCAAGTTACTGGGGGCAATTGCCAGGAAACATAAGCTATATAGTAAGAAAATCAGTAATCAATACTCTTAACTTGTCCGGTTTTGCTTCTATGCATAATTACCCGTTAGGTAAAATATCCGGTAATCACTGGGGAGATTATGTAACAGTTCTTGATACTACATCCGGTACTCCTTTTTATTTTAACTATCATGTCAGGGATGTAGGTCATACTCTAATCATCGGGCCAACAGGTGCAGGTAAGACAGTGCTAATGAATTTTCTTTGTGCTCAGGCGCAGAAATTTCGCCCGAGGACTTTTTTCTTTGATAAAGATAGGGGAGCAGAGATTTTTATTAGGGCTTTAGGTGGGATATATACGGTTATTGATCCCGGGGCTAATTGCGGATTTAATCCTTTTAAGCTTCCGGATAATGGTGAAAATAGGTCTTTCTTGCTGGATTTGTTAAAAACATTAGTTACCTCGAATGGCGAAACATTAAACGCTGAAGACATAAAGATTTTAACACAAGCTGTTGATGGTAATTATAAATTAGATCGTAGAGATAGAAAACTTAGTAATATTTCTCCTTTCCTGGGAATGGATGGCCCAGGAACTCTTGCTAGTAGAATTGCCATGTGGCACGGTAAAGGTTCGCATGCCAAAATTTTTGATAATGAAGAAGATAATATAGATCTTACTTTAGCTAGAGTTTTTGGTTTTGAAATGGCAGAATTACTAAAAGATCCGGTGAGTCTGGCACCGGTTCTTCTTTATGTTTTTCATCGTATCAATATTTCGCTTGATGGTTCAAGAACAATGATAGTTCTTGATGAAGCATGGGCTTTAATAGACAATCCTGTATTTGCTCCCAAAATTAAGGATTGGCTAAAAGTCTTACGAAAGCTGAATACTTTTGTAATTTTTGCCACTCAAAGTGTGGAAGATGCAAGTAAAAGCAGAATTAGCGATACCTTGATTCAACAAACTGCCACTCAAATTTTCTTGCCTAATCTCAAAGCAACTGATGTCTATAGAAGCGCTTTTATGTTATCGCAGAGAGAATATATTTTAATTAAAACAACTGATCCTGCTTCAAGGTATTTCCTCATAAAACAAGGGGTTAATGCGGTGGTTGCGAAAGTAAATTTAAGTGGTATGGATAATATTATTAATGTTTTATCGGGCAGAGCTGATACTGTTTTATTGCTGGATAGGATTATAGAGAAATATGGCTCTGATCCTAAGAAATGGTTACCTGTTTTTTATCAAGAAGTTAAGTCATTATAGTTAAGATGGATTATATAAGGGATTTACTGACGAAAAGCTTAAGGTTAACGGCCGTTAAATTACCGGTCGTATTTATATTTGCCTTATCCCTTATTATCAATAATAACGCCAAGGCTGATACAATGGATACGGTTATTGATACTTTAACTAATCTTACTTGTGAAACTCAAGGTGTTGGTGGTTTGCTTAGATCTGAATTTTCTCATACTTGTATCCCAGCTCCATTTTTTACCTTTTTGGTAGCAAACTTGGTATCACCAGGACTTTATGCCAATACGCTGCTTAGGGTCAAGATTAATGATAATGACCTTTTTCCAGGTGCTTGCACACGTGCCAACAGAATTGAATTTACCGATCAGAAATTAAGCTTTGCCATGTGCAATAACCTACAGCTTGAAGGAGCCAGGATGTTGGCATTAGTAAATGCAGTAGTACCTATTGCCTCAGCCATATTTACCGGCCAGGCACCCTGGGATGAAATCCAAAAAGCCTGGGATGTACCTAAGGGGGATTATCATGAGATTTATCGCAACCAAAAGGAAGGCGATAGTGGAACGATGGTAGATATTGGCATCATACCTATTTTTCCTTGGAAAGTGATTAAAGAAAAAGATAAAATGTGTGTTGCAACCCAAAGCTTTAGCGGATGGATAGCGATCGGTTGTAAATATATAAAAGAACCTTATCCAATATCTATTTATTCTGATTTCTTGGATTTAAGTTCAGCTCAGGACATTCAAAATACCAGTACCGATTATAATAATATTTTATCATTGACCCAATGTTCTAATGCAGGAGGGTGTTATAAAAGGGCGGTCGACAATTCCAAGACCGGTATAGTAATGAGCGGTCCTATAATAGAATGCGTGAAAGAAATGATCGCAAAATTAATGATTAGCAATGCCGTTTGTAGCTTTAGTGATGTTAAAACTGTACTAAATAGTGCGTCAAGAACTTCCAGTGCTCTTTTTCAGTTTCAAGTTAATATGCACAAGACAGTAGTAGCGTTACTGACTATCTATGTTATTATTTTTGGGTTTAAGATTATACTCGCTGGAGATATACCGCAAAAGGCGGAGATTGTGAATTTTGTAATTAAGTTTGTTTTTGTTGTTTATTTTTCAGTTGGGATTAACATCAGCCAAAATAGCGGTAATGATTTAAACAGGCTAGACGGTATGATAGAATGGGCTTTTCCTTTCTTGCTGGACGGCATGACGGATTTAGCTAGTTGGATAATTAGTGCAAGTCCTTCCGAACTCTGCAAGTTTTATTCAACTGATTATGCTCCAAATATGAGCCATATAGCCCTTTGGGATTCTCTTGATTGTAGAATTAGCCATTACCTAGGTCTTGACGTTATTCAAACTATGATTGTGGATAATGCTTCTAGAAATCATGATTTTTCAAAATTAGATATACTTAGTTTTCCTATACCTCCGTATATTTATTTGCTAATACCAGCCGTGATTTCAGGTAATTTTACTTTAATTTCCTTAGCCCTGATGTACCCGCTGATGGTAATTTCAGTTGGAGCTTTTGTGGTTAATGCTACTGTTGTTTGTATGATATCTATAGTTGTTCTTGGGGTACTTGCTCCGCTTTTTGTACCTATGTATTTATTTAACTATACCAAAGGATACTTTGAATCTTGGGTAAAACTTCTTATTTCCTTTATGCTTCAACCTATGGTTGCAATTGTGTTTATGACTACAATGCTTTCAGTGTATGATTTTGGCTTTTACGGAACGTGTAAATATGATTACAGGGAAATAGCTTTTTCTGGCCCGGAGATGCAAATGACAACCCTAAACGGAGCTTTAGGAACATATGTTCCAGGGGATAATGGCGGGGGTAGAGCGATTCGATATTACTATCTTGATAATGATTGGACAAAATATGCAAATGATGAAGAAAAAAATGGGTGTATTAACAGTTTGGGCTTTATCTTAAACAACCCGATGGCTTGGTTATTTGATACTGGAGAGACGATAGTTTCAAACGCAGTTATGCCTTGGATTGATGATGCTTCCGGAGATGAAGAGAAAAAGCGCTTTAATTTTCTTGATGCTATAAAGGGTTCTCCCGGGATGTTTTTTAACATGCTAGAGGTAATCTATGAAAAAATAAAAACTCTGGCTTTAGCATTGTTAACGGCGTGTTTTACATTATATTTAATGCAGCATTTTAGTGAAACCCTGGCTGAATTTGCCGCAGATATGACCGAAGGTGTTTCAATAGGAAATATGGCAATCAAACCTCAGACTCTGTATAAAGCTGGTATGGCAGCGCTCAATGCCGCCGGAGCAGCCAAAGGCGCGGGAGACAAAAGTGCTGCCGGTGGAGGGGGTGCGGCAGATAAGATGTCGCAGGGGCGTAAAGGAGCAAGTGATAAATTTGCGACTACAGGAGGAGCAAGAGATAAAGTTTCTACGGGAAGTAGCAGAGCAGCAGGAGACAAAGTTTCTACTAGCACAGGAGAGGGTACTGGGCGCTCTTCTTCTATCAAACCAGCAGCAAAATCCTTATCTAGTGCTGAAGGGAGTAAGCCTGAGTCTGTTGACGGTAACGTTAAGCCAAAATCCCCTGATAAAGATAGTAGCAGGGTAGAGCAAATAGCAGATGATTCGGGTGAGCCAAGACCTCTAGCAAAAGCAGCTAGAGCCGTTATAAAAGCTGGTGAATCGCAAGTAGCAAAACTAGAGGATGTATCAAGTGATCAGGCATCTATTGATAGAGGTATGAAAGCAAAATCGTCTGGTCAAGATGATAGTAGAGGAGAACAAGATCGAAGAGCTTCTTCTGATGTGGAAGAACCAGGAGAAGGAAGCGGAATCAAAGATAAAGAATCGCAAGTAGGGCGGCGCAAGGACATTCCAGATGAACCTGCAACTTCCGTAGAAAAACCATTAAAAGCTGTAGATTTGCCATCGTTAAAATA
Source organism: Candidatus Megaera endosymbiont of Mesostigma viride (assembly GCA_020410825.1). Taxonomy (GTDB): domain Bacteria; phylum Pseudomonadota; class Alphaproteobacteria; order Rickettsiales; family Rickettsiaceae; genus Megaera; species Megaera polyxenophila. Next base: position 287,041 of record CP084576.1, read on the forward strand.
TAACGAATTTGCTACTGGATCAACTGCAGAATTATATTCCAAACTTTTGAAAGCTAATAAGGAAGGTTTTGTTGAACAACGTCTAGGTGATAGGCCACCTGCAGAGCGCCCTAATATTTTCTTTTCTGCGGTAAAGGATTTAGGAGCTGAGCATCCTATAACTAAAGCTTTTGAAGAATATATGTTAACACAAGGTTTATCTCAAGATGATCTTAATACCATAAAACTTGCTGCCTTGAACTTTAAAAAACGAGGTGGGGATGAATAAGCTAATCTTTCAATTAGTAATTTTTTTATTTATCAAATTAAGTTGTTGTAGTGCTTATGCAAGTTTTGGTGAGTCATGTGTTAATCTTCCGGCAGTTGATAATACAGGATATTTGATGAATGATACGGCATATGGGTATTTAGTAAAAAATATTGATATGACCACTAATATTCCTAACGGTTGTACGCAAGGCGGCAATATTTTAAGGTTTTGTATAAGAAATAATACTGCGAATCCTGTTTGTAGTCCTGTAAACATGAATTTGGGTGAGGTCAAAAAACTTCAGGAGATTAGTTCAAATCCAGATATTGGCGGGAATCCTTTGCTTTCTGATATCCAGGTTTCAGTGGAAGTGATAGAGAATAATTTATGCCTTATGATGCTTACTTCCCGTGGTAAGATGCCGGTAATTTGCCGTGCGTATAATTCCATTGTTGTTGATCCTGGTGTGGAGGGATCTGTTTGTCAGAATCTCGGTGCTTCATGTTATGATGGTTCATCAAAAAGCCAATCCTTACTGAGCTTTTCTGGTATTACCATCAATTGTGTTCGCCAGACCCTCGATAAAGTATTTTACACCGGTAATGGTTGTTCCCAGACGGAAGACAGTATATATTTTACTTTATTAAGCCCGTTTCCATATTTTCAAGAAGCAATGAAGAAATCGATAGGAGCGGCTTTAATCCTATATGTGATGTTTTATGGTTTTAAGGTAGTATTAAATAATGAGTATGTACACTTAAATAAGGTTGCAGCGTTCATTTTAAAATTTCTCTTTGTAGTTTATTTTTCTGTAGGACTTGGTAACTATTATGATCAAACTGGTAAGAGCGTCAGTCATAATGGTATGACAGAGACGGTATTGCCTATGTTGCTGCAAATGACTTCTGATTTTACCGAGATAGTTTTCCTCGCCGGCGGTTCTCAAGGATTATGTAATTACGATCCGAGCAAATATGAAGCTGGTTATGAGTTTTATAGAGTTTGGGATGCCATAGACTGTAGAGTCGGTTATTATTTTGGCATGCAATTGCTTTACAATCTTGGAAGTGCAGGCTTTTTAAGTGGTGGTTCTACTTCTGCTTATGGCAATATTGCTAGTAGTGCTATAGATTTTGGGCCTCCAGGAACAGAAGTTATAGAAGCCCTAAGTAAGCCAGGAATGCTTACATTTTTTGTGGTAATGTTTGGCTTTTTTATGGCTGGGAACATAATCATAGTCTTGTGTGGTATGATTTTTGGCATAATATTTCTGTCGGTGATTTTTTATTTTTTAAATGTTTATTTGGTATCGATGGTTACGCTTTATGTAATGGTTTATATCTCCCCAATTTTTGTTCCTATGTTATTGTTTGAAAGAACAAAAGGTTATTTTGATGCATGGACAAAAATAATTGTTTCTTGTGCGCTTCAACCGGCTGTTGTTGGAGGGTTTGTAGCCTTGTTACTTACTATGTATGATTCCATTTTCTTTGGAAACTGCGAATATTTAAGGCACGATTATAACTCCTCCGGAATTAATTTTAGTACCTTTGAACTAAGAGAACCAGCAAGTGAACCAGAAAAATGTATAAATAGTACAGGATATAAATTAATAAAATTTTATTTGGGCCAAGGGTGGGAGAAAAAAACACTTCTTATATTTGAAATTACAACACTTAGCGATTTCTTAGATTTAGCTCTAAATATGGTATATATGATTGTATACGTATTTATATTTTATTTTGCAATTCAGTCTGTGAATGAATTTATTTCTGACCTCACAAGTGGGCCCAATATGTCATCAGTTGTTGTTTCGCCGACAGCCCTTATGGAAAAGGCAAAACAGGCAGCTGAATTTATTAAGGCTGCTGCCTCTAAAGATCCTCAAGCTGCTAAGACAGTGGCGTCTCAAGGTGAAAAATCAGAAACAGGGGGAGATAAAGGAGGAGAAGCTTCTGATAAAGCATCTACCGGCGGATCATCAAAAGAAGAAGCATCTGATACAATTTCTGCTCCTGGAGGTGGTAAGTAATGAAAGGTAATAAATTTGCTTATTTACTTGGTATGGTCGGCCTTGCAATTTTAACGATGATAATATTATGGATAATAGCAATTATTGGTTCTATGGATCTAACGGATGGTTGTTTGTATCGATACAATTTGAGCGACCAAGGTAATTTATCTAATAGTGATGTTGTAAGTAATACTGTAATACTCAAAGCAACCGCCAATTATACAGGTTCTGATTCTGGTGTATCTTCTACCGGTGGAACTGGGGTAGCACTTGATCCAAGTGCTTACGGTAAATGGTTAAATACAAATTTGCGGTTAAAACCTGACCAGTTTGTGCAATTTTATATTAAGGGGGAAGTCAGTCTATGCAAGGCCTATATCCCAATAAATAATTTACAACAAGATTCTAATTTAGATGTTGATGGTAAAAAAATTGAGATTCCAAGAGTAGAGGATCAGACTACTCCTCCAGTGTCATTAATACTTGATGCTAGAACTCCAAATTGGAAGAACTTAACCGAGTTATACAGAAATGATAAATTTTATGTAGCTCTTTATCGTGAGAAGAAAACTACAGTATCTTCTAGCTCCATTTATAATTATTTTACTAAAACGATGACAACAGCTGATTGTAGAGAGGGTAAAAGAACCTATAGTCCGATATGTGGTAGGTACAGCTTATGGAATGGCACGAATAGTTATGTGGGTAATTGTGAATGGGCCACTGATTGTGATGCTTGCGGACAATGTGGTTCTCATTGTAGTGAGTGGGACACATTCGGAGTGTTCTGTTGGGGACACCAAATACCTGACTGTTGCTCATGTTATAAAAATGTTGCAGCTATAGCTCCTGAGCCTTATGCAAATAACGGTAGCCGTACTTATCCTGCTCCCTGGAGCGGTACTATTTCTGATCTGTGGAATGTTACTAGTCATAGTTGCAGTTCAGAGGCTGATTATATTAGGGGAACTTTCCAAAATCAAAAATATTTCTGGTTCAGTGCGAACGATCCTGTAGGTCTCATAAGTAGAATCGACAGTAGTGTTAACCCCACTAATGCAGGGAGTGCGGGTAGTAATTTTACCCGTGTACAGATTGAAGCAGACCAAAGTTTTTATAATAATAGTACCGATTATCAAATTATAAAAATAGAAAAAGCAGGTTATAATGGCAGAGATGTTGGATATTTACAATATAAATTAGCTGATGCTGACAATGCTTATAGTGATAATACGGGCGGTTTTGTACTTAATATAAAACAGACTAAATGCATTAGAACTAATGGCAATGGGATGAACGATTCTATTCAAGGAAGGGGAGTCGTGCAATATGTTATTGCTGATTACGGTTCTAATCCAAATACTACTGCTCCGGTAAATATTGAAAATATTGTAGTTGATGCCGGTGGTAAGGGATCAATAACTGCTCCAAGCAGTGGTAGTGGGGGGTATTTATGGTTAAAAATTAATAATGCGCCAGAAGATTATAAAGATAGTTTTGGTCAATATACTGTTTCTTTCCTTTCTGACATAAGGCACGGTGGGTTTTATGATGACGTATTAAATCCTCTATTTGAAGGCTTAAAAACTAAAATAAAAACCACTTCTATAACGATATTTAAAAATATGACCTGTTATCAAGGGATTGGAGGAGCAGGTAACTGTACAAATTTCTTTAATTATATAAAAGGTCTTTTAAGCCTTTACATTATGTTCTATGGAGCAATGTTTTTACTTGGAATGGTAAAGATAAGCCAGACGGACATTGTAATTAGAGTAATAAAAATTGCATTTGTAGCTGGGCTTATGAATGATAAGACTTTTGCCTTTTTTAACGATTATGTTTTCGACTTTGTAACAGGGTTTTCTGATGCAATAATTGCAAATATGAGTGGGTATAGCTTGTTTTCTAGTTCCACAAGCGTTTCAAACCCATTTATGTTTATGAATGAGGTATTTACTAAAATATTCTTGAGCAGTACTTTTGCTGCTCAAATGATGGCGCTTCTTTCGATGGGAATTAATGGTGTTATTTATTTTATACTGCTATTTGTTTGTTTGGGGATAGTAATAATAGTTGGTTTTAGAGCGCTTGCTGTGTATTTAATGGCATATTTTGCTATTGCAGTGTTGATTGGTATAGCACCGTTATTCTTGACCTTTATTCTTTTTGAGAAAACACGTTACCTTTTTGATAACTGGGTAAAATTTACTTTTAGGTATATGCTCGAACCTACCATTATGCTAGCCGGTATCATTATCCTTACTCAATTATTTACAATATTTTTAGATTACGTAATTGGGTATAGTGTATGTTGGAAATGTGCTATTCCGTTTAGAATACCTTTTCCTAGTATCCCTGGCTTTAATGCAGCATTTTTAGATGTCCCGCTTTTCTGTTTTAATTGGTTTGCTCCTTGGGGATTTGATTACAGAAGCAGTTCTATGGGAGTAAATATGCAAAATATTGTCATATTGTTGATGATTACTTACTGTATGTGGGGGTATATAGAGCTTTCAGGCAAAATGGTTGCAAAACTTGCCGGTGGTGTAGGTGGACCTTCTGCAACAGCTATGGGTGCCGACATGTCAAACTGGGTAGAAAATAAGGCGCTGACAAAAGTTGGTTTAGATAAAGAGAGCAGACAAGAGATGCAAGGCAAAGCCAGAGAGAGGCTGCAAAGTATGGATAAAGGGCCACAAGGATCTATGAAGCCGGGAAATAGACATGATCGGTCTCCGGACGGAGGAGGGGGAGAAAAACCGGAAAGTAGTGAAAAATAGTGGTGTAGGAAAGCACAGGGTTTATGCAGATGGTGTTAGGTAATATAAGGCAGCAGTATTTAATTTAGGCAAAAAATGAAATTAACCAGTAAAATATTATTAGTTATTATATCGGTAATGCAGGCCTTTATAGCTAGTGCTTATGGTGACGATAGGGTTTTTGATTGGATGAATGCAGATATAATGTCTTTTTCTCCTTCTCCAAGATGTATTGAAGTTCCTACTTTTTCAAGTGTGAATCAATCGCATAAGAATCTTAATGTTGAAAATCCGGATGTATGGATGCCAGCAGGTGTCCATGTTGACCAGGATAAAATGCTTTCAATGTCTTGGAATACTAAGGGAGTTTCACCACGACCGCAAAAGTATCGTGTATTATACAGAATTGATCCTAGATTTAACCAACCTCAGATTTTTATTCAAAAATATGATTATGTAGAGCAAAAGTATATAACCGATTTTAATAATTATAGATCCAAGATTTTACCTTATTACCAGCGGAATTATGTGTTTTCTGCTACACGGTTTGGTGATTTTAATGATTACTTTAATTTTGTTGATAGACAGAAAATCACAGTACAAAAAAATGATGTAGTTAATATTACACTTGATGCTAATGGCAATTTTTTTGGTTCAGATGGTGATATGCAGGGAGGGCTTGGAAATGATGGAAATCCTATTAGTATTTTTACTGATAGCTCTTCGGCAGTCCTTCGAAATAAGGTGATGTATGCTTTGCCCAGTAGATGGTGCTCAGATATTATCACTCCTACTGCTACTGATTATGCTAGCCGTTGTCTACCAGTACCCGGGAAATACCTTAATCTGGGAGATCAGATACCTCAGTTAGTAGGGAAAGTTTCGGACAGCTATTTTACTTCCAAGATTAACTCTATTCCTTCATGTCCTGATAATGCTGATGGAGCAGATAATCCGGTATGTTTTTATGATAAGGGAAGGGGATTTAAAGTTGATATTGGAGGAGTGACTATTAAGGATTCTCAGCAGAAATTTGTGTATTCCTCATTTAGTGGTAAATACTTTCTATATCATTATTCCGATTCTGCTGGCGACCTAAATTTTACAACTCCGTGGCCGATTACTGGGATGTACGGTAATAATTTTCTTCAACAGATGATTCAATGGACAGATTTTGATACCAGTAGCGTAGATATATTTAACTATATTAACCTATTTATTTATCTGAATGCTAATATCTTAACTCCTGTTAATTTTTTTTATTTCGGTGGGTATTCCATGGAAATTGAAATTGGACAGGCAAATGCTGTGATAAGTCCGGATGATTTAAGAAATTTAAAAGTTGAGTATTATATTGCGGAATCAGGCGCTCCTGAGAGTACTACTATAGGTAATGATTTACAGCAGAATTTCAAAGGGAATGCTTATACATCTGGTTGGTTGTGGTTAAAGGTTTCAGGAGTTCCTAACCTCTCAGGAAATATAAATGTTAATATAGCAAATTATACGGGATCTACATGGTTTTCTAGTGTAGTTTACGGTGATTTGGTTTCTCCTCTGAGAGATAAATATAATGAATTAAGTCGTATAATTTATGAAAAATTGGTGAGTAATCCAACGTTGCAGGCTATCGCAAAAAGCTGCCTTGTAATATATATAATAATATATGGCCTGGCTTTCCTAGCAGGTGCAGTTCAAATTACTGTAACTGATATAGTTATAAGAGTGTTAAAGGTGGGATTAATAGTAGCATTATTTAGCGAAACCAGCTGGTCGTTTTTTAATGATAATTTATTTAAAATTTTTGTTTCTGGAAGTGATTACCTGCTCACTACAGTTGTAGGTGTTACAAGTACTGTAGGTAATGTATTTGGATTTATAGATCCTATTTTTGATAGATATGGTAATGGTGATGTATGGGCTTTACTTGCCATTCAGCTATTACAAATACATAACGGCTTGGCCTTTTTTGCATGCTTAGCTATTTATTCAATGTTAATTTATCTTAGGGCGGTGCTCGAGGTAATTATAAGCTATTGCCTTGCCTTTTTAGGGCTGGCAGTAATGATATCACTTGCACCGTTTTTTATAATACTAATCCTTTTTGAACAAACAAGAAGCCTTTTTGATAATTGGCTTTCGACATTATTTAGTTACATGCTGCAACCTACTGTGTTATTAGTATTTTTTCTCCTTATAGACCAGTTAATGGGTGAATATATAACGGGTGTGGTAGTTAAAGCTTGTTGGGGAGTTTTAATCCCGCTTAAAATCTCTATCGATCTACATAATATTGGTATACCAATTAGTTTTTCATTTTCATTACCGTTTTTATCTGGTATTCCCTTCTATATTCCGGTGGTAAGCGATATTGGCTCAATTGATGATTTTTTCAATGCTAAGGGAACTTTTGTAAGAGTCGCAACCTCTGGGTTTATATTTTTTATATATTGTAAACTATCAGCCGGTTTAATAGATTATATAACAATTATTACTAATTCCTTGACTGGTGTAACTCCAGCTAGACAAGAAGGGGAATTGCAGGATGTAAAGAGTGCGAATCCTGTACATAACATAATGGGTGATATTCAAAAAGTTACAAGCCCTGTTACTTCTGTTCCACGGAAAGTTGCTAGTTTTGCAAAAGAGAAATTTATTGATCAAAAAATAACTCATCGTGAAAAAGGCAAGGTGGATGACCCTGATTATAGCGGAATTAAGAAAAGCTCCTCTAGCGGGGATGATGGTGGGGATATAGATAGTAGCCCTAAACCAGAAATACCTAGAGGAAAAGGGGGGGCAAATGAATAATCAAGATATTGCACAATTTTATTTCAAGGAAATTAATAATTTGGATAGATTCAATGAATAGGATTTGGTCGTTTTTGATATTATTATTCTGCCTTTCAGCCTGTAGCGGTGACCGCTGTATTGAGGCTGACGATTTCGGATTCGTTAATTTGACGGTATCGGCAAGGTATACTAAAGAGGAAATGTCCAATCAGTCTGGTATAGCGCAAGTTGCCCCTTGGAGACTTTCAAATTATAAAGTCGACGGTAGGCCTCTGGTAATTTTAGTTAGAGGATGGACGCAAGGAGTCGATAGGAATAAGAGTTCAGAGCTTTCAGCCTGGTGTGCGTGGTATGGTCAGGCCGATAACACTGCTACCTTGTCCACATTTTGCCAAAGACTTCGGGAATGTACATTTATAGATGATACTATGTGTACTAATACTAAAGATGCACAAATTACAAATGCTCCGTGTATTTTTAAAAATGGTGTAGGGTTATATGCACTTATTGCCAGGAAAGGTACGAATCCTAATCAGACTTTTTCAAGTCAGAAAAATCCTCAAGGGCTTACTTTTCATTTAGGCGAGAAACCGGTAGGGTATGAAATGCTTGATGTTGATAAGAATGGCAATACTCGTACTGCTGGCGGTATCCTCTATAACTATCAGGATGAAAGCGGAAGTCAAAGTGATTTAAAACAACAATATGCAAACAGTGATTTATATTTTAAGATCTTAGATAATTTTTATGATGATAATAGCGGGCAATATCGGGTTAGTATAAAATCCGGTATTACCGATACGAGTCCTGATCCTATAACTTATGTCACGAATCTAGTTAAAAACTTTCTTTTTGGAGTAAATGGCGATTACGGTTTAATCCGAAATATCTACATGGGTATAGTTAATAACCCTGGCTATAGAATGGCTGTGTCTGCTTTATTATCGCTTTATATTATGTGGACGGCTCTTAGTTATCTGGTTGGAAACGTCCAAGTAACCCATACTGAATTAATAGTTAGGGTAATGAAAATTGCCGTAGTTTCAGCGTTGCTTAGTTCTGAGTATAGTTGGACATTTTTTAATGACTATTTATTTGTCTGGTTTGTTGGCGGGGTAGACCAAATTCTGAAAATGATAACAGAAGCTGGAGCTACAGGACCTGGATCACCAGGAATACTTGGTATGATGCTTGCTCCTCAAACTTTATCTAAATTGTTTTCTTTATTATTTGTAGATTGGATGGGTTTTATATATATTATATTATTCTTCTTTGCTTTATATTTCTTAATTATTATATTTTTCGATGCTGCTGTTATTTATCTTACAGCCTTAATTGCAATCGGGATGATAATAACCATGGGCCCGATATTTATTTGCTTTTTACTATTTGGCATTACACGGTCCTTATTTGAAAACTGGTTAAGGCAGCTTATCTCTTACGCTATTCAACCGATTATCTTATTTACGGGACTTGTGTTCATCTCCATGATTTTACGCCAGGAAATATATGGATCTCTAGGTTTTAGAATCTGTAAACACACTTTTCCTAAAATGAATAATGATGGAGCTGAGGTAATTAGTGATTTTACTAAGGAGAATTTAGGTTTTGATTTAGGGGATTCGATTTTTTACTGGTGGTTTCCTGAGCCGATGAAAGGCGAGCAATTTACCAGAGTTAAACGTAATATACCGATTCCAATAGATCATTTTCAATCTGGGGATAATGTTATAACCGGAGCAGATGATGGATCTTTCTGTGAAGCTTATGCTTGTATAGGTGCAAGATATGTAGATTTACCGTTCCTTGATCCTGATAGAGACCTACGGAGGATTAACCAATTCTGGAATGGAAAATTTGTCCAGCTTGATGGTATGTTGTTAATTTTTGTGGCTATTTATCTACTGGATAAATTTAACGGTATTGCTGTCTCTATTGCTAAGTTTATTTCAAATACTTCGGGAAATCTTACTAGAATGGCTAATGTTAACAAACATGCTTCAGCCGGTATACGATCAGCAATGGATAAGTATGTTACGTCGCCAATAAAAGGCAGATTGGCGCAAACTACAGTAGGAAGAAAGATTACTGAGATTAGAAAACGTGCATCTGAAACACTAAATGAGTTGAAGCAGTTACCATCTGCCTTTATTGATGATAGGAGGATTACTAACCTCAAGCGAGACGCTTTGTCAGGTAATGTAAACATGGCGGTAGCAGCAGAGGCAAAAAAATTATCCGGTCTTGATTACAGGGATGTGAAGAAGGGGGCTATCGGTAAGTATACTAATGTTTTAAAAGAAAAACTGAAAGAGATAGGATTTACTGATAAAGAGGCTGGTAGAATTGCTGATAAAATGTCTCATAAGAAATTCAGTGAGTTACAAAACGAATTTGCCAAGGCTAAATACGGTAAGGATTTTACCAAGTTGAACGAGCAGGAGCAACAGTTGATTAAAGCTCTTCTTGAAAGCAGGCATCAGGATAAATCAGTAGAAACATTAGCTAAAGAAAAATACGGTAAAAAATATAAAAACTTAAGTGCGGCAGAGCAAAAATTAATAGGTGATTTTGCTAGAGCAGAAACCAATAAGAAATCCTTGCGGGAGCTAGCAGATGACGCTGATTATTCAAGGAAATATGCAGAAGCTTATGTTGATGCCTATCAGGCTTTGTCCGATAGGGGGGTAGGGCTTCTTGGTAAACATAATGCTACTTTCAGGTCGCTAAAAGAGCTGCAACATAAAGTTAAAACAAAACAGGATCTTGAAAAAGCTAAGCAGAAACAGTTTGGAGAAGAACTGTATGCGGGATACCAGAATTTAAAACATGAGGCTTATAGGAAAGTTGTAGGTGAAAGTGATAATGAAACTCTTAAAGCTCTCGGTAATACTTTTGCGGGCGGTGCATGGAACAACATTAATATGAATAAAGATGCTGAAAATTACCGCTTGCAGACATATAATGAAATGCTGGCCGATAGAGCAAGAGAACAAGAGTATAAACCAGTGGCAATGAAAATAGATAGTTTAAGCAAGATTAAAGGAGAAAGTGTAGTATCGCCGGAATTTATTGCCAGAGCTAAAGTTAAAGTCGGTGGTGATTCAAATCTAGAGGTATATAGAGAACTAGCCCAGCAAGAAATACAGCATAAAGTTTATCAGGAGCTAATCAAAGCCGACAAAGATGATCCAAATCCTGTACTTAAGGGTGAGAAATACATGAGAGAATATGCTAAAGATTCCGAAATGGTTAGTATGATTGATAAAGCAGAACGCCTGAAAACACATATACTCGAGGAAGATCCTTTCGTAGCACTGGAAACCCGTCACCAAACCATAGTTAAGGAAGCAGAAGAAAATATAAGACATAATACCCAGATTCTGGAAGACCATTTTGGTATGAGAGATATACCACCGCAGGAATTGCCGGTTTTACTTGAGGAATACTATCAAACCAAGATTGCTGAATTAGAAGTTGCTAAAGAACAGGGAATAGGACCACAAAGAGATGAAGATGCAATAATAGTAGTACCAAAAGATGAAGTATTAAAACTACAAAAATCATTAAGGGATTTTGAAGATAGTGAGAGGGTTCTAGAAGAGATCAGTCGAAGAAAAATGGATATTGTAAGTGAAGTAGACAAACACGTATCCGGTATTAATGAACATAGGAAAGAAGCCGGTATGCAGGAATATATTCCTATTAAGACCACGCAGGTGGGTCTAAGGTCGGCTAGAACAATTGAAGATTTAAGAAGAAGATAAGAGGTGAAAAATAGGGGCTAAAATAAGCCCCGTGAAAGTTTAGGAATCAATAAGCTAAAGAATGGTACACCATGAGCCACCATGTTCAGGATTTGTGTCATCTGGATCTTTACAACATCCAAGACACGTGGAAGTGAAATGGTCTGTAGTTGGTGTATGTGGTACAGAACCATATGAAGCGTCATCTGCTGCTCTTGCCTTTTCCATTGCGTCATAATAGTTCTCGTTTTTAGCACGACCGTGGAACTGCTTTTCTACCTCACGTTGTTTGGCCATAATAAACACCTTTATTAAAGTTAATAAAACTAAATTTGATTTAATTAATATATGTATAATTTAATTATTAGTTAATTTAACAGGATTTGCAAATATAATATTTTCTTTTTATTGCAATAAATAGTTGCAAAATAAACTAAATAGCTGTTTTAATTGAGAGATGCTTATAAAATAATCATGATTATTTAATGAAACCAACAGAACAGCGAAGTCTTACAAGAGAACAGAAAGAAGCAGTAGGGTTATTATCTATCGGCACGTTTCTCGAGTACTTGTGCGTCCAGTTAAGGCGCTTATGTTGAGTGAGAGATAAACTCACCACGGTAAAAGTTAGAGCCGTGTAACTAGGATAGCAATATAATGCGAAATCATTATATTGAAGCCTATCGACAAACCAATTTAAAGAATTGGTGTGACTGTTCAGGTCGTAATGCAAATGAACACATTGGTAGCCTCGTAAAAGAATTAAGTCTGAAGGTTGAGCCTCTAAGTATTAGGTGAAAACAGTAAAACAAAATGAAATCTAACTGACACGTTTTGTTTCTTCAGCGGGGTAATAGTGACGACATGAACAGATAGGACATAGGTAGCAACTGGAGAGGCCCTCCTCATCCCTAGAGAAATACTAGGAGCAAGATCTTTTCTATAACGAGATATATCTCGGAAAAGAAGAGAAGATGAGAGGGAGTCGGATAGGGGCATAGTAGTGATGAAGCAAGGTAATGCTTGTGGAGCGAAGGCCTCTTACTTAGAAAACATCTTCTAACAAAACGAGAGGTAAAGGAGAATGATAAAAACTCCAATTTTATTACAAGATCTGAGGAAGAAGATATACATTCAAGCGAAGTCTGAAAAGACTTGGCGATTCTGGGGCATTTATGTACATATGTGTAAAATTGAAACCTTAAGAGAATCGTATCGTCTGGCACGAAAGAACAATGGAGCGCCAGGCATTGACAAGATGACCTTTGAGGATATAGAAAGAAACGGTGTTGAATCGTTTCTTCACCAGATACACAATGAACTTAAATCAGAGACTTACTACCCTTTACGAAACCGTCTAAAAGAAATACCAAAAGCAAGCGGAAAAGGTATGCGCAAGCTTTTAATTCCTTCCATACGGGATCGTGTGGTTCAGGGTGCTTTAAAACTCATTCTTGAACCTATTTTTGAAGCAGACTTTCAACAAGGATCTTATGGATACCGACCTAGTAAAAATGCACAAGAAGCAGTGCAAAGAATAGCAGATGATCTCGTTAAGAAGAAAGGAAACGTCATTGATGCCGATCTTAAGGATTATTATGGCAGCATCAGACATGATATTCTTCTTACCAAATTAGCTAAAAGAGTTAAAGATTCATCTGTTATGAGGCTTCTGAAGCTAATAATTAAGGCGGGAGGTAAAAGTGGAATTTGTCAAGGAGGCCCTTTATCACCTCTGTTAAGCAACATCTATCTGACTTCAGTGGATGAGATGCTTGAAAGAGCAAAAGAGGCTACAAAGATTGTAATTCAAGGCAAAAGCTACACTAATCTAGAATATTATAGATGGGCCGATGACATTGTGATTTTAGTTGATAGTTATCAAAAATGGGAATGGCTCTTTAAAGCTGCTTATAAAAGGCTTCGAGAAGAACTTAGTAAGATTGGAGTTACGCTGAACACTGATAAAACTAGACTTGTATATGCAGAAAAAGGTAACACTTTCTCTTTCCTTGGTTTCCGCTTCAAACGAATACGGACAAGGCAAGGAAAAGAAGGAGTACTGCGCCTCCCTAAAATAGAAAGTCGTACAAAACTGTTGAGAAAGCTCAAAGAAGTATTCCGACAACATCGATCACATCATGTAAGACAAGTTATCGATGAGATCAACCCAATTCTAAGAGGTTGGGTATCCTATTTTAGGATCGGGAACTCAAGTGAATGCTTTGCATTTATCAAAGACTGGGTAGAAAAGAAGCTGAGAAGACATCTTATGTATGCCCAAAAGCGTCAAGGATTTGGATGGAAGAGATGGAGTAAAGAGACACTTTATAAAACCTTAGGGTTATATAATGGATACCACCTCTTGAAAGTAACTCCTGTTCAATTAGGTCTCATAAACTTGGATACGAAATTCTAAGGGAAAGCCCGTTGCGGGAAAACCGCACGGCGGGTTTGACGTGGCGGGGGCAGGAAACGTGGCTCTTGAGTTTGAGTATGCGCGCCTGACCTCGACCCTACTGACCTCATGTTATTTGTTCATATGGCGGTATTGCTTAATGACTTGTTTTTTCCTAAAACTGACCCTTTTACCGCTTCTTTACTTGCTGCATTTGCATTTTGTTCTACATACTTGCTAAGGCCCATAGGGGCTTTAATATTTGGCTATATTGGTGATAATATAGGACGTAAACATACAGTTATAATTACAACACTGATGATGTCCGGTTCTTGTGTAGTTATGTCAGTGCTCCCAACCTATGCTGAAATAGGTATAACAGCCTCTTACACTATTATAATTTGTAGAATTATCCAAGGTATGTCTAGTATGGGGGAAATTATTGGAGCACAAGTATATCTCTCTGAAATAGTTAAACGTCCTATACAATATGCAGCCGTTTCTTTTGCATCAAACTTTAGTGCTGTAGGTTCGATGGCGGCTTTAGGAGTTGCAAGTTTAGCCACTTCATCGATTACTTCTTTTAATTGGCGATTTGCTTTTTTAATTGGTGCTGGTATAGCTCTTATTGGGTCATATGCAAGAAAAGCGCTTAGAGAAACCCCAGAATTTGCAGATGCGAGAAAAAGATTAATTTTAACTAAAGAAACCAACCACTATAAGGATATTAATATAAAAACTGTTCTAGCTTACTTTGCAATAGAATGTGCATATCCTGTTTGGTTTTATATATTATACGTATATCTTGGGCAGGTGCTAAAGGATAAGTTTGAACTTACGCCTCACCAAGTTATCACAAATAACCTCTATGTTTCAATAGTAGGATGCATTGCTACTTTTGTTATTGTTTATATAGTACGGACTGTACATCCATTTAAAATATTAAATATAAGGCTAGCTGCATCATTTGTATTAGGATTAGGGTTTTTATTATTAGATGCAATGGATTCTCCTATACAAATCATGTTTTTTCAAATGTGTATTGCTGCATTTAAAGTTACTAGCTTTCCAGCTATGTCTGTTTTCTTTAAACATTTCCCTACATTACATCGTTTTAAATGTAGCAGTATGGTTTATGCAATGTCACGTACAGTAATGTCTGTTATTACTACATTTGGCATGATATACTTAGTCAGAGACTATGGTTATCCTGGAATCTGTATTATATTATTTCCAATACTTATTGGTTACGCCATTGCTCTTAATTATTTTCAAAAGTTGGAGAAGGGAGACGATAATCATCAAAAACTAACAACCGATGATACTTCTTATAATAAAAATCATAATCCTGTTTAGTAGCTATAATTTTATATGAACTCATATAAATATACTCTTCTAAACTGATATCATCAAATTCAGTAGATATGATAGCCACATATTTTAAAGTTTCTTCTGCTATCTTTTTCTGCTTTTCAGTTTTTATGCTTTCTATAGTTTGAATATTATGCAACCTATCAAATAGCTTTATTAATAAAACTTCCTTATCCTTTTTATGGTAAGCATTATTAATTATTTCTTCTACAGTTAATTTTGTCCCATCTGGTCTATCACGAGTAAGTCTATCAACTATTTCTGCTATTCTTTTCCCAAAACCATCCTGTATTATTTCTACGGTAATTTCGCTGTCTTCAATAATATCATGCAATATGCTAGCTACTATTACATCCGTTTTTAAATTGTAGTCAGATATCATATAAGCTACTTCTAAAGGGTGGGTGTAATATAACTCGCCTGATTTTCTTTTTTGGTCAGCATGATATTTCCTTGCGAAGTAAATAGCTTTATTAATTAACTCGAAATCCAGCGCATTTTGAGTATCTAATGATTTAAGTTTTTCTGTTAATCTTAGTGAATATTTGCAGAGTGTGGAATAATCCATCATTTTAAGAATCAATTAATTCTATACTTATATAATAATCCCTTATTAGTTGAAATATAAGCAAATTATGAATAATTTATTAAATTATTTTCTTTAGTGCTACAGATTAAAAAATGGAACATCATTTAAGTAGGACAATACTTACTTCCCGGGTTTCATAGGTAAGGCAAAGTCTCGTATAAAAGATAAATTCACAGGTTTTTACTTTAGTGTAAGGAATAAAGGAATACTGCAAGAAAGAATTTTAAGTATTATCCCGTATAGTACTGTTTTTATTTAGAAGAAATTTTCAATTTTTTTCTGGGAGGAATAAAAAGTGATTCTGATTCATTAGCACCTTTTTGTTTATTCTGTTCCATAATACCAACATAATAAACTCCGTTTTTTACTAGACTTATTATGTTCCATCCGGATTCCATATCTTCTTTTACAGCTTCAAATTCAGGGCTATTATCAGTAAATGAGATAAATTTCTGTATCGGTTTTTTATGTACCATAAGTATTTAAAATTAATAATTTAACTTGTATTTAATTTTTGGTGGCAATAATAGGTAAACTATTGCAAAAAAGCAAATAAAATAATTTTCAACCTTATCCATAAGGAATTAGTAAATCTTATATCAATAAAATTAATTTTAACTTAAGATTTTAACCCTTGGTATTTTTTCTTAACCGTTTATATGTCCCTAACTATTGACAACATATTAGTCCTCTATTATGTTCGAGGTTTATTTATTTTAATGAAATAATATGATTGAATTTAAACCAAATAAATTAAAATTAAGCGCTTTGCAGTATGTACAATGCTATAAGAAAATGCTGCTTATTCGTCGTTTTGAAGAAAAGTGCGGTCAATTTTACGGCATGGGGTTAATAGGTGGTTTCTGTCATTTGTATATTGGTCAGGAAGCTGTAATTATGGGGTTTGAATTTGCTAAACAAAAAGGCGATAGCATGATTACTAGCTATCGTGATCATGCGCATATTATTATGTCTGGCATTGATCCGAAATTCGTGATGGCGGAACTTACCGGTAGAGCATCTGGTTGTTCTAAAGGTAAAGGCGGTTCAATGCACATGTTTGATATTCCAGGAAAATTTTATGGTGGTCATGGTATTGTCGGAGCGCAAGTGCCTATAGGAACAGGTCTTGCATTTGCTGAAAAGTATAATAATACTAAAAATATTTGCTATACTTTTCTAGGTGATGGAGCTGTAAATCAAGGGCAGGTTTATGAGGCCTTTAATATGGCTTCCTTGTGGAAATTGCCTGTTGTTTATGTTATTGAAAATAATGAATATTCAATGGGGACGGCAGTAAAGAGATCTACTTCCATGGTTGAATTATATAAAAAAGGCGAGTCATTTGGTATAGCTGGTATTCAAGTAAATGGTATGGATGTCGATGCTGTTTATAATGCTGCGGTTTTTGCCTCTGATTATGCAAGGTCTGGTGCTGGGCCAATAATTGTTGAAGTAAAAACATATAGATTTAGAGGACATTCAATGTCTGATCCTGCGAAATATAGAACAAAAGAAGAGGTAGAGCAGTATAAGGGTCGTGACCCATTAGCAGATGTTAGAAATATTATCGTAGATAATAAATATGCAAGCGAAGAAGATCTAAAAACTATAGAGAAAAAAGTTAAGTTGAAAATAGCGGAAGTGGAAGAGTTTGCTACATCAGAGCCTTTACCGGATGAAAGCGAGTTGTTTACAGATATATATAAATAAAGGGTGCATATATGGCAGAAATAACAGTTAGGGAAGCTCTGCAGCTGGCTATGAAAGAGGAAATGCAGAGAGACGAGAGAGTTTTTATTCTGGGTGAGGAGGTAGCAGAGTACCAGGGAGCATATAAGATAACGCAAGGTCTGCTTCAGGAGTTTGGGCCAAAGAGAGTAATAGATAGTCCAATTAGTGAACATGGATTTACAGGGCTCGCTATTGGAGCGGCTTTTGGAGGGCTTAGGCCGATAGTAGAGTTCATGACTTTTAATTTTGCAATGCAGGCTTTTGATCAAATAGTTAATTCTGCCGCTAAAACAAATTATATGTCTGGAGGACAACTTGGCTGCCCAATAGTTTTTAGAGGACCAAATGGAGCAGCTGCCCGTGTTGCGGCCCAGCATAGCCAGAATTTTGCTGCAGTATATTCTCATATACCCGGACTCAAGGTAATAGCTCCTTATAGTGCCGAAGATGCAAAAGGTCTGTTAATAAGCGCTATCAGAGATGATAATCCGGTTATTTTTTTAGAAAATGAGATAATGTATGGAAGGAGTTTTGAGATACCAGATGTTATTGAGCCAATTCCTATTGGCAAAGCACGAATAGTAAAAGAAGGGGGAGATGTAACAATTTTGGCTTTTTCCTTGCAAGTTGGGATGGCAATTGAGGCAGCAAATATTTTAGCAGAAGAAAACATTGATGCCGAAATAATAGATTTAAGAACGATAAAACCGCTTGATATTGAAACTATATTAGAATCAGTTCGCAAGACGAATCGGTTAATATCTGTGGAAGAAGGGTGGTTTTTTGCTGGAATCGGCGCAACTATTAGTTCTATAGTAATAAGAGAAGCTTTTGATTATTTAGATGCTGCTCCAGAGGTTGTATCGGGAAAAGACGTACCATTACCTTATGCCGAGAATCTTGAGAAGATGTCATTGCCGACGGTAGAAGAGATAATAGCAGCTGCCAAAAGAGCATGTTACAGGTAATTTCCAGAATAATTTCGATAAAAGGTTCATATGCCAATAAAAATTTTAATGCCAGCACTATCGCCGACCATGACCGAGGGGAATCTTGCTAAATGGGTCAAAAAAGAGGGAGAAAAAATTTCTGCAGGTGAGGTAATTGCAGAAATCGAAACTGATAAAGCTACTATGGAAGTAGAGGCTGTAGATGAGGGAATAATTGCAAAGATCCTTATTCCGGAAGGAACGGAAGGTGTTCAGGTTAATTCGTTAATTGCTGTTCTGGTTGAAGGAGATGAAGGAGACGCTGATGTAGAGGCTTTTATTGCCAAATTTAGTACTTCCCCAAAACCGGTTGAACAAATTGCTGAAGAAAAAAACCAAGCACCTGCCGAGGCAAAACTAGCAAGCATTTCTGTCCCTAACGCTCCTGCTCAAGGTGTAAGTACGAATAAACGAATATTTGCGTCACCCCTAGCTAAAAGAATTGCCAGTATAGAAGGGATATCTTTGTCTAATATTGTTGGATCAGGTCCACATGGACGCATAATTAAAAATGATGTTTTATCTGCTGCTAAAAGTAGTAAAGGGTCTATAAGGAGGGATAAAGAGGAATATTGTTTGGTTCCCAATAATAATATGCGCAAAGTGATCGCTAAAAGATTGCTTGAATCAAAACTTACCGTGCCTCATTTTTATCTTTCAATAGAATGTGTAATGGATTCGGTACTTAATGTACGGGCGCAGATCAATGCTAATTTTGAGAGTGATAAAGATAAAAGATTATCAGTAAATGATTTTATTATTTTAGCTTGCGGAAAAGCCTTAAAGGAAGTACCAGCAGCAAATGCTAGTTGGACTGATAGTGCGATTATGCTCTATAATAATGTTGATATTTCTGTAGCTGTAGCCATTGAAGGAGGACTTATTACTCCGATTATTAAGAATGCCGATCAGAAAGATATAGTTAAAATTTCATCTGAAATGAAAGATCTCGCAAAAAGAGCGAGGGAAAATGCTCTTGCGCCTGAAGAGTTTCAAGGCGGAGGGTTTAGTATTTCCAATTTAGGTATGTACGGAATTAAAAGCTTTAGTGCTATCGTTAATCCACCGCAGGGTTGTATCATGGCTGTAGGTATAAGCTCAAAGCGTCCGGTAATTATTGACGATAAAGTAGAAATACGAACTATTATGGATGTTACGCTTTCATGTGATCATAGAGTAGTTGATGGTGCAGTCGGAGCAGAATTTTTAGCAGCTTTTAAGAAATATATTGAAGCTCCGATTCTAATGTTTGTTTAATAAAAAATCTTTTATAGAAGGCCAGAATATATGGAAAAATTTGATGTGATAGTTATTGGTGGTGGTCCTGGCGGTTATGTTGCAGCTATTAGAGCATCTCAACTAGGTTTAAAAACGGCAGTTATTGAAAAAGAGCATCTTGGTGGTATTTGCCTTAATTGGGGGTGTATACCTACTAAAGCCTTATTAAAGTCGGCTGAATTATTACAGAAAATAAAACACGCAGAAGAATTTGGTATTATTACTGAAAAAGCAAATTTTGATATAAAGAAAATCGTTAATCGTTCACGTAGTATCTCAGCTAAATTAGTTGGAGGTATTAAGGGCTTGCTAAAGAAAAATAAAGTAACAATCTTCGAAGGAACTGCCAAAATCACTAGTCCTAAATCAGTTCTCATTGAAGGAAAAGGCCAAAAAACTTCTTTAGAAGCAAAAAATATTATTATTGCAACCGGTGCTAGAGCAAGAATCCTAGATGGTTTTAAACCAGACGGCAAGAATATCTGGACTTATAGAGAGGCTTTAATACCGGAATCAGTCCCAAAATCTATGGTTATTGTTGGTTCAGGAG
This sequence comes from Candidatus Megaera endosymbiont of Mesostigma viride, assembly GCA_020410825.1. Taxonomy (GTDB): domain Bacteria; phylum Pseudomonadota; class Alphaproteobacteria; order Rickettsiales; family Rickettsiaceae; genus Megaera; species Megaera polyxenophila. The sequence goes on from CP084576.1 coordinate 307,515, forward strand.
CTATAGGTATTGAATTTGCATCTTTTTATAATGCTCTTGGCGTTCAGGTGACTGTACTTGAAGCAGCCTCGCAAATTTTACCGATGGAAGATGAGGAAATATCAGCTATTGCAAAAAAATCTTTTGAAACAAAAGGGATAAAGTTTTATACTGCTATTAAACTAGAAGGAAAGGAAATTAGAAATAACACCGTTAAAGTTGCGTTTTTGCAAAATGATACTAAGATGTTGGTAGAAGCAGAAGTGTTATTGATGGCGGTAGGGATAACCGCTAATACCGAGAATTTAGGTCTGGAAAATACGAAAGTAAAACTTGATCGTGGTCATATAGCTACTAATGGTGTATGCCAAACAGCCGAGGCAAATATTTATGCAATCGGAGATGTCGCAGGAGCACCATGGCTTGCTCATAAGGCAAGTCATGAGGGAATAATTGCAGTAGAGCATATTGCTGGTAAGAAGCCACATGAGCTAAATAAATTAAATATTCCCGGCTGTACTTATTCTATGCCCCAGATAGCAAGTGTTGGAATGACTGAAAAAGCTGCTCTCGCTGCGGGCTATAAATTAAAAATAGGTCGTTTCCCTTTTTATGCAAATGGCAAGGCTTTGATTTTAGGCGATAGCGAGGGCCTTATAAAAACGATTTTTGATGCTAAAACCGGTGAATTATTAGGAGCGCATCTGGTTGGCTCTGATGTGACAGAATTGATACATAGTTATGTAATTGCTAAATCTATGGAGGGGATAGAACTTGATTTTATAGAAGCAATTTTGCCACATCCTACTCTTTCAGAGATGTTGCAGGAATCAGTTTTACAAGCATATAATAAGCCAATTCATATATGATGTAATCTTTAATATTTTTTTATTAAAAGGGATAGGGGTATGACTGACGAGTTACGTTTACTGCAGATATTAAATGCAAGATTTTTGCATGATCTTTCCAGTTCTGTTGGTACCGTCTCTAATTGTTTAAGCTTAATTGATACACATAACAAAGATATTAGCAATAAAGCAAAGTTATTGGCTATTGAAGAATCTGGCAATTTGACAAAAAAGGTTAAAGTTTTTCGTGGGGTTTATGCTTCACCAGATGGTGATACCCAAATGAGTGTTGTTTATTTGACCAAATTGTTTCAAGATTTTTACTCAAATAATAATAAAGTAGAACTAGATATAAAGTTTGAAACGGGAGTGCTCTATTTAGAAAGTTTACTTGCGAAAGCGTCTTTGTGTTTAGTTATGATCATTTCTGAAGCTAGTGTACGTGGCGGTAAGCTGTCTTTCTTTTGCGGTAATGACAAAAGTAATAATTTTACAAAAATAACTTTCAATAGTGAAGATCTAAAATTGAACGATGAAACTTGGGATATATTAACCGGTAAAAAGGATAAGGAAATTAATATTAAAAATTGCCGTGAATTTTACATCCGTAATTTATGTGAGAAAAGCGGATATAAAATTAGCGCCCATAAAAAAAGAAATAGCCTAGAGTGTAAGTTTCTTAAGGCTTGATATTTATCATCCATAAAGGTTTATAGCAGAGGAATTGGTATGGCTAGTTACAGAAAAGAAACCGATTCAATTGGTGAAATTGAGGTTAGTGAAGAAGTATATTGGGGAGCACAAACACAAAGATCTCTAAATAATTTCAAAATTGCAGACCAAAAAATGCCAAGGGAAATAATTAAGGCACTTGCAATTTTAAAAAGATGCGCAGCATTAGTTAATTCTAAAATTGGTATTTTAGATTCTAAAATAGCAGAAGAAATAGTAAAAGCTGCCGATAGAATTATTACTGGCCAGCTCAGTGATAATTTTCCTTTGGTAGTTTGGCAAACTGGCTCTGGAACCCAGACTAATATGAATATGAACGAGGTTTTAGCCTCTATTGCGAATGAAAAACTCACCGGTAAGAGAGGTGGAAAGACACCGGTACATCCAAACGATCATGTCAATATGGGACAATCATCAAATGATTCTTTTCCAACGGCAATGCATATTGCGGCAGTTATTACTACTTATGAAAAACTACTTCCAGCTTTAACCAAATTACATCAAAGTCTTGCTGCAAAAGCAAAAGCATGGAGTAAAATAGTTAAAATAGGTAGAACCCATTTGCAAGACGCAACTCCTGTTACATTAGGGCAAGAATTTTCCGGATATGCTGCCCAAGTCGAATATTCTTTAAGAAGAATAGAACAATCTTTGGCCGGAGTACATTACCTCGCACAAGGCGGTACGGCTGTTGGAACAGGGATTAATTGCCACGAAAGTTTTGCAGAGGAATTTGCTGAAGAAGTGGCAGAATATACTTCTTATAAATTCAAAACGGCTAAAAATAAATTTGAAGCTTTAGCATGCAATGATGCGCTAGTGGAATTTTCCGGCTCACTTAATACTCTTGCCGTGAGTATGATGAAAATAGCAAATGATATCAGGCTGCTTGCCTCGGGACCACGAAGTGGTATAGGTGAGCTTAATTTACCGGCAAATGAACCGGGTTCCTCAATTATGCCAGGTAAAGTAAATCCAACTCAGTGTGAGGCCATGACCATGGTAGCCGCTCAGGTAATGGGAAATCACGTAGCAGTTACGATTGGAGGATCCAATGGTCATTTAGAGCTGAATGTTTTTAAGCCTCTTATCATTCAGAATGTGCTCCATTCTATAAATTTACTGGCTGATGCAATTACCAGTTTTGTCGATCATTGTATAGAGGGTATGGAACCGAATCGTGATAGAATAAAGGCTCTTATGGATCAGTCCTTGATGCTTGTAACTGCTTTAAATCCTCATATTGGTTATGATAAAGCTGCAATTATTGCTAAAAAAGCGTATAGAGAAGGTTTATCTCTAAAAGAAGCGGCTATTCAGCTCAACTTCATTTCAGAGCAGGATTTTGATAAATTTGTTGTTCCAGAGCATATGGTTGGTAAGATTTAAATTACTAGCTGTAGGCGCCTTTTTATTTATAGCATATCAATTTGTCTATACCTTAATTTGATATGCTATATGTGAGAAACTCTGTTAACTATGGCAAATTTCTAACTTAAACCTAGTATTGCAGTGTAGGGGGTGACTCGATAAGACAACTTCTTTCTCTCTTAACTTTTTAGTCTTCTGAGTATCTCTTCTCTACTTAAAAGAGGGAGTAAATTTTTTAGTTCTGGCCCATTATTCATACCGGTTAAAGCAAGCCTGAGGGGCATAAATAAATCCTTGCCTTTCTTCCCAGATTTTTCAGAAATTGATTTAGTCCAATTAGTCCACGTATTTTGATTAATAATTTCTGGTAAAGTTTCCGCAGCGATAATCAAAATATTGTGATCTGTAACTTCCACTTTTTTAGGATTTGTATAAATTTCCCACCAATCCTTAATATCGGATATTTTTTGTAAATTTGGCCTCACGGCACACCAGAATTTTTCATCTATCTGATCAAGATCTAGTTGATGAAGTCTTTCTTTAACATCTTGATATTCACAGTGAATAACTAATTTATGATTAAGAATTTCTAGCTCTTCAGGCAAATATGTTGTAGGGCTTTTTGAGTAAGTTGAAATATCAAATTTATCTAATAACTGTTGTAGGTTGTAGTTTGGTACTACATTGTTTGAAGAGCCAACTAATGCAAAAAAGCTATTTATGGCCATTGCTTCTAACCCTTTATTATCCCGAAGGTTTGCAATATCGAAACCTCCTTCCCGTTTTGAGATTTTATCATCTTTAGCTTTAACCAGGCTTAAATGTCCGAAATCCGGAGCTTTTGTTCCAAAAGCTTCGAACATTTGAATTTGAATAGCCGTATTACTGACATGATCTTCACCACGGATAATATGGGATATTTTATAATCAATATCGTCGATAGTAGAACACAACATATAAGTCATAGTACCATCGCCGCGGATGATAATAGGATCACTTAGGTTACTTCCCTGATAGTTTATGATTCCTTTTACCATATCGTGCCATTTTATCTCAGAATCCTGAACCATAAATCTATAATGTGGTTTTCTACCCATTTTTTCATAAGCGGCTATTTGATCCCGAGTCAGCTTTAAAGATGCCCTATCATATATAGGAGGTAACCCGCGAGATAACTGAAGTTTTCTTTTTATAGCTAATTCTTCGGGAGTTTCATAACATGGGTATAGCCTTCCGCTATGTAAGAGCTTTTCTTTAGCAATTAGATAATTATTTAACCTGCTATTCTGGTTAAAGCTTTCGTCCCATTCTAGGCCCAGCCATTTTAGGTCTCTAATAATTGCATTTTTATATTCTTCAGTACTTCTTGTAATATCGGTATCGTCGATTCGGAGGATAAATTTGCCATTATATTTGCGGGCATATAACCAGTTAATAAGAGCAGTACGTGCATTTCCTATATGTAAAAACCCAGTAGGAGAAGGGGCAAATCTAGTAATAACTTTTTTCATATAAAAATGGTTTTTTATTTATCCTTAATAATTTTAGCTGCTCTTAACTAGCGCCTTTTAAGTTGCTATATAGAAAAAGTGATAAAAATCTTAACTGTGCAGGCATCGTAATCTAGTTATATTACAACTGTCAATAAATAAATTTGATGCCTATTTTTATTTATCCTTTTACTAAAACCTATTACGTTATTCCATATTTTCAATTTCTAGCCACTGGCGCATTCTGTTATCAAGGAGCTTCTTGTTTTCTTCGAGTTTTTTAGAATATTCGTAAAAAATTTCAGGGTTTTTGAGATATAAATCACCGTCCATTAATTTGGTTTCAAAGTCTGCAATATTATTTTCTATTTCTTCGATTTCTTTCGGTAAAACTTCCAGTAACCTTTGGTACTTGTAACTTAATTTTGTACTTTTTTTTGAACTTTCCAAAGCAGGGATGTCGATTTTCTTTTTTTCTTTATTATCGGTTTTTAAATTAGGGTTATTAACTTTTTTATAAAATTTTAAATAATCTTCATATCCTCCATAAAGGTCTACAATTGTATCTCCTGTAAAAACTAGACTTCTCGTAACTAATCTTTCTAGAAAATCCCGATCATGGCTGACAATCATTAAAGTACCGTCATACTCGGCAAGTATTTCAAGTAACATCTCTAGACTGTCTGTATCTAGATCGTTAGTTGGTTCGTCTAGAATCAAAAAGTTGCCTGGAGAAATCAATGCTTTGGCAAGGAGTAATCTATTTGATTCTCCTCCGGATAAAGTAGACACTTTGTCATTGATAATTCGTGGATCAAACATGAAATTTTTTAAATAGGCGGCAACGTGCATGGTTTGATTTTTTAAAAATACTTGATCGCCGCCGTTAGGGCAAAGGGTCAGTTTAATGGAATGTTCTTTATTTAGCTCTGTTCTATATTGATCAAAATAAGTTATTTCGAGATTAGTTCCATGTTTAACTTTTCCTTCTATGGGAGTCAATTCTTTGGTAAGGATTTTTATTAATGTCGATTTCCCTGAACCGTTTGGCCCAATAACTCCAATTTTTTCTCCTTTCTTTACTTTAAAGCTAAAATTATGAAAAATGTTTTTCGATTCGTAATTAAAAGAAATATTCTCAGTTTCTATAATAAATTGAGCCTTTTTGGCTTCCTGATTAAGTTCAATCTGTAATTTTGCCTTAGCATCTCTTAGCTTTACCTGGTGGGTTCTTAAACTGTCTCGTAACCTATGTAAATTTGCTAATCTTTTTTGATTTCTTTTTCTTCTTGCGGTAACTCCCGTATTGAGCCAGTCTTTTTCCATTTCCAATTTACGGGTCATCTTCCGAAGAGAAGCTTCCTCTTCTGCTATAATTTCCTCTCGCCACTGATCATAATGCTTAAATCCCTTGTTTGATTTTCTAAGCTCTGCTCTATCTATCCACCACACTTTATTAGTTGTATTTTCCTGGAAAGCACGGTCATGGCTGATACAAACAATCGCTCCGGCATATGATTTTACATATTCTTCCAGCCATTCAATTGCAGTAATGTCTAAATGGTTAGTTGGTTCATCTAGCAAAAGAATATCAGGCTGGTCTACAAGAGTTTTTGCTAAAAATGCTCTGCGAATTTGACCACCAGAACAATTCTTTAATTTTAAATTTCCATTAATTTGTAATTTGTTCAGAATAATATCTGCAAGATATCTGTTTTCTTCTGGCTTTTTTACTCCCTCTAAAACAAATTCGTATATACTGTAATTAGTTTCAGTAATAACATCTTGTTTTAAATAACCAATATCAGTTACTGGATTCTTAAATAATTCGCCGCTATCAAGTTCATATTCTCCTGCAATTACCTTCATTAGGCTGGATTTTCCTGAGCCATTTCTTCCCACTAAACAAATTTTATCCCCTGGATATACATATAAGTCTAAGGAAGAAAGGACAGTTTTATCGGCAAAACTTAAATTACCGTCTTTAATATAAAAAATAGGTGTCATAGTATAAACATTTGGTATAAAATTAGCAGAGCTACTTAGCTATAATAAGGCAAGTTATATCGAAAACTACTTTTTATAATAATGAATAAATAGACTCAAAAATTTTTGCACAAAGGATTTAAAATATTTTTTTGTTAATAGCTGCTGCGCTATCTACTTGCATTCTTATTTTAATTTTATATTTTGTAAAAATAAATAAAAAATTTATCTGTAATAAATGACTATGCAGTTTGATGTTGTAATAATAGGGGCAGGACCTTCCGGTTTATTTAGTGCTTTTCAAGCTGGTATGCTTGGAATGAAATCAGCAATAATTGATTCCTTAGAAGCTGTTGGTGGGCAATGTTCTGCTCTTTATCCGGAAAAACCAATTTATGATATTCCGGCCTATCCGGAAATTATTTCACAAAATCTTGTAGATAAATTGTATCAGCAAGCAGCACCTTTTTCGCCACAATATTTCTTATCACAACAGGTAGTTGAATTAGAAAGTTGCAGTGATTTTTTTAAACTTAAGACTTCCGCCCAAAACGAAATACAAGCAAAAGTTGTAGTCATTGCTGCTGGAGCAGGATCTTTTGGTCCAAACAGGCCACCGTTAGAAAATATAGAAACATATGAAGGAAAATCAGTTTTTTATTTAGTAACAAATAGGGAAAATTTTGCCGGTAAAAATATAGTTATTGCGGGAGGAGGCGATTCAGCTCTTGATTGGGCAATATCGCTATCGGAAATAGCTGATGTTTCGATTGTCCATAGAAGAAACAAGTTTAGAGCTGCCCCTGCAACTGTACAAAAAATTTATGAGCTTGAGGCTCTGGGTAAAATTAGAATGGTTACTAATTATCAACTTGATGGGTTAATAGGAAAAGATGGTATCCTAGAAGAGGTAATTGTTGCTGACTTAGACGGTAATAAAAAACCATTAAAGGCAGATATCTTATTACCGTTTTTTGGCCTAGCTCAGAATTTAGGGCCAATTTTAGATTTTGGCCTCGATATAAATAACCATCATATTAAAGTAAATTATCCTTATTTTGAAACCAATATAAAAGGTATATATGCGGTCGGTGATGTAGCTACGTACGAAGGTAAACTAAAACTAATACTAACTAGTTTTGCAGAAAGTGCTTCTGCTTTGCACCATGCTTATTCTAGAGTTTTTGACGGTAAGGCTTTACATTTTGAATATTCAACTACTAAAGGAATAAAAAGGTAAATGATAAAAGAGGCTATCTTAATAGATGGAAAATACCATGCCGATCTAATATTAGAGAAGCTAAAAAAAAATATTGAATATCAAAAAAAGGAAAATAATCTGGTAGCAAAACTGGCTATCATTCTAGTCGGCTCAGATCCTGCGAGTGCTATTTACGTTAGAAATAAGATTAGTGCTGCAAGAAAAATAGGTATAGATACTGAATTGAAGAACTTTGAAGAGAATATTAGCGAAAAAACTTTACTCGGTGAAATTTTGCGGATGAATTTGGATAATTCAATTTCAGGTATAATAGTCCAGCTGCCGTTGCCTAAGCAGATTTCCAAGGAAAAAGTAATAAATGCTATTGATCCTGCTAAGGATGTAGATGGGTTTCACCCTTTTAATGTGGGTGTTTTAAATAGCGGTTATAGCGGTGGGTTTATACCATGTACGGCAAGAGGCTGTCTTGAGCTTATTAAACTTACCCAGATTAACCTAGAGGGTAAAAATGTAGCGATTGTTGGTCGTTCAAATATCGTTGGTAGGCCGTTAGCGGCATTATTAAACAGAGAAGATGCTACTGTTACTTTATGCCATTCCAAAACAACAAATCTAGCTAGCATTACTTCTAATGCTGATATAGTTGTTACTGCAATTGGTAAGCCGCAGTTTTTTTCCTCGGAATATTTTTCAGAGAAAGCTATAGTAATTGATGTCGGGATAAATAGAATTAGATTGGAAGCTAATTATAAATTAGTGGGTGATGTTGCGTTTGAATCAGTAAAAAATAAAGTAAGCTATATCACACCTGTTCCCGGAGGAGTAGGACCGATGACTATTGCCTATTTACTTACCAACACATTTGAAGCTATGATGAGAAATAAGAACAAAAGCATTAAGTAAAAGCAATAATGGATGAAAGATTTATCTCAAACCTCAAGGATATAATTATTGAAGCTGGTAAAATATCTATAAGTTTAAGAGACGAAGGGCTAATAGTTAAACGTAAAAAAGACAGTTCTCCTGTTACTAATGCTGATATAGAAATTAGTAATTTCATTTATTCAGAATTAACAAAATTAGATCAAGCAATACCTATCATATGTGAAGAACAACCGTTGAAAGATGTGGTAGGTAAAGAAATGATTTGGCTTGTAGATCCAATTGACGGAACTAGAAGTTATATAAAAGGTATGGATAGTTTTACAGTTAATATTGCTCTGATTATCCATCAAGTTCCTATAATTGGTCTAATTTATCAACCAACTTCCAGAAAGCTATATTTTACAAATCATAAGGAAGAGTTTTGTTTGGAGAAAAATGGAAATATTGTGGAAATATTAAGAAGAGAAGATAAAAACTTTATTGCCGTAGTTAGTTCTAGAAATTTTAACTATAAAACTGAAAAATATATTCAGGATAAAGGTTTTTCGGAAGTAATTAGCATACCAAGTTCTATAAAACTTTGTATGATTGCTGAGGGTTCTGTAGATGTGTATCCTAAATTTGGTTCAACAATGGAATGGGATACTGCAGCCGGTCATGCTCTTATAAGGGCGGCGGGAGGTACAGTAATAGATAATAATACCGGTAAAACTTTATTATATAACACAAAAAATCACTTTAAAAATCCTGACTTTATAGCATTCAATCAGAAATATAGATATCTTGATAACTAGAAAGATTTAAGTTTAGTCCTTATCCTGCGCTAGGCATAAATAAGGACTGACTGGAAACATTATAAGCAAGTATATTTTTATCGTTTTTACGCTTACTTATCTTAGAGAATGTTTAACGTGCTAATTTAAAAATTATATTTAAAACCAATAGAAATTACTGGGAAGAATTTTAGATATTTTTTAACGCGTTTAAGAGCGGCATTAGCATCACGATTCAAATCATCAATTGTACTTTGCTGCTGGGCAGCCAATCCGGTTGCAGAAACTTTTATTTTTTCTTTGCCTTGGTACATTACGCCCGCTTCTGCGTTAAAACTCCAAGCCTTATTGTTAATAAAAGAGCTATCATACCCAATAGCAACTATAGGAGCAATTTTATTGGTCATAGTTAATTTTGCTTTAACCGTACCTAGGCTAGCTGGTTGATAGGTGGTATTATATATTTTTACGGGCTTATTAGGTGTTGCGGTAGCAGTAACTTTGTTATCATTATAAGCAATACCTGCAGAAATACGGAAACCAGATTCTGGAAATGGATGATAATCAAGCAGTAATGGAACTGTTAATAGATTCAACTTTCCTTTATAGTCTAGCGAACCTTTTTTCATTGAGTGTTTGTAATAGAAGTAATTAGTTGCTATGCGCCCATATAAACTATCAGTAAATGGTGTTCTTCCTTCCAGACTAAATCCAGTTGTTCCAATATTAGCACCAATAGCCAGTTTGCTTTTTGTCATATTATCAGCATAGCTAGTAGTACTAATGAAAGTAGAAATTGCCAGTATACTAAAGGTTTTTAATAATTTTTTTTCCATAATTTTTACTTTTTCTATATAATTTTGTTATCAATCAAATAGCGTTTGAGTTGAAAGATTGTTTAAGGTTAGCAATATAAAAAACAAGCTAAAAACAATCAACAATTTTACTACTTACTTCTCAAACTTCTTATCTCTATTGTGACAATTTTGCTTCAAATTGTTTAAAAAAATTAATTATTTACAATCAAGGTGATTAAATTATACCAATAGTTTAATCGCTGAATTAGGAGGACATAAGAATAGAATGGCTAAATACTATTATTTAACCTAAAATATCACTTAAGTTTAAATGGATATTTCTAGATGGTAGAGCTAAAAAGGAAGCTAAATATAAAGTCAAATAATTATTTATCTGTTTTAGAAATTATAAATTCTAAAAACCATAAAGCTCGATTAGTTGGTGGTGTAGTCCGAGATGCTATTCTAGGCATAGAATCCCAGGATGTTGATATTATAACTACAATGTTGCCAGAAGAGCTAATAAAAGTTTTTAGATCATTAGGGCATAAAGCAATTCCAACAGGTATTAAATTTGGTACTGTTTCTATATTATATGATGGAGAGCTATTTGAAGTAACAACTTTAAGAAAAGATATAAGCTCGGATGGTAGACATGCTAAAGTTGAATATACTAAAGATTTCTACATTGATGCGCTTCGCAGGGATTTTACAATTAATGCGCTAAGTTATTGTCCGTTTGAAGAGAAGGTATATGATTATTTCAATGGTATTGAACACTTAACATTAGGGTGTGTAAAGTTTATAGGTGACCCAGAGTTACGCATTCAAGAAGATTATTTGAGAATATTACGCTTTTTTAGGTTTTTTGGCAAATTTGGCAAAAAGATGGATCAAAATAGCCTAGAGGCTTGTATAAAATATAGGTCTTTTATAAAAAAATTATCTAGAGAAAGAATAAAATCAGAACTTAATTTGATTTTCAGCTTGCCGAATTACTGTGATATAATTGGTTTAATGAATGATTGCTCTATTTTACAGGAAGTTCTTCCAATATCTCATATTTTAGGCCTTGAAAAATTTGTGATTGGCAAAGAGATAGCAAAAAGATTAGATGTATTATTGAGTAATGAAACTAAATATGCTTTATTGTTTGCTCTAGGTAATAATGGTATTAGTTATACCCAGTTAATTAACTTAAAATTTTCTAGAGCTGAAGCTCGCCATATTGATAAATTATTGGCTATAAAGGATGACAATATAGAGGAAAGTTTTTTAAAAAAAATATGGGTCGAGAATGATAATTTTGCGCAGTTTTTTATTTTTTTAGCGGCGTTATGTGAAGAAAAAGAAAAGATTGAAAATGTATTTTTACAGTTGCAAAACCAGCCAAAACAGCTTTTTCCAATTAATGGAGGGGACATTGCAGCTCTTGGAATTAGCCCTGCCGAAAGAGGGAGAGAACTTAGATATTTAAAAGAAAAATGGATCAAAAGTAATTTTGAATTAACAAGGCACAGTTTAATTAAGATGTTGAAGCAAAAAAATGAAAAGTAAAATAAAATGGTTAATAGCTCTAATAATAATTTTTTCTGGCAGGACTTTTGTATATGCTAACCCAAATATTGTAGTGACTATAACTCCGATAGCAAGTCTTGTTTCCATGCTGACAAAAGATAAAGCTGATATTGTAGTGTTGGATAAAGCAGGGGGCTGCCCACATCATCATCATGCTAAACCAAGTGATAAATTAGCAATAGATAATTCTGACATGATTATTTACATTGATGAGGATTTTGATAGTTTAATCTCTCCGTTACTTTCTAATTACCGTGGCAAAAAAGTGAGCATTAGTGAGTTTGGGTCTATTGATTTTAAGAGCCTCGAAGGGGGAATTAATTGGCATTTTTGGCTTGATTTAAATAATGCTAAAGAGCTTCAAAAACAACTCGCAGCAATTATTATCCAGGCTTTTCCTGAAATAAAACATGATGTTCAGGAAAATTTAAAAGAAGCATTAATTAAAATTGAAGAACTTGATAAATTAAAAAAGTATAAACTAGCAAACCTTGCCTCTGTAGCGTTACTAAGTGATAGTTTGGAACATTTTTTTAAATCCATAAAAAATTCGCAATTGCATATTTTTCAAACGTCCAACACTAGCTTAAAAAATATGAAAAAATTGGATAATGCGCTAAGCTCTGATAATATAAAATGTATAATATTAGAAATTGATCAGAATGCTGAATTATATAAAAAATATAACAAAATAGTTGTTCAATTTGATAGTGAAAACTGGACTTTAAACGAAAATTTGGGGGGTGTTGACGGAATATTTATTGATAAATATTCTAAAATGATTAATCAATTAAATGTATGTAAATAGATTATTATTAGTAGGTAGGAATAAAGTTATTAATGATGATTAGGGAAATTTTAATTATTGTGGTGTATGATTAATAGAGTGAGGTTTTTCATACATAAAGTTTTTAACAAGAAAGACATTGATAATGCTTTAAAGTTGCTTGCTTCTTATCAAGAAGGGGTAGTTTCTTTTAATGCTGATAAAACAGCCGAGTTGTGTAAGATAGCAGAGCTTATAAAAAAGTATCCGGAATTGTTTATAGATAGAGGGGTGGGATATCTTATAGGGTTTGCTGATTATTATCTTGAAAATTATCAAACTATTAATGGTGCTGACTTACTATCAAGAATTGTGGCTGAATGTTTAATATTAAGAACAGACATAAATGGCATCAGTCCAAGTAAGTTATTGCAAACTTTGGCTGAAAATATAGCTATTAGTAAGGCAAGAAGCTTGTCTGTATCGAAGCCGGAAACTGCTTTTGTTATAACTAAAAGTATTAGCCTTGTAGTCAATAATGTTCCTAGTGGCATTGTAAAATTAAAAGATGGAATACAAAAATTTCTTTCGGTATCAAAAAATGCTGAAGAGGTTACGAATGTTTTTCTAGACAAATACTCCCCTTTATTTGCTGTTTTGGGAAAGGACGAATCATTAGAGGCAATTAAGCAGGATATGGCAATAATAATTGGGCATGGCAGTCAAAGGGTAGCGGGGCATAAAAATCAGGCTGGAAGGTATCTTGAGTTACAAGTATTTGAACGAGAAGTTAAAAATAAGATAACTAATTATATCCAGAGTAATGCTTTAGATGTTCCTGAAGCACAAGAGTATTTAGTGAATAACTCTATAAAAGCAGCAGAGTATTTACGCTCAGATTATTTAACAGGTATGGATAGAGGTTTAAAATCCGCTGATATTGAAAAAAGATTAACAAAAATAGAGGAAGTGATAAATCTTATAAAGAAAGGCAAGAATACTGCGGTTATTGGGTCTAAGATTATAGGGAAAGTAAAGGAAATAGTTGAATCACATCCTTCTTTGTTGCGTAAAGGATCTTCAATTGATGATACATATGATGATACATAAGCTTATAGCTTGTAATTATTCTTTAAGTGTATTGTTTAGATAAATATTTTTGGCTTTCTAGTAAATTTAATCGGTTTTTAAGAGAATAAGCCCTACATATTTCTTGAGTTTAAACGTTAAATATAATACTCTATCGAGCATATAAGCATATAGAGTATTATTGGTTATGTTCCAAACATTAACTCAAAACCTTACTAAAATTTTTGATAAGATTAAAGGCGCTGGAGCGCTAACTGAGGCTCATATTGATTCAGCCATGCGGGATATCAGAATTGCCTTACTAGAGGCAGATGTTGCTTTGCCGGTGGTAAGAGCGTTTATTTCAGAGGTATCAGAAAAAGCTAAGGGGGTAGAGGTAGTCAAATCTGTTTCTCCCGCTCAGATGGTTATTAAGATCATTAACGATGAAATGATTCGGTTGCTCCAGCCAGATGAAAATGAATCAAAAATAAATTTACAAAGTGTTCCGCCGGTAAACTTACTTATTGTAGGTTTGCAAGGTAGCGGTAAAACAACTGCGAGTGCAAAGCTTGCTTTAAAGCTTAAAAGTACAGGGAAAAAAGTTTTACTTGTATCCTTGGATACTTACAGACCGGCAGCACAAGATCAGCTAGAAATACTAGCAAAATCAATAGAGGTAGATTCTCTACCGATTATAAAAGAGCAGTTGCCTATTGCTATTACTGAGCGAGCCATAACCGCTGCAAAATTATCGGGATATGATGTAGTAATATACGATACAGCTGGTAGGCTTCATATAGATGATGATATGATAAATGAAGCAATAAAGGTTAAAAGCTTGGTAAAGCCAACTGAAACTTTTCTGGTCATGGATGCAATGATTGGTCAAGATGCAGTTAATGTTGCTTCTAACTTTAATCATAAGCTGGATATTACTGGTGTTATTCTATCTAGAATTGATGGTGATTCAAAGGGTGGAGCAGCTTTAAGTGTACGCTATATTACTGGAAAACCGATTAAATTCTTAAGTACTGGAGAAAAACCAGATGAGTTTGAAGAATTTGATGCTAAAAGAATAGCATCACGTATATTAGATATGGGTGATGTTGTATCGTTTGTTGAAAGGGCAGCGAGCGTTATTGATCGTAGCGAAGCAGAAAAAACTGCTGCTAAATTAAAGAAAGGGCAGTTTGATTTAGATGATTATATATCTCAGATTAAAATGATTAAGAAAATGGGAGGCCTTGGGAGTATGATGAATTTTCTTCCTGGAATATCTAAATTATCTGATAAAATAGGAGATCTAAGTTCGGGAGAAAAAGCACTAGTAAGTCAGATGGCAATAGTTAATTCAATGACAAAAAAAGAACGAAAAAATCCAGATATTCTTAATGCCTCAAGAAAAAAAAGGGTAGCAACCGGTTCTGGAACTACAGTGCAGCAAGTCAATATCCTCCTTAAACAATTTAAACAGATTAGTACTACAATGAAAAAGGTATCAAGGATGAATCCTAAAACCCTACTTCGTAGTGGAATTGGAAAACTTTTTTCTTGACTGTCTTTAGAAACAAACCTAGAATAACGCTGTTAAAATATGAAGTTTATGTTGGATATTAGGTAATAAAAATGAGTAAAGGAAAAGCAAAAATAGCTTCCAAAAATAACCCAGAAGGCAGGGGGCAAGCGAAAGAATATTTTCATAATGGTAAAAAAATTAAGCCGGTAAAATTAGTGTTAGGCAGAAGATCTTACTTTGCTGCTGAGTATGAGGAATCAGGAGATTTGGTAGTTGGTGTCGATGGTAATGCCTTACCGTGGGCAAGCGCAAAACATAGCTGCTAATTTTAGCATTTTTAGCGTAATTATGGAACTCTCGGCTGTATTATTAAAAGTGCTGTCTTGTCCTGTTACAGGTAATAGTCTTGTTTATGATAGAGAGGCTAACCTACTTGTAAATAAAAAAGATGGCCTTTCTTATCCCATTGTTGATGGAATACCTATCCTCCTTGCCTCAGAAGCAAGAAAAGTTTAATTAATATCCTGTGGATGTCCTTTAAGCATTAGCTAGATAATTGTGTCTTACTAGAATCATTAAAACCATGAGGAGTGTAATGATAGTATAACTTATTTTATAAATATTGATCTCTTTCTTTCTGGGAACTGGACTTTCTTGTATGGCGTGTTTGTTCGGGCGTTGTTTTGCTGGGATGGGGGGTATTATGGCTCAGATTCTCTCGGATAGAGCTGACCGACATGGCTAAATTCTCCTTTTTTGAGTGCTTATCAATTGTTGCCGTAATATTTGAGTGTTTATCTATCCTAATCTTATCTGGGTAATTAAATTCAGAGAATGGGTCATGAGCTCTTCCTACATCCTTGATAAGGCTTGTAAGTTTTTTTAGCCCTCTTGCAAAAATATTGTTATAAACACCTATTGCTTTTTCTGTTTGAGAAACTTGTTCCTTATATTCTTGAAATTTAGTTTTTTTTTGCGCAGGCGACATAGTCCAGTAATCTTTATCTGTAGTCAATTTTTGGAGAGCCATTGCCTGTATTCGCTGAGTTCTGGTTGCTTGCCTTAACTCTCTTATATTATTGTAACCCGGGGTATCGCTTTTATCTCGTTCTTGGTCTATTTGAGTTTTTAACTGTTTCTGTACAGTACGGATAGACATGTTGTGCCTACTTTCTGTTGCAAGAGATAAAATGAAAGAGCCTATGGCTTTTACAATATTAACCCCTCTTGTAGCAATAGCCTCTAGAACAGTTGAAACAATACTTAGTCCTTGTTTAAAAAAAGCTTTGCCTATGTCTTTGGCCACTTCCACCTTTGCTGAACTCTGAGTGGTGTATCTTTTTTCAACAGATTTTTTGCCGGTAGTTATAGGTTCGTACAATTCACCTTTCAATATTTCATTTAGGCTTGGATCTAATTTAAATATCTGATCTTCTATACTTTTTGCTGTTCTATTTTTTACTAATAATTGATTTTCTTTTTGCAGTTGCCTGGTAGCTCTTGTCCTGACAGTATCCATTACCACTCCTATGGCTACAGTCGTTAATCCAATTACACCTATAGCAGTGGCAATAGCAGGACTTGCGGGACTTGCAAGCCCTGCTATTGTTAAAGATGCTAGAACTATAGAGGTTACTCTAGATACTGCAACTCCTGTGCCAATTGTAAAAACTTTGCCTGGTTTAGTATTTTCAAATTTTTCCCATTTTTTGTTAGCTTTATCTGATAGTTTAAAGATTGTGGTAACAAATTTTGAATCCAAGATTCTTTGAAACCAGGATTTAGGGAGATCAACACTTTCTTCATTTGATTCTTTTAATTCTGGAGGAGAAGGGGGGGTAAAAACTGATGCGGATCGAGGCCTTCCTTTAAGGGGTGTTTTTTTTGTATTATCTTCTGCCATCTTGATAATAATTTGGGATTACTCAACTAATTAAACCATTGTAAGAAATAAAAATAAATAATACAAGCCTTACTAGTTAAGTGCATTCAAAATTGAATATAAAAAATTTTATCTATAAGGTGTTAAATTTATTTGCATCAAAAATCTGTTACCCTATTATGCTCTTGGTAATTGTAACTTTTAAATTAAAAAGTAGTAAAATGAGAAAAGTTGTTATTTCAGGAATGGTGGGGAATGCACTTGAATGGTACGATTATGCATTATATGCACAATTTGCCTATATAATTGGCTTAAAATTTTTTCCAAAAACTGAATTTGTTGAAATCCTTACTTTTGCGTTGTTTGCAGCCGGATTTTTAGTGCGTCCTCTTGGAGGGGTGTTATTTGGTCAGATTGGGGATAGATTCGGTAGGAGAAGTGCATTGGTTATCGGCATTTTAATGATGGCAGTTCCCACTGCCGGTATCGGGTTGCTTCCGTCTTATGAGGTAATAGGTATTGCTGCGCCGATTATATTAGCAATTATTAGGTTGGTACAAGGGTTCTCTTTAGGAGGTGAATTTAGTGGTTGTATCGCCTATATAGTTGAACATTCCCCTGATAATAAGAGAGGACTAGCCGGTAGTGCGTCATTTGTTAGTATGTGTGTTGGTATGTTAATGGGTGTAGGGGTTGCTAATGGTTTTAGATATTTCTTAAATGAGAAAGACTTACTTGATTGGGGATGGAGAATACCTTTTATACTGGGACTAGTAATTGGATTAGTGGGATTATATATAAGATCCCATCTTGCTGAAAGCCCTATATATAAAGCAGCTAAAGAAGCCGGATATTTATCAAGGACACCTCTACGTGAAACTTTTACAAAACATTGGCGTCATTTACTATTAGCGATTGCTATCTATATAAACGTCACGGCCCCATTTTATACCACCACAGTTCTTATGGAACATATTGTGCAAAAAGTTGGTTATACTAAAGAACAGGGTTCTATAGTTTGTACTATTATTCTTATTACTATGACTCTAGTATTTCCAGTTTCTGCGTATATTTCTGATAAAATCGGTAGGAAGCCAGTGATTGTTACTGGTAGTATATTACTAATTCTTTGTATATATCCTATATTTGTAGCCCTTTCCTCAATGAATTATAACTACGCGATATTATCACAAATAATATTTGCGACTATAGTTGGGATTTATATGGGGCCAGTGCCGACTATATTGGTTGAATTATTTCCTACTCGGGTAAGGTTTACTGCTGTTGCTATTTCTTATAATTTAAGTGCTGCCATTTTCGGTGGTACAATTCCTATGATTGGTGCTGCTTTTTATAAAGCTACCGGCACTAACTTTGCCCTTGCTTATTATTTAACTGGATTAGCAATTTTCTGTTTATGCATCCTGTTCTTTTATAAAGAAACTTATAAGAATAATTTATCTGAGGACGTTATTCATGAGTAAATTTACTACAGAATTTGAGGTGCCTGGTGGACATAGCGCTGTCTTAATGCATTCTTGCTGTGCTCCTTGTTCTGGCCCATTAATAGAAAAAATGGCTAACTCGGGTATTGATCTCACCATCTTTTTTTATAACCCTAATATTCATCCAAAAAAGGAATATGAGATCCGGAAAAATGAAAATATACGTTTTGCAGAGAAGTTAGGTATCAATTTCATTGATGCGGATTATGATGTGCAAAACTGGTTTGCACGAGCCAAAGGTATGGAATATGAACCAGAACGTGGAATCAGATGTAGTATGTGTTTTGACATGCGTTTTATCAGAACTGCCCTTTATGCTTATGAAAATAATTTTAAAGTAATCACCTCTTCGCTTGGAATTTCAAGGTGGAAAGATATGGATCAGATAAATAAATCTGGAATTAAAGCAGTATCTTATTATCCAGGCATCACTTATTGGACTTATAATTGGCGCAAAGATGGTGGTAGTGCAAGGATGTATGAAATTGCCAAAGAGGAAGAGTTTTATAAACAAGAATATTGCGGATGTATATACTCGTTGCGTGATACAAATAACTGGCGCAAAAAAAATAACAGAGCTGAAATTTCAATTGGTGAAGAGTTTTACGGAGCTGACGAGGATCACGCTAAAAACTAACTGACAGACAATTAAATTGTTATACCTAAAAATCCCTTATGGGATTTATATTAGCTCTAGTTAATATCTTGCAAATTAAATTATGTTAAAAGGAAAGATTTCGGGAATGTTTGTTGACTTTTAAATAAAGAAAGATTAGAACTACTAGGTATTTATAGCTTATAAATACTGTTTTTAACAGTTTTATTTATACAAATGCCGAATCTTAAAAAAAAGCAGTTTTTATCTAGTCTTAAAGAGATTCTTTGGCCAATAGAACGTTCTGAATTAAAATTATTTATCCCAATGTCTTTTTTGATGTTGTGCATATTATTCAATTTTGGCGCATTACGTTCGATCAAAGATAGTTTGGTTGTACCAAATATTGGAGCAGAAGTTATTAGTTTTTTAAAACTATGGTTGGTGCTTCCTTCTACCATAATATTCACCTTAATTTATGTCAAACTCAGTAATATGTTTGATTATGAATATTTATTTTATTTAATAGTTTCCTTTTTCTTAGGATTCTTTTTAATCTTTACTTATGTCTTGTATCCAGATCAAGATTTTTATCACCCAAATTTGGAATATGCTCAAGGATTGGCTGAGGCCTATCCTAATTTTAAATGGTTTATTTTGATAGCGAGCAAGTGGAGTTATGCTCTGATGTACGTCTTTTGTGAATTGTGGAGTGCTGTTGTGATAAATTTGCTTTTCTGGCAGTATGCTAACAATATTTTTGATACTACTCTAGCGAAGAGATTTTATCCTATTTTAGGCATGGTAGGCAATATAGGGCTGATAATGGCAGGAAGCGTGCTCGTTACTTTTTCTAACATACCTTTTGGTGTGGATGGAGAAATTTTAGATAAGTATTCACTAAAGCAATCGAGTCTGGTACTACAACCGATTATGACAACTATAATTATTTCTGGTTGTGTAGCCATGGGGCTTTACAGATATATCAATAAATATCTAGTAAAAACTGATAAACTTGGTAACTTATTATCCCATACCCAAGATGACACAAGGACTAAATTATCGGTAATAGATAGTGTGAAGCTAATTTTAAGGTCTAAATATATCGGGTATATTGTCATTTTGCTTTTATGTTATGGGCTTGCGATTAATATTCTTGAAGGTCCTTGGAAGGCAAGAGTACGTGAACTTTATCCCAATACTGTCGACTATATTAATTTTATGGGTAGATTTAATATTTATATGGGGATATCGTGTGTGGTAGTTGCTTTAATTGGAAGTAATATTTTAAGGAAATTTAGCTGGCTTACTGCTGCTTTAATTACCCCTGGTATTATTGCCTGTACGGGAATTATATTTTTCGTTTTTGTAATTTATGCAAATGATATAGGGATGATAGGTAGCTATAGCCCGATATATCTGGCTGTAATAATTGGAGCTATTCAAAATATTTTAAGCAAATCGACAAAATATACTTTATTTGATTCAACAAAAGAAATGACGTATATACCACTTTCTTTGGAACTTAGAACTAAAGGAAAGGCAGCTGTTGAGGTAATAGGTTTAAAGTTTGGTAAATCACTTGGGGCTTTCTCGCAGTCATTTATGTTTATTTTAATGCCAGCTTCTACTTTTGACTCAGTGACTGTCTATTTAATGGTAATTTTTGTATTAATAATAATTCTCTGGGTATTGGATGTTAGGAAGTTAAATAAAGAATATATAAAATTAAAAGGCAACAAGGAATGAGAATAGCAAAATATATATTAATTTTTTTAGTTGTTCTATTGGCCTGCTATTGTTCTTGTTGGTATTACATAATCAGTAATATAAGAAATGATATAAATGCCAGGTATGCTACGCAAAAAATTTATGTTAAAGCTTTGGTAAATACCGAAGAATATTTTATTACTTTTGATAAGGCTAGTATTACTGGATTTCCCTTTGATATGGCGTTGAATTTGCATGGGTGGAAAGAAGAAAGTAAAGGTGCTCTCATTTCTTACCATTCCCCTATAAAAATTGGCTATAGTTTTACTAATCAACACGCATATATTGCATATGACGGGGAAATTGATGCTGCATATAAGCCGTTAGCCAGTAGCTTTGGTGCTATATTAAAAATAAAAAATTATTTAATTAAGTTAGATATTCCGCTTACTAGAAAATTACTGTCCGCAATTTCTAAAATGACTGATTCAGGAGAGTTAGTCAATTATATTAAGGGTATTGAGGTTGCTACTGGAGGAGTCCAGATAACCGATAAACAGGAAAATGAGCTGTTCTCCGATAAAGAATATGAAAAATTAAACTTTACTTTTGTACCGGCAAAATATTACCTTACTCTGGAAGATTTACTAAATGAGATACCAAGTGAATATACGGTTAACTATAGTGTTAAAACCAAACCGGTTAAATTTTCATTTAGGCCTATACCTGTCAGTTTACTTTATGGGTTTTTTAATTTACCTTCGGATTTTTCTGCTTCCGGTAAAGTTAAAATTAAAACTGAGGCTAAGAAAGCTGAAGAATTATTTTCAAATTTTAATGCTGAAGTGGAAGTTGCTTTTTCTGCCCCTAAAATTGATTTAAATTCTTTCAAACTGCTTTTTAAAACTGGTTTATCTCCTGAAAAACGTAAAGGTACTGCATTATCAATAGATAGTAAAATAAGATTAAAGGATAGTTTTTTTGAAGAATTATTTAAAAAATATGAAGCTATTAAACCTAGGGTTATTTCTACTCATGCCGGTCGCCTAGTAGATCAAGAAGTATCCTACATAATTAGCAATAAGGATATATTCAGGTTTAAAGATTTAGAAAATAGCGATTATTTTCTAAATCTAGATTTAGAAACTACAAATAACAGCAAGGGCCCGTTAGTGAAGTTAAATGATTTTAGTATCTATTCAGGGGAGTCTGGGTTTAAGTTAACATATCGATCACAATTTAATTACATGAATGGAACAAACTGGAAAGCAGATGGGGTGCTGTTAATTAAGAATTATCCGGTGGTAGTTGATTTTAATTCTAATTATATTCTTAGGTTTGGAGATTTTAGATTTTTAAGTGATCCAGCAAGAAACCTTTATATTGATGTTAATAAAGCATTTTTAAAACAGATATCAGATTATCCGACTTCCACTTCTAATGATCTTAGTTTTGATTATAGTATCAGTACAGATAATTGGTCAGAAGGAAAAATTGGTAGTTCAAAGATTGTCCAACTTCCGGAGCTATATAAAATTCTGCTATATAAGAAACTATTTAATGTAATTGATTTACACGGTGATATACTTATCCAAATAAAAAAATTACTACCGAATTTGGATGAAAACGAACCGGTATTTAAAAAGATATTAGCTCAAATTACTGAAAAAGATATTAAAAGGATTTTACCGCAACAAGGTGAAAAAAATATTAATGAAGGTGTTTTACAAAAAAATGACAAGAAAGCTACAAAAAATTTAGCTAAGTGAATAGTTCGCAATTATTGCACTATGTGCTACATGTATAAATCTTTAAATATTATGAGATAATAAATTGGACTTAATAAAAGAAATTCATCAATTTTTACAATCAGAACTAAGCGAGATGAATAACTTAATCTTGGGTTGTCTCTCTGTCGAAGAAGAATTAATACAACTGATCGGTAATCATATCTCAAATTCAGGTGGTAAAAGAATAAGACCTGTACTTACGCTATTGTCTACCAAACTTTTTGATTGCGGGAGTGATAATGCAGTTAAGCTTGGTGCAGCTGTTGAATTTATTCATATGGCTACCTTATTGCATGATGATGTAGTAGATGGCAGTAAGATGCGTCGTTTTTTACCCACAGCTAATGTTATATGGGGTAATAAAGCAAGTATATTGGTAGGTGATTTCCTATTTAGTCAATCATTTAAATTAATAGTTGCCACCAGGTTACTCCCGGCTATGGACGTTTTATCGAAAGCGTGCGCAGTCGTCATAGAAGGTGAAGTATCGCAGCTTGCTAAACTCGAAGAGCGTAGGTTAATAACTGAAGAAGAGTATTTGAAAGTAATTAATGCAAAAACAGCGGTTCTTTTTGGAGCAGCATGTGAGGTTGGTGCTATTATAGCAAATCAATCTCCTAATTATTGTAATGCCATGAGAAATTTTGGCATGAAACTGGGAGAAATATTTCAAATAACAGACGATTTGCTAGATTATTTTACCCAAGGTGAAGTTAGAGGCAAGAATATAGGAGATGATTTTGCGGAAGGAAAGGTTACTTTACCGCTGATTTTCCTAGCTAGAAAACTTCCCAAGAATAAAAAAGAAAGATTAATAGAGTTAATAACTGCACATGAGCGTACATCTAAAGATTTCCACTGGGTTACTGATTTGTTAATCAGTTTTGATATAAAAAATGAAATTCTGGAATATTTGGAAGGGTTTAAAATATCTGCCTATAAGTGTCTTGAGGAGATCAATATTCAAAATGAAACTAGAGGATATTTGAAATCGTTGGTAAATTTTGCTGTAGAGCGCAGTTACTAATTAAGGTTGGTTAAAAAAATATATATGGATAGTATACTTATTAATGGAGGTAATGCTCTAAAAGGAAATATTACCATTAGTGGCTCTAAAAATGCTTCCTTGCCGATTATGGCAGCTGCGTTGCTAACGGATCACGAGCTGGAACTAGCTAATTTACCTATTTTATCTGATATTAACACCATGGAAGAACTGCTTGTAAACCATGGGGCTAAAATTACCAGAAAAATAGAAAGTAATGATAGCTTAAGCTTAAAAATTTCATGTTCTAATATCAATAATTACACAGCACCTTATGAAATAGTAAGAAAAATGCGAGCCTCTATTTGGGTTTTAGGTCCTCTTGTAGCTAAATATGGTGAGGCATTGGTTTCCCTCCCTGGAGGTTGCGCAATTGGTGCTAGGCAAGTTGATTTACATATTGCAGTCTTAGAAGCTATGGGAGTAGAGATAGAAATTTTGCAAGGATATATCCATGCTCATACCAGGAAACGTTTAAAAGCCTGCAATTTTGTATTTCCTAAAGTATCGGTTGGGGCTACTATTAATGCTATACTAGCTGCTTGTTTGGCAAGTGGTACTACCCATTTATCAAACTGCGCTAAAGAACCCGAAATCAGAGATTTATGCAATTGTTTGGTAAAAATGGGAGCGATAATCGACGGTATTGGAACAGATGATTTAAAAATTACGGGACAGCCGGAATTATACGGGGCAAAGCATGATATTTTACCAGATAGGATCGAGGCTGGAACTTATATGATTGCTGGTGCTATTACTAAAGGAGATATAACTATTTCTGGGGTGGATTATGATATTCTTGAAAATGTAGCTCTTAAACTCGCACAATCAGGTATAGAAGTTACTAATTTAAACAATGTTATCAGAGTAAAATATAATGGACTTCTTAAATCAGTTGATATGGCTACCGGTGTTTATCCGGGTTTTGCTACTGATTTACAGGCTCAATTTATGAGTTTAATGGCCCTAGCGGATTCATCCTCAATAATTACAGAAAATATATTTGAAAACAGGTTTATGCATGTACCAGAATTATGCAGAATGGGAGCAAATATTAATGTAGATGGTAATCATGCGGTTGTAAGAGGGGTTAAAGCTTTAAGCGGTGCTGAAGTTATGGCTAGTGACCTGCGTGCATCAGTTTCGTTAATTCTTGCGGGACTGGCTGCGGAAGGCAGTACTAAAGTTAGAAGGGTGTATCATTTAGATCGAGGATATCAATCTCTTGAGAAAAAATTATCTGCTTGTGGAGCAGATATTGTTAGAGTGAAAGGTGATTCAGTTTAAGTTATAGGGAAGGAAAAAGTGTTTTTTATTTGATTTTATGTTAAGGACAGTTCTAAGTGAGCTGTACTTACGGCGATTTATACATTTTTACTTTTATATTCACATAGATGACAAATAGGGCATTTAAAACATTCAGGTTTTCTGGCTTTACAAATATATCTTCCGTGTAATATCAGCCAGTGATGGGCATGCGTTAACCACATAGTAGGAATTTGCCTTAATAAGTCCTTTTCTATTTTTTTAGGTGTAGTTTCCTGCGTTAAACCAATTCTATGTGAAACTCGAGCGACATGGGTATCAACGGCTATTGTTGGCTGGCCGAATGCACAATTTAATATAACATTTGCGGTTTTTTGCCCTATACCTGGTAATTTTATAAGTTCTTCAAAACTATTCGGAAGATTTGAGTCGTAGTGCTCAACTAACATCTTACAGAACGCAATAATATTTTTTGCTTTAGTATTATATAAACCAATAGTTTTTATATATTTTTTTAGATTATCCTCGCCGAGTTTTAAAAAATCTTCCGGAGTTTTATAAATTTTAAATAGCGTGGAGGTTGCCTTATTAACAGAAACATCAGTTGCTTGGGCAGATAAAATAACCGCTACCGCTAGGGTGAAATTATTAACATATTCAAGTTCTGTTTTCGGTTCTTTACTTAAAGAGCTAAAAATGGTAAAAATTTGGTTTATTGTATTTAAATTCATAAAATAATAATTTAAAATTAATCATAATTAGCTTTACAGGAATTTATTATGGCAGAAAACAAGATTTTTGACTTTATAAGAAATGAAACAAAAGAACATGAGGTGGTTTTATTCATGAAAGGTACGGCTGACTTTCCACAATGCGGTTTCTCAGCTATGGTAGTTAGTATTTTACAATCAGTTAGTGTTAAATTTAAGGATCATAACGTTTTAGCTAATGAAGAACTGCGCCAAGGAATAAAAGAATTTTCCGATTGGCCGACTATACCGCAGCTATATATTAAAGGAGAGTTCATAGGCGGTTGTGATATAGTACGTGAGATGTATGAAAGTGGTTCTTTAAGCGAGCTGGTAAGAGACCTTCAAAGTCACGGCGTTACTTGTAATAATGAAAAACGTTTGGAAACTACTCAAGCAAGTGTTCAATTAACTGAATGAAAAAGCATATCTACCGAGAAATTTGATGAGTGACGCTATTTACGTAAATAATCTTATAAAAGAATATAATACCGGTAGAGTTGCCAATGAAAAAAAAATAGCCTTAAATGGCTTAGACATAAATATTGAAGTTGGATCAATATTCGGTTTGCTCGGGCCAAATGGAGCGGGAAAATCAACGTTAATCAATATCTTAGCCGGTACAGTTATAAAAACTTCCGGAGAAGTTAGAGTGATGGGAGTAGATATTGATTACCAACCTAAGAGAGCTAGATCGTTAATTGGCGTTGTTCCGCAAGAAATTGTTACGGATACTTTTTTTCCTTTGTGGCAAGCTCTTGAATTTACAGCTGGTTACTTTGGGATTAGGCCAGAAAATCGAATTACTGACCAGCTGCTTAAAACTTTGAGTTTATATGATAAAAGAAATAGCCTGCCACAAAGGTTATCAGGTGGAATGAAAAGGCGTTTCTTAATCGCTAAGGCTATGGTCCATTCTCCTAGAATACTGGTTCTCGATGAGCCGACTGCCGGTGTAGATATTGAACTTAGAAATCAACTTTGGGAATATGTCAAAAAGTTAAATCAAGAGCAAGGGGTAACTATTATTATTACTACTCACTATTTGGCTGAAGCTCAGGAATTATGCGATAATATTGCCTTTATTAACGATGGTAAAATTATAAAACAGGATTCAAAAAAGAAATTACTTGCAGAACTTGGTTCACGATATCTTGATGTTGAGTTTGAAAATGCCATTGATCCTATGAAAGTTTCTAGTTTAAAAAATACAAAACTTAAGCTTTTAAATGAAAATAAAATCAGGTTTGACCTTCATACCGAAAATAACGACTTTACTCGAATTTTAGAAATAATTCATTCCATGGATTTGAGAATCAAGAATTTAAACTTAAGTGAGCCTGATCTTGAGGATATTTTTCATAAAATAGTTAAAAAATAGCTTTTCTGTATTTTTATGCCTGAATTACTTGAAAACCGTTCTATTTTAAGCCTGTCCGGAAAGGATGCTTTAGTTTTTTTACAAAATATTGTCACCAATGATTTAAATAATTATTCATATTCATATAATTATCTGCTTTCTCCGCAAGGAAGATATTTATATGATTTCTTTGTATTAAAATTATCACCTGACCAATTATTTATCGATATAGATTCCATTTCCGCCCAATCGTTTTTGCAAAAACTTACTATATACAAGTTAAGAAGAGATATAGAGATCAAAAACCTTGCTTCTGAATACTTGGTTTTATATTCGAGGGAAAAAATGGAAATTAATGAGGGAGTTATTGCTTCTAATTGTGATCCTCGATTTTCTAAATTGGGTTTTAGATCTATAGTAAAATCCTCGTGTGCTAATAAATTGGAGTTAGTTGGTAATAATTTATATATGCAAGACAAATATGAATTTACTATTCCAGATGGCCGAGATGATTTAATTGCGGGGAATTCAGTAGTTTTTCAGTTCGGAGCAGAAGAGTTGGCAGCTGTTAGTTTTTCTAAAGGATGCTATATAGGGCAGGAAGTAATTTCTAGAGCAAAATACCAAGGCATCACAAGAAAGAAGCTTTTTAAATTAGTTTCTGATAAAAAAATTGCTTTTAATGATATTGGTACGGAAATCACCGATTTGAGAGGAGAAAAAATTGGTATTTTTTGCTCAAGCTATAATAAACTTGGCATAGGGTTGTTAAATGAAGAAAAATATCTAGGACTCGATACAAAAATTGCTCTTATAAATGGTATTCAGGAAGTGCTAATTTTAAAACCTGAATGGAGGTAACTACCCCAAGATTAATAAAATGTAGTTGTTTTTTGTAATTACTTCTGCGTGTGTAAATTATTACTTTTGTTCTTTTCAAAAGTTCTCTGATCTCGAATTCTATTCCTTTCTTTGTTATTACAAATCGTAGGGTTAAAGTTAGGTAGTTGAGAATAATTAATTTTTATTAATTAATTATTGACAGCATTTATATTATACTATATATTAGCTTTGTTAATTAAATTTAATTAAATATATACTAATACTACCGAGTATTAGCTATTTTTGGTAACAAATAATCTATAAACGCATATGGCAAAATTCGAAACAATATGGAAACAACCTAGTGCTTTTGTATCAGGAGCTATAAAATCTTTGCCTAAAAATTTTATTTGGCACGGAACAAAATTTATCAGTCATACTATAGTAGGGGGGATAACTCATACTGGAAAAGTTGCTTTGAAGCTTGCTGAAGAAGCAGTTAGTTTTGTTTGGGAAACACTAAAAGATTTAGGTAACGAAATTGCTGAAGGATTTAACGATATACTAGAAGCTGGTATAACAGAAGCCGAACAAGCAGAAAATACAAAAATTGCTTTAGAAAAAATTGTGACAACCGATGTTGAGGATAGTATTGTGGTGGGTCTTAATTCAGAAGACTTAGCATCGACTCTGGAAGCGGCTGCTGTAGCTTAGGGAACAGCTTATATCCAAGATAGCTTATTTTTAAGCTATCTTGATATAAATTATAAAGCGGGCAATGTTTCGTCCGCTTTTTTTTTATTTGCTAATCCTTAGGTATTTTACTATAAGTTGCTTATTTCTAAAACTCTAAAACATATATACTTAAAAAATTTTTAGTATATTAATGCCACGGTTCTTTAACATCTATATTCAAAATAGTTAATAAACTTTAAGGATAAGTTTTTGATTAAACTGTTTTTGTTATTGACTCATATATTAATCAATGCTAATTAGTTTAGTTGATAGTTTTTGTAGCTAATTCTGATGTAATATTTTAGGGTGTTTATGAGATGATGAATAATTTTAATGACAAAAAAATTAATAAACCTGTAGGTGTTGGGTCGGAAGTTCTTATTGGGGAAAAAATAGATAACCAACATTCTAATGTCGTCGTAGATGAGACTCCAGAACTTATTGGTTTGCCTAAATCATCTGCGGAACTTGCCGAAGAATTAATTGATTATTTGGTCACTCACAATCATCAAAAAGCTGCAAAAATTATTATTGAAGAAGCAAGAATATATTTAAGCAAGCTATCAAATAATAATATTTTCAATATGGATCAACAGTTGAAACAGATTGAAGATGAATTGGGTGATTTAATTAAATATTTTGGCCAAGAAGATAAAGGAAAAATAGCATCTAAATTGAAAAGCTTAAAAATTATTATCCAAGGTTTGGAATCAGAATATATTCGGAATTTTTTACAAAATATACTCGAAATTATAGAAAATTATAATAAGAACAGAAGTAAAAAAAGTTTTGATAAAAAGGAAGGGTTTAAAAACTTTAAGGCGAGTATTAAATCAGGCTTTTCTGGCCTTCGAAAGCTGCTTTAGCCTTTAATAGCACTTTGCTATAGGAGATAGTTTTAGTAACTTACCGGTTACTTTTCTATAAACTTTACTGTTATATTTTTTATACCTATTTAAAAATATTAGCTCTATTCTCTAAATTAGTTGCTGCAATATTGCAACTTACCCATCATTAATCTTCAACCTATAGTAGAGTAATTATATAAATTATACCGCTATAGTTATATCATCAATTATGAAATTCTTAAAGGCAAGTAGTAATGATCTTGAATGGTCATAATATACAAAATAATAATGGCTTGAAAATTAATTTAATTGATTTTCTTTTATCTGCCAATTCCCATCTATCTTTACATCTTTATATAACTATATATAATAAACCACAGAGTTTTAATATAAAAGGCACTTTAATTAATAAATGTATCACCATCTTTGTAATTAGCTTAAATCAAATATAAGTTAAAGTTAAGGTCAAGCCGTATTTGGTGTTTATATACAAGTGATGACCTCTGAAAGAGGGCTTAACTCAATAAAACTTAAGTAACCCTCTTAATTACACTTAAATTACTCAAATTCCCATGGTAGCTAAAAGAAAATTATTAATTATTTGGCTAATTGGCGTAATGAGCGGTTTTACTATAATGATTACCGGCAATACGCTAAATTTCTGGTTAGCCAAAGAGTCGGTGGATATTAGAACCATTGGAATTTTTGCCTTAATTTCCTTGCCTTATGCCGTAAATTTTATTTGGGCTCCAATTTTTGATATAAAAAATATTCCTATACTAACGAAAAACATAGGTCATCGTACTTCCTGGATTGTAGTCCTGCAATTATTCTTAAGCTTTACTGTTTTTACATTAAGCTACATTAGGCCTGCCGATAATTTATTATTATTTGGATTAATAGCGATTATTATTTCTTTTTTTTCTTCTGCTCAGGACACTGTTCTTGGAGCCTTTAGAGCCGAGATAGTTGATAGTACAAAACAAGGGCAGGTTTCTGGTCTTTATGTTTTTGGCTACCGAATAGGGATGTTATTATCTAGTTCTGGGGCTATATATATTGCTGCTCATGTTGATTGGAGTGTAGTCTACAAATTATTTAGCTGTGTTATCATTTTATTTCCAGTGACAATTTTATTACTTGTTACTGAACCTCAAACTTCAACTAAATTATCTCTGCATACAAAAGAGCGCCAAGATTTCAAGCGTGGTAGCTTATATTTCCAAACCAAGCATTTAATATCTGTTATTCTTGGATCTTTAGGTACTAGAAACTATATTATTCTGATTTTATTATTCTTGATATTATATCGTTTACCGGACAATTTTATAAATACGATGATAAACCCTTTTTTGCTTCATATTGGTTATGATGAGTTTGAAATAGCAACGGCGGGAAAGTTTTTTGGAATTACGGCAACTATTATTGGTGGATTGATTGCAAGCTATATAATGAAATATTTTAATATTTTCAAAAGTCTGATTTTCTTCGGTGTTTTACACGGCGCTGGTCATATGTTATTTATTGTTCAGGAAGTTTACGGTAAAAATGTATATTTACTTTTTTTAATAACTGGATTTGAGAGTATAACAGGGGGGATGACAATGACAGCTTATATAGCTTATATTGCTTCTTT
Source organism: Candidatus Megaera endosymbiont of Mesostigma viride (assembly GCA_020410825.1). Lineage (GTDB taxonomy): Bacteria > Pseudomonadota > Alphaproteobacteria > Rickettsiales > Rickettsiaceae > Megaera > Megaera polyxenophila. Next base: position 338,472 of record CP084576.1, read on the forward strand.
ATGCCATGGTAGGTTTAAGGCTACACAATACTCATTTTTAACTTCAATGATGGGGTTCTCACGGTCGGTATTACCAGCAATTTCGGGTTATATTGTCTCGACTATCGGCTGGAAAACATTTTACTTGTTTGCTTCAATAGCTACTATTCCGTCAATAATTTTAGTATTATATTTACAGAAACTTTCAGTTAATAAATAGAGATAGTGATAGATTTAATTATTGTAGCTTTGTATTTAATGTCCTTACTAATAGTTGGGATATATACCCGTTCACGCAAGGCAGGGTTTAAAGGCTTTACATTAGTAAAAGACAAAGATTATAAGCATGGGAAGCTTATTCTAGTTGCGACAATTTTTGCTTCTTCAATTGGTGGAGGAACAACTTTCGGAATTTCAGAAAAAGCTTTTGCTGGAAATATTGCGCATAGTTATGGATTATTTTTGGCTATACCAATAGATATATTAATTGCAATATATATTATTCCCAGGTTGATAAAACATTATGGAGCGGAAACCATAGGCGATATAATGTTTACTTATTATGGAAAAGCCGGTAGGGCAGTAGGGGGGCTGGCAGCATTACTTGTATCTATTGGTTTTGTTGCAGCTCAGATTAGCGTTAGTGCAAGAATATTTGAATATATATTGCAGATAGATTATGTCCAAGGGGTAATTATAAGTTATGGTATCGTCATCGTATATACGACTGTTGGAGGTTTTAGGTCTGTTTTATTTACCAACCAAATGCAGTTTTTTGCCATGTTACTTGCTATACCTATTATTTCAATTTTTGGCTTATATCAGCTTGGTATTGCCGAATTTCTGCAAAAAATACCCCCTGAAAAAGTAATTATTACAGGTAATGATGATCTTATCAAAACTACTATTTCTGCTTTTTTAGGGTTTATTGTTATGAATCTGTTTCCAACTTTTATCCAAAGAGCTTTGATTGATAAAGATCCCAACCAAACAGCTAAAGCAATTTACTTAAAGTCGGTAATATACGCCATTTTTCTGGTATTCATAACCATAAATGGGTTAATTGCTTTTGTTATTTATCCAGAAATTAAACCTAGCCTTGCTTTGCCGTATCTTATAGATCATATAATTCCAGTTGGTATACAAGGGGTAGTAATAGCTGGTTTACTTGCAGCGGTTATGTCCACGGCGGATTCTGATTTAAATGTAACTTCCATTACTTTGGTTAAGGATTTTTTTAAACCTATATTTAACCTATCTGATCAGAATAAAATGCTGTTAGTAGCAAGAATTACAAATATTGCTATAGGTAGTCTGGCAATATTTATTGCGCTCTGCTTTACTAGCGTGGTGGATTTGGTAATCTTTATTGCCGGATTTTGGGCTCCTATAATATTAGTCCCCCTGGTTTTTGGACTTTATAATATTATCATACCTAAATTTGCTATGGTATTTACTAGTTTTGCCGGTGGAGTGAGCTTCTTTTTGTGGGAATATTTTATGGCTGCGCCAAATAATTTTAAAAGTGTGTTTGTAGGTACTGTGGTGAACTTGATGTTGTTTATGATGTTTGTGTTTATTAAAAACTTATCTTATCGCAGTCCCTAATCCATCTATAGCACATACATGAAATATTAGCTAATTATGCTAATTGATTAGTATTAGGTTTTATAGAAGTTATTGAATTTCTTCAGCAAGACGTTTTGCTTCGTCATCAGCAATTAGAGCTTCGGTAAATTCATCAAGGTTTCCTTCTTTTAGAACTTCATCAATTCTATATAAGGTCAGATTTATGCGGTGATCGGTAATACGTCCTTGAGGAAAATTATAAGTTCTGATTCTTTCTGATCTATCCCCTGATCCCACTTGATTTTTACGGGAATTGGAGCGCTCTATTTCCCTTTTTTGGCGTTCTTCTTCATAGATTCTTGAACGTAGGATCTTAAGAGCTTTTGCTTTATTTTTATGCTGAGATTTTTCATCTTGTTGGCAAACTACTACCCCTGTTGGAATATGGGTAATTCTAACAGCTGAATCTGTAGTGTTAACGTGCTGGCCTCCAGCACCTGATGCCCTATAGGTATCTATTCTTAGGTCTTTTTCTTCTATTTTAATATCTACTTCTTCTGCTTCCGGTAAAACGGCTACTGTTGCTGCTGATGTATGGATTCTACCGCTTGATTCAGTTTGGGGAACTCTTTGAACTCTATGTACTCCTGATTCAAACTTGAGTTTAGAAAATACATTAGGACCTTTGATTGAAGCTGAAGCTTCTTTATATCCTCCCACCCCAATGTCAGAAATTGATAATATTTCAAATTTCCAGCCTTTAAGATGAGCATAACGCTGGTACATTTCAAATAAACTAGCAGCAAAAAGGGCGGCTTCTTCACCTCCTGTCCCAGCTCTTACTTCTATTATTGCACTTTTACTATCGGCTTCATCTTTTGGTAACAAAGCAACTTTTACCCCTTTTTCCAGATTAGGGATTTTTTCACTTAATTCGTATATTTCTTGTTCTACCATTTCTTTGGTTTCAGCGTCTAAAGTTTTATCCTTAAGCAGTTCTTTTGTGCTTTCTAAATCCTTGAGAGCTTTATTATAATCATTAATCTGATGAACTACTTCTTCAAGGTCTGAATATTCTTTTGAACATTTGATAAATTCTTCTCCTTTTATACCGCTCGCAAGCTTGTTTGATAACTCCTGATGTTTAGAGAGAATTTTATTTAAATTTTCCTGAAAGCTCATTATTTTTGTTTACTATTATAAATTAATTTCCGCAGTCTATAATTTTTATTCTAGTTTTTCAATATTTCCGTTCATTTATTAATTAATATGGACGGAAGTTGTTTATAGAAAAGGCAAAATTTACTTACACATTTTTTTATAAACGAATATTAGGGATTCCTTCGCTAGCTATGTTTAAGGGGTAAAGAAAAAGCAAAGGTGACGACTTTATCGAGATTCTGCGTGACCCAATTCATATTTACTTCCTGTAAAATTCTAATGTACAGGTTCTTTATCTGTCCTTATCTTTACTATGGTAGACATACCAGGACTTAATTTACCTATTAGTTCTTGAGGGATGTCAAAATCAATTGATACTGGTATACGCTGGACAATTTTAGTAAAATTGCCTGTTGCATTAGACGGAGGAAGTAAACTAAATTTTGCTCCAGTTGCAGGAGAAAGATTTCTGATATAACCAATAACTTCATAATCAGATTCCGAGTCAAAGGTCATTACTGCTTCCATTCCGGTTTTAAAATTAGTCACCTGGGTTTCTTTAAAGTTCGCTTTTACATATAATTTTTCTGGAATGACTGCAAATAAAACAACGCCTGCGGTTATATAATTTCCAAGTTTTAAGGAGCTATTACCCACTGTTCCGTCGATAGGGGAACGTATCAATGTGTTATCCAGGTTTCTTTTAGCGAGGATCACCTCTTGCGCAGTAGTAGTGTGTTTTGCTATGGAAGATAAGCGCTGTAATTCTAAAAGAGCTAATTTTTCTTGGCTTGATTGCATATTAAGTTTTGCCTGAGAAAATTCATTTTTTGCTTTTTCCAAGGCTATTTCAGTGCTATCGAGTTTTTGTTTACTGGCGTAATTATCTTTGCTAAGTGCCTGAATCCTATTATAATCTACTTGGGTAAACTTTAAATTAGTTTCAGTGAATTCAAGAGATTCTTTTGCTTTTGTCTGCTCAATTTGGGCAAGCTTTATGTTTTGGTCTATTATTTCTATGTCTCTTTTTGCTCCTTCTAGAGTTGCTAATGTTTTTTCGTAATTAGCTCGATAATCGTCATCCTTAATTTTAGCTATAATTTGCCCATGTGTAACTTTATTGTTTTCTTCTACTAATATTTCGCTAATTATACCGCTTACTTCCGAACTAACACTAGAGATTTCAGCTTCAATGTAAGCGTTATCGGTATATTGGGTTTTTGTCCATATATATACTCTATAAATCAAGAAGCAGGTAATAGCAGTAACAGCAATTAGAATATGAACGAAATATCGATGTGATGAATACTTAGAGAGTAGGTTCATAACCTTCGTGCTATATTAATGCAAATAATTATTGATAATAGATATACTATAGCTGCTATCGGTAACATATACCAAGGGTATATTGCAGTAATGATAATTATTATAGCAAACATCGCCATGAAGAGTGATAAATATTCAGGTTTTATGTTGAATTGCTTGATTGATAGTGTAGGTAATCTGCTAGCTAGAAGAATTGCTACGAAAAAAATATATAAATTTATTAGCAGGGTGTGGTTTCTCATGCTAAAATCTTCAAAGTAGGTAGTAATTTCAAAATCCAGTATGATTGGGAGCAAAGCAAGCATTGCTCCGCTGGGTGCTGGCACTCCTGTTGAAAACATTGCTGCTTTTTTAGATTCAACGGGTTTAATGATTGTAGCGTTAAAACGTGCTAACCTTATACCCATACAGACAATAAAAAAGGTTATGGCAGCCCAAGATGTGACCTTGTATTCATACTGCTGGAAAGACCATAAATATATAATAAAAGCTGGGCATAACCCAAAATTGGCAAAATCACATAAAGAATCCAATTCCGCACCAAAATGACTTGTAGCATTAAGCATTCTCGCTATTCTTCCGTCAAGCCCGTCTATAATTGTTGCTATTAATATACAGTAAACAGATATCTCCCATTTACTGTCTAAAGCAAAACGTATAGAGCTAACCCCTATAACAAGACCGATTAAAGTCAGTATATTGGGAATCAATTTTACAACAGGTACAGGCTTTAGTATCCTCGGTGATTTTTTCAATTTTGACAAAACCTTTTTCCTTGTCTTTAAATAATAATTATCTTACTTCAAACTTTGGTTGAGAAGATTTGCTTAAATCCATGTCAGCTAGTACAGTTTCTCCACCGACACAAGTTTGCCCCTCTGATACTAGGATAGCTGTTTTTAAAGGCAAATAAATATCAGCTCTACTACCGAATCTTATTAACCCATATCGTTGACCAGCTTTTACAGTTTGAGACTCTTCTAAATCGCATACTATTCTTCTTGCAATTAAGCCGGCAATTTGAACAAAAGCTATTTTTACTCCGTTAACAGTTTCCATTAAAACAGATTGACGTTCATTATGAATACTTGCTTTCTCTAAGGAAGCGTTAAAGAATTTTCCTGGATGATAATGCAACTGCAAAATCCTACCGGTTGCCGGAACTCTATTGATATGGACATTAAAAACATTCAAAAATATGCTTATCCGGATCATTTCATCATCACCAAGGCCAAGTTCTGAAGGTGGGGTTACTTCTTTAATAGCCTGAACTATTCCATCGGCAGGGCTAATAATAAAATTATCGTTTACCGGTGTAACTCTTTCTGGATTTCTGAAAAAATAAGCACACCATAGCGTACTAATAGTGCCGATCCACCCAAATGTTGTACTAAAAGAACCTAGTACAAAAGTTATTACGGCAAAAATAATAATGAATATATAACCTTCACGGTGAATGATTTTTGCAAGATCGCTATACGGTTTCATTTTTTTCTCCAAATAAATTTCCTTGGATGATAATTTTCTTAAATATTAAGGTCAAGTATAAAAACATTTAGTTAATTAAAATGATTATTCATGGTTGACCTTAGGCCTAAAAATATTTATAATACCATTCTTGAAATTGATGAATACACAAAAATCAAAAAAAATAAATATTATGAAAGTTTTAAAGTCTCTCAAATCTGCCAAAACAAGGGATAAAAATTGCCGGATAGTAAAAAGAAAGGGCAGAACCCTGGTTATTAACAAAGTCAATAAAAGATTTAAAGCAAAACAAGCCTAAGTTAGCCTTAAATTTATTCTAAATATTGTGTTTTGTTGTTTGGACACCCTTAACCGCCGGTCTTTAATTTTTTATAAGTCCTCTAATTCCAATTGCACAAATTTTGGCTAGATAAATCATATATAAAAATCTTGGAGTAATTTTAATTTTTTGTTAAGAAGCTAACGAATCAATTTAATATTAACTTTATCTAATTCCAACGTGCTCCATGCTCTTTCAGCGTTATATATTGGGCTCTAGAGTTTTATTTCTAAACTAATAGAGGCACGATCAGCTAAAGAAACACAGTAAGCTTGTACAAGAGAAGGGAGCTTTGCTACTTGTTTAGACGGCCTCTACATCAAAAGAGACAATAAGTAGTAACAATATCTGCAATTAGAGCATTTCCTCCCCTGGAGGAGCTCGTTATAGTACGCTTAAAGTTTCTGTTTTATTATATTTAATTATTGTTAAAAACTAGAAGCTCTGCAATTAACTTTATACCCTTAAGGAGTTAAAAACTAGTCTTTCTAAAACTGATTCGGTTAAAAATGATGAGAGTTAGAGGAATGTTTATCATCACTATTAATGGTATCATCAGTGGTTTCATGGGAGGAATCCTCGCTATTATTGTTTTCTTGACCTTTATTTTTATCATTGTTATCTACTATATCTGCCTCATGGTTACTATCAACCTGTTCTACCCAATTTGAAGTAATAGGTTGGCTACTAATCTCAGAATCTTTGGATACTATATCTGTCCAACTGCCTCTATCCATTGATGATATGTTGGTATCTAATTGCTGGGATTGGGTATCTACAGTATCTTGGCTATTATTGGCATCATTATTTCCAACTTGATTGTCTTGGTTGTTAAAAGTACTGTGATTATTTTCTTCTTCACTACGGGTATCTTTTGTATTGCCACTATTTCCTGAGTTGCTGTCATTGTTACCATGAGCATCTCCATCATCGTCACCCGTTCCAGTACCCCTGCCGTTTCCTGGGTTGCTATCGTCGTTGTGGTCATCATCGTTACCATGGCCGTTGTCGTGGTCGTCGCCATTGACTCCGCCACCGTGATTTCCTCCATTATCTAGTCCTGAGCCTGTATAAGGGGTGAGCTGGACATTTACTACTACATCGTTATAATCGCCGTCGCTACTACCACCAAATAAATCTTCAAAGCTAATTTGACCCGCATTGTTATTAGAATGGCTGATCCCACCATCAGGATTTAAATTAGGGTCAGAGAAATAGACTGGTGATCCTTCACCATTAATAGGAGTGCCATTATAATTAGCTGCCCATTGCCCCTGATCATTTAATGAGAAAGTAACATTTGCTCCTTCTGGCAAGAGAGGATTTAATGCATCTCCATTTGGGATAATAAAGAATCCAACTGTTACCGCTCCAGGAGGAATATCGCCTGGAGCATAGTTGATAGTTACTGAATCGCCGATACCAAGGCTTTCTTTAACATTTGTAAAATCAATACTTCCAGAAATAGGATTACCATTATTATCGGCAAAATAATGACCAAAGCTACTGTTGTAACCAGCATCTGAATCAATTGAATCAATAGTTAATGAAAACCCCTGGCCTGGAGTAAGACTATAATTACCATTAGATAATAGTACTGGAGGGGTAGGAGGGTTATCATGACCACCGTTATTTCCGCCGCCGTTTCCTGGGTTGCTATCGTCGTTTCCGTCATCGTCGTTACCATGGCCGTTGTCGTGGTCGTCGCCATTGTTTCCACCGCCACCGCCAGTGCCTCCGCCATCGCCGCCAGTGCTTCCACCGCCGTTTCCTGGGTTGCTATCGTCGTTTCCGTCATCGTCGTTACCATGGCCGTTGTCGTGGTCGTCGCCATTGTTTCCACCGCCACCGCCAGTGCCTCCGCCATCGCCGCCAGTGCTTCCACCGCCGTTTCCTGGGTTGCTATCGTCGTTTCCGTCATCGTCGTTACCATGGCCGTTGTCGTGGTCGTCGCCATTGTTTCCACCGCCACCGCCAGTGCCTCCGCCATCGCCGCCAGTGCTTCCACCGCCGTTTCCTGGGTTGCTATCGTCGTTTCCGTCATCGTCGTTACCATGGCCGTTGTCGTGGTCGTCGCCATTGTTTCCACCGCCACCGCCAGTGCCTCCGCCATCGCCGCCAGTGCTTCCACCGCCGTTTCCTGGGTTGCTATCGTCGTTTCCGTCATCGTCGTTACCATGGCCGTTGTCGTGGTCGTCGCCATTGTTTCCACCGCCGCCGCCAGTACCGCCACCACCGCCGCCAGTGCCTCCACCGCCGCCAGTGCCTCCACCGCCGTTTCCTGGGTTGCTATCGTCGTTTCCGTCATCGTCGTTACCATGGCCGTTGTCGTGGTCGTCGCCATTGTTTCCACCGCCGCCAGTGCCTCCACCGCCGTTTCCTGGGTTGCTATCGTCGTTTCCGTCATCGTCGTTACCATGGCCGTTGTCGTGGTCGTCGCCATTGTTTCCACCGCCGCCGCCAGTACCGCCACCACCGCCGCCAGTGCCTCCACCGCCGTTTCCTGGGTTGCTATCGTCGTTTCCGTCATCGTCGTTACCATGGCCGTTGTCGTGGTCGTCGCCATTGTTTCCACCACCACCGCCAGTACCGCCACCACCGCCGCCAGTTCCACCACCGCCGCCAGTGCTTCCACCGCCGTTTCCTGGGTTGCTATCGTCGTTTCCGTCATCGTCGTTACCATGGCCGTTGTCGTGGTCGTCGCCATTGTTTCCACCGCCACCGCCAGTGCCTCCGCCATCGCCGCCAGTGCTTCCACCGCCGTTTCCTGGGTTGCTATCGTCGTTTCCGTCATCGTCGTTACCATGGCCGTTGTCGTGGTCGTCGCCATTGTTTCCACCGCCACCGCCAGTGCCTCCGCCATCGCCGCCAGTGCTTCCACCGCCGTTTCCTGGGTTGCTATCGTCGTTTCCGTCATCGTCGTTACCATGGCCGTTGTCGTGGTCGTCGCCATTGTTTCCACCGCCACCGCCAGTGCCTCCGCCATCGCCGCCAGTGCTTCCACCGCCGTTTCCTGGGTTGCTATCGTCGTTTCCGTCATCGTCGTTACCATGGCCGTTGTTGTGGTCGTCGCCATTGTTTCCACCGCCACCGCCAGTGCCTCCGCCATCGCCGCCAGTGCTTCCACCGCCGTTTCCTGGGTTGCTATCGTCGTTTCCGTCATCGTCGTTACCATGGCCGTTGTCGTGGTCGTCGCCATTGTTTCCACCGCCGCCGCCAGTACCGCCACCACCGCCGCCAGTGCCTCCACCGCCGCCAGTGCCTCCACCGCCGTTTCCTGGGTTGCTATCGTCGTTTCCGTCATCGTCGTTACCATGGCCGTTGTCGTGGTCGTCGCCATTGTTTCCACCGCCGCCGCCAGTACCGCCACCACCGCCGCCAGTGCCTCCACCGCCGTTTCCTGGGTTGCTATCGTCGTTTCCGTCATCGTCGTTACCATGGCCGTTGTCGTGGTCGTCGCCATTGTTTCCACCACCACCGCCAGTACCGCCACCACCGCCGCCAGTTCCACCACCGCCGCCAGTTCCACCACCGCCGTTTCCTGGGTTGCTATCGTCGTTTCCGTCATCGTCGTTACCATGGCCGTTGTCGTGGTCGTCGCCATTGTTTCCACCGCCACCGCCAGTACCTCCACCGCCGCCAGTTCCTCCACCGCCGTTTCCTGGGTTGCTATCGTCGTTTCCGTCATCGTCGTTACCATGGCCGTTGTCGTGGTCGTCGCCATTGTTTCCACCGCCACCGCCAGTTCCTCCACCCCCACCGCCAGTGCCTCCACCCCCACCGCCAGTGCCTCCACCGCCACCGCCAGTGCCTCCGCCATCGCCGCCAGTGCCTCCGCCATCGCCGCCAGTGCCTCCGCCATCGCCGCCAGTGCCTCCGCCATCGCCGCCAGTACCTCCGCCATCGCCGCCAGTGCCTCCGCCGCCGCCGCCAGTTCCTCCACCATCGCCGCCAGTGCCTCCGCCGCCGCCGCCAGTGCCTCCGCCGCCGCCGCCAGTTCCTCCACCATCGCCGCCACCGCCAGTTTTATCACCGGGTTGCTGACTTACCAGTGGCTTAGGATCACTATCATCATTTTGTTTGTCTTGAGAACCTTCTAGATCCTTCTCAGGTGAAGGATCTTTTTGAATATCGGCGTTATTAGTTTTTAATGGTTGAAGGGGATTAATATCTTCTTCTCTATCAGCGATACTAGAAATTCTTGCTTCTCCGGTTATAGTATTTGAGTTCTGTTCAATGGATTGAGTGCCAGTTGTTTTTTTAAAGTCATTATCTGTAAGGAGATTACCGGATTTTGATAACATATTTTTATTAAGAGAAGCCCCTGTTTTCGTAAAATTTTCAATCGATGCAAGGTCTACATCTTCTATTTTACGATTATCATCTAGTTGCAAATCGGTATTTGTAAACTTAACGATACCTGATTCTTCTTTAATATTAGTATAATGAGTACGATCTTTTGTTGAGAGTAATTCTTCGCTGTCAGAATCTTTATCAGTGGCTTTTAATTTGTCAACATTAAGGTCTTTCTGGTCTACCTTTTGAAGTCTATCGAAACTGTCGAATTGTTCTCTTTCCCCAAGTGCTGTATCTTTAGGATTACCATCTGATTTTTCTGCCATATATAGTAATATTATTTTGTAATTTATGCTTATTGCTACTAGGCTAATATATAATTAGTTAATTATATATTAACAAAACTTACAAGGGCCATAAAATTACTTTTTTTTAGGTAAAGAGTGTGGAATATTATGTTATTGGTAAGGGCTAGTTATTTTTAAAAAAATTGTGATTGGTAAATTTTAAGATACCAAGAATCATTAGTAAATTTGCCCAAATTTGGATTATCCATATAAAATTACCGTAAGTAGGGGCTACAAGCAGAGTAATAGGTTGTAAGAGAACAAATGCTCCACTAGCAAACATTACAAGTCTGGCGCAAATTTTCATAGAAAACTTTATGGACATAAAATGTGCAAGTAAATATATTATTACTATAATAAAGCTTTTTTCAAAGAAAGTGTTGAGAAAAATAAGCAATCCGATAAGTGGAAATACTCCATAAATAACAACTTTTGGAGCTGCGCTGAAAAATTTTTCTAGTAAAGCTCTAGTTGTTGCTTGAGTAATAACTTGTTCTTCATTGCCAAATATTTGCTTATAATCAACCTGAAAATTATTTACATTATTTTTTTGTGTATCACCAAAGGAGAACAAGATTTTTCTACTTGTTAGTAAAATAGGTATTTTAGCTTTATTTGAGGCCGGTATTTTGTTATCTGGATCTATGGCGACTATGGGCCGGTTATATATATTATTTATGTATATTGGCTCAGACTGTTCAAGAGAGATTTTTGTTCCGTCATATTTTAGCTCAGGAAATTGAGATAATATATGATCTAAGTTAACAACGGCTTGGGATATGATACCGTAGGAAAAATACTGTCTTATATTATCTATGTAATGTAGCATATATATACTACACAATAACGAAGAAGCAAAAGAAAGAGTTAGGATATATTTTACCCCGTAACCGTTATAAGATAAAATAACCCTTTGATAAAAGCTGACGGAAGATATAGATAACCATAATTGAAGAAATATCGTGTTAAACCAGTGAGGAACTTTCGAGAATATGGTTGTCATATTAAATATTTTATTTTAGAATTGCACCCGATTTAGCTTATTCGAGGTTACGTAATTAATATAATGAAGTTAGAGAAAAATCAAAAGTTACTTTTACAAGAACTTAGTAACTGTATAAGAATTCTAACAGCTGATGCTATAGAGACCGCAAAATCAGGTCATCCGGGTATGCCTCTTGGTATGGCAGATGTTATGACTGTACTTGCTTTTAAATTTTTAAAATTTAATCCAGGTCAGCCAAAGTGGTTTAATCGTGATAGGCTAGTGCTATCTGCCGGACATGGCTCAATGCTTCTATATGCTTTTTATTATCTTGCCGGATTTAAAGATTTCTCATTAAATGAAATAAAAACCCTTCGGTCTTTTGGCTCAAAAGCTGCCGGCCACCCTGAAAGCCACTTATATGAAGCTATTGAAACTACCACCGGGCCTCTTGGTCAGGGATTTGCAACTTCTGTTGGCATGGCTATAGCGCAGAAGAAGTATCAAGCCCACCTTGGACAAAATATTTGCAATTATAAGGTATATTCTATAGTCGGAGATGGTTGCCTAATGGAAGGCATATCCTATGAGGCGGCATCTTTAGCAGGGCATTTAAAGTTGGATAATTTGATAGTGATTTTTGATGATAATGGTATCTCTATTGACGGTAGTACAAGTCTTACGGTATCTGAAGATCATTTAGCTAAGTTTAAGGCTTTTGGATTTGAAGCTGAGTCAATAAACGGTCATGATTTTGATCAAATAACTGAAGCTCTCAACAGGGCAAATGCATCTAACAAGCCATATTTTATTGCCTGTAAAACTATTATAGCTAAAGGAACTAATTTAAAAGCTGGAAGCGAAAAATCTCACGGTTCTCCTCTTGGTAGTAGCGAAATTGAATATTTAAAAAATAGCACTTCTTTTAATAATACACCATTCGAAATTGAAGATCGCTTGTTTAATGTTTGGCAAGAGGCAAGTAAAAGAAATGAAGAACTTTTTGATAAGTGGCAGCAAGCATTTGCCAAGTTAAGTCCTAAAGAGAAAGAATATCTGGGGGAGGGAGGCACGGTTAATTATCAATCACTTAATTTAGAAAGTTTTGGGATTAACAACCAGATGGAAGCAACTAGAGTGTCATCTGGTAAAATTCTACAGGAACTAGTTAAGCATAATGATAAAATTATTTGTGGCTCAGCTGATCTGTCGCTTTCTAACAACGTTTTTGGAGTAAATAATAAAGCTATAAATGCCCAGGATTTTTCTGGTAACTTTATCCATTACGGCGTTCGTGAACACGCTATGGCAGCGATTATGAATGGCCTAGCCCTTTCAGGGTTGTTACCGATAGTTGGTGCTTTTTTCGTTTTTTCGGATTATATGAGGCCTGCAATTAGACTGGCGGCGATTATGAGAACTAAAGTTATATATATAATGACTCATGATTCAATAGGTGTCGGGGAAGATGGCCCGACGCACCAACCGATAGAACATCTTGCATCTTTTAGAGCTATGCCAAATATAAAAGTCTTTCGGCCTGCGGATTTTGTGGAGACTTTTGAATGTTATATCGAAGCTTTGCATTATGATGGCCCTTCAATACTAGCGCTTTCACGGCAAAATCTAAAACAGCTGAGCTTAAGTTCCAAGCGACAAAATAACTTATGCGCACTTGGTGCATATGTTATTTCAGAAGCTAAAGATAATAAAAATATCAGTATAGTTATTTTTGCTTCTGGTTCAGAAGTATCAATTGGCCTCGAGGCTAAGGAAATATTAGAAAAATCTTATGGTAAATCAGTAAGAGTGGTATCTGTTCCATGTTTTGAAAGCTTAGACCAAAGAAGTCGAGATTATCTAAATGAACTTATTGCTGATGCCAAGCTAAGAGTTGCTATCGAAGCTGGATCGAGCTTAGGATGGCATAAAATTATTGGTGTAGATGGAATGTTCTTTGGTATGGATCAGTTCGGCCTTTCTGCTTCCGCAGAAGTCTTATACAACCATTTTGGTTTAACTCCAGAGAAAATAGTAAAGAGCATTATCACCCACCCATGTTTTAATGAGCTATAGCAGGGAAAGTCTCAAATTAGGCTGGTTTCAGTTTTGGACTCTTCCTTAAAATTACTGAAGCTCTATAGTTTTTTCACTAAAACTTATTTCTTTAAGTAATTTCACTAAAAAGTAACGTTTATAACCCCTTTATTTGCGTAATCGTATAGATTAATTATACATAGTTTATGGAATATCAGGCTAAGATTTATAAAACAATACCTGCCTAATATTGCTATTTGATTGCTCTTTTTATCCTCTATCCTTGGGAACTTAACTGGTAGGGTATTCCTTGAGTGAGGCATTCTTTAATTAGTAATATCTATAGCTATAACACTGATATTATTAGTATAATTTTAGAGGGTTATATAAAAAATTGCTGCTCTTTTACTAGTTCCCTCTATGTAAAACTCACTTTTTATCTCCCCAACATTGTTAGCTTTCCAGCTATATTTGGAAAATAGATAAGTTATCTTTACGATAATAGATCCGCTACTTCTCCCATAGTATCTAGCGTGTTATTAGTGACCTTAACCATAAAAGGATCGTGATCATCATATGATTCATATAATCTTATATCTTCCAATGCTGCTACAACAGATTTATTCATATAATGGTTTTTAAATGCTTTTACACAATTTTTTGTCTGCAAGTCATACATACCTTCATTTGATCTATCCTTAGCGAAAACATTGTAACCAATTTCTGCAAGAATTTCCTGTACATGTCTTACTTCGATAGGGTCAATTGAATCACTGCTTAAACCAGATATTATTGGCTGAGAATCAGGCTGATATTGTATAGTAGGGTATACGCCAAAATTATGTTGTATTTCCTCAAACTTTTCTCCGGCATGGGCTGCTAATTCCCAATCAAAGTAAGGGTTAGGATCACATTTTCTACTAGGATCCCAGTCTGCGTGTCCTAGTAGAAGTTTAGTATTTATACTAGGAAATGTTGTTACTAACTCTTCCATTAGCAAAATGTTAGAATACATTTGTTCTTTTGGGAAAACGCTATAACCGTCATTGACATTTTCAATACCAATTGACCAGCTATTTATATCATTTATGGGCACAGATCCATTTGGGTTGAATTTACTTCCGGAGGTAAAATATCCTACTCCTCCGTGGTAAGCTCTATAAGCTGGATCCACCATACACTCTATATTTCCTATTGGATCAATTACATAATGCGCAGACCCCCAATTCCACATTTCGTTCCCTTTATTTGCAGTAAATAAGTTAACTGTTCTCTCGAAATCTGCGACCGTATGATGCTGGATTATGTAAACAGGGTAACCGCCGTTTTTCCTTGCATTAAATTTACTACATACCTTGCTTTCAACTGGATCATCTTCATAACCAGATATGTGAAAATCGGAATCAAAGTCTACCCTCTCTGTTCTCATAAATTGATAAGATATTTTCATAAAACCTCTTTCTAGATATATTAATATTAGTAATTCCAACTATTACTTACACCTCAGTAAATTCGAGGAATAAAAAATTGGCTCTTCTTGGAAATATGAAGCACAAAGGGTATCACAGTCAAGGATAAATTAACTGGATCTTTAATATTCACATTAATCATAATAGTTTCTAGTTTGAAAAGCTATTAAGAAATCTTCAATATTTATCTGAGAGGCACACTACAACTAGCAAAGGCTAGGTAACTTAATAGCGTCAGTAAGGTAAAATCTTACCTTTTTAAGCTCTAGGCAATTCCTTAAAATTCTTGAACCTCTATAATTTCTCCGCTAAAATTTATTTCGGGAACAATTTTACTGGAAATGGTTGGGACGCTAACCATACTGCTACTGGCGCAAGAAATGACGCTTCCACAAGAAGTGGAGCTTAAGCTGCATGTAGATGATTTAATTATACTAGTCCCTTCTTCTGCTGTTTCTTCTTCTTGCTCAGTGGATGATAATTCTCTAAAGCGTTCTTTTGATTCTTCTTTTTCTTTCAAGGGGTTTTTGTCTATATCGATAACTTTAATAGAAGGCAAAGTTAAAACTTGCTTATATAATTCTCCAATTATTTTTGCATTTTCTTCTTCGCTACCAAACTTTTTTGCTCCAGGGTTACTTAATAATTCAAATAGTGTTTTATCATGTACTGGTAGGATTACCTCATATTTATCACTTAGTTTACCTTGAAAAATCCAAGAAATAACATGGAAAGCGCAAACTATTACGATACAAGGTGATTTTTCTTTTTCTACATAATTGAACACAGATTCATCATGTTCTTTGGGAATGATTTTTGCAAAATTGCTTAAACTTGTAGGAATTAAACTTTCTGCAGTGGTATTGGAACTTTTTACTGTAGTGATCCTATCGTCGATACCAAATATTTTTACTCCTGCCTTTTCTAACTCTAAAGTAGTTTTGGATAATTCGTCGTACAAATCATATTCACTGGTTGACTCGTCGTTTACTGCTCCTTCTGATAACACTCGTATTTTGTTATTTTCTTTATATTGTTTTAGAATATAATCTTTTATATATTCATTTTGTAGACGGTCGCTAGGTACATTGCATATTAATGTTTTCATAACCATACCTTAAAAATTACTTATGTATTAATAAGTTTACTATTAATTAAGTTTTTAGCGAAGTATTTTTATTTTAAGGATAGGTAGTTATTTTACCTTAGTTATATAAATAACAAAACTACCGGCTATTAGGAATATTGATAACCAGATAAACCAAATCATGGGTTTATAGTATATGATAGCGTGAATGGTATTACCGTTCACCTTGCTTAAACTCGCAAGCATATCGTGTGTCAGGTATGAGTAAATATCAGTTTCTTGAGAGAGAGAATTTTCAATTTTATATAATCTATTTTCTGGTTTTAAGATGACCACGTTACCGTTGTTATCTTGAACTGAGAATTCGGCTATCTGTCTATAATAGACTTCTGTATTGCTAAATCTTATATTATCCAATTTTACTAAAAAGAATTCATCCGAAACAGATTCCCCAGTTTTACCGATAAATTCAATTTCTTTTGAAAAAAGAACGTTAATGTTTATGGAAAAAGCTAATAAGCCTAGGCTAAAATGGCCAATTATTAGTGATAATTTTCTCGGCGTTAAAGATTTCTGGAAGTAGTTACTTTCAATTAGAAATAAATTTGTCATTTGAATCATTAACAAGGTAGAAGCAAATATTATGGCCGTGCTAATGATACCAGGTTTAGGTATATAATGGAAAATTACTAAGGTAATGAGAAAAGGAATTAGTAAATGAATTAGTTTTCGAGAAAAACTTTGATGGTTATTAAGGTAAGGAATTATGGCAGCAATTAGCATTAAAGGTATAAAAATCGGAATAAATATCTGATGAAAATATTTTGGGTCAATGGCTACGTTATTTTCATAAAAAAATGATTGATAGATAGGATATATAACGGCAATAAATAAAGATAAAAGGGCAGTTATCCATAAAATATTTCCCCCCATTATCGCCTTATCACGTATCGTTAATACAGAAGCCACATTATCTTTACTACTTGTATAATTTTCTTTCTTTCTTCCTATAAAAGCAGCAAAGGCTAGGAAAGTTAAAATGCTACAGATCACAAAGAGGTAGAAACCACGCTCCCGGGAGAATGCAAAGCTGTGAACAGAAGTAATTATTCCGCTTCTTACAAAAAAAAGACCGTATAAAGTAAGCAAGAACGCTACAAAGGAAGTTATTACGCTCCAGTAAAAAAATTTTCTTGATTTATTAGTAACTAGCAAGAAGTGATGTAAGCTAATCCCTGCAATCCAAGGCATTAGGGATATATTTTCTACAGGATCAAAAAACCAATAGCCTCCCCAGCCAAGTTCCCTATATGCCCACCATGCTCCAAGACCTATACCAGCTGTAAGCATAATAAGTGCAAACCCTGAAAGACGTAAACTATCTTTTATCAAGGTTGTTCTCTCTTTTGGTATTAAAAGTAGTAATATTGCGTTTACATAAAGAGTTACGTAAGATACGTAACCCATATATAGTAACGGGGGATGGATGGAAAGAGCTTTATCCTGTAATACAGGGTTTAACCCAAGTCCTTGTTCTGGGGCAAATTTAAAATTATCAAAAGGATTTGAGGTATAGTATATAAAAAATAAGAATAATATTTGAATAAAAGCTAAAATTGTTATTTGGACATTTCGAGTGTTGCCTTGGTAATTGACTACTTTTGTGTACAGGGAGCTAATAAAACTGAGCATGCTTACATAAAGTAACATCGACCCTTCATGACTTGCCCAGCTACCAGCTATTTTATATATTAACGGTTTAATGGTGCTTGAATTCAGGAAAACATTTTTAACTGAAAAATCAGAAGTTATAAAAGCCAGGATTAGCAAAAGAAAAGCAGTAATTACAGCTAAGCTACTTATCCAAAAAATATAAGCTTTAATAGAACGCTTAGTAAAAATGGCTAAGATTGAGGTTGCTATAGAAAACACCAACAAACAATTGCCAGTAAGACTAATCACTATTTTCGTCCTTGTCTGGGTGAACTAAAATACTTAAAGATTTTATGCGATTTTGTGTTTTCTTTTTAACGACTATTTTTAGATTGTCGATGATAATGAATTCTCCTTGATTCGGGATTCTTTTCATTTCATTGATTACAAAACCTGCAATTGTTGTAGCTTCCGTTTCCGGTAAATCCCACCCTAGCTCTCGGTTAACATCTCGAATCGATACTGACCCATCTATAATATATTCATTTTCAGAATTTATTGTAATCTTGTTATGGGTATAATCATGTTCATCATATATCTGACCAAAAACTTCTTCTATTACATCTTCCATAGTAATAATCCCCTGTAAATCTCCATATTCGTCAACTACGCAGGCCAAATGGCTTTGTCCTTCTTTGAAAAGCTGTAGCTGCTGGACTACTAGAGCATTATCCGGTACGAATATTGGGGTTTTAAGCAATGATCGTACGTTAATGTCTTTTATATTAATTTTTGCGCCGTGTATTTTACGGACAAGATCTTTTATATGCAATATACCTATAATATTATCCGGCGTTTTTTCCCAGATGGGAATCCTTGTGTGGTTTGAGGCAAGGGCTGCTTTAAGCAACTTTTCATTAGGTGTATCGATATTAATAGCAAAAACTTTACTTCTGTGAATCATAATATCAGCGGTAACCATATTCCTTATATCAAGGATACCCCCAAGCATGTCTCTATCGTCTTTAACTACATTTCCCTCGTGCATGTGATGTTCGATAACACCACGTACTTCATCTTCAACGGAGACTTCCTGCTGTAAATTGATCCGGAATATAAAGCAAAATATTTTTACTATATATGCAAGTAAGACATTTAGTGGTTTAAATAATTTTAGAAGTATGACGGTTGCCGGAGCTGTAAAAAGTGCTATTTTTTCTGGCTTGGCAACGGCTATGGCTTTTGGCACTACTTCTGAAAAAACAATAATTACAAATGACATTACTATCGATGCAACAATTGTGCCTATATCATCTCCAAGTAGATCGATGAACAAACTGGTTGCTATTGTTGTGCATAAAGTATTAGACAAACTGTTACCAATTAGTAGTGTACTAATTACTCTATCTTTTATTTTTATGATTTTCAGAACTGTAACAGCCCTCTTGTTGCCATCCGATTTTAGTTTATGTAGTTTTCCTGGAGCAGCAGCCGTTATAGAAGTCTCGCCTGCTGCCATCATAGCACCAAAAGCAAGCAACCCTATTATTAGGGATATAATAAGAAAAACCATTTATGTTTATTTATTAAAAAAATCATTTACTAGAATCTAATTTAATTGATAATATCTCACTTTGACAAGGAATTTCTATAAAATGAGCCATTAAATATATCTGGTTACAAGTAGAACCAGCTGTTAGTAAACCAATTAACTTAGCGTAAACATTATAAGGTATAAAATATGTCTGATCAAGCTGAACTAAACGAAGTGCTACAAATCAAGAATACTACAAAAAGAGCAACTGTGCCGGCTCTAGAGGAAATACTGTATAAACCGATAAAAGTACTTGATCATGGATTCGTAAGAGTAATTGATTATATGGGCGATGATAGTGCGGTAGTTCAGGCAGCAAGGGTTTCGTATGGTAGAGGCACAAAAAAAAGCTTACAGGATAAGGGGTTAATAAATTATCTAATGAGACACCGTCATACTACTCCGTTTGAGATGTGTGATATAAAGTTTCATATTAAATTACCCATTTTTATTGCAAGACAGTGGATTCGTCATCGAACCGCCAGCGTTAATGAATATTCTGCTAGATATTCAATACTTAGTAATGAATTTTATTTACCGGATAGAGAGAATCTTACGCCTCAATCTTCTACGAATAAGCAAGGTAGGAGCAGTGAGGCTTTACCAGAAAATATAGCTTTGAGGGTTCTTGCTACAATTAAAGAAGATTCTCTTAGATGTTACAAGAATTATGTCGCTATGATGAATCAAGATGAGCAGGGGAATATAATTGATGAAGATAACGTCGGCATTACAAGGGAGTTAGCACGAATAAATTTAACCCTCAATCATTATACAGAGTGGTATTGGAAAATTAATTTACATAATTTACTTCATTTTCTAGCTTTACGTGCCGATAGCCACGCTCAATATGAAATTAGAGTTTATGCAGAAGTAATGCTTGATATAGTAAAAGCTTGGGTTCCTTTTGTTTATGAAGCATTTATTGAGCATAGAAAAAGTGGAGCAAATATATCGAAAACGGGGTTAGAAATAGTTCGTAAAATGGTGAAGGGTGAGAAAGTGGATCAAGAGTCTAGTGGACTTAGCAAAAGGGAGTGGGATGAGTTAATGACAATATTGAGTTAGCTATAATTTTTTTAAGCATAATATAAGTATTTTTTATAATACTTAAAACTGTATAGCCATACTTAAGGTGCAGACTCAAGGGGCAATTATCTGCCTAATGGTTCTTGCTTTTGAGTAGCTACCTAAGTAGAATGACGGCAATTTATAATTTATTGAAACAAAATGTTATTGTTAGAGACAAAAAAAAATAATGGAACTCTTGAAATTATCCATTTTATTGGGATTGGAGGAATAGGAATGAGCGGTATTGCCGAGATTATGTATAATCTTGGTTATAAAGTTCAAGGCTCTGATTTATCTGCCAGTAATAATACTAAAAGACTTACAGATATGGGAGTTCAAGTTTTTATCGGGCATGATGCAAGTAATATAACAAATGTGTCTTATGTAGTAGTTTCCTCGGCTATCAATAATAATAACCCTGAAATAAAAGAAGCTATAGAGAAAAAGATTCCGGTAATTAAAAGGGCAGAAATGCTAGCTGAGCTTATGAGGCTTAAATGTTCTATTGCTGTTTCTGGTTCGCACGGGAAAACCACTACCACTTCGCTGATCGCCTGTATGTTTGAGTCATCAGGCCTTGCCCCTACTGTTATAAACGGTGGTATTATTAATCGGAGAAAGACTAATGCTTATATTGGCAAAAGTGACTATTTAATCGCCGAAGCTGATGAATCAGATGCAACTTTTATCAAAATCCCCTCTACTATTGCGGTAATAACCAACATCGATCCTGAACATATGGATTTCTATAAGGATTTTACAAATTTGGTTTCTGCGTTTAAGAGTTTTATTACTAACCTACCATTTTATGGTTTTGCCGTTTTGTGCATCGACCATCCTGTTGTAAGGGAAATATCTAATCATGTTACAGAACGTCGGATAATTACTTACGGTATTGAGTCGCAAAATGCTAATATTAGAGCCTATAATATTAAATCAGATATTTCTTCCTCTAGTTTTGATGTAGAGATAAACTTACCAAATGTAGCAGGAACTACCACCATAGAGCAGGTTTCAATACCTACTCCTGGTAAACATAATGTACTTAATTCTCTTGCAGCCATTGCTATTGGCGTAGAACTTGATTTTGGTATTAAGGCTATTAAAAATGGATTTAAGCATTTTTCAGGCGTTAAGAGGCGTTTTACCAAAGTTTGTGAATATAATGGAGCGGAAATTATAGATGATTATGCCCATCATCCGGTAGAGATAAAAGCTACTCTTGCTACTGCCAAATCTATCGCAGAAAAAAGAAAAAGCAGGGTTATTGCTATTTTCCAGCCTCATAGATATTCGAGAGTTAAAGATTTATTTCATGATTTTACAACATGCTTTTCAGATAGTGACAAATTATACATATTAGATATTTATGGTGCAGGAGAGATGCCGATTGATGGTATAACTTCAAGGGATTTGATAAACGAAATGGTAAAATTAGGTGCAAGACCAGAATTTATAGCCCGTCACGAGGATATTTCAGAAATCATTAGGTCTGAGGCTGATAGTGGCGATCTGATAGTTATGATGGGTGCTGGCAGTATTTCTTCGTGGGCCTGGCAATTACCTGATAAATTTGCTAATAATAGTTAGTTTTATGAATTTTCAGGGTATCCGAGGGGTATTTAAGCAGAATTATAATCTGAAACACCTAACCTGGCTTAAAGTAGGGGGTAGTGCCGATATATTTTTTAAGCCGGAAGATATAGAGGATCTAAAAACTTTTTTAAAAGAGAATAATAACAGGTTTCCCGTTACCGTTATTGGTGCGGGGTCAAATTTAATTATCAGAGATAAAGGAATAGAGGGAGTTGTTATAAAACTGGGAAGAAATTTTACCGATATACAATTTGCTGATAATAATTTGATTGCTGCAGGGGCTGGATGTTTGAATTCCAGTTTAGCTAAATTTTGTTTAGTTAATGCAATTGCCGGATTTGAGTTTCTTATTGGTATTCCTGGAACAGTAGGAGGAGGCGTGGCGATGAATGCCGGTTCTTATGGCCGTGAATTTAAAGATATCGTTGCTTCCGTTGAAGTATTAGATAAAGAAGGTAATTTAATAATAGTACCTATAGATCAGATTGGTTTTTCCTACAGAGCTAATTCTTTACCAAAAGATCTGATTTTTACTAGGGTTTTTTTTAAGGCAAAAAACAAGGAAGATACAAACAAAATAAAACAGAAAATGGATGAGATAAGTGCTATTAGGAGTTCTTCGCAACCAGTTAGCGAAAAAACAGGCGGCAGTACTTTTGCTAATCCAAAGGGTTTTAGGGCCTGGGAACTGATAGATAAAGCTGGATTACGTAAGACAAGGGTAGGGGGGGCGTGTATGTCAGAAATGCACTGTAACTTCATGATTAATTATAATAATGCTACTGCTGCTGATATGGAAAATTTAGGCGAATTAGTAAGGCAAAAAGTTAAGGAAAATAGCGGTGTAGAATTGCAATGGGAAATTAAAAGAATAGGTAGGGAATAGATACGCATGTCTAACGGAAATTTTAAAACTGTATATAAGGAAAAATCACTTATTGTTGAACTTGATTCGCTGCGTGAATTAGCGGATATGAAATTAATTGATTTTGTTAAGCTTCAAGGTAAACCTATAGAAGGCTTCGTATCGGGAAGAAATAAAATCAAAAAGCACGTAGTAGTAATTGGCGGCGGGATGTCCGCTGAACGGGAAGTTTCGTACATGTCCTCCAATGGTATTGTCAGGTCAATTATTGAACTTGGTCATCATGTAACCTTTGTAGATATGGGAGCAGATATTGCCGTAGTATTGTTAAACTTGAAACCTGATGTTGTTTATAATGCCCTGCACGGTACTTACGGAGAAGATGGTTGCCTGCCAGGGCTTCTTAATATAATGCGTATTCCTTACACCGGTCCTGGGGTTTTAGCTTCGGCCATTGCTTTAAACAAAAGGAAGTCTTGCGAGATTTTTCAAGCTACCGGGATTAAAATACCAGAAAGTAAACTTATTAAAAAATCAGATGGTTATACCAAAGACCCTATAAAACGTCCGTACGTTATAAAACCTCTTTCCCAAGGGTCAAGTGTTGGAGTTCAAGTTATATTTCCTGAAGATATTTTTTCCTTTGGTGATTATGATTTTCCATATGGCGATGAAATCCTAGTAGAAGAATATATAAAAGGTAGGGAAATGCAAGTGGCAGTGCTAAACGGTAGGGCAATAGGCATCCTTGAAATAAAACTATTGAAGAATAAACGTTTCTACGATTATGAAACAAAATATACTGAAGGTTTTTCTGAACATCTTCTTCCTGCTCCGGTATCGTCGGAAATATATAATAACATGAAAGCCATAGCTGAAAAGGCTTGTATTGCCCTTGATTGTGTTACTGGCATGATAAGGGTTGAGATGATATATTCCTCAGAAAAAAATTCATTATATATGTTAGAGGTTAACACTCATCCTGGTATGACACCATTGTCTATTTGTCCAGAAATTGCTACTTTAGAAAATATGTCTTATAAGGATCTTGTTAAGGAAATACTCGAGGAAGCAAGATTTGAATAATGGCCAAAAAAAGTAAAAATACCAAGGCAACAATAAGCATTAAACGGCGGTTAAGTCTATATTATTTGCGTTTTATCACTTTAATAAAAATTGGAATATTATTGACCTTTGCGCTTCTCTTCTTTACCGATTTGTTAAATAAGCCGAAACAAAAGTTACTTAGGCTTTTTGTCGATAAAACCGCTGAAGCGGGATTAGTTTTTAAGCATTTGGTTATTGTAGGGCAAGTCAATATAACTGAAAAAGAGATTATAGAAGCAATAGGTGGGGACTATGGCATACCGATATATTCATTAAATATAGATGATATTCGAAAAAGAATTGAGGATAACCCTTGGATAAAAATAGCCTTAGTTGAGAGAAAGTTACCGGACACGTTATCTGTAACGATTACTGAGCGAACGCCAATTGCTATTTGGCAATTTAAGCAAAAATTATATTTAATTGATGAAGAAGGTAATCGAATCAGCTCAAAAAATGTAGAAAAATTTGGGGATTTAATACACGTTGTGGGTCAGGATGCAAATGTCTATGCTCGTAGTCTTTGTGAAGATTTAGAGAAGCATCCTTCTTTAGCAAAAAAAGTTGTTTCTGCTGTACGTTATGGTCAAAGAAGATGGGATCTAAATCTAGAACAGAAAATAAACGTTAAAATGCCGGAAAAGGGTTTCCAAGAGGCTTATGATTATCTAAATTCATTAAACAAAGAAGGCAAGCTGTTTGATCAAAATTATAAGGTAATTAACTTAAAAGATCCAAGTAAGTATTATATGGAAAAACATGAAATATAATTTTGCGCTCTTTCTTGAATCTAATTTTCTAACGGCTGTCTCTTTGTTTTTGTTGTTAACCATCACTATTGAATTGCAATTTTTACAAAAAATCTATAGTCTCCAGGCTAATAATTTTAACATTATATCATGTTTTGGCGACTAAGAGTTCTTGCTTTTTATTTTACACTAAGCTTGTTTGCAGTAATAATGGGTCTTTTCTTTTGCCTTCCTGTGTATTTCTTGAATTTAGGTTATAATGTCCGGTATAAAATTGCCGAAATTTTTTCACGTATTTTTATATTTCTGGCGAAGCTTTTATGTGGTATAAAATATCAAGTCACTGGCATAGATAAATTGCCTCAAGATGGAAAACCTTATATAGTTCTTGCTAATCATCAGTCATTTTGGGAAAATCTCTTTATGCAATTGATTATTCCCAAGCATTCGTGGGTTCTCAAGAAGGAATTATTTGATATGCCTGTATTTGGCTGGGGTTTAAGAATGCTTAATCCTGTAGCTATAGATAGAAGTAATAGCCGCTCAGTACTTCAGATATTAACTGAAGGGCAAAAAAAAATAGAACAGGGATTGCCTCTCATAATGTTCCCAGAAGGTGGCACAGTTAAAATAGATAGAAATGTTAAATTTAAACCTAGTGCTGCTAAACTAGCAATTAATGCAAATGTTCCGATAGTGTTAATAGCTCATAATTCCGGTGTTTTTTGGCCAAAAGGGTTTTGGTTTAGAAAACCAGGCTTGATTTCTCTAAGAGTCCTAGAAGTTATTAGTACCAAGAAGTACGAAGATCACGATGTAAGGACACTTACTGATTACATTGAGGAAAGAATTAATAAAGAAAAAGAAATATTGGTCAGGCTGGCAAGTGGTTAATCAATAAAGTAGTTTCCACTCAGTTATTATACTTTGATTAAAATTGGAATCTATATTATCCTTTTTAAAGTTAATGCTTTGATAAAATATTAACTCATATGATAGCCGCCATTGATAGATAAGGTCTCACCAGTAATAAATCCTGATTTCTCGTCAATAAGAAACAGAACGGCTCTTGCTACTTCTTCAGGGCGGCCAAGTCTTTTAACTGGGGTAGCATTAATAATAGTCTCTAATATTGCACTTGGTACGTTTTTTGTCATATCGGTTTCAATATAACCGGGGGCTACACAATTTACAGTTATACCTTTAGGTGCTGATTCTCTTGCTAAAGCTTTGGTAAAGCCTATAATACCGGCTTTGGCGGCACTATAGTTAGTCTGTCCTATTTGTCCGGCTTGGGCGTTAATAGAACTGATACTGATTATTCTACCAAAATTGTTGTTTCTCATGTTGTCAATTACTGCTTTGGACATATTAAAACATGAAGACAGGTTGATATCTATTAACTGACGCCAGTGTAGTATATCCATTTTGTGCATCATAGAATCACGTATAATACCGGCATTATTAATTAGTACAGATACATGCTTTCCCGCATCTTTTTCAATTGCGGTAATATTCTTTTTACATTCTTCAAAATCTGCTACGTTCCAAGGTCTAACTTTGATGTCATGCTTTTTAGAGAATTCTTCTGCAAGTTGATGATTTTGCTCGTAATTTGCTATAACCTCGTAACCATTCTCTTTTAAAGCAACTGAAATTGCTGCGCCAATACCCCTTATTCCACCTGTAATAACAGCTAATTTAGACATATTTTTCCTCGACATATAAAACTACTGATTGTAATTTGCCCTAAGTTAACAAATTATTCAAGTCGTTTTATAATAATTTATTAAGGTGTTTATTTATAATTTTATAAAAGCTTGTTATTATTACGAGCGGTTTGGCTATACTTAGGAAATATTTACCAGGTACGTTTCATGATAAAAAAATTAATTAGTGTAGTAGTTTTTGTTCTATTCTTACTAAAAAACGCTTATGCGAATATCATAAGAGACTCAGAAATTGAGGAAAACATCAACTTGGTGATAGCACCACTGAAGGAAGTTTCCGGGATAAAAGATTTAAAAATCTTTTTAATAAATGATGAAACTCCAAATGCTTTTACTGTAGGTGGCTCAATAGTTTTTATTCATAGTGGTTTAATAACAAAATTTCCTGATCCAGATGTGCTGCGGGGAGTAGTAGCTCATGAGATAGGTCATATATTAGGGCAGCATATCAGTAGAAGACAGGAAGTAATAGACAATTATAGATTACTTGCTATGGGTAGTGCAGCCCTCGGTCTGGCTACGGCTATAGGGAGTGGATCTCCGGGTATTGCTGTTATGATGGTGGGGAGTCATGTTGCTGAAAGGTCCGTACAGGCATACTCAAGAACTTTTGAGTCTAGTGCTGATCAAATGGCTTTAAAATTGCTTGAAAAAAGCCATCACAGTAGTGTAGGTATGATCAAATTTTTTGAGAAAACAAGAATTGATTCAAGGAGCGATTTAGTTAATCCTTATGAACAAACACATCCGCTAAGCCAGGATAGATTGGTGGTGTTAAAAAACTATAATAAGAAGTCGAAATTTAATACAAGCCAAAATAATAAAGAGCTAATAGACAAGTTTCGTAGAGCCTCAGTAAAATTAGCAGCTTATACTAGAGAGCTAAATACACTGCCGCAATGTGACTATAAGGAAGGGATAGACGAACTTAACCTCTATACCAAGGCTATAAAATGTTTTAGAACTGGTAATTTTAATAACGCTTTAAAAAACACCGATGTGTTATTAAAGCAACATCCTAAAGACCCTTATTATCATGAGCTAAAAGCTCAAATATTATTTGAGTCAGGTAGTGCTGCTGCTTTAACCGAATATAACATAGCGTCAGAAATAAGGAAAAATGATACTTTGATATTACTTGGACGAGCAATAGTAGGAATCAGTAATTATGGGGATCAACCGCAGAAATTAGACGAATTTTATAAAGATTTGTCATTCGTTGTTGAAAAAGAACCAGATAATTTGTTGGCCTTATACTATATGGCTATTTATTATGAGAAAAAGGGTCTGAAAGCCAAAAGCTACCTGAATTCCGCTATTATCGCTTATAAATCAGGAAACGAGGAGGAAGCAAAAAAACTTGCAACGGAAGCATTGAAAGGTTTAGAAGCAAATTCTCCTGATTGGTATAAAGCCAATGATATTATTGCAGTAGATAAATAGCGATAGAGATATTATTTATTGCTTCTTTATAAGTTTATTTATTTTGCAAAAACAGCAATTATCTAGTAATTATAAAAGCACTTAATTTTATTATAAAAATATAAATAATTTTAATTATGCAGAAAATTTTTACCAATATATTGCTTGGGATCTTACTTATTTTAGTAGCTCTTTTTGCTTATAAAATCCTTAGAAATCCTGAAATCGTTAAAACCTCTATTAATAATTCGCAGACAGATGAAGAAAAAGCAGCTCAGCAAGTTTTAAATGAGCCTAAATTATCGGAAGAAGACTTAAATATTAAAATTCACGATTATATCTTAAATAATCCTGAAGTTCTTGTGGAATCTCTTGAAGCTATGCAAAGAAAAAAAATCGAGGAATCCAATAAACAAACCGCAGATTATTTATTAGAGAACAAAACTAATATTGAAAATGATGGGCTGCCCCCGGTTTTTGGTAATAAAAATGGCGATATAACAGCAGTTGTGTTTTATGATTATAATTGCTCTTTCTGTAAACAGGCGAATTTAATTACTAATGAAATACTAGAGAGCGATACGGGGGTAAAAATTGTCCTTCGTCCTTTACCGATATTAGGCGGAACTTCAATGTATGCCACTAAAGTAGCATTAGCTGTGCATAAAATATCGGAGGAGAAATTTCCTCTTATTCATAACGAAATGATGAAAATGAAACCGATAACAGAAGAAGGAGTGAAAGCTTTATTAGTTGCTAATCAGATTGATTATCAACTTGTTGAGAATGAACTTAGTAGTTTTGCTATAAAAGAATTAATAGCAAAGAATTTTGACCTAGCAAAAAGCCTTGGAATAAAAGGAGCTCCATCTTACGTAGTTAACGGTATCTTTATACCGGGGTTAGTTGATAAGGAGAAATTTACAACCATTATAGGAGAGTTAAGGCAAATTGCTGAACAGGCT
Organism: Candidatus Megaera endosymbiont of Mesostigma viride; assembly: GCA_020410825.1. GTDB lineage: Bacteria > Pseudomonadota > Alphaproteobacteria > Rickettsiales > Rickettsiaceae > Megaera > Megaera polyxenophila. The sequence goes on from CP084576.1 coordinate 367,287, forward strand.
CAGAGCTCCGAACCTCGGGAAATTAATAAAAATAATTTAGATGTAGAAAACAAAAATGATAAAGTAGGTAATAAAGAAAAAGTAGAAATTCCTAGTCAAGAAAATTCTAATAAATCTAATTAAAACATAACTGTTAGAAAGATAAAATCCTGTGATTGTGCTTCACCAGGTTTTTATCTTTTAAAACATTCATAGTTATGGCCAATAAAATCATAAGGGTTTACGTGTTTTCCAGCTATATGTATTTCAAAATGTAGATGATCACCATGAGCGTTTCCTGATCTACCCTGCAAAGCAATTGCCTGGCTTCGTATGACTTTTTGTCCCTTTTTGACAAAAGTCTTTTTCAAGTGAGTATATTTGGTTTTAATATTATTTTCATGGCTGATTTCAACGGTAGTACCGTAACCATTTTGGTGACCAACAAAAGATACTTTCCCGTTTGCACTTGCATATATAGGTGCGTGGTAGCCTGCAACTAGGTCAATACCACAATGCATTTTATGTTTCTTATTGCTAGGGTGTTTTCTAATTCCATAGTTACTTGAAATATAAGAATTATAAGAGGGAAGCATCAAAGGCAGATGAGATGTGATTTGATCTAGTTTTGCTAGTTCCGCTTTGGAATTAACTTTGGTGAAATCGGCTTTAGCAATCTTTTTTACATTTTGATAATGGTTTTTAGCAAGTATCTTATATTTATTTTGCAGTCTGGTTAACAACGTAGTTATCTTTTGTACTTTAAGCTTGGCTTCTTTGGCAAAAGGAGTATTGGAGCGATATTTTTCCTTAAATTTTTGTAGATACTTTTGGGCATAAATTTTGTCATTAGCAAATAAACCGAGCTCTTTTGAAAAAATACAGCTGGTGCTATCTATTCTCGCTAAGTCATAGCTTAAAATTAAATCTGCTCTTTTTATTTTGTAGTTTTTTTGTAAATCACTGGTGAGTTTTTTATAAGAATCTATAGAGTATTTAGTAGTACTACAAGCCTGCAGTAAAAAGGGAAGAAGTAAAATAAATATAAAACGCATAAACATTATTTACAGAAAAAATATTTTATTATTTTGTAGAAGGCGGGGCTGATTACATATTAATAAATTCAAGTATAGGGCCTAAAATCATTAGCGGCATAAACATTATTGCTCCAACAATTAATACAGTTATTAATAAGAAAAAACTTAGATCAAAACTCGATTGATTTTGATTTTTAGTACAATTTTCCATTTTCCTTTTGCTAGCAAAAGAACCACTGATTGCAAGGGAGTAATATATAACTGGATATCTTCCGATGAACATTGCCAGAGCAGTCATATAATTAAAATAATTATTTGCAGTATTAAGTCCGGCGAAATTAGATCCATTATTAGTAAAATTGGAAACAAAGTTATAAGCAATATCCGTTACTGCTTGGGAACCTTGATAAGTTATTAGCTGCTTCGTTTCTGGAAGAGCAAAAGTAATTCCAGTAAACAATAAAACCCCTACTGGCATTATTAGGAATACTATTACTACATAATTAATTTCATTAATAGTAATTTTTTTGCCAAAAAAATTACTATTATCACCGGTAATTAGGCCTCTTAAAAAAACTGAGACAATTAAATAGGCAAGCATTGCAAAAAAACCAGATCCCACACCTTCCATAATAAACTTACTTATTACTAAGTTAGAAAATAAGAAAATGGTACTAAGAGGTGAGTAATTTTCAAGACATGCGTTTGTTGTTCCATTTGAACTCATGGTAATAGAAAGCACCCACATTAAAGAAGGAAACTTATCATATATCAATTCCTTACCAGTATAGTTAAAATTATCGCCTATAATTCTATCTACGAGTATTAATGGTACTCCATAGTCAGTTTCTCCAAGGTATAAAACGTGCAAAGAAAGGCTCATGACTAATACAACAATCCAGTACAAAGACCAGCTGAAATTTGTGGCTTTAACAGCAAAACCGTAAGTAAATATCAAAGAAATCGGAGCGATTACGATTAAGAATAAATTTAATATTACAACCATCCTTGAGGGAGCTTCAAAAGGGTGTGCAGATGCGGCAGAAAAAATAGAGCCTCCATTGGTAGCTATGTGTTTGATTGCTATTTGACCTGCAGCTGGTCCTATAAATAATTGTTCTTTTTTTTCTTCTAGATTTAAGTAGTCTATATTGCCAGTAAAATCGTGTGGGACACCTCCGGCTATCAAAAATAGCGATATGATAAATGCTGCCGGTAGGAGCAGGAAACATAAAATGCGTAAGAAATCATTATAAAAATTTCCTATATAGGGATTGGCATTATTTATTATTCCCCTAACAAAAGCTATAAATACAGCAATACTAGTAGTTCCTGATAAAAAATTTTGCATCGTCAACGCAAAAATTTGACTTAGGATGCTTAATTGGTTTTCTGGGTTATGACTTTGCCAAAATGTGCTAGTAGAAAAAGAAATTGCTGCATTTAAACTCGCTGCAAAATCTAGTTCTCCTGTTAAATCCTCACCGGTGGGTAAGTGTTTTTGAAAGAAGATTATCAAGAAAGTACAAATTATACAAATAAGGTTGAAGATCATTAAGCTTGTAAAATACTTTTTCCAAGTTTGTTGTTTAATTGCTCCTTTTGGAGAGTAAGTAATTAAATTATTTCGAGGTTCATCAAAAAAAAGCCAAGCTATATATTTTCCAATTATTGGAGCGGTAATGGTGACGATAGAAAAAAAGACTAATGCTGATAATATCATCCTATCTCATTTCTACCTTAATTTCTTTTGGCTCTTCTGGTAGAGTTAATGGCCTTTTTAAACCACAATTTGAGAGAAGTAAGCAACAAATGGCAAAAGAAATAATTTGTTTCATATTAATATTTGAGATATAAGTTTTGTAATGTAAAAATAATATTAACTTTGGCGGATTAGGACAATATATTCTATGGCAAAAATTTTTACAAAAATATTTTTATGGTTTTTCAGCCTTATTTTTGCTATGAGCATATATAGTGGTTTCGTTTTGGCTGAAAATTCTACGATTATTAGGCCAGAATCTTCTTTTGTACCAGATATAAATTTTTTTGATGAAGAAGGAAATAAAGTTTTTCTAGATCAGTTCGAGGGTAAAACAATATTGGTAAGCTTTTGGGCAAGTTGGTGTGGTTCATGTGTTGAGGAATTACCCAGCTTGGATATTTTGCAAAAAGATTTTAGAAAGTTGCCATTTGAGGTGCTAGCTATTTCGGAAGACTTTAAAGGGGTAAAAGCAGCTGAGGACCATTTTAATAAATATGGAATTAGACACTTGAAATTATATCATGATTATAAAAATAGTTTGTTTAAAGCTATGTCAGTAATCGGGTTACCTACTGCTTTTTTAATTGACCCTGAGGGGAAAATCAAAGTTATATTTAAAGGGAATACAAAATGGCATGATGAGCCAGTTCGGGATATTTTGCTTTCTGAAATTCCCGGTAATCCGGAAACTCCAAAGAATAGCTACATAACGACATCTTTAAATAAAAAAATTGCTCCATCGATTGGCGAACCAGAAGAAAAGAACACTAAAAAACCTACACAAGATTTAAAGGCCAATGCAGAGCCTGATAACCCGGATCAGAAACTACAAAATAATACACAAACAGATAAATTAGAGAAAAAAGATGAAAGCAACAAGCCAAAGTAAAAATTCTATTTCTAGTGTAAAAGTACCTGTTGGTTCTAAGCGCCTCGGTAAAATAGATCAATTAATGTCGCTATTGCCTCTTGGTTTCTATAATACTAAGCCTGTTGTAGCCGTTATGAGGTTAGAAGGGGTGATAGGTAAAGCAGGAGCTATGAAACCAGGTCTCACTATTTCTTCTTTAAATAAATTAATTGAAAAAATGTTTAAACTACCACGGTTAGATGCCGTATGTTTATGCATAAATTCTCCTGGAGGATCACCTGTTCAGTCTGAGCTAATATGTAAAAGGATAATTTCCTTAGCAAAGGAATTAGATGTAATGGTTTATAGTTTTGTTGAAGATGTTGCAGCTTCTGGCGGATACTGGCTTGCTTGCGGTGGTAATAAAATATTTGCTACTAACAGCTCAATTATTGGGAGCATAGGAGTTATTTCAAGTGGATTCGGTTTCCATGGTGCTATAGAAAAATTAGGAATTGAGAGAAGGGTAATAACCGAAGGTAAAAACAAATCTGTTCTTGATCCTTTTCAACCTGTAAAAGCTTCTGATGTAAAGCTGGTAAAAGACCTACAGAAAAAAATATACGATCATTTTACGGATAGTATTAAGGAATTAAGAAAAGGCAGACTTACCCAAACTGATGATATTATATTCAATGGTGAGTTCTGGACAGGCCAGAAAGCTTTGGATTATGGCCTAATTGATGGAATAGACGATTTATATTCATTTATTTATAAAAGATATGGCAATGAAGTAAAAATAGAATATATAGAGCATCAGCAGTCATGGTTTAAAAGAAAATTCGGAATGGCACATATTGCTCAAGAAATTACAGATACTGTTCTTGATAGGGTAGAGGAAAGGTTTTTAACAAGTAAAATCGACTTATATTAAACTGAACCTTAAGGACTTATAAAGTATGGAAATTTTTAGAAACCTCCAATTTCAGTTAATCAAATATTGGATTTTGTATCTTACTGTAGGGATACTGTTTGTATTTTGTAGTACATCTGGGATTTGCGCAGCAGAAGATGAAGAGTTAGAAATATCGGTACTTGATGAAATAGAACAAGGGTTAATTAATCAATCTCCTGGTGGAGAACCTCAAAAAACAGAACGTAAGGATTTAATAAAATTAGAAGATAAAAAAAAGGAAAGCATATCATCTAAAATTACCCTTCCCCAAGAATCTACAGATTTTTCTTATAAGAAAACTGCTAGTATTGTTGTCTTAAATAAGATTACTGCTAAATCCGAGTTAGTTAAATTTGAATTAAATAAAGCAAAATCTTTTGGGCATCTTTCTGTGGAAGTTCATAAATGCGCTAAAAATATTAATCCTTTAAAACCGACTAATCTTATGTTAATTAAGGTTTTCGATCACAAAACTGATGGTAATAAATCGTTGGTGTTTGATGGGTGGATGGATTCATCAAATCTTTCAATTTCTGCCCTAGAACATCCTGTTTATGAAATAATGCCTAGAGATTGTCTCGATTAGAGAAAGTACTTATCTTAAAGCTGAATTTATATTATGAGTAATTGGGATTTAGTTCTTAGTAAGGTTCAAATTCTCCAAATCTGTTGTTAGAAGCAAGGCAAGCTTCTCCATGTCGCCCAGTAAATTTGTTGAATAATACTCTAGGATTTCATCTCCTTTTGCTGCATAATTATCAACCAATTCTTTTAGTTGTAAGATAAGTTGGTCGTTGTAGTAGGGGGCTGTATGTAACACCTCTAATGAAAGGAAAAAATCTCCAGTGATATTACCCAAATTTTTAAACTGTTTATGGACTAATTTTCTTATTTCCGACAAAAATATTTCTGCCTCGTGTCCTTGTATATTCATAAAGGTAATTTTAAAAACTTTTAAAGCTTATTAATTTTCTTAATTGTAATTCGGCCACATAATAGGGGATAAAAAATTATAATCAAGATAATTTTTTACATAAGTTTAACAAGGTGTTTCTTAGGAATCTAAAAGATTTTAACTACAAATAGCATAATAGGTAGGAAGTTTCTTTTCCTGATAATTGGTTTATTAAAAAACATTAAAATTATTTAATAATTTGGAATAAATAGTGGTGGCCAGAGCCGGGATCGAACCGGCGACACAAGGATTTTCAGTCCTTTGCTCTACCAACTGAGCTATCTGGCCAAATAGTTCCCTATTTGGAAGTTTTTTATGAATGGTATTGAAGTAGATATCTTAGACGAACTTATAGTCAATAAAATTTATTATGTCTATAAGAAATTTCGTAACCTAGGTTAAATTAGTAAGAGAGTTGGCAAATGTGCAGAGTTATGTTTTATTTTAACCGTTATGAGGGAATTTCTAACAAAAGATACCGAAGAAACTTGAAAAGGTATAGACTAGTTTATATACTTTAGTTTGAAATAAGTAGAGTTAATCAAAGCGAGTATTATTTCATGCAAAAATCTCGAGAAGAAATACACAAAGCACGACCAATTTCTCCACATCTTAGTATTTACAAACCTCAGATCAGTTCAGTATTATCGATAGGTCACCGTCTCAGCGGTGTTGGGTTATTTTTTATGATTTCTGCTTTAGGTTGGTGGTTTATTTTATGGGTGTTCAGTAAATTTGACCCGATATATTTAAAAATTTTCGATAGTTCTTTTGTCAGGTTTTTACTAATTGTTACGAGTTACGGATTTTTTTACCATTTATGTACAGGCATCAGGCATTTAATATGGGATACTGGCTGGGGATTTTCTATTAGAGCCATAAATTATTCCGGCTGGTTAGCTGTTATTGCTTCTATATTATTAACACTAATTTTTTGGATGTTTGTCTAAGTTAGGGTAAATTACATATGGTTTTACAATGAAAAGCGAATATAGATCAGATTTATCAAAAGCTAAAAATTTAGGGGCAGCAGGCTCTGGTTCTCATCATTGGTGGCATCAAAGGCTTACTGCTATAATAATTTCTCTCATGATATTGTGGGTAATTTCCTTTTTTGGAGATATCTCTAAAAGCAATATCACTACAGCTATTTCTCATTTAAGGAAACCTTTTAATACAATAATGCTTTTGATTTTGTTTTTTACGGTAATGTATCATGCTGTTCTTGGCATGCAAGTCGTTATTGAAGACTATATAAGTTGTAGGGCTTACCGCTTTGTTCTTGTTGTTGGAATCCAGATATTTGCAATTATTACGGCTATTTCCTTTGCCTTTGCAGCTTTTTATGTAATGATTTTGTAATGGAAGAATATTTATGACTAATAGCTATAACATAAAAACACATGAATTTGATGTAGTGGTTGTGGGAGCTGGTGGGGCTGGCCTTCGTGCTGCTTTCGGCATGGCACAAAGTGGCCTTAGTACGGCTTGTGTTACTAAAGTTTTTCCAACTCGTAGCCATACTGTTGCTGCCCAAGGGGGGATAAGTGCTGCACTTGGCAATATGGGAGAAGATGATTGGCGATGGCATATGTATGATACGATCAAGGGATCAGATTGGCTTGGGGATCAGGACGCTATAGAATATATGTGCAAGAATGCGGCGGCAAGCGTCATAGAATTAGAGCATTACGGTGTTCCTTTTTCTAGAAACAAAGAAGGTAAAATATATCAAAGGCCATTTGGTGGAATGACAACTAATTTTGGTAAGGGCAAAGCGGCACAGAGAACATGTGCTGCAGCTGATAGAACAGGTCATGCAATTTTACATACTTTATATCAGCAAGCGCTAAAGCACCAAGCGCAATTTTTTATAGAATATTTTGTAATCGATTTAATTATGGATGATGGCGAGTGTAAGGGGATACTTGCATGGAATTTAGATGATGGAAGTTTACATGTTTTTAGAGCACATATTGTAGTATTAGCTACTGGAGGCTATGGCAGGGCATATTTCTCTGCGACTTCAGCTCATACATGTACCGGTGATGGCGGTGGAATGTGTATAAGGGCCGGATTACCTATGCAAGATATGGAATTTGTTCAGTTTCATCCAACTGGAATTTATGGGGCTGGATGCTTAATTACTGAAGGAGCAAGAGGAGAGGGGGGCTATCTGGTCAATTCAGAAGGGGAACGTTTTATGGAGCGTTATGCACCCTCAGCTAAGGATTTAGCCTCAAGGGACGTAGTTTCCCGCGCCATGACGATGGAAATAAGAGCAGGACGAGGAGTAGGCCCTAAGAAAGATCACATATTTTTGCATTTAAATCATTTACCGCCGGAAGTTTTACATGAAAGGTTACCGGGAATCTCTGAAACAGCAAAAATTTTTGCAGGAGTGGATGTAACAAAGCAACCAATTCCAATATTACCTACTGTTCATTATAATATGGGTGGGATACCGACCAATTATCATACAGAAGTTCTTACCCTTAAAGACGGTAAGCAAACTATTGTCCCGGGACTTATGGCGATTGGTGAAGCAGGGTGTGTTTCTGTACATGGTGCAAATCGTCTTGGTTCAAATTCCTTACTTGACCTTGTAGTTTTTGGCAGGGCAGCAGCATATAGGGCGGCAGAAATTATAAAAGCTGGCATGCCTCATAAAAAACTAAAACCAGAGATACTTGATCCTATTATTTCTAGACTAGATAAAATTAGAAATGCAAAAGGAGATATATCGGTGGCTGATTTACGTCTTAAAATGCAAAAAACTATGCAAGATCATGCTGCAGTTTTTAGAACTGAAGAAGTTTTAGAAGAAGGTCAAAAGATGATGGATGGTATCAGGAAGGAATATGGTAATATATCGGTAACCGATCGCTCAATGATTTGGAATAGTGATTTAGTTGAAGCCATGGAGCTTGCCAATTTAATTGATCAAGCAGTTCTTACTGTTCACGGGGCATTAAATAGGAAAGAAAGTAGGGGGGCGCATGCGAGAGAAGACTTTCCAGAGAGAGATGATAAGAACTGGATGAAACACACACTTCTTTGGCTTTAAGAAAACGGCAGAGTTAAAATAGATTATAAACCGGTGGTTTTGACTACCTTAACTGATGAGGTGAACCCTGTTCCACCGGTAAAACGAGTTTATTAAATAGTGTTTTGAAGAACCAAGCAAGTTCTTTCTGCTTGGTTCTGTGGTAGAAAAAATAAAGTATTAATCTATTACGTCAGCCTTTTGCCAATCAGCACCAAGGTAATCAGTTATGGTATGGGTAGTTCGAGGATCTAATTTTAATGTTATAAACTCCATTGCTTCAAGTAAGCTAACGTCATAATCTCCGCCTAGATAATCAAGGACTATCCCGGTAACTTTTGACGTGCCGGAAAAAATATCGCTAAGTTTTTCAAAAATAATATCAAATCCATGCATAATTGGTAAAAGATATTTTTCTACTGCTGCTTGGTAAATTCTGGTTTTGTCTAATCCAGCGTACGGTGGATTTTCTTCAGGTACTTCTTTGGGAAATTCCTGATTTTTTCAAGCACTCTGAGACCGTATGGTTGCTTTCTTCCAAAACTTTGTACGTTACTTTACTATAATGATCGATTTGTAATTTAAAAAAAAGATTATTATTTTAAGAGAAAAAGAGTATTAAACGAAATAAAGCACTTTAAATATAAAAATTGAAAATTAGTGATTTTTAGTAAAAAATAACAGCTTTTTTGTAAGTGTTTTTAATAATTATTTTTTATTGAAAGTTAAAAAAAATCTAGCAGGGAAAAATTGCTCATATTGGATTCAAGTTATACTTGAAGCATATTAGCTGTAAGAAAAAGGAGCTTATGAATGGTATTAGATGTCTGGAAATATATTTAAATACAAACCAAGGTTATACCAGTTAATTAGTTAAATTAGAGATTTTTCTTACATCCTTAGTTAAGGATGTAAGGAACGGTGGTATAACTCTAAACTTTTATAAGAACTTTACATAGATAGAATACTCGATGTGCTGCTTCGTTTTGATAGTGAGGGAGAAGATGTTCGAGAAGTTGAAGGATGAGGAAGTGCTTGTCCTTGTTTGGCCTTATTAACTTTTTCTCCAATATCTTTAGCTAAATCGATTGGAGTTCTTTCCTTTCCTACTCCGAGTACCACTTTGTCGAATCTCGCAGGATTTTCTTTTCTCATTGCAAGTAAATCTTCTGAAGTAATAGCAGCGGCTTTAAACTTAGTTGCTTTAGCTTTTTCAACAGCTAGGTTAGTTAATCTTCCTTCAAATTCAGTATTGCTTGGATATGAAGTAGTAAGAGCAGACCTGATGGTACTGATTACAAGCTCATTCGACCTTTGTTGATTTTTAGCGGTAATACCATCTGATATAAAAGACAAGCTTTCGGTTGAAACTGAAAAAGCCATGCCAAATCTGTATCCAGTAGATTTATTTTCATATAATTCTTTTTGTATATCGCTAGATATTGTTTGGCTATGCGTTTTTAAATATTCTGGATCTAATTTTGATAAAGCTGGGGAGAGTTCTTTTTTAAATTTTTTCTTCAGGTAATCTTCCCTTTCTGGTGTTAACTTAACTCCATTTTCTTCTTTCAATTTATCAATAGCACCCTTTATTATTCCATCAATAATAGCAGCTTTTGGCTCTTTAACTGGATTATCTCTACCAAGTACTATTTTATCAAATTGCACCGGGTTTTCTTTCCTCATTTGGGCTAAATCACGATCTGATAATTTATTTACATCGTACCTTGAAGCCTTAGCCTTTTCTACCTCTAATTCCGTTAATTTTTCTGCTATTTGAGAATCCTTTAAAGCCTGACTTCGTAAACTTCCTTCTATCTTCTCAATTTGCCTTTTATCGGATCTATCTAAGTGTGTGTCTGAGAGGTTATTTGCTATTTTATCTAAATTTCCTTCTCTTATATATATCCCGCCCAGTGCACTTGCAGTAACCATACTTTTGGCTACTACTTCTTTCTGAATTTGTCCAGAAATAACCTCGGAATATTGTTTTAGATATTCAGGACCAAGCTCTACTAAAGCAGGAGTTAATTTATTCACTATCCTTTGGGTTTGGCTTTTGCTTATGGTATAACCATTTTCTTTTTCCAGAGCTGTTATAGCGTTAAGGATAATATTTTGTGCTGGGATTTTCTCAATATCGGCATTTACTGCAGTAGTAAATGCTTCAATATTCTCAGCGGTTAGTTTTCTTTTGTCTAGAGTGGTAGCCCCATCTGCTCCCTTTTCTCCAAAAAATTCTGCCACCCGTGCGCTAACTACTGGTCCTATGACTTTATCAACAGCATTTCCGTTAGCCATTAAATAATGAGTTACACCTGGAGACATTACCATTCCAGGGCTTATTAAAGCTCCTAATTCTGCTACTTCCATATTGTTCATCGATCTTGTGTCCCCAGGTTTATACATCCCTTCCTGTTTTGTAATTCTTACTTGGAAAGGGGTGACTTCTACTGCTTTGTGTATCATTAAATCAGACATAAGATCTGTAATACCCTGATCTGAATAAAATTTTGAAGTAAGTTCATTTCTTAAAGCAACGGTCTCTTGTGCTATAGAGTCAAATAGCTCTTTAGAAGCTCCTTTTGCTATGAGTTTATCGGTTTTTTCTTTTGAACCCTTTTCGAAACTTAACATACTTATTACAGGTTTACCTCGATTTCCAGGTGCATCAGGATCTGAATTAAGTAAGGTTTCTTTTTGTTGTTGGAATTCGAGATCGCCTGGGGGGATTTCTCCATTATGTTTTGCCGCTTTGACTAGTATTTCATTTAATAATTTATATTTTATACTAACCATATCTGCGCGTATTTCTTTAATAGCTAGATTAGCTCTTTCTTCTATAGTTGGTTCGGATTTTGCCATAAAATGTATATACCACAATTAATTGCTCTACTATTTTTTAGTAAAACATTGTACAAATTTTTAATCAATTTATAATTGGTTTTCTTTGTACTTGATAAAAACTCAGTTGTGGCAAAAAATCCATTAAGGAATGGTAATAATTCTGTAGATAAATATATTATTGGCTTTGGAAAGCTATAAAGAGGAGAGATATCAAAATTTCTTGCTATTTGGGGTGATTTATTATAGATATCTAGTAGAACAAAAAAATCAGTTAATAAATTGCTTGTTTAATATATGTTTATAAATAAAATCCCAGCAAAAACCAAAGACGATAGCTTTAATGTCATCATTGAAATACCGATGAACGATAATCCTGTGAAATACGAATTTGATAAGGAAATCGGAGCAATCATGGTCGATAGGTTTATGCAAGCCCCTATGTTTTATCCCTGTAATTACGGATTTATCCCTCATACTCTTTCACAGGATGGAGATCCGGCAGACGTGCTTGTGATGAGTCAATATCCTATTATTCCCGGGGCTATTATTAAAGTAAGGCCGGTTGGTGTTTTAATTATGGAAGACGAGTCCGGTATAGATGAAAAAATTCTTGCTGTACCTGTTAATAAAATAGATGTAACGTTTGAAAGTATTAAAGATATTGATGATGTCCCACAAATAACTAAGGATAGGATAAACCATTTTTTTGAAAATTATAAAAAACTTGAAAAAGGTAAATGGGTAAGGATCGTCGGTTGGGAAAATTCTAAGAAAGCTTTAGACTTAATTGAAGAAGCGATTACTAGAGCTAAATAATTATTGCAAAAAACAGGATAAAAAACTGCTAAAATCAATAGAATATAGGTAAATGTTATTATTCGTTACTGTCCTGACTATCTGTATTATTTCCAGATCAGAAGCAGATTTTTTTATTCCTTGTATTCCTGTATTACAAAAACATTTTGGCTTATCTCCCTTTGAAGTACAGCTATCTTTAAGTTTAAACTTTATAGGATATTGTCTTGGTGGATTAATAGCCGGGTTTTTGGGTGATAAATTCAATTACCGCATGATAATTATAAGTAGTTTAGCTATATTTGCGGCTGCAACTTTACTCTGTGCGTTAGCCGGTAATTATGGTTTGGTATTATTTGGCCGGTTTGTTCAAGGGCTTACTATTGCCGGTCCTACGGTACTAAGTTATGTAATTCTAATTGAGACTAGTAAATTCCGAGATCAACTAACAAGGCTTGGGTTAATTAATGGTTCTATTACCTTAATTATGACTATGGCACCAACTATTGGTAGTTATCTAGGTATGTATACTAGTTGGCGCTTTAATTTTTTAGCAGTTTTTGTTATGGCACTCGTAGCTTGGTCTTTAAGTTACAAGGTGGTAGAGGCCAGTAACAAGGTAACTGATAAAATCACGGTTTTTTTGCCATTTAAAGAGTATTTTACCTTAATTAAATCCCGTAAATTAATGATATTTACAGGGGCTTTGTGCTTTATTATAGCACCTTATTGGGTATTTATTAGCATGTCTCCTATTTATTATGTTAATGATTTAGGAGTGCCTCTTATTGAATATATGTGGTATAAAAATATATTAGCCATAATATTTGGGATCATAAGTTTGATGAATGGATTAATAGTTGATAAATTTGGCTGTAAAAATTGTTTCTTGTTTAGCATAGTGATGTGCTTTATTAGTATAATATGCCAGTTTATAATTGTATTAACTGGAATAGATGAGCCGAAAATTATTACTGCGGCGATGGCTATTTTAACAGTCGGTACGGCATTTTTGATTAATTTTTTATACGCTAATGCCTTAACTGCCATAACAAATCATATGGGTAAAGCGTCGGTAGTAATCCATTCTGTTAGATTGATATTTACTTCTGTTTCCCTTAGTATAGTTAGCAAGTTATATTACGGTAATTTCTTTGTTATTGGTATAGCTCTTATTATTATGATGCTAACAGGATTATTGATAACGCTGTATCTATACTCCCTAGGCTATCTTAAAGGGATAGCCCGGTAATAGTAAAAGTCATACGCTATCTGTTTGTTTCCGATAAATGTTCACCGATAATTACTATCTCAGCAGATGATAAATCGAGTCCTGTAATAGGCTGATTCTCTGGCAATTAACTTTGTAAGGCATGATGGTTCTAGGGCCTCTTTAAACGGTTGATTACCAAGAAACAGCTTTAAAAAATCAGCAGCTTCCTTATTTTTTTATTACTGTGTTGGGTCTTTATCTCCCGTGTCACTTTCACTGCTTTCACCCGCTAGTGTTAGAAAGCTATCAGTGGCGGCAGTGGTAGTAATTGTGGTAGTCAATGAGGATGTACTTTCAAAAGTTAACCCTAGGACACCAGTAATTTTTTGCAATTCAAGAACACAAGTACCATCAAGTGATTCAGAAAAATTTTTTAAAATAGTTGTTGCAATACGAATTGTTAAGCTCTTGGCAAAAGGGAAATCTTGTTTTGAAAGAAAAACTATTGATTCTACAAATTCTTTTTTTTGATTATTATCTAATTCTAAAATACCTTTTTCCTCAATTGACTTTTCTATAGAAGTAAGATAAAAGGCTAAAGATGTTCCACTTAACTCCATATATTCAGATAAAATTTTTTTAGCTTCGCAGAATGTGCCTGGTAATTTCTGCTTACATTTTTTTCTTCATCTATAATTTTTGTTTTACTCATAATTTCTTACTATTAGTTTTTTTTATTACTGTGTTTGGTTCTCGTCTACTGTGTGAGTTTCACTGCTTTCACCCATTGGCTCGGCAGTGACTGCGGGATTCCCATCTATAATTTTTACTTTTAACAATTGAAGTAGCTTATCTGTTGCTCTTTTTCCTTCTTTCCAAGCCTCTTCTAATGTTTTGCTTTTTTCATCATCCTGTTGATTGCGCACAAAAAGTATGTAATCGGAAGATTCAGAGATTTTCGAAGATATGTTAAATGTATTCAAATCTGGTAGTTTTAAATTATTTGCTTCTTCAGATAATTTTCTTTTGGTCATTTCGATTACTCTGTAGCAGCTGTTGGGTTTTGCCCGGTTAGCTCTGTACTGGTATCTTGTGTAGCAGCGACTATTGGATCTAATGGAGAAAATAATATAGTACTGGAGTGCAAAGTAGCTATTGTTGTAACAGTACGTGAAGTAGTTACGGTAGGGTTCATGCTCTCTCCATCAATATAGTCCCCGCCTAAAGGTAAAACAGCAGTGGATACTGCAGTAGTAGTTTGAAGTTCTGAAGTACTACTAGAGCCTGAGCTAGAAGAAGGTTTTTCAAGGCTAGAAGTTGTGCTAACGCTAGTAGTAGTAGTCGAAGTGGTACTAGAATTGCTGCTGGAATCTTGGTCTTGGATATAGTCCTCTAATACGGAACGGGCAGCTTCCTTTAGTGAATCGGTGAAATCCTTGGGAAGGCTTTTTAAAAATTCCAGATTTGGAATTGATCCACCTTCTTCTGGGCTTTTGCTTTTAGGGTATAATATATTTTTCATTACTCTCAACATATAAATTTGCTGATCTTTGGTTAAGCCAGCTAAGGTTTTCCCTGAATTTACAGCATCCATAATGGCCTGCCCATATTTTGCTCCTTTAAATTCTGCAGCTTCTATCGGATTGGTATTAAATTTGTATAAGGTTTCATAAAGTGATGTAAAATACTCTCTTATTGGAGGATCTAATGTAGCACTGGAGTCCAAAGTAGCTATGGTTGTAACAGTACGTGAAGTAGTTACGGTAGGGTTCATGCTCTCTCCATCAATATAGTCACCGCCTAAAGGTAAAACAGCAGTGGATACTGCAGTAGTAGTTTGAAGTTCTGAGGTACTACTAGAGCTAACAGTTGTTTTCATTTTCTCTTTTTCTTTTCCTTTACTCATAAAAAAAACCTCATATTCAAATTGTTAATTTGACAAATTACAATCTTAAAAACTTAATTTATAATTAAAATTATAATATTAAACCTAACTTAAAGTTGTATGGGTTTTATCTATAGCAAAATAGTTTTTCTTTTGCAAATAGTTTTTCTAAATATTTTGAAATATTTATTATTATTGATCCGTTGACAGTTCTTAGAAGATGGTTTAGCTTCAGCTTCCAAATATAGTGATAGATGAATTATAGGGGAGTTTTAATGTCACAAATAGCTATTTTGTGGTCAAAGATTAGGCATAGTAAGGTAAGGTATGTAATATGGCCGATTCGGTCGAGCGAGCTACATAAGTTTTTGCCAATGGCTCTGCTGATGTTTTTTATACTGCTAAATCAAAATTTAGTACGCAGTATAAAAGATAGTTTTGTTGTTACCATGATTGGTACAGAAATTCTTAGCTTTATAAAACTCTGGGGTGAAGCACCTATGGGTATATTGTTCGTAATATTATATGTACGTATGTGTAATGTGATGACTACTGAGCAGGTTTTTCGTATAGTAGTTACAGGATTTCTTGTGTTTTTTGCCTGTTTTGCTTACATTATTTTTCCTAATACTGAGTTTTTTCACCCTGATCCCGAACGAATCAAGACTTATATTGGTCTTTTTCCGCATTTTAAATGGTTTATCGTTATGTGGGGAAAATGGAGTTATGTTTTATTTTATATAATGGGTGAGCTTTGGCCGCTAATAATTTTTTGGCTATTTTTTTGGCAGCTTGCTAATAAAATAACCAAAACTGAGGAAGCCACCAGGTATTATGTGTTTTTTGGGTTGTTTGGGCAGACAAATTTACTCATTTCCGGTAGTATTATAATTTATTTTTCTAAGGGGCAGCATTTTTTATTGCCGTTATTTACAGGCATTACCAATTCCTCAGAAGTGATTTTAAAATCAATAACGATACTCCTATTGATATCCGGAGTAATCTGTTTGTTATTGCATCGCTACATTGAGATAAAAAATATTGAAACTATCAAGGGTATAATTTTTAAAAATCAAAGAACGGATATATTAAAATTAGGACTTCGGCACAGTGCTAAAATGGTTTTTACCTCAAAATATTTGGCTATTATTTGCATATTAATGGTATCTTACAGCACTTCGATAAACTTAATTGAGGGGTTATGGATGTCGAGAACAAAAGCTTTATATCCGGAAACCAAAGATTTTATGGTTTATCAAGGCAATGTGCTATTTTGGACCGGAGTATGTACATTAGTTTTTGCTTTTATCGGTAATACCATAGTTAGGCTTTTTGGTTGGTTTTGGGGAGCAGTGCTTACGCCTTTGGTAACGCTAATTGCAGGCGGAATGTTTTTTGGATTTGTTCTATTAGAAGAGCATTTAAATCAAATATTTGCGACTTTATTACATTTATCGCCTTTAGTCATTATCGTATTTATTGGTGGATTACAAAATGTACTTGGTAAAGGTATCAAATATTCTCTTTTTGATGCTACTAAGGAAATGGTTTATATACCACTTGATAAAGAAATGAAAACTAAAGGTAAAGCAGCAGTGGACATCCTTGGAGCAAAGCTTGGTAAATCAATCGGAGCGTCAGTACAATTCATCACTTTTTCTATTTTTCCAACTGCTCACCATGAAGATATAGCAGGGTTTTTAGCTGCTGTATTTGTCATTGTATGCTTAGTATGGGTTTATGGGGTGGTATTATTAAATAGAGATTACAAAAAAGTTCTAAAAGCATCAGCAATATAAAAACTGCTATTTGTATTTAATGATATTATATCTCAGTTGCTTCCATTTATGCTAGAATTGCAAGAAATGGTTAAAAGTAGGAGAGGTATATAATGTCAGAGGTCACTCCAATTACAGTCGCATATGGTGATGGAATAGGTCCTGAAATAATGCAGGCTGTATTGCATATTTTAATGAAAGCAGAGGCAAAAATCCGTGTCGAAGTGGTTGAAGTAGGTGAGAAATTATATAATAAAAATTATACATCTGGGATTGCACCGGATACCTGGGAATCTATAGAGCGGACAAAAATTTTGCTTAAAGCTCCAATTACCACTCCGCAAGGAGGGGGCTATAAGAGCCTTAATGTAACTATGAGAAAAACCCTTGGGCTGTATGCTAACGTTAGGCCTTCCATATCTTATTATCCGTTTGTTAATACTTTGCACCCAAACCTTGATCTTGTGATAATAAGAGAAAACGAAGAAGATCTATATGCCGGTATTGAATATAGGCATACTCATAACGTTAGGGAATCAGTAAAATTAATCAGCAGAACCGGATGTGAAAAAATAGTTAGGTATGCTTTTGAATATGCCGTAAAAAATAACCGTAAGAAGGTTACATGTTTTAGCAAAGATAATATTATGAAATTCTCTGATGGTATTTTTCATCAGGTTTTTACGGAAATAGCTAAGGAATATCCGGCTATCGCTAATGAGCATTATATTGTTGATATAGGAACGGCTAGGCTTGCTACTAAACCAGAGATTTTTGACGTAATAGTAACTTCTAATCTTTTTGGTGATATTATTTCCGATGTAACGGCTGAAATTTCAGGGTCTGTCGGGCTTGCGGGATCGGCAAATATCGGCAACGATTTTGCTTTATTTGAAGCAATTCATGGATCAGCTCCTGATATAGCAGGAAAAAATATTGCCAACCCATCCGGTTTACTTAATGGAGCAATTATGATGCTGGTCCATATCGGACAGGGAGAGATAGCAGCTTTAATCGAAAATGCGTGGAAGAAAACCCTTGAAGATGGAGTCCATACCGCTGATATTTACAATACAGAAACATCTACTAAGAAAGTCGGAACTAAAGAATTTGCAGAGGAAGTGGTAAAGAGGCTAGGGCACAACCCTTCCAAATTGACGGTAGCAGCTTATAGTTCATCCACAGGACAAAAATCTAAAAGTTTGGGGTATGAAATTAATACTAATGAGAAAAAAACTTTGGTAGGCGTGGATATTTTTATCGATATGAATGTAAATTCCGCTCATGATGTTGCTGCTAAGGTAAACCCCGTAGATGCAGGCCCTATGGTACTTAGAACTATTTCTTCTAAAGGGTTAAAGCTTTGGCCGCGTGAAGAGAGTTTCTTTATGAACTCTGATCATTGGTGTTGTAGGTTTATGCCTGATTCAGGGGAGATAACCCACCAGGATATTACTAATTTGCTTGGTAAACTAGCTAATGCTAAAATTGATTTTATCAAAGTCGAAAATTTATATAATTTTGACGGTAAGCCAGGTTATTCTTTAGCTCAAGGGGAATAGTTATAATTTAAACTAGATATAATATTTAATTAATGCTAGAATGTTCCTTTTGAGTTTATTATAGCTCCTATAATTTCAAAATGGCAATATTTAGTCTAGTATTTTTTAAAGTCCTTTCGTCTCTGTTAAGTGTAGTTATAGGGTATTTGTCAGGTAGGTTTTCGAATGTCGAAAAAGATAGTATAGCTTCGTTATTATTTTATTTTGTAGCTCCAATTGTCTTTTTTGCAATTCCAACCAGTACTGAACTTACTTTTAATTCCTTAGGAATCACGGGCATTACTTTTATCATATGCAGTTTTCTGGGGTTTTTCAGTTATTGGTTATATGGAAAAATATGGCAGGATAGTCATAGGAATATTTTAGCTTTTTCTGCAGGAACAGGTAATAGCGGATATGTAGTTTTACCTGTAGCAACTAGTATATTTAACGACAATACCCTTAGTATATATGTTCTTGGGCTAATTGGGATTTCAATTTACGATGCCTCTATCGGCTGTTATTTTTGTGCACGAAGCGTAAGTACCTTTAAAGAAAGTATGCTTAAGATTGCTAGATTGCCCTTGCTTAATGCTTTCTTTTTAGGATGTACTTTGAGTTTATTAGGGTTTCAGTTACCAAGTTTTTTTCATGAGTTTGTAGCTAATATGAAAGGGGCTTACTCGATCCTTGGTATGGTTATGATTGGTCTTGCTCTCTCTCAAATCAAAAAATTTGAACTGGATTTAAAATTTACGGCAGCAGCTTTTTCCAGTAAGTTCTTATTTTATCCGATTGCATTTAACATTTTTATTATCTTTGATAGATTTTTTCTGGGATGGTATAATAATGAATACTATAATGCATTACAATTACTTTGTGTTGCTCCTCTTGCTACTAACACAATTGTTCTTGCTTCACTTTATAAAATATATCCAGAAAAGGTTGCAACTGCAGTTTTGCTTTCTTTAATTTTTGTACTTATATACATGCCGGTTATGGCTTTAATCTTCTTACAGGATATTACAGCACCTGTTACTCCTGCCTGATTAGAATGTACTCTACTTATGGGTAGTTTTAGATTTATGGTACAGTATTTCTGAATAATAAGATGCAGTAGAATCATATCGTGACTGAAGCTTGTATAAATAAATCCAAACAGTTTTTTTTAAATTGTTTTTATTGACACAACTAAATAATTTAATTATTACTAAAATAGTTATTAAAAATATGTTAAATAATTGCTATTAAGCAAATAATTTAGAATAAATATTTATTATGAGAAAAAAAAATATTCTTCGTTTTATATTAAATTTATTTATTGTTTTAGAAATAATTTCAAGTTTATCATTTGCTAATAACGCATTTACGCCGGAGAAAATGTTACCAGCTGGTATTGATGAAGCCGAGGTTACAAATCCTTACACCGGAGAAAAAAGAAAAGCAAGAAAGGGGACAGTTGCTGCTACAATAAATAACATTGCATTATTAAATAAACTTCTTTTAGAACCTATTTCCTCAGCTGCTTCTGAAAAACTTATAAAAGAATCTATTGATGAAATGCGCAAACTAATGCCTTCTTTAAAGGTTATAGGTGTATTTAACATTTTTACCCCTGAAGAATGGTTAAATATTCAAGATAGCAAACAATGGGGAAGGGTAACTTGTGTTTTGTTATATTTAGAGAAATACCCAGATATCATAAATACTGAAATTAAATTACGAATAAAAGCAATAGAGAAGGCTTCCCCTCCTGCAGATATTACTAGAATTATAAATGAGCTTAAGCATTTGAAGTAATCAGTTTCAGGATTCTAGCAATTTAAAACATGTTGTAGAGAATTGATTATTCCGTTGAAAGTAAAAAGTATATGTTCTTGAATGAGTAATATAATATATTATAAAATAGAGATTTTGTTTAAAACATTCTATAGCACCAAGAAACATTCAAACTTTAAAGGCTTAAAAGAGTTTTTCCCTGCAAAAGAATGATTTATAAGTAATCCACTATTTACCGTTTTATAGTAGAACAAGCCTTTATAACCAATTAAGTTCTAACAGCTGAGGATATTGGAGTAATCTACTCGCAAGAACAACTACTATTAAATTATTTATTTAATAGTAGAAACTACAGTTTTTTGATATTTAGTATCGCCGCGGTACGCAGTACTTGTAAGCCTATATTTAGTTCAGCAACTTAACTTGATATGTTTTTCCAGATTTTCTTTTTTGCTATATAGAAAAATACAGTAAAAACTAAAAGGAAAATCATAACCTTTAGACCCATGGACTTTCTATGCTCCATCTCTGGTTCCGCCGCCCATTGCAGGAACACAACCACGTCTTTTGCCATTTGTTCTACGGTTGCAGGAGTGCCATCAGAAAAAGTGACTTGTCCTTCGGTCAGTGGTGGCGGCATAGCTATTTGCCCGCCTTCAAAATATGGATTATAATATAGACCTGGCATCAATTTAACGTCAGCCGGTGCATCTTGATAGCCAGATAATAGCGAAAATACATAATTTGGCCCATCCTGTCTTGCTTTTATTATAAGGGAGAGGTCTACCGGATATGCACCATTATTAGCAGCTCTTGCTGCTTCTTCATTTGGATAAGGTGAGACAAACCTATCAGATGGTAGAGCGGGTCTATCAAACATTTCACCTTCAGCATTTGGTCCATCCTTAACTGTATACTTTTGAGCAAGCTGCTTTATTTCTGCTTCTGAAAAACCTATATCCTTTAAGTTTCTATAGTATAGATTATGATTGCTATGACAGGTAGAACAGACTTCAAGGTAAACTTGAGCTCCCCGCTGAGCTGCTTGCCTATCAAAAGTTCCGAATATCCCTTCAAAAGGCCAAACTAATTGCAAAGGCTTTTTTGCTGTAGTATCAGCAATTGTACCAAAACTGCTAAATGATATTAGCAAAGCAATAATAACTCTATTATACATAATCTGTTCTTTTTTATCTTTACCTAAATAACGTTATTATTCTGCTGATCCCTTTGGGAGCGGCAGAGGTTTTTCAATTTTAGCAATCAAAGGTACTAAAACAAGAAAATGGAAAAAATAATAACTAGCTGCAATTCTGCTAACTGTTAGGTAAGGTTCTTCTGCAGGTTTCCCTCCTACATAACCAAGGACTAAACAATCAATTACAAATACCCAAAATGCCCATTTATAAAGTGGTCTATAGTTAGCGCTTCTTACCGGTGATTTATCTATCCATGGTAGAAAAAATAAAATCAGAATGCTGCCGAACATTAGTACTACGCCTCCGAGTTTTGATGGTACAGCTCTAAGTATTGCATAAAATGGCAGGAAATACCATTCAGGGACAATATGAGCAGGAGTAACTAAAGGATTAGCGGGTATGTAATTGTCCGGATGGCCCAGTAAATTTGGTTTGTAGAATATAAAATAGGCAAATATCAACAGGTAAATTCCAAAACCCACAAAATCCTTTACTGTATAATAAGGGTGAAAAGGAATCATATCTTTTTCTTTTAGCTTCACTCCTTTAGGGTTATTAGACCCATGGGTATGTAGTGACCAAAGATGAAGAATAACAAGAGCAACAATAATAAAAGGTAATAAGAAATGTAGTGAGTAAAACCGGTTTAAAGTCGGGTTAGCAACTGAAAAACCACCCCATAGCCATGTAACAATGCTTTCACCGATAAGCGGTATAGCAGAGAACAGGTTAGTGATCACCGTTGCTCCCCAATAGCTCATTTGCCCCCAGGGTAAAACATATCCCATGAAAGCTGTAGCCATCATAGTAAGGAAAATAACTAAGCCTATTTGCCATAGCAATTCCCTTGGGGTTTTATAGGAGCCGTAATATAAGCCGCGGAATATATGCAAATAAACTGCAACAAAGAACATTGATGCCCCAACAGCGTGCATGTATCTAATCAACCACCCGTAATTAACATTACGCATGATTTTTTCTACACTATCAAATGCGTAGTCTACATGGGGAGTGTAGTGCATAGACAAGACTAAGCCAGTTATTATTTGGATAACAAGAGCAATACCGGCAATCGAACCTAAATTCCACATATAATTTAGGTTCTTGGGAGTTTTATAAACAGCAAAATGGGATAAAAATGAGAAAATTGGCAATCTGTAATTTATCCAGGCAATAATCCCATCAGTTTTAGCTGCATATTGAACTTCATTGTCCTTCATAACTATCCGATCCTAACTTTAGTATCTGAAATAAACTCATAGGGAGGAATTACAAGGTTTAATGGTGCAGGTCCTTTTCTTATTCTTCCTGAAGTATCATAATGAGACCCATGGCACGGGCAAAACCAACCAAGGTAATCACCTTTATTTGCAAGTGGTACGCATCCAAGATGTGTACAGATGCCAATTGTTATAAGCCACTTATCATGACCTGCTTTAACCCTTGCACTATCTTCCTGAGGGTCAACAAGTGCTGACATAGGAGTTTCTCTAGCTTCTTTTATTTCTTCTTCAGTCCTATTTCTAATAAACACAGGTTTGCCCCGCCACTTGACAGTCATAGTGTGACCTGGTTCGATTGACGAAATATCGACCTCAATTGAAGAAAGAGCTAATACATCTGCAGATGGATTCAGGGAATCAACAAGCGGCCATGCACTACAAGCAACTCCCACTGCTGCTAGGCTACTTGCAGTAAGGGTTACAAAATCTCTTCTTGTGGTTTTATTTGAATTTTCTGAAAAATTATCGTCTGACATAAGTGGTCTATTTTCAATCACTATTAAACTTCTTGGCATTATATAAACATGAATTTATTATATCAATAAATTAAATAAAATTTTGTTTAGTCCTCATTATCATAAGGGTTCGGTTTGTTATAATTTATCGGATCTATAATTTTTTTCATCCCTTGCTCTAGTTTCGCCTCTTCATCACTTGGTACATATGCCGGGGGATCCTGTAAGCATGCCCAAAAATCGCCAAAATGAGCTATTTTAGGGATGCAATATTGGGCTACTGATTTTGTTTGGATGAGTGCATCAAATACTATGTCTTCAGCTTTTTTTAATATTCCTGCATCGCTAAGACCTTTGAAAACCCAGTATGCAACAACAATTCCAGTAATAAAAATAGTAATAAACCATTTACTTAAAATACCATAAACAAAAACTGTAAACGGGCTTTTAAAAAGCACTTTAAATTTTCCTATAAAAGAGTCGAACATAACTTAAATCCTATTAAGTTAATTATTGCGTTAATTGTTTAAAATCTTGTCTCCAGTGTAAACTGAATTATTAGTAGAAGAAATGATATTTTCTTCTATTACCAAATATTTGTGTTTATATGTTGTAAATATTTTCAATTAGGTAGCTTGATAGATAAATAGATATCGGGATAATAATACAGTTTACTCCGGTCATTATTAAGAAAAGGGAATAGCTATTGTTTTCGCTTTGTATAATAATACCTGAAAGTATAATACTTGGTATAATTAGCGGAAGGAGTAAAGTTGAAAGCAAATGGGTATTTGAACGGAAATAACACTGGATAGATGATATTAAAATTATTACCCCGCAGCTTGTGGACATTAATGATAATCCGGTAATAATTACCAAGTTTAACTGGAATACATCTATATTAAACAGGAGATATGAAATTGGGATGTTTAACATAAAAGCTATGCTTCCACAGATAAATAAACCAAGGTATTTAGCTAAAATTATTTGAATAGGCTTAAATGATGTAAGCAACATCTCTAATGAACCATCTTCAACTTCTGATTTTAAAAAATTTGCGGCAATACCAATTAATGAAAGTGGTATAGAAATCACAGCAAAAATAATACCCAAATTAGCAATTTTATCATGTGAGCTTACTATAGTTATGCTACCATTGCAAAAGACAAAAAAGATAAAAAAATATTTGGTTAAGTTGCATGTTTTGTTTTGGAGAAAGAATTCGTGCTTTATAAAGTGGATCATTAAAAAATTAAAATTTAAGATTGGGGGTGATTTTTATCACCCGCAGGATTGCATCCTAACATAGGCTCTTAGACAATTTCAAATAATTCTTCACCAATTTAATAAAATAAATACGGCTAGTAAGTAGAAGCCAAATCTATAATTAAGGCGGAATCAATCAAAGTTTCGGTATGCGAGCTAGCTATTATTATGCCACCGTTATTGGCTTTTGAAATAAGCAGGTTAGTTAAAAGCTGTCTGCTAATTGAATCAAGATTGTTTTCAACTTCGTCAAGTAACCAAATTTGGGAAGAACAAGCAAGCAATTTAGCCAAGGCAACTTTCTGTTGCTGACCAGCTGAAAGGGCGTAGCATTTGGTATGTATATACTTTTCAAGTTGAAAATAAAAAATAGCGGCAGCTACTAATTCAGGTGAATTGTATGTTTTAGCCCAGAACTCTATGTTTTCAATTACGGTTAATTCTGGTTTTACACCAGTTTTATGACCAATATAAATGCAGTATGGTTTTGGTAGCTCCTCTATTGGTGTATTATTTTTACCAAAAGTAATTTGTCCTGAAGATACCCCTTTTATTCCGGCGATGGCACGTAACAAGGATGTTTTGCCGCATCCGTTTTTCCCTCTGAAATAAGCTATTGCACTAGGCAGAAAGGTTATAGAAAGGTTTTTTATAAGTTCAGATTCATTAGTATTTATGCAGACAGAACTTAGAGAGAGCATTTTTGTACACTACCGATAATAAATTTTCTTATAAACCGTAAACGTTAATAATATTAGTTGTACTTAATATACAGTTTTATTACCATGGATATTGTGTAGGTGCTACTCATAATTCTAAATCAGTATAAAAAATTGGGTGAGGTTATTTTATGTCTAATGAACAAAATCGGCAATATAAAAAATCTGTAAAATTTGACGGTAAAAATTATTGGATGTTTGACGTAAAAGAAGCATCAAAAGATATTGGTTTAGATCTTGAACAATTGCCTTTTTCTTTAAGGGTTTTGTTTGAGAATGTTTTAAGGAATGGCGGAAATCAAGAGCGTCTTTCTGCCTTTAAAAAATGGTTAAATCTTAAGACTCCATCAGAAGAGATAAATTTTTACCCTGCAAGAGTATTAATGCAGGATTTTACCGGAGTTCCGGCAATAGTAGACCTTGCTTCTATGCGTGATGCAATAAAGATTCTTGGAGCTAACCCTTACAAAATCAACCCTTTGATTCCGGTAGACCTGGTTATTGACCATTCTGTTCAGGTGGATTCTTATGGTTCACCTACTTCTTTTGCCGAAAATGTTGGCAAAGAAGTAGAAAGAAACTTGGAAAGATATGAGTTTTTAAAGTGGGGGCAAAAAAGCTTTAGTAATTTTAGAGTTGTTCCGCCTGGTACTGGTATTTGCCATCAGGTAAACCTGGAATATTTAGCCCAAACTGTTTGGATAAAAAATGATACGGAAGGAGAATTAGTATATCCTGATACGTTAGTTGGAACAGATAGCCATACTACTATGGTTAACGCATTATCGGTACTTGGGTGGGGGGTAGGGGGGATTGAAGCTGAAGCAGCAATGCTTGGACAGCCACTACCTATGATATTACCAGAAGTAATAGGGTTTAAGCTAACCGGCTCTCTGCAAGGTAACATTACAGCAACGGATCTAGTGTTAACGGTTACGCAAATGTTAAGGAAAAAAGGTGTGGTGGGTAAGTTTGTAGAATTTTTTGGTTCTGGTCTTGATAACTTGTCTTTAGCCGATAGAGCTACCATATCTAACATGGCACCGGAGTATGGAGCAACTTGTGGATTTTTTCCAATAGACAAGGAAACAATTCGGTATTTAGAGCTAACCGGTCGGGATTCTCATCGAGTTAAAGTAGTCGAGCAATATGCTCAGAATCAGCTTTTCTGGAGAAACTCTAACGGTGTAACATACACTGATGTTCTTGAACTTGATTTATCAACGCTTGAGCCGTCTCTTGCCGGTCCTAAAAGACCTCAAGATAGGGTTGCTTTAGGGCACGTAAAGAACAATTTTAAAGAAGCATTGCCATCACTTGCTGGTAATGAAGCATCTATCGATAATAAATTTAATGTTAGTTCCGCAGGTTATAAATTAGGGAATGGCGATGTCGTAATTGCTGCTATTACTAGCTGCACCAATACGTCTAATCCTTCTGTTATGGTAGCTGCCGGTATAGTTGCAGAAAAGGCTTATAAGTTAGGTTTAAAACCTAAGCCGTGGGTTAAGACTTCCCTTGCTCCTGGCTCTCAAGTAGTTACTGAATATCTGAAAAAAGGTGGATTGGATAAATACTTGGATTTTATGGGATTTAACCTTGTTGGTTATGGTTGTACTACTTGTATAGGTAATTCAGGTCCACTAAAACCCGAAATAGAAAAATTGATAACCGATAACCATCTTGCTGTTGCATCAGTTTTATCGGGAAATAGAAATTTTGAAGGTAGAATCCATCCTCTTGTTCGAGCCAATTATCTGGCTTCCCCGCCGTTAGTTGTAGCTTATGCTATTGCCGGAACATTAAATATTGACCTTGATAAGGATTCGATCGGGAATGATAAAAATGGTAAAGCAGTATATTTACAAGATATTTGGCCAACTAATATGGAGATTAAATCGTATATCGATTCCTGTATTACAACGAGCATGTTTAAAGAAAAATACAAAAACGTATTTATGGGTGATAAAAATTGGCAGAATATAGAAGTTAAAGAAACTGATACTTACAACTGGAATAGTAACAGTACATATATTAATAATCCCCCATATTTTGAAAATATTAATAAACCGACCCAGGTATTAAGTGACATCAACAATGCTAGAATACTTGCTTTGTTTGGTGATTCAATTACTACAGACCATATTTCTCCAGCCGGTTCAATAAGCAAAAATAGTCCTGCAGCAAAATTTTTGATGGATAAGGGAATTACTCAAGCTGAATTCAATTCTTATGGAGCACGAAGAGGTAATCACGAAATAATGATGAGAGGAACTTTTGCTAATGGTCGCATTAAGAATTATCTATGCCTTGGGATAGAAGGGGGCATAACTATTAATCACGTAAATGGTCAGCAAATGAGTATTTATGATGCAGCTATGGAATATAAAAAGAAATCTATACCATTAGTAATTTTTGCCGGTAAAGAATATGGTACTGGTTCCTCAAGGGATTGGGCAGCAAAAGGTACAAGTTTACTGGGGGTAAAAGCTGTTATAGCCGAAAGTTTTGAAAGAATTCACCGATCAAATCTAGTTGGTATGGGTGTTTTACCCCTCTCTTTCAAAGACGGACAAAAGTGGTCAGATTTGAATCTCAAAGGTAATGAGGAAATTAGTATTTTGGGCATAAGTAGAGATATGGAGCCTTATCAGCCTTTAAAATGCTTGATAAAGCACAGTAATGGCGAAAATGAATCGTTTGACGTTATAATGCAGGTTTATACCGAGAATGAGATAGGGTATATCAAAAGTGGTAGTATACTTGCTGCGGTATTAAAAAATTTAGCAAATAGCCATGGAGATAATAAAAGGGGAGAACTTAGTTAATGCGTAATAAAATTAACACATATTTGCAACCCGGGAAAAAGAACATAACCTTAATATATATATTATATTTAATTGGGTTGATGAATCCGATAACTCCTTTTGTAGGTGGAGTCTTTGCTTATGCCAACAAGTCAAGTCATAATAAGTTGTGGCAAAGCCATTATTTATTTGCATTAAAAAACTTTTATATTTACATGGTGTGGTTTGTACTGTCGCTAATAAAAAATTTGATTTTTATGGGATTTGTTCTGTATATTGCCGTGTTTGTGTGGCTAGTAATAAGAAGTATGTTTGCACTACGCTTTTTATTTCAAGATTTGCCTTATCCTAATCCTTCAACTTTTTGGATTTAGTAAGTGCTAAGTTATTCTTAAATTTTATATAGCCAACTTAAATATCCCCAATAATTCGATATGGTAACTCCATTGAAATTGATCAATAGGGGTTACCTCTTCAAGTTTATATCGTTTGTTACGCATAATGATTTTTGCATCCTGAGCAAAACTTTCCGGGTTACACGATAAATATATAATAGTTTTAACCGTACAAGTAGCAAGCAGTTTGGATTGCGCTTTTGCACCTGCTCTTGGCGGATTAATAATTACTGCGTCATATTTGTTTAACTCATCCCACTCTAACGGTTTCTTAAATAAATCACGTTGATATATTAGGGCTTTTAATTTTGAGTTATTAATTGCTGCTGTTAAGGCTTTAACGGCGGATATTTCTGTTTCAAATCCATCTACATTGCCAAATTTGCTTGCCGGAATCGTTAGAGTGCCTCTTCCACAAAATAGATCAGCAATTTGCAATTCTTTATCATCAGCGTTTTCTAATTTACAAAAAATATGATTTATAAGTTCTGCTAAGATAATATCTGATTCTTTACTAACTTGGAGAAAGCTATGATTATCGATAGTTACTGCTGTATGTTCAAATAGTATATATGGTTTTTCAGCGAAATATATTTGATTCCATTTATCGTCATTAATTATTGTAAATCTAATGATATTATTATTTATTGCAAAATCTTTAAGGATTTGTACTTTTGTTAAAGAAAGGTAATTATGGTTCTTTATTTCAATAATTAAATCTATACCGTTATCTGCTTTTGTAATAAATATTTTACATTTTTCTTTATCTCCCAATAACTCTTTGAGGATAACTTTTAGCTTATCTATTAAATCTGATAATTCTGGCATGAGTAACAAACAGCTATCAATATTTACTATTTGATGCGAATGGAACTTCTTAAAACCTAAGAATAATTGATCCTGTTTTTTTACAGCCTCTAAAATAGCTCTTCGGCGTTTAGAAGCCCCGATAGATCTTATCGGAGATATTTTGCAACTTATACCGTATTTTGCAAAAGTTTGGTGTAATACGTTTAACTTGAATTGCTTATAGTAATTGATCTCAAGATGCTGCAAACTGCACCCCCCGCAAACAGTAAAGTATTTACATGGTGGAGATACCCTATATTTCGAAGGGGTTAATATTTTAGAAATCGTAAAAGATAAGTGGTTTTTGTGAAGATGTTTTTCAAATTTTATTACTTCATCTGGAGCAGTATAAGGTATTTCAATTACTTTAGAAGTATCTGCAGTGTTATTTGAAATACCAATACCCAGTCCACTAGAGTTAAGTGCAATGATATTACAGACATCGCACTCTATAACGGCCATCGTTGATCAGTAGTTACTATTTTCTCTTATTACAGGCGTCTTTCAGTTTTTGACCAACTTTAAATTTTGGTTGATTATACTCAGCTATCTGAATTGCCGCACCGGTTCTTGGATTACGACCTGATCTTGCTGCTACCTTGCTTACACTAAAGCTACCGAAACCAACTAGAGTTATTTCTTCGCCTTTTCCAAGTGCGCCGATAACAGAACTGGTAAACATATCTATTACCCTTTCTGCTTCTGCTTTTGTACAGTCATGTTTGTCAGCGATAAATGATATGAAATCTCCTTTGTTCATATGAACTTCTCC
This sequence comes from Candidatus Megaera endosymbiont of Mesostigma viride, assembly GCA_020410825.1. Lineage (GTDB taxonomy): Bacteria > Pseudomonadota > Alphaproteobacteria > Rickettsiales > Rickettsiaceae > Megaera > Megaera polyxenophila. Next base: position 397,457 of record CP084576.1, read on the forward strand.
TTGTTAATTATAATTTTGTTAATCAATCAAACATCTTCGATTCTAACACTACCTTTCTGGCTCTCGTAGAAAAAAATATACTTTACTATATTTTCTTGCTAAGTATTTGCTATTACAGCACACCATTTCTTGAAATGTGGTAAGCCCTAGTTTCAAAAGCTTTGATCATTTTATTAGTAGCCATAGAAAAAAATGTTCCTATAACAGCGTCTAGTATCACCGATTTGAATTCGAAATCAATAGAAAACTTTACTTCACACTGATTATTTATTTTTCTGATGCTCCAAAAATTAGTTAGTTTCTTAAAGGGGCCAGATATTGCTTCAACATTTATTATAAAACCCTCAGGGGTTTCTGTTGTTACAATAAGGGATTTATAGGTTTCTCTGAAAAACTTATAGCTAATTGTTAACTGGGCTATAAGTTCCTTTTCCGTGTTTGATAATAATTCTGCATCCGAACACCACGGTAGAAATTCAGGATATTTTCCTATATCTAATATGATGTCTCTTACCAGTTTTGCCTCATAAGGCAATAACCTTGTATCGCTAAATGATGGCATTTTTATACTTTTACAGGCATTATGACAAAGCTATCCCTGGGATTTTCTAACGTTTTAATAAGGGCAGGGGAGGAAGCGTCATTAAGATATATATGCACTTGTTCTTCTTTTAGCGTTCCCAAAACGTCCATAATATACCTAGGATTAAACCCAATAGTAAGGTTGTTACCGGAAAAACTACAATACGATTCTTTGTGGTCAGAAAAATTTATACTTTCATTAGCAGCCCCTTTTGCTTCTCCGGTTGCTGTAATTGCTAGGCAAGTGTCATTGAGCAAAATTTTGATTGCTCTGAATTTATCAACTGTAACAGTTGCTACCCTATCTATTGCACTGGCCAGAAGCTTGGTGTTAATTATTAATTTACTTTCATTGGAATTGGGAATAAAACTTTCGTATTCAGGAAAGTTTCCATCGATTAATTTGGACATCAGCAGTAAATTATTACACGCAAATTTAACCTTGTTTGCTCCTAGAGTTACAGATATATCAGAATGGATATTTTTGGTATCTTTTACAATTTTTAACAGCTCAACAACAGTTTTTTTAGGGATTATGACCCCGAAATCGTTAATATTTGCCTCTATCTTACTACTAGCTATTGAAAACCTATGAGCATCAGTAGCAGCACTTAAAAACTCTCCATTTTTGACGTGCAAATATATGCCGTTTAAATTATAGCGTGTTTCTTCATTTGACATTGCAAAACTGGTATATTCGACAATACGGGCGAATTCTTCACAGTTAACTTTTAATGATACTTCTGCTTCGAGATCTTCCATTTGGGGAAAATTACTGGCAGGTAAGGTAAGTAAATCGAACTTACAAGAATTACCTATGACATGCAGATGTTCAGAACCTGCATCTTGTTTTAAAATTATTTCTTTATCTGGGATTTTTCTTACTATGTCAGATAGAATTTGTGTTGAAACGGTTGATTGACCCTCTTTTTTTACTTCGGCACCTATAGTTTGATTTAAATATAGATCCAGGTCTGTTGCTCCGATTTCTAAAATTCCATCTCTAGCAACTAATTTTACATTACTTAATTCTGAAACAACATTTCTTTTTTCAACTACTGACGCTGCAAAACTAAGGACATAAGCAAGCTCTTTTGTCTGAACTATTATTTCTAAGCTATTGTTATTTACGTTTTTAGACATAATTGAAATTTGATTTTTAATTAAAAGTTAAATATTAATTTTGTAGCATCCGAGTTAGCAAATTTACTTCTTCCCGAACATCAGCGTCTTCAGCCATTAACTGTTCTACTTTTTTTACTGCATGGATCACAGTAGTATGATCTTTTTTACCGAACTTAGAGCCAATATCTGCTAAACTTTTTGGGGTAAGGATTTTAGATAAATACATAGCTATTTGCCTTGGTCTTACTACGGTTCTAGCTCTTCTAACAGATGACATTTCAGAAATTTTGATATTGTAATGATTAGCTACCCTTTTTTGTATATCTTCGATAGTAATTATTCTTTCATTCGAGCGGAGCAAGTCTCGCAGAATATCCTGCGTGCTTTCCAGAGTTACTTCTCTGCCTATTAGAGTAGAATGGGCTATTACTTTATTTAAAGCTCCTTCTAGTTCTCGGACGTTAGAAGTGATTTTTGCAGCTAAAAAATTGATAACATTTTGAGAAATGTTGATATTCATTTGCTCTAATTTGGATTCTAATATTCCAACACGCAGCTCATAGGTAGTACTGTGGACATCGGCAACTAGTCCCCATCCTAATCGGGACTTTATTCTATCTTCTATATTATCAAGATCGGACGGTGACCTATCACACGAAATAACCATTTGTTTATTATTATCAATAATAGCATTAAAGGTATGAAAAAATTCCTCTTGCGTACTATCTTTCCCGCAAATAAATTGAATATCATCAATCATCAGCACGTCTACTGATCTAAATTCTTCTTTAAAAGCCATTACGTCTTTATTACGAAGAGCTTTTATAAAGCGATACATAAATTTTTCAGCAGACAAGTATAAAACTTTTCTTTTTGGATTTATTTTTTTAGAATGCCAAGCAATAGCATGCATTAAATGGGTTTTACCAAGCCCTACACCTCCATATAAAAACAACGGATTAGATTTTGCAACTGCTGTTTTTGATTCAGCTACTGCTAGTGCTGCGGCATAGGCCAGTTCATTTGGCGGTCCAATAACAAAATTTTCAAAGGTAAATCTTTGATCTAAAAAGGCTAGAGAATCATCTTCTGTTTCTAAATTTATAGGATTTTTAACCTCATTTTTTATGGGTTCTTGTAGCTCCTGAGATCCTATAGCATAAAAGTTATTAAGTTCTTTGGTAATAATATCGACCGATTTTACCTCAGGGTCATAATGAGCAACTAACTTTATTATAGTTTCAAAGTAATTGGATTTTATCCAGTCCCTGACAAAATTACTTGGTGCTGCTAGCAATAATTTATTGTTTTTTGTCCTTTCGTAGAAAGCAATTTTACTAAACCAGTTTTTGTAAAGAGCATGCCCATAATGGCTTATGAGATCACGGCTAACTTCATCCCATAAATTATGTGGGTTTTCATTATGCTGGTTATTAGGTTTTGATATTATTTCGAGTTGCTCTAATTGCTTCATATAGTCAAATAAGGGTCAAGAAATGGTTAACTAACTGGGATATCTAAACCCAAAATTAGAGTTAAAAACTTAACTTGATATCAATAAATTATGTATATCTATAAAATAGACTTGATGTTTTCTTCATAGTAAGTAAATAATATTACCAATAAATTTTTTTGCAAGATATTATCGATGACTTTCCTAAAAAGAAAACAAATAATCAAAAAATTACTTTATCGAAGTTGTAATAGGGGATGTAAAGAAACAGACCTTATAATTGGTAGGTTTGCAAGGAAAAATCTAGATAAAATGACCGATGAGGAGTTAGATCTTTTTTCAGAATTACTGGAGTTTCCAGATGTTGATATTTATGACTGGTACATCAAGAAAAAACCTCTACCAATAGAAAAATCTAATTCAGTTATTACCAAGTTGTTAAATTTTACTCTATAGAGAAATGCAAAAAATCTACATTCCCTTTGTTGCTAAATGTTTGTTTGCCTATGAGTATTTTAACAACATTCGTAAAAATATTTTACTAACATTTTCTGATGAAGAAGCAACGATAAAAGCTTATAAACATCTTAAATTCCTAGCAGATAAAGGTGGTAATAACAAGGTCGTGTATTTCCCTTCACTAGATACATTGCCGTATGATCGTATCTCTCCGAATCAAGGAATAATTGCAGCACGAGCAAATGTCTTGACTATTTTAAGTTTAAACAAATCACCAAAAATTATCGTTACTAATGCTCAAAATTTAATTATTAAAGTACCTCTGCCGGCAGTGTTTAAAAACTCGGCAGTTACTATTACTAAAGGAGATAAATTACTTATAGAAGAACTGGCATTTTTTTTAGTTAATAATGGATTTATCCGGATGCCAATCGCTGTGGAAAGCGGAGAATTCGCCGTTAAGGGGGAGATAATTGATATAATCCATTCTAATAATAAAGGCTACAGAATTAATTTTGGTTGGGAGATTGTAGAATCAATTAAAGAATTTGACGTAAATAGCCAAATTTCGACAAAATCAGTTGATAAGCTAGAGCTATCGTCTGCTAGTGAAGCAATTTTAAACCTTAATAATATAGAAGTTTTTAGAAATAATTTCCTAAAGAATTTCGGTGTAAATCATGTTAGGCATAATATGTATGAATCGATAATGTCAGGGAAGAAGTTTCAAGGTTATGAACATTTGTTACCATTGTTTTATAATGAAATGGCTAATTTCAGGGATTATCTAGGTGATCATGTAGTAATCTATGATAATTTATCTATACAATCGATTCTTGAACTAGAAAAATCCTATGATGATTTTTATCAGGCAAGAGTTCTTTCTAATAAAGCTAATCCTGAATCATTTTATTTTGCTCTTTCTACCGATCAGCTTATTTTTTCCAGTGTTTTTATTAAAGAATTTTTAAACCAAGGCAATAACTTCTTTATTGAGAATAGCCCAGAAAAGGAAGGTGAAGTAGACGTTGGTGCTAGTAAGTTGCTAAATGGTATGGATATTCCTAAGACATTAAGAGGTATTGAGTGGCCACAACCTCTTAGTCGTCATAGTGTTGAATCATCAATTTTACCGACTTTAATCAACGATTATAAAAACAGGATCATCATAATATGCTGTAGTGCGAAAAGTGTGCAGCAAAGGATTAAAATTATTGTTGAAAGTCAGGGGTATACTACTTGTGAAATATCATTTCTTCAGGACGCAAAAAAGCAGCTGATAAATATAGCGATTACTCCTCTCTCTCACGGATTTTTTAACAAAAGTTACTTATTTATTTCAGAGCAAGACATTTTGGGAGAAAAGTTTACTTCTCAAAGTCATAAACCAAGTCGCAGGAAACTCAAGAACATACTAATTGAACTTGATAATATAGGCGAAGGGGAACTTGTAGTCCATAAAGAACATGGAATCGGAAGATTTGAAAAAGTAGAAACTATATTAGTTAGTGAGATTCCTCACGATTGTCTGAAAATTATTTATTTTAATAACGATGTTCTGTATTTACCTGTTGAAAATATCGATTTAATAACAAAATATGGTAATGAAGAAGCAGAACTTGATAAGCTTGGCGGAGTAAATTGGCAAAAACGGAAAGCTCGCCTTAAAAATCGAATAAAAGATATAGCTGCGAGCCTAATTAAGACTACCGCTGAAAGGGAACTACATAGAACAATCCCAGTTAATTTTGATCCTGAATTATATTTAAATTTTTGTAATCGTTTTATTTACAGTGAAACAGAAGACCAACTTTCTGCCATTAATGATATTGAAGTAGACTTAAAAAGTGGCAAGTTAATGGATAGATTGATTTGTGGAGATGTTGGCTTTGGAAAAACCGAAGTAGCTATGAGGGCTGCTTTCATGACGGCTTTTGACTATCAGGATGATAATCCACAAGTAGCAATAATATCGCCTACTACTATTTTATGCCGCCAGCACCATATGAGCTTTATTGAACGTTTTAGCGGTTTTGATATTCGTATTAGCCAATTATCTAGGTTAATTAGTAATGCGCAAGCCAAAGCAATAAAAAATGATATAGAGGCCGGTAAAATTAATATTATAATCGGCACTCATGCTCTTTTATCAAAAGATATAAAATTCAAGAACTTAAAGCTTTTAATTATTGATGAGGAACAGCATTTTGGGGTAACTCAAAAAGAACGTCTTAAATCTTTAAAATCTGGTGTACATGTTTTATCACTTTCTGCAACACCGATTCCAAGAACGTTGCAAATGTCTATGTCAGGCCTTAAAGATTTAAGTCTTATTGCCACCCCGCCAATAGACCGGCTACCAGTAAGAACGGCCGTTATGCCATTTGATGGAATAGTAATTAGGGATGCTCTAATGCGGGAACGTTTTAGAGGGGGAAAAAGCTTTTATGTTGTACCAAGAATAAAGGATATTGACTGGGTTACGAAGAAACTTATAGAATACGTCCCTGAGCTGAAGTTTAAAATAGCTCATGGGCAGATGTTACCTAAGGATATCGATAATATCATGAATGAATTTTGTGATGATAAATTTGATATATTACTTTCAACTACGATAATAGAATCTGGAATTGATATACCAGCTGCTAATACCATAATAATTCATAAAGCAGATATGCTGGGTCTTAGCCAGCTTTATCAATTAAGGGGAAGGGTTGGTCGTGGTAAGGTAAGGGGGTATGCTTATCTTACATTAATGAATGATAAAGTTACGACAAAACATTCCTGGCAAAGGCTAGAAATTTTACAGAATATAGATTCTCTTGGTGCTGGCTTTACTATTGCTAGTCATGATATGGATTTACGTGGTTTTGGTAATTTGGTAGGTGATGAGCAGTCAGGACATATTAAGGAAGTTGGTTCAGAATTATATCAAGAAATGCTTAATGAAGCTATATCAGAGCTTAAAAATCAGAATTCTAGTGAAAAGCAGTTAGATTTTACTCCTTCTATTAACCTTGGAATAGCTGTTTATATTCCAACTAATTATATTGGAGACAGTTCTCTCCGCCTTGCTATATATAGGAGGACGGCTAATCTTAAAAATCGTTCTGAAATTGAGGCATTTAGAGATGAAATGATAGACAGATTCGGCCTCTTACCTGAGGAATTTAATAATTTACTTAAGATAGTTGAAATAAAAAATATATGCTATTCTCTTAAAATAGAAAGTCTGGATTGTGGATCTGGCGGTTTTGTAGTTAAATTTAATAAAAATTTTGATGTCGCAGATATAGTAATGCCTTTTGTCCAAAAATTCCCCAGACATGCTAAAATTAAACCCGATAATAAATTAGTTTTTATTAAAGATTTAAAAAACTCGGCTGATATTTTAGAAGAGGCAAAAGAATTTCTTAAACAGTTTCATTAATAATGTCAGTTTACTTAGAAGGGTTAAACCTCCATAATTATCGTAATTTCAAGGAATTAAAGCTAGCTTTTAATAACAATATAGTTGTTATCCTTGGGGAAAATGGTAGCGGTAAAACAAATATTCTGGAATCAATTTCATTACTTTCTCCAGGAAGGGGATTAAAAGGAGCAAAATATGACGAGATGGCTTATAATTACAATGGAAGCTGGTCCAGTAGTATATACTTAAAAAGTAAGATAGGTAAAGCATTAGTGGCATCTACTTATGCACTTAGCAACAATTTGAGAACAATAGAATATAATGGATCAAAGATCCGTAATACGGAGCTTACTACCCTTGCCAATATTATTTGGCTTACCCCTCAGATGGATGGAATATTCTTGAGTTCTCCTTCTGAGCGGAGGAGGTTTCTTGATAGAATAGTTTATAATTTTTACCAGGAACATGCTAGTAATATAAATAAATATGAGCATCTAGCTCGTGAACGCTTAAAACTTCTTATGCAAAATAATTCGAATCTTAATGATTCATGGTTAAAAATTCTAGAAACAAAAACCGCTGATATAACATTGAAAATCATTAAGTTACGTTCAAATGTGATAAACTTTGTGCAGGGATATATAGATATAGTTGACGCACCTTTCCCTAAAGCTCAGCTTGAAGTTAACCATTTATTCGGTAAAGAAATAGAAGATGAAGAGTTTCTAGAAACATATTCAACATATCTCTACAAAAATCGACAAAAAGATAGAATTACCAAAAGAACAAATTTAGGAATAAATAAACAGGAACTTATTGTAAAACATAAAGAGAAATGCCAACTTGCAAAATTTTGTTCTACTGGTGAACAAAAAGCTTTGTTAATCTCAATATTACTAGGCCAGATTGAGGCAAATAAAGCAATAGCAAAAACAACCCCTATCCTACTACTGGATGAGCTGTTTGTCCATCTTGACGATAAACGAAAAGATTGTCTTGCTCAATATATAATAAATAGTAAACTACAAACATTTATAACGGCAACGGATATGGTCGGTCTAGAGAGGATTGCTGCGATCGGTCAGATGATTTATATTTAACAAAAACCCACACAAAACATGGAATTAAAAAGGCCAGATTGGATTAAAGTTAAAGCTCCAAATTCAAAGGAATATGAAAATACTAAATCCTTAATTAGCGAACTTAAATTAAACACGGTGTGTCAGGAAGCTGCTTGCCCTAATATTGGGGAATGCTGGCAAAAAAAACATGCCACCGTTATGATATTAGGATCGGTTTGCACGAGAGCTTGCGCATTTTGTAATGTAGCTACTGGCCGTCCTGATCTACTTGATCCCCATGAACCAGAAAGATTAGCCGAAGCTGTAGGAAAGCTAGGACTTGAGCATGTGGTAATAACTTCTGTTGATAGAGATGATCTCCCTGATGGAGGGGCTACTCATTTTGCTAATTGTATAAAACAGCTACGAAAATCATCGCCAAATACTACTATTGAGATTTTAACGCCTGATTTCTTAAAAAAAGAAGGTGCTATAGAGATAGTAGTGGAGGCTAGGCCTGATGTATTTAATCATAATATTGAGACTGTTCCTTCTTTATATAAAAGGATTAGACCGGGGGCTAGATATTTTCATTCTTTAAACTTATTATATAAGGTAAAAAAGCTAGATTCAGAAGTATTTACAAAATCTGGCATCATGGTTGGACTTGGGGAAAGTAATGAAGAAATAACCCAAGTTATGGATGACTTGCGGGCGGCAGACGTAGATTTTATAACTATCGGTCAATATTTACAACCAACAAAAAAACATGCCGAAATTGCTAGATATGTCACGCCGGAAGAATTTAAGTATTTTGAAAGATTAGCACGAACAAAAGGATTTCTAATGGTATCAGCTTCGCCTCTTACGAGGTCTTCCTACCATGCTGGTGATGATTTTAAAATAATGAAACAAGCCCGTAGTGTTGTTACTCAGGCTTGACTAGAATTTTAGGAGTACAAGTTGGTTGGTACGTTGGCAATTAATATGAGCTGCTTAATAACTGTGACCATGTTTTTTAGCTAATTGTGAAGTATTGAACTGTACGGTGCTTCTATGAAGCATGGGTGGTATATCTTTGACATGATCTAATAATTTAGCACTTGCTCTGTGTATATTATCTTGTTCAGGAGGATTTTTAGCTTTAGGAGCAGAATGTTTCATGCCATCAGTATAAGCATCAAGGTAATGCGATTTATTTAAGGTTGGCACATCAGAAGGTCGGTCAAGCCTAGTTGATGAAGTCGCTTGCGCAACTAAATCCACTATTTCCTTCCTCCCACCCTCAATTTCGTGCTTTAACAATCCTACCACCTCTTCAGGTTTCCTATTTTTTAATATTTTATCTATTTCTTTTATTGCATCTTCCTTTGTCGTGGATTCAGAAATTTGTATTTTGGCCACTGCTTCTACTAGCGGTACTTGGGACGTTACTTCTACTTTTGGTTTTACTTGCGCCGTTACCTCAGTCCCACTGGCTATTTGTTCTTTCGGAGATAAATTAATTCCCATACCCTGATTTTTGGAAACTTCCGTCATCATTTCATTATAGGCTTTCTTCGTCACCGGCAAAGTGTATACTTCTCCATTTCGTTCAATATAACCAATTGCATTATCTTCTTTACCCATAAATTTAATAGGTTGGGGAGAGGTAACCTCCATTAACTTCCCCGATTTATCATAATGGACAGTAAAATAAACTGCATCTTTAGATGGCATGTTATGTCCGTTTGCATCCTTTAAGGCAAATGATGCATGCATTGGGCCACTCCCTTCTTTCAGTGACGGAGGAAATGCAATACTGCGGGTGCTAACCTGTTTTGTAATACCATTAGCGGCTGTAAATGACTGAGATGAGGTGGTTTCTTTTAATGTACATACTTCCTGGCCAGCTTTGTTTTTGACTACTTGTGTTTTTTCGCTCGCTGTAGAAGGCCCGTCCCATACAACGGGCTTTGCAACTTTAGCAAATTCCTGGTTAAATTTTTTATAACCCGCTACTTCTGCTTGCTGCATTTGCGCTGCTCTCTCTTTCTTGAAGGCAGGATTTTCAAGCGCATCAGTTACTAGCTTCTGGTGGTTTTTTAAATAATCCTTAAACTGCTCCATGCTAAGGCCAGTCGTATCAGGATGAAGTATTGCAACCGCCTCCTTTAGAATTTGAGTCTGTTTATTAATTATTTCTTCTCTAACAAGCGCCACAGGATCAATAACGGGGCTAGTTTGTGGTTTACCGCTACTAGTAGCTAAAACTGGTTGACCTGCTTCGCTTAATCCCCTAGCAGTTCTTTCTACTTCCCGCTCTACTGGCTGACCTGATAATGCAATTGAATCTCCGGACGTAAGTTCTTGTTTAGTCGGATTAAGAGCTTTGTCTTTAATTTTTATGGTTATTTCGTTTTTAATTTGAGCCTTAATGAATTTTTCTGGTTCAGATTGAGTAATGAATCCTCTTAAATTTTTATCACGGAATTTAAATTTTTTTTTGCCTTGTGCAACTTCCTCAAAATATTTTTCATTATCTTGAACCAAAGCTTTAAATTCTGCTTGGGCTTTTTCATCCTTAAATCCAACTTTGCCATCTGGTTTCTTCTCGAGTAATAACCCTAACTTAATTTCAATACCAAATTCCTTAAGTGATTGCTGTCTTTTTTCCATTACTTCTTTAAAACTAGTAGTAATTTCGGTAACATTTATTTCTTCCGGTTTCCGGTCCTTGAACTGTTTTGGCATAGCTTTTTTAGCCCATTCACCTAAAACTTTAGGCTCATAATATTGCCCTAATTCTTGAAAAGTTTTATCGATTTCTGGCCTTAAATCTTTATTGGCAGCTGTAAATAAACTATTTACAAATTGATCGTTAAGCTTTAATTTTCGGGGAAATTCCCGAAAATGGTTTGTTGGGCCTAACCCGACTATATGCCTTGAATGAGAATGGGGGTGAACATTATCTGATAATTTAGTAAAAGCTCCACCAAAATCGATACGTACTAATTTAGGATCAGAACCATCTTTTGGCCTTATCACTCCTATATTACCGGTATGCATATCAAAATCGCCAATTAATAAGGACGTTGGAGCAACTTGTTCGAAACCCTGATAATTCAGTTCTTCAAAAGCTTTTCCTAAAACTTTTCGTGACCCCATCATGTAAGGCCTTCCTAATACGTCTGGTTTTCCATTTTCGCCTTTAAGAGTCGCAGTTCGAAGCATTTTTGAGGGAGCATTTTCTTTGGACATGTTTTTATCCATATCCACATACATATCATCCGCATAATCTTTAAAAAAGCTTGACCTGACATATACCCCAGAACCATCGGGTGGCAAAGTCTGTAACCCTTTGGGAGTAGTAAGTGAGACTTCAGCTCCATAGCCGGGAGCAATAGAAGCAAAAATTCTGGAGCCAATAACCTCTGAAATATTAGCACTTATATCAGTATCTTCACATTTGATTAAGGCTCTTTCTACTACCGTCCCATTTTCTGATCTAGTGTAAAATCCTCCATATTCACCAGCTGAGTGTACCCCCGCTTTACCTTTCGGCTTCCAAAAATCCCATTTCGTCCCTTCGCCAAAAGTATCTAATTCAGAATCCTTCCTTTTCATATTATCACCATAAATTAAGTAGCTTAAGTTTTTTAAGTTTATTTAATATTCAATTAAGGTGTAAATAAAAATTTAACAAGTTTGATGAGTTTTTATAAAAGTAATGGTTTTTTGAAACATAGCAGCTAATTTATTTAGCTCCAGCAGATCTTAAAAGGGTTTCTATCTCAGGCCTATTTTGTAAAACTGCTATTTCAAGGGCTGTTACCCCTTGGTTATTTTTAATTGATAGATCGATTCCTTTCATGATTAAAAATTTTACTGCAGAGTAGTTATTTTTATAAACTGCTTTGTGGAGTAAGGTATTACCGTCGCAGTCAACAAGTTGAATTATAGGATAACCATCCAATAAATTAATTAAATCATAAATATTATTTTTATCTACTGCTTTAAAAGCTTCTGATAGAGCATCCATATTCTCGCTTTTAACAGATGCACCTGGTTTATTAAAATTAGCATCATAATTTTCAATGAAATTATTTATTGCCTGACGTGCCGGTTCATTTTTTATACTATTATAATTACTCCAAAAGATTTTAAGATAAGAATTTAAGTCCATTAAATCTAATTGGCTTTCTTTTGTTACTTCTCCTAGAACAACCTCATCATTCGGTAATATAAGTACTTGAGCTTCGTCATTAACAAATTTTGTTTGATCTGGATTAGCCTCTTCTGTTGTAGGAACCGGATTTAGATCTTCTTTTGAAATTTCTGGAAGTTTCTGAGTTTTGTTTAAACGATCCTGTAGATGTTGACGATAGGTTTTAACATTTAAAGCTTCAGAGTTTTGGCTAGATTGAGCTTCTGAATCCTGCGTTAACTTTACATTTTCTGGTAGCTTGTCAGTTTTTGGTTCTAATAAGTTTTCTGTAGCAGGTAAAGGGGGATTATTTTTACTATTAGTATTTTTTGCTGGAGTATCAGGAATAGAAGGGGTGTCTACTGTTAAAGCTTTATTATTATTTGCAGATTTGTCATCAGTTGCGGGTAAACTTAAAGTTATATTTTGTACTGGTGTATTTTTAGATATTGTATCAGATGCTTCCGAAGCGTTAAGGGGAGATGTTTTGTTAGCTATCGCCTCAGACTTGCTTGGCAATTCTTCGTCCGGTTTAATCCCATCAGGAAGTTTGAGATCAGAGGTATCAGTTTTAGTTTCTTTCTTAATTCCTTCTCCGCTAAGAGGTGGGATATTAGGAACGCTATTATTGCTGGTTGCTACCTCAGGCTTAGTTGGCAATTCTTCGTCCGGTTTAATCCCATCAGGAAGTTGGAGATCAGAAATATCAGTTTTAGTTTCTTTCTTAATTCCTTCTCCGCTAAGAGGTGGGATATTAGGAACGCTATTATTGCTGGTTGCTACCTCAGGCTTAGTTGGCAATTCTTCGTCCGGTTTAATCCCATCAGGAAGTTGGAGATCAGAAATATCAGTTTTAGTTTCTTTCTTAATTCCTTCTCCGCTAAGAGGTGGGATATTAGGAACGCTATTATTGCTGGTTGCTACCTCAGGCTTAGTTGGCAATTCTTCGTCCGGTTTAATCCCATCAGGAAGTTGGAGATCAGAGGTATCAGTTTTAGTTTCTTTCTTAATTCCTTCTCCGCTAAGAGGTGGGATACTAGGAGCGCTATTATTGCTGGTTGCTATCTCAGGCTTAGTTGGCAATTCTTCGTCCGGTTTAATCCCATCAGGAAGTTGGAGATCAGAAATATCAGGGACTTTTTGTAGCGAACTTTTATCTGTAGATTGATTTTTATTATTAATTAGCACATTATCGGAATTAGGAGCAGAAGGAGAGTTAGGGAGCTCTTTAGTAATTGCTGCAAGATTTTTTGCTGGCGATTCTGAATTAACACTGGCAGTATTATTGTTTTTATAACCTAAATCATTAGCAGTTTTTTCAGCTTGTTTTTCTTGGGCTAAAACCTTTTTATTTTCCTGTTTTTTATTTCCTAAACCAAAAAAATTTAAAGTTTTATTCCAAAAAGAATTTCCCTTGTTTTCGGAATTTATAATCTCTTCTGATGATGGAAGTGGAGGTGGTAACTGGGGTTCTGATGCAGAATGAGCATTAGAATGCAGGATCAAAACATAGAGAAGAGTTAAAATTTTCTTTTTCATTTCTTATTCCCAATAAAAAACCATTCAATACAAAAATAGCTAGCTAAGAGTGTTTTATTTATATAACTATTTTTTTGGTATCAATTTTTTTAATTCCTCAGCTATTACTTTTTCTACTAACTTTGGCAAATTATTATCTAACCATTCTTTTAACATAGGCTTTATTAAATTAGTAATAATTAAATCAGCTTCTGTGTCCCGTTCTTTCAATATTGGATCATTAATTTTTTGAGAAAAATCCTTTATTGCTGTTGAAAATTTGTCAGAGGTTTCTTTAGAAAGTAATTCCTCTGTATATGCTTTATCTTGTTTGCCTTCTTTAAATTCGGTTGTTAATTCTAATATTGATTCACCTAAATTAAGCTGTTCATTGTCATTTAAACTCTTAGGTGCAAAATTATTAGGATCATCAATTATACCCCTGATAGAGCGTATTATATCTTCAAGTTTTTCTTCCTTTATCTCACTTTTTTTCTCCTTAGAATTCATGATTCTTAAAATCCTACAATTCTTAATTTTAGTTTTTTGAACTCTTGATCCGGGTTAAAATATTCAACAGGCAATTTCATTTTTTCAGCAGTCAATTCCCCCATTAAGGATTTTATATTATAACTGGCTAATACTAATTCTTTTTGCGCTTCAACCCTAGCTTCTCTGGCCTTACTTAACTTTTCTTCCGACATAATAACATCAATTATGGTTTTAGACCCCAGCATTTCTTCTTGAAGCATTCCTTCGTACGCTATTTCACCAGATTTAACTCCTTGAGATGTAGCGGCAATCCTGGTCTTCGCTGCGTTAAATCTTTCCCAACTCGCTTTACATTGTGATTTAATCTGTTTTATTTGAGCATCTAGTTGCAGAACCGCTTTTCTGGTTTTATATTTTGCTCTTCTAATATCAGAATATTCTACTCCCCCTTTAGACAGAATAGGGACATTTACTGATAAGGTAGAAGTAACGCTATTATAGTTATAATTTTGTCTCGCCGAATCTTCAGGGCTATAATTTGTATTACCGCTTTGAATCTTGAATGAAACTTGTGGTAGTAAAGCTCCCTTAGCAGCATATTCTCCAGCTTTTGAAGCTTTAGTTAAATGTTGGGATGATATTACACTTGGATTGGCAGCGATTGCTATTTCAACTAATTCCTCTAAGCTATTTGGTAGGTTAGTAGCCAATTCTGGCATTTGAATCCCTATTGCTTCTAAAGCAAAAACCTTGGTAAATTCTGCTTTAGCTGCTTCAAAATTTGCATATGCAATAGATTGATTAGCCTGAGCATTTGCAAGACCAGATTCAGCACTTGCAACTTCAGTTTCAGTTGATTCACCAAGTTTAAATTTTTCTTTTACAGCTTCCAGCTGAGTTCTGTTAGATTTAACACTTATTTTTGAAATGTTATATTTTTCTGTGGCTTCCACACAGTTTAGGTAATTAGTAATTTCTTCGAAAAATATATTTTGCTCCTTAGCGTAATAATCACCTTTAGAAGCCCTAAAAGCCGATTGTGCAGCCTTTAATTCTGCAACGCTAGACCCGCCGTTAAATATCGGTTGATCCAGGATAAGGGTTTTTGAATATCGTGAATTATCTGTAGATGTTGTATCTCCGGAAGATCCAACAGGAAGATTACTTTTTCTTGTGACTTTTGAATCTATCGCATCAAATCCGGCAGAAATTTTTGGCATAAATCCAGCAAGAGCTCGCGGAAACTGTTCTACTTCATTCAAGAAATCCGATCTAATAATTTTCAGTTTTTCATCGTTATTATAGCCGCTTTTGAGAGCTTCATTTAGCTCAAGAGCTAAACTATTAGAAAAATTTAATGTAATAAATGTAAATAAAACTAATCTGTACATGGATTCAATATTACCGATAATTAAAGTTGATTGTAAGGTAAGTAGTCATATTAGTATATTCAATGATATAGTTTAGACATAAAGTTTGAACATACTGTGTTAATGCTGGCACTTAGATTATCAAAAATTATATTTTTATCAATAATAACTTGAGCCTTAAAGTAGTTTTCGGGCTAAATTTTATAGGTAAGCTAAAATATTTTTGAATTATTGGTGGTTAAAAATGAAATATAATGTGGTTCAAGGTAAGTTTAACTTTTCTCTTTTGCCCTTAGATTTGCAAGAGAAGTTAAAGGTGTTAGAAAGCGAAGCTCAGGAACAAATAAGCCAATTTACTACTTCTCTTATAGGTGTTTTGCAACATGAAACCAGAATCCTAGAAGAAGGGCTAAGCCAATCAGATTTAACCTTGGAAGAACAAGAGCAAGCAAAAACACTATTTAAACAAACAATTTTAAAGCCACTAGAAGAAATAGAATCAAATTTGCGGCCTCAGCTTTCTGAAACAGAAGAAAGCAAACCATTTAGTATTATACTATTAGAAACTTTAGTTAAAGTTCTAACTAGTATCCAAAATTTTAAAACAAAGCTTGATGAGATATTGCCGATAAAATGCGATGAAATAATTAGCTTTGCTGTTCCTGCTTTATTGTTAGTTGTTACTGCTTATTCTCCTGCTTTGGGGTTTGTTTTAAACAGTACAGGGTTACTAGAAACTGTCGCCTCTTTTTTTAAAGATGAAAACCTACAAAAAACAATAGATAATCTTATAGATACAAAAGAAAAACTAAATAAAGATAGCAGTTTAGAAGTTATTGGTAAAATATCAGAATTGGCTATTGAAACAGGCCTTTCTGCCACAGCACTGGGTAAATTTGGTTTTAACTCTAATATCTTGAGTAGTGTGCTTGAAGGAGTTACTACCACGGCTGGTATAAAGAGTTTTATGCAAGAAGTAAGTGGGTATGCTGATAAAGTTTTTCCTCAAAATGAAAAAGAAATTGATACAACTTTGGAGTTTATCAAGAATTCAGCAGTATCTGCTCTCCAAAAAACAGGAATCCCTGAAGCTCTTACTTCAAAAATAAAAGTGCAGATAGAACAACAAGCAGCTGTAGCAAAAGATGTTCTAAAACAAAATTTAGACCCAAGTATTAGTATTTTTGATAAAATAAAAATTCAACAAAATGGTGCAAACTTAATGTTAGAATGCTTAAACCAGGTTACTAAAACTGTAAAAGCACATATATCCGACCCTAAAGATATCGAGGTTATAACAGCTGTGGTTGCGGACGTGCTTAAAAAAGGGATTAAAGACCGCATTCAAGGTAATATAGAGAAAATTGCTACGCAGGTGCAAGATCCACAAGTGAAAAATTTTGCCAAAAAAGCTCTTGGAGCAGGCCATGCAAATTTGTTGGATATTGCAAAAGGAGTGATGAAATCTTTAAGTCCAGATACTTCTCGTGCCATGTAGAGGCCATTTGTAGAAATCCTTTATTCAAGAATAAACTTTTTACTGCAGTAAGGGCAGGTGACTTCTTTAGTTTCGGGATTTACCGCAAGATAGATTCTAGGGTGATCATAGGGTACTTCTTGGCCCATACAAACCACAGATAAAGATTTTGTTTTTTCAATTTTGCATGATTTCATATTAACTTTTTTGAGATGCTTATATCATCGATGAATGATATCTCAGGAATGTTTATTTATCAAATATAAATCAGGTTTTAAAATATGAAAGATAAAATAGTTGTAGTAACTGGATCCACAAGCGGTATTGGTTTTGGAATAGCTTCGAAATTTGCTAAAAATGGTGCTACATTAGTTATTAATGGGCTTGCTTCTGATTCTGAAGTAAAAAAGCTTTCTAGCGAGCTAAAACTTCTTGGTGCAGCAGAGGTGCTATTTGATAGTGCCGATCTTTCAAAACCTGTAGAAATTGACAGAATGTTTAAAAATATAATCCAAAAATATCAAAGAGTAGATGTGCTAGTTAATAATGCGGGGATTCAATTTGTGTCACCGATTGAAAATTTTCCACCGGAAAAATGGGAAATGATAATTCGTATAGATTTAATTGCTGCTTTTTATACAATAAAGAATGTTATCCCTATAATGAAACAACAAAAATGGGGTAGGGTGATTAACATTGCCTCAGCCCATGCTTTGGTAGCATCGCCCTTTAAATCAGCCTATGTGGCTGCTAAACATGGACTAATTGGGCTGACAAAATCTGTAGCCTTAGAAGTAGCTCAAGATGGTATAACTGTTAATTCTATTTGCCCAGGTTATGTAAAAACTCCGCTTGTAGTAAATCAGATCGCTGATACAGCAAAAGCTAGATCCATGTCGGAAGAGGATGTAATTAAGAATGTTATACTAGGAGTACAAGCAACAAAAAAGTTTGTAGAGATCGAAGAAATAGCTGATTTTGTATATTTCTTATCTTCTGATAGCGCTTCCTCTATTACAGGTGCAGCTTTATCAATTGACGGCGGATGGACTGCGCAATAGGTTTGGTAATAAATTGGATTAAAGGTGTTATAATTTTTAAATGAAGTAGCTATAAAATGATAATATTAATTTCTCCTTCTAAAACATTAGATTTTTCTGGAAATTATAAAGGTGAGCATACTATTCCTGATTTTCTTAAAGAATCAACAGAGCTTATTAAAGTTTTACGTAAGCTAACTACTTCTGAAATAGCAGGATTAATGGATTTAAGTGAAAAACTAGCTGTTTTAAATCACCAACGCTACCATGATTTCAGTATTCCGTTTACTTTAGAGAATAGCCGCCAAGCGATATATGCTTTTAAAGGCGATGTATATGAAGGGTTAGATGTAGAAGCTTTTACTCAAGAAGACATCAAGTACGCTCAATTACATTTAAGAATTATTTCTGGGCTTTATGGTTTGCTAAGACCACTAGATCTTATCCAACCTTATAGACTCGAAATGGGAACAAAACTGCTCAGTCAGAATTACAAGAATTTATACGAGTATTGGGGAGACAAGATTATAGTTAAATTAAATGAACTGCTAAAAAGCGGAGAGAGCGATTTACTGGTGAATTTAGCGTCAGCAGAATATTTTAAGGTGATAAATCAAAAACTATTTAACCGTCGTTTAATTACTCCTGTTTTTAAAGAAAGGAAAAATAGCGAGTATAAAGTTATACCTATTTTTGCTAAAAAAGCACGCGGTCTTATGACATCATATATAATAAAACAGCGTATTGAAAGCATCGATGATATTAAGCAGTTTAACGGAGGCGGTTATGAATTTAACGCTGCTCTTTCAACCGAAACCGAATTAGTTTTTACTAGGTAAGAACTTTTTAAGGTTTTTTACGAGAGCATATTAAAACGTTTCCCTTAACTTCTAAAACGTACAATACTTCGTCTGGATTTACGTGTTCTTTTTCTGAATCTACAAGTTTAGCATTCATAATAGTACCGGACCATGATACCTGGCCTATTTTTCCAGGTTCTATATTTCGATTAAGAACTGTTACCTGGTTTCCTACTAAATCGAAATAGCCTTGATTAATATTATTCCCTTTCCTTTTACCGTAAACAAATTTCTTTAACGGCCACCAAAGTACTAAGAACCAGGTAAAGGAGACAAGGCCAAATGTTGCTATTTGGTAATCAGTTATTTCTAAGTAAGAGGAAATTAAAGCAGAAGTAGTTAAAGCTCCTAAACCTAGAAATAAAAATCCGATTCCTGGAATTTTGCTAAATTCAATTATGATAAAAATTATTCCGAGGATCAACCAAATTTCTACCGCAGATATATCCATATTTAACTACTTATTTTAAATGTTCAATTTACTTATAGTAATAGTTTGCTTTAATTTCTACAAAAGGTTTCCTAGAATAGAATAGCACATTTTATTGCTTTTTCTTAAAAATAATTGCATCGGATACAGGCCTGACTACTGCCAATCCGCTTGCTTCGTCTTTATCACCTACTTGATTGTTAACATATTTACCGTGTATGTATAAGCTTGAGGATCCACCTCCGTCAAGGTTAATTGCTGATATGCACCCTTGCTCTGACATAAAATTAGCTAATTCTTTTAAAGTAATTCCTTCTGAGTTATTATTATCTGATAATTCTTCCAGAAGTATTTTTTTTACCTCGGCTGCTTTTAATTCGTTAAAGGAAAGCTTTTTCTTTAATAAAATATCCTGGATTTCCTTTAATGTTAAAGAACCTGGAGTTTTTGTATACATACACTCTACCACTGCAATTATTATTTTTCCATTCTCAGTAATACCAATAGCTGTTCGTGCATGTTTTTCTGAATCAGGCAGTTTTTCGTTAATTATTCCATCCATAATTAAAAATGGAATTCCCATAATTGCTGAAGTTGATTTATCAAATAAGTGATAGTCATTTTCCTCTTTACATTCAGCAGAAACACCAATTTTTAGAAGTGAAGTGTCGTAGGTTTTAGGTAATGATAATACATAACCACCCGGAGGAATTAAATTATTTCCATGAGGTGCTATACCAGTTACTTTTTTTTGTTTTGAAATAATGATTTCATTTCTATTTTTAAAAGCAGTGAGGGTAGAAGTTCCCCACTTATCGGAATATAAAATTATCGAAGAATTATTAGCAAATTTGTTATAAGCAGTAGGTACAACCTGGAAATTACCCATCTTGATTTCTACCTTGGGATGCCACACCTGCACTGCTGGTTCGTTATTTTTTATTGTAAATACTGCATGCTTTGTCGTGCGCAGCCCAAATATTTGGCCATTAATTATAAGAGTTCCAGTAGGGCGTCCATCTTCATTCCCGCCAATTTGAAAAAAACCGGCATTTATGGCAATTTCTGCATTTTCACGTTCTGCTATATCTCCTACTTTTTCTCTTCCAAATACAGAATTATGAGCGCTAACTAGGGAAATACTATACTGTTTTAAATCAATTTTAACTATATGGATTTTCTGGTTAGGTTTTTCGATAAGGCTATATTCATAACCGCTTGCACCTATAGCATAATTCATAGCCCACATATTTATAAAAAGAAAAGCTATAATTTTTATCATTTATATTCTTTAGCAAGGTCTATGTAATTTTCGATATTATCCTGCATAAATCTAACTTCCTCTTCCATAATTTTTCTAATAAATTTTGCAGGGCTACCAGCCCATAACTCCCGTGATTTAACTATTTTCCCAGGGGTCACTAAGCTACCTGCGGCTATAAAAGCATATTCTTCAATCATCGCTTTATCCATAATGGTTGATTGCATACCAATAAAAGCGTTATTTTTAATTGTGCAGGCATGAATGAGAGCAAGATGTCCTATCGTAACGTTATTTCCAATTGAAGTAGGGCCATCAAATCTTGAAGTATGGATTATGGTTCCGTCTTGGATATTAGTGCAAGAACCTACTGTAATAGGATTAACATCGCCTCTTAGTACACAATTAAACCATACTCCTGAATTTTCGGAAATAGTGACATCTCCTGCAATTATTGCCCCATGAGCAATAAACGAACTTTTGTCAATTTTAGGGCTTATCCCTTTGAATTTTATGATTTTTGGCATAAAGGTTAAAACTATCAATAAAAAAATATTTTACAAAATAAAAAGATAAAAATCTTATTGTATTAATCAATATAATTTAATACACTTTTGGCACATTTAAACAATGTATATAATACATGAATTTTCGTGATCAGGGTATAATTATTGCAAAAAACTCTTTTAAGGAAGATAGTTATGTAGTGACTTTGTTTACTGAAAAGCATGGGCTATATTCAGGCGTAATAAAACGTGGTGGAAAAAAAAGCGTTAATGTCCTCCTGGAATCTAACTTAGTAGACTTTTTCTGGAATGCGCGACTTCATGAACATTTAGGATCTGCAAAATGTGAATTAATCAGGTCTTATAGCAGCTTTATAATTCAAAATAAAATGAAATTATACGCATTCAATTCAATAGTTAGTCTAATAAAAAAAGCTTTTTGTGAAAGAGAATCGCATAATGAATTCTTTCCTAAATTCTTATATTACCTTGAAAATTTAAAGGAGAAAAAAGAATTTTCATTTTCAGATTATATCAAATTAGAAATTGATTTATTAGCAGAAACAGGTTATAGGATAGCTCTTGATAGATGTGTAGTAACAGGTAAAAAGCATGATTTACACTATGTGTCGCCAAAATCAGGGCAAGCAGTTTGCAAGGGATCAGGGCAAGAATATGCGGACAGGTTACTTGCTTTACCTCAGTTTTTGTTAAATAATGCAGAACCTACCTTACAAGAAAAACATCAAGCATTTGCTCTTACTTCATATTTTTTAAATAGATATGTTATACATGGTATCGTGTTAAAAGATAGACAAGTTCTTATAGAACACTCAGTGGTATAATTTACCTAGCATATTTATTTGAATAGTTAAAAAATGCTCTTCCTTTGTTGATATTATGAATTAATAACTACAACTTTAGCTTTTAATAAATGTTTCTCCAAGATACACCTCCCTTACTTTTGTATTATCAATAATTTCGCTTGGTATTCCATGCATCAGGATTTTACCGTCATATATGATATATGCACGGTCAACTATATCTAGCGTTTCCCGAACGTTATGATCGGTAATCAGGATGCCAATATTACGCTCTTTTAGGTGAGATACTAGGTTTTTTATGTCATTAACAGCAATTGGATCTATTCCAGCAAGAGGTTCATCTAGTAATATAAAATCAGGGTTTGAAGCAAGGCTTCGTGCTATCTCAAGACGTCTACGTTCTCCCCCTGACAAAGTGGTTGCTATTTTGTTTTGTAAGTGACTTATAGAAAATTCATCGAGCAATTTGGTGGCTTTTTCTTCTATTTCTTCTTTGGTAAAATTTTTAACCTCTAGGATTGCTTTGATATTGTCTTTAACAGTCAATCCTCTGAAAATCGAAGATTCTTGTGGTAAATAACTAATACCCATCCTAGCCCTCAGATATATAGGTAAATTAGTAATATCATGGTCTCCTAAGCCAAGTCTCCCATTATCTGTCTTTGTTATACCTATTATTATGCTAAATAAGGTGGTTTTGCCCGCACCGTTAGGGCCTAGTAAGCCTACAGCTTCTCCTTGTTTTAAATCAATAGAAACATCTTGTAAAACTGGTTTTTTATTATATGATTTCGAAATATTCTGAGCTACTAATTTATTTTTCATTATTTTGCTTAGTTATCGATTGAAACTTGGTGAAATATACCATTTTATCGGTAACTAGTATATATTTATCTTTTTGCAGGTTTACATTACCTTTAAGAGTTAATTTTTGTAAGGCTACAATATATTCACCGCTATTTGCAGTTACTACTTCGTTGTTAAGTTTTTTTATGGCTTTTAAATTACCTGGTATTTCAATTTTGGTAATTGATTTTTTATTATCATTATTGGCGTAGTATATTTTCAAGTAATCAGTTTTAAGTATTAGGTCATCAAATATTACAGTTACCGAACCTTTAAAATTAGCAGTAAGGTTATTATTATCTACCTTCAAAAAGTCTGAAGTTATGATTATATCCGAATGAATTATTTTCTCAGAACCTTGATTTGCCAGCGTATAAGAATACGGATTAATAACGACGATTATCAAAAACAGGATTTTATACCATGTTCTGATTATGGTAAGGGTACTAAAATTAAAAATCATTGGCATTAAATGTGGACACTACTTCACCTTCAAAATTTATTATATTATTTGAATCATCGCTATAAAAATTTAAAGCTGTAACTGTTGAATTTTGGTAAGTAACTTCGACAGGATCTTCACTAGATGCTAGATTTGAGTTTAAATTGAAATTTACTTTGTTACCGGTTAGCTCAAAATTATTAAACACAATCTTAACGTTTTCCGATAACACAAGAAGGTTGGTGGTTTCGTCAAGTAAACCATTGTCTGCAACGATATGTAAATTATCTTCTGATAGCTTATGGATTGCATCAATAGTGCTTAAATTATAAATGTTATCGTTTTGTTTTGTGATGACTTTAGCTATAATTGTATAAGGTAAGTTATTTTTATTTAATCCTTCAAGAATGGAATTGTTAATATTAAAGTCAAATTCTTTAGGGATATGCCTATTTTTATTAACTTCAATTTCTTCTGCAACAACTTTTTTTTCTTTCTCGTGGGAAACCCAAAATACTAAAAATAACACAAAAATCCCTGATAGTAAAAATAGGTATTTTAGAACTTTAGTTTTTCTAAGAGCGGAATTAATATTCTTCATATTTAAACAACCCCAGCCTTTAGAATATCGTGAATATGAATAATACCTGCCACCTTATTATTACTAGTAATCGGTAAAATGGTAATTGAGTTGCTATTCATTATGGCCAAGGCTTCGCTAGCTAGAATATTTGATTCCGCAGATATTGGCAAATTAGTCATAAGATTTTTAGCTTTTAATGTTTTAAGGTCTTTATCTATATTTCTTCTTAAATCACCGTCTGTAATAATTCCAATTAATTTCTGGGTAGTATCTATTACTATAGCACATCCTAGTTTTTTTTCTGCCATTACCCTTGTTACGTCAAAAAAGGAATTATCTGGTTCAACCAAAGGAATGGAAGTACCAGTAAGCATTAAATCCTTGATTTTAATTAAAGTAGCCCCAATTTTCCCACCCGGGTGAAAAGTAAGGAAATCATCTTTAGAAAAACCTTTTGCTTCATGAAGAGAAACCATAATAGCATCGCCTAAGGCGAGCATCATAAGAGCAGAAGTTGTAGGTGCTGATAATAGTGATGCTTCTTTGATTGTTGGAATGGTAAGTAGAAAATCACTATTTTTTGCAAGGGTTGAATCTGGATTCATTGTAGCTGCAATAATCTTAATAGCAAATCTTTTACAATAATTAATTGTATCAAATAATTCCCTACTTTCTCCAGAATTAGAAAGCATAAATACCATATCAGATTGTGTTATCATACCAAGGTCACCATGGCTAGCTTCTGCAGGGTGGATATAAAATGCCGGAGTACCTGTTGATGCAAGTGAAGAGGCTATTTTCCTAGCAATATAGCCGCTTTTGCCTATACCAAGTATAATTAACCGTCCTTTTAACCTTAAAATTGATTCTACCACTTTTGAAAAATCACGAGGAATTTGTGATTCAAGAATGCTTAAGGCAATAGCTTCTTCCTGGATTACTCTCTGAGCTGTTTTATAAAAATTCATTTTGTTGTACTATGTGAAAATATATCAATTTCGTTCCAGCCCATTAAATCTAAATCTACTCTGGTAGGCAGGAATTCAAATAATTTATAAGCAATATCCTTTCTATTCTCGGCAATAAGCATTTTGGTTAATATTTCCTTGAGCGAATGTAAATATATAACATCTTTGGAAGCATACTCTTTCTGTTCTTCACTAAGCTGCTCAGTTCCCCAATAAGAAGATTGCTGTTGTTTTGAAATATTAATTCCAAGTAGTTCTCTGCATAAATCTTTTAAGCCATGATATTCTGTATAAGTTCTAACTAATATAGAAGCAATTTTAGTGCAAAAAATATTTGATAATTCAATACCGAGGTATTTTTTTATTATAGCTAAGTCAAACCGAGCAAAATGAAAAATTTTTACTCGATTTTTATCTAGTAATAAATTTTTTAGATTTGGAGCATCATAATTATCTCTAGAGAATTGAACTAAGTAAGCATCTCCATCACCGTTACTAAGTTGAAGGACACATAAACGATCCCGATTTAAATCTAGACCCATAGTTTCTGTATCTACCGCAATATCACCTGGTAGCTGAAAATTCGACGGTAAATCGTTATGAAAAACTGTAACTCTTATAATAACCTCCTAAATTAAAATTTAGTCACTTTTCTTTCTATCTATTAATTCCTTTTTAAATACTTCTTCATTGGGAGCAATAACACCTAGGATATTTCTTGCTTTTTCATCAAGCATATCTATATCTAATGATTCTGGCCTTAGTAATTTAGCTCTATTTTCTATTTCTAATCTTTCAGCCCTTAACATATCTAGTTTATTATGCGTACTTTCCAATTCTGCTTGAAGTTTAAAGTACGCTACTACCCCTCTGTTACCATAAATGGAATGAAAGGTAAAATATAATAACAAAACTAATATTATTATATTAAAAACTGCCTTTCTTGTAAGTTGTATAGTTTTTAACTGACTTTTCTTTATCATTAAACTAATTTATTTCATGAGTATTATATCTCAAATTACTCTATTTGGCTATGTAAATAAAAGGCTACAATAGGTGCGGTAAGTATTATGCTGTCAAATCTGTCAAGCATCCCGCCGTGACCTGGTATTATATTACCGCTATCTTTAATTTTAAATTTTCTTTTAAAATAGGAAATAAATAAATCACTTACTTGAGCACAAACAGCTAGAATTCCAAATTGACCAATTAGTATAAAATCAGAAATTTGTCCGTAAGAAGGAATCTTATAAGCTGGCATTAACCTTAACAATAATGGAAGCAACATAGCTGCGGTTACACCCCCTAAGAGCCCTGATATAGTTTTTTTAGGACTTAAAACAGGAGCGAGTTTTGGCCCTTGTAGCCACTTTCCTACAAACATAGCAAAGGAATCTACGGACCAAATGATTGTAAAAAAAGTCGCTAATAACCATCCGTTATAATCAACATTAGAAATATAAAGTACGGAAGCTATAGGTATCGGAATTATTACAAGCCCGGAATACAAATAACTTCTATTCGAATAAGTCATTTCATACCATTCTACAAGCATTATTGCTGCAATTATAAGAATTAATATAAAAAATAAAGGTCTAATAAAAAAGATTGCTGTTATAAAAACTAAACCTATAAAAAGGGCGGAAATAATTCTAAGTTGTAAATTTGAAGAATTTTGTAATAAATCCTTTTTCATTTATCTTCCTCCAAAATTTCTTTTTCTCCTTGAATAATCTTCAATTGCTACTTTTAAATCATCAATAGAGAAATCTGGCCAGAATTTATCAATAAAGTATAGTTCAGCATAAGCAGCTTGCCATAACAGAAAATTGCTCATTCTAAAAAAACCACCTGTTCTTATATATAGATCAACATTGGGCATTTCTTTGTCATACAAGAATTGACTAAAAATTTCTTCGGATATTTGTTTTATACCAGAATTAACGATATTTTGGCAAGCGTGGACTATTTCCTCTCTACTCCCGTAGCTAAAAGCCAAACAAACCGTCATCTTATCATTATTCTTAGTGAGTTCGGCAGCATGAAGTATTTTATTTTTTAGATCGCTATTTATTTTATCTAAATTACCAACTATTTTAAGCCTAATTTGGCGCTTATGAAGAGTTTTGATTTCATTTTCAACATAATAGTTCAGTAACTTCATTAATAAAGATATTTCATCCTTAGGTCTTTGCCAATTTTCTGAGGAGAAAGTATATAAAGTAACGTAAGGAATATTAAGTTCTAAAATCTGCAGGATCAGTTCTTTTGCAACTTCTGCCCCTTTTTTATGTCCTTCAGCTTTCGATAAATTGCAAGAAGTAGCCCACCTGGCATTACCATCCATGATGATTGCAAGATGTTTAATATTATGATTTATATTAAAAGTATTATCGGTTAAATTATCAGTCATTTTTTATTTTAATCTGGTTGTAATTAATCAGCTAATTTAGGAATTTTGATTTTTACCAGCAGTCCCTTTAAAGTTTTACTTTCTGCTAAACTTATTGACCCATAATGCCCAGTTATTATTTCTTTTGTAATAGCAAGTCCTAGTCCCACATTTGTTGAATCTTCAAAGGTTCTGGCTTTATTTCCTCGATAAAAAGGCTTAAATACGTGATTTTTTTCTATATTATCAATTCCTTTGCCATTATCTTCTACAGTTATAAATGCGTTATCATTTTGTGAATATACAGAAATTTTTATTTTTGTTGAGTATTTTGTTGCATTACTAATTATATTGTTTAAAGCTCGGGTAAAAGAATAGATTTTAATTTGGGCAAATATATTATTTTTTTTCCGTTCTAACTCGATATTGCTTTTATTCCAGGATAATTTTATATAATCCGCTACCCATTTATTTAGCTCAACTTTGCTAAAACTTTCTCCACCTTCTCCTCTTGCAAAATCCAAATAAGAAGAGATCATATATTGCATACTATTAATATCGTGATTTAATTCTTCTTTTTCTTCTGAATCATCCATTAATTCCACCTGTAATTTCATACGAGTCAAAGGGGTTTTTAAATCATGTGAAATCATGGCTAACATTTGAGTTCTTTTAGCGGTTTGGCGTTCTATCCTATCTTTCATTTTTAAGAAAGCAATTCCTGCTTTTCTTATTTCTCTTGCTCCTGATGGTTTATAATCTGGCATCTTCTCGCCTCGACCATATTTTTCAGCTGCATTAGTTAATTCTAAAATTGATTTAATTTGATTTTTAGAAAAGATTAGTGAAACAGCAAGAAGTATTATAGTCAAAAATATTATCCAAAGCGCAAAGATATAGGTGGTAGGATTAAGTAAAGTTTTAGCGGGTATAGTAATAATTAATAGATTTTTGGGAATTTCTATTAAAACTTTTATTTTACCATTTTCCTCTAAAAATACATTATTCTTATAGTTAATTTTTTCGCTTAAATTTTTGTGGAAAATTTCTAATTCTTCAGAGTTGCTTTTCTTGTTTTTTTCTATTTTTTTATTAGGTACTACAATATAGGAGAGGTTCAAGTAAGTCTTGATTTGATTCTTATTTTGATGAATAGCCTCTTGTTTTAACAGGGATTCTATTTCCGAAGCTAATAATGAACTGGTATGATAAGATACATTATACCAATGTCTCTCGTAAAATAAATGCAAGGCAATGGACTGCCCGATTAAGCTGGGAATTATTATAATAAGGATAAATCGTGATAATAGACTTTTTGGGATAAGCTTCTTTTTAATAAGATAAAATAGGCTAAATTTAGATGTATAGCGCATAACCTAAATTTCGGATTGTTTTTAGATATTTAGGGATTTTAGGATCTGGTTCTAGTTTATTTCTAAGTCGTACAATTTGCACATCTACGGATCTTGGATTCAAACCACCCATTTTAACAGAAAGGTCATCTCTGCTTATTACTTCATTTCTAGATGCTATTAGCAGATCAAGAAGTTTTTGTTCAGTGGAGCTCAAAGCAATAGCTTGATCATTGCTAGTTAAATTTTTTGTGGATAAATCGTATAAACAATTTCCGATTCTAGCAATTTGCTGTTCTTTTTTGTAAAGATTATGAGAAGTTATTAAGTTGTTAATTCTAAGAAGCAATTCTTTGGGTTCAAATGGTTTTGTTAAATAATCTTTAGCTCCAGCTTCTAATCCCTTAACTCTATCTTCTGGTTCAGAAAGGGCAGTAAGCATAATTATCGGAAGAGCTTTTTTGCTTTCTTTTATTTTTTCTGCAAATTGCAGTCCGGTTATTTCCGGCATCATAACATCCAGTATTATTAAATCAAAAACAAAGTTTTCAAGTAATTCAAATGCTTCTGTTGAAGAAATTGCAGTAGATACTAAGAAATTATTTTGCTGTAAAAACTTCTTCAAAAGTTTTATGATTCTGGTATCATCGTCCACTACTAGAATATGCGATTTATCGTCTTTCATGTTTTTGTAACTTTGAAAAAATATAAAAGTTATCACAATAATAGCTTAAAATTATAGTATTTACAGCGAATTTTATGTTTAATAATAAATTACCCGAGTTTGCGTCTGATTTTGTCTGGATTAATGGTAAATTTTTTCACTTAAATGAAGCTTATGTTCATGTGCTTACTCACAGTCTCCATTATGCTGGGGCTGCATGGGAGGGAGAACGGGCTTATAACGGAAAAATATTTAAGCTAGAAGAGCATACTAACAGATTATTAAAGTCAGCCGAGTATATGGGACTTACACCCCTTAAATATAGCACCCAAGAAATAAATGCTGCTACTTATGAATTACTAGAAAAAAATTCTTTAAAAGATGCTTACATCAGACCGTTAATCTGGCGGGGAGCTGAATCTATGGGAATTTATAATTCTGAGCTTACAGTAAATATACTAATAGCATTACTCCCTTCTCGATCTGAGTTTTTAAATAACTTAAAATTAAACCTTAGTAGCTGGTGCAAACCAAGCCCAAAAGCTTTCCCGCCACAAGCAAAATCTTCGACTCATTATGGTATGCCTGTGGTATCCCAGATTACAGCCTCAAATAATGGGTATGACGACTCTTTAGTACTGGATGAAGAAGGGTACGTTGCCGAATGCAATGTAGCAAATATTTTTTTTGGCAAAGGTAATAAGCTTGTAACACCAATAGCAGATAGGTTCTTAAATGGTATTACAAGACAAGCG
Organism: Candidatus Megaera endosymbiont of Mesostigma viride; assembly: GCA_020410825.1. Taxonomy (GTDB): domain Bacteria; phylum Pseudomonadota; class Alphaproteobacteria; order Rickettsiales; family Rickettsiaceae; genus Megaera; species Megaera polyxenophila. Next base: position 427,515 of record CP084576.1, read on the forward strand.
GTTATAGAAATGGTAAAGAGCTTAGAGTTTGAGGTAATTGAAACTAGAATATCACTTGAAGATATTGGCAAATACGAGTATTCATTTATAACCGGTACTGCCAGAGAAATAGGAGGAGTTGGTTCTATTGACTTAGGAAAAATAGTGCATTATTTTCCTGATCCGGAACAAAAAATCAATATGTTACAATCTGAATTTGCAAAATTAGTGGGTAAGTAGATAAATATGGAAAAAAATATATATGAAGGCTTAATTACTGCTTTGATAACACCATTTAAAAATGGAAAAATCGATAAAACTGCCCTTGCAAAATTAATTGAATTTCAGATATCAGCGGGAGTGAAAGGAATAGTTATTGGAGGTAGTACCGGAGAAGGCACTAGTTTACAAGATGAAGATTATTATAATCTGATTAAACTTTCTACTCAAGTAGCAGACAAGAAAATAAATATAATTGCCGGTCTTTCATCTGTTTCAACTGAATATGCTGTAAATAAAGCTAAAATCCTAAATCAATCAGGTATTAATGGTATAATGTGTACTGTTCCTCATTATATAAGGCCAGAACAAGAAGGAATTGTAAATCATTTTCAGCTATTGCATGATAATACTGATTTACCCCTTATATTATATATTCACTTTGGTAGAACAGGAATTGATTTAGCAGATAATACCATTTTAAAGCTGGCAGAATGTAAGCGGATAGTTGCTATTAAAGATGCTGGTGCAGATATTATGCGACCTCTGAGGTTATCTAGGAAATTACCTTCTTATTTTTCTATGATGAGCGGTAACGATGAAAATTGTATAGCTTATAGTTCCCATGGAGGTAAGGGATGTATATCGGTTATTTCTAATATATTGCCAAATGAGTGTCAGCAATTACAAAATTATTTAAAAGGTGGCAATTATTTGGAAGCTTTGAAATTGCAGCAAACATTATTCCCAATCTATGAAGCTATGTTTGCAGAAAGTAATCCAATTGGTATTAAATATGCAGCACAATTATTAGATTTGTGCTCTGAAGAGATAAAATTACCTTTAACTACAGCCAGGTTAAAAACTAAAGAATCGATCAAGAAAATCTTAATAGAATTTGGAAAAATTTGATGTCTGATTATAAGAAAATTATTGCTCAGAATAAAAAAGCTAGTTTTGAATATTTTATTGAAGAAAGGTTTGAAGCAGGCATCATTTTAACTGGTAGTGAGGTAAAATCAATTAGAAACGGTAAAGTTACTATCGCAGATACCCATGCTGCTATGAATAAAAATGAGTTATTTTTGTATAATTGTCATATCGCTGAATATGAACAAGCAGGACGCTTTAATCATTCAACTAAGAGAACAAGAAAATTACTGCTCAAAAAAAAGGAACTACAAAAAATTATTGGTAAAATAAAATTAAAAGGCTACACTTTAATTGCTCTTTCTATGTATTTTAATAAAAAAAATCTTGTAAAAATAGATCTTGGATTATCTAAAGGCAAAAAGCAGCATGATAAACGACAAGCAATCAAAGACAAAGACTGGGAAAGAGAGCAGGGTAGAGTTTTAAGAGATAAAAAAGGTTTAAGGTAAATGAATATTAGTCCTGATTATTTAATTGAGAGAAAAAGAAATAAAGCACAAATTGCCAGATGGAAAATATTATCCCTGATCCTTTTCTTGGCTATTGCATTTATATCTGGAAATAGAATATTTGGCAGTAAAGACGTATCTTTAAGCTCTAGCGGTATAAAAAGCGATTATATTGCCAGTATTTTGCTGGAAGAAATTATATACGATAATTTAGCAAGAGTAAGAAAACTTGAAAAACTTGCTGAAGATAAGCATGTAAAAGCAGTAATAATTCATATTAACTCGCCTGGGGGTAGTGTTGTGGGGTCAGAAATGTTATATGATGCTTTTAGGAAGATTGCTAAAAATAAGCCGGTAGTAGTCGTCATGGATTCGGTAGCGGCATCCGGTGGCTATTTGATAGCACTCGGAGCTGATTATATAATAGCGCATAACGGGACGATTACAGGATCGATAGGTGTTTTAATGGAAATGGCAGAAATTACAGAATTGGCGGAAAGAATAGGGATAAAGTTCAATAATTTTAAGTCTAGTGACTTAAAAGGAAATCCTAGTTTTACGGAAAAATTAACACCAGAAGCGGAGAAGGCAGTTATGGACAACATATTTGATGTATATGATTATTTTACTGAACTAGTAGCTAAAAGACGTAATTTAGACCTTGATTTCGTAAAAAAAATTGCAGATGGTAGAATTTATTCTGCTAAGTTAGCTTTGAAGTATAAATTGATCGATGAAATAGGAAATGAAGATTCAGCAGTAAAATGGCTCGAGGAGCAAAGGGGAATAGCAAAAGACTTAAAAATTTCTGAAATAAAATTAAACCCTCGGGATAAATTTATAGATATGTTTTTTGATGATCTAGATAATGCAATTAGAGGATTGTTTTCTGGAAAAATCTTAGGTATTAAATCGATTCTATAAATTTCAACTCTTGGAAAATTATGGCTACAAAAAAAACTTTAATAGAAAAGATTAGAAACAAACTTACTTATTTGTCAGAAGAAGATGCTTATATAGCCGTTGATTCTGTTCTTGAATATATAAAAGATGAATTAAGTAAAAAGAATCGCATTGAAATTCGAGGGCTAGGCAGCATGTCAATAAGGGAAAAAAGGTACACCGGTCAGGAAAGGAAATATAATACAATTTATTTTCGAATGTCCAAAAATGTTCAAGACTCTCTAAAGTAAATAATTATTAGGTCATTTACTTTAGCATTTTATTAATGGTAAAATTTGATTTTATTGCTATTGTAGCGCCAAGTTAAAGCCAAATTTATCAGTTTTAGCAAATTGCAAAGTTTATACTATGGATATTACAGAATTCCAGAAAAAATATAATTACGCTGCTGCTACGCAGGTTATGCAGCAATACCTGGACATAAAATTTGCCAATCTTGAATGTATGTTGTTATTTCGTATGGGTGATTTTTATGAATTATTCTACGAAGATGCTACAGTAGCTGCTAAGATTCTTGGGCTAGCTCTTACTAGAAGAGGTAAAACTGGCGACGATGAAATACCAATGTGCGGTGTGCCTTTTCATGCTCTTGAGAATTACCTGAACAAGCTGCTTGAGGAAGGCTTTAAAGTAGCTATTTGCGAACAAATGGAAACTCCTGAAGAAGCACGAAAACGTGGAGGATATAAAGCTGTTGTTAGACGTGAGGTTAGCAGGATCATAACTCCTGGTACGTTAATTGAGGAATCGCTATTAGACAGTAATAAGCCGAATTACCTGGCAAGCATTGTAATAGAAAAAAATAATAGTGCTATTTGCTATCTTGACCTATCGACTTCTAAAATTTTTGTTGTAGATATTCCGCCTGATCAAATAATCAATGAAATTACCAGAATAAAACCTAGCGAGGTTCTACTTAGTGATAAATCCCGGTCAGAAATTTTAAGCTCAAACATCGAAACAGCTTTGAATATTCGTATTTCTTTCCAAGTAGATAGTTTTTTTGCTGAGAAAAAATGTAGAAAAATCATAGAGGGTTATTACAATATTGCTTCAGCTGAAGCAATTGGTGAGCTTAATAATAACCAGATAAGTGCAATAGGTAGTGTTCTTGAGTATATATCTTTAACTCAAAAAAGTAATTTACCAAAATTACCTTTCCCCAAAATATTGAATTCTCAAAAATTCATGATTATTGATTCTGGAACACGTCGTAACCTAGAAATTACTTCTTCCTTAAGCGGCGGTATTAAAGGTAGCCTGTTCCATACTATTAATCATACTCTTACTAAAGGGGGAGCAAGGTTATTATATGAATATTTAAGTTCTCCTCTGCTTGAAATAAAAAAAATTAACGCAAGGCTAGCCGTAACTGAATTTTTTTTTAAAAATATCCAATTAACTCATAATATCAGAAAAATATTGCCTAAAACTTCTGATGTAGAACGTTCCCTTACTCGGATTCAGATGCAAAGAAGCTCGCCAAAAGATTTACTTAGCATAAGGGATACAATTTTAATAGCTGAAGAAATAAGGGCCAGTTTTGTAGTAAATAATGGTTTTAATTTACCGGAAAATATAGAAAAAATAGTTGCTCCATTGCTAGGAAATTCAGAAACTGCCGATTTAATTAGTGAGTCCATAAGGGATGATGCTCCAAATATTATCAGCGAAGGAGATATAATAAAACCAACTTTTCATGCTAAAATCAAGGAGTTACAGGATTTAATTAGCAATGGTAGGGTACATATTGATAAGTTAAGAGATAAATATAGACAAGAAACCGGCATAGAGAGCCTAAAGATTTCAAATAATAATGTTGTAGGGTTATTTATCGACATTACAGCAAGACATAGCGGTAAAATTACGGATAAAAAATTTATTCATAGGCAGACAACAGCTAATTCTATTCGTTATACTACTGAAGAATTACAAGAACTTGAAAGCAAAATGCTTAATGCAAAAGCAATGTTAGTTGGGCTCGAGAAAGAAATTTATAGCGATATATGTAAAGCAGTTATTGCCAATAACTCACAATTGATTTTATTAGCAACGGCCCTAAATAGGTTAGACGTATTTTTAAATTTTGCTTATATAGCAGAGGAATTTGAATATTGCCTCCCTATTTTGACTACTGAAACAAATTTTGAAGTCCGAGGCGGTAGGCATCCTGTGGTCGAAAGGTTTTTAAAATCTAATAACGAATCATTTACCAAAAATGACTGCAACTTAAATGAAAATGAGAGAATTTGGTTAATTACCGGGCCCAATATGGCTGGAAAGAGTACCTTTTTGCGTCAAAATGCTATTATAGCAATCTTAGCGCACATAGGAAGCTTTGTACCAGCAGTTAGTGCTACAATAGGAGTAGTAGATAAAATATTTAGCAGAGTTGGAGCAGGGGATGATTTAACAAAAGGGCAATCTACTTTTATGGTGGAGATGCTTGAAACCTCGGCGATATTATCGCAAAGTACAAATAAGTCTCTGGTAATTTTAGATGAAGTAGGGAGGGGAACCTCTACTTATGACGGTGTGGCTATAGCATGGTCAGTACTTGAATATATTCATGATAAAATTAAAGCGCGGTGTCTATTTGCTACTCATTATCACGAATTAACGAGTTTAAGCGATATATTTCCTGCTCTTGTTAATTATACTATTTCCATCAGCGATAATGATGGAAAAATACTATTTCTCCATAAAATTATCAAAGGTTTTGCGGATCGTTCTTATGGTGTGCATGTTGCACAAATGGCCGGACTTCCAACTTCGGTAATTAGGCGAGCTAATCAATTGCTTTTGAGGTTTGAAAAAGAAGCAAAAAAATCTAACAAAGAAGCTTGTAGAGGAGAATCACAAAATTTAAACCTATTCGAGTTAGAAAATAAAGAAATCGATAAATATAAGGAAATATATGATTTCTGCGGTCAAATAGATCCTAATGAATTATCACCAAAAGAAGCTTTAGATATTTTATATAAATTAAAAAATTTACTCATTAAAAACCAAGCTCCTACTTTTCCATAAAGAAGGTTACTGATTAATGATTTTACTTCTAGCAGCAGCAACTCTTGCAATCGGCACTCTAAAAGGAGAACAGGATATATAATCAACCCCGGCTTTATGGAAAAAATCAATTGATTGTGGATCACCGGCATGCTCACCACAAACACCGAAGCTTAAGGTATTATTTGTTTTTTTACCTTTTTCAATTGCAGTGTGGACCAAAAATCCTACCCCTTCTTCATCTATGGTGATAAAGGGATCATGATTAAAAATTTTCTGCTCTATATAATCACCCAAAAATGAGCCTGTATCATCCCGTGAAATACCAAGAGTAGTTTGGGTTAGGTCATTTGTGCCGAAACTGAAATAATCAACTAATGGTGAAATTTTATCGGCGGTAAGAGCAGCTCTTGGTAGCTCAATCATTGTTCCAATTTTTATACTAAATTTATGAGAGTATTTTTTTTCTATCTCATTGATGGTTTTGCTTATTAGTTTTTTAATAATCTCTAATTCTTTAAAGTTACTTATCAAAGGAATCATCAATTCAAGATTAGACCTTAATCCTTGCTCAGAGTAGACTTGCCACATTGCCTCTAATATAGCTTCTACTTGCATGCTGTATATCTCAGGGTAGGTGATACCAAGTCTACAACCTCTATGCCCCAGCATCGGATTAATTTCATGCAATACGTGTAAACGGTGATCAATAACTGACTTAGATACCTCCAAGATTCTTGCCAAATTTTCCTTATCTTGATCTATGGTCGGTAAGAATTCATGTAATGGCGGGTCAAGCAATCTGATATTGAGAGGCATATTGCCTAAAATTGAAAATAATTCTTTAAAATCAGCTGTTTGCAAAGGTTTTAATTTAGCAATTGCTTTCATTCTATGCTCATAATCCTGAGCAATTATCATCTCCCTAACCAAAGGAATTTTTTCTGCATCAAAAAACATATGTTCGGTTCTACAAAGGCCGATTCCTACTGCGCCAAATTTAATAGCCATGCTTGCATCAATAACTGTTTCTGCGTTAGCTCTTACCTGTAGGTTTTTTATTGAATCTGCCCATTTTAAAATAGTCTCAAACTCAGGAGAGAACTGTGGTTCAATAAGGTTAACAGTACCGACCATAATTTTACCGGTAGAACCGTCTAAAGTTATGACTTCACCTTGGTGGATTTTCTTTCCGCTACTGGTAATGAAGTACTTCTCTTTTTCGTTTACCGTAAGGCCTTTTACCCCGCAAACACATGGTCTGCCCATGCCCCGGGCTACTACTGCTGCATGAGATGTCATCCCGCCACGAGCGGTAATAATGCCTTTTGCCACATGCATACCTTTTATATCTTCCGGGCTGGTATCGTTCCTAACTAAAATCACTTTGTGATGATGGGCCAGTTCTTCAGCATCATAAGGAGAAAAAACTGCTATACCTGTTGCTGCGCCTGGAGAAGCTGCTAGGCCTTGAGCAATAATTTCCGGTTTAGCAGAATAGTCAATACCAGTATGGAGGAGCTGGTTTAGTGATTCTGGTTCTATGCGAAGGAGGGCGGCTTCTTTTGTTAAAATTCCTTCATTTACCATATCAACAGCAATTTTAACAGCTGCGGCTGCAGATCTTTTACCTTTTCTGGTTTGCAAAATATAAAGTTTTCCTTCTTCTATAGTAAATTCAATATCTTGCATGTCACCATAATGGCTTTCAAGTTTAGCACAAATTGATAGTAATTCTTCGTAAGCTTTTGGCATTAATTCATGCATGGAAGTTCCATCTTTTTCCTCTTTAGCCAATATTGGCTGGGGGGTTCGAGTGCCAGCTACAACATCTTCCCCTTGGGCATTTATCAAAAATTCACCGAATATTTTTCTCTCCCCATTAGCAGGCGATCTGGTGAATACTACACCGGTAGCAGAGTTATTTCCTTTATTACCAAAAACCATTGATTGAATATTAACGGCTGTACCTAAAACTTCTTGCTCGCTAATATTATTAATTTTTCTGTAATGTATGGCTCTTGGACTCATCCATGATTTCAAAACAGCTTCAATAGCCTTTATAAGTTGCTCGGTTAAATTGCTATCTAATTCTTTTCCGGTTAACCTATGAACGTTCTTTTTATAATCTTGAATTACCGCTTTCAGTATTTCCGTAGTTACTTCAGAATCATTGTTGATGTTATGGTTAATTTTATGATTATCGTAGGTATCTTCAAAAATATAAGCAGGGATTTCCAGTACCACAGATCCGTACATTTGAATAAATCTTCGATAGCTATCGTAAGCAAATCGAGGGTTAGAGGTTATCTTCGCAAGGCTTTCTGCTACTTCATCATTCATTCCCAAATTTAAAATTGTATCCATCATACCTGGCATGGAAATTTTAGCTCCAGAACGGACAGAAACTAATAAAGGGTTTTCTTTAGAACCAAAAACTTTTCCCGTCTCTTTTTCTAACTTATGAATTGCTTGCAGAAGCTCTGCTTCAAAATCAGCCGTTAGTTTATTTCCATGAGAGTAGTAATAAGAACACAGGTCAGTTGCAATCGTAAAGCCTGGAGGAATCGGAAGACCAAGATTCGACATTTCGGCAAGGTTAGCTCCTTTGCCGCCAAGCTTATCTTTCATGCTGGCATCTCCCTCATTATTTCCAGGGCCAAAATGATATATAAGCTTATTCATAAGAAATTTTCTAAATTGAAATGTGGATAATTAACCCTAAGAGTTATATAGCTTAGCTGCTATTTTTTTTCAAGCACTATCAAGTTTTTTAGAAGTAAGTTGTGTAAAGGATAAAAAAATTATTTGACTTATGGTTCACAAACTAAGTATAGTTACCAACTATAGATTGCTAATTTTATAGTTCCCCTGATTTTTATTAACAATAAATTATAGGTATTTTTATGTCAAAAAGTAAAGATTTGTCTATATCTTATACTCCAACTGATAAGGTGAAAAGCTTCTTTAGCAAGAAACAATGCTTTGGTAACCTTACTTTTAAATTTACGTCTGAAGATTCAGCAAAGGGCTTTAGAAAGCATATGAAAGAAGGTGGCTTATCTGAAATATTTGAAAATACCGATGGAGGTCTTACCATTTCTGTTAAACCGTCTTCTGGAAAAGGCGCTAAAGGAGCTTACATAGCCGGCAAGGGGGAAATAGCTATAAATTGTGGAGACGAGTCTACTGCTGCAGCTTTTAAAACCATGTTGTTTGGTGGTGCTTTAGATATGGCAGTTCACTATAAAGGTGTAAGTGCAATATATTTTACAAAAGATTACACAAATAAATTGCAGCAAGGGGAGAAAATAGATATAAATTTGCATGATAGTTCCAGCTCCTTATCTTCCAGTACCCTAAGCTCTTCATATTCTGATAGCTCTAGTTCCTCTTGTAGCGAAAGTTTAAGTTCTTTAATGTCTAGTACTTTATCTACTGGTAGTTTAGATTCTTCTTCTACTGTTTCAGAACCATCTATTATAGGAGAAAGTGTTTCCCATTCCCAAGAAGCGGGTAGCTAAAACTGGATAAAAACGGGAATAGAAAATAAATTATACTAGTGCTGTATCACCCACCACTCGTTTTTGTAATAATCTAACGGGTGGTGTACCGTCTTAAGTTTAGGATAATCTGAAATTTTAAAAGCAAGAACAGTTCTAAAAATCTATGGAAGTTTTTAGGTGATAAGCTTCCTAAAATGGCTATATATATTTTAAAGTTATTTTTTACTCAAACTCTAACAACACCTGGCCACTTACAACATTTTCCAATTCTTGTACCAATACCTTAGCAATTTTACCTTTGCGCTCAGCAGTAATTATGTTTTCCATTTTCATAGCAGTAAGAACTATTAAATCTTGACCTATTGCTACTTCGTCTCCAGCTTTAACGTTTATAGCTATTATCTGACCGGCAAGTGGTGCTGATAGCTCTACCAAATCTTCAGTCTCATCCCGCACCGGCATAAGAGCTTCCAGTTCTGACATCCTAGGAGAACGAACATATGTATTTACTGTAATACCAGAATGGGTAAGTCTATAACCGGTTGGAATATCGACTATTTTAACATTAACTTTTTGACCATTAATAATTGCCGTAAAAAGATGAGTTCCTAAAGTCCAATTACTGCGAATAGTAATCCTGCTTGTTCCATATCTGATATTATAGCCGTCTGTTACCTGTTTAATCATTATAGGATATTGATCTTTATCAATAGAAACAATCCATCTAGTGCCTATTTTATGGGCTTGATCTGTAATTTGACCTCCAATAGAAGAAGCTCTCCTTTGTTCTGTCAGATATATATAAATCGCTGTTGCCAAAAATACTTCACTTATACCTGGCGTAAGAGTCGCACCTGAAAAACCACCTGGATATTCTTCATCAATAAATCCGGTATGAATATCTCCTGATATAAATTTGGGATGGTTAATTAGCGCTTCTAAGAAACTAATATTGTGCGATATACCCTGAATGACAAATGAGCTTAGTGACTCGCTCATAAGCTCTATTGCTGCTTGCCGTGTTTCACCATAAGTGCATAATTTTGCTATCATTGCATCATAAAACATACTAACTTCACCTCCTGAACCAATACCGCTATCAATTCTAATATTGGGGTTTTTAGGTGGAAGCTTATAGTCTAATATCCTACCACTAGAGGGTAAAAACCCACGTGATGGGTCTTCGGCGCAAATTCTTGACTCAATAGCCCAACCGGTCATTTTTACATCTTTTTGCTCAAAAGAAAGCTTTTCCCCTGCTGCTATTCTAATCATTTGTTCCACTATATCGTAGCCAGTAATTAGTTCAGTAACCGGATGCTCTACCTGGAGACGGGTATTCATTTCAAGAAAATAATAGTTCTTCTCTTTATCCATCATGAATTCAACCGTACCAGCAGAATAGTAACCTACTTTCTTAGCCAAAGCGATTACTTCAGCATACATTTTCCCTCTTGTTACTTCGTCAACAAAAGAACTAGGAGCTTCTTCTATGACTTTCTGGTGGTAGCGCTGAATTGAACATTCTCTTTCTCCAAGACAAACGGCATTGCCATATTGATCCGCTAAAAGCTGTATTTCAATATGGCGAGGAGCAACAATTAATTTTTCAATAAAAACCCTAGCATCACTAAAGCTATTTTGAGCCTCAAACTTCGCAGACTGGTAAGCCTTTGCCATTTCTTGAGAGTTTTTTACTACCCGCATACCACGACCGCCGCCGCCTGCAGCTGCTTTTATTATTACGGGAAATCCTATTTGCTCAGCAATTTTTATAGCTTGCTCTACGTCATTAATAGTACCCATATAACCTGGGACTGTACTAACACCAGAAGCGACGGCAATTTTTTTAGCCTCAATTTTATCGCCCATAATCTTGATTACTTTGGCACTTGGCCCTATTAAAGTAACACCTTCTCTTTTTAAAACATTGGCAAAATTTGCATTTTCAGCTAGAAACCCATATCCCGGGTGAACAGCATCAGCACCACTTTCTCTAATTGCCGTAATAATGTTTTTTATTGATAAGTAACTTTCTGTTGCCGGTGAATTACCTATGTAATAAGCTTCATCTGCATATTGTACATGTTGAGCATTGGTGTCTGCTTCCGAGTAAACTGCTACAGATTTTATTCCCATTTTTTGAAGGGTTTTCATAATCCTGAGAGCAATTTCACCGCGATTGGCAACAAGAACTTTTTCAAATAATGGTTTTTCGGTCATAAACTAATTTTCAAGTCTTTATCTATATTTAAAGGCTGTTTAAAATTCTTAACAAATATTTACAACGGTAAATTATCGTGTTTTTTCCATGGCTTGTTTACCGACTTAGTGCGTAAATATTTTAAAGATTTGCATATCCTCCATCTAGTATTTTGAGGCTTGATAATATCATCAAGATAACCTCTTGAAGCAGCGACAAAAGGAGATGTAATAGTTTCTTTATAATTTGCTATTATTTCCTTTTTTCTGTCAGGATCTTTGCATTCTTGCCTAAAAATAACCTCTGCTGCGCCTTCAGCTCCCATAACTGCAATTTCTGAGTTAATCCAGGCATAATTATTATCACCACGTAGGTGTTTTGAATTCATAACAATATAGGCCCCGCCATAAGCTTTTCGAGTAATAACGGTAATTTTAGGGACAGTAGCCTCTGCGTAAGCATAAAGCAGTTTTGCTCCGTGTTTGATTATACCACTTGTTTCTTGCTCGACTCCTGGAAGGAAACCAGGAACATCTACTAATGTTACTATCGGTATGCTAAAAGCATCACAGAACCTAACAAAACGAGCAGCTTTTCTAGAGGCATTTATATCTAAACACCCCGCCAGATGAAGAGGCTGGTTTGCGACAAACCCTACAGGGCTACCTTCCATATACCCAAAACCAATTATAATATTTTTAGCATAATCGGGTTGTAATTCAAAAAAATCGCCTTCATCCACTATTCTTTGGATAAGCTCTTTCATGTCATAAGACTTGTTAGCATTATCAGGCACTAATGTATTGAGCGACATATCTACCCTGTCTGCTGGGTCACTAGTAGGTCTTAAGGGAAGAGCAGACCGATTTGACAGCGGTAGGAAATTTATAAATCTCCTTGTTTCCAAAAGAAGTTCAACATCGTTTTTAAACCCCAGATCGGCAACGCCGGATTGGGTTGTGTGCATTCTAGCTCCACCCAATTTTTCCTGCGTTACTTCTTCTCCTGTTACAGTTTTTATAACATCAGGACCTGTTACAAACATGTAAGAAGATCCCCTTACCATAAACACAAAATCAGTTAGGGCAGGGGAATAAACAGCCCCGCCTGCACACGGTCCCATTACAAGGGTAATTTGTGGAATAACACCGGAAGCAAGAGTATTTCGATGAAATAACTCACCATATCCTCCAAGTGAATCAACACCTTCCTGTATTCTAGCTCCACCAGAATCATTAATACCGATGACCGGAGCGCCGACTTCTAATGCTGCATCAATTAAATTACATATTTTTTTAGCATGGTATTCACCAAGTGAACCACCAAAAACAGTAAAATCCTGGCTATATACAAATATTAGGCGTCCGTTGATAGTACCATGGCCAGTAACAACCCCATCACCAGCAAATTTTTTATCTTTCATCCCAAAATTATCGCAACGGTGTTCAACAAACATTCCTGTTTCTTGAAAACTATCAGGATCTAATAATACTTCTATCCGTTCTCTTGCCGTTAATTTGCCTTTTTGATGTTGTTGCAGAATACGCTCAGCTCCACCGCCAAAACGAGCTTGACTTCTTTTTTCGTCAAGAATCTGTTGATTTTGAAAGGTCATTTTACTCATAAGTCTGGACTAAATATATTTCAAAAACCTGTTTGCCCGAAGTATAAAGAAAAATTTTTTAAAAGATAGATTTTTTTTATTTGAGGCAATTTAGCTTAGAAAAATTTACCTAGCTTGTTTTACGCCATCTTCAATTTCCTTAATGGAAAGAAGAACCGGAAGCTCCAGGCCACCCGGGAATTTTTGGCTAAATATTACATTATAAGGTATACCAGGTATTTTTCTTTTTGATAAAAAATCATGTATTTGAAGATCATAATTAGTAAAATCCCCACGCATTGCTATTATTTGAGTATCAGAAAGTGTTTTAATGGTTTTGTCCCTAGAAAACACGAGATATTTATTGTATTTACAGGTGATACACCAATCAGCCGTAATATCAACAAAAACTATTTTTCCACTTTTAACTAAAGAATCAATTTTTTCAGGTTCAAATTTTTGCCATAAACTATTCACTTTTTCTTGATAGTTTTTATCCTCAAGATAACTATATTTAGGCAATAAAAAACTAAAAATCACTAATATAAAGAGGATAATTAACTTTATTAGAGGATATTTCAAAAAATATATGTTATTTTCCAAGGTAAACTTAATTAACAGTAGCAAAAGAAATAAAATTACTACTGCCCTTAAATTTATTTGTGCCTGGAGGATATAGAGCAACCAAATTATTGTTCCTATTAACGAGGTAGCTAATATTAATTTTAAATTATTCATCCATTTACCGGATGTGGGAAGAAATTTTAGAGCTTTAGGGAAGATAAGCATCAATATATATGGCATAGAAAAACCTAAACCTATAAAAGTAAATGTAAAAAATATAAATAAATTACTTTGCTGAAAACTAAAAAACAAAGCAGTGCCAAGAAAAGGGGCGGTACAAGGTGTAGATAAAATAGTTGCAATTACCCCACTAAAATAATGTTCAATATATTGGCCTTGAAGTTTAATGCTTAACAAAAAGTTATTGACAGGTTCAGGAAATTTAAATACTACCCGATCTAATGAGACACTAATGAAAAAGGTTATAATTATAGTTAAAGCAATGACAAAAGTAGGCTCTTGAAAGTTTAGCCCTAGCCCAAAATACTTACCCGTGCTTTTAAAAATGATTGCTATAAAAGCTAATCCCCAAAAACTGCTTAATACACCGAGTATGGTAAATAATGAAGCTTTTTTCCTATTTAAATTGGGATGCCTTATGAAATTTATAACTTTTAAAGATAATACCGGTAACACACAAGGCATAAAATTCAAAATGAAACCGCCAAGAACTGCAATTAACATAATCCAGAAAGCGTCAAAAACGCTTGCAAGTTGCAAATTATTCTTTAAATCTTCTGGGATGATTACAACAGAAAGGTGTTCTTGCTTAAGCTCGCATTGGTTACTGCATAATACATATTCTATCTCAAATTCTAGCTCTATATCTTTTGTAGGATTACGGGCTTCAACTAACAGCGGTACTTTAAGATGATTTTCATAAAAATATGTTTTTTCTCCTGTTGGTGAGGTTACTAGTAAAGGATCTGGCCAAATTAGCTTATAATTATTTAAATTAGAGGATCGTTTGAGTTCAACTTTAGTAGGCAATCCTGTAGGCTCGGGGTGAATTGAGTAAATAATATGTTTTTTAGGTATTTCAAGCTCTAATGTTAGTTTGTTGGAATCCTTATTTATGATAAAATTCGTTTCCTTATCTTGCTCTGCCCCCCAGCTTATCTGGCAGAAAAAGCATGCTAATATTAATATTAATCGTTTACAAATCATTAAAATTACTATTGAAATATCTTAGGATAATTACTATATGTTTATTAAGTAATAATCTGCAAATATTTATATGATCAGCCAAGATTTTTCTAATTTAACTGGCAAAATTCTCATAGCAAGTCCATATACTATGGAGGATAATATATTTCACCAATCCATTGTTTATGTGGTACACCATGGGGATCAAGGAGCTGTTGGTTTTCTTGTAAATCGTCTAGTTAAAAATCCTCCGGTAAATAATTTATTTAAAAAAGCTGAATTTAAACTCGACCTGAACCTATTAAATTTAAAGATTCATATTGGCGGGCCGCTCGAACTTGAAAGAGGTTTCTTTTTGCACTCTGCAGAATATAACAAAAACCTTTTATTTAAATTAGAAAATTCAGAATTAGCTGTTAGTTCAAATATTGAAATCCTGAAAGACATAACAAGCGGCAGTGGTCCTAAACATAGCATGTTTGCAATTGGTTATACCGGTTGGGGAGTAGGCCAACTAGAATTTGAAATTCAAAATAACCTATGGCTAATATCAGAACCGGATTATGATCTCATTTTTGGTAATGATCCTACTACTAAATGGCCTAATGCTCTTGCTAAATTAAATATAGATGGAATAGATTTTGTTCCGTACTTAGCTAGTTGTTAATTTGTTTTTCTTTATACCAATAACTTATTTCTCTCGACAGTAATAATAATCCTTGGTAGGATAATGGCAGTTATTACCGCTGAAATATCGCATCAAAATTTAACCTTGCTAATTACAGAATAACCTATTTGTTAAATTTATGCAAAAATCCGTTTTGGGAAAATTCTGGCAACCAGTAAAGATTCAGGAAGATCTAGTTACCAGAATTTCCAGAGAGCTTCAAATCGGAGATTTTCTTGCAAAACTAGTCTCAAGCAGAGTATCTTCAGCAGAAGAAGCTTTTGATTTTCTTGACCCTAAAATAAAAAAACTATTGCCGAATCCTTTTCATTTGCTCGATATGCAAAAGGGCGTAGAAAGGGTGATACAAGCAATAAAGAAGAACGAAAAAATTTGTATATTTGCAGATTATGATGTTGATGGGGCTACTTCTTCCGCCTTGCTGAAAAACGTTTTTCGGGAACTGGGGGTAGAAGTAGAAATTTATGTACCCGATAGGATAGAAGAAGGGTATGGCCCCACTTCGGCTGCGATGCAAAAGCTCAAAGATAACGGTAATAGGGTACTTATTACCGTTGATTGTGGTTCAGTAGCTTTTGAAGCTTTGCTTTATGCTTCTGAGTTAGGTCTTGATGTTATAGTCATTGATCATCATATTAGTTTAGATAAATTACCTAAAGCGGTAGCAGTAATCAACCCTAACCGAATTGATGAGGTAAGTAATTATAAGAACCTCGCAGCTGTAGGGGTTTCATTTTTATTTGCAGTGGCATTTTGCTCGGCGCTTAGGAAGGAAGGATTTTTTGAAAATAATTCTATTAAACATCCGGATTTAATCAAACAGCTAGATATTGTTGCCCTCGGTACGGTTTGCGACGTTATGACACTGACCGGATTAAATAGAGCTTTTGTTAAACAAGGTTTAAAGATAGCAAGAAGTAGAGTAAATATAGGATATGCTGCTTTATGTGATACCGCAGCATTAGATGAAGCTATTAATTGTTACCACCTTGGGTTTGTACTAGGTCCAAGGATTAATGCAGGGGGTAGGGTAGGTACTTCTTCTTTAGGAGCAACTCTTCTTTCCACGAATAGTCCTCAGAAGGCTAGGGAGATATCAGAAGAGCTAACTACACATAATAATAACCGGAAAATAATAGAATTAACGATTTTAGAAGAAGCTCATAAATTGGCAAAATTACAGGCTAATAATACAGTGATTTTTGTAAGTGGCCATGGTTGGCATCCGGGAGTTATAGGTATTGTAGCCGGTAGATTAAAAGAAACATATAATAGGCCAGTAGCCGTGGTGGCAGTTAATGATTCAATAGGAAAGGCTTCATGTAGGTCTGTTAAGGGATGCGATTTTGGTTCAGCTTTAATGGAAGCAAAACTGAAAGGGATGCTAATAGCGGGCGGTGGACATGCTATGGCTGCCGGTTTTAGTATTGAGGAAAATAAATTATCTATATTACAGGAATTTTTAGAAGACAGGTTTAAAACTATATTAAAAAATTCTACTTCTCACCTCGAAGAATTTTATGATTTAGAATTAACTGCTAACTCTATAAATAACAGTTTAATTGAGGAAATCAATAAGTTAGAGCCCTTTGGTAATGGTAACCCCTCACCTGTTTTTAAATTTAGCAATCTGTTTGTGCTAAAGGCTGATATTGTAGGAGGTAATCACATTAAAGTTTTGCTCGCTCCAACCAGAGATTCTTCTTCTTTAACATCAATAAGTGCTATTGCTTTTAATTCTGTTAACACGGTGCTGGCAGAGGTAATTTTATCAAGAAAACCTTATAATTTATCAGTAATTGGCACCCTAAAAGAAAATAATTGGCAAAATAAACAAATGCTACAACTGCACATAAAAGACTTGATCATAAATTCTTCTAGCTAATACATTAAATGTAATAATTCTGCTACAGCTTCCTCTTACATGATCGCTGATTATCACAATTAATGAAAAAAATAAAATGAAATTCAACTCCGCAGTGTTATCTTTGTTTATTATATCATTAAAAATTTATTACTTAGATGCCAATAATTCAACCTGGCTTTCGCCTAATCAATAAGTATACCTTAAGTATTGCCCTTATTTTGGTAA
Source organism: Candidatus Megaera endosymbiont of Mesostigma viride (assembly GCA_020410825.1). Classification (GTDB taxonomy): domain Bacteria; phylum Pseudomonadota; class Alphaproteobacteria; order Rickettsiales; family Rickettsiaceae; genus Megaera; species Megaera polyxenophila. The sequence goes on from CP084576.1 coordinate 444,929, forward strand.
TTGTAGTTATTGTAATTAAATCTGTAGGGGGTACTTCTAAAAAAGAACAAGAAAAGCTAATACGTCCTGTGCAAGTGGTTAAAGTTGCGCATAAAATTGCCGGCCAGTCCTTATCTTTAACTGGAGAGATTCTTGCAAAAAATGAAATTGACTTAAGTTTTAGGATAGATGGTAAATTAATAGAACGTCTGGTTTCAGTAGGGGATCTTGTAACTACTGGCCAAATCGTTGCTCGTCTTGATCCACAAGATGTAAAAGATAACCTTATTGCAGCCAAATCAAATCTTAATGCAGCGCAGGCAGCTTTAGACCAGGCCACCAGCAATGAAGGCAGGCAAAAAATCTTGCTCAGCAAAGGAGTGGTGACCAATGCAAAATATGAAGATGCTCTTTCTCAATTACAATCTGCCCAAGCAAAAGTAGAAGGTGCTGAGGCTAATTTAAGTCAGGCTCAGAACCGTGTTGAATATACTAATTTAAAGGTAGATACTGCCGGTATAGTTACCGCAGTTAAAGCAGAAGCAGGAGAAATAGTAAGAGCTGGTCAAGCTGTTATGCGCATAGCGACTAATGAAGGAAAGGATGCAGTATTTAATGTGCCAGAACAATTGTTTCAAAGCAAACCTTCTAATGATCAGCTAACAGTGGAGGTATCTTTAAGCCACGATCCAAGTATAAAAACAACTGGTATCGTTCGAGAAGTATCTCCTCAAGCAGATTCGGTAAGCCGTACATTTACTGTGAAGGTAGGTTTAAAAAACCCGCCTGAAGCATTAAAACTTGGTTCAACCGTTACCGGTAGTGTTACTTTAAATAAGGGGTCAGCTATTGAATTGCCGGTAATGTCACTAAACAAATCTAATTCAAACCCGGCTGTATGGGTTGTAAATCCTGGTGATAATACCGTAAGTTTAAGAGACGTCAAGATAATTGGTTATAATCAAGATTCAGTAATTATTGCTGAAGGTCTAGAAAATGGTGAACTTGTGGTAACTGCAGGGGTGCATTCATTATATCCTGGACAACAGGTTAAAATATTAGAGAAATAGAGGATTTAAGTAATGAAAGAGCGCTTTAATCTCTCACTATGGGCAATTAACCATCGTGAGCTCGTATGGTATCTAATGGGTATTTTAATAATAGTTGGTAGCTTATCGTATACTCGTCTTGGCCGGAATGAAGATCCTGTTTTTGCAATAAAAACTATGCTGGTTCAAACAAAATGGCCCGGTGCAACTATTGATGAAACCATGAATCAAGTTACCGAGCGGATAGAAAAAAAATTACAGGAAACACCTAACATCGATTATATCCGTAGCTTTACTACTCCAGGTTCTTCTACTATTTTTATTAATTTAAAAGGTTCTACTCCTCCTTCGGAAGTACCAAACAGTTGGTATCAGGTTCGAAAAAAAATCGGTGATATTTCACTTACTTTACCCCAAGGAGTGGTCGGACCGTTTTTTAATGACGAATTTGGTGATACTTATGGGATTATTTATGCTTTTACCCGAGACGGTTTTTCTGAGCGGGAACTAATGGACTATATTGAGGAGGTAAGGTCTAAGCTATTGCAAATACCTGACATATCCAAAATAGATATTATAGGGAATCAAGAAGAAAAAATTTACATCGAATTTTCCATCAGAAGGCTTGCCGGACTTGGCATTAGACCACAAGAATTTATTAAGATGTTACAGTCAACAAATGCCGTAAGACCGGCTGGTACAGTACGGACCGAAAATGAAACCGTATTAATAAGAGTATCAGGAAGTTTCCAATCAGAGGATGATTTACGCAATATAAATATTAATATAAACGGTAAATTATTTCCGCTCAGTGATATTGCTACTATTAAAAGAGATTATATTGACCCTCCTCAATCTTTCTTTAAATTTAATGGAAAACAAGCTATAGGTCTTGCCGTTTCTATGACCCCGGGCGGGGATATTCTAGCGTTAGGAAAAAATGTAAAGACAGCAATGGAAAAAATTAGTGCTGATTTACCAATCGGTATAGAATATCATTTGGTTGCTAATCAGCCTATGGTAGTAGAAGAAAATATTGCGGAATTTACAAAATCATTAGAAGAAGCATTCATAATTGTTCTTTTCGTAAGTTTTTTAAGCCTTGGCTTACGTGCAGGCGCAGTAGTGGCTTGTTCCATTCCATTAGTACTAACTATAGTTTTTATAGTAATGGAGTTTTGCCATATTGATCTTCAAAGAATTTCTCTAGGAGCGTTAATAATTGCGCTTGGGTTATTAGTAGACGATGCAATGATTACTGTTGAAATGATGGTAACAAAACTTGAAGAAGGGTTAGATAAGGTACGCGCTGCCACCTTTGCCTATACCTCTACTGCTTTTCCTATGCTTACAGGCACTTTGGTTACTGTAGTAGCTTTTATTCCAGTCGGTTTTGCTAAAAGCTCGGCTGGGGAATATGTATTTTCTTTATTTGCAGTAATTGCTATTGCCCTGATTGCCTCATGGTTTGTAGCAGTAGTATTTACACCCTTAATCGGCTTAATAATTCTTCCTGATAAACTAGAGCATCATCAACAAAAAGAAAGTAGATTACTAAAGCCCTTTCGTGTTGTTTTGTTAGCTGCTATGCGCTCTCCTAGAAAAACTATTTCCCTAACAATCGCATTATTCATTTCATCAATTATAGGTATGAAATTTGTTTCTCATCAGTTCTTCCCGTCTTCTGATCGGCCAGAATTGCTAGTAAACATGCAACTCCCGCAAAACTCTTCTATTTTTGCTACTTCTAATGCCGTGGCAAATCTAGAAAAATTATTAGAAAATAACTCCGATATTGTGCGGTGGAGTTCTTACGTAGGGCGGGGCGCAGTCCGTTTTTATTTGCCACTCGATGGAGCACAACCAAATCCTTCTTATTCTCAAACTGTAATTGTTACAAAAGATATTGAAGCACGAGAACGGGTACGCAGTTACTTGCAAAAAGAATTTAAAGAAAATTTTTCAAATATAAATAGTAGAATCATGCCGCTTGAAATGGGACCTCCGGTAGGATGGCCTTTGCAATATAGGGTAAGCGGTAATGATCTAGAACAAGTAAGAAAAATAGCTTATCAAGTTGCCGAAATACTGGGAACAGAGTCACAAGTTCAGGATATTAATTTTGACTGGATTGAGCCGTCTCGTGTACTAAAAATCAAAGTCAATCAGGATGAAGCAAGGCTTCTTGGTTTAAGCTCGGAAGATTTAGCAGCGTCATTAAATGCAGTGGTCTCTGGAATGAAAATTACCCAAATACGCGATAGTATTTACTTAATAGACGTATTGATTCGTGCAGAAGCAGAGCAAAGAGCTTCCTTAGATAGTTTAAGTACATTACAGATTTCTACTCCTAGCGGTAAGAAAGTACCGTTAATGCAAGTCGCTACCATAAAATATGAACAAGAATATCCTTTGATTTGGAGAAGAGACCGCATACCTACTATTACTGTGCAAGCTGATACTTCTGGGGATACTTTACCTGCAACAGTAGTAGAAAAACTCCGCCCAAAAATTTTAGAACTCAACAGCAAGTTACCGGCTGGATACAAAATTAAAACAGGGGGTACAACCGAAGAAAGTGCTAAATCACAGGCTTCAGTTGCCGCTGTAGTTCCTTTAATGCTAGCAATTGTTATAACCATTTTAATGATTCAATTACAAAGTATTCAACGTGTTATTTTAGTATTAAGTGTAGTACCTCTGGGCTTAATAGGGATAGTTGCCATATTATTAATAGCTGATAAACCTCTAGGGTTTGTGGCTATTTTAGGAATAATCGCTCTTGTTGGTATGATTGCCCGTAATTCTGTGATCGTTATAGATCAAATAGAAACTGAAATTGCTCACGGCCTGTCGCGGTGGGATGCTGTGGTAACTGCTACAACTCACCGTTTTCGTCCAGTAATTTTAACTGCTGCGGCAGCAATTCTTGGAATGATTCCAATTGCTCCTACAGTATTTTGGGGTCCAATGGCCTATGCAATCATGGGAGGGCTTGCAGTAGCAACAGTACTTACCTTGGTATTCTTACCGGCGTTGTATTGTATGTGGTTTAAGGTTACCGAGTAAATTTATGCTAGAGTTAAAACTCAGTAACAATGCACTTTATCAAGCTTTCACCCAAAGGGCTATGTGCTATATAGCAACCGGAGGAGCGGATTTTGGAGAATGTTTAGTTACAATAAAAAAAATAGCCGATGGTAATGTTGATGAGTGGCATCAGGAATGGATAGCTACCGCAAGCAGGGTTGAGAAGATAGGAGATGAAAGCCTCAAAAATGGCCATAGAATTAGTGCGCACGAGGCGTATCTTCGGGCTTCAAATTATTATCATACAGCTTATTTCCCATTATTTGGGTATCCTGTTGATAGTAGATTGATTAGTGCTTTTAATAAAGAAGTTGAAGTGTTCCAAAAAGCAGCGTCGCTTTTTAAAAACCCCATAGAAATAATCGAAATTCCTTTTGAATCAGCAACTCTTCCTGCGTATTTTCTTAAGGTTGATGATTCGGGCAATGCTCGTCCTACAATTGTTTACACGAATGGTTATGATTCGAATATACAAGAAATGTATTTTGCACATGCGGACGCAGCTTTAAAAAGAGGGTACAATTGCTTGTTATTCGATGGTCCTGGCCAAGGTCGTAATCTTATTCGAGGTAATAGCTATTTGAGGCCTGATTGGGAAAATGTAGTAACACCTGTTATAGATTATGCCTTAACTAGAAAAGAAATAGATCAGAAAAAAATAATTCTTGCTGGATGGAGTTTTGGAGGACTTCTTGCTCCCCGAGCAGCTGCGTATGAACACAGAATAGCTGCTTTAATAGCAGATCCAGGACAATGGGATGCTGCGGATTCCTTAAATACGGCAATGATTAATAAAATTTCTAGTCTACTAAATATAGATGAAATGCTTCATTGGCGGATAGTACGAAGAGGATTCTGGGCACTTAATGTAAATTGTTTAGAAGATTTCTTTAAATCGATGTCAAATTTTAAACTTTCTCATATAGCACAAAATATTCGCTGTCCTACCTTAATCACTTTGCCAGAAGGAGATCCTATAGCAAGCGGAGCACTTGAGCTTTATAAAGCCCTTAATGTTAGTAATAAAAAACTAGTTCATTTTTCTGAAGAGGAGGGTAGTGGTGGTCATTGCGAAATGCTTGCGCGCTCATTATATAACCAAAGGATTTTTGATTGGCTTGATGAAACCTTGGCTTTATAGCTAGATAGGTCATTCCCGAAAATTGCAACCTTATAACAAATATAGGTTGCAGAATCTACAAAAATCGCTACCATAAGTAGAGTAATAAAATAACATAATTTCTTTTCTATTTTATGGTGTGGACTGTAGATCATATAATATTTTTTGCCTTTTTAATTCTTAATATAATCCTTGGTTTAAAATCAAGTAAAAATATCACCTCAATAACCCAATATGCCATAGGAGATAGAAATTTTAGTACAGGAGCGATAGTAGCTACTATTGTTGCTACATGGATAGGGGGAGGTTTTTTTATTGAGAATATAATAGAAAATTACACTAATGGGCTTTATTATTTTTTTACCTCTATAGCACAAGTATTATCTTTTTTTATAATAGGTTACTTTTTTATACCTAGAATGAAAGAATTCTTAGGCAAACTTTCCATAGCTGAAGCTATGGGAGAAATATACCAAAACAAAGTAAGGTTAATTGTTTCAGTATGTGGTTTTATAGGAGTAAGCGGAATTATAGCTATACAATTCAAAGTTGCTGGACTGGTATTTGAATATTTATTGAACATATCTAAATTCCAGGGAATTTTTTTAATAGGAGCGGTTGTGATATTATATTCAACTATGGGTGGTATTAAGACGGTAACTTTTACAGATATGATGCAAATCTTTACATTTGGAACTACCATTCCTTTGGTTATATATTACCTTTCTTCCAACGTTTTTTATAGTCATGATTTAGTCTTTTTTACCATTATAAATCATCCAGAATTTGACTTAAGTAGAATATTTGATAAAGATAATATAAAAAGTTGGACATACTTATTTTTATTCTTTTATTGCCTAATACCTGCATTTGACATTTCGATTTTTCAACGTATTGCCATAAGTAGTAATATATCTCAAGCCCAAAAATCATTTTACATTTCTGGAGTTATCATTTTAATAATAACTCTATTTATGACATTTCTTGCTATATTATTAATCACAAAAAATCCTTCTTTAAATAGCAACGATATGATAAATACTTTGCTTTTTGACAATACTCCTCCATTTCTAAAAGGCTTACTAATAATAGGGATTACGGCAATAATAATGTCCACTGCTGATAGTTATTTAAATTCCAGTGCGGTTATATTTGTCCATGATTTTTTAAAATCTTTAAATGTTAAAATTAATAATGAATTACTAACTGCCCGTTTAGTAAGTATAATTATAGGTATCTTGGCTATTATATTATCTTTTAAAGAAACTAGTATTTTTCGATTAGCTTTATTTACCGCTGGTTTTTACATGCCAATTGTTACAGTACCTTTTATCATGGCTATATTTGGTTATCGTACACCTTACGAGAAAGCTGTATTATACGGAATGGGGGCAGGGCTAGCGGTAGTGCTTTTGTGGAGTTATCTTGACATTACAGTTATAGATAACATAGTTCCAGCAATGGCTGCCAATTGGCTTGTCCTAGTAGTCATGCATAAATATTATTATTCCAAAAAAAAGTCGATATAGCTACACTGGTATTTGGTGACGTGTCATTAATTTCCTAGACGTACTAGACATTCTTTCTCGCTGATGCTTGTACTAAAATATATCCATCCTATATATTCCCTCCTCTCAAAAGAGAGCAGTTTGGACCAGTGTTAAGAAAGTTTGCAGTCATAATTTATTATTTTCCATGCCTAAATGAGCATTAAAGCTAATCTCTAATTTTAAATACATAATCTATATTATGGAAAATAAAAGGGTATTAAATTAATCTGTCACCATTCATCGGTCTAGAATATGACTTGGGCTATAACAATAAAAAGCGAAACCTGTAAGATTCCGCTTTTTTTTGTTATTTTAAGTAAATTTATTTGCTAGTTTTAACTCCGTCAAGAGCAGCACCTAAAATATCGCCAAGGCTTGCACCGCTATCTGTTGAACCGTATTCTTTTATAGCTTTTTGACGTTCCTCAATTTCCAAAGCTTTAATAGAAAGGCCTATTTTTTTAGCGGATTTATCAATAGATATTATTTTTGCATCTAGCCTATCTCCTTTTGCAAATCTTTCCGGTTTTTGGTCGTATTTTTCAGCTGATAAGTCAGCTTTTTTAATAATACCGGCAGCTTTGCCATCAATATTAACTTCGATTCCATCCTCTTTTACTTCAGTTACGACGCAGGTTATAACCATATTTTTCTTAAATTCTCCTGCATCACTACCTTCGTTTGGATCTTCAGACAGTTGTTTAATACCAAGTGCTACTCTATCTTTATCAATATCAATACTGAGCACTTTACATTCAATTTCATCCCCTTTTTTGAATCTTTTTAAAGCTTCTGATCCGTTTTCGTCCCAACTAATATCAGACTCATGGATCATTCCATCCGTATTGACGTCAATAGCTACGAACATACCAAAATCCGTAATATTTCTGATAGGAGCTTTAATAACGCTACCTACAGGATGTTTTTCAGCGAACTTTACTAAAGGATTATCTTGGCATCTTTTTATACTTAAAGAAATTCTATGTTTGTCAGTATCTACGTCTAAAATAATAAACTCAACTTCTTGCCCGATAGTTAGTAATTTTTTAGGATTTTGATTTGTTTTACCCCAAGAAATTTCTGAAGAATGCACTAAGCCTTCGATACCGTCTTTTAATTCAATAAAAGCACCGTAATCAGCAATATTTGTAACTTTCCCTTTCATTCCCTTATTAATAGGAAATTCTTCCTTAATATTCTGCCAAGGGTTAGTATCTAGCTGTTTCATGCCAAGAGATATTCTTTTCGTATCTTCGTTATATTTAATAACTACAACCTTAATTTCTTGACCAAATCTTAGAACTTCGGAAGGGTGATTAATCCTACCCCAGGAGATATCAGTAACGTGTAATAACCCGTCTACACTACCAAGATCAACGAAAGCTCCATAATCGGTAATATTTTTGACTACGCCTGTTAAGACCATCCCCTCTTTGATCTGCGATAACATTTCGTCTCTAGCTTCTGACCTTGACTCTTCAAGTATAGCTCTTCTTGAAACAACGATATTACCGAGCTTTTTATCCATCTTTAAAATTTGGAACGGCTGTTCAATGTGCATAATTGAAGTGGGATCTTTAATAGGTCTTACATCCACTTGACTTCCAGGCAAGAAAGCTACTACTCCTTTTAAGTCAACTGTAAACCCTCCTTTAACTCTTCCGAAGATAACCCCCATAACATTTTGTTGCTTTTCGAACAAATCTTCTAGTGTGACCCAAGATTCTTCCCTGATAGCCTTTTCACGGCTTAAAACAGTACCTCGTCTACCTTCAACTTTTTCAACGAACACATCAACTATATCACCAACTTTTGGTAATGTCTGATTCATCCCTGTTTGAAATTCTGCTACTGCTATTCTTCCTTCATTTTTAAGACCAACATCGACAACTATAACATCAGCGTTAGTTTCTACTACCTGACCTTTTACCACCATACCTTCTTTTACATGGCTAGTATTAACGCTTTCCAGTAAATGGGCAAAATCTTCACTACTTGGGGTAATGTCGCTTAATTGAGGAATAAATCTTTTCTTTTTTAATAACATAAATACTATACTTTTTAGGCAGCTAAACCGTACCAAAATTTAGTGCAAATTTTAAGGTTAATAAATAAGCTATATCCCCTTGGTACTAAAACTTTAGGATTAGCTCAATTCTATGTAGTTTTTAATTTCAGCTATTACTTCCTGTTGATCCATATTGCTAGTGTCAATAACAAAAGCATCTGAAGCAACCATGAGAGGATCCGCTATACGCATACTGTCACGCAAATCTCGCTCTTTAAGTAATTGCAAAATATCCTCCAGTTTACATTTTTTTCCTTCTTCCTGCAACTGCTTATATCTTCTTTCTGCTCTTTTATTAACATCTGCAGTAATAAAAATTTTTAAATCCGCATCTTTGGCTATTACAGTGCCTATATCCCGCCCTTCCATTATAATTCTTGGATATGTTTTAATCATTAAAATTAGGTATTTATTTATATTAGTACGAACTTCTGGAATAGTAGAAATCTTGGAAGCATAATTCCCTATACTTTCCTGATTTAAATCCATTTCTTTTGCAAGTTCAACCAGAGGGTCAGTTTTTGAAAATTCAATTATTTTTTTAACATCTGCCACATCGATATTGTTCATTATGCACAAATAAGCCAGACTCCTATAAACAATACCGGATTGCACATACTTCAAGTTAAATTCAGAGGCAAGCATTCTCCCTATTGCCCCTTTCCCGGATGCCGATGGGCCATCTAACGCTATAACAAAACTATTATTTTCATTATACGCTTTTTCTTTTAAATTTTTCATTTATTTTTGATAATTATCTTTAATAGTGAATTTCTATTTTTTAAATAGCTTTTATTTCATTTTAGGTAAAAATTCAAATTAAAATCTTGAAATTCAAAAAAAATCGGGGTAAATAGATGTACACATACCGGATTTAAAAAATTTTTGGGCGGTTAGCTCAGTTGGTTAGAGCATTACGTTGACATCGTAAAGGTCGGAAGTTCGAGTCTTCTACCGCCCACCATTCTTTATAATTTATTTTTTATTCTCGAATACCAAAGTGGTTTAAAGCAAGTTAATTGTTTTAAACTTGAGTGTCTAGAAACGTGGATTAGGTACAAGTAATTCTTGCTTTTTTGTTTTCTTTTTAGTGACCCCCTATAAAGTTTCGAGGGTCATTTGCTTTTAAACTAAGCAGCTTTATCTTTTATTAAAGATTTTATAAGGGTATTAACTGCATTTTGATGCTCCGTATTTTCAATTTTCATAAAATTACGTGAAACTTCAATACACATGCGTTGATGCTGTGTCACAGTTGCTTCTTTGTTGCCCGTTTCCAGACCTTCATAAAAATATGATATATTTTTATCTAAAGCCTTTGATATCAGGACTAATCTTCCTACAGAAATCCTGTTATTCCCTTTCTCGTATTTTTGTAGCTGTTGGTGAGTTACACCAATAACTTGTGATAATTGCTGACGGGACAATCCTTTTGCTAATCTTAAAGAATAGATTTTATTACCTATAAATTTGTCAATTTCTTCTATATAATCATTTTTACGAGCCATTTTTACCTCTTTTAGTCAAGTATTATATTGTATTAGTTAATAAGATTTGAACTATATACAACATTTAAACAATAGTAGAATTACCATAGACTTTATCTAATTGCAAGAACTTATTTAATATTTTTTAAGAATTAATATATATTAATTTTAACAAGATATCCTTTTTTATCAAACATTCTTTTAAAAGGAAAGTATCTTTTTACAAAAGAAATTTATAACAAATTTTATGTTTTTATATATTATTTCTATATATATTTTATTAAGTTTAGTTAATAAATATTATAGAATAAATTTCTATAGAAATTTTATTTATTTTTTCTTTTTATCTGCAAGTAAGTGTCTTTAATAAGCCATTGAAAAACCTAAATAAACCATATATACCTAAAACACCATTTTATATTTATAACCATAAAGAACGAATATTATATAATGAAAAGAGTTATCGTTAATTTATACCAAGCCATAGTTAAAATGATTGATCATGACGGGATCGAACATTCAGGTTATATGTCATTTATGGTATTGCTTTCAATTTTCCCATTTTTTGTCTTTATTCTCGCTTTTACAGGTTTTTTTGGAGCATCAGAACTAGGAGAGAAATTTATTCAGCTTGCTCTTGAGAATATGCCAGCTCAATCAATTGACTCAATTAGAAATAGAATTAAAGAGCTTATGACTACTCCTCCCCAAGGTCTTTTAACTCTTGCGATTGTAGGAAGTATATGGACATCTTCATCCTTTGTAGAATGCCTTAGAACCATACTAAACCGCGTCTATCAAATCAAATCACCCCCTAATTATTTCTTAAGAAGAATGTTAAGTATTGCCCAATTCTTGTTTATAAGTACTATGATATCCCTTACTATGTTATTGCTTATTATAATTCCTATTGGCCTGCAAAAACTTCCGAGTTTTATGAGAATGATAGAAGATTATAAAACAATACTGAATTTTTCTAGATATCTTTTGATATTTTTATCTCTGTTTATAACCGTATGTTCCCTATATTATCTCATCCCAAATGTAAAACTTAAATTTTCAGAGGTTATACCCGGAGCATTTTTAAGTGTATTGCTTTGGATATTAAGTGGATATTTATTATCTACATACCTGGTTTATTATAACCAATTGAATATAATTTACGGTTCTTTAGGAAGTATTATAGTTACCCTAATTTTCTTTTATATAGTTAATATGATTTTTATCCTAGGGGCAGAGTTCAATTACCTTATGAAGCACAATACCAATGGTAATTCATAAAATAATAGTAAATTAAACAATTAAATATTTCTAAAATAGTTGATTATATGTATATTGGACTAGGTTTATAATACAGGGATGTAAATGTATAATTATCAAGCCGCTTTTGAGAAACAGATTAATCAAATAAAATCAGAAGGCAGATATAGAAATTTCATAGGCTTAAAACGAAAAGCCGGAGAGTTTCCAAAAGCTATCTGGGGAAAGGATAGAAGAAAAAACGTCATAATGTGGTGTATAAATGATTATCTTGGGATGAGTCAGCACCCTACTGTTTTACAAGCCGCCGCTCAAGCCCTCCTGGATAATGGAGTAGGTTCTGGAGGTACTAGAAACATTGGTGGTAATAATTACTCTATTCAAGAATTGGAAAATGAAATTGCTAATCTTCATAGCAAAGACTCTGCCCTAGTATTTACTTCTGGATACGTTTCTAATGATGCTACTCTTACTTCGCTTGCAAAGGTTATGCCTGATTTGATTTTCTTCTCCGATGAACTTAACCATGCTTCTATGGTAGCAGGTATTAGGAATTCCAGATGCGAGAAGCATATATATAAACACCTAAATATAAATCACTTAGAGGAACTTCTTAAAACAGTTGATATCAAAAAACCTAAGATTATTGTTTTTGAATCTGCTTACTCCATGGATGGTCAAATATCTCCTATACAAGATATCTGTTTCCTGGCTAAGAAATACAATGCAATGACTTATATCGATGAAGTTCATAGCGTTGGTCTTTATGGTAAAGGAGGCGCAGGTATTGCTAATATGCTTGGATTTGAAAGCAAAATAGATATTATACAAGGAACTTTTGCTAAAGCTTATGGAGTTATTGGTGGGTATATAGCAGGAAATAAAAATATGATAGATGCCATTAGATCAACTGCTAGCGGCTTTATTTTCACTACCTCCCTTCCTCCTGTAGTCACTGCTGCAGCAAAAGCTAGTATTATCCATCTAAAAAATTCAGAAGAAGAAAGAGCAAAGCACCAAGAAGTGGTAGCTAAAGTTAAAAAATCCTTCACAGAAGCAGGTATTAATTTTTATCGCAATAAAAGTCATATTGTCCCTATAGTTATTGGCGATCCAGACAAAACTAGATTAGCTTCCCAATTACTAATTGAGAAACATAACATTTTTGTTCAGCACATAAACTTCCCAACCGTTCCACGCGGTACAGAACGCCTGAGAATAACCCCTACCCCTGCTCATACAGATCAAATGATTGAGGAGTTAACCCTGGCTTTGGTTGATGTGTTTAATGAACTCAGTATTAAACTAGGATTTGAAGAAGCAGCTTGAATCAAGTAATGTTCTTATATGATTGATTTTCCCAATATCAACCCTGTAATATTTTCTGTAGGCCCCTTAGCAGTTTCATGGTATTCGCTCTCTTATATCGTTGGTATATTGCTTGGGTGGTATTATGCCAATAAATTGATCCTTTTATACCCAATTGGCATTAGTAGACAACACACTGAAGACTTCATTAGCTGGGCTATTATTGCTATTATTATTGGTGGAAGGCTTGGTCATGTTTTATTCTATGATCCAGAGAAATACCTCTCTAATCCAATTGAGATTTTAAAAACCTATGAAGGAGGCATGTCTTTTCATGGTGGAATATTTGGTGTGGGCGTAGCTGCATATTTATATTGTAGAAAAAATCATATTATATTTCTTTCTTTTTCCGACATTTTAGCGATTGTAGCACCGATTGGACTTTTCTTAGGGAGAATAGCCAATTTTATAAATGCAGAACTATATGGTCGGCCAGCTAATGTACCTTGGTCAGTAATTTTTCCATATAGCGACGGTTTACCAAGACATCCTAGTCAACTATACGAAGCCTTGTTAGAAGGATTGGTTTTATTCTGTATAATGCTGATTTTTACTTATAAAAGTAAATCTCTACAAAAACCCGGAAAAATGTCAGGAATATTTCTAATTTTTTATGGTATTTTTAGAGTTTCTGTGGAATTTTTTAAAGAGCCAGATATTAAAATTGGTTTTATTTTTAAATATTTTACCTTAGGACAAATATTATGTATCCCTATGATTCTACTAGGGGTTTATTTATTGAATTCTAGCACTAGAAATAGCATAAAAAATGGCAATAGATTCAAAAATAAGATCAATAATTAAAGAGTTAGGCTATATCAAAATCGATGATATGATGAGAGAAGTATTATCAATTAATCCTAGCTCATACTATAGATCTCAAACCTCAATTGGTGCAGATGGCGATTTCATTACTGCACCAGAAATTTCTCAACTTTTTGGTGAAACTATCGGATTTTGGCTGATTAGCAAATGGCAGCAATTAGGGAGCCCAAAGGAGTTTGCTCTTATTGAACTTGGACCCGGGATGGGAATATTAATGCGTGATTTAATGCGAGTAGTTAAATTAGTACCAGAATTTACCCAAGCAGTTAAAATTTTTCTCTATGAAATAAATAAAAATTTTATTAAACAGCAGAAAACTAATCTTTCATTTACTAGTTCAAGGGTAACATGGATTAATAATATTAACGAACTTCCACCAATCCCTTGTATTATTATTAGCAACGAATTTTTTGATGCCTTACCTATTAAACAGTATATAAAAATTCGCAAAACATGGTATGAATCGGTCATAATATGTGATCCAATAGATAATAAGCTTAAATTTGATAAAATAGAATTAAATAAAGCTTTATCACAACAGTTAAATATTGATCACAAAAACGCTCAGGATGGAGCATTAATAGAAGAATCAGCCGAAACATTAGAAATAACACGTAACATAGCTATCCATCTTACAAAATTCAGAGGTGTTTGCTTGGTTATAGACTACGGTTATAATATTGAATCAGCAGAGCGAAGTAGGAATCAATATAGCTCAACTCTTCAGGCGATAAAACACCATCAATATCATCCAATTTTTGAATCACTAGGGGAATCTGATCTGAGTGCTCATGTGGATTTTAATGCTCTCAAAAATGCTGCTCTACAAAAAGGGATCAAGAATGTTTCTATTTTTTCTCAGCGAGATTTTTTAGTAAATTGGGGGATAATTATTCGCCAACAATTACTAAAAAGCAAATCCTTACCAAAAGAGGCCGTTATTCTAGACGCTCAACTTCATAGGCTTATTGCAAAAGAACAAATGGGAGAAATATTTAAAGCTATGGAGTATAGCTTTTTTGGTTAAATTAGATTGCGACACTAAAATAAATTTATATACCCTGTAAATTTAAGGTTATTTGAACTAGCTAATTTCTTATCTTTTCTTTTCCCATGTCAAGTAAAAGAAAAATCCTCCCATTAGAGCCGAAATTATAAAAAACATAAAAACTGCGCTCCATCCCCAATGATCAGAGATTATCCCTACACAAACACCGGAAATTCCTGAACCCACGTAACCCATTGTTCCTACTAATCCATTTGCTGTTCCAATTGCTTTTTTAGAAGCAAAATCAGCTGAGGCCACTCCCGCTAATATCTGGGGACCATAAACAAAACACCCCATCAAAACCATCATTAATCCGTTTAAAATTACATAATCCGTTGGTAATTGCCAAAATATCCAAAGTGTACAAGCAAGAGAAAGCATAAATACCATTCCAACTGGCCCTCGTTGGCCATGAAATATTTTATCAGAAATCCACCCTGCAGAAACCCCGCCTAATAACCCGGCAAGCTCATAAGCTGCAACATGCCATCCAGCTTCATTAATTGCCATATTTTTAAATTCTTTTAAAAATAAAGGAGCCCAAAATATAACTCCCAATCTTACAATATACAAGCACATATTAGCCAAACATACGTACCACATATTTATATTAAAAAACACCTTTCTAATGATTTCTCCAGTAGTTAAATTATCTTTTTCTTCGTTCTCTTTATTAATTTCTTGAGCTTTGTATAATTCCACTGGTGGAAAACCAAGTTCTTTTGGTGATTCTCTTAGCCTGTTAAATAAGATGTAAGCAACGATAACGGCAATAATAGCTGGAACAAAAAATGCTGACCTCCACCCGAAATCCGCAACTAAATAACCGGTAAATACTAAAGTAATAGCTCCCCCTACTTGGTGAGAAGTAGCACCATAAGCCCATTTTATTCCCAGTTCTTTTGGGGCAAACCAGTGTGTTAGCATTCTAGCTACTGGTGGCCACCCCATCGATTGAAACCAATTATTAATAATCCATAATATACTAAGGAACATTAAACTTTCAGAAAAGCCTAAGAAAAATGTAGTTAATCCAGAACACAATAACCCAAGAGGCATAAAATATCTGGAATTTGATTTATCACTAAAATACCCATTAACAAATTTTCCAATTCCATAAATTATGGAAGCAACAGTTAAGACCAAGCCTAGTTCTGTTTTTGTGTAACCAAATTCTTCCATAAAAGCTGGCATAATCATGGAAAAATTTTGGCGGCATAGGTAAAATGTAGCATAGCCTAGAATAACTGAAAGCAGTATCCTTACCCTCCACTTGTTATAGATTTTTCTTTCTTTTTCTGAAAGAAAAAAGCTCTCTGCAAGGTATTGATTTTCAGGTGCTATAGACATTTTATTCTCGGTTTTTAGCATTCCCAATTTAATAATATTTAATTACTCGGCCATAATAGTAAAAATTAGATTTATAATCAAGATATAATCTTTTAACTGCAATTTTATCTTGATTAATTGGAATAATCATCTAATGCAGCGTTAAGAATGGAGGTGTTAACTATTTCTATTTCAAAAAATATTTTCTGTTTATAAAGTGTATTTTGTTCTATTAATTTATAAATTTTATTAACATCCACTCCCCGGGTTTTGGCTACCATCAGAGCCTGCAAAATAGCTTCTGTTTTAGTAATAAAGGGATCATAGAGGCTTGCAGACGGGGTTATCATAATTACATTAGAATGGTTTAACTGCTTATCGTAATTGTAAATTAAAGCTCTCTTAAAATCGGTATTATATAGTGCCATATCGCACTCAGGATCAGCTTCTATATTCGGTCTAGGTTTGAAATATCTGGTATCTTGAAGGTATTGAGCTACTAAATAAGATCCTCTAATATTACTGTTTTTATCTATAATTAAACTCCCTTTTGTTTTTTCCGGCCAAAAAGTCTGGCCTATCACATATATAATTAAAGTGTAAAGACCGATAACTAAAAAACAGAAAATATATAGGCATAAGCTAAGAACTATATTTTTCATTATATTAAACCAGCTTTATAAATTATGAACTCAATTAGTTTAATAAATAAAAGCGGAGAAACTATTCCTCCAAAACCACATAGTAAAATTATCCGCCATAAATACGTTTTGTTTTGTACATTTTTTAAATTATAGGAAATTAGTGGTAGAAGGGATGGTATTATTAACCCATTGAAAATAACAGAAGCAAGTAATATGCTATCTATCGATTGGAATTGCATAATATTTAATTTTGACAGGGAAGGAAAAGCCGTAGTAAATAATGCTGGAACAATGATAAAATATTTAGCTAAATCAGAAGCTATAGAGTAGACCGTTATAGCTCCTTTTCTTACTGTGATTTTTTTACATTCATTCTTTAATTCAATAATACCTAGTAAATTGTGATATTTTGCAACAATATTACCTGCTAGTATTGAGTGCACATACCCCCTATCTTCAAACGTATAACCTATATCAGCTTGTGCCAAAGCTAATGCATCATTTAATCCATCCCCGCACATACCTACAATAAATCCTTTTTCTTGAAGAGATCTAATTACCTCAAGTTTTTTTTCAGGTGTACAATCAGCATAAAAATTTTTTATGCCCAGTTTTTTTGCAATATAAGAAGCCGTAATAGCGTTATCTCCTGTAACCATTATTGTGGCAATTCCTGAGCTCTCAATACTACGTATCTGTTTTACAACTCCTTTTCTAAAACTATCGTGCAAATTTATGATACCTATTATCTTTTTATTAACAGTTAAAATTAAAGGAGTTCCGTGTGTTTTTGCTACTTCCTTAACTATACTTTGTACTTCTTGAGGAAAGGATTCTATAGTTTTTCCAAGGTAGTTTGCTATCGACTGTAAACTACCTTTTCTAATTTCCATATTACTATAGTTGCATCCACTAATAGGATTTGAGGCTAGAAATGGCAAATAGTCGTACAATTCAAGATTTATTTTTTTATCCAAATCTTTGTAATTTTTTATGGAAAAAGCGGTTATGCTCTTTCCTTCCTCAGTATTATCATTTATGGAAGATAAATATAAATACCTAAAATAATCTTTTTCATCAGTTTTTGAAGTTAATTTGAAGTTAACCATTTCTCGTTGGCCGACAGTTAAAGTACCAGTTTTGTCAAGCAGTACAATATCGAGGTCAACCGCATTATCAAAAGCCACTTGATCCTGAACGATTATATTACGCTCAGCAAGTTTGACCATACCGTTATAAACAACAACCTTTTGTAAAGTAGAAATTGTGGTTGGAAGCAGCACTACCATTAAAGCAATCAAATAAATAACCGGTATTTCTACACCAGAATAGCTAGCTATTACCCACATGACAAAAATCACATTAGCAAATAATATTGATAACCCCATCATTAATTTTTGCAGGGCTACCTCAGAAGGCATAGCTCGTCTATTTATGTTTCGAAGTAACCTATCTACTCTAGTAAAAAAGGACTTATTACTAGCAAAACTGACTTTCATTACAATCCAATCTCCTCCTTCTACTATACTGCCAGCTATTAGGATATTATCTTTAGTAGGGCTTTTTAATTTATGCTCTAAAGAACCTGTTATATCAGTTTCATTAACATAACTCATACCTTTTATGACTTCACCGTCAAAAGGTACTTCTTCACCACTATGTAACAAAATTAAGTTTCCTGATTTTATAGAATCTTTTTTCACTTTTTGATAATCATCAACATCATTAAGTGAATTAAGTTTTTTAATTAATGCATGATTGTTAGTAATTTTTTCTGAGATAACCTTAAAATTTTTTCTGCTATAAGCAAATTCCGTAAATACAGAAAAAAACATAGTCATCCATAACCAAAAAGTTATCTGTCCGTAAAGAAGTGCTTTGTCGTTGTGGTAAAATATCTGTTGTAAGAAGATAATAAAAGCAGAACAAGAGAGAACAAAAAGAATTAAAGATAAAGGGTTTTTCACGTAAGAAATTAACTCTATAAATCTAAAAGTTTTCCTAACTGTAGGTTGTTCTGCCTTTTGCATTTAGCCATCTTTTTTATTGTTAAGCCTAAAATGTTTATGCAGCAATTTAATAGCTTTTTCCGTGTCCTGATCTTCTAAAACAACGGTAAATCTGGTTTCTGTTAAATCAATGCCTTTTACTTTTATCTGTTGATTACTTAATAAGGTAATAATATCGAAACAGATACCACTATAGTTTTTTATACCATATCCCACGGCTGTTACTGTAGAAATGTTTGATTTAATATCGTAAATTAATATTTTAGAGGTGCTTTTTAAATTATCTAAAGTAGCTTGAAATTTGTTTTTGTCAGCTAGGCTTGCTATCAAATTAATTTTGTTATGAGCGTAAATTTCTATTTTATCTACAATTAAGCCTTCTTCAGTAAATTTATTGATTACTTCAGAAAAACTATCTGGAGCGCAGGTAATATCAATCTGTATAATATTTTTATTTGAAGTTATTGCAGTAATTAACCTTTTTTCCATTTTAGATTCCATATCAAAATTTTTTGAGCTTATTAATGTTCCCGGATTATCATCAAAAGATGATAAAATTTTCATATCAAATTTGTACCTTGCAGCGGCAAGAGCTGCCCTTGGATGCAAAACTTTTGCGCCATAACTGCTTAAGGTGAGCATTTGCTCGCATGTTATATAATCAATTTTAATAGCATCATGAACTACCCTCGGATCAGCACTAAATACCCCTGTTACATCTGTATAAATATCTGCCCTATCTGCTCCAATTGCTGCTGCCACAAGGGCTGCTGTAGTATCAGAACCTCCTTTACCAAGAGTCGTAAGCTGTTTTTTGCTGGTAACTCCCTGAAAACCAGTAATAACTGGAATAATGCCTTCTGATAGTAAATCATGGATAAAGTCAGAATTTATAGAGTCTACCTGAGCGTTGGCAAAAACATTATCCGTTAAAATAGGTATTTGCCATCCTTGGAGGGAGCGAGCCTTTAACCCTACCCTTTGTAATTCAAGGGCAACTAGCCCGGAAGTTAAAATTTCACCACTACCTACGACAGCGTCGTACTCCTGCATATGTTCATATGAATTTAATGGTGATACCTCACTGCACTTAGCAATTAAAGAGTTAGTGACCCCAGCCATAGCAGAAACAACTATTACCAGTTTATGACCGGCTTCATATTCCTTTAAAATGATTTTTGCTATTGTTTGAATCCTTATGGTATCAGCAACTGAGGTACCACCAAATTTTTGGACAATTAAAGCCATAAATGTTGTTTATAGGTATCGGTTATTTTAATCGTTGAACATTCTATCAGTTTGCAGTAACCTTTTGAAGAACAATTTATTGATTAAGCTACTTTCTTGTAACTTGTAAATTCTATGGATAAAAAATCGTCAGTAAATCAAAATGAATTAAACAAATTTAATAAGACATCGGAGGAATGGTGGGATAAATCCGGAGAATTTAAGATCTTACATCAAATAAATCCTATTAGAATTCAATATATTAATGATAAAATTGCAGAACATTTTAATAGCATCCAAAATAAGGAGGATGATTTACAACCTTTAAAAAATCTTAATATTATAGACATTGGTTGCGGCGGTGGATTAATAAGTGTTCCTATTTGCCAGTTAGGAGCGAAAGTTACAGCTATTGATGCAAATTCTTACAATATAAAAGCGTTATCAGAATACGCAAAAAATAATAACCTCGCTATAAACCCAATAAACACTACTGTTGAGGAATATATTAGTAATTACCCCGATCAGTTATATGATGTTGTACTATGTTTAGAAGTTTTAGAACATGTATCAAATCAAAGTGCATTTATCCAAAATTTACTAAAATTATTGAAACCCACTGGAATGCTTATCCTATCAACTATTAACCGTACTATAAAATCTTATGCCCAAACAATAATTGCCGCCGAGTATATATTAAAATGGATGCCTATTAACACCCACGATTACTCAAAATTTTTGAAGCCTTCAGAATTGTACAAAATTCTTGAAGCAAGTAATTTTCAGCTAAAAAACCTTACCGGTTTAAAATTCGATATTATAACTAATACATGGTATTTATCGGATGATATTGACGTCAATTACTTTGCTTGCGTTATAAAAAATTCTTATCCCAGTTAAATAGCCATAAAAGCTTAACTTTCTTGCTTGTTAAAACAAATTTATATACAATTATCGAACTGCTAATAATAGATTAAGGATATTCCAGTGAAGAAATTTTTAAAATACTCAGGTTTACTGCTTGTTTGTGGTCTCATTTTATTGCTCCTAATTCCATTTTTTGTCCCCTTAGATAAATACAAAGTAATAGCTTCTCAAAAAGTTAAAGAAGAAATAGGAAGGCAATTAGAAATAAACGGGCCAATAAGCTTATCCTTATTACCAAATCCAAAAATTAATCTTAAAGATATTAAACTTTCATCAATACCTGGGGCGCACTACCCTTCCCTATTTGAAGCTAAAGAAGTAACAGCTTCTGTATCTTTATTTTCTTTGCTTACTGGAAATATAGTAATTTCCGAAATAGAAGTTAATAATCCTGTTATTAACCTTGAGTATATGGCAAATGGCTCATCTTCTTGGGACTTTTCAAAATCAGTATCACCTGAAAAAAATTCTAACGGAGAATCTTCAAAAATTGAGGGAAAAAGTGAACTATATATAAACTCTCTTAAAATCCTAAAAGCTAAAATAAATTATATTAAAACACCTAATACAGAGTCCGATTTAAAAGTTTTTGAAATTGATAATCTACAAATCAAAAACTTCCGTGGGCCTAATAAATTAACCTGCGAGTTTTCTTCTACCAACAAAGATTATATTCTCAAAGGTGACATCAAAGAGGATAAAGAAACTCTAACCTTAAAAGCAAGTGTAAATATCTTAAAAGAAGAAATTAATTTATCAGGTAATTTTGATCCTAAAACTGTAACTTTTATCGGTAAATTGGAACTAGAGGGGGATGCTAAAAATCTTAGAAATTTTATACCTACCCTTAATATTGATGATAACATAAAACACAAACTTACTTTAAATATTAATGCCGATAAAAACTTAGTAAAAGTTACTGATATTGATATTAATTTTGGAGAATTAATTGCTAAAGGTAGCTCTAATTACAATATTGAAAAAAACGAAGCTGATTTAACGCTTAAATTAAACCCCGGCAATGCAGATATTATCCTTACTCCTCTGGCTCGAACTGATAAAGGCTTACACGAGAAGATATACATAAAAGCCGCTGCCCTTGAACCTATAATTAGCGCGTTAAAAATTAGCCCTAAAGATTTACCGGCTTCTATAATCAACCAATCTTTTTCTTTTTCAACAAATCTAACCTATTTAGATCAGGAGCTCCTTTTAAAAGATATAAATTTAACTATTGATAAAGCTAGCTTAAGTGGGAGTTTTACACTGAAGAACTGGGAGAAAGATTTAACCGTAGCTTATGATTTAAACACTAATTATCTAAAGGCGTTTACTGGCTTATTTGCTATAAATTTGCCTGTTAATATTGATGATCTACAGATCAAAGGGGAAACTGCCAAAATAAAAGATACATTTAAAACTGATAATACAGTAATAGCGGCAAAAACTACTAATATTATTAAAGGCGATATTATTTTAGGGGATAATATAAAACCCTCTTTAACTTTAATTAGTTCGGGGAATAATTTAGGACAAACTCTTGGACAATTACAAAAATCTACTCCCAACTCAGAACTTGGAAGTTATTCTCTCTCTGCAAAAATTGAAGGAGATTTAAAAAAACTTGTTGAAATATCTGTAGATAAATCTACTTTTTCGTTAAATAATACTCCTCTTAATATTAACGGTCTGCTAAGTCTAAATTTATCCAATGCTAAACCAAAAATCTTATTAAATTTAAAAATGTCTACCTTGAATTTAGACGGTATAACAAGCAGTAATACTTCGACTACTACTAGTAACCTAAAGGGCATCAAGGAAGAACCATCTAGTAGGTCTCGTTGGTCAAGTAGTAAAATAGATTTATCATTTTTAAAAAAAATAGATGGGGACGCTACAATAACAACTCAGAAAGTTATTAAAGGAGAGCTAATATTTGATAGTATAAAAACAGTGATAAAGTTAAC
Source organism: Candidatus Megaera endosymbiont of Mesostigma viride (assembly GCA_020410825.1). GTDB lineage: Bacteria > Pseudomonadota > Alphaproteobacteria > Rickettsiales > Rickettsiaceae > Megaera > Megaera polyxenophila. Next base: position 467,876 of record CP084576.1, read on the forward strand.
TGACGGAATTTTATATTTAAAATCTTTAAGCGGAAACTTATATGGCGGCCATTTAGAAGCATCAGGCCAGGTTACGTCTGAGCAATCCCAAACGGCAAGTTTTAAAGCAAGTTTAAAAGGAGCACACTTAAAAAACATGATTCCTCATGGTAGAAAAATTAAGGTTACTGAAGGCACAGTCAATTTTGATGCCGATTTAAGAACCAGTGGTCAAACTGAGTACCAATATATAAGCAATTTGTTTGGTAATGCTCAATTAACAGCTGTTAATGGTCGTGTTAGTGGCTTTGATTTACAGAAAATACTCAATAGCTTTAAAAATATAAAAAATCTTGATAGTTTTTTAACAAGTCTTGATTCTTCATTCTCCGGTGGAGAAACCTCTTTTAACCAACTAGCAATTGATACTAATATAAAAGATGGAATTGCTAACATTACTAAATGTAATTTAGACGTACCTTCTGCAAATATGGCAGCCACCGGAAATATTAACCTTCCAAAATATACGATAGATGTAAACAGCACCATAAATATTGATATGAAATCAATGCCACCTTTAAAAGCTCATATTTACGGCCTCTTGGATAACCCGCAACACAAATTAGATACAAAGGCTTTACAAGAGCATTTAATAAAAAATGTTTTAACTAATGTAATAGATAACATAAGAAAAAACAAAAAACCTGAAGATATACTAAAAGGTATTATTGGCGGTGGTACAGGAAATGATGAAAACTCCTCAAAACAACCGGTAGATCCTCACCCAGAATCTACTCCATCAGAGCAAAATCCAGCCAAAGAATTAGAATCTCAGGTTAAAAAGCAATTAAAAGGGTTATTTAAATAGCATTAGAAGGTCAATCATTTATTTTGATCAAATGTCTCAAATATTTGATTATTACCGACTAACTATATGTTCTCAGCTTGCGATAACATGATACTTTTGATTAACTGAGAATACAGCTTAATTGCTATCCAACTTGTGATCTAAGGAGAGGTTTCATTAAATTACCTCTTTACCTATTTGAGTCTGTTCATTGTGCCTTCACGAAGTATCCGGTATTTTAAATACGATATAATTACCTGAGTGGCTAGATGTTACCAATAGTGAGGTAAAATACATAAAAATGCCTTGACAATAAAAAGCTTTTCTCTAATTTGAAAACATGATCAGATGTTCCAGAATATTCTAATATTTCTATAACTACTTTAATAAGGGACATTCTAAAGATTTAAAAGGTTAGGAATGATAATAGAAGTAAGTTTTATTATTACGGTTTTCAATAAAGCGAAATATTTGCCTATTACCATTCATTCGATCTTACGACAAACAGAAAATTTAAGCTGTGAGTATATATTTGTTGATGATGCTTCATATGATGATTCGATTAAAGTTATAAAACAAAGCTTTAACAGTTACCAAAAACTTACTATTTTAGCTAATAAACAAAATAAAGGCCCGGCTTGTTGCCTTAATCAAGGATGTGCAGTGGCTTCTGGGAAATACTTTTTTTTAATAGATGCAGATGATATTTTAGTAAAAAATTCTCTTAAAATTATGCTAGATGCAATAAAAAAGGAACATGCCGATTTTGTATTCGGTGGTTATAAAATAACTAACCAGGAACAAAAAGATCTCTTGAACATACAATTAACCGATAATACAGATTATCAAGTAAGCTCTACTCCTCTAGATACCCTGCTTAATGGGCAATACGTTAGGATGAGCTATTTAACAACTAAAGAGTTATATTTGAAATCAGGCGGAGCTAATGATAAGATTTTTATTCAAGATGAATCATTACCGCTTAGGCTTGCCTATAACGCAAAGAAGATGCTTACCATGAGTCACTCTGCTGTATATGCCGGCAAAAATGATAATTCATTATCCAAAAATAAGCTACAGCAAATTCATGATCGTTTTTACGCCTATTATTTTGCTTTATTAGAATTTACTCAATTAACTATTTCTCAAAAGAAGGAAATATATAAAAGAGCCATCTCTTCTGTTTGGAAGGCGAAAAGATTGAGAAAAGAATTAATTCATCGTTTATTCTTTATTATCTATTTAAAAATAAAATTAATCCCAATCAATCCAAATATAAAAGAGCTAAGTAAATATAAATATTTTATTGATAATTTAAAACATGTTAGAAAGCCACTTTAATTTTTGTATAAAACTAAATTCCATATACCTATTAGAAGACAAAGAAGTCGCTTTACGTAAAGCCGCTCTTGTTTTGACGTCATTCATCCCTTTGCTTTTACTTTTTTCTCGAGCAATTGCCGATATAGCATTAACTACGACAGGAATTTTATTTGTCACTTATTGTATTAGAGCTCAGTATTATAGCTATATTAAGCAACCGATTGTAATAACTTTAATACTTCTTTGGCTATGGTTTATGATAACCTCGTTATTTGCTTTTTCTAATAATACCCAAGCATTTTTTATGAGCTTTGTTTATATCCGATTTATATTATTTTTTATAGCTTGTGCTTATTGGTTATTTACTGATATAAAAGCGTTCCAATTCGCAAGCATAATAATTACTATAACTTTGATTATAGCCGCTAGTGATGCATTATTTCAGTTTATTAGCGGTTTTTCAATTAGCGGAAAGCCACAATGGGGAGCACGCTTAACAGGGTTACTTCGGAGACCAGATATTGGAATTTACCTGGCAAAGCTAATTTTTCCAATAGCTTCTTTATGGATAAGTTTAGCTATCAGTTTTGAAAATAAGAAAAATTTATTTTTAAGTTACCTTTTCCTATTGTTAACAATTACTGTTATTTTTTTAACCGGTGAGAGAACAGCAACCGTCCTTTCTTTATTTGCTCTAACTTCATCGTTATTAATCATTGCTATATATAATAAGAATTTAAGAGCATACACTCTAACTACAATTGTTAGTGTTATTGGCCTACTTACCTGGATAATATATAAAGTACCATTCATTTACCAAAGGTTAATGGATTTTATGAATGACGTAAGCAATTTCCCTAACAGTTTATATGGTCAGTTATTTAAAGCTTCTATCCTTTCTTGGTATAAGTATGGTATTTTTACCGGAGTAGGAATCAGGCAATTTAGAAATTCCTGCCTTACTTTTAAAACAGAAGGGTTAGTAACTTATTGCGATATCCATTCTCATAATATTTACCTTGAAATATTATCTGAAAGTGGCGCTATAGGCTTGAGCCTATTTGTAATATTTGTATTATTATGCTTACGGCAAGTTATAGTATCTGCTATTATGAATCGCAATAATTTTGGGAAATTCGTAAGTTGTATTTTTGCTTTTGCAGGACTAATTACTATACTTTTTCCTGTTAGTGTTACTATGAGCTTTATAACTAACTGGTCCGGAACATTAAATTGGACAGGAATATCATTATGTTTTTCCGCATTATTGTTGAACTCTAAAAATAGTAAAATATCTTCATGATAAATATCTCAGCTTTTATAATTACGAAAAATGAGGCATCTAGAGTAGCTAAAGCTATTAACAGTGTCAAAGATATAGCCGAAGAAATTATAGTAGTAGACAGTGGGAGTGTAGATGATACCGTATCAATCGCAGAAAGTCTTGGTGCTAAAGTAATCTTTAATGAGTGGCCTGGATATGTTAAGCAAAAATCTTTTGCAGAAAGCTTATGTAAAAATAACTGGGTTTTGAATATTGATGCTGATGAAGAATTAACTCAAGAGTTACAAGCAGAAATTAAGCAAATATTTAATTCAGCTAAATACAATGAATATAAAGCTTATGAGATAAATTTCATTACCATACATCGATATGATCAAAAAGCGCGGATGTTTGCCCCTTCTAACGGCTTTATCCGGCTTTATGATCGGAATTTTTGTAGCTTTTCTAATACTAAAAATGCTACTACCCATGATACCGTAACTTTTAATACCCCCACCAAAGCTAATAAAAACTTAGTGTATAAGTTTAAAAATCATGGTTATCATAGGTCTGCCGTTTCAATAGAACAGCTAATAAATAAGGGAAATTTTTATTCTACTGAACAAGCTAAAGATCTAGTAATTCAGGGACGATTCCCATCTCGGATTCGCATAGCTTTTGAGCTACCGTTATTTTTTCTAAAAGTCTTTATAATAAGACGTTATATTATTTTTGGATTTGACGGTTTTGTGGATTCAATAATTTTTGCCTTTACTCGTTTCGTAAGGCTTGCTAAAACTAGAGAATTGTATAAAAAAGGACAAAGCGAAAATCAGAAATAATCTGTAAAATGCGTGTGGTAGATTTTTAAGATATCAGAAATAATAGTCTGCAAATCGTGCGTATTAACTCCCAGTATTCTAAGGCATGAATGTTTATGTGCTGTTTTAATAAAAGGTTTCAAAAGTTAAGAAAGATATTTATATGATGTTTATTTAGGGAAAATGAACAAAGGAATTAAGAGGGATAAAAGATTTTTACATATTTATCTATTTGAACACCCATTGCTTTTCCAATTCCGCCATGTTTTTTAGCGCCACCTTCCCATTTTTTTACAATTTTCTTCATAATTTACTCTATACTAAATTTAATTGTTAATTATTAGAGTAACATAATTCCCCTACCCTAGCAACACCTACTAGTCATATTTTTTATTACACATAACTTTTAGTTGTTTAATAGCTCTTGGAGTAGAATCTAGTATTTCTACTGTTACTTCTTCAGTAAGAGCTATTACTTCACCCTTCTCTGGAACAGTTCCAATTGTAGCAAGCACGAGGCCTCCGATCGTATCGAATTCACCTTCTTCTTTCCTTAAAGTAACATCAAGTACTTTTTCTAATTCTTCTATTTCCATTCTAGCATTAACAATCATCAGCCCGGGTTTAATGATTTCTATATTTTCGGCCTCTAGGCTTTCATCATGTTCATCATTAATTCTACCTATTATTGCTTCGATAACGTCTTCAATTGTTACAATACCGTCCGTTCCTCCATACTCATCAACTACCACTGCAATATGCGTGCGGTGTATCTGCATCTGTTTTAAAAGGTCAATTAAAGTCATCGAATGAGGTGATACTATATGTTTCCTCATTAATTTTTTTAGATTATATTTCTTTGATTTAGCAATAACCTCAAATAAGTCTTTAATATGTAAAAACCCAATAACGTTATCTAGGTTCTCTTTATATACCAATGTTCTGGTATGGCCGTATTTAATAATTGTTTTACTTATATCCTCAAGTGAGGCTTCACAACTTACTGCGATTATATCCGATCTTGGTATCATTATATCTTCAACAATCTTTTCAGCAAAACTCTCAAAGTTTTGAATAATAATGTTGGGTTGGATTAAGTTAGCCTCAACAGGTAAAGCCTTCGGCCTATTAAACAGTTTATTAAAAAAATTGTTGATTTGATGTTTTAGGGAGTAAATTGTTTCGGGAGGCTCTTCTATGTCTGATTTTTCTGGCATAATTTATAGTTAATATTTTGTTTATTTATAAGTAAGGTGAAGGAATTGAGAGTTTTTTTAAAATTTTAACTTCTATATCTTGCATTATTTCAGCTTCTGTATCGTTCATATGATCATAACCAAGTAAGTGTAATGTTGAATGTACTAACAAATGCTTAAAATGATTCAAAAACGGAATATTTTTTTTCTTTACTTCCTCAGAAATTGTTTCAAAAGCAAACGCTATGTCACCTAGATATATATAATCTAGGTCTGGTTTAAATTCAAGTATTTGGCTAAAATCTATATCTAAGTCTGGAAAAGAGAGAACATTGGTAGCGCTATTTTCATTTCTAAATTCCTGGTTCAATTTTTTAATTCGTTTGTCGTTAGTAAGCAGTATTGATAATTCTATATTCTGGACTTTATTAAAGTTAGGGTAATTTGTTAGGACTTCCTCTAAGATTTCTTCAAATAATTTGGGGTTTATTTCTTTATATGAATCCCACTCATCATTATCCTGGGCAATTTCTATAGTAAATTTCATAAAATAATGCTAAATTATGTTTTCATAAGAGCTATACATAATAAATGTAAATCTATAAAAAATAAATATAATTTAAGCACTAAAATTATTCCAGAGAAAGTGAAAAAATATTTTTAAAAAGCAACAGATTAATAAAAAATTTCGGTGAACATAAATTGGAAATTAAACAAATTCCATAAGGGAGAAAAATAGAATGGTTAAAATAGCACCCTCAATATTATCTGCTGATTTTGCTAATTTAGGGCAGGATATTGAGAAACTTGAGAAAGCTGGGGCAGATTTAATTCATATTGACGTGATGGACGGCTTGTTTGTTCCCAATCTAACTTTTGGCGCACCTGTCATCTCCCAAATCAGGAATTATACAAAACTTCCGTTTGATGTACATCTTATGATAAACTCTCCAGAAAATTCTATCTTCCAATATATAGAGGCCGGAGCTAATTATATTACTATTCACCCTGAATCTACTATCCATTTAGATAGAACAGTTGATTTAATCAAAAACACCGGAATTAAAGTAGGAATAGCCTTACTGCCAACAACAAATCCTGATATTTTAGAATATGTTTTAGAGAAAATTGATTTAATTCTAATAATGACTGTTAATCCTGGTTTTGGGGGGCAGAAATTTATAGCAAATCAACTCCCTAAAATCCAAAAAGTCCATAATTTAGTAGGAAACAGAAATATTATGATCGCAGTAGACGGAGGTATTAATCAGGATACAGCAAGCTTATGCCGCCAGCAAGGTGCTAATTTGTTAATATCCGGCAGCTATATTTTTAACGGTGATTATAAAGAAAATATTGATAACCTAAGGGGATGAAGCCTTAAAACTTCATGTCACAACCACCTTCGTTATGAAAAACGAAATCAACTTACTAATCCTCACGTACTACTAATACAGAAACAGATGAATGTCTAACAATTTTGGAGGCATTTGGACCAAGCATATAATCACGCAACTGCGGACGAACAGCGGATAAGATAATTAAATCAGCGTTGACTTTATTTGAGTAATTTATTACTTCATCATATATAGCCCCACGACCAATATAGCATTTTACCATAATTTCTTCAGGAATATAGAGGCTCACTAAATCCTGTAATTGTTTATTATATTTTGCTTTTTGATCATTTATCCAATTTTTTGGCAAATAATCTTCTACCAATTTCGTTCCAAAATCAGGGATTATGTGTACAAGGTGTAATTCAGAACCAAAGGCCTTAGCAAGATTAATAGCAGCAGGAAAAATGGCCTTTATGGACTGTTTATCTGATAAATCTATTGGAACAATTATATTTTTGTACATATTTGTGATATTCTATAAATTATTTATGCTCAAATCCGGGCAAGACAAATCCAGAGGTAAAATGATCATTTTCTAAATCATACAACAAGGGGTAGGATAATTTGAACTGATCCATCCTCTTTTTTAAATACTGCGTTAAATTAGAAATAAGTTTTTTTGGTACTGAATTAGTTGTAATGAAAATAGCAGATACAGCAAATGTATTCTCGCTTTTGTTTATGCCGGGATATCCTTTTTCGTCAATTATATACTTTTTAAAAGCTTGATTTTGTTCAACTAACATATCAATTTTATCCTTTTCTATACTAACAAAATCAGATTCACAAGAGTGAGTAATATAATTTACTAAAGAATTAGGATGACCGGTCATTAAAATTATTGCATCAACCTTTCCGCTACAAAATTGGTTTGCATACTCTTCATGAGGTATCTCTATATCTTCTGGTTGCTTTTTAAATTTATAATGAGAAGCAAGAATATTATACGCTATAGTACTATCTGAATTTTTAGGCCCATTTGATATTTTCTTTCCATCTAAATCTCCAAAAACAAAAATTTTATCTTTATCCTTAGCGATTATAGTAAATGCTTCATCATGAAGCCTAAGCAGCTGAATCATATCAGGAAATGGTGCTACATTATTAAAATACCCCTTCCCTTCATAAGCATCTACCGCAAGTTCTGCTTGCGTAAAAGCAAAATCCACTTCTCCTTTTCGCAAAAGGTCTATATTCTCTAAACTACCGGTCGTTGGTACTACTTCACAACGTATACCATTATTAGATTCGGTTATATATCTGCATAACCTCAGACCGATAAAATAATACCCCTCCAGTACACTACCAGCAGCAATCTTAACTGTTTTTTCATTTTCAATATTTTCTGCAAACGTAGAATTTACAGAAAATACAATAGTAAAAACAGAACAAACAAACCAGCACCCAAGAAGTTTAAATTTTGGCATGATAATTACTTACAATCAGAATTATATAACTCTCTATTTAAGTTACCTTCACTATTGTCTATTATCAAGGTAATTGTTGCATCCCCAGTAATGTTTATAGCGGTGCGTAATAAATCAAGCACCCTATCTATACCGGCTATTATTGCTACTCCTTCAATCGGCATATTTACTGCAGCTAAAATCATAGGCAACATTACAAGAGATCCTCCTGGTATTCCAGCCCCTCCCATAGAACCAAGGGTAGCTGTTAATATTATTACCATATAATCACTAGTAGTAAGATCTATGCCCATCATCTGAGCAAAAAAAACAGCAGTTAAGGCTAAGTTAATTGCCATACCGTCCATATTAATTGATGCTCCAAGCGGCAGGACAAAAGAGGTACTAGATTCCGATACCCCTAACTTTTGGCGACAAACTTGCATAGTAGTAGCTAGACTTGCTTTACTGCTACCGGTAGAGATAGCAATTGATTGATATTCAAAACTTTTTTTATAAAAAGGTATTGGTGACATTTTACAAAATATCATTATAAACAAACCAAAAATTAAATATTGCAATGCCATAGCAATAGTTATTGCAAAAACTAACTTAGATAAGCTAAGCATAATAGCAAGTCCTTGAGTTCCTACTACCCACGCCGTTAAAGCAAAAGCACCGTAAGGAGATAACTCAACCACCTTGGAAATCATTTTTAAAACCATTTTGGCTACAGAATTAATAAAACCTTTTAAAGGATCTGCTGAAGACCCCATGCTATTTAGAATGATTCCAGTAAAAATTGCAAAGAACACAACTTGAAGGGTTTTACCTTCCGCAAATGATCCAACTATATTGTTAGGGACAATATTTATTAAAAATTCGGTTAAATCGAATCCGCCTTGTTTAAAATCTCTTTCTTGAGAAAACCCAAAATCTATCACTACTCCGACCCCTGGTTTTAAAACAAAAGCTACCATAAGGCCAAATATAACAGCAAAAAATGTAGTGCCAAGAAAAGCTAGAACTGATTTCATTCCTACCCTACCAAGTGAGCTTGGGTCATTCATGCTAGTAATACCCGAAACTAGACTGAAAAAAATTAATGGTAAAATTATCATCTGAATTAAGCGTAAAAATACTGTACCTATAGGTTTAACAGTTTCCGAATATTGAGGTAAGTATACTCCGAAAACTATTCCTAAAATTAATCCCAATGTAACTTTATGCCAAAGTTTCATACTTAAAGCCTCATCTATGTATTATTTTAAAATTACAATTTTTGCAGCCCAATCACCGGATATCTAGGGGACAAGTTAGATTAACTAAATTATAATTATAATTTAGTTTTATGTAAGTGCTTGTCTTACCCAATTCAAATACTGGGGCAAGCCAGATGTAATATCCAGCTTAATTATTTCCGGTAAACTATAATTATGGTGCTTTATTATAGCTTTTTCTATATCGCTATAATTAGTAGATAAAGTCTTTATCATTAAGCGAAATTCTTTTGACTGGCATAGCTTTTCTTCCCAGTAAAAAGAACTTAACACCTCCTCCAATTGCACACAAGCAGCAAGCTTGTTTTCGATTAAATAAGACGTAATCTCATTAGCTTTTTCTAAGTTATCGGTAGTAGTGATAATAACGCAAAATTCCGTGCTATTCATTTTACTTCTACATAACAATTTGGAGTTTCATAAAGTTTAATTCTCAATATCCGAAATGAACTTTTTGCAAATAATAGAGGTATAACATCTTGCCAGAGATGTAAAGCAATATTTTCGGCAGTGGGATTTGAATCCATATAATACACAGATTGACCCGTGCATTTTGATATGTACTCACCCAGATTATGGTCATTTTTGTGTAAAATTATGTTATGGTCAAAATTAATATCAATCCAGTTCTTCATAATTTTTTTTAAAAAACCAAAATCAGCAACCATACCAATTTCATCGAGTTCTAATGCTGCCGCTGTGATTTCTAAGGTATATCGATGCCCATGCAAATACTTGCATTTATTCTTATGACCAATAACTCTATGGCCAGCATCGAAATCTATTTTTCTACTACACTCTATCACAAATCAATTTCCCATGAAAGCAAGTAAGGAATTATATTTAATTATTGCATCATCTAGCAACTTAGATTCCAGGCTATTTTTCTCAGACTGTTCTAGTTCTGTCTGGAAGTTTGCAATTCTATTTAAAATATCACTTTTGTTTTGACAAGCGAGGTCTACTACAAATTCAGAAACTACATTTACTTCTAGAGGTGTAATTTGGGCTATTCCCTCATAAATAAAAAACTTTTTTTCTTGCTCCCCTAAAAATACACTTACGCAACCTATTGCGATTTTAGATATTAATTTGACATGTCCGGGAAGCACACCAAAAACACCCTCCGTACCAGGGACATTAACCATCTTTGCTTGTGCTTCAAATATAGTTTCTGACGGCATAGTAATTTTTACTAATATAGTATTATTCATAGAGCATTTTAAATTAAAAAATATTAAGTTAATGCTAATAGTTCTCAAGAATCCTCAGATTTGCAAGAACATTACCAAATACAATTACTGCGCTTACTTACCGCTAATAAATTTATGCTTCTTTCATTTTTTCCGCCTTTTCTATAGCTTCTTCAATAGTACCTACCATATAAAAAGCAGCTTCCGGTAAATGATCGTACTTTCCTTCTACAAGCCCCTTAAAACCGGCAATTGTATCGCTAAGATTAACAAATTTACCTTTTATACCGGTAAAAACTTCTGCTACATGAAAAGGTTGGGATAAGAATCTTTGAATTTTTCTAGCCCTAGTAACAATTAACTTATCCTCTTCCGAGAGTTCATCCATACCCAGAATAGCTATAATATCCTGAAGAGATTTATAAGTCTGTAAAATCTTCTGCACTTCTCTTGCTATACTATAATGTTCTTCTCCAACAATATCTGGATCTAGAATTTGTGAATTACTATCAAGCGGGTCAACAGCTGGATATATTCCAAGCTCTGCTATCTGGCGGCTAAGTACTGTAGTTGCATCTAAGTGCGTAAAAGACGTAGCAGGAGCCGGATCAGTTAAATCATCTGCCGGAACATAAATTGCTTGTACGGAAGTAATCGATCCACGTTTAGTTGAAGTAATCCTTTCCTGTAAAGCCCCCATGTCTGTTGCCAAAGTGGGTTGATAACCAACAGCAGAAGGTATACGACCGAGGGTAGCTGATACTTCAGAACCAGCTTGAGTAAAACGAAATATATTATCTATAAAGAACAACACATCCTGCCCGCCGTCGAGGTCTCGAAAATATTCGGCAATAGTTAAGCCTGTTAAAGCAACACGGGCTCGTGCTCCAGGAGGTTCATTCATTTGTCCGTACACAAGAGCAACTTTTGATTTTTCTAAATCATCCTTATTAATAACACCAGAATCTATCATTTCATGATAGAGGTCATTTCCCTCACGAGTTCGCTCGCCAACGCCAGCAAAAGCTGTGTAACCACCATGAGCTTTGGCCACGTTGTTAATTAATTCCATTATAATAACTGTTTTCCCAACACCTGCTCCGCCAAAAAGCCCTATTTTGCCTCCCTTTGCATAGGGAGCTAGGAGATCCACTACTTTTATACCGGTTACCAAAATGCTTCTTTCGGTTGATTGGTCTTCAAATCTTGGGGCATCTTTATATATGGAAGAAAATTCCTTGCTTTTAATCTTTCCCATTTCGTCCACCGGTTCACCGATGACATTCATGATCCTTCCTAATGTGCCCTTACCTACTGGAACTTGTATCGGTTTACCGGTGTCTCTAACAAGTGTCCCCCTAACTAACCCGTCAGTTGAATCCATTGCAATACATCGAACTGAACTATCGCCAATATGCTGAGCTACCTCCAGAACTAGCCTTGACCCGTTATTTTCGCACTCAAGTGCATTTAAAATATTTGGCAGCCTTGTTCCATCATCGAATCTAACATCCACTACAGCTGAAATAATCTGTGTTATCCTTCCTTGTTTCTCAGTTACTTCTTTCATTTTTAACTCCTTATTTTCTAAGTCGATTTTTACTTTAGACACTATTACTCATAATCCTATAGAGCCTCGGCACCGGAAATAATTTCTGTAAGTTCAGTTGTAATAATTGCCTGCCTTGATCTATTTAACTGCAAAGTAAGCTTGTCTATAAGTTCCCCGGCATTTCTAGTTGCACTATCCATTGCGGTCATCCTGGCAGCTTCTTCACTTGCTTTATTTTGAAGAAATCCATGCTTTATCATACCAACTACATATAAATCTACTAAACTGCTTACAAGGTTAGAGCCTTCATATTCAAAAGGAGAATCAGGCAACTTATTGCTTTCTACCGGCCCGTTTATACCTAGTGGTTCAACAGGAAAAATACTGAGTTTAGTCATTACCTGCATAAGAGCATTTTTAAATTCATTATAATATAAAGAGCAACTTCCAATTTTATCCTGCTCGGTCAAGCTAAGAATTTTATTTTTAATTTCCAGCGCCACAGGAAGGTATTTCTCTTTTGTTATATGATAATATTCCTCTATAAGGTTAGAATATTCTCCTTTTAAAGCATCATATCCTTTTTTACCGGCAACAATTAATTTTACTTGGACATTTTGCTCTTGGTATTTAGTAATATCCCGTTTTACCGCTCTTATTATCTGGGAATTAAAACTACCGCATAATCCCCTTTCAGACGTCATAACCACGCACAAGTGCGGTTTGCCTTTTATATCTTCATTAAAAAACTTTTGTTCAAACGGGCTTAAATTCATAAAGTTAATATTTAATTTAACGTCATTCATGATATTGGTAAGAATAGACGAATAATCATCTAAAGCTTCAGCCCGATCTTTAATTCTTCGCAGCTTAGCAGCAGATACAAGCTGCATTGCCTTGGTAATTTTCTGAGTGGATTTTATACTCTTAACTCTATTTCTAAGATGTTTTAAACCAGACATAATAAATAATATTAATTACTCTCTAAAAATTCTCTTAAAAAATTCTCGAGATAAAGTTTAAGCTTCTCTTCAGTTTCTTTACTTAAGTCTTTTTCTTGCCTAATTGCCCTTAATATTCCCTCTTCTTTTAAATGGATATCGGCTATCAATTCCTGTTCGAATTTTTTTACATCAGAAGGCGTTACCTTTTCAAGATATCCTCGTACCCCAGCATAGAGGCTTATTACCTGTTCTTCCATCACAAAAGGCGAATATTGCAATTGTTTAAGAATTTCTGTAAGCTTCAAGCCATGCTGTATTAATTTCTGGGTTGCAGCATCCAGATCAGAACCAAATTGGGCAAAAGACTCCATTTCACGGAACTGGGCAAGCTCTAATTTCAGAGAACCCGCAACTTTTTTCATAGCTTTAGTTTGGGCAGCCGAGCCTACCCTACTTACTGAAATACCCACATTTACAGCCGGTCTAATACCTTTGTGAAACAGCTCGCTTTCCAAGAATATCTGCCCGTCGGTAATAGAAATCACATTCGTCGGAATATAGGCTGACACATCACCGGCTTGGGTTTCAATTATAGGTAAAGCAGTTAAAGAACCTCCACCGTTTTTATCAGAAAGTTTTGCTGCTCTTTCTAATAACCTGGAATGTAAATAAAATACATCACCAGGATACGCTTCCCTCCCAGGAGGCCTTCTAAGAAGTAATGAAATCTGGCGGTAAGCAATAGCGTGCTTGGTCAAATCATCATATACCACAAGCGCGTGCATCCCATTATCCCTAAAATATTCACCAATCGTACAACCAGTATATGGGGCTAAAAACTGCAGGGGGGCAGGATCAGAAGCTGTTGCAGCTACTACCACCGTGTAAGACATAGCCCCAGCTTCCTCTAGTCTTCTTACTATCTGAGCAACAGTTGACCTTTTTTGACCAATTGCCACATAAATACAGAAAATTTTATCCGTAGTATTATCTTCTAAATGAGCATTTTTTTGGTTTATTATAGTATCTATTGCAATTGCTGTCTTACCTGTCTGACGATCGCCGATAATCAATTCTCTCTGACCTCTACCGATAGGAATTAGAGCGTCAATTGCTTTAATTCCTGTCTGGACTGGTTCATGTACACTTTTTCTTACAACAATACCAGGAGCTTTAGTTTCTACCCTTTTATATTCTGTAGCATTAATAGGTCCTTTTCCGTCAATTGGATTGCCAAGCGCATCAACAACTCTACCAAGCATAGCAGGGCCAACAGGAGTACTTAAAATATCACCTGTTCTTTTTACCATGTCGCCTTGCATGACCGCTCTATCATCACCCATGATTACGACACCTACCGTATCAGTCTCAAGATTAAGAACCATACCCTTTACGCCAGAAGAAAATTCTACCATTTCACCTGCTTGAACATTATCTATCCCGTAAATTTTGGCGATACCGTCACCTACTGCTACTACATAGCCAACTTCATTTAGTGTAGAAAGTTGGTCCATGTCCCCTATCTCTCTTTTTAAAATTTCAGAAACCTCAGACGGATTTAGCTTCATTTCTTAAAACTCCCTAAATACATTTATAATAAATTTACTCCCTAAAACTATTATTCATAGTTTTGCAAGTTTTGCTAACCTCGCAGCTCTATCTACTGCTCCGGCAATAGAATAATCATAAAGTAAGCTGTCATGTTTTATAATTACTCCGCCAATTAATGATTCGTTATTGATGAGATTAAATTCAATTGTTTTATTTAATTTATTTTCTAAATATTCCCTAATCATATTTACTAGCTTCTTATTAGGGTTAGCAGCAAATTCTAGGGTCACAAGCTTTACCCCTCTACTTTCATTTAAAAGCTTGCTATATTCATTTACCACAGATTCTAATATTTCAAAACGAGAATTTTTAACAACAACCCTAAAAAACCGGTTTACTATTTCTGCCAATTTAAATTTTTTTACAAGGTTCTCTATTAATTCTAGCTTATCACTTTTAGAAACCACCGGCGAATATAAAGCAAAGCTTAACTTATCTGAGTTTAACAAAACCTCATTGAACAAAGATATTTGCTCAAGAACTTTCTGACGTTCTGCATCTGATTTAACATTATCAAACAAGCAAGAAGCGTAATTTCTGGCAATTTTTAAATCAATCATATTTACATAAAAATTTAAGTTCCAAGAGTTAAGAGCTTCTAATAGGTTTTTAAGATAACAGCAAAAAAATATTTAGTCATCTAATTTTCTAAAATAAAAAAGCAATAAGTGAGCAACTTGGTCAAAAATATTATATTTCAAACATATTTTTATATGACTCTTTCATTAGCACAAAAACCACGCCGATAATTAGTAAAACTATTACCATGAAATATATATAAATCATGGAAAAATTTTCAGTATATTTCCATAACAGCATACAGAAAAATGGTATAGTTGAAGATAAAATCATACTACCTAGTGAATGCCCCAGGCTACACATTCTAACCCTTATATTTACTGGAAATATTGATTGCAATTTAATTTGTATCGGTATCATGTAAATTGGAACAAAAAATACCACAAGCATATGAAGCGAAAAGAAGTATAGCTTATCAATACTTAAAATTTGCATTACAAAAAGCAGACTTAAGGTTAGTAGCAGCGATATAAATATCTGTTTATATATAGAAATCCTATCAGCTAAAACACCAGAAATTAAACATGAAATAGCATACACAATAATTAGAATTATATTATTTTCTGCAGCTTCATGGATAGAAGTACCCCCAATAACTTTAGCAACGAAAGTACTTAAAAAAATCACTAAAAAATTATAGCTTGCTCCAATACCTCCATTAAGTATCATGGTTAAAAAAAACTTTAACCTGTTTTGGGATATTATTTTTGCTATATTAGTACCTTCCTTTCCTTTACCTTCTGTTTTATTTCTTATATAGTGGCTGCTCTCATGCAAAAATTTTCTTAATAAAAATACACTTATACCAAGTATTCCGCCAACGGCAAAATTAATACGCCAGAGCCAAGTAATTTCAGAAACACTTAAGGTAAAATGGTACATACAGGCGGCTATTAAAGCACCCAATTGTGCTGAAAAAGAAACTAAACCGCTTGCTAAATGACGGGATTTTTTGCCGATTTTTTCAGCTATATAAATTTTTATTGCATCAGTTTCTCCTGCTAAGCTCATGATAAACAGCATTCTGCATACAGTTAAAACAACAGTTGCCCATAAACCTATCGTCTCATAACCTGGTAATATGGAAATAATTAAAGCAGAAAAAGCCGATATTATTGTAGTAATTTTAACTGATACAACCCTACCTATTGTATCACTGATACGACCGAAAATAACTGACCCGATAGGCCGTGCAGCTACCGAAATACTAAATATCATAAAAAAATTCAGTAATTTATCACTATTTGAGCCATCCGGCATAAAGTGACTAGAAATTACTGATGCCGATAACCCAAACAAAGCATAATCATAATAGCGAATAGCAGTTGCAAAAAATGCTATTAAATATGAGGTTTTTTCTGAAACACGCAAAATATTGTTAGGGATGATTTATTGCTTAAAATTTTTCAGCTGCTATTATAGCGATTAAATATGAATAATAAAACTGTTTTTCTTGTATGATAGGCAAACTTAAAGGTATAGTTGATTCATGTTATCATGATCATGTTATAATTGATATTGGCGGTGTCGGTTACCTGGTTTTTTGCTCAAGCAGAACCCTGGCAAATCTAACCCCAGGCGACTCCGTTATGTTATTAATCGAAACTCATGTAAGAGAGGATCATATACACTTATACGGTTTTTATAGCAGCGAAGAAAAAAGCACTTTCACATTACTCCAATCGGTGAAAGGAGTCGGTACTAGGATGTCTCTTGCCATCTTATCAACCTTAAGCCCTGATGAAATCAGTTATGCTCTAGCAATAAAAGATACGACAGCTTTTAGCCGGGTTTCAGGAGTTGGCAAAAAGCTGGCAGAAAGAATAATTACCGAATTAAAAGATAAATATTCCTCAAATTATATTTCTGAAATTCCTATTACTAGTTCTGCCGGCAAGGACTCCGGAATCCATGACATTGCTATTGATTCTATATCAGCTTTAGTAGCTCTCGGAGTAAATAAAGCAGAAGCTCAAAACAGGATAAATACCCTCCTTGCCCAGGATAAAAATATTTCCTTAAACGAGTTGATCAAATTAGCGCTAAAAAACTGAATATCAGGTTAATTTATGAACAAACAAATACTGCAAAGAGAGAAATTAGAAACAGATAATGAAATTAACCTCAGACCAAACTTACTTGAAGATTTTATCGGCCAGGAACAGATTAAAGCAAATCTCGGTATTTTTATTCAAGCAGCAAGAAACCGTAGTGAATCATTAGATCACACGCTTTTTTATGGCCCACCTGGGCTTGGGAAAACCTCGCTAGCACAAATAGTTTCAAAAGAAATGGGTGTTAATTTTAAAGCAACAAGTGGCCCTACTCTGTCAAAAGCAGCAGATCTTGCCGGTATCCTGACTAACTTACAGGAAAACGATGTGTTATTCATAGATGAAATCCACCGGCTAAATACTAGTATTGAAGAGATATTATATCCGGCTATGGAAGATTTCTCCCTTGATATAATAATAGGGGAAGGACCAGCAGCACGGTCACTTAGAATAGACCTGCCAAAATTTACTTTAATAGGCGCAACTACTAGACTTGGCCTGCTTAGTAACCCACTCCGTGATAGATTTGGTATTCCCTTGCGCCTTAATTTTTATAATTCTGAAGAATTGCAAAGTGTTTTAGTCAGAGCTGCAAAATTACTAAATACTAAAATTACGGATGACGGAGCAAAAGAAATAGCCCTCCGCTCTCGTGGGACACCAAGGATTGCCCTAAGACTTCTTAAAAGAGTACGTGACTTTGCATCAGTGGATAATCACCTGGAAATTAATCAGAAAATAGCGGATGTCGCTTTAAATAAGCTAGAGGTAGATAAAGCAGGATTAGACAGTAACGATTATCGTTATTTGAGGTTTATTATCGATAATTATAACGGCGGACCGGTAGGTGTTGAAACAATAGCTGCGGCTCTTTCGGAACAACGAGATAGCATAGAAGAAGCAATAGAGCCTTATTTAATTCAAATAGGACATCTGCAAAGGACATCAAGAGGTAGAATGGTAACTGCTAATGCTTTTGAACATCTAGGCTTACCGAAACCAAAAAATCAGATATATAATCAGGATACCCTATTTGAAGAAGAAATTTAATACAAGCAATCAAGATATATAAACTTTTTGTTTAGACTTACTCTAGTTAACTATATTGATTTTTTCTTTGGAATAATAATATTTGTGCATAATAACTAGTACAAGCCAGTTAACTAACATTGCTGGTATTACACCATCAATTATGGTTATGTCTAACAACATCCATAAAGTATTTACTAGAAAACCGCCAGCCATCCCCGCTAGCACAGCTTTTTCGTAAGGAGTTCTATACCCTAATACAGCCATAATAAAAGGTACAGTAACAATGCACATATAAAAAGAAGCTGTTAATACCGCTAGTCGAAATATTCCTATATCCTTTAGAGACAACAAAATACCTGACATACCTAGTAAAAAAGAAACTACACGGGCAGTTAATAATTCATTCTTTAATTTAGTAAATACATTTATAAAATCATGAGTGATTAAAACTGATGATGAATTTATATAACTATCTATTGTAGACATTACCATCGCTACAATACCTATAAGTAATAACCCTTTATAAATCGGCGGTGTTATATCAAATAACGAATGTATTATATTAGCACTCCCAGTAAAATTTTCTCGAAACATTAAAAGTACACTTAACCACCCTACTAAAAGGATTAGGACAAAAACTATAAATGATAATATATAAAAAGAATCTTGAGCCTGCTTGAGGTTTTTACTCATCGCTATTCTTTGAAAAATAGCAGGATTAAAAGCAGGTATGACCATATATATACTAAGGGAAATAAGTTTCCATATTTTATCGTTACTGAAAATAAAAATATCAGAGAAGTTAAAATTAGGATGTTTGGCCAGGGAGAAAACAATTGTAATACCATCTACGCCAAAAAAGAAATAATAAACAATAACTGGCAAAATAGTTGCAAAAGTAAAAAATTGGATTACGTCTGTAAAGGTGACTGATTTTATCCCACCTAAAGTTGAATATAATGTAATAATCAAGCCGGATAAAATAATCCCATATAAACTATTAATATTTAAGATATACTCAAAAACACTTCCGGCTATTTTTAATTGTACTGCTATTAATCCACTAACAAATATAAACCCTGATATACTAGTGACAATTCTAACTTTTTGCCCGTATATATCATTCATTGCCTCAGCAATGGAAAGTTTCCCCAAAAATTCGCTCATACGGGGAATAAAAAAATAACCTACTATAAAGAAACACACCACTTCAAATAAAACAGGAATAAAATAATATAACCCTGTTTTATAGGTTTCTATCAGTATGTTAGCAAAAAATGAGCCAGAAATCCACGTCGCAACAAGAGTTGAGACTAATACAGCAGTAGAAAAGTTTCTATCACCTATGGCATACTGGGTTATTGAGGTAATGCCTTTACTTGATTTTAGACCAAGAATTACATTAAGAATTAAAAATGAAAAAAATATTATATGATCGATAGTCCAAGCCATAAAACAAACAGAATTTGATAATTTCTTTTTTTACTTAACCCATTAAGAGTATTGCTTTATCTTATAATATTCTCAATCGGCATAAATTTATGCTACCTACAGTAGCATTTCTTTATCAGCTTTACAACTTATTTTATTAAGCCAGTTTGAAATAGACCTAAAATACTATCTTCTAATTTAATATATTTATTGGTATCTCCGTATATGTTATTAATTACTATAACAAAACTGTGTAATTCTCCTTTAGTATTATAAAAATATCCTAAGAGACTTACCACACCTGTTAAACGACCGGTTTTTGCATATAGTTTAATATCTTTTGAATATCTGTTTTTTAAAGTGCCTTCTTCGCCTGGCGTAGCGAGCATTGATAAAACTTCAGGAAAATTTGGTTTTTTAGCTATCACCTGCAGTATTTCATCTATTTGAGAAACAGTTAAAACATTAACTCTTGAAATACCAGAGCCATCTTCAATCAAAGAATCAGTTATATCTACTCCAGTATGTTTTTGCACTAGTTTTTTAAGCAATCTCCCAGCATCACGCCACTCCATTTGCCTATTACCTATTTCATTTATCATTTCTTTACTTGTACTACTTGCTTCAGCTAATAGATAGTCAGTAACAAAATTATCCGATTTTTTCATAGCTTGACTTGCAATTGCAAAAAAATGGTTCTTCTTAATTGCTATTATTTCAGAAGTTTTAACAGGTATAGATGGCAATATCTTACCCTTTAAATTGATACCATGTTTTTGTAAAAGAAGTTTTAATACCAATCTTACATTATTCAAATTATCATTAGTAACAGCTCCTATTGTTAATAACTTAGTTGACTTATTTAATGTCCCAGAAATTATATATTTATTAGTATCAATACTGGTATATATTAAATCCATATTACTATCGGGAGTAGTAACCAACCTATTTTCTATTTTATAAGGTACAAGCTGATTATCTGATACCTCGACTTTCTGGCCAATTTCCGTAGGTAAAACATTAACCTTTGCGCAATTTTTGTTAATATGTAATCTAGTAATAGGACCAGTATTACAATAAACTGTATCACTTACGGTTTTCGTACGTATTAATGGAGGAAGTAGAAATTCTTTATTAATAATATAAAAATTACCTTTTATAGAGCTTATATTTTTACTTTTTAAAGATAAAATTAACGCCTCCAAATCATCAGTGGTAAACTCTGGATCATGAATATCTAAATAATAATCATTACCAACCCTTGAAATTGCACTATCAAATTTGTAGTCACCGCCTAATTCTTCAAGAAGTGTGGTTAGAGTAATAAATTTTAAACCACTGGCAAAAGTAAAATAACGATTAACATTTTTCTCATGAATAATATTATTCTTATCAAGATTCCTTATTCTAAAACCGATATTTATATTCGGATCAGTTTCATTAATTAAATTTTCTACATTTTCAGCAACATTGCCGGCAAAAACGGGAAATAAAAATGATAATATTATTATTAATAATGCTGTTTTTGAATTGATCATGAAATGAAGTTATAAAATGTGTAAAAACGCTTGCTGGATCTAAATATAATATTTAGTATATACCATTAATAAGTCTCATTTTAAAGATTACATGAAGTTTGGATATACAATTATTTACGTTAAAGACATTAAACAAACAGTAGATTTCTACCAAAGAGCTTTTGGTTTATCTTTGAAATTTTATGCAGAAAGTGGTAAATATGCTGAACTATCTACGGGAGAAACAATTCTATCCTTCGTAGCGGAAGATTTTATCCAGGAACATGACATGGAATTTGTCACCAATCGAGCAGATAATGTTTCGCCAGGTTTTCAAATTAGCTTTATTACCGAAAATGTTGCGGAAGCTTATGAAAAAGCCATCAAAGAAGGGGCTTCTAAAATTTCACCACCTAAACAAGTACCATGGGGACAAATAGTTTCTCAGGTCAAAGATAATAATGGCATTGTAATAGAAATAGGTAGTCCAATAGGGAATTATTAGTGCCATGCATGTTATCCAGCACTACTTTTTAGCCTTAAGCATATTATTTTTCCGGAAAACCTTTTAAAATAATTTTTCTCATTATTGCATACAAACTATGCCTATTATTGTCCTGTCCTTGCCTCTATAATTTCGGCCGCCTTAATGGCTATTTCTTTTCCGCGCATTTTATCACCAGTTTCTGCATGAAATTCTAAGCACTTCCCCTCAAAATCACCATACATATATCGTGCTTTAATTATTAATTCATCAATATATTCCGCATGGGCAGCAATCGGAGTTTTACAGCTCGCATCAAAGTACACAAGAAATTCTCTTTCCGCCTGACTCAAATACCAGCTAGGCAAGTGATTAATTTCTTTGCAAATATCAGCCATTTTCTGATCATCAGACCTTTTTTCAATAGCAATAGTTCCTTGTCCAGCAGATGGAATCATCGTATCAACAGTCAAAGGAAAACAATGTTTTTCATCAAATATCCCTAACCTCTTAAGCCCTCCACACGCAAGTATTATTGCATCCGGAGCATTATCACTCGAAAGCTTATCAAGCCTAGTCTGGATGTTACCTCTACACGGGATAATCTTAAGGTCAGGGCGGATTTTTTGGAGAATTACTTTCCTCCTCACAGAAGAAGTACCAATTATAGCTCCGTTAGGTAATTCATTTAATGATTTATATTTGTATGAAACCAGGCAATCTCTGGGATCCTCTCTCTCTAAAACTGCAGCTATCTCTAGCCCTACAGGTAATATTCCTGGAACATCTTTAAGCGAATGAATTGCTAAATCCACCTCTCCTGTAAGTAATTTTTCTTCTAATTCCTTTAAAAATAAAGCCTTCCCCCCGATATCGTATAAATTTTTATCAGTTATTCTATCGCCTGTAGTTATTACTGGCACTATTTCGCAGTTTATATTAGAAAAACATTCTTTTAATTTTTTGATAACTAAATCTGTTTGAATCAGAGCTAATTTACTTCTTCTTGTTGCAATTCTTATTAGCATCTAAATTAATCCAAACGGGCTTTTGACTATCAAATTACGATTCTTTATTTCCGCTTCTCCACCAATAATTATCGGATAATTATTCTCAAGATGTCCTATTCCTTGCGTTGTAAAAGCTGGGATGGTTAAATGTTCACTACAAAAATTTTTTATTGAAGGGATAATCTTATCATCAGAGTTAGCAAAATCGCCAAAAATCAAAGCTTTTGCACCAGAAAAAAGCCCTGCATTTTTCATTTGTAATAAATAACGATGAACATGATAACCTTTCTCATTGACGTCTTCTAGAAAAACTATTTTATCATTTGTATCGATAGTAAGTTTAGAACCTATCAAATGACAAATAACCGCAAGATTCCCGCCGGTAATTTTAGAAGTAATAACGGCATTATTTGCTTGCTCATTTAGAGGATCAAGGGCAAATTTTATCTCATGAGAGGATAATACCGAAATAATAGAATTAAGCATGTTAGCTTGTTTATCAATAAGAGCAGTTAAAACAGACCCGTGAATTGCTGGCATTTTAAATTTTTGCCAAAATAACAATAGCAAAACTGTTATATCACTAAATCCAATGATAATTTTAGGTCGGATTTCATCCGTTTTTAAATCTAAAAAATCAAAAACTATTTCTGACGCACCATATCCTCCACGAAAAGCCCAAATAATCTTGACCTTAGGGTCAAATAGCGCGCTTCTAAACTCATGAATGCGCTGTTTTTTAGAAGAGGAAAAATAATCTAGGCTTGCATTTCTCGATAAAATATCCTTATCATATTTACATTTAAACCCGTGAGACTCAAGTAAATTGACCCCTGCCATCAGTTTTTCTTTGCCATTTTGGCAACCCGAAGAAGGAGCAATAATTGCTACTTCATCCTCTTTTCTATTAAATATTATCTCTTTCATTTAAAATGGAAGTTAAAACGAATCTACCCAGGAAATATTACCGTCTTTGCGATAATAAACTACATTAATCCTATCAGTTTTAACGTTTCTAAACATTAAAGCTGGTAAATCCTCGAGATCCATTTTCATCACCGCTTGGCCTACTGATAATTTTAAAATTTTTGTGGCCTTTTCAGCGACAATGACTGGATTATCAAAATCTATTTCTTTTGTTTCATCATCCTCATCATCAATTTTAGTGGGTGAAATTACGTATTTAGTACTATTGGGACTAATTTCCGAGACTTTCAACTTACTTGAATGATCCTTTAATTTAGATTTATATTTTCTAAGCTGCTTTTCAACTTTACTGAGCGCTGCATCAAAAGCAAAATAAACATCATCGGAGGAAGCACTACTTTTAATAACCACATGCCTTCCTGTTCCGTCATTTACAACAATATCGCAGAAAAACTCATGGTTTTGCTTGTTAAAATGTACGGTTGCACTAGGCGCATGATCAAAATATTTCTTTATCGAGCTAGTCACTCTTTCTTTTACATACTCCTGCAGAGATGAGCCGATAGATAGATGTTGACCAGAAACTGAAACTTGCATACTAACTCCTCCTTTATGAATTATTTTTAGTTTAGTTAGAATAGTAACTTCTTTATTATTTAACTCCCACGTAGATGTCAAGAACCGTTTTACTTGGATCTAAAGCACGCTTATCATAAACCTCAAAATCAGCCAGATATGCTCTTTTACCTCCTAATTCTCCAGATTTCATTTTCCAGATATTTTGCCACATATCAATACATACCTCTGGCATAATTCCAGGCTTGCTTGTGAACTTTGCATAATTTTGAGCCGGTATAATAATAGAAGAGAATCCTTCCATTGAATCACCCACAAACTTTACTTCTTCACCGATGAAATAAGTATAATCACCGGTAAAATCACTTTCATAATCCGTATAAACACAATAAGTCGTGCCTGGATTTTTTCTATTAGGAATTTCTTCTCCTACTGCTTGCCGAAAATATTTTTGTATAGTAGGAGCAATTTTAGCACTTGATATATTCATTTCTGCTGTATTGTTAGTTCGGCACAAAATACCGAGTAGCTTTATTTCCGGTAACTCGGTGACAGTTTTTTGCATATTTTGTTTTTATAATTTATGATTGTTATAAAATAAAATGTAGCAGTAATCTAATGTAAATTCAATACAGGAATTCAGGCAAAAACTCTTAATTACCCGGCCATTTTCTTTATTAATTGTTTTTTATTATAGGTTGATACCGTTTTAGGTGGTTTTTTATTAAATTCCAGCTTTTTATGGTTTAACTTTATTGCTTCCTTAGTTATTTTCACTACAAAACTAGGTTCTATTCCCGCAATATAGCATATTTTCTGAAAATAATCGCTATTGCTAAATATCCATTTTTTTGCATCGGTTTCTAGTGTTTTAGCTCTAGGAGCATCAGAAATGTTAGTAGCATCTATTATAGCCTGCGTAATTATAGCTTTATATAAAATTATTTCCGGGGATGAATTATACTCTTTTAAACGCTCAAAAGGGGCTTGGAATTTCATTACATGATACATATTAATTTACTCAATTTATTTCAATTTAAATATATTTAGGCTACTTAATTAATCTCATTCGCAAACAGATGAAATTAAATTATTAACAGAGTTACTAACGCCGTTAATAATTTATTATTAATATAACAACTTTTTTGCTCTAACTAAGCTTTCTTTTAGTTTAAAAACAAAAATTAGTTTTTTTTATAAAACAAGTAACGAAATAGAGATACCAGCTGTCAAATGCCAGTTTTTATATAATGTTTGTCAGTAACAATAATAGAAAATATGTATAAAATATTAGTAAACCTTGGGTTAATTAAAAGCAAAATCAGCAGACAAATTAAAATTAAAAAAGAATAACGCAAATCTCAAAAGACATAACTTAAGACTAATTATACTAGTTGCAAACTAGATTAAACAACAATAGCAGTAACTAATATGGTATGATCAATATTTAAATGATTAATCAATTCTTTAAGAGGCCTGTTATGCATTTTTTTTCACCCGACTCAAGTGATTTATACAGTTTTATTGAAGCCGCAAAAATGAATTTCTCCCCTATTCGCTCGTCGTTAATATCGATCCAAAACTTATTTGAGGATTCTTGCAACCCTGCTTATCATAACTATTTCAGTTTGGTAACGAGAGCAAGTCTGGAAATGGCAGAGAGAATAACCCGAGATTACAAAAAACCACAATTTGGTATTACTGACTGTGAGATTGATGGTAAAACTCAACCCATCAAAAAAAATATTGTACTAAAAGGTTCATTTTGCCATTTACTACATTTTGAAAAAACAAACTATAACAAGCAGCAGCCAAAACTGCTTATTGTAGCACCTATGTCCGGTCATCATTCCACTTTACTTCGTGAAACTGTTCAGGATACACTACCGTATTTTGATGTATACATTACCGACTGGATTGATGCCAAGCAAATACCTATAACAGACGGCAGTTTCGATCTGGATGATTTTATAGATTATATAATAAATTATATTAAGTTTTTGGGATATAACATCCATGTTATGGCTGTTTGCCAGCCAACTGTTCCTGTTTTAGCAGCAACAGCCATGATGTCCGAAGATAATCCGTCCAGAGTCCCTAAATCCATGATTTTAATTGGAGGGCCAATAGATGCAAGAAAAAACCCCACTCAACCAAATAGTTTTGCAACAGACAAAAGCCTGGTTTGGTTTGATAGGGTATTAGTTACTAACGTACCAGAGAACTACCCAGGGTATAGAAGAAGAGTTTATCCAGGATTCTTCCAACTTGCCAGCTTTATTAGCATGAATCTTGAAAGGCACACAAATTCTCACATAGAGCTATTTAATGATTTAGTAAACCAGAATACTGAAAAAGCTGAAAAAAATAAAAAATTCTATAATGAATATTTATCAGTTATGGATTTACCGGCGGAGTTTTACCTGCAAACCATTAAGGAAGTATTTCATGATTTTTCTTTAGCAAAAGGGAAACTCATTTCCCGTGGAAGAAAAGTAAACTTGGATTTTATAACCAACTCGGCTCTTATGGGTATAGAAGGAGAAAACGACGACATAGCGGCAGTAGGTCAAACAAAAGCAGCTCTTAGCCTCTGTAAAAATATCCCAGACAGTAAAAAATCCTATCATTTGCAAAAAGGGGTTGGACATTATGGTTCATTTAGTGGCAGCAAGTTTAAAGCTGGTATAGTTCCAAAAATAAAAGAATTTGTTTACGCCAACGACTAAAAAGTATATGCTGTGCATTAGTTTTAATAAGATTTAAGATAGGTATTATTACATAAAATGAATGCATCATCTACAGCCGAAAACCTAGACCATGTTGTCTCAACCGCAAATAATGCAGATTTGTCTATAATCAACTTGATTCTTTCTGCAGACCTAATCGGTAAGTTGGTAATAATTATATTAGTTCTTGCTTCAATTTGGTCGTGGGGAATTATTGTGAATAAACTTAAAAGTTTTTCCGGTATAAGATCAAAAATGTCCGATTTTGAAAATTTATTTTGGTCAGGGCAAGTGCTAGATGATCTTTATGAACAAGTAAAAAAATCTATGGATAATCCATTATCCTGCGTATTTGTCAACGCTTTAAATGAATGTAAAAAACATAAATCTATAAGCTCAGTTAAGTCAGATTCTTTAAAAATCGGTTATAAGGAAAGAGTCATCCAATCAATGTATTTAGCCAAAAATAGAGAAATGGAACGTCTAGAAAGCAGGCTAAACTTTCTTGCGACAGTCGGTTCTGCGGCTCCTTTTATTGGATTATTTGGTACTGTATGGGGTATAATGCATAGCTTCCAGTCAATTGCTGCCTCAAAAAATACTACATTAGCAGTAGTAGCTCCAGGTATAGCAGAAGCACTCCTAGCTACTGCTATCGGCCTTTTTGCTGCTATTCCCGCCGTTATATTTTATAATTTTTTAGCCTCCTCAGTAGATAATATCCATAACAGGGTAGATGATTTTATAGGCGAATTAACAGCACTACTTACCAGAGCAATTGATGAAGAAAAAATGTAATTATGGCAATAAATATTTCTAAAAACAATAGCAGACGGGGAAGAGGCAGGTTAATGAGCGAAATAAACGTGACTCCAATGGTGGACGTTATGCTTGTTCTGTTAATTATTTTTATGATTACTTCCCCTATGCTCGTAGCAGGGGTAGAAGTAGATTTACCCAAGACTAAAGCAAGCCCGATATCCGGTCAAGACACACCTGTGAATGTATCTATTACCAAGGAAGGTGAGATACTCATTGCCGAAACAAAAATCCCATTGTCTGAGCTTGCAACCAAGCTTAAAAATATTACTAAAGAAAAAAAAGACACAAGGATCTTTGTTAGCGGAGATAACAACGTTCCCTACGGTAAGATACTTGAAACCATGGCTGAAATACATAATGCTGGCTTTACCAAAGTTGCATTAAGGTCAGATATAAAACACAAGTAAATGAAGAATCAAGAGCAAAAAGCTTTTCAAAAGGATCTGATCATTTCTCTAATATTACACTTAATTTTTATTGGAGTATTTATTTACGGTCTACCTTCAATATTTAAGAAAGCACCGGAAGAACCTGATGTTATAACTTTTGAAATGTTGCCAGTAGCGGATATCACTAACGTAAGAGACCAAGGCATTAAAACACCTGAACCAAAAGAAATTAAAAAATCTCAGAAAATTGAGAAATCTGCTGCCTCACCAAAAGAAAATTTAGAGCAAAAAGAAGAAACTCCAAAACAGGAAGAGCCAAAACCGGTAGAAAAAAAGCCAGAAACTCCAAAAGAAGAGAAAACCACACCTTCAAAAGAAGCTGAAATCGTACCGGAGAAAAAAAAGGAAGAAGAAGCCCCGAAAAAAGAAGAGCCAAAACCGGTAGAAAAGAAGCCGGAAACTTCAAAAGAAGAAGATAAAAAGAAGCCAGCTCCGATAAAAAAAGAGGTTAAGCAACCGCAACCCAAAAAAGAGGAAAATGCTAAAAAAGCGCCTAAAAAACAAGAAGACGTAATTGATTCATTACTAGCAAACCTTGAAAAAGAATCGGAGGGTACTGAACGACGGTCACCGAATAGAACTCCTCCAAGCCCACCAAATGAAGGTAAGTTTGCAAAAGGTAATAACGCTGATGAAGATGAGCCTCTAGCAGTCTCCGAAATAGCTACTATAAAAGGACAAATTAAGTCTAATTGGAATAAACCTGCGGGACTTGAAGGAATAAAAGTAGTACTTCATCTAAGCCTGGATATAGAAGGCAACGCAACCATAGTCGGGGTAAGCGGATTAAAAGGAGACAAACAACTTCAAATTCTTGTTGAAGAAAGTGCTAGAAGAGCAGTAAAAAAAGCTAACCCAATAAAGAATTTGCGTCCTGAGCGTTATAATGTTTGGAAAGAATTTAATGTGGGTTTTGAACCGTCGGACTTTTAGTAACATGATGTGATAAAGATGTTATGGGTGCTTGTATTTACCTATCTGGCTATATTATCAAGTCTTTGCATAAAGGTTTACTTAAGCAAAATCTTGTAGTAAGTTATACAGCAAAATTTTATATCTTTAGGAGATAAAATATGATCAAAATCTTTCGAAATTTAATTTGTTTGGCTATATTTTTTGCCATCCCTAATATTTTTGCTATAACAACCATAGAAATAACAGAAGGCAATATTGACCCTATACCGATTGCTATAAATGAATTTTCTGGTCATAATCACGCTGATGTAAAAAGTGCGGAAAATATAGTAAAAGTTATTAAAAACGATCTACATAATTGCGGGGTATTTCGCCCTATTTCTAATGCCGCATTTATAGAAAATAAAATAGGTGTAAGTCATAAACCTTTATTTGCCGCCTGGCAGCAAATAAATGCGAACTTACTAGTTAACGGTGAGGTTCAAAGGCTTGACTCCGGTAAGCTAAAGGTAAAATTTATTCTCTGGGATACCATACTTGAAACTCAATTAGTATCTGAAACGTTAGAGCTTTCTGAAACAATTTGGCGCAGAGGTGCTCATAAAATTGCTGATAAAATATATAAAAAAATAACTGGTTATGATGGTTATTTTGATACACGAATTGTTTATGTATCAGAAAAAGGGGCTTATACTAAAAGAATAAAAAGAATAGCGATAATGGATCAGGATGGCGAGAATCATCGATATCTTACTGATGGTTCAACTCTTGTTTTAACACCTCGATTCTCTCCGGACGGCAGGAAAATATTATATTTATCGTACAAAAATAGAATTCCCCAGGTCTTTATGCTTGACTTAGCAAGTGGTAAAAGTTCTTTGCTTGGTAATTTTCCAGGAATGTCATTTGCTCCCCATTTTGCACCTGATGGGAGAACTGCTCTGATTTCAATTGCTCAAAATGGTAGAACTCATATATATGAAATTGATTTAGCTACTAAAAAGAAAACTCAGCTAACGCACGGTGCTAGTATTTTTACCTCTCCTAGCTATTCTCCTGACGGGAAAGAAATATTATTCCAGTCTGATAAAGACGGCTTACGGCAATTATATATTATGGACAGAAATGGCTCAAATATCAGGAGGATCAGCAGCAGCGGATCTTATGCAGAACCGACATGGTCTATTAATGATTATATAGCTTTTACCAAAGTAAGTAGAGATTTTGGCTTTACTATAGGAGTCATGAAGTATAGCCCAACATCTACCTATAGTAATGAGCGTTTGATTGCCAGCGGTTATCTCGTAGAAAGCCCAAGCTGGGCGCCAAACGGCCGGGTAATATTATTTACAAAAGGAAGTAAACCAAGCGCTCATAAAACAAGTGGTTTAAGTAGGTTACATACAATTGATTTTACCGGTTATAATGAAAGGGTGTTACCAACACCTTATGATGCTTCTGATCCTGATTGGTCAAAACCAAGATCATAGGAGCTGCTTTTAACTGGCAATTATTTGGCTATATTTTAGAGTGGGGGATATGCTATTACTATAAAACGTAGAAAGGTATATTTATAAATAATGCTAATTAAATACACTTTCTCTAGAATATGATGGTTTTAGCGCAATCCATACTATCTGTTTCGTAAATTACCTTCACTAACAATAATTTGCTTAAACTTTGCAATAAATTAATTATAATAGATTAATTTATTGCCCATTTTCGCCCGTATGAAAAATTTTCTATTTTTAACCCTACTGTTATTAGTATTTCAGCAAAGCACGTTAGCTAGCTCACATCCACAGCATAAGATTAATATTATACCGGAAAAAATAGCTGTAGCTGAATTCTACGAAAAATATACGGCAATCGGACAAGCTAAGCTTGCAAACAGCACGGATTACTTTGCAAAAGTAAAGGGGAAAGTGGATTTCATATCTAGTATTCAAGGTAATAAAATAGCAAAAGGCGATGTAGTAATAATTATAGATAAAGAAATTGCAGAAAAATTAAAATCACAAGCTGAAGCAAATTTATACCTTGCAGAATCAACTCATAACCGCAACTTATCACTTTTAAAAAAAAGCATTATCAATGTAGAGGAAATCAACAAATCAAAAGCATCGCTGGAGCAAGCTAGAAGTGAATACGCAAAAGCTCTAAAAACCTATGATGACATGGTAATTAAAGCCATGGAAGATGGTTATATAGGAGTAATCAGAACAAATATAGCAGATGAAGTAAAGGAAGGTGATTATTTGTTTAGCCTCACAACAAAAAGTAATTTTTATGTATTTGTGGAACTTCCAGAGATATTACGCGGCAAAATATTAACTTCGGGCGCAGTTAGTGCTCATGGAGAAAATGATGAAGCTATATCTGGAAAAATTCTAGCTATATCAGATTATTTATCTAATAACGGCACTGTTACTGCCAAATTTGAATTTCCTTATAACGATAATTTGCTGCACGGAGCGTTTGTAGAAACTGACATAATTTTCAATAAGCACCAAGCTCTTGCATTGCCTGAAAAAGCTGTCTTAAAAAACAATCAGGGAGATTTTGTTTATGTAATTACTTCAGAAAACAAAGTTAAACAAGTATTTGTAACTTTAGGAGTAAGGACAAACAACATGATAGAATTATTATCAAATGAATTAAAAGAAGGAGATATGATAGTACTTGATGGCTTAACCAAAGTATATGAAGGTGCAGAAGTAGTAGTTAATAGCAATATTAAACATTCTGGCACTTAAATACCTAATTTGTTGTATAAAAAATAATGACACTCCCTGCCCTCTGTATAAAAAGACCTGTTTTTACCATCGTACTTAGTCTTATAGTTATGACTTTGGGAGGGGTATTCTACACTAAACTACAAATAAGGGGTACACCGAATATTGCTCCTCCCATAATTTCAATAAACGCTCAGTACTCTGGAGCTGATGCGCTTTATATGGAAAAACAAATTACTACAAGAATGGAAAAGGAACTTAAAACTCTAAAAAATCTAGATTTTATGTCTTCCGAAAGTAAAGTTGGACAAAGCAATATAACTCTTTCGTTTAAATTAGATACTGATATTGAAATTGCTCTAAATGACGTAAGATCTAAAATTTCTGATCTAAACTATATTTTTCCCGATGATATGAAACAGCCATCGGTAGCTAAGCTTGATTCAGATAGCTGGCCGAGCATTTGGATAAGTATTAATAGCGATAGGCACGATAACCTTGAACTGACAAAAATCGCTGATGATCAGATCAAATCAGAACTTGAAAAACTACCTACCGTGGGTAATTCAATTATCTTTGGCGGCAGATATTACACTATGCGGATAGAACCTTATAATACCAAGTTATTCGCCCATAAAATATCACCGTTTGAAATAGAACAGGCTATTACAAACCAAAACAAAGATTACCCAGCCGGTACTATTAAATCGGAGGTAAGAAATTTCACACTACGATTAAACGCATCACTAAATAACCCAAAGGAATTTGAAAATATAATTATAAAGAAATATGCGGATGGAACGATAATCAAACTGGGAGATATAGCAAGAATCGGCTTAGAGCCCCTAGAAGATGATGTAATTTTAAGATATAACGGTAAAAGGTCAATGGCCGTAGGGTTAATTAAACAATCAACAGCTAATATCATAGAATTATCAGATAGTGTTAGAAAAGAGCTTATTAAAATACAAGCTAATTTGCCAGCTGGAGTACAAGTAGAAATAGCCCATGATGCAGCAATTCCTGTTAAAGAATCAATCAGAGAAGTATTTTTTACAATATTTGAAGCTATTGCCTTAGTTGGTTTTGTAACCTATATTTTTCTAGCTTCCGCCAAAATAACTCTTATTCCACTTGTTACTATTCCTATCTCGCTAGTTGGAACTTTTACGGCAATGTATTTTCTAGGGTTTTCCGTTAATACCTTTACATTACTTGCTATGATTTTAGCAATAGGCCTTGTAGTTGATGATGCCATTGTAATGCTCGAGAATATTTTCCGGCATAGTCATGAACTTGGTAAACCCCCAATACAAGCGGCATATGATGCTTCCAGTGAGATTGGTTTTGCCGTCATTGCTATGACTATTACCCTTGCTTCTGTTTTTTTACCAATAGGTTTTATTGAAGGTTTTCTTGGTAAGTTATTTGTAGAATTTGCGTGGACACTAGCATTTTGTGTGTTATTTTCCGGTTTTGTAGCCCTTACCCTAACACCGATGATGACTAGCAGAATGATTACAAGGTCTGAAATCCCTAAACCAAAAATATTACAAACTTTTGATCTTTATTTAAGCAAGGCTCAAAATTTTTATATAGACTATCTAATATTAGCAATACAAAATAAAAAGAAATTTTTTGCCATTTGCCTTGCTTCCACCGTAGTTTTAATAATCAGTTTCAAATATGTTGGCAAAACTTTTGTACCTGAAGAAGATCAAGCTTTCTTACAAGTTATATTTTCAGGACCAGAAGGATCAAGCGTTGCCGAATCGGAAAAAGCTGTTCTCCAAGCAGAAGAAATAATGAAAAAAGACAAGGATATATTTGGTTTTTTTGACGTTATCGGTTGGGGAGGAGGTGAAAATGCCATGGCTTTTGTCCCTTTGCAAGAATGGAGCAAAAGAAAAAGGTCACACCTTGATATCAAGGAAGATTTAAATAAAAAATTCTCTGAAATAGCCGGAATGTCAATATTTGCTATTAGCCCTAGATCACTCGGTACTGGAGGATCAGATAAAATGATTGAATTTAATTTACAAAGTTCTCTTGAGTATCAAGAACTTGATGTTTTATCGAATAAATTCATTGAGAAAATGAAACAAAATCCTTTATTCCAAAACGTAGAGAGAGATTTCAAATCTTCTACCCCCACACTGGACGTTATAGTTAATCGTGAAAAAGCTTATAGATACGGAACAAGTCTTGAAACGATTGGTAAAACCGTACAATACTTAATAGCCGGCAGAACCGTCGGAGATTTTAGAATGGGTAATGATATATATGATGTAATTCTTAAATATTCTGATGCGGAAAGAAGTAGCCCAGAAGATTTAAATAGAATCCTCATCAAAACTGATAATAATACTACCCTACCCCTCCAGTCCGTAGCAGATATAGTAGAAAAAATCACCGTTAAGGAGTATAAACATTATAATACGGCAAAATCTATTACTATTACCTCCGACTTATCGCCTAATAAAACTTTAGCCGATGCGGTCAAGGCTATAGAATCGATCGGAGCAGAATTGCTAAATAAAAATAACACTAAACTAGAATACCTTGGTGAAATAAAGCAAATGAATGAATCTTCTGGTGGGATTCTTGTGACGTTCCTTTTCGCTTTGGTTTTCATATTTTTAGTTCTATCTGCACAATTTGAAAGCTTTGCTGATTCGCTGTTAATTTTAATGGCTGTCCCATTTTCAATGACCGGCGGTGTACTTGCTTTACTGTTATTTAATAACACTATTAATATGTATAGTAATATTGGTTTAGTTACTCTTATTGGTTTGGTTACTAAAAACGCTATAATGCTTGTTGAATTTACTAATCAATTGCGCCATCAAGGAATGAAAATTACTGAAGCCGTAGTACAATCGGCAAAACTCCGTCTTCGCCCAATATTAATGACGAGTATAGCAACTATTTTTGGAGCTTTACCTTTAGTTTTGGCAAATGGGGCAGGAGCAGAATCACGCAACTCTATCGGGCTGGTGATTGTCGGAGGAATGTTAATCGGCACTTTATTTACAATATTTGTAATACCTGTATTATATCAAACCTTTAAAAAAGAAAAATCTTTAGTAGATTAAATCAAGTTATGAAAATATTAGGTATTGATCCGGCTCTTTCTTCTCTTGGATGGGGTATAATAAAGCTAAACCATCCCAAAATTAACTACATAGCAAGTGGCTTGGTAAAAACTCATCCTACCGAATTAATGTATAAAAGGCTTTCTTACATTGCAAACGCAGTACAGAACATTATTGAACTTCATGATCCAGATTTAATAGCTATGGAAGAAACATTTATCAATATGAATGCAAGCTCCTCGCTAAAGCTCGGTTACGTCAGAGGTGCTCTTATGTCTTTAATAGGAAGATTCGATAAACCTTATTTTGAGTATAAACCTAATTTAATAAAGAAAACAGTAGTTGGAGTCGGTCATGCCGAAAAGGATCAAGTAACACATATGATCAAGCTTATAATATCAGGTACTCCCGATCTTAAGAATTCTGATGAAGCAGATGCCTTAGCAGTAGCCTATACTTGTTCTGTTTTTACTAGATAATTTTAAAGCACCTTATTTAATCTCCTTGTATCTGACTTTTAGGTTTTATTAAACTTAAAAAATGCAAAGAGAAAGGGATGCAAAATCCTATTAACAGCCATTTTAACTGCGATAAAAACAACGAATCTATGTGTAAAACAAGAAAGATTTGATTAACTAATAGAAATGTAGAAACACAAAAAATTGTTGCTATTACTTTAATATTATTACTAATTAAAGTCTTTTTATTTCTAAAACAGTATTCGGAAGATATAACACCTACTAGGGCATAATAGGCCAGCCATGAATATTCTTTAATTTCATATAATAAACCAATATATGCCATTAATAATGTACTAAAAAGCAATATGATCACGGATAAAGAGCTTTCTTTAAAAGTTTTTAAACACCAATTATAGGTAAAAATCAACAATATCCCGACAAATACTGCTCCAAAAATATCAAAATAATTGTGGTAACCTAAATGTACTAAACCTATGCTAATCCCAATTAATAAAATGATTATTAATACTTGGATTGAAAGGCGATTTATTGATTTTAATAACCACCCATATAAAACTATAGAAGATTGCATGTGCCCGCTTGGGAAAGCAAACCCCTCTTTACCTAAGCTAGGAGCTAACGGTATCTGAAAAGTAACTTTTAGAGCTAAATTAAGTAACATACTTGTTAACAATAAACAGATTCCATGAAAAAACACTTTTCTATCAATCCATATATAACCTATGATAATTAAAGGAATAATTATGGTATCATGGCTAAAAGATAGAAAGAAGAGAGAAACATTATCCAACATTATAATTTACTTATAAATTCCATACATTCAGAAAAACTGCTTAAATTAAAAATATTGCAGCAAAATAACTCAATCAAGCAAAAATTTTTCCTAAGCTATCTTAATTTATTATGCTTTTCAAGCAGTACTTTTAAGCTTATAACACGGTAACATTATTACTGAGGGATTTAATATACGTTAATTTCTATAAATATTTGTTGATTATAAAAAAGAAAAATACTATAGGTTAAAAAAATTAAGTTATTACTACCAAATATGAAAACAAACCGTTATAATCAAAACCACTTAGAATTAATTAAAGCCTTTGAAAAATTACTTCAGGAAAATATTACCTCCTTAAAGCAGCGAGCCTCAGAGAATATCGAGATGGCAGAAAAATTTGTATCAGAAAGTATTAAGAGCTATATAAGTATTGGGGAAAGGTATTATAAGGAATTTCACCCAGAGGAATGGCAAACTAAGCTTGAAGAAGAAAAACAAAAGATCGAAAGCGAGTCGCAAAACCAAATTTGCAAAATTAATACAGAATTAGAAGAGCAAATAAAACAAGCGGGTGAAGCACACAAAAAAGCTATAGAAGAACAAGAAAAATTTCAAGAAAGTTTATTAGATATTGAAATTAACAGCCAAATTTCTCTGGCAGGCGGGCAAAAAACATTTTTTGTTAAAACTTTTTTATCACAAATAGATAGTTGGGGTCATTTTGATAGAAGTACAGAAGCTTATATAAAAAAACAATTAGGAGATTATACCAAAGAAATTGGTAATTGGAAAGATTCAGGAGTAGTTACAGAATACATAGTTAGAAACTGTCAAAAAGAACTAGAGTCAATTTTTACAAAAAAATTACTTACTGATGAAGAAGAAGCTGTAGCTTTTTCCCATTTAGAAGAATATGGTTATCGATTCATGACAGAATATGGGCCTTTATTAAAGCTTGGTTCATCAGAAAAAATAGACCCGACTGTTAAAAAATTACTCAGTTACTCCTATACTGACCAGGATACTGAATTAAGTCGCGAGGGCTTGAAAAACAAACTAATAAGAGACTTAACCAAAATTATTAAGGTTAATCCTAGTATAAAATTACTACTAAATGTCAGCCCCCAAGATGGTAATATTTATATATATGGCAAGAAACTATCAGAAATTATGGAACATAGCTTTGCACAAGATTTTGATGGATATTATGACAAACTACCTACTAAAAAAGTAGGTCATATAGTAGTTAGCAAAGCATCCTCATATATAGAAGATATGGAGAGTGATTTTGTTGATATTTTTGTTCATGAACACATTCATCAAGCAATGGAAATCCTTTTTGATAATTTCTGTAAACCTTATAAGGCCGATGATCAGTTAGCTCAAGCAAGTTTCAGCCAAGTAATGAGATTTGTAAAAGAATCATATTTTTCAAGAATGGAAACACTAAAAGCAAAAGTTACAACTTTGGATTCCTCTGAATGGAATCTTCTCCCTTTTAATTCGATGGAAATAAATGGAGATACTGTAATAAAATTATCATTAGCACAAACCAAAGATATTAAAAAATCATTACAGGGAATTTTTACTCAGAGTGCTAAAGATATAGGAGATAAAAGCTCTCAAAGTAGTGTTTCTAATATAATTAGCATTATTGACTCTTATGTAGATAATGAAGAATTGTTATTCTCTCAAGGAGAAAACGTTTTTGATAAATTTTCTAAGGGGCTTTCTGAATTTTTACCAAGTTTGAAAGAAGGTTCTATAAAAATTATCTTAAGCTATTTAATTGACATTGAAGCAATTACCCCAGGTCCATTTCATTTCTTGAGTAGATATCCAGAAGAAGCTTGGGATTCAGAAGCAATAGCCCATTATTTTGAACACGTAGCAGCAGAAATAAGAGACCCATCATCTAAAACGAAATTGGCAGCCTGGAAGGAAACTGGAATTGATAAATATTTTACAGAGCATATATTGCCTCCTACTGTGGAACATTTAACTCAAAAATTTTTTACAAATAACGATGAGAACAGAGAATTAGCAAAGAATTTACTAGCACCTTCTTGGAATTCAGAGGAAGTAGATACACTTTTTAATACAGCTCATAGCGTAAGTATTTTAGGAGGAGAGTTAGTTGAAGCAGCTTTTTAAAGCTGCTTCAAACTTTAAACCATTAGCAAGTACTTCATCATACTGACCTCTTTTATTACTCAAGCAGTATTTTTAAGCTTAAAGCTTAGGCGATGATGGATAGAAGAGCCGTATTTTTCTATTGCAGATATATGTTCTTTTGTCCCATAACCAGAATTTTTAGCCCAGAAATAATATGGAAACTCCTGATGCAGTAATCCCATTATTCTATCCCTGGTAACTTTAGCTATTATTGAAGCTGCAGCTATAGATATAGACTTATCATCCCCTTTTATATAGCTTACAAAACGTTTATCACTAAATTTCATATTACCGTCTACAATTACTACAGAAGGTTCCTTTATTAACCCTTCTACCGCAAGGACACAAGCTTTTTTCGTTGCTTCTAGTATGTTTATTTCATCAATTTCTTTTGGCTCTACAACACCAATTGACCACACATAATTTTGAGTAATTTTTACGTACAATTCTTCTCTTTTATTTTTAGATAATTTTTTTGAATCCTTAATACCTTTAATTAAATTGTTTTGATCAATAATAACTGCAGCAGCTACTACAGGGCCAGCTAGTGGGCCTCTGCCCGCTTCGTCTACGCCAGCTACTACCCCTTGATAATTTGATTCAATAGATAAATCCATTTTCTTACTCTCTCATTAAATTTACGCACGCAACCATATTAATTGCGGCTACCTCGCTTCTAAGCACCCTATTACCAAGACTTACAGAAATAATCTTAGGATTAGATATAAGTTTTTCCTTTTCACTTGGAGAAAAACCGCCTTCCGGTCCTACCAGAATAGCAATATTTTCTTCAAACTTTTTTATGGAGTTAATTTTTACTCCACCACTTTCCTCCTCATTTGCAAAAATAATCTGATCTACCCCGTTAATATTCCAAAACTCTTTAAGATTAACGGGTAAACGCAATACGGGTATTACAAAGCCTTCGCTCTGCTCTACTGACTCTATTATGCATTTGGTAAGCCTTTGCTGATTGATACTCTTAAATTGCGTCCTTTCTGAAATTAGCGGAATAATTTCAGTAACCCCCTGCTGTACCACTGCTTTAAGTGCTTCTGTAAATCTATCTGGTTTAATAATACACATAGCTAAAATCAGCGATTTCTGATGCTCAACTTTCCGTAACTTTTGCCCTATAAATACTTGTAAATCACGCTTATTAATTGCTCTAACCTCAGCTTTAAATTCTCCGTCGATGCTATTAAACAACCGGAATTCTTCAGAAATTTTCATCCGCAAAACTGACTTACAATAATGAAAAATATCATCGCTTAAGGTTATGATTTGATTTTTAGCGATTCTAGAAGTAGTATAAATTCTGCTTAAGCTAGAAAATTTCATATTTAAATAATTTAGAATGTTAAAAAAGCGATCTCCAAAACATTTATCGGATAATACTCTAACCAATAAAAACAAGGCAAGTAAAAAGGACAATAAACTTTTTTCAGAAGGGAGTAAAGATAAGGAATTTGGTGGCCCTAAAGGACCAGAACCAACTCGATACGGTGACTGGGAAGTTAACGGAAGAGTTTCAGACTTTTAAATACCATGCAACCTTTAAATCCACCTCAAAAAGAAGCTGTTGAAACTACCGAAGGCCCCTTGCTCGTACTAGCTGGAGCTGGAACCGGTAAAACCAAGGTTTTAACTAGTAGAATAGCTTATATAATTAGCAATAATCTCGCCTATCCAAGCCAAATACTAGCTGTTACTTTTTCAAATAAAGCAGCGAAAGAAATGCAAAACCGAATTAATGACATTACTGCTTCTGATGGTTTAAATATAGGTACATTTCACTCTATCTCTACGAGAATATTGAGATCTCATATCCATTTAATTGATAACGGTATGAGCCAAAATTTTAATATTGTCGACCAGGATGAGCAAATAAAATTAGTCAAAAACATTGCCCTTGAAAATAATATTGATATTAAGAAGTATCCTCCTAAATTACTGCATGTTATTATCTCTAAATGGAAAGATCAAGGGGTTATACCTGAAAAGGTTAACAGCTCCGATACTACAAGCCAGGAGTCACAAATTGCTTATGTTATTTACCAAAAATATCAAAAAATCTTACAAGAGTCCAACCTTGCTGATTTTGGCGATCTATTATTATACTGCAATCAATTACTCATCAATAATCCTGAGGTTCTTAAATATTACCAAAATAAATTTAAATATATTTTAATTGACGAATACCAGGACACTAATGCTGTTCAGTATGTATGGGCTAGAATGCTTGCAAGTGATCATAAAAATATTTGCTGTGTTGGGGACGATGATCAATCCATATATAGTTGGCGAGGGGCTGAGGTAAAAAACATCCTCCGTTTTGAAAAAGATTTTCCAAATGCAAAAATCATTAAACTAGAACAAAATTATCGCTCCGGTTCTCATATCCTGGAAGCAGCATCTAGTATCATAAGAAATAACAAGAACAGACATCACAAGAATCTTTGGACTGAAACACAATCACAGGAAAAAATAAAAGTAATTTCCTGCTGGAATGAAAAAGAAGAAGCCAGATTCGTAGCGAACCAAATAGGAAAATATATTAATTCTAAACAATACAACGCAGGTCAAATTGCCATTCTTGTCAGAGCTGGCTTTCAAACCAGAGCTTTTGAAGAAGTGTTTATCAGTAACACCATGCCTTACCAGATAATTGGCGGCTTAAGGTTTTATGAAAGAATGGAGATTAGGGATTTACTTGCTTATATCCGTCTTGCGATCAATAAAAATGACAATCTAGCTTTTGAAAGAGTGATTAATGTTCCAAAAAGATCAATCGGCAATGCTACCCTAAAAAAGATTAAGGATAAAGCCACCGATTACTCTGTTTCAGCGTTTAGCGCTTTAGAAAAAATGATTAAAAATGATGAGGTTAAAGGAAAAATCAAAGAAAACCTTCAGCATTTTGTTACACTCATTAATCAAGCATCTTTAAGATATGAAAATGAATCCGCATTTGACGTAACAAAATTCATTCTTGAAAAATCCGGTTATTTAGCGGCTTTAAAAGAAGAAAAAACTGAAGAATCCAGAAGTAGAATTGAAAATATCAATGAAATGCTACAAGCCATAGACGAAGCTGGCACTATTAACGAATTTGTTGAACATACAAGTTTAGTCATGGATAATGAGATGCTTGAATCTGATTATGGCGGCACAGTGAAA
Organism: Candidatus Megaera endosymbiont of Mesostigma viride; assembly: GCA_020410825.1. GTDB lineage: Bacteria > Pseudomonadota > Alphaproteobacteria > Rickettsiales > Rickettsiaceae > Megaera > Megaera polyxenophila. The sequence continues at coordinate 509,659 of CP084576.1, forward strand.
ATCATGACCTTGCACGCTTCAAAAGGACTTGAATTTGATGTAGTATTTCTACCAGGATGGGAAGAAGGAATATTTCCTCACCAAAAATCTATGTTAGAACAAGGAGATAAGGGATTAGAAGAAGAAAGACGCATTGCCTACGTAGGGGTTACCAGGGCTAAAAAGGAGTTATTTATTACCTATGCCGAAAGCAGAAGAATATTTGCTGAAATATTAAACTCAATACCTTCCCGCTTCTTAGCCGAAATTCCAGCTGAAATATGCCATAAAATTTCCAGTTCAAACCAACTAAATTATTTAGGCTCAAAACATAGTTTTTATTTTGAAAATAATAATACCGCTGCTACTTACACGCCTGCTTCTATTAAACTTATCCCTGAAAGCCAATCGAATGAGAAACGTCCCGGGAACAAGATCAACCACGAAAAATTCGGCGATGGAATAATTATTCGAAAAAACGGCGATAGCCTAGATATAGTTTTTGAAAAATGCGGGTTAAAAACTATAAAGGAAAGTTATATTAAATTAATTTAAAACATAATGTATAAATTAATAATTTGACAATTTTTCTTTAAACCTCTTGAAATATATTTTTTTATTATAAAATATATATTGTAAATACAAATCTTATAAGGAGGAAATCATGGCATATTTACCAAAACTAAGATCCAAATCAGAATCTATAAGAACAAGGGATAGTGTATTTGATGACTTGTTTAATGAACTTTATTCTTTACCAACCTCTTTTTTATCTAAAAGTGGAGTGGACTTATCTCCCAGAATTGATATATCTGAAACAGATGCTGCGTATAAGATAGAAGCGGAACTGCCGGGAATAAACCAAAAAGAAATAGATGTAAAAATAGATAACAACATTCTTACTATAAAAGGAAAAAAAGAAGATATAAAAGAAGAAAAAGAGAAGAACTACCATTTAAGAGAAAGGTATTATGGAGCATTCCAAAGATCAATTTCTCTGCCTAATAACATTGAACCAGAAAAAATTAAAGCGAGTTTCGAAAACGGAGTTCTAAATATATCAGTACCGAAAAATGATAAAAGAACCCCTAAAAAAATAGAAATAAGTTAAATAAACTAAATAAGAATAATGAGGTTAGTATATGAATGTAACTGATCAAAAACCACTTGATTGTAAATGGAGCAATTACAAGGTTATATTAGCTGTATTAGGCTTTAGTACCTGCCTATTTTTGGCAGGTACTATATATTTCTTAGTAAAATGTTATAACCAGAATCAAATCATTTCGGAACAATTATTAGAGTACAAGAATCAGCTTAATTATAATAAACCCCAGCCATTGCTTCTGGATGATAATTTTGAGCGTAGAATGAAAAAATTGTTTGCCGAAATGAATTTAATTCCCAGACAATCCTTATTCAACCTTATTGATCGTGATTTTTTTAATTCCCACATTCGCGGGGAAAATTTATTAAATGATAATTATTTAAATCACTCTACAATTGAGGTATTAGATAAAGAATATCTAATTACGCTGGCAATACCAGGATTTATAAAAGAACAAATAAAATTAGAATTAAATGGCAATATCCTGACAATTTCTGCGGAAAATAAAGAACAATCAGATGAAAATAATACTAAAAAAAATATAAGTAGTAAATTCAAACAGGTAATTAGCTTAAATAATGATATTGAACGGGACTCAATTAAATCATCATTAAAAGACGGTATACTAACTATAAGTATTCCACGTAGCCAGCAAAAAGGAGAACCTCAAACCATAAATATTGAGTAAAATATACTTAAAGCCCAATATTTATTGGGCTTATAATAATAATTTACTTAATTGTCTTATGGATATCTTAAAAAATGGATAATTTTACAACCAATATACTTAATATTTATAAGGACAAGGGTAAAAAGTGGCTTACAGATTTACCTACTATTATAAAAAGACTAGCAAGTGAATATAATTTGTCTGGTTTAAAACCGTTAAGTAACCTAAGTTATAATTATGTGTTATCCGGTTTTTTAGGTAATAGGCCTATTATTTTGAAATTAGGACTTGATAACGATGCTTTAAAACAAGAAGCATCCTCTCTTCAAGCATTTGCTGAATTTGGAGGAATAAAAGTTCTAGTAGCAAAAAAAGGTTTTCTGCTCCTAGAAAAAGCTATTCCCGGCATATCTTTAAAATCATATTTCCCTTTACAAGATAATGATTCCGTAGAAATAGCCTGCAACATTATAAACCTTCTACATCAGGCACCAATTCCAAAAAATCCCCAGTTTCCTGATATCCAGGATTGGCTTAGAAGTTTAGATCACGATACTAGTAATAAAAATTTAAAAAATTATTTACAAAAAGCCCGATATATTCGTAATCAGTTATTAGCAACTGCACCGGATCCTGTTTTACTTCACGGTGATTTACATCATGAAAATATTATAAAACATGGAGATAATTGGGTGGTTATTGATTCAAAAGGTGTAACAGGTGAACCAGCTTATGAAATAGCTGCATTTATACGCAATCCTATCCCTGAGTTGTTAAAATCCAGAAATATGGCAAGTATTATTAACAACCGGATCGCTTATTTTGCCTATAAACTTAAAATCAAACCGGAGCGTATTGAAGGTTGGTGTTTTGTGCAAGCCGTACTTGCATGGGTTTGGATTTTAGAAGATGGCGGGAATGAAAAGTGCTTTAAATACTTGGTAGAAATCCTAGCAGATTGCCTAGCAAATAATAAATAATTTTGAATAAACATCAAATAACTATGGCTTAAATCAAAATAACCCTTATTTATTTCCGCAAAGCTTTTTATATTCCTTATTCAGTTCTACTACGGTCCACACCCAAACTATACAGATAATTAGAAATATAACCATTAAGAAAGTAGAAATTGAATGATAAGTAGCTGTGGGAATTATAATAAAAATCATTGACTGCACAAATGCACTAGCCGATTTACCAAGCTTTGTACCGATCATATCTGCTGCTGCCTTACCTTTAGTTTTTAATTCATCCTCAAGTGGTACGTATGCCATTTCTTTTGTGCTATCAAAAAAAGTATATTTACTTGACTTGCTGAAAACATTTTGAATTGCTCCGATCAAGACTGCAAGCATTAAAGGATCGGTCATAACGAAAAAGGTAACTAACAAGCTCCCTACAGCATCAAAATTAGATATCATAAAGAAGAGGCTTCCGGTAATTAAAACCATAAGCGGGGTAATAATAGCCGCAGAAAACCAACCAAGCCTTCTAACAAGATTTGACCCCACAATAACAAAGAAAATAGTTAATAATCCTGTATAACTAAGATAACTGCCAACAAAAACAGCAAAGTCCGTAGGATTAGTGTAGAGTTTATTTGCTTCTGCTTTCCAAGGGCCTTCAACTAAATTTATAGCCAGTCCGTAACAAAATAATAAAACCGTTATAAGCCTTATGTATCTTGATTCAACAATCATTTTGAAACTGTCTTTTAGAGAAAGGTGATTTTTTTTAACCTTGAATTTTAGATTATTTATAGTTTCTTCATCAAGGATTTTAGTATTAATTAACCAAAATGCTACCAGTGCTAAGAGTCCCAATACCAGCACAACCGATATTACTATTTGTATAGAAACAACGCTTTTGTCAGCATTAGCAGCAAAATTACCGATAATATAATTACTTATATTTGATAAATTCATTAAAAAAGTACCGGCTATATAAAGCCCTGTTTGCCCTAGTAATCCAAATAAAGGATAAAATCTTTTTGATTCTTCAACCGTAGTAATTTTATTTACAAATTGCCAAAATAGTAAAGCAAATACGGCATTTGGCCATAATTCCGCAATGATATAAAATAAAGAAAAGCTCCAATTGGAAAGTAGTAATATGAACCATTTCAAATTCGGGTACAAAGAGCCAAGATACTTAGCATAGGCCGGATCCAGATGGAAATATTGGTAATTTGGAAATAAAACAAAAGCAAATAAACAGAAAAAACTTAAAAAAACAGACATAATAAGGTAAAAAATAGTCTCACCTTTCATTATACTAACTAACTTTACGTAAATTATTGTTACAAGAAAAGCAGCAGGCAAAACTCCCCAAAATTTTAAAAAAGCAATTGTTTCAGCACCAATCATGGTATTGACCACACTATCTTTCATTGCCCTTATTAAATTCTGGATCAAAAGAATAGAAAACATAAGCAAGGTTATAAGCAAAAACTTGGGTAGTTCATGTCTCTGAACCGGCCATAAATAATCAATTATTTTGCTAAATTTTGAGGAAGATAAGTCGTTATTAAAGAAATCGCTGTTAGAGGTATCATTCTGAGGTTCTGACGCCATAATCTATATCTACCTGATAAATTGTTACTGGTCAGAGCCGCATAGTATATACTTTAAACTCTTCTGTCAACAGATATTTAAAACAAATTGCTTCTGCAATACAAAAACTTTTATTTACTATATCCTCAAAACTATTAATAAAAACAAATAATTAATTTTAATATTTAAATCCTATCTTTTTACCCTAACAAAACAAGATGTAGCTACATAATCTTTCTTCGGCCCATTAACCCTGAATTTTTGTATAAATTGGTTAGAACTAATAATTTCATAAGTTGTAGAATAAAAATCCTGAACACATTTGTAATTGCCGCTAACTATACTAGGTAAACTCGAATCAAATAATAAGTTGAACATAAAACGTCTACTATTATGTTCATAGCTATATAACCCTAAATTTCCCATATTATCCAAAATATAATCATATTTTTTTTTTGCTTTGGATACAAAACCGTTAGACCATTTCACTTCTAAGGATTCCTGGTAATTTAAAATATGTGTATTTTTCTTACTGATAGATACTATCCCCTTAGCCACAGCATTAGATAAAGAAGCCGATTTATCAAGAACCTCTCTTTCAATAACCCACTCCCCTGGTAGATAGCAAAAAAATAATAGATTAGTCATAATTATTGGTTTGTTCTTTAAGAAACTCTGCTTTATAATTTAGCACTGTTAAGCACGAAAATATCTAAATAAAAAAATTATACATCACAAAAAGCTAAAGAATATGACATTTATCGAAGAATTTAAAAAGAGAGGCTATTTTTATCAATGTACTGACCTTACAACTTTAGAGCAGAAGACGACTCGAGGAAAAATAGCAGCTTATATAGGATTTGATTGCACCGCTGAATCTCTGCACGTAGGCAATCTAATGCAGATTATGATATTGCGTCTTTTGCAGAAATATGGTCATAAGCCGATTGTGTTAGTGGGAGGCGGAACCACAAAAATCGGTGATCCAACTGGTAAAGAAGAACTCAGAAAATATCTTAGTGATGAAGATATCTCTCGAAATATGGCTGGAATTAAGAAATCTTTATCTAAATTCATTAAGTTTGGAGACGGTCCAAGTGATGCCGTTATGGTAAATAACGCTGATTGGCTTGATAACCTTGGTTATATTGAATTTTTACGTAAATACGGGAAGAATTTTTCAATAAATCGAATGCTAACAATGGACTCAGTTAAAACTAGACTTGAGAGAGAACAATCTTTAACTTTTTTGGAGTTCAATTATATGCTTTTACAAGCCTATGATTTTTATTACCTTAATAAAACATACAATTGCTCGTTACAGCTCGGCGGTAGCGACCAATGGGGTAATATTGTTACCGGTGTAGAGCTTATCCGGAAAATGAGCAAAAACGAGTCATTTGGACTTACTACTCCCCTACTTACTACTTCCTCAGGGGTAAAAATGGGTAAATCAGTAAGCGGTGCTGTATGGATAAATGAAGAGCATCTATCTCCTTATGACTATTATCAATACTGGCGTAATACAGAAGACGCAGATGTTGGTAAATTTGCTAAATTATACTGCGAATTTTCACAATCAGAAGAAAAAGAGTTTGAAACTTTAATTAGTAAAAATATCAACGAAGCAAAGAAAAAATTAGCTCACAGAGTTACAGAGCTTTGCCATGGTAAAGAAAAAGCCCGAGAAGCATTTGATACTGCCATTAAAGTTTTTGAGCAGAAAACAGTAAGCCCTAATTTACCTTCTATTTTACTAGATAAAAAGATTTTATCGCAAGGAATAATGTGTATTGATCTATTATGCCACACAGGTCTTACTGCTTCTAAAGGAGAAGGAAGAAGGTTAATTAGAGGTATGGGTATTAAAATTAACGATAACCTGGTTGTAGATGAGAATTTGATAATAAACTCAAACCATCTAAAAGACAAAGCAATCAAAATCTCTTCTGGTAAAAAGAAACATGTGTTAATTAAAATAGAAGAATAATATTTTCTCTTAGAAACAAGCGAATTTTACAGCGGCTAAAGCTAGCTTAAATTAGAAATTAACTCATGAGGGCCGCAAAATGTAAAGAAGGTTCACTTTACGAATCAACTTTATATCCATATTTCAGGTTCACAAGTTTAACATGACAGTTAACGCTGCATTTCCTATTAGGCAGTGGTCTCTTGGAAATAAAACCTTCTTTATCGGCAAGACCAAAAGTTTTTAACATTTTTTGCGTTTCAGAATGCAGATACTGTACCTTTACTTGAGCTGTTCCTCGATGCTTAAAACCAAGTAATTTAGCGGCCTTTTCTGATACATCGATTTCCCTATCACCGGCGAAAGGTCCTCTATCGTTGACAAGTACTATAACAGATTTGCCGTTCTCCAGATTTTTCACTTTAACCAAAGAAGGCATATGAAGGGTTTTATGCGCAGCTGTTAATAATTCCTTATTATACGTATCCCCATTAGCGGTTTTTTTGCCATGAGAACCGTCTTTATGTCCGTACCATGAAGCCTTACCAATTTTAGCATACTTATTGTACTTTTTAGGTTTATATGATTTCCCTTTGATACTATATTTATCCCCGACCTTAAAATGTCCTTTATATTTTGTATTGTGCCTATCTTCCTTAGACAAAGTTTGGAAAGATTTCGGATTGCTTTGACAAGATGATAATATCACTGCAATAACAAACAACATTACTAGCGAGCTAGCGTTATAAATATATTTAAGTAACCTTTTACTAAACATACTCCCAAACATTACCAACTATCTACCGATTCCTGCTCGTTTTTAAAATCAGAAGACTCCCCTTCATCAATCAGTAATGTCTCTTCTTCTTCCTGTTTTCCCCCTGAAGATTTGGTTTTAGGGGTATAATCCCCTACCTTAACATGACTTACAACTTTTTGAACTCCATTAATATTAGAAGCAATCGTTGCTACTTTCTGCAGCTCTTCTTCTGACCTTGCCATACCAAACAAATAAACCACATCGTTTACTGTAATGACAGTATAATTAACAAATTTTATACTTCTATCCAGAAAAGTTTTTGATTTAATCTGACTTGTAATCATAGTATCCCTAGTATATTGGACAATATCAAATTTACCGCTATTTTTATCTACCTTAAGCTCATTTACTACTTCTGTTACCCCTTCTTGATCCCATGCAATTTGAACAGCATTAATCATATCTTCTTCTTTATCGACTAACCCTGTATATAAAACCCTACCTTGAACTACTTCTACTTTAATTTTAGTATATAATTCCCTAAAATTATTTTTTATAAACGAAGCTTTTATTGCAGACGCTATACGAAAATCCTTCAGAGCCTCATCTGCAGGCCTATCTTTGGCCAGTTCTGTTACCGAAGCTGTGGCACCGGTAAAAATAACAGGTAAACAACCACTTACCAGGAAAGATAATAATACAACGGTAATAAAAGGAACTTTTTGCATAAAAATAATTATTAAATCAATGACTACAAGAGCATTATACAAAAGAAATATTTTCAATCAATAGATTTAGTATAAGCTCCAAAACCTTTAAAGTTAACTTTAAACCTTAAAAGAAAAAAACATCGTGCGCTAATACATATAAGTCCAATGATTAAAAACCTAGGAAGAAGAACTAACCTCTTTAGTCCAGGTCAGATCCTTGCCTTCTATTATCTCCATTGAAGAACCTGGAAAATTACCGTCGTGCCCTAAATACCTTCCTTGGAGAATATTTGCTAAAAACACCTCAGCGTGAGCATAAAACGACATCCTATTTTCAGGTCTGGCAAGCCCATGCCCTTCATCTTTATAAAGTAAATACACTACTGGTATTCCATGCTTTTTCATGGCTGATACTATTTGATCCGACTCAAGTTTTTTAACACGAGGATCATGAGCACCCTGTACAATTAATAAAGGTTTTTTGATATTTTTCACATAATTAAGAGGTGAACGCTCAAATAGAAAATTTTTTCCGCTTTCATTATCAGGAGAAGCCCCTATAATTTTCTTTAAATGAGCAAAAACTGGTTTCCAGTAAGGAGGAATCGAATTCATTAAAGTCTCTAGATTAGATGGGCCAACGATATCTATTCCTGCAGCGTATAGATCAGGTGTCATACTCATACCCACAAGGGTGGCATAACCACCGTAGCTACCTCCCATAATCACTATTTTACTCTTATCAGCAAGGTTATTGTCTATTGCCCATTTTACCGCATCTTCTAGATCATCCTGCATTTTTCTAGCCCATTGCCCATCACCGGCATTAATAAAGCTTTTGCCAAAGCCGGTAGAGCCACGATAATTAACGCTAAGTACTGCATAACCTCTATTAGCAAGCCATTGGTGAGTAGCATTATAACCTTTATTGTCTCTGCTATTTGGTCCACCGTGGACATACAGGATCAGCGGGATCGGATTTTCTAACCGTGCGCCCTTATCTAACCACCGAGGTAATGTTAAATAGCTAACCAATTCTAAACCATCCCGAGAAGTAATTTGCATTGGGTGCATTTTAGCAAAAGAATATTCTTCTTGTTTTGAATTAGAAACAAATAAAAATTTAGCTTCTCCAGTAGCCCGATCATATAAATAATATTTATATGGACCATCATCTTGCATATAAACAACTATCCATTTATTATCATTTTCTACCCTGGAGGTAATTTCAATGATGCCATCATTAAGCTTCGATAAATTTTTTATATCCTCATTTATTTGCGGATCAAGAATTATCCATTCTTTTTGCAGATAATCAATTGATACAGCTTGAATCTTTTTAGTGATAGGGTCTACTAAACAAGAATCTATATCGGCTCTTGCATCTTCATAAAGAAGAGTTCTTTTTTGAGTTGATAAATCTATTTCAAAAAGAGCTGATTTATCCCGTTGACTACTATCAACAGCATAGAGAATTTTACCATCGGCAGTTATATGCAAAAGTGAACTAGTGAGCATATCTTCTGTCTTGATTTTTTGGAATAACTGCGGACTGGAAAGGTTACCATTCTTAAAACTGTAAATTTCCCCTTCACCAGTTGGCAGCATCTTATAAGCAAAGAGAATTTTAAAATTATCGTCAATTATAAAGCTGAGGTACTTTTCTTTATTTTCAAAAATAATTTCTGCTTTTCCTGATTTAACATTAATTTTATAAATATCGAAATATTCAGGAACTCTTTTGTTCATCTGAACTAAAACCTCATCTGGAAAGCTTTTACTCTTTTTGATCACCGAAGCTCTAACCCCTTCTTTTGGAGTAAGAAGGATATTTTCTTTAGTATTTATATCGATCGAATAAAGCCTAAAATTTTCGTCTCCTTTATTATCTATAGAATAAATAATGTTATTGCTATTTTTAGCCCAAGAATAACTTCTAATGCCTCTTTCCTTATCAGACGTAACCGCCTTTCCTGCTAAAGGATTCTCAACTGGCGCAACGAAAACGTTTAGCACCCCCTTTAATGGAGCAAGGTAACTAATATATTTCCCATCTTCGCTCATCCGTACTGCAATTTTATCCGGATTACCAAACAATACTTCCCGTGGTATTAAACGATCTTCTTTCATAATTCCTTCCCTATTATTACCTTTAGCCACAGCTAGTTCATAATGGATATTTATAATAATTAGTATAAATATTATAGTTAATTTTAACATAAGCCTGCGTTTCTAATATTGTACGTAGTTAATTAGCGATAATACTTACTTGGTGGATATTATATATTTTTTTATTCTTTAAGGTAACAATATCTGTTTCATTTCTTGAACTCATAAATTTTAACTTTTGGAGTAAAGCCAATAAGCAAGAAACTTTTATTATATCAACCCCTTTGCTAAAAGCTAATATAACCGCAAAGTTTCAACTATCGGCCGCTTTGCAAAAAGCTGATCAAAATTTCTGGACTTCCAAATTCACTTTTAAATAGTTTTGATACTTAATAGCTAAACTCCTCTTTAGCGGCTTTTAATTACTTTTGGTAAGGTAAAGCTGATTGTAGTACCCATTCTTTTACTTTCGGCCTTGATATTCCCGCAGTGTACTTCAATAACCTTTTTGCACACCGCAAGGCCTACTCCTCTTCCGCCGGCAAAACTTTGGGTTCTAGAACTTACCGTAAATTCTTCAAATACTTCGTCTAATTCACTTGGTGGTATCCCTATTCCCTCGTCACTAATGCTAAAGATTATCTTTTCATTATCATTATCCCGTTTGATGCTAATTGCAATAGTTCCGCTTTTGGCATAATTGATACTATTGATGATCAGATTATCTATCGCCTGGCTTAGGTAGTATTTATCAATATTTAAGATGATCCCCTCTTCAATATCCAGCTGCCAGTTTCGTGTTCTTTTCTCCGGTCCTTCTCGCCAGTGAATAGTACTTTCTTCCTCATTCTCATATAGCTTGCGGCAAAGTGCAACCCTATCCTCTACTAGCTGGCTAAAATCCGTCTCTGCTAGTTTTAAGTCATAACTTGGTTTATTTAATTTTGAGAGGCTTGATATATTCGAATCAAATACCTCAAGACGAAGCGAGCTATCTAATATCGTTTTAGCTGCTACTTTTCGCTGCTCATCATTTAACTTATCATAATCCTGAACCAGTACCTGAGCCATGCTCGATATCCCCGTCATCGGAGCGTGATATTCATGCGTTATATTGCGAATAAAACGGCCTTTTAATGCTTCTGCTTCCCTGGTCTGCTCCTTGTACATGTTTATCCGGCCACTTAGATGCTCGTTCTTTTCTTCAGTTAGCTCCTGATGCTCCTGTTTGGGTTTCAGGAAAAGAATTAAGGTGCTAATAAGTAATAACAGTAAATAAAATATCTTGAATTGCGATGAGGCGAACTCAACATTATCTAAATTGCCCGGGTAATAATTATTATAAAACACAGTAACCAAGACAATCCCCGATACAAAATTAAATAACGACCATTGCCATTTACCTAAAGAGGAAATGATAACAACATTCATCATAAACACCATTAGCTGTACTTCAGAAAATCCACCAACTAACACCGTTAAAAAGGTAAAGCAGATTAATACCCAGAACATAATCAGATTCCAGAATACTCCTACGAATCTGCTTTCTTTCCAGTTCCAAAGCCATAACGGATAACTAATTAAAATTGCTGAACTGCTAACAGCTATCGGATAAAGCACATCAAGTATATCTAGGTGCTGAAGTCTATATTCTTCAGGTAATAAATTCGTGGTAGCAAATACAGAAAGCATCACATAAAAGCCGAGTATGGAAATTAACCCATCACCTTGAGGATAATTATTCTTATAAACCTCTATCAGGTTAAAGGACTTAATATCTGACCATAACTGCCGTAATCTTCTTCTCCTTTCTTTGCGAACCTGAATTAGCCCGCTCTTATCCTTAATCCCAATCCAGCCTCCATGCTGTTTTAACAAATAATGTTCCCATAAGCATTACCAAATTTGATAACATTGCAAAAGGGATGGAATTTGCAATTTTAATTTTCAGGACATAATCCCATACTAAAACTGTTGAAAACCCAGCTACCATCCCTAGTATAACTGATTTTCCACTACTTCTAAATCCAAAAATTGCCATAATAAACGGAACAGTTACTATTGGCATGTAAAAGGATGAAGCTAAAAGAAAGAGCTCCATCGATGTTCCGTTATTTACAATAGCAATTATTATAGACAGGATACCTATTATTAAAGAAACAATTCTGGTAAATGGTAGTTGATCGTTAAACAACTTAATCTCCAGAGGTTTGCAAAAATCATTTACAATAATTACTGCTGTAGAGTTAATGTAAGAATCAATAGTAGAAAGGATCATGGCCATAATTCCTGAAAGAAGTAAACCTTTTAATCCAACTATGAAATTAATATTGGAAATCAGAACATGAAGAATGTCTTTTTGATTAACATTAGGATGGTTTATTAACATCAATATTGCAATCCAGCATATCAGGAGCGATAATCCTAAACAGGTAATAGAAGCTATACAAAATGATTTTTTTACCTGCTGAACATCTTTAGCCATTGATACCCTTTGGAAATATGCGGGGCTAAATGCCGGTATTATGTTCCAAATAAAGAGCGAAATGTAAATAAAGTTACTGCTATTAGAAAAATCAAATACTTTCTTATAATCAAATAAAGGATTATTTATTAAAGTGTCTATTATTGCATCAGTATTATTAACATTATTTAAAAAAGTATAAGCTACTATTGGCATTATTACACAAAAAGTAATAAACTGAATTATATCGGTAAAAGTAACGGATTTTATTCCGCCTAAAGCAGAATAAACACTCACGATAAAACCTGCAGATACTATACCATAAATATTTGGGATACCGATAAGTTCAAAAATCATAGCAGCAATTTTTAATTGAACAGCTATAACACCGCAAACACCTATAAAACTGGATATTGCCGTAATTATTCTAACTTTCTTACCAAATAACTCTCCCATAGCCTCTGCTATGGAAAGTTTACCCAAGAATTCAGCCATCCTTGGAGCAAAGAACAACCCTATCATTAACATGTATAAAGGAGCTCCAAACCCTGATGACCATATATAGTTTAATCCTTTGCTATAAGAACCAGCTACCCCGTTATAAAAAACACTTCCACTAACCCAAGTAGCAACGATAGTAGCAACTATGGTTGCCGTGCTAAAATTTCTGTGACCTACGGCGTATTCTTTTATACTCGTAATACCACGGCTAGAAGATAAACCCAGCAACAAATTAGCTACCAAAAACCCAATAAAAATTCCTGAATCTATGTCAAATTCCATGTTTGAAGTGTATTTTTAAATTACGTAACCCATAGTTGATTAATATATAAGCTTTTTAGGCAAAAATAAACAGGAATTTTTGCTCTAACATTTATTTGCCTTCCTTATTATATTTAGTTAATTAGCGATAATACTTCTTGGTGAATATTCTCTATTTCTTTGTTTCTACAATTGATTACCTTGATCCGGTCTATATACATACTTGCAATAAGTTTGAACCTTTCGTAAACTGCTTGGTGAAAATTCATATTTTTATCTTCAAACTTATTTACGTCTCCCGTTTGGAAGCTTCTTTTTATGCCGATTTGCGGTTCTAGATCCATAAAAAATGTAACATCAGGCATAACAACTCTGTGATCATCACTTGCTCTCATTAATTTGTTATGAAGGTCAAAGATATCTTCTATTGTAAGATTGTCTCCTGCTTGATAACAGGCAGTAGAATCAACAAATCGATCGCAAATAACCGTATATCCATCCCGCAAAGCGGGTACGATCAACTTGTTAATATGCTCATATCTAGCAGCCATGACCAGCATTAGCTCAGAAACATGATACAAATGCTGATGAATCAGAAGGTTGCGAATTTCTTCAGCCTCCTTAGTGCCGCCTACCTCACGTGTATGGATAACCTTAATACCTTTTAAAGCTAAATACTCATAAAGTTTCCTACTCTGGGTAGACTTACCACTTCCCTCTCCCCCTTCAAAAGTAATAAATTTAGGGTTGTTCCAATTTTTCATCACTACTATTCATCTCATTTAACCTTGAAACAGCTCTCTGAAATTCTGCTAATCTCTTACCGGAGGTATATATTAAAGACGGCTCGGTTTCAAGTAAAGCAAATAATAAGACCTTATAGAAATAAGCATTATCAATAAAATTAATAACTCTGGTAATAATATTTGTTTCATCTTCAGCAACTCGCCTTACACCTTCGAGTACTATTATTCCAAATCTCTGACAAAGTTTTACATAATCTGCATAACCAAAATCCTGCATAAATAGTTCATCAAAGTTAGTAAATAAAATGTTTTGATGAGTATTAGCAAAAATCACTTCCCGGCCAAACACTTCAAATTTACCTGGATAAAGCTCTTCGCTGGAACATAAACTATTCTTAATTCTATTAAAGGCAGTATTATTTTCTTCATTAATAGGAAAAAGTATTTTATTCCTGGTACTTGCTACTTTCTCTAAACGATAATCTTTTTCATTATCTAGATTCAAAACCATAAAATTTTTCTTTATGTTTTCAATAAAAGGTAAAAATAATTCTCGCTGCAGACCATCTTTATATAAATCATCGGGAGCTGCATTAGTAGTTAGAAAAATAAAAACCCCGTTTTGAGATAAAAACGAAAATAACCTCATTATAAGCATTGCATCCGTAATATCCTTTATCTCAAATTCATCAATACACAAAACTATGGCCCCACTTGCAATTTCATGGGCAAGGTTTTGAACTGTTTTATCATCTCCGTTAGCTGACTGTAAACTATGGACTTTGTAGTGTAGCTCCTGCATAAAATTTTGAAAATGAATAAACTTTTTTCCAGCTAAAATCGTTGCAAAAAACATTTGCATAAGCATCGTTTTTCCACGCCCCACATCACCATAAAGATAAACACCTTTAGGGTTTTTTGAGTTTTTGAATTTGGCTAGAATATTTTCTACAAAAGATCTTTTATTTATGGACTCAGCTAACCTCTTCAAGCCCTCATATAAGAGGTGTTGCCTTTTATCTAGAATTATATTCGGAAAACTAAGGCTAAAACCCATTTTAGCTTTTAGGTTCATAGTTAAGAAGCTTTGGCTCTCTTATTTCCGCAACTTTATCATACAGACCTAAATATGCAGCTATTGCGAGGAACAAAGCATTATTTTCTGACGGTTTAACAAGACCAGCCAAAGTCCCATAAATGGCATTTACGGAACTTCTTGAGCATTTGATATACATCTGGGCAATTTCAAAACACGGATTGCTGATAAAAGCTGATTTCAGTATTTTAAGTAACGAAGCAGAATTATTGATATTTACGTTTAATTCAGTATACAAATTTAATGCATCTAAATAGCCCGGTTTAAGCTCTAAAGAGGATTCTAAAAATTTTACTGCTTCATTATCATTACCCGCAGAAACAGCATCTCTAGCCGCTAAGTAGTAATAACCTGATATTTCTTCTGAGTAATGCTCTAATAACTTCCTGTCGGCTCTTTGCAATTTAGAAATAACAAATATCATTTTGTTCCAAGCCGCAGTTTTTGCGTAAATCCGAATTAGCATAATCATAAGGGAAGGCTGGGTATCATTTTCATTGAATGCTTTATTGGCATATTCTTCTGATTCTGCATATCGTCCGTTATCAAAAAAGATTTGTGCAAGCCTTTTTGCAGCATATATACTATAATTCTTTTTACCGACTAAATTACGAAGCCTTTGAATTTGCACGTCCAAACTGCTTGACGATTCTGCGAGAACAAGATTTGCAAACTCCATGCAGTTTTCGCCCAAATCTGGTAAAAGCTTGTTTGCTACCTCTAATGATTTCTGCTTATTACCCATGATAAGTTCCGAGATTATTTTTAATAAACACTCGTTTATTTTTTTTAGCTTTCTCTTATGCCAGCTACGGCTTATGATAAAAGGTAAATCAAATATCGAAAAGATAGTTTTTAGCCCTATCATTAATAACAACTGAGCAATTAAAAAGACGGCAATTAAAGTAAAGGTGGTTGTTTGAATCTGATAATCTAAAACTGATATATTAACAGCTGAGTCAAACTCACTAATGGTATTAAAACCAAAATAAAGAAGGAAGAAAATCGTACATAAAATCAGAAATCTAATCATGTTTTTACTCAAATAATTTTATATCCCAAAGTATAACTTCTTGATTGTTGATATAACGCATACGAAAAATATGCCTATTATAAGCGGCAATTCTTAGTTACTATTCCAAAAATTCCTGCTGCAAATCAATAGAGAACGCATACTCAATAAACGAACCAATTTTATTTTCAATTTTTGCTTTTAATTGTTTCCTTTCCTTATAAAAATCAGTTTCTTTTTTAATTTTTAAAAATTTACTAAAAATATCTGTATCAAATAAGAAAACCTGCTCATAAGACGGAACATTCTGAGCTAACATACTATCATAACGTTTGCACAACACCATTAGTTCTTCAAATTCTTTTGGAAGTTCAATCTGCATTATAATATCCAAATTCTTGGAATACGATTGATCTTTATAAAAATTTTGTAGAAATTCATTAACATTGGCAAGATAAATTCGGTAATCATTCAAGTCATTAATCAGGTTAGCATTAGCAATTTCTTGGCTATTATCAGTAGCAGTATCTGCTGTATTATCATACGGATTTAAATCCTCCGTATCGTTTAGCGCATCTGGTTCTCCCTCATCCAAATCTGGTGCAAATCGAGGTAATTCTTCGCTATTCTCAAGACAACAACCATTAATATCTTTTGCCGTTTCATCATGCCTGGCTTCTTGCTGTTGGTTTTTGTGGGAAGGGAATAGATTCAAACGATCAAGTGTACTAAGCCATAATTCTTTATAAGCAATAACAAAATACAGAACTAATCCGAAAGCCACAAGGAAAGCTAAACCAGCTATTCTAAAATTAGTTTTTTGCAGAGCTGGAGTAGGTTTTATATTTACTGCTGCATGATCATCATTTTCATACTTTTTCTTTTTGATATTTTCTGTTGAGGTCATAATTCTCTAATTTTTCCAGGATTTGATCCGCATAATCGCAAGTCACAATTTGTCTAAAATAATCCATTAGCAGCTTCTCTACCTTCGAACTTATAGCAATAATTACTGAATTTTCTATATATTTCAATAAATCATTTACTAATATTAATTTTATCAGGGTTTTTGCGCAATTTTCTGAATATAGGGGAATATAATCCAAACCACTTTTTAGTATTTGAATCTCCTTCTCTGATAAATTATCTTTATATCTCACCTTGTAAACATTTATCATTTTAATTCCATGCGGCATCTTAGTACTAATCATATTACTGGAAAGATAAATGGCATGGTTATAGATATTACGAGGTAATTTGTCTGTAAGTTCGGTTGCCGAGTAAGCGACGTATTGAACATTATAACCTTTTTGCCTAGCTATTTCTGCACTGGTAGCCCCTACTACCCATACATTTTTTGTGCCTTCATCAACAGGCAAAAGGTTTGCAGCTCTTTTACTTGTAACAATTATATCGGTAAAATCCTCAAGGACCGTTATGTTAAAAGGCAGGTTGACATGTTCAATTAAACTTAAGTCTATACAAGTATAACCCTTTGGAACAAGAATATGCCTTAAATAATTATTATCTTCTTCAGATCTTGTAAGTAATATTTTTTTTGCCATAATGCTCTTAGTAATACCATTCTACTAATGCTTAATGCTATCACGTAGGCTTCTCTTGTCAACACTACAAGCACATAGCCAAGTAGTTATTTCTTTGTACTATAAGGATTATCAGTTTTAGAAAAATACATTCTTATCGGCACACCAGGCATGGAAAAATTCTCTCGCAAGGAATTGAGCAAATATTTAGTATAAGCTTCGGTAATACTATCAGGATCATTCGAAAAGAATTTAAAAGTCGGGGGACGTGTTTTAATCTGTGTAACATATTTAAGCCTAACTCTTCTTCCCAATTTTTTCTGAAGAGGTAATTGATGAGTTTCAGTAGCAAACGCAAGCCAATCATTAAGTTTACTTGTTGGTATTTTTTTATTCCATAAATCATACATTTCTACAGCTCTATCTAATACTTCATTAGTTTTATGCTGATTTATCGCAGAAATGAAAACCACTGGAATGCCTTTTACTTGAGGAAGAAATTTTTCTAGCTTATAGGTAAATTCTTCTTCATAATTTCGCCTTAATGTTATTAGATCCCATTTATTGACTGCAATTACTAGGCTTCTACCTTCTTCAATTACGTAGTTAGCAATAGATAAGTCTTGTTGTTCTAAAGCAATTGTAGCATCTAGCATTAAAATAACAGTATTGGCAAATTTGATACTACCTATAGTATCGCCCGTAGATAATTTTTCTAAGCTCTTAGTAACATTTGCTTTTTTCCTAAGACCCGCTGTATCTATAAGCTTTAAATTATGATTCTTATACTTCCACTCTATTTCTATAGATTCTCTAGTAATACCAGCTTCTGGGCCGGTAATTAGCCTTTCTTCTCCCAAAATGGCATTAATAAATGTTGATTTTCCGGCATTTGGTCTACCTACTATAACTATCTGGACTGAATCAGAAGTTTGTGGATTAGAAATTTTTACAACATCTTCTGTGTCTATTTTAGCTGCAATTGCCTCATATAAATCAGCAAGACCCTGACCATGTTCGGCAGAAATAGGTACTGGCACACCAAAACCTAAGCTATAAAATTCTTTATCATGAGTAAATTTTTTTTCTGATTTATTAGCTATAACTATATAATTTTTACTATATTTTCTAATAAAATTAGCAAAAAATTTATCAGCAGGTGTTACTCCAGATATGTTATCAACAATTAGACAAACTAGATCCGCATCGATTATGGCTTGCATAGTTTGTTGCATCATTCGATATTCTAACTGCCCTTCTTCTGATTCTTCAAGACCAGGGGTATCAACTACCCTAAATAACATCGGCCCAATCTTGGCATCTGCATATTTTCTGTCTCTTGTTACCCCTGGAAGATCATGAACTATTGCTTTTTTCCTAATACTAAGCCTATTAAATAAAGTAGACTTCCCAACATTTGGCCTTCCAACCAACGCAACTAGTTTTTTATCCATAATTATTTTAAATGCTAAAGGACCATTTTTTATCGTTTTAAAAACGATTATATATTACTTAATTATTGCTTCGTGCCTTATGGTTATGCACTCTATTTTTTTGATCAAAATTTTTATGAAAAACTTTATTTTTATATCTTTTATCGGACTGAAAAAAAGATATACCACCAATCATAGCGAAAGCAGACAAGAAAAAGACAGAGGCGATCATATAATGCCCACCGAATGCTAAAATGAGAACTGTCATGGCAATAATCCCTATTAAAGCAACTCCGCATATCTTCCCAAATTTAACTGCTCTATCGTATTTTTCAACATTAAGTAGTTCAATAGAATGGCGATAATTCTGTTCTTTCTGCGCCATTTCAATAATTTTTTTTATAGTCCCAGGACTAATTTCTTCATATGCAGCCATGACATCTAATGGCGGCATAATATGTTTATACTGGCTACTGCTACTTACAGCTAAATTAGACGTCTTGCTAAATAATGCCTTACTATAGCCCTTGTTCAGGCCGTTAGCATCAAAAAATTTTTTAGTTTCTTTCATGGTTATTTCTTAAGCTTTTATAAGCAATATCAATATAATCTTCAACTTTGAAAACATAAGTAACAATATCTCGAGGTTTCGATAACACCGATTTAGTATATACAAATCTAAAAACACTAAAAAAGCCAGAAAAAAAACACCTTATCGTTTGTTTATCGCACATTATTCTTAAAAAAACTATGTTCAGTTATTGTTGGTTCTCCCCTGAAATTTACTGCATTATTGAACTTATTGCAACAAGTTCTAAAGTTTTTATCACAACTTGGCACTAAGCTTACTTCTTTATGTTTTAATAAATCCTCATAAACTTCTTCCTCTAATGTAATTTGGTTATTATAATGAGCAATTATCCTAAAATTAATATTTTCCCCTGTTCCAGTAATAAATAGAGCACTCCCCAAGTTATAATATCCGTTGGTTAGATCCATACCTGAGACGCTAATAATGCGGGATTTGATAGATTGAATTCCGTATGACTTCCTATACCTGCTAATATCGATGCCACATTTACTATCACCCAAATTTGCTCGACATGTTTTGCTATAAAGCAGAAGTAATGACTGATTGTATTTAACTGTTTCCGGTTCACATTTTAAAGTAAAATCTAAATCATTTTTTACAAATTCTGTAATAAAATAAGTTACTAATGGAAATAGTACTTTATCATAATAATAGGAGATTTTTATTTTACATCCTACCAAATTTATTTTTCTGGTAATACCATTTATTTCAAAAATTCCTGTTAAATTAATCTCATTTTCAGCAGAATCGTTAAATTCCCCTTTAATTAAGATGATTGATGAAAATGGTAAAAATTTTTCGTTATTTGCTATAATTTCTTGGCCTGAAGAATTTAATTTTAAAACTGCTCCTGAGAATAAATATATTTCGTATAAATAGGTAAAACTAACCTCATATCTAGAGTTTACCAATTTGTCATGCCTCGTGGAAAAGTTATGATTATTTCCTCTCATTCAAATACCTCTATTAGTGAAAGGTTTAATATTTCTATAGTTCCATCTGATTTTGGTTGATAATCAAAACTATCTTCGGAGAACCTAACAACTAAGTAGAACTCAAAAGTAGCATATAAAGTTCTATCCTTTACCAATGCATCAGGAAGGATCACTATTCCGTTGTTTTCATTAAGTTGGTATTCCTGAATCTCATCTTCTCCTGCATATAATTTTAAGCTATCTCTTTTAATTTTAGTAATTTTTCTGATATATGGGTATTTCTCATCCTGATAAATTTTACAAAGTTGAAAATCTTTCTTAATCCCATCACTTACACCAAGTGATTGCTTTTGAACGAAAAAATCAGCATTATCCCGTAGTAGAAAAGCAAATCGGCTCCCTCTTCTTGCTTTAAAAAAATTGTTAAACAGCCAAAATTCATTTTTGGATAAAAAGCAATCTTTCAAGAAATATTGCCCTCTATGGTACTCCTGATCAAGGTTTCTGATTTCTTTACCGGAAGCACAAATAATTTTTGAAGTAGAAAATAACGATCTTCCTACTAGAAATACCTCGCAGCATGATGGAAATAAAACTTCATGAAAACTCATTCTATTAATTCTTTTTTTATCATCGTTTTATAGAGCATAGTTAGCTTATTATGGACAAGGTCTCGGGCCTCGCTAAAGACAAGCTGATTTAGTTTTATACCCGCAACTATGTAACTTGGAATTTTAAGGTTATCTGGCAGTAGAAGCTGCTCAACCAGCTTACTGATATTAATCAAGCTCTTTTTATTTTTATCTTTCGAAAAAATACAAATTTCAAATTCTAATAAATATATAAATTGCAAAGCTTTTGAGTAATTTTCGAGTTTTACGAGATTAATCGAAATAAAAGGATAATTACCATCCTCTATGACTGATATATATACTTGATTTACATGTTCCCTAACCAAAGTTTCTAGATTATTGAGAATCTTTAGCTGAAATGTATGAATAAAATCTAATGACATTTGCCCTCTTTATAAAATTTCAAGAGCTATAATATTTAGAAACCTGTTTTTTTCGCCAATATTAATTATACGTTTAATCGAGTATAACTTACGACGAAAAGAGATTCGCAAAGCCTTGGTTAAACCATCCATATATCTGATTTTAAATAAATAATATTCCTCAGTAATTAAGTTACCGAAATTCATTCCCTCAATTGCCATATATTTACAGTCACTAAGAGGTATAATTTCTGCAAAACAATTGTATTTTTCCTGCCAGACCGGATCAGCAGAAGAGGAGTCCGCAACATTTTCTAGAAAATTAATATTATGAGCTAATTTAGCTATGAATGTTTTTTTATTCTTGGTCATATAAAGCTAAGTATTTAAATTTTAAGAGACCGGTACGGCATGTATATATTTTTTATTTCGGACAAAATATTTGCTGAATTCTCGCCAAAATCATACATCATACCTATATGCGTTAGAACTCCTTGCAAGATAGGCTGGGGAATTTTATCTCCCAATCCTGCCTCATAATTGATTTCAACTTTCTGAGATAAATATTTCTGCTTAATCCATATTTTCTGCCTATTATCCTCAACGTAGCCAAAATCTTCGGTAATATCTTTTTTATCTTCCCCATTAAGAAGAAAGGCCTTTGTTAGGGAAGCAACGGGTATATGTTTTAGCCTTACATAACTAGGAGTTTTATCTATTAAGCACGTAATTTTTTTTATACAAAAACTTAACGCTAAAAACTGCTCAGCAGTAATTACCGCTGAGCTAATAAGGTTAGCAATTAATTTATCGTCGTTCTTATGAGAAACCCGTAAATAGTTTTTCACTTCTTCAAGAGGCCATATTTCTCTTTCTTCAACTGATAAAATTTTATAAGTGACGTTATTTTGCATAAAAAAGTTTCAAGCTGAAAATTTGGCAAATTTTAAAGCAGACGGTGCAATTACGTCACCCCCTACCCTTTTTACGGCATAAAATTTTATAAATGGCTTATCGGTATAAGGGTCCCGCATTATCCCAATACCTGCTCTATCTACTATTTTATACGCTGCTTTAAAATCACCGATAACTATTGCTAGCTTATTTTCTCCAACGTTTGGCATATGGGCACTGCAAAAAACAGGAATGCCAAAAATAGTTTGTTTTAAAGGTTCTGATAGAGATTGTTGCCAGATAAATCTACCATTTTCATCTTTTAAGCCTTGGATCGAGGCAAGTGTTGACCTATTCATCAAAAAACTGGCATTAGCTATATGCTCTTCATCAAGAGCATTAATTAATTTAAGCAATATGTCAGGCGTTACCGCATTACCTGTATCTATTCTTGTAATGTCTTCATTAGTTAGTATCCCAAATGGCTTCTTATCTCCATCTCCGGTAATAAATGCCTCATTCTCAGCTTTGATAAAACTATCTGCTAACCTTTCTGCCAACCATGAATTAATGTCTATAGCTGAATCGTCAATTAATTTCTGAGTCGCCTTTGGCTGAGCATATAACTCGTGGACAGCAATTGTTTTTTTCTTAAGTTTTGGAGTCTCAGTAACTTCTCTTGCTTCAGCCTCTCCTATCCAACCGGAAATAAACTTACCATCTTCAATTATAAAATCTAAAGCACTAGTAGAAATTGTTTCAATCGAAGCTAGTTGCCGCATAACTGATTTTGCATTCACCGTACTAACTATTTTGTTATTTAAATTATTAACTATTACCACTCCGGCTTCACCTGTCGTAGTACTTAAAGATTTAGTAACAAATTCTGAAACTATACCTTTTCTTAAATAGTCACCGAAAGCTTTTTCTTCTTCTGGGTTACAATCAGGGATGCTAAAAGGATTAAATATAGCATTCTGCAAATTATTAAATTTATTTTCAAGCTCCTTATACTTGCTTATTGATTGTAATTCATTATTTAAAACAGTTTGCACATTATCGGCAATTGCTTCTATTTGTTTATGTTGAAGTTCCATATTCTCCTCTATTCCAAATTAATTAGTGTTTCTAATAATTTCTCAATTCTCTCTAGAGAGTGATTAATTGGATGTTCAGTTAGTTTTTTAACATTTATTATTCCAGCATTTCTATTTGCTGGAAAAGTTACGATGCTTATCTCCATAAGATCTACTTTCTTAAGTAACCTGACTCCCTGATTATCATATTCAAAATCCTTAGCACAAAAACCAATACTCAAACCATCTATTGCTTTTTGCCTTACAAGTTCGGTAGTTTCCTTACCAAGTAAAATTCTGTTATTTATCTCTGCTTCAATTTTTAGGCCATAATCATCCTCATATAATGACTTTATTATGCCAATTGGTTTTAGAGTATCATGTTGCCAAAGTAATTTAATATTTTCCGGCTTTGTATCTTCGAAAGCTCCTTTTTGAACTATATCGTTCTGACTATCAACGATATTAAATACACTTGCATACCCAGAAATTATTGTATTTTCTAATCCAACAGCCTTTATTAAAAAATTTTCAGAGATGTTTCCCCTTTCCAATCAAAACCTCCTAGAGTTGATTAATTAACCTATAGTTATATTTATAGCTCTTTAGTCGACACCCACTAAGCATAAAATTAAAAAAATAATATAAAAATTATAGAGTTCTTGTTCTTGAAAAAAAAATAATGTAGTTTTTACGGATATTCATAATTATTGGTGTGAAGATAAATATGGTATATATTGGTTTTATACTTATAGTTATAGGCTTGGGATTTATTGCTTCCGGTATTGTAGGTTTAATAAGGTTCCGTGATTTTTATACTAAGATTCATGCAAGCGGTGTAACTGAGTGCTGCGGCATACCATTTTGCCTTGTAGGGCTTAGCTTTCTGCAATCAGATTTCAGCTCAGCTTTTAAGCTAATAATAATAGCCCTAATAATTTTGCTGTTAAACCCCGTGTCTACCCACGCACTAGCGAGGGCTTCTGTCCTCTATAAAATAGATAAAGATGGGAGAATAAAGTGACTACATTTTTTTCTATTCCTTCAATACTAGAGCCGGAATTAAATCTTATACTTCTTATCATCAGTTCTTTCGTATTAATAGGAATTTGCTTTAGATTAATAGTATCTAAAAATTTAATTGAATCTATCCTATTAATGTCAGCTTTTAGCTTAGTAATTGCAATATGTTATCTATTTATGGATGCACCGGACGTAGCGATGACAGAAACCGCTCTTGGCGCTTGTCTATCTACGTGTGTTTTGCTTAATCTGGTAAAAATAATTGGTGATGAGAATTATAAGTTAGTAAGTAAAACTAGAATATTTCTTGCGCTAACCTTGTGTGTAATTTTTATTGTTTTATTAATTATTGCAAGTTTCGACTTGCCTTTATACGGACAACAAAACACCGAAGTACAGTCACATTTGACAAAATACTATATAGAAAATACAAAAAATGATATTGGCATACCATCAATTGTTGCAGCAATACTTGCCAGTTACAGAGGTTATGATACTTTAGGCGAAACTAGCGTTATTCTAATTGCCGGCATTGCTGTCGTTTTGATACTTGCACGCAGGAGGGAATAATGCTGAAATATTTTTCCGTTTTAAAAACAGTAGTCTCATTTATAATCCCTTATCTGATTCTATACGCTATTTACATCCAGTTAAACGGGGAAGTTTCTCCGGGAGGGGGATTCCAAGCGGGAGTAATTTTTGCTTCAGGAATAATTGCTTTTGACCTTCTCAACGGCAGTAAAAAAACTTGCGAATTTTTTTCAGAAAAAGCTCTCATTATTTGCGGGATATTTGGAGTGCTAATTTATGCATCTACAGGGCTTGTTTCATTTTTGTTTGATGATAATTACTTAAATTATAATTCAATTGCTAAAACTCCTTGGGTAAATCACCCTCTTACCGGTCAACATATAGGTATATTTTTTATTGAAATTGGAGTCGGTTTAACAGTTTCATCAATTATGTGTTTAATTTATTTAGTTTTAAAGGAGGATTAGTTCTCTACCATGCAAAATATTATTTACTTTTTTGCAGCACTAGTACTTGTTACTGGTCTTTTTATAATGTTAACTAGCGATAATTACTTACGTAAAATCATCGGCCTTGGAATATTCCAAAGCTCAGTTCTCCTTTTTTACATAGCTCTTGGTAAAGTAAGTGGGGCTATTCTTCCAATTGATATTTGCCCCAATTCGGCTAATTGCCCGTACAATTTCTCCAGTCCCCTACCGCATGTACTGATGCTAACTGCTATTGTAGTTGGATTTTCTACCATGTCCGTAGGACTTGCTTTAATATACAAAATATATAAAGAGTACGGCACTATCTCGGAAAGTGCAATAACTCAGCAAGAGGATAATTAATGACTTTAATTAACCATATCCCGGCATTACAAGTGTTAATTCCTTTTTTTTCAGCGTTGTTTTGTGCTTTAACTTTCCATAAATTCACTTCCTGGCTTATTGCTACTATTGCTATTATAACGAATCTAGTAATTACGCTTTATGGCATATCTACATCAGGCAATTTCCAATCCTATTCTTTCGGTAATTGGCAAGCACCGATTGGTATAGAGTATAGTTTAGATTATCTAAATCAGCCGATAATAATATACATAAACGGTGTCTTATTATTTTTCTTACTCTTTGGCAAACAACTTATTAATAAAACAATTACAAAATATATTGATGATAAAAAACACCATATGTTCTACAGCTTGCTCCTATTTGCTCATGCGGGATATCTTGGAGTACTTAGCACTAATGATTTATTTAATTTTTATGTATTTATTGAAATTTCCTCTCTAGCAACTTACGTTTTAGTTTCAAAAGGAAAAGAAGCAAAAGCTTTAATCGGAGCATTTGATTATCTTATACTAGGTACAATTGGCGCAACATTAATACTAATATCTATTGGCTTCTTTTTTGCCATCACCGGTAGCCTCAATATTGCTGATATCTCTAATATTCTACAAGTGAATTACGGATCAAGCGTGGCAGGATCAACAAAATTACATCTGTTAATAATTGCTATAGTGTTTTTCTTAACCGGAGCAATCTTGAAGATGGCATTTTTCCCATTACATTTTTGGATGATCAGATCTTACTCTGCTACTGCGCCATTTATTCTCACTTATATTGCGGCTATCTCTAGTCTACTTGGAATATATATGATAATGCGCTTCTTGTATTTTACTATCGAAGTTAATCTAATCTATATTCCATTTTCCTTAATGCTGCGGGCTATGGCAATTACGACCCTTATTATCTGCTCTTATTTAGCCTTAAAATCAAAAAATATTAAAAAAATTATTATTTATTCTACAGCCCTACAAATCGGTTATGCTTTTCTTCTTTTATCAATTTGGCCAGCAAAAGCTTTGTTATTTCAGTTGCTGATTATTGATAGTGTTAATAAAATTGGTTTATTTACACTACTTGCTCATATTGAAAATAAAACAAACAATTTAGATATATACTCAATAAAACAAATAAAAGATTCACCTTGGTTCAAAATTCTAGCAGCTTTAATCCTTCTTTTTAGTGCTTCTTTGCCGCTAACTAGTATGTTTATAATAAAAATTAAGATATTTGAGCTTTTAATTCAGCAAAGCTTGTTGTTAGAATTTATTATCGTAGTAATTGCTTCAGTTTTCGGAATATTATACCATCTTAAACTTGCAAAAGCTCTTTTCTTTGCCAAAGAAGAAAATGGGGTGATCCAAATAGATACAAATCTACTAGGGTTATTTGCTATTGTCACCGTACATATTTTTACATTATTATATATGCACGAAATAGCAGAAATGATTGGTTACCATACTTCCATGACCATAGGTTAGGTTAAATACAAAAACAGATTAAATAATGACCAGCCCAATGCCTTTAAATTTTTTAATTATTTCTACTATGCTTCTTGGTATGATTAACCTGGTTGCACCTTTTTTTACAAAAGAAGACAGCAAAATCAGAAGCTTTTTTCTGCTTAGCATCAGCATATTTTTTCTATTTAACGTGATAATAATTGACGATTTATTTATAAACGGCACTGTAATAAAATTCACTTTATTAGATATCGGTAAATACTCTATAGCGTTTAGCCTTGAACCACTTGGGCTCATTTTCCTAACTATGCTTGCGGCACTTTGGATTCCGGCTCTCCTATATACAATAAAATTTTTAACCATTAATCACATTACAAATTCCAGTAAATATTTATTTTTTGTTAATTGTTGTATTTTACTAGGTTGCATAGTTGCTTTATCTGCAAACTTAATTACCATGTTTATAGCTTACGAATTACTAACGTTATGTACAATTCCGTTAATAGTTCATCACTTTGATAAAAAAACGCTTGCCGGTTTAAATAAATATCTAAAAATCCTATTGCTCAGCAGTATTACATTATTTCTGCCCGCAATAATAGTTATCTATTCAAAAATAGGAACGGGCACGTTTGTTAGCGGCGGTTTCATAAAGCATTATTTTTCAGACTCCTCTGCTATTTTTTTACTACTCTTTTTTATATTTGGCATAAGTAAAGCAGCACTTTACCCATTACACGGATGGTTACCAGCCGCTATGGTTGCCTCCTACCCTGTCAGCGCCCTACTCCATGCGGTCGTTGTAGTTAAAACTGGTTTGTTTTGTATATATAAAGTACTTTTTTATGTGTTTGGACTAGAGTACCTACAATATTTATTCAGCGATTTTAACTGGCTGGTAATTCTACCGGCTATAACCATATTATACAGTTCACTCCAGGCATTAAAATGCAATGAAATTAAAATGATATTGGCATATTCTACTATTAACCAGCTAAGTATTGCTCTAATTAGTGCTTTCTTATTTACTCCCAAAGGGTTAGCGGCAGCAGTTACTCATATGATTTCCCATTCATTTAGCAAAATTTGTTTGTTTTACTCCGCAGGTAATTTTTACAGCTTAGATAGAACTTATTACCTAACTGACCTTACAGGAATAAACAAAAACATGCCCAAAACTAGTGCAATTTTCCTTATAGCTACTCTCTCTTTGATAGGTATCCCACCATTTGCAGGATTTATCAGTAAATTTTATATTATGGTAGCAGCAGCTAATCAACAAAACTTATTGGTAATGATAGTTATTGCAGTTAGCAGCTTATTTTCAGCGTTTTATATGCTTAGGGTATTACGTTTTATATACGAACCAATAAAGACAAAAAATAATAATACAGAAAAAACCGTTCCTATTTTCATGTTTATTAGTCTGGTTTTATGTATAATTTTTGTTATTTGTTTCTTTTTTATCCAGCAGGTCATCAATATTTTTCTAACTTTTATGTAAAATAGGAATATATAAAAATGTTTTTTCACCCAGCAACCATAACAATGCTTTTTATATTGCTATTACTAGTAATTAATAGGCATAGCATATTATTTAAATTTGTTGCACTTGTTAGTCCTATTATTAGCTCTATAGGGTTATTCTTGGGTCAAGGTAGATATTCTTTTGAGTTATATAATTTAAAATTAATTTGGGAATTCGACGATTTTAATAAATTAATTGGGTCGGCATTTTTGCTAGTATTATTAACTGCTAATTCTTACGCTCTTGGTCAAAAAAAATATAATGAATTAATAATAGGTTGTGCTTATGGCGCTGCTGTATTTATTAGCCTTTTGGCTCAAGATTTTATTTCAATGTTCGCTGGTCTTGAAATAATGATGGTTATGTCCTCGATGATTATATTCATAGGAAATCGCAAAGAAGAGAAAAGTTTCCCCTCCATTAACTGTGGAAAAAAATATTTCCTAACCCATTTAGTAACCAGTAATATGATACTAATCGGTATTGCTCATATTATATCTAAAAGCAATTCTTCCGAAATTATTTTGGTTACTAATCTAATGGAGGACCCAGAATATTCGCATGCCATACTTTATGTAATGTTTACGGCTATGGTAATTAACATTGCGGCATTTCCATTTTCCGGCTGGATGGTTAACTATTATAAAGCAGCTTCAGCTTCTGGATTTTTATATTTAATCAATTTTACTACCAAGCTGGGGGTAATTTTGTTAATCAAAGTATTTTATGGGTTTGAACCCTTGAAATATATAGGGCTAACTATGATACTATATTCCGGATTTAAAGCAATTTTTGAAGACAATATATTTGCTCTACTATGTTATTTATCAATAGTTGCCATGGGAATGATGGCAATTGGCATTAGCTCTGGGAACAAATCAGCTCTTGTTGGGGTAACGTGTTATTTATTTATCCATATTATCTACAAATGTCTGCTTAGCACCCTTTGTGCTACCCTTCAGGATAGGAAAGGAATTACTCTTTGCTTAGAACTAGGGAAACTTAAAAATACTATCCTATTAATATCGGCCAGCATTGGAATCTCATTAATGATCAATATTCCTTTTAGTTTAAGTTTTTATAATAAAGCAGAATTATCTCACCTATTTTCTGGAAATTTCTTTTATATAGCAATATTACTCTCCGGTGTGTTTACTATAATTTCTTTTCCGTGGAAAGAAATTATAAAACACAAAAAAGTCATTGCCTTAGAGATGAATATTTACAATAAATTTAGCCTTATTTTTATAAGCCTAGCTTGCTTTATTACAGGATTTTTATGGGAATTTACGCCAATTAGAAATATTTTGCATCCGCTATATGAAATAAATAACTATTCCTATGAAATGCTGAAACAACTAGCTATTTATGGTGTTTCTATAATGATCGTTATAAGCTTAAATATAACACGAAAAGAGAGCACCAGCCTCAATATTCTTGAAATAATTGGTTATGGTTTTGCTTATTTATATCATTACTGGAAAAAAGATAATCCACCTGAATCACCAAAAGAAAATTGGCGTTTAGATGTTTTAGAAGAGCAATTAATAAAGAAACTGTCTATTTTGCATAACCAGCAAACTGCAATTTTTATGGTAATATCTTTATTAATTGTTATGCTAGCTACCTTGCTTATTAGTTTATATTAGCTATAAGATGAAAGATTTAAGCACCAAACAAAATTACTACCTCACTCTATGGTTAAGAGTAATGTGCGCTGCAATTATTTGTATGATTTTTATTGGCGGGCTAACTCGTTTAACTGATTCTGGTTTGTCTATTACAGAATGGAAACCCGTAACCGGAATTCTCCCTCCTTTAACTGAAGCATCATGGATAAGCGAGTTCGATAAATACAAGCAGACTCCCGAATATATCAAAGTAAATAATAATATGAATTTAGCAGAATTTAAATCCATTTTCTGGCTAGAATTTATTCACCGAATTGCAGGACGCATTACCGGTATATTATACATCCTCCCTTTGATGTATTTTTTATATAATAAAACTATTAGCAGCGCAAAAATTTATATATATCTTATAGGGTTAATTCTGCTGATTAGCCAAGGGATTGCTGGGTGGTATATGGTAAAAAGCGGTCTTATATCTGCTCCTTGTGTAAGCCACTTTAGGTTAGCAATCCATTTGTTACTGGCAATTGCCTTATATGCCCTATTATTCTGGCAATTAATGGAACAGTCTTTTTTCAAAATACCTATCGGCATAAAAACCAATTTAGTTCCGCTTAACATCTGGTTAAATATTTGTTTGGTATTATTATTTATTCAAATAACTTTTGGTGCTTTTGTTGCAGGACTTGATGCCGGTCTTGTTTATAATCAATTTCCGCTCATGGGAGACTCAATTATACCAAATGAAATTACTTTCGGAACATTTGGTTCAAATAGCTTTTATGACCCAGTATTTGTGCAGTTTATCCATAGGATACTAGCTTATATTGTTACACTAGCTATTTTAATTACTTGTTTTATTGGTTTTAAAATACAAAACTTACTGTTATCTAAAGTACTAATTTATTTAATTATAGCTCTTATATTTCAAGTCATGCTGGGTATTTTTACTCTAATTTATTTAGTACCGATTACACTTGCGTTACTTCATCAAATAGGCGCTGTAATACTCCTTTCTACCCTGTTATGGGCTAAATATCTAGCTGTAAATTAAAATGATAGAATTGCGAGTTGAAGACATTATAGAAACAAGGTTAGATAGATTTCTAAGGCAAAAATTTGCCTATTTAACTCAAGGAGTTGTGGAAAAAAATTTACGAAAAGGGCAAATCAAAGTAAATGGTAAAAAAGTAAAAGCACATACTAGAATTAACAAAGGTGATGTAGTAAATATTGCTAATTATCTTATAAATGAAAATCTTATAATTCCTCAAAAAACTTTTTTTTCTCCTGCAGCCATCTCGCTAGCTGATAAAATTCTTAATGAATATCTTATCTTTTCGTGCGATCAATTTATTGCCATTAACAAACCACATGGTATTGCAGCACAAGGCGGAAGCAAAATAACTATTAGTATCGACCATGCTTTGCAATATTTGAATAAAACTGAAAAAAGTCAGTATAAATTAGTTCACAGGTTAGATAAATATACGAGCGGGGTTTTTATTATAGCTAAAAATCTAAATAGTGCCATTTTACTTGGGGAAGCTTTTAGAGAAAAACAAATCCAAAAAACTTACATAGCCATATTAACAGGCGATGTATCTTTTATTCCGAAAGAAGGAAGTATTGAAAGTTATATTGGTAAAGAAAAATCCGGAGTTCAGGAAATAGTGAAAGAAACTGAAGATGGAAAATTTGCAAAAACCATATATCAACTATTAGCAAACAACAACGATAGTGCTATAATGAAATATACCCCCCTAACCGGCCGAATGCACCAATTAAGGTATCATAGCAAACAATTAGGATTTCCAATTCTAGGTGATATAAAATATGGCGGACTGCCTTTTAAGAGGATGATGTTACATGCGCTAGAAATTACGATTCCGGCAAGAATCTTTGGTAAGGAGCAAGTAATCGTAGCCCCTATGGATAAAATTTTTGGGTCTTGTTTTTACAGCATTGATCCTTCATTAAAACTAAAAGAGTCATAAGATTATTCTTCGTCAAGTTGAAAAATAAAATATCCATCTCCAAGTGCTTTTATCCCTTGTTCTTCCTGCATAAGCCCCGGATCTAATTCTGACGATTTTTGATTAATTTCTAAATCAGTACGTTGCAAAGAAATACCTAAATCTGAATTTTTATCACTACCAGTTATTAGGAGAGAAGTATCATCAGGAAATGATTCCGATACCATTGATCCAATCGATTTTGACGAAAAAGGAATAGGGATAGGCTCAGATATAGCATGTAGTGAAATAGACGGACTTTCTTTTGTGGATTCTGAAGTTGTAACCGATACCAGGGATACTGAAGTAGTATTTTTTTCAGCCGAACCAGATAGTGGGGCTAAAGGTAGAAAAACATCTTCAGATTTGAATCGCTCTGGAGCAGAAACCTCTTCTTCCAATGGCAAGCTTTGTAAAGAGGACATAGACGTAAAGCTATTAGACACCGGCGAAGGAGATAAACTATAAATTGCATCGATTTCTATTTCTTTCTTAACTGATTTAGAGTAGATAACCGGTTTACCGACAACTAACTCAACGCTATTTTCTTCATCAGATAATATATTTTGCCCTATTCCAACAAAGCTTTTTTTACTGCCTCGCAATGGAATATCTAGAGGCTTGCTCAATTTTGACATGGTCTTTCCCTTTTTACCGCTGCCATTATACAGATTTATATTATACGTGCTACTAATTTTATTAGAAAGAGCGTGAAAAAACTAATAACTCTAGGATTCTGCCGGATATAAACTTCCGTGCATATAGATTCAGTTAAAATATTAAGAAAGAACCACCTTAGCCGTTGAATAAAGTCCACCATCAGAGAACTTTCGATAAGGTGGGCTTAGTAATTACACCACCACGATGATGTAAGTGACCAATCCCTTGAAAATGCTTATGTCCTAGGGGTTTTTTATCTATTCTGACGCACTACGCAGCCCTTAAGTTACTTTTATCATCTTTCTAATTTTTCTGCAACTACTTTCAGTTCATTAAATATAGAAGATAATAGTATTTTAAAGTCTTCATTAACCTCTTTTGCTACACCTTCAGCTTCTAAGTTTGCTTGCTTTTGCTTATTATCCAAAAGATTAAGTGCAACCATAACAAGCAGGAGTTCAAAAGAAGCAGAAGGGTTAGCTTGTCTTACTTTATTTATTTCAACGTCCAGTTTTATAGCAAGAGAATGAAGTTCCGCATGGCTTTCTTCCGGACAGTATAATTTAAAGTCTCTATTGCTTAGAGTTATTGTTACTATCGACATAATGATTTCTTATTTGTTCTAGTTCTTTAATATACTCTTTAATTTGATTAAGAATTACTGCACTGCTATTTTTTAACTCCTGATTCTGTATTTTTAAATCTTCAATTTGCTTATCTTTCAAATTTAGTTCGAAGATAAGTTTATCCACACTGCGATTAATCTGTTTTATAAGGTATATCAGAGCTTTGTTGTCTACTTCCATCGTTTACATCATCTGATTGAGTTGTTATAAGTAAGTCTTCAGGTTGTACCTTTAAAAAATCATATAATGCTATCACCAAAGCCAGTAAAATAACAGAACAAATAATTATATATTTTGTATATTTTTTAGTAATAACAGGTATCTCAGAACTGTTTAATACTTGCGTTGTCTCTAACTCATCATCCCGCTCATTCTGGGGATTAATTCCAAGAAACTCATAATACATTTTTTTGTATCCTTCAGTATAAACTTTCCCAGGCATTATATCGTAATTCCCTTCTTCAAGAGCAAGTAAATATTGTTTGCGAATATTTAGTTTTTCTGCAACATAATCAATGCTATACCCCGCTGCTTCTCTTGCTTCTTTCAATTTAGAACTCATAGTTACCCACTAAGTTGTCTTAAGAATAATTCGAATTTTTTATTAGCTAATATAAGCATATTTAAGTTAACGGTTTCCTGGAATTTAAGTTCTGTTACAAAATTGGTAAAAATACCAGCACTTTGATTATTGTTATTAATCCAACTTAATAAATCAACTCTATTTTGTTGTTTTTTTATTATTTCCGTAACAAAACGCCTCTGTTTATCATAAAAATCATCTTTTAGGGATTGGATAGATAGTCTATTCCAATAAGAATCGTCTATCTGCGCATCGCATGATTTTCTAAGCCAATCAATATTCAATAACTCTCCACTTTCAAAGTATAAGTTTGCAACATCTTCGTCTTTAGAATTAGTAACTTTAGCAACATAAATAATATCAAAAGCTGATACTAACGATTCTAAAGAAGCTACAGCTTTTGCTAGACTTTCTTGAACTCCTGCTTGTTTATAAATATTGATTTTATTATAAAATTTTGTTTTAGTTTCTCCCACTAGAAGTTTTCCCATTAAGCTAGTTATCCGGTGTATTTGCTCTTTATAATCTTCTATAGTCTCTAAAATATTGATCGGAGATTTGGTATTTTTTATAAACCAGCTAATACCCCGGCGCATTATTTTGGCAAGGTCAGTAAACATATCCACTTTTATTTCTGTAGTAATTGTCTTATCCAGGTTCTCTACTTTTTTCCATAAACCGTCTAAATCAAACAATTCGCAAATGACACTGTGGGCTCTTGCAATATCACATAAAACTCCACCTGTTTCTTTTTCGATATCAGTAATTAATGATCCCCCCAGTTGATTAACTAATTTATTAGCTATAACAGTAATTATAATTTCTTTTTTTAAAGGATGATTTAGAATTTCGTTGCTAAACTTATCTCTCATTAAATGAGGAAAATAATTAAACAAATATTTCTGAAAGTATTTATCTTCTGCAATATTCGAGCACATCAGCTGCTTTTCCACTAACATTTTGCTATACGACAATAACACTGCAAGTTCTGGGCGTGTTATTTTTTCTCTTGCAATTGCTCTGCGCGAAAGTTCTGACAAAGCAGGCAAGAATTCAACTTCTCTGTTTAGTAAACCTTCTTGTTCTAGGTTACGTATTAACTGCCCAAAATTTTCAATATTTAAAACTGGTGTTCTTTGCGCAATAGTAATTGCTTGATTCTGATCATAATTATCAGTTAATACTAATTCCTCGACTTGCCCGGTCATTTGCTGTAACAAATAGTTACGTTCTTCTACAGGAAAGCTACCAGAAGAAGTAGACATATTCAAAGCAATTTTAATATTTACTTCGTGGTCAGAACAATCAACACCGGCAGAATTATCAATAAAATCAGTATTTATATGTCCGCCACAAAGAGCATACTCAATTCTACCGAGCTGGGAAACTCCAAGATTTCCCCCCTCACAGATTACTTTAGTGCGTATATCTCTCGCATCACAGCGTAAATTATCATTTGATTTATCACCAATATCTGCATTATTTTCTGATAATGCTTTAATATAAGTGCCTATCCCACCATTCCATAATAAATCCACATCAGCTTTTAGAATCGCTTTAATTAAATCATTAGGAGTAACAGAATTACTTTCTAAACCAAGAAGGCTTTGTATTTCCTTAGATATATCAATGATTTTTGCCGATCTCTCGAAAACCCCCCCACCTTTAGAAATTAATTCAGGATTATAATCCGACCATTTACTACCTGGCATATTAAACAACCGTTGCCTCTCTTTATAACTTGACTTGTAGTCTGGATTTGGATCTATAAAAATATGCATATGGTTAAATGCCGCTACCAATTTTATATATTTGGAGAGCAACATACCGTTACCGAATACATCTCCTGACATATCTCCAATACCAATTACTGTAAATGGCTCGGACTGAATATCCCTGCCCATATCATAAAAATGAGAGCGAGCTGAAATCCACGCTCCTTTAGCTGTAATACCCATCTTTTTATGATCATAACCCACTGATCCACCGGATGCAAAAGCATCACCAAGCCAGAAATTATACTCCAGTGAAACGTGATTTGCATAATCAGAAAAAGATGCGGTTCCTTTATCAGCCGCTACTACTAAATATGGATCGTCATGATCGTAAATTACGGTTTTTGCCGGCCGAACTATTTCACCATTAACCAAGTTATCAGTAAGGTCTAAAAGGCCTCTCAAGAAATTTTGATAACATTCAACAACTTTTACCATATATTCCGTGCGAGAAAAGTGTCCTTGCTCAAATTTAACAAAGAAACACCCTTTAGAACCAACCGGTACTATAACAGCATTCTTAGCCATCTGAGCCTTCATCAAGCCCAGTACTTCTAATCTATAATCTTCTCCCCTATCTGACCACCTAATTCCTCCCCGTGCAACCTTCCCACCCCTAAGGTGGATACCTTCAAATTCATTAGAATAAATAAAAATTTCAGCATAAGGTCTTGGCAGCGGTAGGTCTGGCACTTTATGCGAATCAAATTTAAAAGAAATATAAGGTTTTATCGCATCATCTCTGGTTTGATAAAAATTAGTTCTAGTAATTGCTTTAATAATTTGATACATATTACGCAGGACTTTATCCTCCGTACTATTTGAAACTACATCAAGGTAATTTTCTAGGTCCTTACTAATAGATTTTGCCAGTTTTTTTGAATATAATTCAGGATCAAATAATGCACTGAAAAGCTTCACGAGTAGTTCTGTAAATTTATGATGTTTTATTAAAGTTAGCTGAGCATATGCCTTTCCATAAGAAATACCAGTTTGATGTAAATATGTTGTTAAGGCCTTCAATAAATAAATTTTTTGCCACTCCATACCAGAAATAACAAGTAACTTACTTAAAGAGTTGCTTGAGAATATACCCTCATTTATTTTCTCAAGAGCTAATTCAATATTTTTCTTTAACACGCTAAATGGAATTTCTATTTCCGTATGGCTTGCTAAAATAAATTCATAAATCCAACTCTGCTTAATTTCATTTGTTTCTTTGATTATAAAACTTTGTTCATCAATGGCTATAAAACCTAAATTCTCAATAGCAGGCAAAGTATCAGAAAGAGTTAAAAATACCGACGGGCTGTAAATTTTCAAAATAAACTCCGAAGGTGATTTTTGTAAGAGGTTAAAAACGGTTTTGTTTAAATCTGAAGCTTTTTTCAGGTTGTTAATATCCTCAATTGTAGCACTTGCATTAAATTTATGCTTATACTCAGGAGGAAAAGCAAATTCTAGCTGCTTATGTTTAAGCCCCCCTTCGTATTCTCCATATTTTTCGCATAATTTATCTAATAAAGAGTCGGACCAATTGGTAGTGATTTTTATCAAATCTTCCTCTAATTCCTGAGGGATAAAGTTGAGCTTCCTTTTATCTTTTACAGGAATAGTAGCAAAAAGGTGAGAAAAATCCTGAGCTAATACTGTTATATTATCAGTAATAATTTCACTATCAAACTTTTCAGACAGATAGTTGCTAATTGTATTATACACATCTGGCGTGAGACGATTCCTTGGCATAAAAATGATAATATTAATAAAGGAACCGGCCCAATCTTGCTGAATAAACAATTTTAATTTTTTGCTACGCATGCTTGAAAGCATATGAAGGCACATACAATACAAATCGGTTTCATCAATTTGGATTAAAGTATCACGAGGTAAAGATTCGATAATATTTTTTAGCTTTTTAGAATTGTAACTGTTTAAAGGAAATCCTGATTCATCAAGCACATAATTCATCTTTCCCCGCAAAATAGGTACACTTTTTATGGATTGGTAATAAACTGCCATTCCATAAAGTCCAAAAATTATACTACCTGATTTATATCCCCCATTTTCATCTAGATGCTTAATTAGAATATAATCTACAAGGGCATTACGATGCACCGGCGATACTTTATTAAGTTTGCCAAGCATGGCAAGTTTATTAGAGTAATAATCCCTTTTAGAAAACTCTATTATAACCTTTAATTCCTCCTTATTATCTTGCCAAATATCTTTTACTCCATCTTCATGGGTTATTTGCATGGAGGAAGTATCAAATTCAACCATGCCAAGGAAAGTAAAATTATCTTTCTGTAACCAATTTAGGAAATCAAGAGCCTCTTCAGTAGGTAATCCTCTTTCCTCATAGACATCTTTATGGCTTACTATCTCAGTAGTTACAGCAATTAATTTATTTAGCAAGCTTTGCCAAGAGTTATAGGTATAATCGACTAAATCGATAATTTTATTTATTTCTTTTTTTAAGATTTGTATGGTTTCTTCATTAAAATTTCCAAGAGCTTTAATAAACACTAATGATTCTCTTGAAGCTTCTTCACCTGTCGAAACAATATCAACTAAGTTGCCATTTTTATCTCTTTTAGAAAAAACCACAGGATGAAACGTAAAAATAGTTTGTAGTCCCAGTCTTGATATTAAACAATTCAACGAATCAATAATAAACGGCCGATTTTCAATAATTATTAATATTGTAATGGAATTGTTGTTTTGAAATTTAACTTTTGAAATTTCAATTTTTCTTTCTTCATTTTTTCTTTGTTTAAAAAATTCAAAAGCTTCATCAGTAAAATCACCAAACAATGAGATTTTATCTTTTAATCTGTAATCAACAGGAATATAAGTTAAAAATTTCTGAGCAAATTTTCTATATAACTCACCTTTTTTCTTTGCTTTTACTAAATTAAGTATATCAGGAGTAAAATCTTCAATTGTGCAATTAAGTTTGCTCAAAGATAGATAATTATTGTTCTCATTGTCATCCATAGTCTACCTAATACCCTTTAAATAACTTTAAAATATGCAAGTTAACGGTATAATATAAGAAATGTAAATCTCTATCAACAATTAAGGACGGTTAATGAATACAATTTTTGCTCAATGTTCAGGAATGGGAAAAGCTGGGGTAACCGTTTATAGGATATCGGGTTCAAGTAGTGTAGCAGCACTGGAACGGCTAATTGGTGGTCAAATAACCGCATTACAGCCACGAAAAATGTATTTACGCAAAATTTTTCATCCACAAACTGGAATCCAGATAGATAAAGCCATGGTCGTTTATTTTAATGCAAATTCCAGTTTTACAGGGGAGGAATCAGCTGAAATACACGTCCACGGCAGTATAGCAGTAATAAAATTACTTAATCAAGCATTAGGTGTGATAGAAGATTTAAGACTTGCAGAAGCCGGAGAATTTGCCAAAAGAGCTTTTTTAAACGGTAAATTTGATTTAACGGCTGCGGAAGGTCTTGCAGATCTTATCGATGCAGAAACAGAATTACAGCATAAACAGGCCATAAGACAACTCGGCGGAGGATTAGAAGCAATATACACGAATTGGCGTCAGCAACTCCTTAAAATCATGTCTTTAATTGAAGCTTATATTGATTTTCCTGATGAAGAAATTCCTGCTCAAGTGCTGGCCAGTACCAAAGATAATATTAGTAATTTATGCCGTGAAATATCTAATCATTTAAAGGATAATAACAGAGGGGAACGCCTTCGGAACGGTTTAAAACTTACGATAGTAGGAAAACCTAATGTCGGTAAGTCAAGTTTGATGAATTTGCTGCTTAAAAGAGAAATAGCTATTGTTTCAAATATTGCCGGTACTACGAGGGACGTTATTGAAGGTCACCTTGATATAGGAGGATATCCGATTATTCTTCAAGATACGGCTGGAATTAGAGATAACAGCGTAGATGAAATCGAACAAATCGGCATAAAAAAATCTAGGGAAACCCTCAAGCATTCTGACATCAAAATTATCATGTATGATGTACAAGAATTCAATGAAAAAGACATAACACCTTTTGTAGATTTCATCGATGATAATACGATAGTTGTTTTCAATAAAATAGATGAGGTATCAGCCCACGATTATAATCATTTGAGCATGTTTACGCCACACATACCTAAGCATATACTCTATATCTCAGCTAAAACCGGCAAAAATATAGAGAAATTAATGGATCATATCTGCCAGATTGCGGAACAAATAGCTAGCCCCTCAGAAAATCCCCAAATTACTAGAGAACGCCACAGAACTCAGCTCTCTTATGCTTTAGAAGCTTTAAGCAATTTAAATCTTGAAAGTGATTTGGTTTTAGCAGCAGAAGATATTAGAATGACTATAAGATACCTTAGTAATATCACGGGCGTTATAACAGTGGATGAGATCTTAGGCGAAATCTTTAGCAATTTTTGCATTGGCAAATAAAAGTAAGGTACTTTTTTAGGTAGTATCTGATTCTGTTGTTTGGTTGAATAGCTTACTATAACGTCTATCTGAAGTTGTCCTTGACTTTTCCCTATAGTTTCCATAAGTTACCTACAAAAATTCCTACTAGGCAGCAGGTGAACTTTTAAAATACAATTAAAATACACAAAAAAATAATAACCTTAAACTCATCCTATTTATGATTACCAAAATTTGCAGCCTAACCTTTAGTGGTGTAGATATAACAGATGTAGATGTCCAGGTGCAGATATCGTCGGGAGTACCAAATTTTGTCATCGTTGGCTTAGCCGATAAAACTATTGCCGAATCAAAAGAAAGAGTAAGAGCTGCTCTATCATCTATTGGACTTGCCCTTCCAGCAAAAAGAATAGTAGTTAATTTGGCCCCAGCAGATCTTGTTAAAGAAGGAAGCCATTTTGATTTAGCAATTGCTGCAGCAATATTATCAGCAATGAAAGTACTACCTAGTGAGGAAATGATAGATTATCTAGTTTTTGGTGAATTATCTTTAGACGGCTCAATTCTACCTGTAAACGGAGCCCTGCCTGCTGCTATCGGAGCAAGTAGCAAAAATAAAGGCATCATCTGTTCAAAATATAATGGATCTGAAGTTGCTTGGTCAGGTAATGAGAGAATAATAGCTGCCGATAACTTGCTTAGCTTAATTAATCATTTTAGCGGGATACAAGTCTTAGCAAGGCCGGAAGCAGCCGTTAGTAACAAATCAGCTACTTATCCGGATTTAAAAGATATAAAAGGCCAAAAAATAGCTAAAAGAGCACTCGAAATAGCAGCCGCAGGCGGTCATAATATGTTAATGTACGGACCACCAGGGACTGGTAAATCCATGCTTGCATCCCGATTACCTGGTATTTTGCCAAAACTCGCTCCTCAGGAAATTTTAGAAGTCAGTATGATCTCAAGCATTGCCGGTAACCTTAAAGAGGGATGCTTAACTAACGAAAGACCATTTAGAGCGCCCCATCATAATTGTTCTATACCAGCAATGGTAGGCGGTGGAATGGGCAGAAAGGTAAAACCCGGGGAGATATCTTTAGCTCACAACGGAGTGCTGTTTTTAGACGAATTACCGGAATTTCCAGCAGGAGTAATAGAATCATTAAGGCAACCTATTGAAACAGGAGAGGTTTTAATTTCTCGATCAGGAACACAAGTAAAATATCCAGCTAGGTTTCAGTTAATTGCCGCCATGAACCCTTGTAAGTGTGGTTATTTAGGGAATCCAAGCAAGGAGTGTAATAAAGCTCCCTTGTGCGGAAGCAATTATCAAAGTAAAATTTCAGGACCTATTCTGGACCGATTTGATTTACATATTGAAGTAGGTAGTGACGAGTTTTACGATTTTGATTATACTATAAAAGCTAATTCAGAAAGTTCTGAAACTGTAGCAGCGAGAATATTTGCCGCAAGAGAATTCCAGGCAAAACGCTACGAAGGTTATGGTATTGCGCTTAATAATAATCTAGACGGCCAGTTACTTACGGATTATGCTATGCCTGTCGATGAAGGACGGAATTTGTTAAATGAGGCAGCCCAAAAATTCAAACTTTCGATGCGGGGATATAACAGGGTTTTAAGAGTGGCTCGGACAATTGCCGATTTAGACGGTTCGGATTACGTAAAAAAAATTCACGTGGCTGAAAGCATTAGTTACCGGAAACTGAATTTTACCAGCCCAGAGACAACTTCATTAGATAGATAATTTTAGCATTATGTCAATTAAAAAGAACTTAGCTTACGCTTACCAGATTTTAGCAAAATTGGGTATGGATGATCATACCTATACTCATCTCTCAGCAAGACCTCACGGTGCAAATTATTATTATATTAATCCTTTTGGGTTAAGGTTCGAAGAGGTTACAGAAAATAACCTTTTAAAGGTGAGTTTCGATGGTGAAATTATCGAGGGAGAAGAATTCCAATACAATAAAACCGGTTATGTTATTCACGGAAATATTTACAAAGAAAGAGCTGATCTTGAAGCCATATTTCATTTACATACAGTGGCCTCTGTTGCGGTATCTTGCATGAAAAACGGTTTAATGCCACTTAGTCAATGGGCGTTGCACTTTTACGATCAGATTAATTATCATGAGTACAATTCTCTTGCCTTAGATAACAACTCTCATGGGGTTAATCTAGTTGATGATTTAGCAGATAAAAAAATCATGCTCCTTAGAAATCACGGAATGATCACTTGCGGCACTACTATTCATGAGGCAATGTTTTATTGTTATCATCTGGAACTTGCCTGCAAAACCCAAATAGCTGCTCTATCATCTGGTGTAGAGTTAATAATTCCGGATAAAAAAATTTGCCAGCAAGCTAATTATGATCTGCTGAATTTCGAAAAGGATTTAGGCCTCAGAGACTGGCAAGCCTGGGTACGATGGATCAGAAAGGGCTAATTCATCGCAACAATAGCATTATTCACTTTTTTATTATTTTATTCCTATCGTTTTAATGGTATCATTTGCATTTGTATAAATTTAAGCTTCTATCCCACCCAAATGAGTATTAAAATCCTCTCTCCGAGTACTATTAACAAAATTTCTGCCGGTGAAGTTATAGAAAGACCAGCTTCGGTAGTAAAGGAATTAGTAGAGAATGCAATAGATGCAGGAGCTACAAAAATTGACATTATTTTAGAGGAAGCTGGGAAAAACCTAATCATTGTAAAAGATAATGGTTTTGGTATGTCGCAGGAAGATCTGGAACTTGCTATTCAAAGGCATGCTACATCAAAATTAGATGAAGAAGATTTGCTAAACATTAATAGTTTTGGTTTTAGAGGAGAA
This sequence comes from Candidatus Megaera endosymbiont of Mesostigma viride, assembly GCA_020410825.1. Lineage (GTDB taxonomy): Bacteria > Pseudomonadota > Alphaproteobacteria > Rickettsiales > Rickettsiaceae > Megaera > Megaera polyxenophila. Next base: position 553,019 of record CP084576.1, read on the forward strand.
GCATTACCATCAATTGGTGCAATCAGCAAATTTAAAATTACTTCCAAAAAAAAATATACAGATACTGCCTATAGCTTAAGCATAAATGGCGGCATCCAAGAAAAAACCGAGCAGGCTGCTCTTGACGAAGGAACAGTTATTGAAGTTAGAGATTTATTTTTTGCGACTCCAGCCAGACTGAAATTTTTAAGAACAGATAAAACAGAATTGATGGCTACCATAGCATTGGTTAAAAAAATTGCCCTTAGCCATCCTCATATTGGCTTTACTCTTACCCACGAAGGAAAAGATTTGGTTAAAGTACGCAAAAAAGAAGGGAATTTTGAAGAGACATTAAATTCACGAATTGCGGAAATAATGGGCATGGAATTCTTAACAAATTCTGCTTTGGTAGATTTTAAGCGCAATGATATATCACTTTACGGTTATACAAGTATCCCGACCTATAATAAAGCGGCCGCTGAAGAACAATTCCTATTCATTAATAACAGACCGGTAAAGGATAAGATATTAAATGTGGCTTTAAAAGTCGCTTATCAGGATTTTTTAGCAAGAGACCGCCATGCAGTTTCTACTTTATTTTTAAAATTAGACCCTCATTTAGTTGACGTTAACGTCCATCCTGCTAAAACTGAGGTGCGTTTTCATGATCCAAATTTTATTAGGTCAATTGTTATTAGTGCCATTAAAGAAGCTTTAAACTCTGAAGGGCAAAGAGTATCTAGTACTTTATCCGAATCAGCGATAAATTACATGAAGCCTCAAAATGATTCGCCCTATTTGGCAGAAAACAATCATCCTAATAATAATTTTCAAATACCAACCCAAAAAACTTTCTCCAGAAATAATGGTTGGTTACCACAAAACAAAAACGTAAAAACTAATTTCCGTATTGATTATGCACTAAGCAAACAACAAAACTCTGATTATAGTTTTCAAACAACCTTAGATTCTATACAATTGCCGACTGCTAAAACTGAAGATCAAACCGATCAGGAATTAGCAAATACTTTTATTAGCGATCCACAATACTATCTAGGTGCTGCCAAGGCTCAACTTCATAACACTTATATAATTTCTCAAACTGAAGATAGTATAATTATTACTGATCAACACGCCGCCCATGAGCGTCTTGGTTATGAAAAAATCAAAGAGCAAATAAAGCAAAAAGGCATAATTAAACAAAGACTGCTAATACCCGAAATAATTGAATTATCATCAAGAGAAAAAGCTGAAATCATAGATGATAATAAAGCTTCTTTATCCGATCTTGGTTTATCAGTAGAAAAATTTGGAGAAAAATCAATAATTGTCTCTGAAATGCCGAGTATTCTTGGTGATATTAATATTGTTAAGCTAATCAACGATCTAGCTGACCATTTGCTTGCACTTGGTGAAAATATTGCACTCACTGAGTTAATAGAACACGTTACAGAAACTTATGCCTGTCATTATTCCATTCGGGCTGGTAGAGTTCTTTCTACCCTAGAAATGAATGAATTATTAAGACAAATGGAATCTACACCTTTTTCCGCTCAATGTAACCACGGCAGACCAACATATGTTGAGCTGAAACTTAAAGATATAGAAAAATTATTCGGCAGGAAATAAACATTGGTAAAATGGATCACCCTACCCGGTCTTGTTGATTATCAAGAGGGGATAAAAATAATGGAAGGTCAACTAGATAGAGTTATAAACTCTATGCAGCCCGATACTATCTTTTTGCTAGAGCATAAGGAAGTATACACTGCCGGAACAAGTCATAATGTAGAGGAATTGCTAAAACCTGATTCATTTCCAGTTATTTATACCGGCCGAGGAGGAAAATTTACTTATCATGGCCCGGGACAAAGAATCATTTATCCTATAATAAATTTGAATAATACAGATAAGGTTAAAGATTTAAAACTATATATTACACAACTCGAAAAATGGATAATATTAACACTTGCAGAACTGGATGTGAATGCTTTTACAATTCAAGGTAAAGTAGGCATCTGGGTTAAAAACAGCAGAAATATAGAATCTAAAATCGGTGCTATAGGAATCAGAGTAAGGAAATGGGTTACTTATCATGGTATAGCAGTCAACATCAGCCCAAATCTTGATAATTATTCTGGGATAATCCCTTGTGGGATAAATGATTTTCCTATAACCTCACTAGAAGATATGGGTATCAACATTTCCATAACAGAATTTGATATAATATTAAAGAAAAAATTTATAGAAATATTTTAATGAGATCAACAGCTATAACTTTTAGCGTAATATTACTATCGTGGGTATTAGGATTCTTTGGTTTTATCTATGTGATAGGTAATTACGAATTGGATACCAGCACACGGGCGGAAGCAATTGTAATTTTTGGCGATAATAAACAGAAACTTTATACGGCTGCGGCACTGTTAAAGCTTGGTTATGCACCACTTATTTTACTTACAAATGATGAAAACCCTACCTCCTATAAAAATTATTTGAAGGAACAAGGAGTACCAGAATATCAGGTGATTTTAGATCCCGAAATTCTGCGCGGTAATAAGCATTATCCCACCAATACTTACTTACTCCTTAAAAAGTACGGAATTTCTTCAATTAGGTTAGTTACTCTAGCCGAAGAAATGCCGCGTGCAATATATGAGACTACTCGCTACCTCCCTAGAGGAGCGATAGTACCACATATCGTTCTCGTAAAAAACAAAAGTTACCGATCTATATTTGTAGAATATAACAAATATTTACTGACAATATTACTCTCAATTTTTGGGTTACAGGATGAGTTTAGTATATCATATTCTTGACAAAATCCCTGGAGTCCACCAAGAGGAAATGCAAATTGAATATGAAACTTTAGCAAAAGATTTACTTTCTTCTGGTAGAATGCGGGTGGACACAGATTATTACTGTAATTTTTCAAGGTTCACGGACCCTAGTTCTGGCATAACTTTGATGATGACCAAGGAAGAATTAACTAACCCTAAATTACTTGAATTAACCAGAAAGACTATTAAGAATTTATATTTACAAAAAAACAAAAACCTGACAAACGACCAAATTACGAAAATAATAACGGAACTGCTGAATCAGACAAAAAAATTACTACCAGTGGATTTTAATACTCAAATGCAACTTGCTAGGATTCTTGTGCAATCTGCTCATCCAATAGTAATTAAATGGCTACTACTTGATCGCACTCAAATATTTATAACCTACTCCCACAATATTGGTGACGTTATGGATATTTCAAGCTGGAAAACGTCGGGAACAAATAGCGGCATGCAAAGTACTGACGGCAGTAATGTATGTATTTATGTTTCTTGCGGGGGAGACCCTTTTGCACCTAACAATACTTCTAATCCATTTTATGGCGACGGCTGGGCTGCAGCTGCAAGAATGCAAATTATTGCAGGTCAGGAACTGGGCCATTATGCTGACATAATTCGCAATACTCAGGGGCAACAAATAGGTAGACACTCTGCTAACTTTTCTTGTACCAGGGCTAAGCCACATGTCAAGGAAGGTAGAAGAAAAGATATAAAAAGATGTCACAATTTATATAAAAATCTTCTATCTTGGGGCATGGATAAAATGCTATCTTTAGAAGAAAAGCTAAAATTTTACAACAAACAAAAAATTTCTGGCTTCAAGGTACTGTGGATTCGGATATTAATTCAATACCATAAGTATAGGTTTAGCAAACTTGCTATCAATAATAATTGTATATTTGTCAAAAAATTTTCAAATGAAAAATATATGGCAATAATGATAAAAACCATGATTCTAGATATGCAGTCAAATCTCTCACCGGCAGCGGATGTTTATAAACGGGCTGACCCAGAAGCAGAAGAAGCAATAGCGTGCGTGGAAGCACTAGCAAGAGTCCCCCAACAAGTTATGAAGTGGGGGTACTTAACTACAAGATCTACCATGCATGATTTATACAAAGTCTATTATAGTGAGGTTATACCGTCGTTAATTAAAAATTATGAGTTATATACTAATACCAAATATAAAAGAAACTATAATTTTTATAAGCCAACAATTCTCCAATCCATTCTTGCAAAATTCAGCTCTAAAAAAGATCGCTTCAAATTTATACCTATAAGAGATGTTTAACATAAAAATATGATTGACTCGCACAACAAATTAAATTAGTTTGTCAGAGTATTTATAGCAATTATTACGGCGGGTGTAGCTCAGCTGGTTAGAGCATCAGATTGTGGATCTGAGGGTCGCGGGTTCGAGCCCCGTCATTCGCCCCAGTAAATATAAAGGACACAAGGTTTTATTATTTTACCTAATTCTTATTCGATATACTCTGGTTATACTTTAGAAGGTTTTTTGAAGATTTATTCTATAGATTCCAATTCTAAGCGCCTTGTTGTAAGTGTTTCATCTTCATACATCCAGTAATCACTCCCTCTTACACTACTCCAAGTATAACCTATCTTATTTAAAGCTTTTAAAGCTGACGCCGATAAAGACATATTAACTCCTTCAAAAATAACTCTATTTGAGTTCTCATCCGCTACAATACTTGTTACACTATCATCCTTAGAAAAATAAAGAAGGGAATTAATGGGTATTCTTAAATCTTTAAATGCCCATTTATTCTTACGTTCTTCTACTTCGCTGCATTTTTCTAATACTCCTTTATCTGATGGTTCATTAAAAATATCGTTTTTAGGTGTTACTTCTCTTATTTCAGCAAGCTTGATAGCTTCAATCAGCTGTTGAAGTGATACTTTTTCAAAGAACTCCCTATTTTTTCTTATTCTTTTATCACTAAATATTCTTTGTATTCTCTTCTCAACAATTACAACGTCATTAACTTCAGCAGCATAAACACATCTAAAAGGCGCTGGCATACTTGTAGTATCAAGTTCTTTAATCCTATCTTCTACATTTCTTTCTGTTCTACCTATTTTAAATATGTCAGGCATAAACGGATTAGTTAAAATATATATTACACCAGCCATATAAAGCTCAATTTATTAATATTAAAAAATTATTGTTTTTTAATCAGAATTATACGTAATAAATAAAATCAATCCTCGCCGCAAGCAGCGGGGTATTTTAGAGTTTTAGAAAAAAGCTAACTGATAATTATCATGCAGTTTCTTATATTCCTTACTTTGATTTTTTACGTATTTTCCTATCATATTCTTATTCCCGTGCTTACTTACCGTACTTGTGAAATATCCATCAGTCCGAAATTCTTCTCCCAATAATTGTTTCTTAATTTGTGGATATAACCTAAATATTTGACGAGCCATAACACTTTTAATTATCATTACTATTTTTGTTACGCTATAGGTCGGTACAGATTGTACTAAAAAATTTACATGATCCTCATCAGTTCCTATTTCTAAAAATTTTATTTGATATCTCTTTTCTATCTCTAAACATACTTTCCGTAGCACTTGGTCAACTGATAAGTCAAACACCGCTCGGCGATACTTTGCTAGAAATACCAGGTGATACAATAAAACAGTAACGTTATGACTCTTGTGTATATATTTGCTCATCTCTTCATTTTATGCCGCAAACGGCAGGGAATATACCAAAAAGAGATTAAATATAATTTTAGAATATAAAATTATATCATTAATTACACTTAAAAAGCTATTACTTTTTATTACCTTATTTAACCTATCCAGTAGAATTGGTATGTTCAGTGTTTCTTCAAGTAATCAAAAACTGATTTAACAAAATAATTTTTATAATCCTGGCATTACCATTTTTTCAGTGTAACAAGTGTAACTTTGTAACAAGAGTCTTGTATACCTTATTTTACAAGGCTTACAGACGTTATAACTTTTGGTTATACAATCTTTAGCAAAAAATTTGAGTCAATCATAAACTTAGTGATATACTATTGATAAGCTTTTACCTTTTTTTGTTATATTTTATTATATAGGTTGATTAGCGTTGAGCTTACAAAAGTAAAATTTAGTTTATAGGCTTAGTATTTTTTATCATTTACTAGTAAATGATAGATAAATTAGGCGAGATTTAATAAATAACTGCGTTATTTCGGTAATAAGTGTCTAAATGATATAAAAATTAACCTGCTAATTCTATAATTAATAGTTGCTAAGAATATCAGAATAATTAATATTAGTTTAGTAAATAAAGATGATCTCCCGTGAAAATATCAGAACAAAGAAGCTTGGCAAGAGAACAAAAAGAAGCTGTAGGTTTATTATCTATAGGCACGTTCCTTGAATACTTTGATTTGATGCTATACGTTCATATGGCGGTACTGCTTAATGAGCTGTTTTTCCCCAAAACTGATTCTTTTTCTAGTTCTATTATTGCGGCCTTTACTTTTTGTGTAACTTTTATTACAAGGCCACTCGGTGCATTATTGTTTGGCTGGATAGGAGACAATATTGGGCGTAAGTCTACTGTTATCATAACTACTTTTATGATGGCATTTACTTGTTTTATAATGGCTAATCTTCCGACTTATGCTCAGTGGGGGTATTTTGCCTCCATATTTATGATTATATGCCGTATCCTGCAAGGTATGTCATCTTTAGGAGAAACAGTAGGAGCAGAACTTTACTTGACGGAAACTATCAAACCTCCCTTGCAATATCCTATAGTATCATTTATTACAGTTTGTTGTAGTTTAGGAGGTATGGTGGCTCTTATCGTTGCTCATATTTCCAGTTCCTATGCTATGAATTGGCGTGTAGCATTTTGGTTTGGCGCAGGGATTGCTCTTATCGGTGGTATCTCTCGCACAGCACTTAAGGAAACTCCAGAATTTGTTGATGCAAAACGCAAATTACAGAGATTTTATAAACAGTATAAAAATGAGCAAGTTAATCTTGATATATCTAAGAATAGCAATCTGATCGTTCATGAGAAAGTTGATTATAAAACCTGCTTGGCGCTATTTCTTATGGATTGTATTTGGCCTTTTTGCTTTTACTTTAGTTATATTTATTGCGGTTCTATCTTAAGTGACGTTTTTCATTATACCCCAGAACAAATCATTTATCAGAATTTTACTGTTTCTATAGTACAATTAGCAGGCATATTATGTTTAACATATTTAAGCTACATTATACACCCTTTAAAAATTCTTAGGGTTACAATGGTTATACTTTTTATTTTCTTATGTTTTGTTCCATACTTACTTAACCATCTTGAATCTGCATTTGATTTGTTTATAATTCAGTCGTTTATTATGTTTTTTATTCTAAGTCCTGTACCTGCTATGCCAATTATTTACCGGCATTTTCCAGTATTTAAGAGATTTACCTATGTAAGCTTTATATTTGCTCTCTCAAGAGCCGTCATATATTTGGTAACCTCATTTGGGTTAATATTTTTGAATGCACTATTTGGTTACTATGGAATGCTAATTGTGGTAATTCCTGGTATTATAGGATTTGGATTTGGATTACTACATTTTACAAGATTAGATCAAAGAGCTGTTGAGGTTTAAAATATTGCTATTTCCTAAGGAGATAGATATTTTTGTTCTAAATATGTTAAAAATATAGTTGGGTTAATTTGTTCTTCTCCCGTTGCATCTTGAATTAAAGTATTAGTAGATTTTAATGAACCCAAGTTTCTTATATTTTTATTCAAAAATTTATTTATATTTTCAAATTCTCCATTAGCAATTTTTTGTCTTGTATTATGATTGATTGTTCGCATTAACATTGCAGCAATAATAGCCCCTTTAGCATAAGAGGGAAAATAACCAAAATCTCCTAGTGACCAATGTATATCTTGTAAACATCCAAGTTTATTGGAAGTACAACTAATACCTAAATATTCAGATATTTTCTGATTCCAATAAACAGGTAACTCATCCAAACTTAAGTGACCATAAATCAGCGCTTCTTCAATTTCATACCTTAATATTACATGCATACAATAAGTCACTTCATCAGAATTAATTCTAATCAAATTTGGCTTGACCCTTGTAACTAATTTATACAAATTATCACTTGAATATTCAGATCCTATATATTTAAAATCATCTCTAAGAACCCTGGCTAAGTATTGCATAAATTCTTTTGACTTACCAACCTGCATTTCCATAAATAAAGATTGGCTTTCATGTAATGACATGCTGCTTGCCATACCCACAAACTGATTTCTATAACTTGCTGGTAAATTTTGTTCATATAGGCCATGACCAGCTTCATGCATACTAGACAGAATTCCAGATAAAAAATTATTCTTATCATATCTACTTGTTAACCTAATATCATCAGGGTTACCACGACAATAAGGATGCTCTGATTCATCTAATCTACCCTTAGTAAAATCAAAACCCATCATTTTTATTATTTTTTCTGCAACTAATTTTTGTTGCGCTGTATTCATTTCTGTAAGTGGAATTATAGATTCATATTTTTGTTTACGTTGTATTTCTTTGATTAAATTAGGTAAATTCTTCTTTAGAGTAGAAAAAATTACTTTTATTTCTTCAGATTTACTATCTGGGTCGTATTCATCAATTAGAGCATCATAAAGTGAGCAATTAAATTTTTGAGACTTACTCTTAGCAATAGCCTGCGTACAGTTTAATACTTCCTGTAGATAAGGTTTAAGTGCTTCATAATTATCCTCGGCTTTTGCTTTTCTCCAAACTAATTCACATTGAGTAGTGGCAGAAATAAATTTCGCGTATAATTCATCATCTATACATAGGGACTTTGCTATTTTTTTATCTATTTGTTTTAAATTTGCTAATTGCCATTCATTTAACTTATGGGATTCAGTTTGTGCTTGTGTCAGCAAATTAATAGTTTGGTCAGATTTTAATTTTTGCTGAATAATGGAATTGAGTGTAATAATATCTTGTGTTTTACTAACAGCTGATCCTTGAGGCATATTAACACTAATATCCCAGTATTGGAATTTTATGACATTATTAATACGATTAACTTGTTCTATTATTTTTTCTAACTGCGTATAATATTGCATAAAGATATATAACGTTATAAGTTATCTAAGAATTGAGTTATAAAACCACAACGATGATAAAAATAGAATTCTAGCAAGTCTTATAGATCTGGTAAATAATAATCATTTGAAACGAGGCTTTTTCTTATATTAAGTTTATCTTTAGAATTTATGTGTTGATAACATAGAGCATTAATAGAGTGATCTAATTCACCTATTCCATAGTTTTGTTTTTCAAAAAAAATAGCTAGACTGAGAAAGTACTTTAATGTTTCTACCACGTTTTTTGTTACTTTTTCAGGAGACTTAACCCCAACAGTTTGCATATTATGAAATCTATCAAATAGCTTTATTAGTAAAACCTCGTTATCTTTTTTACAATAAGCATTATTAATTATTTCCTCTATAGTTAACTTTGTTCCATCCGGTCTATCACGAGTAAGTCTATCAACCATTTCAGCTATTCTCTGTCCAAAAGCGTCCTGTAGCATCTCTACAGTAACTTCTGTATCTTCAACAATATCATGCAATATACTAGCTGCTATTACATCAGTTTTTAGCTTATATTCAGATATAATATAAGCTACTTCTAGTGGGTGGGAATAATAAGGCTCACCTGATTTCCTTTTCTGGTCACCATGATATTTCTTAGCCCAGTGTATAGCCTTATTAATCAAATTAAAATCCAATAAGTGTTTAGTATCTAATGATTTTAACTTGTCTATTAATCTGATTGAGTAACTACAAGGTGGTGAATAGACCATATCTTGCTAATAAGCATAATAGAATAAACATTCTAAAATGTTACTACTAATGCAATTACAAGTAAACAATTATAAACAAATCCCTAATAATTTTACCAAACGGATTGTATATATATTAACTTAACTATTATTTTGTCCTACGTTATGCTCTTTCCTCAAATCCTTCAACCTAATAAGCATTGCTAAGGTTTTCTCAAACTTCTTATCTAAATGACTCTCATACCTCATATATTTATTCAGCTCCTTATCATGAAAAAAGGTTTTACCTAATGCCTGATGTTTTACTTTACTTCTATTTTCAAGTTCATAAATACTTTTTTCATAGCATTTTTTTAAATCTTCTATATAAAGCAGTAAATCTTCTGTTGAAGCTGTATAGTACTCATAGACAAAGCGCTCTTCATCTTCTTCATTTTGATTATCATCATTTTCACCAAGCCAATTATTTATCCACTCATTCTGGTCTTCTTCATCTAAAACCACTACGGCATCATCATAAGAATTATATTCTGCAATAATCTGTTCTGATAATAAGCAACACTTTAATTTATTATTTATTTTGACTAATTCGTTTATTGTTTCTTCTTGGCTAGATAATACCGCTTGCTTGACATTAAAATTCTCTACTTTACTCGATCTTTCAAGTAAAGCATCTTTAACGCAATCCTTGCCAGAAAAAAACTCTATGCCAATATTCTCGCTCAATGCTGATTGTAAACTACTCATCTCTGCGTACCTAAGACGCATCTTACGCCAGATAATACCAGATAGCTCCTCAACTAGATGTCCTTCGGTTACATTTATTGGTTTATACTCGTCAATTAAAGAACTAAGCAGAGTATCATAATCGTCTCTATTTTCCCAGTACATTACTGTGTATTTTGAAAGCACCCCATGTTTTAAGGCATTATATTTTGAAGCGTCATAACCAACTACTGTGGGTACAGATTTGTTACCTTCAGTAGTATTCGTAGTTTTTACTAACATTAATTCTAATCTTATATAATTTATTAAATAATTACCCACTATTTGCAGCTAAAATTTTACAATAAAAGCTTATGATTTGTCTATAATCTTAATTTCTTAACAAAAAATATTATTCAACAAATTTTTTTCACTATCGTTTAACCTATTATGATATTTTGCAAAACCTACTACGTGCTCACCTAAAGCATCTAAAGCACCTAAAGTTTCGCTTACTATAACTCTTGATCGCTCAAATTTCTCAAAGACAAATTTAGTATACGTGGATTACCCCGCTATAACTTTATGATTTTCCATGTATCCCGTCTATTTTGACCTTTAACCTTTATTGTGGTATCGTTTTTGCACAACCATCCATGATTTTCTAAGATCTTGACAATCTCCAATGCACTGGCCTTATTTCTTATTGCATTGATACTAACTTGGTATATATCAGGCAATGAGATGTTTTCTTCTTGCCAGTGTTCATTTATCCAAGTAAGTAACTTCTCAGCAAGTATTAGCTTTGGATCTGTCATCCCTTCATTGCGTAATCGCAATAGCTCAGTTACATAAAAATCAGTAAGTTTTATGGATTGTTTCAAAGGTTCAATTGTCAAAATCTCTGCCGTGATATCATTAAACAAAGCCATTGTTGCTCCTATTCTTAGCGCATGCTCTGGGAGCTTATTGGCAAAGCCTTTAATTGGCTCAAGTTCACCATTATTAGACATTTTGCCTTCTATATGATCAGCATATTCTTTATACAGATCAGTTGCCTCTTGGGTTAATTGTATCAACCTTGGTTTTAGTTGATTGGCACAATTAGGGGCTAAAGGCAATTTTAAATCAAGAATAGTAGAAAGTTTTTTATTAAAATGCTCTAAAGCCTTTAAACTCTGAGGCCTTACTTCATGTTGTATCCTCATACCTATTCTACTTGCTGGTGCAACAACAAGTATTCTAGATAACATCCCCTGATCTCTGAGTACCTGATCCGAGAGAAATGAAGTTGCAATATCTGGTTGTACCATTAAGTGCATTGATAACCTTCTACCATTTAGTATCGAGGTTTCCTCTCCAGCTCTAATTCTCTTGATAGGTTCTCCATCCCATATGCTACAAATACTTGCAGCTGTTCGTACTTTATTTTCTGCTTTCATCCCATGACCAGCAATAAACTGGCCACCTTCGCTTGAGAATATACCAAGGCTTGGATAACCATCTTTCATAAGTTTGCATAAACCTTCAAACGTAGGTTCTGGACATGTAAGCAATGGTATTAATGGTTTTATTGGTTTTTGTCCTAAACTATCTAATGCAGCTTTTCTATTATCAGAAGTTAAATTTGATTTTTTTAAAATAGATTGTTTCTGAGCTTCATAAACTTCATTAGTATTTTGCCATTGCTCAATATCTATACTATACTGAGCGTTGAGCTTCTTTTCGTAAGCTTTAACTGCAAATAAAGCCTCGTTATCACAACTACTTTTCCTTTCTCCGCTTTCAGCGATAGTCAAAAAAAAGCAAGATATAGGGCGACTCTGTCCCATGGGTAACATTATATCTGCATGACCTTGCACAGCAAGGTTAACAGCTGCTAATACTGATTGTGCGCATAGTGCGATGGGAGCTTGTATCTTGTCATGTAATGCAAGCACTGCATCTTTTAATATAGGAGGTAATGAATCTATAGGAAACTCAGATGCTGGCTGCAATGGCTTCCTAAGAGGCTCTGGTAATTCCTTGTCAATTTCAATTGCATTGGCTATAATATCTTTAACTTGTTCTATGGTCATTTAATTTCCCTCTTTTAGCAAGTTGTTAAAATCTGTACCTTGTGAAGGCATTGCGATACTCACTTTGTAACCTTCTTCTAATAGTTTGGTGGCAAGTTTATTTGCTGATGTAATTCCAGTTGCATCAGCATCTGCCGCAATAATAATTTTTTGGGCAGTATCTATAGGCGGTACTTGTACATTTACCATTCCCCATGAGGAGAAATTTGCCCATGTAGAAAATCCTGTTGTAGCGTATACACTAAGTGCCGTCCCAATTTCCTGAGCAATCACTAGAGTTGAGGTAGCAGGAGTAATTACTAAAGCTCCAGCTTTTACTTTTCCAAGGATCATTTTATTAGGAGATATATCAGCTTTACCAATACCATCAGCTTTTAGATAAGTATGATGAAGAGCTATAATGTTGTCAGTTCGATATTTGGTTACCGCTGATAACATGGTAGGAAAGTATTTACCACTAGTTTTATGATAAGTGTTGGGATGATAACCTATGGCTTTAGGTATATTCTCGAGCAATAATCCACGATGGTGTAAATAAGTTTCTACAATTGAATTTTTTGTGTCTAAAACTTCATTCCATAATTTATTGATATATTCAGATATATTAACTTTAGCTGGTTTATGTACTTTAGATGGGTTAATAGTCAAATTCCACGTTTTTAAATATGTATTATTTCCTAATAAAGGTTGTGCTTCCTCATACTGACTAGTACCATTTAAATAAGCAACTAGGCTTATAATATTTTCACCTTTATCGGCTGTAGCATGATCAATCCATTTACCATTAATTAGATTAATCCTGAATGAATCAAGGTTTTTATCGTAACGAACTGGATTAAGTGCCATCCATTCATTACCCTCTTTTTTTCCAGATGGTAATGGTTGTTTTACTATTGAATGCTCATGACCACTGGGGGCGGTTTTTAGGTTTCTAAAATTAATGCTATTCATAGGTAGTTACTCTTTTTTCAATAAATTGCTCTAAATCACTCATTCGATATTTTACAAGTCTGCCTATCTTGACGGATGATAAATTATAGCGACCAGTACATTTCCAATGCGCTAAAGTAGTTTCCTTAACCCCAAGCAATTCTGCTGCTTGCTTGCGTGTTAAAAGTTGATTTAAATTTGAATAGTTATGTGAATGTTTTGCCATAGTTGTAACCCAATAAAATTATGCGTAATTTGAGTTATAGACAAAAAGATTGGTAACATGTAGATTCCTAGTAGCAGAAATAATATTTCTAGTAAACCTGTTTTTGGGATTTAGAATGAATGGATTAGAAAATTATTTAATCAACAGTCCTGCAGTAAAGGAAATTGATATTGATACAAAAAAAATTGCCTATCATAAAGTTAAGCAAAATAGAGAAATTAAAAAGATATCTGGAGATGAGGAGCTAGTAAGAGCTTATTTATTAACAAAGTTAGTTAAAGAATTAGGTTATAGCCCAGAAAATATCGAGATAGAAAAAGAATATGATATCGGCAGACCAAAGGTAAATAAACCAAGAATTGACATTATCGTTAGAGATAATAACGGCAACGCCTTCCTTTACATTGAACTAAAAAGCCCTAATGATTACGAAAAAAACAAAGATGAAGTAATAGAAAAACAGCTTTTTAACCTTGCGTCTCAAGAAAAAGGCCAAGGGTATAATGTAAAATATCTTGTTTTATATACTTATGAGCAAGTACGCGAAACTATAAAAGATAAATGTATTGTAATTGATTATGAAAAATTTAGTTCGTTTGAATCTTGGAAAGAGGAAAGAAATTTTGCGGATAGTATTCCTATAAGCTATGGTAAAGCGCATAAAGAGCCATACATTAAAGATGGAAAAAAGGATTTAGAAAAAGATTTTTCACACGAACAATTAGATTATTTAAGAAAAAATTTACATAACGTTCTTTGGGGTGGTGGTGGAACAGATGATAATGACATTTTTTCATCACTCGTTAATATCATTTTAGCTAAAATCCAAGACGAGAGCGAAAAGAAAAATGGAGAGAAATACGATTTCCAAATTTTTTCATTTAAAGATGGTGAAAACTTTGAAACTAATGAGCAGTTATTTGAGAGAATAAATGAACTATATCGGAGAGCTTTAAAACAAAGATTAAATTTTGTTGATCAAAATAAGCTAAAAAAATCATTTGTCATTGACGAAAATAAATTTTCTTTAGCAAAACTAAAATATACAGTTGCTCAACTTGAATGCTATTCACTCGTAGATGGTAAAAACAGTTTGAGTGGCAAAGATATTTTAGGAGATTTTTTCGAGGGAATAATTAGAGAAGGATTTAAGCAAACCAAAGGACAATTCTTCACACATATAAATATAGTAAAATTCCTACTATGGGGACTGCAGTTAGATAAATTGGCAATAGAACGAGTAAATAGAGATTTAGAAATACCATATATTATAGATCCAAGTGCAGGAAGCGGAACTTTCTTAATTGAGTATATGAAATTTATTACAGAAAACCTTAAAAGGCGGTTTATGGATAATTTAGACAAAAAAAGAGATATAGAGGATAAATTTCATGAGTGGTTTCTGCCTGATAATCGAGAAAATAAGTGGGCAAGAGAGTATATCTATGGTGTTGAGCATAATTTTAATTTAGGAACAGCTACTAAGGTAAATATGATCCTACATGGAGATGGTTCAACAAACGTTTTTGTTAAAGATGGGCTGTTGCCTTTTAAATTTTATGATAAAGAAACTGCTCCAAATGCTTTGAACATATCAAGTAATGATACAGCATATTTTGATAAAGACGTTAATGGAGAGTTTGATGTAATTATTACAAATCCACCATTTAGTGTTGAACTTGATAATGAAACAAAAGGTAGTTTAAAATATTCCTTTATTTTTGGAGATAAAAAGAATTCAGAAAATCTATTCATTGAAAGATATTACCAATTATTAAGGGAAAATGGTAGGTTAGGAGTTGTATTACCTGAAAGCATATTTGATACGACCGAAAACAAATATATTAGATTATTTATTTATAAATATTTCAAGGTAAAAGCGGTTGTTTCGTTGCCTCAGGTTACGTTTGAACCATTTACCAGTACAAAAACAAGTTTGCTTTTCGCGCAAAAGAAACCAAAAGATGAAATAGAGCATTGGAATGATGTTTGGTATAAATATTCTAATGAGTGGAATAATCTGAAAACTAGATGTGAAAATATAATTAAGGTTTACAAAGGAGAAAAAAGCCGCAGTAAATTACCATCAGTAAAAAATCTATCAGACTCAGAAGAGAGAGATATTATTCTAAGAATGTTAAAAAATTATACAGAAGAGCATGATAGCCTTTTGTCAACTCAAGACTTGATCGCGAAATATAATGCTGAGTTAATAGAACTTTGTAAATATGATAAAGACACTCAAGCGTTATTTGGTTTTGTAAATACTTGGTGGGTTTTTGGTGAGGTTGCTAAAGAATTAAATTACAAAATCTTTATGGCTGAGGCAGAAAATATTGGTTACAAAAGGACTAAAAGAGGTGAAAAACCTATGCCCAATGATCTTTACCGCACAAATACAAAAGGTGAAGTTATAATTGACGATGGTATCCTTGAAACTATATTAGACTATATGCGAATAATTCAATGGGATTAAACATGGCGCAAGATTTAACTTTTTTTGAAGATTTTAAGGTTAGAAGGCATTTTGATAAGACAAAGCAAAAATGGTTTTTTTCAGTTATCGACATTATTGCCGTTCTGACTGATCAACCTGATTATAAGAAAGCCAAAAGCTATTGGACAACTCTGAAATCCAGGCTTAAAGCGGAAGGCAGTCAGGTGGTCACAGATTGTGACCACCTAAAAATGAAAGCAAGCGATGGAAAATTCTATAATACCGATGTTGCGAATTTAGAAACTATATTCCGGCTTGTGCAATCGATCCCAAGTAAAAAAGCAGAACCGATAAAAATGTGGCTTGCTAAAGTTGGTAATGAGAGGATAGAAGAAATTGCTGAGCCGGAAATATCTTTAAATCGTGCAAGAGAAAACTGGCAAAAGCATGGTAGAGACCAGAAATGGATCGAGCAAAGAATGATGGGGCAAGAAACCAGAAATAAACTTACTGATTACTGGAAAAAGAGCGGAGTTAAAGAAGGCAAAGAATATGCTGCGCTTACAAATATAATTCATCAAGAATGGTCGGATTTAACTGTAAAACAGCATAAAAAGCTAAAAGGTTTGGACAACCAAAACCTCCGTAATCACATGAGTGAAGCAGAATTAATTTTTACGGCTCTTGCTGAACTTTCTACAAGACAAATTGCCGAAAATATGGAAGCACAAGGCTTTGAAGAAAACCAAGAACCAGCAAAAAAAGGTGGTAAGATTGCTAAAGATGCAAGAATGGCTCTTGAAGATAAAACTGGTAAGAAAGTTGTCAATAACAGCAGTTTTTTGAATAATGAAAATAGTAAAAAAGGAATAGAATAACACTATTATGGCAATGAAAGTTTTCGAGGTAGATTTCGGGGAAATTGGAAAGGAAGTATCGCTAAGGTTTGACGTTGATTTCGTAAGCTTTAATAAAATAGATACAAAAGAAACATATAGCTTTAAAGACCTTTTTGAAATCCAATCATTTTCAAAAATAGCGAGATTAGCGTTATTAGAAAGCTTAGAAGATAAAGATTTTTATTATTCAGAAATTGGTCATGCTACAAAACAAGGGGATGTTGATCCTATAAAATTAAATTTTGAACATAGGGATGAGTTATCAGAGAATTATTTCTGTAAAATTGAAAAAGGTGATATACAAAAAGCAGAGAAAAATAACATACTAATAGCGAAAGTGAGACCGAATCTAAAAAAGTATATATTTGTAGATGAAGAACATAGTAACTATTTTTATACAACTGCTTTTATAAACATTAAACCTAAGAAATTAAATAAAGTGCTTTATTATGCTATTAGAAGAGTATTTTATGATAATTTAATGGCAATCTCTAGGCAAGGAAAAAGCTATCCAACCATCAACGAAAATGACTTTACTTATCTTAAGTTTAATAAGCACCTAATTGATTCACTCGAAAGTGATCAAGATAACATTATTTCAAAGATAGAACCCATTGAAAAAAGGATCAAAGAGTTTAAAGCTAGCATTAAACAACCTCAGGAGGTTATTAACA
This sequence comes from Candidatus Megaera endosymbiont of Mesostigma viride, assembly GCA_020410825.1. Lineage (GTDB taxonomy): Bacteria > Pseudomonadota > Alphaproteobacteria > Rickettsiales > Rickettsiaceae > Megaera > Megaera polyxenophila. The sequence continues at coordinate 570,648 of CP084576.1, forward strand.
AAGTTTTTGCAAGAGAATTTGGCTTTGATTTGGAAAAATTTGAAGAAGTAAAGAAAATAGGAAACTATTACTTAGATCTGGCAAGTTTTGGAAATAATATTGATATAAGGAATAGTGTAAAATTTCATAAAGAAGCAGGTCAATTCGTAATTGGCAACCTAAAACGTATCGGTCAGAAAAAAATTAAAAATTATATTTCAGAACCAATAGTTCTCGGAAAAGGTATTTCTCCAACAGAGTATGACGAAAATGGGGATTTTTATTATATCTCAATGGCAAATATTAAGAATTGGGTATTTGAAGCTGAAGATTCAAAGCTTGTTTCAACCAATTATTCAAATCAAAATTTAAATAAAACTGTTACTAAAGGCGATGTTTTAATTGCTCGTTCCGGAGAGGGAACAATAGGAAAAGTCGCGCTAGTTGAAGATGAAAATGTTCAAGGCATATTCGCTGATTTTATCATGCGAATTAGATTAAAGAATTATAATCCATTATTTGCATATTATTATTTTCGAACAACTTATTTTCAATATCTCATTGAAATCAACAAAAAAGGGTTGGGTAACAATACAAATATCTTTCCTAGCCAAATTCAAGAATTTCCGATTATAGACATCCCACTCAACTACCAACAAAAAATAGTGGATGAAATAAAATCAGAGCTGGATAGACAAGAGGAACTAAAACAACAAATTATCCGGCAAAGGGATGAAATCGATAAATTGATTACCGCAAGCTTAACAACATAATCAATTAAACTCTAAAAATATAATGATGGATATCAAACCTAAACATTTTTCAGAGTATTTCATTATTGATAAATCTAAACTTAATAAATTAGGTGTTTTTGATCCTATATTAAATTATGATACAAAAGTTTTTGTTGAACCTATGCTGTTAAAAAATAGCTCTAGTGAAATTATAAAAAATTCTTACCAGAATTATACAAAGTACTTTTCTAATTTACTCCTTCTATTACAGACATCTCAAAATTTAGATGATAGATGTTGGAGAGCAGCAAAACAAATGGTAAATTTCCCAGAATATCAATATACTTGTATTGGCTATGGGTCAGGATCAACAGAGGGTAAAGGTTCTGGCATTGAATTCAACGATAAAATACTAAAAAGCGCCAAAGAAATTGTAGATTTAGCAGATAACACCCCTGAAATATTTTTGCTTTTACCACTTTTAGAAGAAGGTATTGCAGGTGATAGAATAAGCGATATGGTGCAAAATATTATTGATGATGATATTTGTCAATATACACAAAAAATTATGAAAGAACTGAATTTGGTAGGTAATTATGGCTATATAACTAAGAAGGATAACAGTTATAAATTACTCCTTAATCCATATTCAAACTTACCCATAAAACTCATTCCAGCAGATATTCTGTCAAATTTGCCAGTTGCTGATAAGCTACCTTCTTTAATTGAAGAAATGTCGTCACGTAATTCAAAATTACGAAATGTAGTAAATAGAGATATAGGCAATATTTGGTTCAACACTACAAAAACATATAGAAAAGGAGTTTTACTAAAAGAATTAAAAACTAATAAGGAATTTTTTATTGAAACCTTAAAGGCTTTAAAAGAGTATAAATTTGAACATTATGATTTGAAACAAGATTATGAAGGACTTTACACATGGCTGGAAAATAGCCAAGATTTTATCAATGTTGAATTATCTAAAGAAATTAAAAATTGTCCTGATAGCCTGGAATCGATAGAATTTGCTGTAACTAGCATAATTAAACACTTCAAAGATGCAATAGAAAACAATAATATGTGGAGAACATTTTGGACTAAATACGGTTCTGATTACAGGCATGTTAGGGTTTTTTATTCTCAAATGCTGTTTTTTACTGTTTGTAATACTTGGCTAACTTCTCAAGCTAGTAATATAATGATAAAGCTGCAACATGATGAAAAAAATATAGGCTTAGAGTTTACCGTTTCAGGTAAAAATAAATTACTCGTTCATATAAAACATGCAAATAATACAAGCCTTTGTAAGGGTTACAAAAATATACTTGAGAACCACAGAAATTCAACTGATACACGTAACTATTATATAGTAATGAATTTCAAGAACGAAAGACCTGCTCAATTAAAAGAAATAGAAATTATTGGTAATCCAATATGTAAAATATTTGAGGTTGATGTTACGCAACAAAAAATCAAAAAAACAAACTATCCTTTTAAAGCAATTGTATCTAATTGCAACGAGATGTTTCTAGGATTTGAGGATATAGAATTCTATAATTATGTCGAAGAAAAAGGAAAGGGGGGTAAAAACAAGCATGTTAATACTACAATAATTAAAAATGATGTGATACGAAATATGTTTAGTCAAAAAAAGAATGAAAATCCTAAATCTATGATTTCTAATATTAGTAATTCTATTATAAGAGAACTTAATAATCTTGTTGCCAATAAATCCAGCATTAAAATTCAAAATTTTATGCGAAAATATTCTATTATTAATGAAGAAAGTATTAGCAAAACTATAACCTATTTAAATAAGAATAACGATGGTGGACAAATCACTACGTGGTGCTATGCATTCAATAAAACCTATAAAACCTAATACTATACCAATTTATCTGGCGTGTTTTAACATAGCTTGTGTTGCTTTTTCAACGGAATCTTTTATAGGGTCGATGCTTAAACGAGCGTAGATAGCGGTTGACTGAGGATTTTTATGCCCCAATGATCTACCTATAATATAACTATTAGCTCCTGTTGTGGCTTGCCAGCTACCAAGCGTTCTTCTTAAATCATGAAGTCTCAAATCTTTGAGGTCAGCTCTTTGCAATATTCTTTTCCATCCAGATTTTGGTTCTACTAAATGACCAGTCTTGCCTATACTCTCAAAAACCCACTTACTATTAGGACTTGATTGTAGACGATTTTTAAGGATATCTATTACTTTTTCTGTTAAATGAACTCGCAATGATTCGCCGTTTTTAGTTTCAGGTATTAACCACTCACAACGTTCAAAATTAATATCCTCCCATTTCATCGATAAGACATTGGATTTTCTAGCTCCAGTAAAAAGAGAAACATAAACATAATCTTTGATAGTTAAATTTTCTTCCTCTTCCAAACTCTCAAAAAATCTCGGTAATTCGTCAGGATGTAAAAACCTATCTCTTGATTTCTCTTTAAACTTTTTAATACTGCTGGCGGGATTTGTTCTGTTCCATCCCCACTCAATAGCCTTGTTGTAAATAATATGAATCCTCGCAAGCATTCTGTTGGCTTGATAAAGTCCGTTTTCTTTTCTTATTTTCTCATGTATTAACTGTATTTCTTGCTTAGTAATAGTAGATAGTTTTCTCTCGAACCAGTGGCTAAGAAAACGTGGTATGTCTAGTTCATCAGCAATCCAGCTCTTTTTTGTAACCTTGCTATGTCGTTCCATAAAGATTTTAAACATCTCACCAAAAGTAGTTTCACTTCTGATATTCTTCTTTTCTTCATTAGGGTTTTTACCGCTTATCATATCTGCAATAACTCGTTGTGCTTCATTTCTTGCATTTTCAATAGTCATTTCAGGATACTTGCCAAGCGTAACCCTTACAGGTTTACCATTAAACTTGCGATAAACCTTAAATGACTTAGTGCCTTGCTCTGTTACCATCAATTCAAGACCCTTTATTTTTGTATCATAAAAATAATGGCGTTTGTTTTTATCAGGCAGTTTTAGGCTATCTAGCGTCTTTTTTATAAAATTGATATTTTTTTGCATAAATAAAACTCATTAGAATTAGTCTATATTTTTCTAAGGTATACTCTCGGTATACTATAGAGATACATTTTAGTAATAATTAATAAAGATATATAAAATACAGATAGCTTAGAAAGCTTATTTTGTCAAGGTTTAGTAAAATTAACAAAAATAGATAAATGTTAGACTTTCTGATTGTGGATCTGAGGGTCGCGGGTTCGAGCCCCGTCATTCGCCCCAGTAAAGATTGCCAAAAGCCCTTTCAACTTTTCCTCTATTTGACTTTTAAGACTATTATTTTGTCACTATACAGTTCTGTTTACTTGAAACAAGTTTTTTACAAACCAATTTTGCCTGGTTTAGAGAAGGATAATTACCTGCCATAACTAAATAAATTATTCTATCATTATTAGTTTTTACTTTTTTTATAACCAATTGGGCATTTTTTAAATATTTAATGTGCCGCATTTGTATTCTTTCCCACTCATTGTTTGCTTCTTTTTCTGACCAGGCTGAAGATAGTTGAATTTTATATCCGGAATCTGCAGAATTTTTATTAAGTTTATATAATTTATTATTCTCTCCTGAGAGCCTTGTAATTTTTAATTGAGGTATATTGGCTTGACCTTCCCCTTTATCCTCATCTGTACTGTTATCGATGTTGCCATCATCTTCCATAGCACGAGTTAGTTCAGTATTAACAGTATTATCAACTTCGGAAGAAGAAACATTTACAGCCGGTTTATCCTCTCCATCTAAATCAATTTTAGCTAAAATATCATCTATTGAGTCATATTCAGCAACATCATGTGCAGGGGATCGGAAACCAAGCTCTAGTGGTTCTTCTGGCTCAGAAGATAAATTAATCTCCGCTTCAGGAGCATTAGCAGGTTTTAATTTCTCATAAATTAGGCTATTTGAATGTGGGATAATAATTCCTCCCGGGTCAATAGGCCTCCTTTTGAACTCTTCCTGTTCTTCACCAATAATTATATCGTTGCCATTAATATGTGAAAAATGCCTGGTATATAAATAATATGATAATAATAAGGCACATTTAATAGCTAACCCAATAAATATGTATCTAGAATATCTCATAACCTATTACGTTAAACACCAAATACTGATTTTATACATACTATAACCAAAATCAGAATTTAGGCAATAAAGCTCTTAATAATCTAATCTATACTTCAGTGGTCTGAATACAACCTATCTTTTAAGATAAACTTATAGTTATTGACTAAAAAAATTTTTAATTTATAGTTTAATCAAGCTATAGCAATAAATATATTCGATTCGTGGCAAAACTTAAATTTCCCACGATTCCTGATTTACCGCTATAGCAGATAAGTTATAAAAATTTCAAATATGGAGGCAGAAAATGGCAAAAGAGAAATCAGATGGAATTTTAGGATCAGCCCAAACTTTAGCAAGAACTGTAGCGCGCTTAACAAAAGAAAACATCGAGCTTTATAATCAAGAAAAAGGAATTAAAAAGAAATTTCAAGCAGAAAAAGAACAGTTAAATAAAGAAATACAACAATTACCAGAATATATTGAAGTTACGCGAACTCAAAGCCTTTTATCCCAATTTAAATTCGAGTTAAACGCAGTATCCATAGCAAAAAGCGACTCAGAAAAATACGGATTAGAATATTCAAGCGGAAAAGTAGTACAATCTTCAGATTATGATAAATTCCAAACTGATACTCAACAAGCTGTTGAAGGATTGAAAGCAAACCTTTTAACCCAAGAAAATGCTTTAGATAAGAATCTAACATATCAGAGTTTAACAAATCAACTGAAGGAAATTAGTGAGAAAATGGAGTCCGATAAAGAGGTTATAAGGATCAATGGAGAAATCATATCTGCCCGAGATAAAATCAGCAACACTCTAAAGGAACTATATAAACTTATTGAGGATTACCCGCAAGAAAAGGATAGAATTATGAAAGAGTATGAATCTACCTTACAGCAATTTTCTGATTCAGAGAAATCATCCAGCAGCTCGTCTTATTCATCCGACTCCTCTAGTAGCTTATCTTCGTCTTATTCATCAAGCAGCTCTAGTTCTTCGGAGAGTATGATCTTTAAAACAAGCCCTTTTTCCTTATTCACTAGCAGCTCTAGTTCTTCTGATAGTAGTACTTCCGAAACAAGTCCATCTTCTTCCTCTGAATCTCCTATGGACCTAATTTCATTGGTGTCAACTGTCAGCTCCAGTTCTACCGGTAGTGCTATTTCAGAAGAAGTTTCTAGTTTAGGAGATGTGAGTCAAGGAGGGAGTGATTCATAGATTCTACACGAGAAAAAATATAGAAGTAGTTGTTAAAAATAAAATCATATATTTTTAGCCTCTATTATCATCAATCCAGGAATTCAGTTAAAACCTATTTTCCTGGATTTTTTAATTCTGCATCTGCTTCTTAATTCAAAACCTATCGTTTATCTATACTGAGTTTTTGCTGCTAAATTATATACCCTACACAACTGCGTAATATTCCTTTAACATACTAATAAGTTCACCCAGGAAATTAGAAAATGTTAAGCTTTAAGTCCGGTACTATCAAAATAAAGTAGAGACTTGGGCATTTGATAGATTCTGTTATACCATGACTTGTTTGTATAGCTTATATTAAGCTGGTCAAAATTTGCTTATGATTGCTCTAGCAGAAAAAAACGTTTAGATTACAATTAATTGGTACTTAGTAATTTGATTATTAGCCTCTTCCCTCTAGTTAGAGGGTTTATTCCATTATTTCCGGTATCAAGCACTAATTAAAATAGAAAATATATGGTGGAGATGAAGGGAATCGAACCCCCGACATTCTGCTTGCAAAGCAGACGCTCTACCAACTGAGCTACATCCCCTAATTTCGGAATTTGATATTGTTGCTTCTTAAGTCAGCTAACTTATATACTGTCATAGCCTTAGAGTCAATAAATTTTTATATAAGTTAACTTCTTATTTTTATATATTCCAGTATCAATTAGAACCATTACCTATTTTTCTTTAAACCCCTTAAACATCGCATCAATAACAGGGTCAAGTAAGTATTTTAATAAAGTTCTTGTACCAGTTACAATTTGCACTTCCGCTTGCATACCAGGATGCAATTCTATCTTCCTCGTACGGGCTACTTCGTTAAATTCATCCATATTTAGCTCTATCCGTGCCAAATAATAACCACCAGCATAACGATTATCCATTTGATTCCTCTGCTCAATAACTATATCAGGAGAAAGGGATACAACCGTACCAGTAAATAAAGGCGTAGTTCTGGATTTAAAAGCGCTAAAACGTATTTTAGACTTAAGCCCTACCCTAATTGAATCAATATTTTTAGGTTCTATTTTTGCTTCAATAATTAAATGATCGCCACTTGGAGAAATATCCATAATAGTTTGTCCACTTGGAATCACACTACCAACAGTATGGTAATTGATATTATTGACCACGCCATCTACTGGGGATTTTAGCACAGCACGTTCTAGCATATCACTAAGAGCATAAAATCTCTCTTTCTTATCTGATACATTAATCTGTACATCCTTTAATTCACTCAAAGTGTGAGCTACAAATTTGCTATCTAAATTAAGGAACTCAATTTCGGTTCTTGTAATTTCTTGTTCTGATCTGGCAATTTCACTATCAGCCATAGCAATTTCACTAAGCGCAGAAGCTTCTTTTGCTTCCAATTCAAGTAAAGCTGCCTTCTGGGCGAAACCTTTATCACTCAATTTTTTTGTTGCTCCTACCCGGTCTTTTATAAACTCCAGCGTTTTTATCAAGGAAACTTTTTTTGCTTCTAAGCCTTCAATTTGTTTTTGGGATTGTTTAATTTTTTGCTTTAAAGAATCTTGTTCAGCTCTCTTAAGATCTTTCTGAGAATTGAATAAATTATTTTGCGTTTCAATAATTTTTGCTACTTCCGGAATTGCTTTATCTTTGGTTAAAAATTCAGGATATTCTATAATATCTTGGTCATTAATCTCTGCAAGTAATCTGGTTTCAAATCCTAAGAAACTTCGGTATTGATGTAATACAATTTCATATTCAGATTTGATTTTAGTTGAATCAAACTCTAGCAGCGGATCTCCTTCTTTTACATGATCTCCTACCTTCACATAAATAGCTTTTATTATCCCCCCTTCTTGATGATTTAAGCTTTTACGTTGAGTATTACTAATAACTGTTCCAGAAGCAACAGCAGCACTATCAAGAGGAGCGATTGCAGACCATATTAAGCCAAAAACTACAAAAATAATTGTTACGTAAGTTCCAAACATAATAGGTGACTTAGCACTCTCAATCACATCATTTGAATTAGCAGTCTGGCGATTAATAATAAAATTAGTAAATTGATCAATAAACCTTACGCCAGATTGCATAGATTGAAGAATCCCTACAAAAACATTTCTTAGAGATAATTTTCGCTTTTTTTCAGATTGCGCTAATGCTCCTGCTCCCATTGCACCCGGAGGCAACATGCCATTTTTAGCCATTAATTGCTGAAGCTGTTTAAGCTTCTCGGGATCTAGTTTTTTATTATCTGACATAACCGAAAATATATTTATTACTGTTCATTAATATGAATCATACCATTTTGAAGCATTTTTATCCGCCCTTGAACTTCTTCTTTTGAACCAAAACTTGCTACAGCTCCATCTTGTAAAACCATTATCTTATCTACTTCCGACAATACAGACGGCCGGTGTGAAATAACGATGACACCTATTCCTTTCTTTTTTGCTTCTCTGAGCGCCGTTGAAAGAGCAAGTTCTCCAGCCTCATCCAAATTAGCATTAGGTTCATCGAGAACCACAAGCTTCGGATTACCATAAAAAGCCCTGGCTAACCCTATCCTTTGCCGCTGGCCGCCAGATAGATTTGAGCCAGCATTACCTATATCTGTATCATACCCCTCCGGAAAGCGCAGTATTATTTCATGAGCACCACACATTTTTGCCGTCTCAATTACTTTCTCCGGTGATACTTCTTCTGCCATCCTTGCTATATTTTCTTTGATAGTACCGCTAAAAAGCTCAATCCCTTGGGGCAAATAACCGACATGCTCGCCAAAATTTTGCCTATTCCAAGTGTATACATCCCCTCCGTCAAGCCTTACTGAACCCGTAGAAGCATTCCAAACACCTACAATTATTTTTGCAAGAGTAGACTTGCCGGCAGCACTAGCACCAATAATAGCTAATATCTCACCAGGTTGCAGAGAAAAAGACACTCCTTTTAAAATATACCTTGGTACTAAAGACTGAGGAGTTCCAGGCTTAGTCGGTATAACATAAAAAATATTTTCTACTGTCAAATGACCTTCCACCTGTGGTATCGGCATGGCCTGGTCTCTTTCCTGATAGTTATTAAAAGATTCGTTAATTGTTTTATAAGACTTAATAGCACTGCTAATAGTTTTCCACATAACAATAGAGTTATCAAAAGGGGCTAAAGCTTTCCCTACTATAATAGAACTGGCAATCATACCGCCGGTAGTCATATCTTGACCACCCGTTTTTACCACAACATAAGCACCGGTACCGGTAACAGCCATCGTCATAATATTTCGAATAAATCTGGAAAAATTAGAGATTATACCGTTTCTATAACTGGCTACAGATTGCTTAGCAAGAGAGGCTTCATTAAATTTTGCCCAATTCTTGGTAACATTTTTAATCATACCCATTGCCTCTACCGCTTCAGCATTTCTATTTGCAACATCGGCCTGGGTCATACCTTTGATTGAAAATTCAGTAGCTTCGCCAAGGGTTTTATTGGTAGCTACCGCATTAAAAAATGCAAAAGCAACAATAATTACTGCTCCTGCAATTGTAATCCACCCAATATAGGGATGAATCAAGAAAATTATTACAATATATACTATACTCCAAGGAGCATCAAAAACAGTATTAATCCCTGTACTGGTTAGAAAAGTCTTTAAGGTCTGAAAGTCCCGGAGCAGTTGGCTGGAAGCCGGATTAACTTTAGTAGCCGATGCAGAAATTGAGTGGCTAAAAATAATTGGAGATAAAGTATTATCAAGCCATTCTCCAACTTTTATTAAAGTAAAAGACCGAGCTATCTGTAAGAGACCATGCACAAAATATATCGATCCAATAATCAAAGAGAGCAATAATAAAGTATCTAAATTACCGCTTCCTATAACTCTGTCTAGTACTTGTAAGGAATATAAAGGAGTCACTAACATTAACAAGTTGATTATAAAAGCAAACACAAACGTAATTTTAAAAGCTGCCTCACATTTATCTAAAGCAATTTTCAGTGGATTATCCTTTTTCTTGGCCTCTTTCTGATTCATAATATTAATGACCATATTTTTAGATGGGTATTATACATAATTTATTAAATATTAGCTAGTTTTTATTAACACTTTTCCCTTATAATACTTAATAAATTTTACAAATTCCTTTTGTTTTAATCTTGTCAAAATTTCTGTATTTTCTGAAAGGCAAAGAACAACAAAGGCAAAATTCATATAAGGAATAAAATTGCTTCCGGTGGAGAATTTCACGTGCAATTTACAATCTTCATTAAAAAGTATTCTTTTTGATAAAGATTTAGAGCTTAAATTGCTCATTTGCAATAGGTTGTTATATTCTAATATTAATGGGTAATTAGCGATAAAATTATCTAGAAACATTTGCCCGTCGTTATTATTGCATACCAAAATCAACTTAAGGTTTTGTTCTTTGTCTTTGTTAAAAAGTACCCTGTAGCCATAGTCTGCGGCTATATTATTTATAACAAATCTTGTAAGGATAAAATTATCAGCTAAATCTATAATATTCTCCCCCTTAAATCCTATTATACACTCACCTTTTTTATTTCCAGGCCTATGGATAGTGGTTTTAATATCAATTTTTTCTAGTGTTTCAAGGATATCACTACGTAAATTGCTATAGCAATCAAATGGATCTACCTTCCACACCTCACTTTCTTCTCCCGAAGGTTCTACCCAGAATTTTATTTCAGCTTCAAATGTTGCTACCATATTAGGAAGAAAATCACAGATAAGTTTGCTAGCATACTTTCTAATGTTTAAGTCTTCTGCTAGATTAACGCACAAAAAACTAGTAGTAGGCAAAGACCGAAATGGATCACAAAATCCCTTAGAATCAATCGGTAGTAAACATATATTTTTACTTAGCTCAAACCCGTGATTATGGGGGTCAGTTAAGACATTTTTAGTAGCACTATCAACCTGATTTAAATTACCCTGGGAATCTAGATATTTGAGCGAAACAAATAAAGATTCATTTTTTTTGACAAAAGTTAAATTTTCATTTGTTAAATACATTTACAATCCCTTGTATTTTAATTTTATTGTTTTCATACAACTTTAAATTAATTCTTCAGCTATTTGGACTGCATTTAGCGCAGCACCTTTACGTAAATTATCAGTAGTTACCCACATATTAATAGTGTTGTTACAAGAATTGTCATCTCTTATTCTAGAGATATATACTCCATCTTCTTCTACAACGTCAACAGGAGTTGCATATTTTATTTCATTATTACAACTATAAGTGATAATTCCGTCTAACTCCGAAAGAATCTCCTCTGCCTCTTTTGCGTTTATTTTATTTTCAAATTCTACATTAACTGACATGGAATGGGAAACAAAAACAGGAACTCGCACACATGTGACACTGACCTTAATATCCCTGCCGATAATTTTTTTTAGCTCCTGCTCTATTTTATACTCTTCGTCAGTAATTCCATTTTCATGAAAATCGCCGATATGGGGAAATAAATTAAATGCAATTTGTGTCGGAAAGACTTTTGGTGGTATATTCTCAAAAATAAATTTGGCTTTGGTTTGGAGATATAGCTCATCCATAGCTTCTTTCCCAGCTCCAGAAACTGATTGGTAAGTGGAAATTACTACTCGTTTTATTTTTGCCGCATTATCTAGGGGCTTTAAAGCTACCGCAAGAGGTATGGAACAACAATTAGGATTGGATATAATACCACCAGATTTAAAATTTTTTAAGACAGAAATATTTGCCTCAGGAACAACTAGCGGTACATCATCCTCCAGCCTAAAGAGAGAGGATTTGTCAATGACCGTACATCCTTTACTTGCGGCTGTTTTCGCATATTGCTTTGATACTTTTGAACCTGCACAGAAAAAAGCAAAATCAATATCAGAAAAATCAAGATCCGTTATTTGGCATACCTTAATAGTGCTATCACCAAAACTTACCGATTTCCCTACCGAATCGGCAGAGGCTGCTGCAAAAATTTTGTTTACAGGAAAGTTTCTTTGACTAAGCGAATTAAGTAACTCTCGTCCGACATTACCTGTTGCACCTATTACAGCTACATTATATTTTTTCATTTTTTATTATATTCATTTTAAATTAATTTACTAAAGCTTGCCCCAGCAATAATATGAGTATGAAAATGGAAAACAGTTTGTCCTGAAGATGAGCCATTATTGCTAACAATGCGATATTCTTCTGCTCCTTGAGACTTAGCTATATCTGATATTTTTCTGAAATAATGGGTTAATTCTTCTGGCCTGGCTTTTTGACTAAACTCATCAAAATTTCTATATCCACCTTTTGGGATAACTAGGATATGGATAGGAGCAACAGGATTTATATCATTTATAGCGATAATATATTCATCTTCATAAACCTTAGAAGATGATATTTCACCTCTGATTATTTTAGCAAAAATATTATTCGTATCGTACATATGATATTTATTATATTTTTATTCAAAATTAGATATTAGTTCGTGTCATATACTTTAGCTCAGCTTCTTCTTCAGAATTAGCAAGTATTATATCATCTAGCTGCATGCCACGTTTCCTTGCATAAAATTCTCTAGTTTCTGTGGCAAAAAACCCAAAGATGAAAAACTGAACAATATATTTTAAATTCCCTATTAGTGAAACAACTTCTGTTTCACTAAAGGAAATTACGATAAAATTAGCTACCATAACTAAAATGACAACTAACCACATTCTATGGTATATTGCCCAAAACAGGTTAAAAACACTAGCAACAGGTGAAAATCCTTGTTTAATTATTACCGGATCGGAATTTTTACCTACGTCGCCAGCATATATGGAATATAAATTCATTCGTTACACTTGCAAAATTCACCCTTGATAATTATCTACTAAATTGATAGTTTGTACAAGGTTTATAAAGAAAAATTTTTATGTCAGATAATTTAAATAATAATACGGGGTTAAGAGGGACTACCATACTTTGCCTAAAAAAAGGTAACGAGATCGTAATAGCTGCTGACGGTCAGGTTTCTCTTGGTAACATGGTTATGAAATCCACAGCCCGAAAACTTCGTACTCTGTGTAATAACAAAATAGTGGCAGGTTTTGCTGGTTCTACCGCTGATGCTTTTACGCTTTTCGAACGTTTAGAAACAAAATTGGAAAAACATTCCAACCAGCTTGTTAGAAGCGCTGTTGAACTTGCTAAAGACTGGCGTACGGACAAATACCTCCGGCGTCTTGAAGCAATGTTAATAGTTGCGGATAAAAATAATATTCTTATAGTTTCAGGTAACGGAGATGTAATAGAACCAGAAAACAATATTGCAGCTATCGGCTCTGGTGGATTCTTTGCTCTATCTGCCGCTAGAGCTTTGATGTCTATAGACACTCCCTTATCTGCCGAAGAAATTGCTTTAAAATCAATGCATATAGCAGCAGATATATGCGTAATGTCTAATCATAATATAATCATTGAGAAAGTAATATGAGTTCAAAAAAAAATATGGGCCTGACTCCAGCAGAAATAGTTGCCGAACTAGATAGGTTTATCGTAGGTCAGCACGCTGCTAAAAAAGCTGTAGCTGTTGCACTTAGAAATAGATACAGAAGAATCCATGTAGATGAACCAATGCGAAGCGAAATATCGCCTAAAAATATTCTAATGATCGGCTCTACTGGAGTAGGTAAAACCGAAATAGCCAGAAGGCTTGCACGATTAGCTGATTCACCTTTTATCAAAGTAGAGGCAACAAAATTTACCGAAGTAGGTTATGTGGGGCGTGATGTTGAATCGATAATTAGGGATTTAGCTGAAATTGCTGTTAGCTCATATAAAGCTAAAGCCAAAGCCGAAGTTGAAAAAAACGCCCAGCTGCAGGCAGTAGAAAGAATTCTTGACGCAGTAGTTGGTAAAACCGCTTCTCCTGAAACTAGAGAGAAATTTCGAGCAAAAATTTTATCGGGAGAACTTAATAACTCTGAAATAGAAATTGGCGTAAACTACACCCCCTCGCCTATGGGGGGAGGAAGTTTTGAAATCCCAGGTATGCCAGGAGCTGCCATGGGGGTTCTAAATATTAGCGATATGATCGGTAAAGCTTTTGGCGGTGAAAAAACTAAATTAAAAAAACTAACCGTTCAAGAAGCCTTACAAGTCATTACTTCTGAAGAATCAGAAAAAATGGTAGATCAGGAAAAAATAGTATCAGCTGCATTAAAAGCAGTTGAAAACGACGGAATAGTTTTCCTTGATGAAATAGATAAAATAACTTCACGATCAGAAGGAAAAGGCGGAGAAGTTAGCAGAGAAGGCGTACAACGAGATTTGCTTCCTCTAATCGAAGGAACAAATGTGGTAACAAAATACGGTACTATTAAAACAGACCATATTTTATTTATAGCCTCAGGAGCTTTTCATTTGTCAAAACCTTCCGACCTTTTACCAGAGTTACAAGGTAGGCTTCCTATTAGGGTAGAGATGACTTCTTTAACCAAAGAAGATCTAATTAAAATATTAGTTGAACCTGAAGCCAGCCTTATAAAGCAATATACAGCTTTAATTGCTACTGAAAAAGTGAATCTTACCTTTTCTAAAGAGGCAATTGAAGAGATAGCACATCACGCTTCAAACTTTAACATTGAAATTGAAGATATAGGTGCTAGAAGACTTCATACTATATTAGAGCATCTACTTGAAGATATTAGTTTTAGAGCAAGTGATATGAAAGAAAAGAAGATTCTAATTGATAGAGAATTTGTTAATAAAGGACTAGAAGGGTTGATTAAAAATAGAGATTTGGCAAAATTTATATTATAGTATTTTATAGTTTACACTTGTTAAACTATATGATTTTTGCATATAAAGTCCACTTTTCCTAAAAGCGTGCTTACTATAAAGCCAAGGCTTGATTCAAATTATTGAAGTGATTTTTATTACAACATACGTTCCAAAGAATTAAAAAATTAAAAGCAGCTGCTGAAGCAATTTATTTTAGTTAGAGTTAACAATCAAAATTAAAAAATTATGCAAGAAAATCAATTTTTAGATTATCCAGAAATAGCTTCACTAACCCCAACACCTGAGAAGCTTGTAGTCCTACTTCATGGGCTTGGCTCTGACGGTAATGATTTGATTAACTTAGTTCCCTATATTCAAAAAGCAATGCCTGCTTGTCATTTTATTTCACCCCATGGAATAGAAGCATATGATATGGCACCTTTTGGACGTCAATGGTTCAGCTTACAAGATAGATCAGCTTCGGTAGTATTAAAGCTAGCCGAAAAAAATGCTCCTTTAATTAATGAACTTATAAAACATAAGCAAAAGGAGCTTAATATTACTAATAAAAATACTATCCTAATTGGATTTTCGCAAGGAGCCATGATAGCAATGTATCTTACTCTTACTCAAATGGAGTCTTATGGAGCAACTATTGCTTTTTCGGGCAGGTTATTGCCGCCTACTAATTTAATTAACAGATTAACTCCTATATGCTTAATTCATGGCAAGGAGGATGATGTAGTAAATTACGAAGAAACCAATAATGCGGCGAAATATTTTACCAAAAATGAAATTAAACATGAGAAACTGCTCATTGATAATCTAACCCACTCTATTGATGATAAAGGACTGAAATTTGCCCTGCAATTTTTAAAAAATTATAAAATGATATAATTTATTAGATGTTAAAAAGTTTTTTTGATCTTACAATTATTAGAATATATTTAATATTTCAATTCGTTACTCGAGCTTGCCTAGGTTTATTTGGAATAATACAAAACCAAATCGCTATAACCGAGCTCCCTGGTATATTTTTAGTAGGAATTATTAACGATTTTATAGCTATTGCCTATTTTCTTCCTTTAGCGCTAGTCATTAGCAGCTGTTTTCATAGGGTTTTACGGAACAAAATTACAATATACAAAATTTGTTCCCTCGGAACTTACTTTTTAATTAACTCCATCCTTATATTCACCTTAATCGCTCAGATTATTTTCTGGGAAGAATTTGGCACTAATTTTAATTTCATTGCAGTAGATTACTTAATTTATACTCATGAAATCATCGGTACTGTAGTTGAATCCCTACCTATATATAAGATTTTGGTTGCTTTTACTATAAGTTCCATATTACTGACCTATTTTTTAAGAAATTATATTTTTAACCAAATATCACAGATAAATATAAGATTTTATTTAGCATATGCGTTAAGTTTATTTGCTTTAAGCTTAGGTTTTTCAAAATTTTATGAGTCGGAAAAATTTACTCTAAGTACCAATAGATACGCTATAGAAATAGGAAAAAACGGTGGTTATGAGTTTTTTACGGCGTTTTTTAACAATAGTTTAAATTACGATCGATTCTACCAGAAACTTCCCAAGGATACGACAATAGATATAGTTAGAACTAATATTATCCAGCCAAACCAGGAATTTTTAAATAACAAAAATATAGAAAGATACGTAAATAAAAATAATAACCTAGAAACTAAAAAATACAACGTTGTACTAATTATGGTAGAAAGCTTGAGTGCTAAATTTATGGGAAAATTTGGCAACACCGAGTCGATAACTCCTAATCTGGATAAATTAGCTGATGATAGTATCTTCTTTACTAATTTTTATGCTACAGGCACGAGAACTGTAAGGGGGCTTGAAGCTGTCAGTTTATCTGTACCCCCGACCCCTGGCTCTTCTATTATTCGTAGGCCTAATAACGCAAACCTTTTTAATGCAAGCACAATTTTTAAAAAGGCCGAATATGATATTAGCTTTATTTTTGGAGGATATAGCTATTTTGACAATTTGAATAAATTCTTCTCTTCTAACAGCTATAAAGTTATTGATCGCAGTAATTTTTCTTCCGAAGAAATAAGTTTCTCAAACGTTTGGGGAGTAGCAGATGAAGACCTCCTATTTAAAGCGTTAGGAGAATTAGATAAAAATTATAAAGCTGGCAAGCCGTTTTTTTCTCTAATTATGACAACTTCTAATCATCGTCCATATACTTTTCCGGATGGAAGAATAGACTTACCTTCTGGAGGGGGAAGAAATGCAGCAGTAAAATATACCGATTATGCTATAGGTAAATTTTTTGAAGAAGCAAGAAAAAAAGAGTGGTTTAAAGATACCATTTTTGTCATTACTGCTGACCATTGCGCAGCAAGCGCTGGAAAAGTCAACTTGCCTGTTGCACAATATCATATACCATTGATGATTTATAACCCACACATCTTAAAACCTAAACAAGTAGATAACTTAGCAAGTCAGATTGATATAATCCCTACAATTTTGGGAATTCTTAATCTCCCGCACACTACTAAATTATGGGGAACAGATATATTAAATTTTCCGGCAAATAGAGCTTTTATCAGTACCTATCAATTACTAGGTTACATGAAAGACGAACATTTGATAATATTAGCACCAAATAGCAAAGCTAAAGCTTATCAAGTATCAGGAACCAAACAACATGAAATTGATTATAATGTTGGAAATTTAACGCACGAAGCAATAAGTTTCTTCCAAACTGCTTCCAGTTTTTATGAAAACGGTGAATTAACAGAAAAATAGTTTTGATTCTTTCTGTAGCAAATTAAGCTCATTCTTTGTATATTTAAAATTTAATTAATCCTAAAATAGGCCGCTATGAATCATATTAATAAAATACTAGAAGAAACCGATGTTGAAATCTTTGAAGCAATAAAATCAGAAGCGAACAGGCAAGAAGATTATATAGAATTAATAGCTTCTGAAAATTTTGCAAGTAAAGCGGTTCTGGCAGCTCAAGGATCAATTATGACTAATAAATATGCTGAAGGATACTGCGGCAAAAGGTATTATTGCGGATGCCACGAAGTTGATAAGGCTGAAAACTTAGCTATTGAAAGGGCTAAAAAGCTATTTAACTGTTCTTATGCTAATGTTCAGCCACACTCGGGCTCACAAGCTAATCAGGCCGTTTACCTGGCACTATTAGAACCAGGTGATACTATACTTGGAATGTCTTTAGATAGCGGTGGACACCTGACACACGGAGCAACACCCAATATTTCTGGGAAGTGGTTTAAACCGGTTTTATACCATGTTAATCCAAAAACATATCTTATTGATTATGATGAATTAGAAAGGTTAGCTCTCGAACATAAACCCAAGTTAATCATTGCTGGGTTTTCCTGTTATACGCATACACTTGATTTTAAAAGGTTTAGGGAAATTGCCGATAAGGTCGGTGCTTACCTTATGGCTGATATTGCTCATATTGCTGGCCTAGTTGCAACCGGAGAACATCCAAGTCCATTCCCTTATGTTAACGTTGTAACTTCTACTACTCATAAAACTCTACGGGGCCCAAGAGGCGGTATTATTCTTTCGGATGATCCAGAAATTGCTAAAAAGATTGATAAAGCAATTTTTCCAGGCCTGCAAGGAGGACCATTAATGCATGTAATTGCCGCAAAAGCTGTTGCTTTTAAAGAAGCACGGACAAATGAATTTAGGGAGTACATCAAACAAGTGGTAAGCAATGCCAAAACACTTGGGACCTCACTTGAAAAAAGAGGTTATGATATTTTAACCGGCGGTACTACCAACCACATGGTAATAGTTGATCTAAGGAAACATAAACTTACTGGCAGGCTAGCTGCCGATTCCTTAGATCGAGCAGGTATTACCTCAAACAAGAATAGTGTTCCTTTTGACACCACTTCCCCTTTTATCACTTCTGGTATTAGACTGGGTAGCCCTGCTTGTACAACAAGAGGCTTTAAAGAAAAGGAATTTGAAATAACAGGCAATTTAATTGCCGATATATTAGATTCACTCAAAATATCAGAGAATAATTCGGATACAGAAAAAATGGTATTCACAAAGGTGAAAGAGCTAACAGCAAAGTTCCCAATATATCATAATAAATAAAAAATTTTTATGAATAAAGAGGTTTCAAGGGTATTACCAGCAAAATTAATAATTATTTATTTAATCATTTCTTACTTAAGTTTTAATTACTCTTATGCCCATGAATTTGAGCATCCGACAAGCTGGCATAACCCTGAAATCACCCAAATTCTTAAAACTGCAAAAGTTGCGGATATTAAACCTATGAAAGAAGTTTTAATAGAGCAAGGTAAAAAAGCTGAATTTGACGGTCAGGTATTTCTCATTATTTTAGAAAATGGGATAAAAGCTGTGTTTAAAAGCTTACCCCTTGACGACCAAGGAGATGCTAAGGCCGAAGTTGCAGCGTATCAAGCCTCTGTTTATTTAGGTTTCCCTTATATTCCTCCAACCGTTTTAAGGAAAATAAATGGTATGAGAGGATCGCTACAGCTTTTTGTTAACACCCCTATTGACCTATTAAAAAATGGGGAATATGAGAAATATTCAAAAAAATTTAGCAGGGAAGACGAAGATAATTTAAAAATATTTTATTTTGTTTTTGGTCAATGGGACTCAGGAGCACATAATTTACTAGCTTATCCTGATGAGTCTAAAATATACCCGATAGCCATTGATAATTCCGGTATACGAAATCATCAGCACGTTCGTTATAGAGAATTGCCATTTGTAAGAGTATTTTATAGCGATAAACTAAATACAAATGATTGGAATCAACCTTTCCCTTTCGAAAATGCTAAAATTATTGATAATCCCTCCTACGATAACCTCAAAAAGTCATTTAACAATAAACTACCTGAATCATTTTATAAAAGCTTTAAATCCTATAACCAACCATTAAAATACATTATCTACCAGAATAGTTTATGGAGACAATATCATGCTTTTGATAAAAGTTTCAGTAAATCGTATGTAGAAAAATGCCCTAAAAAAGCCTTATTAGCTCTAGGAAAACTTGACTTAAAAAGCCTTAAGGAAATTTTTTCTTCAGCTAAAGGGGCCGATTTTTTAACAGATTCCTACTTGCAAAAAATTTTGGAACGCCGTAATCAACTGTTAGCGTCTAACTGTTCAAATACATAATTTATAACTATGAAATGCCCATTTTGTGAAAAGGCGGAAACTGGCGTAAAAGACTCTCGAACTACAAACGAAGGCTCCATAATAAGGCGTAGACGATATTGCAGTAAATGTGGAGGTCGCTTTACTACTTTTGAACGTATACAGACAAGAGAACTAGTAGTCGTAAAAAGGTCCGGAGCAAAAAGGCCTTTTGACCGTACTAAAATTGAAAAATCGATAGCTACGGCTTTAAGAAAAAGAAGTTTTTCTCAAAAACAAATCGGAGAAATAAATGATAGAATAATATTAGAACTAGAAAGTGATAATACTCGGGAAATAACCACTCGGAAAATAGGGAAATTAATAATGAAAGAACTAGTAAAAATTGATCCGGTTGCTTATATAAGATTTGCATCTGTATATAAAGATTTTACTAATATCGAAGATTTTACGAGATTTATTAGTAAATTACAAAAAGACTAAATGCCATAATAAAGAAAGTAGCCTGCGGATTATTTTAGTAACTTTAAAGCTTATTTCTCCATATATTTATAATATACAGTTTCCTAATATTTGCTTTATAAAAGGTATAGTAATCTTTCTTTTACTTGCCAGAGAATTTTGGTTAATCTCACCTATAATTGACAAAATTTTTGGAACTTCACGAGGAAGAACTTTGACAAGATAATTTATAACATCGTCACTAATAACAATTGAAAAATTGGAAAATTGCTTAAAAATCAAGATTCTCATCAATTCGTCATCAATCATGGAAATATCAACTTTATTTACTGAATTTATTCTAGAAGATAAATCAGCTAGGTTAAGCTTCGGCATTTGCGTTAAAGTAATTAATAAATACTTATTATTTTCATGCAATATATTGAAATAGTGCAATATATCTCGTTCCCGCCAGGTGGAGTCAAAACCATCAATTATAAAAGCTTGATGATGTTCTAAAATAGAGTTTGTCAGTTCATGATTTTTCTTTAAGGATAAGGCATGAGTTTTTTTTGCCCATAAATTGGCTAAAAAACTTTTTCCTGAAGATTTAGGGCCTTTTATGATCAAAACTTTTGAATATGGAAAAACCCCAAAATTGTTAGGCCACTCTCTTATATATTGAAAAGCAAGTCTATTTGAACTAGATTCAATAAAATCGCTAAAATTATTAGATAATTGGTTATTCAAAGAAAACGTTATTTGTTCCATAATAAATTTTACCTTAATTATTATAAATCTTACTAGATTTATAATAATCAATCATATGAAATAGCAATATTTTTATTATACCGGCAATTGGAATAGCAAATATTATACCTATAAAACCAAAAACGCTACCAACTGCAAATACGGCAAATATTATCCACACTGGGTGTAGCCCTATTTTATCCCCTATTATCTTAGGAGTTAGTATATAACCCTCGATAATATGAGCAATGGCGAATAGAACTAATATATATAATATTTCTACCGATGCTCCGTAGGAAAAGTAACAACTTACTAACATTAAAAATAGCGATATAAAAGCTCCAATAAAAGGGATTATAACTAAAAATCCTGATATAATTCCAAGTAAAAGAGCAAGATCTATACCAATTAAATTTAACCCCACAATATAATAGAGACTCAGTAACAAGCATATATTAAGCTGCCCCCTGATATAAGCAGATAGCAAAGTATTAATGTCAGAAAAAATTTTACCAACTTTGCCTTTTTCCTTAAGAGGCAAGATTGATTCTACACCTTTAACCATTTTGGGCCAATCTCTAAGAAAATAATATAAAATAACGGGTACCAATACAATTATAGTAAAAAAATTGATAGTCGCTAAGGTATATCCCCAAATATTATTTGCAGCGGCTACTACTACCGAAAATGCCGAATTAATAAAATTTTGCAATGAGTCTGAAACTTTAGCTGCAATAGCAGGATCAAATTTCTCAACCCAAGCTAAAAAATAATCTAATCCAGAGTTAAAATTGTTCTTGTAACTAGGGATTTTTGCTATAAAAGCAGCGATCTGATTATAAATAATCGGTAATAACACCACAAATATTATAATAAAGCTACTGATAAATATGCTAAAAATTCCTGTCGAAACTAATCCTCTTGGAACATTAAACCTCTTAGAATTATTATCTATTAAAGGTTGTAGTAAATATGCAAAAATAAAGGCAATAATAAATGGAGCTAAAGTCTCTGAAACTGCGTAGATAATAGCTGAAAAGGCTAAAAATGTTAAGCTCCAAAAAACTAACTTATTCATAGATTGTTACCTTGAATTAAAGTATGTAAGTAGACACCGCATAAACCATAATTACTAGTTTTAAACTTATGAATGTTACTCAAATGTTAATGTAACTTATTGCCATTTGGTACTTCTAAATCTACAGAAGCAAGACAAATTGCTCCATTACTATCGGAAAAGCCAAGCAGCAAGAAGTTAGAGACAAATCCTGCTATATTCTTCTCTCCTAAATTTACACAGCCTACAATTTTTTTCCCTAACAAAGTCTGTGGAGTATAGTGTACAGTTATTTGAGCAGATGTTTGTAAAACACCAATTTCACTACCAAAGTCTGCCCATATCTTATATGCTGGTTTTGTAGCACGCAAAAATTTTTCTGCTTTTACTATTGTTCCACAGCGTAAATCAACACGCTCAAACTCTTCATATGTTATTGTCATTTTTCTGCAAGTTTAATAATTCTGGCTACTTCTTAGCAACAGCAACCGATGCAGGTCTAATCAGCCTATCCTTTATTTTATACCCCACTTGCATTGTACTAACTATTGTACCTTCTTGATATTGGTCTGTTACTACCTGAGATATCGCATGATGGTTATTGTAATCAAACCCTTCCCCTTCCTTAGGTTCTATAGACTCTATACCATGTTTTTTAAAAATGGATATTAGCTCATCTTTTATCATGCTAACACCATCAATGATAATTTTAGTATCATTATTTATATTTTCCGGCACATGTGATAAAGCACGAGAGAAATTATCAATTACCGGTAAAAGATCTTTAGCAAATCCAACAATTGAGAAATCCCTGGCTTCTTCAACTTTTTTATTCATCCGACTTCTTATATTCTCCGATTCTGCTACAGCACGAAGAAGTTTATCCTGCATTAACTTAATTTCCTCAGTTAAATTATTTATTAACTCAGTATCTTTTTCCTCAGTAAGAAGCTGCTGTCCTTCATGTTCATCTTCCAAAAGCTTCTGCTCCTCTCTACTCTTATTATGTTTTTCAATGCCAGATACTTCCTTATCTAACTCTTGCCTATCTTTAACTTTACTATTATTTTGATCTTCGCTTTCTTTCATATTCTTAAAATCGATATTTTAGTTGCCTGATTACATTCTTTAAAATATAGTGCAAAGGGATGGTTTTTCAAGGTATAAATAACTCAAAGTATTATTAGTTTTTATGTTACGACCTTCTAAAAGAAAAAACAACCAAATGCGTGAGGTTGTGATTGAGAAAAACGTCTTGCATAACGCAGACGGCTCATGTTTGATAAAATTCGGTAATACCCATGTGATCTGTTCTGCATCCTTAGAAAACTCAGTACCCAAATTTCTAAAAGGTAAAAATAGTGGCTGGATTACTGCAGAATATGGAATGCTGCCAAGATCTACCGATCAAAGAATGCAGAGGGAAGCAATAAGAGGGAGTCAAAGCTCCCGAACTCAGGAAATTCAAAGGTTAATTGGCCGGTCTCTTAGGTCTGCTGCTAACTTAAAATCTTTAGGCGAAAAACAGATAATAATTGATTGTGATGTCATAAACGCTGACGGCGGCACAAGAACAGCAGCTATTACAGGCAGCTATGTCGCTTTGCATTTGGCAATTAGATCTTTAATGGACAAAAGAATAATAAGAACTAACCCCTTACAGCACCAAGTAGCTGCAATATCATGCGGTATATATCAAGGGGAAGTCATCCTTGATATAGATTACGCAGAAGATAGCACCGCGGAAGTAGATGCAAATTTTGTTTTTAGCTCTAGCGGTAACCTGATTGAGATACAGGCTACAGGAGAAAAAACGGATTTTAATCAGCAACAATTGTTAGAAATGCTTAATCTAGCACAAGAAGGAGCTTCAAAATTGTTTAAATTGCAAAATCAGGTTTTACTTGAGCTGTAATAGTGACAATAAGCTTCACACTCCAATCAACTCCAGCATATTAACGTAATGACCCAGCTTTTTTGGTTTGCATTTATCAAAGGTTATAGCACTACTGCCGGACTAATAATAGCTATAGGAGCACAGAACGCTTTTATTTTAAGACAAGGGCTGATAAAATCGCACGTTTTAATAGTAGCACTTTTAGCATCCATTATAGATATTTCTATGATATACCTAGGCGTTAAAGGCCTGGGACTTGTGATTGCTTCCCATAATTACCTGATGCTTACGGCAAAATACGGTGGCATATTATTTCTGTTTTTTTACGGATGTAAATGTTTCTACTCTGCTTTATTTAAAACCAACTCGATAGATGATGCACATATAACCGGCAAAAAATCTCTTTCATCTGCAATCATAACTCTACTTGCAATGAGTTTCTTAAACCCTCATATGTACTTAGATACAATATTGCTTATAGGAACTGTAGGTGCACAGCTACCAGAAAACCAAAGGCTCTACTATATTGCCGGCGCAGGTACAGCTTCAGTTATCTGGTTTTTTTGTTTAGCATATGGTGCACGCCTGTTAACACCTATTTTTCAAAAACCGATAGCATGGAAAATATTAGATGCTATTATTGGAGTAATTATGTGGAGTATAGCACTTTCTCTTTTTTATATGTAATTGCAGACAAATAAAGATAGCGCTATCTAAAAAAACCTGGTTTCATGAGAAGCGCTATTTAGTTTAGTAATTACTGAGATTACAGTTTTTTCTACATACTATTCAGAAGTCAACTCCTCTTGATCTCCTGATAAATTCATAGGATTATTCTGCCGATGTTCTACAACATAAGGTAATTCTGTTTCTTCCGAGTTAGCAGTATGATGATTCTCTTTCTTCTTATGCGTCGTATGCAATTTTTGTTCTTTGTATTCTTCTGTACATAATACTCCATGCCCATGGTGAATATGGTTTTGGTTATTATCCTCTTCTGGGTCGTGCCTATTTTGTTTGACCAATTTATATATTGCTGTTCCAATACTCAAAAATATAGAAAATGAAGTTACGGCAAGCGAAGAAATTGCTAATGGATCCATAAAAACCTCCTAATTTAATCGTTTAATATAAAAATAATCCAATCTGTTTGTATTATCTTTATATTGTAAGCTTACCACACAAAAATTAATAAGTAATTAAAATATTAACTTTTGTGTAATAAATTTTTAACAATTATATCGTTCCTCTTTGAACAAACCCTTTCTGTATTGCAAATAAGCAAGTATAAGTTAATCGGAATAAACGTATGATGTAGGGAGATTATTTAGGAGTGCTTTGTTTAATTTTTTAAAAATTTTTGATAGTTAATTGGTACTTCCTTCAAATCGTTATTTAATTTAGATATTACTTCTGGTGTAATATTTAACTCACTTTTGACATACAGTACCTGAGAAGTTGGTAACACTATATCAAGACTATATTTCTTAGCTAAATCGCCAATTATAGAGATAGTTTTCTGATGAACTACCTCTATTGCCTGGGAATGAGCATGCTCTAATGCAATTTTTTTTTGTTGAATATTTTTTTGAATTTTACTAACGCTCTTATTAAATTTTAATACTAATGAATCAAATTTTTCTTGGCTTACCGTTTTTTGTACTTCAAGCAATTCCTGCTGGCGTTTTTTATATTCCTTTTCCTGCTCGTTTATTTCATTCTCTATAGTTTTACTAAGTTCATTAATAGATTTCCTAATAGCACCAATAGCTAAAGAATTTTCTAAAATAGATTCAACGTCAACAACTGCAATTTTAGCAGCAGCTTCATCATAGGCGTTTGCTACTCTAAAAAAAATAATTAGAACAGTAAAAATATAAATTTTCAAAAACTTCATACAGTTACAAAATAATTCCTGCTTAATATATCGCATAATCATGTGCAGGCAAATAAACTTCTACAAAAAAGTTAAAGTTGTTACTACTGTTTTTTACCTTAACCTCTGCTTTTTGCAAAACATCCATAACTCTTACTACATCATTTAACGAAAGTTTTTTTACATTAGCTTTAAAATCACTAACATATTTAAAAAATACCGGAGGGGAAAGAGATTTTATAGCCAAATCAATGTTGACTCCATCTTCTATTTTGGAACATACAACAAATAAATTTATATAATACCTTATTAAAGCTCGGATCATTAGAACTTCATTAATATTTTGATTACGAAGTTTTTCTACTTCAGCTAAAAATAGCTCCGGCTCTTTTTTACTAAAAAATATGCACATTTCATCTCCATTAGCAGATAAATCCGGGCTTATAGCTACTTGTGCATCTTCATAAGTGATTTTACCTTTATTATGAGTATAATTTATCAATTTTTCTAATTCATTTTTAATGATTTGATAATCGCCCTTCAAAGATACTTTAATATAAAATAACGCTTCTTCTGAAATTGTTTTTTGATGCTTTAACGCCATCGAATTAGCAAGTTTTACTACCATGTTCTCATCATCGTAATAACAGCCGATTGCAGCCATATGGGCAGAATCTTCAAAAAGTTTTCTAATACCAGAAGAAGGTAAAGATTCATCACCTATAAAACAAATAAAATTAGTAAAATTTCCTGTTGTTAGAAATCGCATTAATTCTTTGTTTACCGCTGAACCATTATAATCAATTTTTATTAATTCTTTTTGTTTAAAAAAATTGCTGGTATTAGCTAGAAGATTAAGATTCGCCTCTGTAGCTTCTTTACCATTTAAATTCACACTAAAGAAATCAAATTTTTTAACCAATTGTTCAATAATAGCAGAAATAAAACCTCTGTTATGACCATATAAAAGTAAGGATTTAATAGTGCCACCAGCAATTTTTTCAATTAACTGAGATAATTGATTACTATAAAATTTCATTTTATATATTAATAGCCCTTTTATCCACTGCAAGTGCTGCTTCTCTTATTGCTTCGTTAAGGGTTGGATGGGCATGAGAAGTACGGGCAATATCTTCAGCAGCGCCTCCAAATTCCATATAGGCTACAATTTCTGCAATGAGCGTCCCAGCATCAGGACCAATAATATGAGCTCCCAGGATTTTATCATTTTTGCTATCTGAAAGGATTTTCACCATCCCTTCAGTATTACCAGCACTCCGGGCCCTGCTATTTGCCAGAAAAGGAAATTTTCCTACTTTATAGTCTATGCCAGCCTTTTTTAAGTCTTCTTCTGTCGCTCCAACACTTGCAACTTCAGGCCAAGTATATACAACCGCCGGAATTAGATTATAATTCACATGTCCTGCCTGGCCATTCATAATTTCTACTGCAGCGATGGCCTCTTCTTCTGCTTTATGCGCAAGCATTGGCCCTCTTATAACATCCCCAACTGCGTAAATATTAGAGTAATTTGTTTGAAAATAATCATTTACATTAATCATTCCCCGCTGATCAACTTCAATTCCCATTTCCGCCAATCCCATACCCTCAGTATTCGGTTTCCTACCAACAGAAACCAAAGCAACGTCACAACTAATCCTACTTTCTTTACTGTCATTAACTCCGCTAGTAACCAGTTCGATCCGATCTTTAACCTGCTCAGCTTTTAACACTTTGGTACTAAGCATAAATTTAAATCCTTGTCCCTCAAGGATTTTGTAAAAAGATTTACCGATTTCCACATCAAGAGCTGGAACAATTCTCTCCGCATATTCTATAACAGTAATTTTACTTCCAAGCCTTCTCCATACAGACCCGAGCTCCAGACCTATATACCCCCCACCAATAATTACCATTTCATTTGGTACTTTTGAAAGGGATAAAGCACCTGTTGAAGAAACTATATTTTTTTCGTTAATATTTATCCCTGGAACATTAATTATCTGAGAGCCAGTAGCAATTAGGATATTTTTAGCCTTTATTTTCGTGTTATTTGTGCCCTCAGTAATTTCAACAGTATTTGGATCAATAATTTTTGCTATCCCCTTGATTTTTCTAATTTTATTTTTAACAAAAAGGCTTTCTATCCCTTTACACAAATCTCCTACTACTTTATCTTTTTTAGCAAGCATTCTGGCCAGATCAAGTTTTATATCAGCACTAATACCAATATCAGCAAAATGAGTTCTTGCCTCCTCGTATTTTTCAGAAAAATTTAATAAGGCTTTAGAGGGAATACACCCAACATTTAAGCAAGTTCCTCCTAAAGTGCTATGCTTTTCAATACATATGACTTTATTCCCAAGCTGAGCCGCTCTTATTGCCCCCGTGTAACCCGCCGGTCCTGCCCCAATAACTGCTAAATCAAACTCTTCCATAGAAATAGATCCTCTAAATAATATAGTAAAATTTCAGTTTCAATCGGTAAATGATAGCATAATAAAAGTCTAAAACACAAGGAAGCTTTAACATTATCCCGAAAAATTTTCTGCTTTTAACTTTATTGAGCCTTTTGCCGGACTAGATACTAAGCTAATTAGATTTATTTTATCTAGAAAATTACGCTCATAGTTTTTTATATAGTTATACATTGGTTTTGTAATAGAGTAGTTTATCCTATTATTAATTGCATTTGTTTCTCCAAAGCTCTTTAAGGCCCTCATGAATAAAATTGGATTTTTATATTCTAGTTCTATCGTTTCGCAATCAATTATATTTTCAGCAAAACCTGCTTGTTGCATAAGAGGTGTCATATCTTCAAATTTAATAAAAGGAGAAATATGGGGAAAGTGAGAAATGTTATGTTCCTCTTCTGCTAGAAATAAAAGTTTTCTTAGATGATTCAGGCTACCTGAACCGGCAAAATTACAAACAAAAATACCATCATTTTTTAGAACGTCTTTCACTTTAAATAAAAATTTTTGTACGTCATTTAACCAATGAAATCCAAATGGAAATAGTACGAGGTCCAGTGATTTTTTTTCTATTAAAACAAGCTGGTCTAGTTCAGTATAATTTAAATTATAGGGATTATTAATAGGAAACATATGGTAATTGCCAAAACCCAGGACTAATCCTTCCTTATAAGTTTTATCTATCGGTTCTAATCGCTGTATTAAATCAGAATAGAGGAATCGGTAAAAATCTGAATTTTTAATATTATCAATAGAACTAGCTTTACGGCTCTTTACCAAATCTTGATTAAATATCATCATCGTTGGTATACTTTACTCCCAAACCAATCTTCATGTTGAATTTTATCTGCATTAATACGTTTTGAAGAATTTTTATTTCTACTTACTACATAGCGATCATTTTTTTTAGTAAATAAATCCTGGGAAGAACTTTTACGATAAGAATTAAGGTATCTCTTATTGTAAGAAACGCTATATGCAACTTTGCGTAAGTTGGCATTATATTCATACATAGACTGATTAATTTTATCAACATTATAACGGTATTTAGCAGCAAGATGCTCAGTTGCAGAATGATACCTCCCTATAGCCTTTTCCATTGAACCTAATTTCTTCCTATTTTCGCTTAAGAAATAAGCTCCATATGCAATATTGCTTCTGGGAGAAAAAGCCTGATTTAAAGACGAAAAAGCTTCCGGATGGTGCTTTAAATTAATTTGCATACATCCTACATCTATATTATTATTCCCCATCATAAACTGCATTCTTACATATCTTATTGCCTCATTCTGGGTTCTAAAATGGTAGCTCTTACCTTCTTTGTTATTCATCACCGTCCAAGGCCAAACCAGCGAAATATTATGGCGAGGGTGTTTTTTTGCGGTTTCATGCAGAGAAATAGCATGCAAACTATTACCCGGCAAACCATACTTTTTTTCGAAATAAGAAAACACACTTGAACATTTCCTTGATTCCTTAAGTTCATAATCTATACTTGCGTAAGTAGAATTAGCAAAGGTAAAAGCTATTGAGAAGATGATCGTCAAGAAAATAGTTCGCATTTTACCCGTTAAAGATTAATCATACTAAATATCTTAATTTGATAAAGCTTACCAGGCAAGTAAAATGGATAAATATAAAGAAATTTTCCTTCCTTTAAGCAATAAAAGCTTCAATTTTTATGTAAAAGTAAAAGCTAGCGGTAAGCAGGATAGCATCGATGGAGTAATTTACATAGACGGCATATGGTATATAAAATTAACTGTAAAAGAAGTTCCAGAAAATGGAAAAGCTAATAAAGCAATCATAGATTTTTTATCACGTAGATGGTCGATACCAAAAAAAGCAATTACTCTCGTTAAAGGTACATCAAGTAATTATAAAATTCTAAATATCAAGAGCGAAAACTGGAATCCATACAATGCAGATTTAATATAGATCCCAGCTCCTATAAGATAATCCTTGTGCTAATAATATAGCTTTTGCTTAAGACTCAGTATGGGCTTCTGTAATCGATATTTCCCCTACCAACTCCTTGTGGTCAGGATGATCTACCCTGTGATGATTATCATCGTGATTTACCAGAAGGTTAGGTAGCTTGGAATAGTTATATTTATCGTATATTAATTTGCTAAAAGATATAGAACTTAACATGCACATAATACCGTTAGTTACCATCATAAATAGCTCAAACATAACTCCCCCTCTATAAAATTAAAACGCCTTAGAAGCTTAAAAACCGCAAATTAATTTATAGTATTTGTTATGGTACTCTTGAAGGTTAGTTGGTCCTACAAATACTATATAATAATTTTAGCTAATATTAATTAAAAAAGTATTAAGAAATTAATGTTAATTTAATTTTTTTCTCACTTAACAGAAATGAGCAAAAGAAAAAGCAGGATGCTTTAATAGCTGGATTTCTCATAAAGCAAGCTAACTTGAGTCTATAAGTAATAAATTTAAGTATAGAATCTAAGAATTTTATCATATATAAATAAAAATAATCCTAGTTTTATTCAAAAGGCAGAAATACCCTAAGGTTATGTTATTACTTAAACCGGTTTACTTTTATAATTTAGGTTATTTAGCAACTTATTTGATTATTAGATATAAAGTTTATATCGGTGAATATCGGAGAAAAATTACGCAAGAGTTTAGCATAATTGATATAAAAGCCCATCATTACGTTCTCGTATATGAAAAACAGATAATTGGCATAACTAGAATAATGTATGAAAACGGTATAGCAGATTTAGCTAGAGTAACCGTTATTAAGAAATACAGGAATCGTGGTTACGGGAAAGAACTGGTAAAACAGGTTATTAATGAAGTAAAAAATAGCCAGAAGGCAAAAATAATAAGGCTCCACATAAGTGATGAAGCTTTGTTGGATTTTTATAAACAGTTTGGTTTTAAGGAAAACGGAGAAGTCTATTTTCATAATGTTGCAACCATCAGTATGATAAAAGTTCTTTAATAGTAAGTATGAATATCAACCTCCATATAGCAACATAGTTTACCATGAGAAGTAAACCAAAAAAATCCACTCCTCTATTACCTCTCTTTAAAAAGATAGGCTAAAAAATCGAGCAAATAGTTTTTAGAAAAGATAGTTCATTTCACTTAAACAACGTACATATCTATTTGCTAGTTAAAGAATACATTAGCTTACTAATTAGATCTTCTATATTAATCGAAGACTGTGTAAATTTAAACTTACCATTCTCTTTTAAATTATCATCAGCAGATCCAGGGTTAATTCTTATATATTTGCCACCAAGTAATCCACTAGTAGATACTATAGCTCTTGAATCAGAAGGAATATCTATACCTTTTTTGATCTTTAGCCGTGCAACAGCAAAATAAGTACCATTTTCAAGCGTTACATTATCAATATAACCTATTTTAATTCCAGAAAGCTTAACGTCGTTACCTTCTGCAACACCCTCAATATTTTGAAAATAAGCATTTAAAAAATAACCCTCACCATCTTCCCCAGAATCACTGATTTTGTAAAAAAACATAAAAGAAAATATGGCTAAACAAATAACAACAAAACCTACAACAGTTTCAATTACTCTCTCTTTCATAAAAATCTCGAATTATTTACGGTTTCCACTTAATATAAACAGGCGATTTATCTCCTGTTGACGGTTCATAAGCATATTTTGTACCTGTCAAATTAGGCTCAAAATCTCTTTCCCACTCAAATTTCTTTTTGTTACCGATCGGAAATTCATCAGTCATATAATGAAGCCAAGCATGCCACATAGGAGGGACTTTAGAAGATAAATCAAGACCGTTATATATAACTAATCTTTTATTTTTCCCTAGGTAGTTCCTAAAACAACTAATATAATATTCATTCCCAAAATCATCTTCCCCTATTTTTTTAGCACATATCTTCGCTAAAAACTTATCTATGAACGACATTTATCTTCTCCCACTTTGCCATTTCCCTCCCCTTCACTGCTAGCTTATCAGCTATTATGTTACCATAATTATCTGAATGACCTTTTACCCAATGCCATATAATAACATGCAGAGCAATCTCCTCCTCCAATTTTTGCCATAGCTGAGCATTCTTAACAGGTTTATTGTCACTTTTAAGCCAATTATTCCTACGCCAATTGTGAATCCATTTTGTAATACCCAGCTGAAGATATTTGCTGTCAGTATATAGATTGACAGTACAAGGTTTTTTAAGTATTTTCAATGCTTCTATAGCAGCTACTATTTCCATCTGATTATTAGTAGTTTCATGGCTATAACCAAAAATCTCTTTAGTTATTTTTTTTGAGCCATCCTCTCCATCTCCATACTCTAGGTATGCTCCCCATCCTCCTGGCCCAGGATTACCAGAACAAGCCCCGTCTGTGTATATATTAAGTACCGGTTTTGGCGGCATTTAATATACACTCCCTTCTTCACTTTTTTTTCTAAATTTATCAAAAGCTACAACTGTCGCTTCTTTATTATTTATTTTAGCTTTTTTATTATCAGTAAGTTTAAATTTTGAAGGTAAAATATCTGCTTTATTTACATAAGAATTACTTTTACCGAGTTTAGCCTCATTAGACACCGCAAACTGAAATCCAAAATTGGCTACTGGATCTAAAAAACTCGTTATAGTATTAAATGGCACTTCAACTGTTTCAGTTATTCCACTAAAGGTAATATTAACTGTAAATTTTTCATCTAAAACTGTTAGATTTTTAAATTGGTGCTGTAAAATAATAGTAATTTCTTTGGGATATTTTTGCTTAACTGGTTTCGATAACACAACCCCTTGAGCATTAGTACGAAAAGATATATAAATGCTCCGATCATCAGAAATTCCATTACTTTGTATGTCCTTAAGTATTTTTTTTAAAATATCCAGTACTGATTTATCTATCAAATGTCGATAATCAAATGTCATAACATACATATAAATTAAATTAGGGCTTTTCTGTTGCCAGGCAAGCCCCCAGCCCCGTGGCTTAGTTACTACAATTAAGCAGCAACAGCCGCAAGACGATTGTTATTATCGTTTGCATTTACTTTTTTTGACCCTAAATCACAAGGATTCGGTGGTATCATACCGGGTAAAAATTATTCCTTTATTAAGCACGTCGATCCTATTTCACCCCCATAAAGCTTGGTGGAGGCGTCGGGTACCGCCCCCGAGTCCGCAACTTCTATTCCAAATAACGTTTATTACCATAGCCCATACAGAGCATATATATTATAAGACCAAAATACTTAGGATGTAAAGCCCTTGCTTTAAAAAATTAATAGTCCTTTTATAAATATAAGCTTATCCAAGACTTCCAGATATTTATTAACAAAGTCCCAGTCAGTTAAGTTATTTCTCTTTTTATCTTTAGCTTCAAGACATAGGTTATTTAAACTTAAAATGTGGAGATTATTTTTAAATGAAATAATCAGAATCAATTTGTTTCTTTTGCTCCACCATTTTAGCGTTCATCAATAGTCTACAGGAGCATCCGCAATATCCTGGCACATACCCAAACTTATTACAGAAGATTTAATTACTTTCTTTCCTCTTTTACTTCAGGTAAATCCTTTTGTTCAACAGTTCGCTTTAGCAAAGCTTCGGCTTCTTCATCCTCTAACCATTTTTCTTGATCAAAAAGCATTTGTTGTTGTAAACGAATTACATTTGGATCAGGAATATCAACAAATTTCCTTGCCCCTAAATAAAGAATACTATAAAAATTGATTCTAAATCTATAAAAATTGCTTTCTATAGCTTGAAGCTCTGCCTGGGAGTTACCAAACACTACAATTTTTTTGGGTGAAATATTAGCAACTTTTATAAAATTCAATAAAACATTAGCCTTGGCAGAAGCCCCAGTAAAAATTATGCCATGATAAAAAAGTGAAGTATGATCTTCTTTTTTCTCGATTTCTATAATGTCTTTATCATTGATTTTTTCAGTAAAACTTATACCGAGTTCTTTGAGCTCCGAAAGCCTTTTTGGTTCAATATTTTTTATTTGAATTGGCATAGTACACAAAGCGTAAACCGGTACTTTTCTTTTTTTTAAATTTTCAATAAAATTTTTCCAGCCTTCCTCCACCATCATCAATTTACGCATTTGATACCATCTGACAATTAAATTCAAATATTGAGGATTTGTTTTAGATAAGCTAAATAGTTCATAAATAAAAAGACGATAAGGATTATCACCGTAGTAAAACATTTTTGATTTTGGCATTACCAAAACGTCGTCAAGCTCTATAAATACTATAGTATTTTCGTCAATTAGTTTATCAAGATTTTTAATAGTTATTGAATCCACGGAATAGGTTGGAATAATCTCTCCTTTAGCTGTACCACAAAATGTGAAAACTACCACAATAAACAACAGCTTAAACTTATTCTTCATAAGGGTTCTCCGATTTTACGTCCACTTGCTTTCTCTTAGTCTGGTTCAGTTTCTTTACAAACTCCTGCCAAAATTGCAAATACTCCTCAGGAGAAATTTCTTTAGTTTCTAGAGGCGGGAGTTTATAAAGAATACCAAAAAATTCATTATCGTTTTTTAGTATTTTCAACTGCTTTTCCAAAGCTTGCAGAAAAACTTCATTGGAAGAAACCGCTACTACTATATCAGGTAACTTTTCTAATTTTGTTGCCAGAAACGTGCTTAAAACCTGAATTGCCGAGTTATTTTCACTACTACTATTATAGCTTAACAAACCTTGGTAAAAAGTAGGGTAAGTACCGGCAACTTTTTTCAGCTCTTTATTAAAAATAAAATGTGTATTAGCAAAAACTCCTTCGGTTAGGTCTATTTTTTTGTTTTTTAGATAATTATAAGTCCATACATCAATAGCATCTATATTATTAATTCCTCCGGTAACATTAGAAGTAGTAATAATCAAAAGCGCTTTATTCTTTTGAATATAATCTACTAAATCAGGTAATTCTTTATCTCCGAGTTCGGTTGGATACTGAGTTAATATCAATGGATTTATATAAAGCCCCTTGGAATTATCAATTTTACTAAAAGCTTTTTTTAGTAGCGGATTAAAATTTTGATCCTGTGGTTGCATAGCAGGATGTGTAGATCTTAAAATAAAACCTTCAATAGGGAATATGAATAAAATTTTTTGTGGGTTTCTTTTTTCAAATATTTCTCCTACCATATCCTTTATTTCCTTGATACTTTCAGGATTATATATTTCTGCATAAGATGAAAAAGAAGCAAAAACATAAATCAGTATTAAAAACAAAGATATGTTTTTCATAAAAATCACAAGGGCTAAATATTGTTAAAACCCAAGCTTAGCACAATTAATCAAAATTTTAATAAGAATTGCATCTTGGAGCTGAAAAGTTAGTTATTATAGCGTTTGTTGAATCACTATTTCAGCATAAAGTTAATATTTATCTATAGAGGATTACCATAAATTTAATAATTTCCACCACATTCCGCCTATTCCCCCCCAAATTAGCAGATATATTATGCTTGTTACTAGCCCTATATACCACCAGTCCTTGGTTCTCATGTAACCGGCACCAAAAAATATTGGCGTACTACTTAGCCCAAAATGGGTTAGCCCAGCAGATAAAGTAGATAGGAAACTCAAAATTAACGTTGCCATTAACCCCGGTACTCCTGCATTAATAAATAAAACTAAAAATGTTGGTAACAACACACTAATATGAGCAGTAGTACTTGCAAAAAGATAATGAATGTAAAAGTAAATTAATGATAATATAATTAATGAATTTATCGGCGAACTACTCATAAAAAGAAATTGCAATTTACCTCCAATCCATGTCATTAGGCCAAATTTAGAGAGAAAATCCGACAACATAACTAATGTTCCAAACCAGATAAAAGTGTGCCACGCTCCCTTATCGGCTAAATTATCTTCAAAATTAATTACTTTAGTAACCAGTAAAATAGATAAACCCATTAGCGCTACAGTAGTCGGAGACAAACCAAATTTAGAGCCATTAATCCATAATGCTATTAAAATTACAAACACCGCCATCATAATAATTTCCTGTAGGGAAATTTTACCCATAGCATCTAATTTTTCTCTAGCGATTTGCGGAGCAGAATTCGAATACCTAATTGCAGGGGGATAAAGATAATAGACAACTAACGGCATTACTGCTAAAGAGATAATACCGGGGACAATTGCTGCTAACGCCCAATCCGTCCAAGATATTGCAATACCAGCGCTCGCTGCAAATTTTATTGCTAGCGGATTAGCTGCCATTGCCGTAACAAATAATGCACTGGTAATAACCGTAGACTGCGCACAAACACTCATAATAAATCCACCATTTCTAGAAGAAATACCAGGGTGTTCTTCATCGGAAAAAGATTTACAAATTGATTTTGCAATAGGAAAAATTATACCGCCACCTCTTGCGGAAGCACTAGGAATAAGAGGCGATAGAACAAAATCGGCAATAACCAGGGCATAAGAAATACCAAGGGTACTATGACCTATTTTAGATAGGACATAATAGGCAATTCTAGAGCCTAATCCAGTTTTAATAAAACCATGAGAAATGAAAAAGGCAAAAACAATCAGCCAAACTATACTATCCCCAAATCCAGACAAACATTCTGCCAATGATAATGTATTTGTAAGAACACAAGCTAAAACACTAAGTAAGGCAATAACTCCCATAGGTAAAGGATTTAAGATAATACCAACTATAGTAGCAGTAAAAATAATCAGTAAGTGCCAGCCGTTTTCAGGTAAAGCTTCGGAAACCGGCAAGTACCACATTATTGAGGAAAGACCAAAAATGATGAAAAGGATAAGAGTTTGTTTATGCTTTTTTGCTTTATTTAACATATCATTATGAATAAATTAATTTGGCCATTTTAATAAATCAGCAATCTATACCACAAACTGAATAAATCAGCTAATATTTTTAATGAGCCTCATCTATTTAGAACAATTCCGATGTTGTATTATTTTCGTTATTAGGAAAATCAGGAGTATTCAGGCGATGATTGTTATATCAGGGTTTTAACCCCATAGAACGATAAAGGTCAGGATTCTCTTCCCAGGATTTTCTAACTTTAACAAAAAGAAATAAATGAATTTTTACACCCAACAATTCTTCAATATTAATCCTTGCTTTAGTACCAATTTCTTTGATTTTTTCCCCTTTCTGCCCAATGATCATATTTTTATAACTTTCCTTGGAAACTATTATAGTTTGGTTTATTTTCACTGAGCCGTCCGATTTATTTTGCCAGCTTTCGTTCTCAACAGTTAAATTATAAGGTAATTCCTGGTGAAGTTTCAGAAATAATTGCTCTCTAGTAATTTCCGATGCCAAAAATCGCATAGATAAATTGGTTATATCATCCTTTTCATATAACCAATTTGCTTTTTGCGCATTATTTTTTAGAAATTCAATAAAACCATCTATACCGTGACCAGTTAAAGCAGATATATTAAATTTGTGGGAATCCGGACAGTTTTTAATCAAATAATTTAAGTTATCTAGGTAGTATTTGGGGTGGAGGTCAATTTTGTTTAATAAAAAAACTACTTTTTTACCCAGCTCTTTAATCCTTAAGATAATAGTGTCCATCATTTCATCGATTTTTGCTCCGCTATCTAAAATAAGGACAATTATATCAGCGCTGTTTAAACTAGACCAGGCACATTTGACCATGGCTTTTTCAAGCCTCTTTTTAGCCTTAAAAATACCAGGAGTATCAAATAGTATCAGTTGCGTGTCTCCAATAGTGACAACCCCGGTAATGATAGACCTGGTTGTCTGGACTTTTGGAGTAACAATTGAAATTCTTTGACCGATTATCTTATTTAAAAGAGTAGATTTTCCGGCATTTGGTTTACCAATAATGCACACTGAAAGTAATTTTTGCTCTTCTGGTTTTAACATGTTTTATAAAATTTATTTTTTGGTGCTAAAAATTTCAAATATAACTTTTGCTTATTTTTACAATATTAAAAAAGCTATTTTTCACTATTTAATACTTTATTTAACAGTTTTTTTGCGGCTTCTTTTTCAGCTCTTTTTATAGAATTTCCATTACCGATTTCTTTATAAGCTCCCGCTGATACTCGAACCGTAAACTGAGGCATATGGGCAAGTCCAGACTTACTTATTGTCTCATAATACGGCATTCCATATTTTTGACTTTGAGACCATTCCTGCAAAGATGTTTTAGGATCAACCTTATTTAAATCAAAATCATATAAAAATTCCGACCATAATTTTGTAACGATGGTTTTTATATTTTCCATACCACCATCAAGGTAAACAGCAGCAATCACTGCTTCCATAGTATTTTCAATGTTATTTGGATTTACTCTCCCCCCTGATTCTTCCTCACCTTTAGTCATAATTATAAAATTTGCTAAATTAATTTTTTCTGCAACACAGCAAATTGTCTCCTTACTTACTAAATACGATTTTATTTTAGCAATTCCTCCCTCATCAGATTTATTGTAAATATTAAATACCATTTCAGTAATAAGAAAACCTAAGATAGCATCACCAAGTATTTCAAAGCGCTCATAATTTTTACGCCAATCGGATTCATGCTGTTTGAGGGATGGATGGCTTAAAGCTTCACAAATAAGCTCAGGATTTTTAAATCGGTAATTTATTAACTGCTCCAGTCTTGTAATATCCTCTTTGGAAAATCTGTCCATTATTTGCTATTTATACCATTAAGTTACCGGTATGGGTAGGATAACTTTTTTTTCTTAAAGTATTTCTATTTATCTATATCGTACAGGCTTTTAAATAACCGATCAAACCTAACTGAAGATAACCACGTCCAGAACCTGGCTAATTGATCTAAAATCCCCAGCTTTTCATCCCAAAAAATTTCTTTTGTCGATAAAAAGACAAATTGGGCTTTAGCTATTAAATTTTCAAATGGTACAAAACCTAACTGATATCTACTATCCCCGGATTGATCACGATTATCCCCCATAAAGAAAAAATGATCTTTTGAAACTATATAAGGCCCAAAATCACTATGTCCAGTTTCAGCTATTCCGTCCAATTCTTTTAGTTTATAAGTATAAAAACTTAAACCATTAGGAAAAGTTTCTTTATATTTTACATATTCCTGATTTGTTTCATCAAAATACTCTCCTACTTTTACTCTTTCTACAGGAATATCATTTATATAAGTTACGTCTTTTTTTATTTCTATTTTTTCTCCAGGAAGGCCAATTAAGCGTTTTATATAACGGGTATTCATATCATGAGGCGGACGCATTATTATAATATCCCCTCTCTCTGGAACAGAAGCAAAAATTCTTCCCTTAAACAAATCTGGGCTAAAAGGAATGGAATATCGGCTAAAACCATAACTATATTTGGTTGAAAAAATATAGTCATTCGCTAGAATAGTAGCCTGCATAGAAGGAGTAGGCACAAAAAATAATTCTATAACAAATGTTCTAATTGATAGCGCAAATAAAATAACTAATAATAATGACGTTATTTCAGATTTTAGATTTTTTTTCTCTTCAGTTTGGGCCAAAATTTATCTCAATTTAGTTAATAACGATGGCTATAATAACGATTTACTGTAATTAAATCCAGATAATTATGTATATAAATACTGAATTTTCTTCTCCTAATTACCCGCTTAGGACAAGCAAAATAGAATATATAATTTTACACTATACTGAAATACCACTTCAAGACGCCTTAGCAAGACTTACAGATATTAAATCTGAGGTAAGTGTTCATTATCTAATTAAAGAAGATGGGAAGGTTTTGCAGCTAGTTGATGATTACAAAATAGCATGGCATGCGGGAAAAAGCAGTTGGAAAAATTTTACCCAGTTAAATCATCATTCCCTAGGAATAGAAATAGATAATTCCGGAATATCAGAATTTTCTGCTATTCAAATAGAGTCATGTATAGGGTTATGCCGTTATTTAGTTAATAAACATAATATTAACCCTGCTAGCGTAATTGGACACTCAGATATAGCTCCCGAGCGAAAAATTGATCCTGGCATATTTTTTGATTGGCAAATGCTAGCAAAACACGGTCTTGGCTGGTGGCATAATTTAGAATACTCCCAGGATTTGGCAAATACGATTTTATATAAATTTGGGCAGCAAGGAAAAGAAATTATAAAGTTACAGCAAGACTTGAGAAAATTAGGTTATAAGCTAAATATATCAGGTAAAATTGATATCCAGACTAGTAACGTGATCCGAGCTTTTCAGGCTCATTTCTGCCCCAAATTAATTTGGGATAAAGGCGGAGTAGATTTTTATCGAAATTTAGCTTCAATCTATCATTGGGATAGTTTTTCAGAACAGGCTTTGCAAAAACTATTATCTTAAAACAATAATATTAGCAACCTAAATATGCCCCCATGCACCAATTATGGCTAAACCCAAAACTGTAATCCCAAATGGGAATAGCACTACCTACCAACAGCTATATGAATTAAGCTTAGGAGTTTATAGGAAAAACTATTTTTGTATTACCTTAGCATTAACAATTTTTCCTTTAACCTCCGCCAGGTCAAAAAGATGTATTTCGCCGTTCTCTTCAAAAATAGTATCACCAATAATAAGGCTTCTACCTTTTAATTCTAAAACTTGTATTGACGATTGATTGGATACAAAATCCAAAAACCCCTTGCCCTTATTTACTTTTTTAAAAAGAATATTACCATTAACTACAGTGTTGGTAAAAGTAGTACGCATGGTCGCAATTTTGATGTCATTTAACTTCCCATTGGTTATTTTTATCCCGCCATTAAATACCGCTTCCCCTATAACCTCAATATTTTTCCCTGTAAATGAACCATTACTTTCAAGATTTTTAGCTTGAAAACCCTCAACATCAAAAGATCCATTAGATTTCACGGTTTTGCATTGTAAGTTTTTACCATGAATGCTTCCATTAACAATAAGCAAATCTTTGATAATAAGTCCGTTAAATGTAAGATGCCCATTAATTTTTAAAGAGTCATATTCCCCTCTGGTTAAATGAGAACTACCATCGATCGTTGATACTTCTTTCGCAGTAGCTGGTACATTAAATCCTACCAAAGTCATAAATATTGTAAATAATATTTGCTTCATTTCTTGAACTCCTAAATTTTAACTTTTTGATAAAACAATAAGCGAGAACTTTTTGATTATATCAAAAACTT
The DNA here is from genome assembly GCA_020410825.1 of Candidatus Megaera endosymbiont of Mesostigma viride. Classification (GTDB taxonomy): domain Bacteria; phylum Pseudomonadota; class Alphaproteobacteria; order Rickettsiales; family Rickettsiaceae; genus Megaera; species Megaera polyxenophila. The sequence continues at coordinate 612,289 of CP084576.1, forward strand.
TCCTAAACTCCACTATCCTCGAGGTTATCAACTATTAGGCCGCTTCGCAAAAAGCTGATCAAAATCTCTGGGCTTTCAAATAGTTTTAAAGATGAAATAGCTAAACTCCTCTTTAGCGGCTTTTAATTACTTTCGGCAAGGTAAACCAAATTTTAGTACCCATTCTTTTACTTTCGGCCTTGATCTTCCCGCCATGTACTTCAATAACCTTTTTGCACACCGCAAGGCCTACTCCTCTTCCGCCGGCAAAACTTTCTGTCCTTGAACTAACCGTAAATTCTTCAAATACTTCGTCTAATTCACTTGGTGGAATCCCTATTCCCTCGTCACTAATGCTGAAAATTATCTTTTCATTATCATTATCCCGTTTAATGCTAATTGCAATAGTTCCGCTTTTGGCGTAATTGATACTATTGATGATCAGATTATCTATCGCCTGGCTTAGGTAGTATTTATCAATATTTAAGATGATGCCCTCTTCAATATCCAGCTGCCAGTTTCGTGTTCTGGTCTCCGGTCCTTCTCGCCAGTAAATAGTACTTTCTTCCTCATTCTCATATAGCTTGCGGCAAAGTGCAACCCTATCCTCTACTAGCTGGCTAAAATCCGTCTCTGCTAGTTTTAAGTCATAACTTGGTTTATTTAATTTTGAGAGACTTGATATATTCGAATCAAATACCTCAAGACGAAGCGAGCTATCTAGTATCGTTTTAGCTGCTACTTTTCGCTGCTCATCATTTAACTTATCATAATCCTGAACCAGTACCTGAGCCATGCTCGATATCCCCGTCATCGGAGCGTGATATTCATGCGTTATATTGCGAATAAAACGGCCTTTTAATGCTTCTGCTTCCCTGGTCTGCTCCTTGTACATGTTTATCCGGCCACTTAGATGCTCGTTCTTTTCTTCAGTTAGCTCCTGATGCTCTTGTTTGGGTTTGAAAAACATTAATAATACCGCTCCGGCAAGTATTATCACATATATGGATACAAACTCAGGTGAACCCACTGTAAAATCAATTTCATTTATTCCAGCATAATATTTATATAGCTCTAAACCAAAGTAAAACCCTACTATGCTCATCCCTATCCCTAGCCGCCAACCGGTTAGAATCGTCGCTATTAATATATTCAGTACAAACAAGGCAAATTGTAACTGGCCAAATTTATTGACCATCACGAAGAAAACAGCAAATACAATCAACATATAGAAAATTACTATGTGCCACGCTACCTGCACTATAATCTCATGCTTTATCCTTGGCGGCCAAATCGGATACATCGCCATTACCACCCCTGTAACCATCATGATCTGATAAACAACTACAATCACCTCGCTTTGATCGCCTACAAGCTCTAACCTGGTCGAATACATGGTGCTAAAACCATATATTATAAAGTAGATCCCAAGCCACATGTAATTAAGCTCATCTTTTGGAGCTCTCTCCTTACAAAACTCAATAAAGCTAAAAGCGTGAATATTTCTTACCAAAGCTGATATCATCCGGTTATTTTCCTTCTTGCTCTTTTCCAAATAGCTATAATCCTTAATCCCTACCCAGCCCCCTGCCTGCTTAAATATATAATGAAAGCCAAAAAGAACTATCATATTGACGAGCATTCCTATCAATATAGTATCAGCTTTCACCTCAAAAATATTGCCAACTAACACAACAAAAAAACCTGCCACCATTGCTGCCGACACTGACTTTTTTGTGCTACGAAAACCAAAAATGGCTAGTAATAAGGGCACAGTTACAATTGGTAAATAAAAACTTGCTGAAGTCATTACTATACTAAGCAAATCAGTTTTTATAATTGCCAGATAGGTAGCAAAAATACCTAATACTAAAGAGAATAATTTAGATAAAACTAGTTCATTTATTTTTATGTTAAAAGTTTTTCCAATATCATTGGCAAATAGTACTGCTGCGGCATTAATACGTGAATCCGCAGTAGACATGGCCATAGCCGCTATCCCTATTATCATTAAGCCTTTTAAGCCTACAAAAGTATAGTTATCTACTAAATAATTAACTACTTGATTATGTTGCAGTCCTGGTTCTAGAAGTGTAAGCAAAAATGGAATCCAGAATATGGAAAGAGTTACCAAACCAAACAAAATTGCCGCAATAAACCAGGCCTTTCTTGCTTGGTAAATATCACGTCCCATAGAAATCCTTTGAAAAGAGGTAGGATCTGTAGAAGGCATAATAAAATAAAGAATTAATGGTATCATGTCCCATAATTTGGGGTTACCAATATCCAATACTTTTTTATAATCAAAATTAGAATTTTCTATTATTTCACTAAACGCAATATTGTTATTGTAAATATGATTCCATAGAACCACTCCTATCAACGGAACAACAAAACCAAAAGTAATAAATTGTATTACATCAGTATAAGTTACAGCTCTAATACCACCAAAAGAAGAATATACCACAACAATTGCTGATGCTAAAAGGATTGCATAAGTAGAATCCATTCCTAAGAAATAATTAAATATATTGCCAAATACCTTAAACTGTACGGCAATTCCTCCTACCATTTTAAGGATACCACAAATCGCTGTTATCAATCGTATTTCTTTACCATAGATATCACCCATTGCTTCTGCTACCGAAACATTCCCCAAAAACTCTCCCATTCTAGGTATCAGGAAGTAAACTGTAATAAACATTTGAATAATTATAAAAACAGTAGGAATAAGATAATACAAACCATCAGAATAGGTTTTTGTAAGAATTATAAAAAATCCACTGCCCGTAACACAAGTTGCAACTATAGTAGAAACTAGAGCCCCTGTAGAAAAATTTCTGCCGCCTAAGGAATAGTCACTAATCGTTTTTACTTCCCGGCCGTAAGCAAGCCCCACAACAAGGTTGGTAACCAAAAACGCTATAAAAATAATTATATCAATATCGAGACTCATATTTTAACTAAGAATCAACCTTTTTAAACATACTAAAAGTTATATTACATTCCTGTCATAGTCAACCTAGTATATACTCAGTTATTATAAAATAAGCAAAAGCTTTAATGCATTCTAATACAATTTAAAATTTTTATATTAATTCAATTAAGGCTTCTTCAAGTGTAAATATTTGATCCCTTAATTTAGTAGCTTCCTCAAACTCCAAATTACTTGCACAGGTTCGCATTTGTTTACGGAGAGCATCAATGCAGGATTTTAGTTTTTTAGGGTCATTTATAATATTCTGTAGCTCATTAGAAGCTTTATCAGTTTTTACCACACTACTTGCTCTTTCTAGTTCAAGTAAGGCTTGAATCTTGGTCTTAATGGTTCTTGGAATGATGTTATGTTTTTTGTTATACTCTTGCTGTATAGTCCTTCTTCGTGATGTTTCCTCTAAAGCTTTTTGCATGGAATTTGTGATTTTATCAGCGTATAGCAAAACCCTCCCTTCGCTATTTCTAGCCGCCCTACCAATTGTTTGAATAAGCGCTGTTTCTGAGCGCAAGAAACCCTCCTTATCCGCATCAAGAATGGCAACGAGTCCGCATTCAGGAATATCTAGACCTTCCCTAAGTAGATTAACGCCGACAATTATATCAATATCACCATTTCTTAAATCCCTGATTATCTCTACCCTTTCTAAGGTCTGAATAGCTGAATGCAAATAGCTAACTTTATAACCTAGTTCCTGGAGGTAAGAGGTCAAATCTTCTGCCATTTTCTTGGTAAGTGTTGTTACCAGAATCCTAAAGCCCCGAGCAACTGTATTTTTTATTTCATCTATTAAATCTTCTACCTGATTAACTGCCGGTTTTACTATACACTCCGGATCAATCAGGCCTGTCGGCCTTATAATTAACTCAACAATTACTCCCTGGGTTTCTTCCAGTTCAAAAGCCGATGGAGTAGCCGAGACGAAAATAGTTTGAGGTCTTAGTTCCATCCATTCTTCAAATTTTAGCGGTCTGTTATCAAGCGCAGAAGGTAACCTAAATCCATATTCAACGAGGGAGCTTTTGCGAGCCCGATCACCATTATACATCGCTCTAATTTGAGGAATCGTTACATGGCTTTCGTCAACAAACAACAAACCATCTTTTGGTAAATATTCAAATAGGGTCGGGGGCGGCATGCCTGCTGCCCTACCGGTTAAAAATCTCGAATAATTTTCGATTCCTTTACACGTTCCGGTGCTTTGCAGCATTTCAATATCATAATCCGTTCTCTGTTTTAACCTTTGATACTCAAGATGTTTATCTAAAGATTTCAAATAAGCTAACCTCTCCTCTAATTCAATTTCTATATTGGCAATAGCAGTCTTAATTACCGCAGCTGGCGTAACAAAGTGAGAGTTAGCATAAATAATAGCTTTCTCTAACTTTCTAAATTTTTCACCTGTTAGCGGATCGAATTCATTGATATATTCAAGCTCATCCCCGAAAAAAGATAACCTCCAAGCTCTGGTAGCATAATGGGAAGGAAATATATCGATTGATTCCCCTCGAATTCGAAATGTACCTCTCTCAAAAGCAATATCATTTCTTTCATATTGCAGATCCACAAGTTTTAGCAGCAGCTCACTGCGCTTATATTTTTTACCAGCTTCGAGTTCTTGCGTCATCTGGGAATAAAGTTCCGGTGAACCAAGACCATAGATACAAGAAACAGACGAAACGACTATTACGTCTCTGCGTTCAAGCAAGGACCTGGTTGCAGAATGCCGGAGCAGATCGATCTGCTCGTTAATTGACGAATCTTTTTCAATATAGGTATCGGTTCTAGGAATATATGCTTCCGGTTGATAATAATCATAATATGAAACAAAATATTCAACGGCATTTTCTGGAAACATACTTTTAAGTTCCGAATAAATCTGAGCCGCTAACGTTTTGTTATGTGCCATAATTAACGACGGTCTATTTGAGGCAGCAATTACATTTGCCATGGTAAAGGTTTTGCCAGAACCAGTAATACCAAGTAGCATTTGCGATTTCTCCTCGGCTTCAAGACCTGCAAGCAGCTCTTTTATCGCCTTTGGTTGGTCACCGCCCGGTTTATATTCTGAATGTAATTTGAAAAGGCTCATTGACTCTGGTATACTACTTGAAATATTTTAACTATAACTATAAATCATTACCAAAAAATAACGAGTTTTTTTATGCAAAAAATTACTATCTATACGACCACAACTTGTCCGTACTGCGTTCGTGCTAAAGCATTACTTGACCGTAAAGGTGCGACTTACCAGGAAATAAGCGCTGAAGATCCAAGCATTAGGGAAGAGATGATCCAAAAAGCAGGGGGAAGAAAAACTGTCCCTCAAATATTCATTGGTGATTTTCACGTCGGAGGATGTGATGATTTGTATGAGCTTGAAAAACAGGGAAAATTAGATGAAAGACTTGCTTAATAGTACCCCTAGCATAGAAAAATACAATAATGCAAACTTCGGTAAAAAATAACTTTATTAATAGATGGTGGAAAGTAATTGACCAGCAGACCATAATTGCCATGGTTATTCTCCTTGCTTTTAGCCTGATGTTAGTGACTACTGCGAGTCCAGCAGTTGCTAATAGAATTGGACTTACCGATAATTATTTCTCTTCAAGGCACGTAGTATTTTTAGCCCTTGCGGTGATAATAATTTTAACTTTTTCATTACTGGATAAAAAATGGATTAGGAGACTTGCCATATTTGGGTTTTTAGGAAGCTTACTTATGCTTGTTTTGGTTAAGTTCTATGGTTTTGAAGTTAAAGGTGCGACGCGGTGGATAAATATAGGTGGATTTTCCTATCAACCATCAGAGTTTATGAAACCTTTTTTTGCTGTTGTCACCGGCTGGATATTATCTCTGCACTATTACGAGGAGTTTCCCAGTTTTAAAGTATGTTTTATACTGTTTGTAAGTGTTGCGGCATTATTAATTATCCAGCCGGATTTTGGTATGCTCGTGATGGTATCAGCTGTTTTTGGCATTCAATTATTTGTTGCTGGCTTACCAATCATTTGGTTATTTATTGCTATTTTTGCCTCGGTTTTCGGAAGCATCGGTGCTTATTTATTACTACCCCATGTAGCCTCTCGAATTAACCGATTTCTTGACCCGGTTAATAGTGAAAATTATCAGGTAACAAGATCATTAGAGGCTTTTGAATCAGGCGGTTTATATGGAAAAGGGCCAGGAGAAGGTTCAGTAAAGCAATTTTTACCAGATTCACATACCGATTTTATTTTTGCCGTAGCCGGCGAAGAGTTCGGAGCAATTATCTGCCTTATGATTATCATTACATTTGCTTATATTGTAATTAGAATTCTGATTAATCTACTGCATGAAGATGATAAATTCATCCAAATTGCTGCTATCGGCATTATCTCCCAGTTCGGCTTACAGGCTGTTATTAATATGGGTGTTAGTTTGAATTTATTACCGACAAAAGGTATGACTCTGCCCTTTATAAGCTATGGAGGATCATCTACTTTAGCTATTAGCACAGGAATGGGAATGCTACTTGGCCTTACTAAACGAAAAGCTTCTTTGGTTAAATACAGACTCCAAAATGTTGAAATTTAAACACGTTAATATTAACTATGCCCCCAAAAAAGAGAAAAATAATATTACTAACCGCCGGTGGTACTGGCGGGCACTTTTTTCCAGCAGTGGCATTGGCAGAAGAATTAGCTAAAAACTTAGAACTAGAAGTTCACCTTTCCACTGATAATAGATGTAAAAAATATTTGACTAATGATATAAACATCAAGTCTCACATAGTTGATTTGTACATAAACCTTAGAGGAATAATCAATAAATTAAAAATCCCTTTTTCAATTTATTTATCTTTAATTAAAGCATTTATATTAATTAAAAAACTTAAACCAAAGCTTATTATAGGGTTTGGAGGCTACCCTAGTTTCCCATTAATGTTTATAGGACAATTACTTTCTATCCCGACTATTGTTTACGAACAAAATTCTTTTTTTGGTAAAAGTAATAAATTTTTTACAAAAAAAGCAATACTTATAGCTTTAGCCTATAAAAGCACTCAAAATTTACCGACAAACTATTCAGACAAAATCTTAATAACAGGTGATTTCGTCCGAGATAAGATCAAAAACCTTCCAGAAAAAAGCAGTTTTAGCAATAAGCCTTTTAATTTACTGGTATTTGGCGGAAGTCAAGGGGCAAAAATTTTCTCAAGCCTAGTACCAGAAGCAATAAAGATTCTTCTAACTAAGTATCCGGAAACTGAGATAAGAATTGTTCAGCAAGTGCTGGAAAATGACAAGGAAAGAGTTAAAAAAGCTTATGATAATTTAAAAATCCAAAGTACCCTCTCCGATTTTTTTCATGATATTTATAAACAGTACGAAAATAGCCATTTAGTTATTGCAAGGGCTGGCGCAACAACCATAGCAGAATTAACTCAAATAGGATTACCGGCAATATTTATACCGCTTCCTTCTTCTGCGGACGATCATCAATATTATAATGCTAAATCTCTGCAAGATTCTAATTGTTCGTGGTACTATCGGCAAGAAGAGGTAACAGCTGAAGTTTTAGCAGATAAACTCCATAGTTTAATTGACACCCCTTCCATAATTAAGGAAGCCTCACTTAACCTATTAAAGCGCAAAACAGATGGCACTAAGCATTTAGCCAACACAGTCCTAAAAATAATTACTTAGTTTTATAGTTGAACTGCAATAACATGGTTGCAACTATCTGCTATATATGACATTAATTGATCTTGTATATATTTGATTGTTAAATGATAATCGGAAAAATTCATGTTAAATAAAGCAGTTATTTTTGTCCTTTCCATTTTTCTTCTGTCATCCTGCGCTACTGGTCCGGAAGGGTATTTTAAAAAATCAGCTAATAATAAGCTTTTTGATACTAAAGGTGCTAAAGGCGGTAAAAGAGCGCCTTTATATAATAAAAAATATATTACTAAAGCAAAACAAAATGTAGCAAATAATGACTACGCTGACGAGGATGACGAATATGACGATTTACTTGAAAACGAAAATATTTCTCAAGCAAATAAGGATATGTATCGCTCAATTCTTGAACAGGAACTTGAAAGTAAATATATAGGTAAAAAGTCTAAAGAAAAACAAAATAAAGCCTATCCTGTTTTAGTTAGAAATAGCCCACGAGCTGACGACCGCTACTTGGAGGATAATTCAGCCTTAAGAGCGGAACTTGACCAAATTAAAACAATGCTTAATGAAACTAAAAACGAAATGGCTAATTACAGATGCCCAACAGCTAAGGAATTAGAAAAAGCTCAGACAAATACAAGAACTTCAGGGAAGAATACAGATAATTTAGGTAATTACAGCGAAACCGATAACAAACAGAAAACTCAATCTACTCCCCGCACTAAAAATTCCGATCCAAGTAATGAGGCAGACACAACTGAATCTGTTAAATCAATCTAGTATTTTCTTGCCAGGAATTAGCTTGCCTTCTGTAGATTCTCTAAACAAGGGAAAAACAGAAGAGTAACAATGAATTCATGGGAGTATATAAACAATTCAGTGGTGCTTGGCACTAATAATGATGGACCAAGGTCTATAGTTAATAGGTCAACAACGAATAACCCCCTCATCTAAATATTAATAAACCGGCTAAATACTAAGGTTTGTGCTATAATTTCTGCCTTCTGCCCTATATATTTACCCTTATACCTTTTTTACCATTAAATCGCTTCCATGCCAAATAAAGCATCCTTCGGTAACCTCATACTGACCTGCTTTATTAAAGCCGGCTTTATTATATACACGGATAGCTCTAGGATTATTTTCATCGGGATCAATAAAAAAAGTATCCGCTTTATTATCAACTTCATCTTTATAAAAAGTGACAAATGCAGACAAAGTTGGGGCACCGAGCCCACATCCTAAATATTTTTTATTTCCTATACCAAAATCGAGTGATATGGTATGCCCTACCTGCGACATATTTGCCAGATGGACTTCTGAAAGATCTGTCTGGGTTCTTTCTAAAATATCTGATAAAATGAAAGCGTACGGCTTGCCATCAATATAACCAACTCAATACTTCGTTGTGCCAGCAAAATATTTTTGTGGCTTTTCATAGATAAAATTTAAGATATCGTCTTTATGATTCTGACTATTATCCCAAAATTCCTGAATATGCTTCTCCTGAAGCCAGCTAAAAATAATATCGATATGCTTTAAAGCAGCTTTTTCAAAATGAATATTCATAATTCTTTCTAAAATATAACTAAGACCTTCTCAACGTGTTGCACTAGTCGGTCCTGACTTCTATTACTTATTATTTGGCTTTTGAATTAGTAAGTTATTACTATTGTTAGTCAGATTATTTTCAAAATCATATAATTCCAGCATAAAATATTCATTTTCCGGCAATTTTGTTTGTGGAAAAATTGTACTAAACTCGTTAAGAAATGATTTAAATAACTTACCTTTAGCTATTACTGTTCTGATACCAACTGGAATCTTATTATGAAGCGCATAGGAGAAAATAACCGGATAAGCTAAATTACCAACTTTCATATTTATTTTATTACCGGATGATTTTGAATCATAAATCACTTCGCTATTGCTAAGTTTGATAATCCTAGCATTATAAACTGCATTACCTCCACACAATAAAGGTAGTTTATAAGCTATTTCATCATCAAAAACCTTAACGTCTTCATCTACAAAATTTTGGGGCATTATTTCTTTAAGAATTACATTAAGTTTAAAACTATCTACTTTATCAGTTTGCGCCCCTACCCTATCTGTATATTTACTTGAGATTACGGCATGTCTTGTCTGACCAATTTTCATGCCAACAATGACGGCATCCACACCAGGAGCTATCTGGTCGCTACCAAGGGGATAAGTAACTGTTTTTTCGCTAATAAGCATATTATTAGCAGCTAGAATCTTATACGCCACAGTTACCACATGTCCGCATGTTGCTGGACCTTCCCCGCCTTCGCCAAAAGTTTTTATATCAAACATGGCCTCGACTAAATTATCGTTGTTAATCTTAAATCCTTGTCCTGAACCAGCCATCGGTTTATTTATAGGTTGCAGAATATTTTCAAAAAACATTCTTCCTTCATCTGTTTTTAAAACATTAACAAGCACATTCGAAATAGTCTTTTCAACAAAATTACCGGTCATATCGGTAGGAACTTGGGTGCTAGAGCTAGAATTATCAGGTTTATTCTTATCATTCATTTCAACAGGAGGTACTTTAATACCGTCGATATTATGTTTAAATATCATGTAAATAATAGCAATTGAAATGATTAAAGTTAATATTTTTTGCATCGTTATATTTCCTGTATTTTTAACTAATTACCCAGATAGTAAATTAAGAGCTTAGAAATTACAAATAACACTCTTCTTAACAGCAAAAAACTTTTTCTATTGTGGTAATTATTAAGATTCAATCTCAAAGCAAGATAATGTGAGGCTTTTTCACCCAGTTCTAAGAAACTGCTAATTCTAATTTAATATTAAACTATTCACATAAATAAGAATTTATTATGCTCATAGCAAGCACCACAATATCTGGGATAATTTATTTTATAATGGTTTCTATGAAATTTAATATATTTTTTGCTTTCATATTCATAAACATAATTTGTCTTAACAAGAGCTTGGCAGATTCTTCACATTCTGATTTCTATTTAAATAAAATGAATTTTTGTAAAATCACCCCAAAAGCAGAGAATAACTACGAACCAGAAAATTTTGAATTAACTAATAATTTATTACGTGAAACCGGCCAAGAGTCTTTGTACTGCGGGGAAAAAATTATTATAACCGGAGTAGTGGTAGATCAAAACTGTGTTCCGGTTGGTGATGCTAAAGTATATATTTGGCAAATTAACTGCAAAGGAAAATATCCTTACCAGCCATTTAAAAAAGATCTCAATAAAAAACTTATAGATACTGATAAAACCCTCACTTTTACTGGTAACGGAGTTGCCACAACAAATAATAAAGGGGAATTTCACTTTATTACGGTATACCCTCCCGCAGTTCATGGAATTGAATCCCATATTAATGTTAGGGTTGAGCACAGAAAGCTTGGAAACTTACAAACGCGCCTGTTTTTAAAAGGACACAAGCTTGCTACTCCTGAATATTACCCAGAACTGTCTAATATTTATGAAGTTGCCTCCAAGAAAAATATTAGTATATACAATTATCAGATAGTAATATCTGGTGAAAGTGAAGATAATTATTAGTTTTAGTTAACTAATTTAAGATCGGAAAGTTTGTTTATGTACAAGAAAAATATGTGGTTTTCAAGTACAACTATATTATCGCTGTCTACGTCCATTTTGCCCAAAAACTAGAGACGATAATAGTCCCTTTTTATGCAGCCATAACAAAAATCTCCTCTTCTGTAGAACCCACATACCTTATATTTAATTATAAGGGAAAGTCCTGTTAAGGTGGTTTTCATAATAGTTATTTTATAGACTGAGTCTGCACCAACATAATAAGATAGTGTTTTTGCCAGAATCAATTATCCCCTACTTTTAGAGCGGCAATAAAGGCAGATTGCGGAATTTCGACATTCCCTATATTTCTCATTCGTTTTTTCCCGGCTTTCTGTTTTTCAAGCAATTTCCTTTTTCTGGTAATATCACCGCCATAACATTTTGCTAAAACATCTTTCCTCATAGCTTTCACATTTTCTCTGGCTATTATTTTCCCACCTATTGCTGCTTGAATAGCAATTTGAAATAACTGCCTTGGAATTAAATCTTTTAATCTTGCACATAATTCCCGTCCTCTTGATTCGGCTCTAGATTTGTGAACAATTATCGATAGCGCATCTACTGGATCACTGTTAACCATAATAGTAAGTTTAACCAAATTACTTTCTTGATACCCGTCTATTTCCCAGTCAAAACTTGCATAACCTTTGCTACAACCTTTCAGACGATCGTAAAAATCAAAAACAATCTCATTGAGCGGTAGTCTATATATAACCATTATTCTTCCGGCGATGTATTTCATGTCAACTTGCTCTCCCCTTTTATCCGTACAGAGGGTAAGTACAGAACCTAAATATTCTTCAGGAACCATAATAGTTGCACGAATCCATGGCTCTAACATGGTTTCTATTGTCTGCGGATCAGGGAAATCAGCCGGATTATGAACTTCAACTTGTTTTCCGCCTCTTAAATTCACTTTATATACGACACTCGGTGCTGTTGTAATCAGATCTAGATCAAATTCACGCTCTAACCTTTCCTGGACGATTTCAAGATGCAGAAGCCCAAGGAAACCACATCTAAATCCGAAACCAAGGGCAGTCGAACTTTCCGTTTCGAATTCAAGGCTGGCATCATTAAGCCTAAGCTTACCTAGAGAATCTTTTAAACGCTCAAAATCTGATGCATCCGCTGGAAATAAGCTGCAAAACACTACCGGTAAATTAGGTTTGAATCCAGGCAGCATTTTTACTTCAATTTTACTATCTTCGGTAATTGTATCACCGACTTTACATTCTGTTACCTGCTTGATTGAAGCAGTAAAAAAACCTAATTGACCAGCCTCCAGAACATCACACATTACTTTCTTTGGAGTAAAATAACCGACATTATCAACAATATAGGTATTTTTTGTTGATAACATTTTGATTTTCATATTTTTCTTTAACTGACCTTGAAAAATCCTAACCAGAATTACCACGCCTAGATACTGATCATACCAGCTGTCTACTAACAGAGCTTTGAGAATATTAGGATTTTCATCTTGGACAAAATCATTCTTTGGAGCTGGAAGTCTTGTAACAATCGCTTCTAAGACATCTTCTATACCGATACCGCTTTTAGCCGACACTAGTAGTGCATCAGAAGCATCTATTCCTATGACATTTTCTATCTGTTCTTTGATCATCTCGGGTTCTGCTGCCGGTAAATCAATTTTATTTAAAACCGGAACAATTTCATGGTTATTATCAATTGCCTGGTAAACATTAGCCAAGGTCTGAGCCTCAACACCCTGGCTTGCATCAACTACCAAGAGCGACCCTTCACACGCCGCAAGCGACCTACTAACCTCATAAGAAAAGTCGACATGACCTGGGGTATCCATGAGGTTGAGCTGGTATGTATTACCGTCTTTAGCTTTATACTTCAACCTGACTGTTTGAGCCTTAATAGTAATGCCACGTTCCCTTTCAATATCCATTGAATCAAGCACTTGCTGACTCATCTCCCTTTTTTCCAGTCCTCCACAATATTCAATGAGTCTATCAGCTAAAGTAGATTTTCCGTGGTCAATATGGGCTATAATTGCAAAATTCCGGATAAATTTTTGTTCAGTCATTTTGTTCTCAAAATCTTGATAAGCTATAATTTATACTCATTAACTAAAAATGAGCCATTAACGGCCACATTATAACACTTATTTTGCTTAATCCTAGAAAAAGTTAATAGAGGACCTAAAGCACTCTTCTATATTTACTGAAATTAAAAAAGGTAAGATACAAATACTTATCTTACCTCTTCATATATTTCAAATTGAAAACTAATAATTTCTGCTATTTTTAAGCTTCTAATAAAGCTATATCCCCTACCGGCTCTACATCACTAAAACCTAAATAATCAAGGATGAGATGTGATTGGTTGGAAATAGATGTATCGGATGATTCTTTACCGGAATAAAATATATCCTCTAAGGTTTCAGATAGCTTCGATTTTCCATCCTTGGAATAAACATTTAGAACAGGCAAGAAATGAGTTTTAAACCAGGAAGCAAAAAGTTCCGACTGCGTTACGCTAAAACCAGTATCAACGTCTCCAGTTTGCTTCTGATGGATTGTGCCCGCTGTTTCTCCTACATAATACGCAATCATTTCCCTTGCATAATTCTGATTTAAGTATTCATAGCTAGGATGATTTTTAATAGAAAAGTCCTCTCTTGCCGCTTTTTCTAAATCTTCTTGTGACTTAGTAATTGGAGTTTCCAAATGATAAGGCCTGTGATCAAATTTGTCATCAAATAAAAAACCAACCACATTATGAGTATATTCATGAACTAACGTATCCAAATTCGAGGATACGTTAGATGTATATATGGTTGAGGCTTTATCTCCTATTGTTATTGATATTCCGTCCATTGTTGCGTAGCCGTCGGTTATGCCTTGGCTAAATTTAAAGACGATAGGATTTAAATCGGTAGCAATAGATAAAACTGTTTTGATAAGGTTTGTTTCATCATGCTTCAAAACTATTTCCAGCCCCTCTATCAACTCTTGTATTGATATCTTGCTTAGGTCAATACCTCTTGCTAAATAAGCCGACTTAAAAAGGTTCTTAATTGCTGGATTGTTGTGCGATTTTACAATCTCACTACCTATGAACTTTTCTCTATTAAAATCAAATTTACCCGATTTATTTAAGTACGCCATAGTTACTGGATCAATCTTATCATAAAGATCATCTGGCACACTACGAAAAAAAATCTCATTTTCTGTTATTAATTTATGCAATACCTTAACACTATCGTAATTACCATATTTTAATAGCGAGAATTGGCTTAAAGATTCTAGTTGAGTAGTATGCGGTAACGTAGCTATTGACTTTATCATATCTTCATATTTTTCTAATCCTTCTATTGCCTTCCCCTTACCTTTAAGTGCTGGTAAACTCTGTGAATCAAAACTAAATGTACGTTCTTCAACCGGAGTTATTGCAGCAAGGCTACCTGGAGGAGTAACTTCTTCTATTAATAAGGAGGCGGGATTACTACTGACTTCACCTTCTAAAGATATAAGCGGTAATTCTTCCAGAGTAGGAGTAAAAAACGATCCACTACTTGGGCTACTAAGTGGAGTAATTCCTGCTACCTGAGACGCCTGATTACTACTGACCTCACCTTCTAAAGATATAAGCGGTAATTCTTCCAGAGTAGGAGTAAAAAACGATCCACTACTAAGTGGAGTAATTCCTGCTACCTGAGACGCCTGATTACTACTGACTTCACCTTCTAAAGATATAAGCGGTAATTCAGAAATATCAATAGTAGTATCTACTGTTAATACAGTATCAATTCCATTGAATTCTTCTTGTTCATTAACTTTATTTTTTGTCATGTATGTAATAATTTTTAATTTATATTAATAATTTATCTAAAGCAGATTATTAACATAAATTAATTTACAAGTCGATATATTAATTTATATTAACTTTTAAATTAAAAATGACTTAAAAAGAGAAGAGTATTAGTGAACAAGAAGAGCACCTAATATTACCTTGACCCTGGACTGATAAATGGTCTATAATTCCACGACACCACATTTACCGAATTATTTAGGTAAAAGGTACATAACCTACCCTAGGTAAAGGAGAAGAAAATATAACAGAATAAACACAAATGCGTGCAGAAATAGAAAATCTTAAAACCAGAATTGAGCAATCTTTAATATTGCTCCGGAGGTCTCTTTGACATTGATGAGGCAAGAAAAAGGCTAAATGCTCTCGAAGAACAAGCAAATAAACCAGATCTTTGGAATGACCAAAAAAAGGCGACTTTATTACTAAAAGAAAAAAGAGTTTTGGAAAATACCCTAAACTCTTTTGATAAAATTAATAATGGTCTTACTGATAACATTGAACTTGCTAATATAGCCGAAGAGGAAAATGATGAAGCTGTGCTAGATCAAGTAGAAAAAGAGCTAACAGAACTTGCTAGTATAGCTACAAAATTTGAAACTGAATGTCTGTTTTCTGGCGAAGCTGATATTAATAACTGCTTTCTTGAGATCAACGCCGGAGCAGGTGGAACAGAAAGTCATGACTGGGCATCGATGATGATGCGTATGTACTTACGCTTTGCCGAACGCCTTGGGTTTAAGACAGAAATAATTAACATTATTGCCGGAGAAGAAGCTGGGGTTAAATCTTGCTGTATAAAAATAAAAGGAGAAATGGCTTTTGGATGGTTTAGAACCGAATCAGGGGTACATAGACTTGTCCGTATTTCTCCTTTTAATGCCGCCGGTAAAAGAATGACGAGCTTTGCTTCATGTTGGGTTTATCCGGAAATTGATGATAATATAGATATTACTATTGAGGAAAAGGATTTAAGAATAGACACATACCGAGCATCGGGCGCAGGAGGTCAGCATGTTAACACTACCGATTCCGCAGTCCGAATAACCCATATCCCAACAAATATCGTAGTGCAATGTCAGAACGATAGATCACAGCACAGAAACAAAGCTGAAGCCATGGCTATGCTTAAGGCTAGGTTATATGATTTAGAAATAAAAAAACAGAACGAAGAAATAGACAAGGAAAACGCTGCAAAAACTGATATTAGCTGGGGACATCAAATTAGATCATACGTATTACAGCCCTACCAAATGGTTAAAGACCTTCGAACAGAATACGAAACGTCCGACTCAAATGGTGTTTTAGATGGTAATTTAGGAAAATTTGTCTCCGCTGCCTTAGCACAAAAAGCAGCAAAGTATTAACTCATACTTTAAATAGGTAAAAGTTATTATGCGTTTAACCGAAACTCAAGTGAAAGCTATCCTAGAGAGTTTTTCTTTATATTTTATGAAAGGAGATAAAATATGGTTATTTGGTTCTAGGGTTGACGATTCTAAAAAAGGGGGCGATATAGACCTCTACGTAGAAACAAATTATGACGATTTATTTATTGTCACAAAAAAGGAAATAGAGTTTGTAACTAATCTAAAAAAGATTATTGGAGATCAAAAAATTGATATTGTTATTAATGTTTTATCACAAAACCAGCAATTATCAATATATGCCGAAGCCAAAAACACAGGGGTACAACTTTTATGAAACAACGTTCCTTTTTAGCTTATTATGCAAATATAGCAGATATCCAATCTACCAGGCTAAAAGATGCATTAACACAAATAAATAAATTAATACCACTTTCTGCTGCTGTTTTAGCTAATTTACCGGCAGATAAATTGGCTTTTCTTGATATGTTAACAACACGTTTTGGTAAATTACAAGATATTATTGGCTCGAAAATTTTTCCTATTATACTTAACCTTCTTGAAGAAGACGCTGTTGCATTTATTGATAAACTAAATAAACTAGAAAAATTAGGTTATATAGAAGATGCAAACTGGTGGATAGAATTGCGTGAAATAAGAAATAAAATAGCTCATGATTATCCTGATAACCACGATTTAATTTGCTCCCACATCTCTGTAGTTATTGTTAAGGCTGCTGAATTAATAGAATTTTGGCAAAAATTAAAAACAAAAATAGCAAGGTTATAAACAGTTTTATACAAAATCATCACTGGCTTTGTTTTTTTTCTTTAAAACAAATAGGTTCTGGTAAAATTATAGAAGAAATTGCTTACTCTAAAAATAACTTATGACTTTATCAAAACAAACGGGTAAAAAAATTGGCATTTTTGGTCTGGGGCTTACTGGTACTTCAGTATATAGAAGCCTAATGACCGTTGTTAAAGAACTTATATGTTATGATGATTCCAAAATAAATATCGAAAAATTTATCAAAGAGTTTAGCAGCTCTCATGTACTGTCAATAAATAATGAAAAATGGAAAACACTTAATAAAATTGTTATAAGCCCAGGCATCCCACGTTCTCACCAGATTTTTCAAATAGCATCAGAAAATAAAATTCCTGTTACTTCTGATATTGAACTTTTTATAGAAGAGAATCCCAATTCCGAATTTATTTTTATTACTGGCACTAACGGCAAAAGTACTGTTACCGCACTTACCGGACATATCCTACACAAGGCAGGGTTAGATTATCACGTCGGCGGTAATATTGGTAAAGCTGTAATGTCCCTACCTTATCATAGAAAAGGTTATGTTTTTGAAGTATCTTCATTCCAGATTGAACTTTTAACTAACATAGATGCTAAAATATCTGTAATTACCAATATAACTCCAGATCATCTAGACCGCTATAAAAACGTAGAAGAGTATGCCCAAGTAAAGCAAAAAATTTTAACCCCTAATTCCCTAAAAATTATTGGTATAAACAGCCATATTTCGCAAAATATTTATTATAACCTCAAAAAAGCTTATAGTTTAAAATTAATTCCTATATCTAATAGCAAACAAATTGAAGGCGGAATATTTTGTGATAATAATTATTTATATGATAATACAGAAAATAATAAAATTAGCATTCCACTTCCCTCGTTGCCGCATTTACAAGGGTTTCACAATAAGGAAAATATTGCTATTGCTTACGCAATATGTAAGTCACTTTCAGTTCCTACCTCCGTTATTATAAAAGCTTTGGAAAGCTTTCAAGGCCTGGAGCATAGAATGCAATATATTGGCAGTTATAAAAATATAAATTTTTACAATGATAGTAAAGCGACTAATATTTCTTCAGCTTTAGCCTCTCTATCTGCTTTTAATAATATTATTTGGTTTGCAGGGGGAAAATTTAAAGAAGAGAGTTTCGATGAATTAAAACCAGTACTAAAAAATATAAAAAAAGCTTATTTTTTTGGCGAAAGCAAAAATTTATTTGCTGAATTTTTAGATCTGGCTTCCTCCCAAAAACCTGAGTATGAACTATGCAAAAACCTAGAAGAAGCTTTTAGTAGAGCAGTAAAATATTCTACCAAAATCTCAGATAAACTAAACTTCTTACTAGCACCAGCCTGCGCATCTTACGATCAGTTTAAAAACTTCGAAGAACGAGGGGCTCTATTTATAAAATTAGTGCAAAATATTAAAAACAAGCTTTAAGCTTAAACTTAGTCTTCCTCTTGTCAAGATTATTAACATTACTAAAACTAGGAATTCTAGCAGTCGTAAACTCCCATACAAATTTTCCTTAGAAGAAAGAAGTAAGGTATAAAACTATCTGCTTAAAAAAGCCTACTTTCTCGATTGACTCTTTGGCAACAAGAGCTACTTCGTGCTTTTCATTATCAATAGTAATAATCATTTTCCCTACCACATCGCCTGCTCTTAAAGGAGCAGGAAGAGAAGATGGTATATCCTTTTTTATGTCCACATTATTTTTCTGTTCTGAACGTACGGAAAGCCCGAAAACATCATCTGCTACTTCTAATTGGACTTTATCCTTCACTCCAAGCCATACAGGAACTTCGTCTATGATATCACCTTTAGAGTAAAATTTCTTATTAACAAAATTCTGTTTTACCCAGTAAACTACCTTGGCAGATTCATCGGCCCTTTCTTTCATCGAACTAAGCCCATTAATGACCATTATATAACGCCTATCTTTATCGATAAAGGAAGCAACTATACCATATCCTCCCTCATCCGTATAACCAGTCTTAATACCATCACACCCCAGATCTTTATATAGTAAAGGATTACGATTTCCCTGAGTAATAGGATTACCTTTTTGATCTTTACCAAAAGTAAAATTTTTCTCACTATATATAGGGTAAAATTCAGGATGCGATTTTATTAACCACGCACCAAGAAGAGCTAAATCGTAAGCGGTGCTATAATGATTTTCTGCAGGCCAGCCATTAGAATTAGCAAAATGAGTATTTTTCATACCTATTTCTTGTGCTGTAGAATTCATCACATCTACAAAATCTTCCTCACTTCCATGTAACCCTTCAGCTGCTACCACGCAAGCATCATTACCAGATTGGATTATAATCCCGCGCAAAATGTCCTCAAGCTTTACTTGCTCACCAAGTGGCATAAATGATTTTGATCCACCAATCCTCCAGGCTTTCTCACTTACTAAAAACGTAGAATCTAAAGATACTTCTCCTTTTTTAAGCTTCTCCTCAATAATATAAGAAGTCATTATTTTCGTCATGGAAGAAGGAGCCATTTGCTCATGCGCATTTTTCTCCAGCAAAATCTTGCCATCAGAATAATCCATAACTATTGCCTGCCTTGCTTTAAGTGCAATAGCTGTAGACCCAGGATAACGAATAATGTTTATATCTTCTACTAGTTTTTCTTCTTTTATATCCTGTGGCTTTTTAACGTTCTGCTTTTTCTGGGCTGCAAAAACAGAATGAGATGATAGAATAAAGGTAAAACCTAAGCATAACAAGTAAATGCTTCTTAAAATGACTCTCATGAAAATTATTACTTCCTTCTTATAATGACTTTGCGGGCTAGTATAGCAACTAGTATTTAAGATATCAATATCAACTGTGGTGTAACTATCCACAGGCTCAGAAAATTTGTAATTTAATAATAAAAGATAAAAGCTAATACACAATACAAAGCTAGCTTAAAACTTATAATATTTCCTAGCCCGTACTTACCTTTAGCTGTTCTTATTATTTAAAGGCAAGGTAAATGCAAAAGTTGTGCCCTTATCAGGATTTTGTTTAGCCCATATCTGACCATTATGCGCTTTGATAACTTTTTTGCACAAAGCAAGCCCTATACCTCTCCCACCTGCAGGAGTTTTAGTCTTTGAACTAACTACAAAAGCACCAAAAACATCGGATAGCTCTTCTTTAGGTATTCCGATCCCCTCATCTTTTACGCTGAATTCCACCTCTTCTCCTTGGTTTTTATAAAGCTTAATAGTTATTTGCCCTGAAGGGCAATATTGAATAGCGTTAATTATAATGTTATCAATAGTGCGGGCGATATAATTTTCATCACACACAACACTTAACTTCTCTTCTATCTCTAAATCGAAATTTAAGTTATCTCTATTTTTTTCGTCCACATACAATTTTTGACAGATTTCTAATCTTTTAAGGACTAACTCACTTAGATTTACCTCAAGCTTATTTAATTTATAGTGCAAACTTTCAAGCTTTGACAAATCAATTAAATTATTTACTAAACTAGTTAGTCTTTCAGAACTTTTGGCAATAGCTCTTGTTGCATTACGCCTTTGTTCTTCATTAAACTTATCGTAGTTGTCCCATAAAACCTGCCCGAGGCTAGTAATACCAGTAATCGGTGTACGTGTTTCATGCTCCAAGTTTCGTAAAAACTCATTTTTAAGTTCTTGCAATTTAATTAATTCCTTCTTTTGGTCATCAGCTTTGTGTTCCAAATAATCAGATTTTTCTTCAATTAAATTATATTGCTCTTGTTTGGGTTTAAAAAATACCAGAAGTATACTACTTAAAAATAATAAAAGGTATACTACCTGGAACTCCAAAGAAACAAATTTGCTGGGTTCAATACTAACAAGGTCATATAAGCGCGTGATAAAAGCAGTTAAGCATATTCCACAAACTATAAGAATCAACGCCCACTGCCACCTTACAAGAATTGATATCATGATTAAATTGATCATAAAGATCATAACCTGTAACTGCGCAAATTTGCTAATTATAACTAGCATAAATGCGGCACAAACTAACACATAAAACAACATTAAGTTCCACAAAATCGCTATACAGCTTTTTTTTTGTAAAGGAATCGGCCAGATAGGGTAGCTAATCAATATGGTAGAAGAAAATAAAACGCTGGTTATAATTATATTCAATAGAGAATGATATAGAATTTGGGATTCATGAGGAATTGTGTGCATAGTAACATACGTAGAAATTATGCAAAATAACCCAAGATACATATATGTGGCTTCGCTACTTGGCGTATTAGCCTTAAAAACTTTTAGTAAACTAAATGTTTTAACTTCAGAAATAAATTCGCGGATTTTTCTCGCTCTTTTATGCCGCAGCAACTCCAGTACAGTTCTATCTTTAATACCAACCCAGCCCCCTTTTTGCCTCAATAAATAATGACTAGAAAGCAGCACAGCTAAATTAGATATCATTGCAGGAACTAAGGAATCCAAATTAAAAAACGGTTTAAAAAAAACATAATCCCACAATACTACAGTTAAAAAACCTGCAAACATACCAACTAGTACAGATTTCCCAGTACTTCTGAAGCCTAAGAGAGCCATAATAAATGGTACTGTTACTACAGGCATGTAAAAACTGCTAGTGCCTATTAACATTTGCATTAGACTACCTTCGCGAAATGCCAGAACTATGGAAAATATTCCTATTAAAGCAGAAAATAACCGTGATTCTATTAATTTATTACCTAATATTTTTACATTTAGTGGTCCAAGTATATCATGTACTACCAAAACCGAAGTAGAATTAATGTAAGAGTCAGCTGTAGACATGACCATCGCCATTACACTCACTAATATCAATATCTTTAATTCTGGATAAGCATTGTTAAACACTAAGTATTTTACTATATCATTACTAGCAAGATTCGGCTGCTTTACATATATTAAAATACTTATCCAGCATATACTGACAGTAATAAATGTACAGGTAATTGCTGCTATGACAAAGGATCTCCGAACCTGGAATACATCTTTTGCCATAGCAATCCGTTGAAAAATAGGAGGCCCAAATCCCGGTATTGCTACATAGAAAAAAAGAACTAAATAATAGAATGCTTTAGGCTGAGAAAAATCAAATACTTCCCCTAAATCAAACAACTTATTAGTCGTCAAAACAGCTTGTATACTTTCTAAACTGTTTAAAGAATTCAGTATAAAAAAACCAACAATAGGTATTATCGTACCAAAAGTAAAAAATTGTATGACATCAGTTAAAGTAACCGATTTAATACCTCCTAAAGAAGAATATAATGTTATTATAAAACCAGCGATGATTAAACCATATTTACTTGATATCCCTAAATATTCAAAAACTGTACCAGCAACCTTAAACTGAACCGCAACCATTCCTGATGCTGCTATTATTCCTGATATCGCAGTAACTACCCTAACATTTGTACCAAACAAACTGCCCATTGCTTCTGCTATAGATAAAGCACCTAAAAATTCACCTAAACGAGGAGCAAAAAATATACCTATAGATAACAGTGCTAATAAGCTTCCTATAACCCCAGCCCACATCATGTACATGCCATTATTATAATTCTCGACAATATCTCCGAAAAAAAACTCCCCTGTAATCCAAGTTGCTACTAGGGTGGCAACTATTGTAGCTGTGCTAAAATTTCTGTCTCCCACAGCATACTCTTTTATTGTTGTTACACCTTTACTAAAATATAACCCCATTACTAAATTAATGACTAAAAAAGTACTAAAAATAATGATTTCTAAATTTTGATTCATGTGATTTATGCTATCTATAATAATTGACCTTATGATAACCCAGACACAGGTATACAGGACACTTGTATTAGTTTTTGTATCATTTAACTAAAAATTACTTCAATTAAATTATTAATTGAAAAAAATAGATTTGCAAAGAACAAATTAATACATTAGGTAAAATTTAAAAAAATTAAACAGGATATTTATTTAACATTCTTGGGAAATGAATGTACAGTCATTTTCAGACTAACTTAGAAATGCTAACAAGAAGAATTAATTTCTTAAGTAAAATTAATTCTAATTATTACTTTACAAATGAATAAGCTTATTGAACAGAAGAAAGCGGGCTAACTATCATAATTACTTGCTTACCTTCCATTTTTGGCTCAGAATCGATTTTTGCAACCGATTCGAGATTAGCAATTATTTTTTCAAATAACTCTTCTCCTTTTTCTCGGTGCATTATTTCACGGCCCTTAAACCATAAAGAAATTTTTACTTTATCTCCTTCTTCAAGAAATTCCCGAATTTTCCTGAGTTTAATATCTAGATCACCCTGTCCGATATTAACTTTGAATTTCATTTCCTTCAGAGCAGTTTTTTTCTGTTTTTTCTTAGCCTCTTGTAATTTTTTCTTTGCATTATATTTATAGCGACTAAAATCAAGAATTTTGCAAACCGGAGGTTCTGAGGTAGGGGAAATTTCAACTAAATCAAGACTAGCCTCTTTTGCTTGCCTAAGAGCCTCATCAAGCGAAACAACGCCTATCATTTCTCCATCTTTACCAACCAGCCTTACTTCTTGGGCTGTAATCTCCTTATTAATGTTTGGAAATTTGCTTTTTTTAAAGGTCGTTATAAAAATTCTCCATTTTAAAATTACTTACAATTAATGCTTAAATTAATAAGCAAAAATGTTAACCTAAATATTTTTTATTCTCGGTAGCAATCATCCCAATTACTTCATCTACCAAAAAAGTTTTTTGTTCTTCAGATGAACCGAGTTTTCTAATAGTCATAGTCCCATCTAGTTGCTCTTTCTTTCCAACTACAGCAATTAACGGAACTTTCTGGTTAGAAAAATTTCGTATCTTATAATTAACTTTTTCCCTTGAAATGTCAAGCTCAGATCTAATTCCAGCATCAATAAATCTTTTATTTAACCCAATAATGTGGTTATCAAGCTCATTAGTAATTCCAATAATTGCTATCTGGACTGGGGCAAGCCATAAAGGAAAACGGCCAGCATACTGTTCAATTAAAATTCCCATAAACCTTTCAAATGTCCCAATAATTGCTCTATGCAGCATGACTGGCCTTTTCTTTTCCCCGCTAGAGGCAATATATTCAGCATCAAGCCTTTCTGGCAGCACAAAATCTACCTGAAGAGTACCACATTGCCATTCCCTCCCAACAGCATCCGTCAAAACGAACTCTAGTTTAGGACCATAAAATGCACCTTCTCCAGGATTCATTTCATATTCAAATCCAGCTTCTTTTATAGCTATCTTTAAAGATGATTCTGCTTTATCCCATATGTCATCACTACCAGCCCTTACTTCAGGACGATCAGAAAACTTGACCTTAATTTCCTTAAACCCAAAATCGTTATAAATTTCCCTTAATAAGTTGCAGAAAAGTACGGTTTCACTATTAATCTGTTCTTCCGTACAGAATATATGCGCATCATCCTGGACGAAATTACGCACCCTAAGCAAACCATGTAATCCCCCGGTAGACTCATTTCTATGGCAACAACCGAATTCAGCCATACGTAATGGCAAGTCGCGATAGCTCTTGATGCCTTGTTTGAAAATTTGTATATGGCCAGGACAACTCATTGGTTTAAGAGCATGAATTTTATCATCCCCTTCAACGATAAACATACTCTCTCTGAATTTTTCCCAGTGCCCTGAAGCTTCCCATAGTTTTTTATCAAGTACCATAGGAGTTTTTACCTCAGCATAATGGTGTTTTTCCAGCTTCCGTCTAATATACGCTTCAATCGTACGATAAATACTATACCCTTTAGGATGCCAGAAAACCATTCCTTGAGCCTCCTCCTGTAAGTGGAACAAGCCTAGTTCCTTACCGATTTTTCGATGATCCCTTCTTTCTGCTTCCTCAAGCATATGAAGATAGTTATCAAGCTGTTCTTTAGTTGCCCAGGCAGTACCATAAATACGTTGCAGCATTTCGTTTTTACTATCGCCTCGCCAGTAAGCTCCTGCTACTTTCATTAGCTTAAAATGTTTTATTTTACCGGTAGAAGGACAGTGAGGACCTCTACAAAGGTCAACAAAATTACCCTGACGATAAAGAGTAATCTTTTCTCCTTCCGGAATCGATGAGATAATCTCTGCTTTATAATGCTCTCCCATCTTTTTGAACATTTCGATTGCTTCGTTTCTATCTATTTCCTGGCGAATAAATTTATTATCCTCCTTTACTATTTCCTGCATCCTAGCTTCAATTTTTGCTAAATCATCAGTAGTAAAAGGCGTAGATTTAGCAAAATCATAATAGAAACCATCTTTAATGGCAGGACCAATAGTAACCTGTAAATCGGGAAATAAATCCTTAGCAGCTTCAGCAATTATGTGAGCCGCATCATGTCTAATAATTTCAAGTACTTCAGGATCTTTTGACGTTAAAATCCTAATAGAGCTATCATTTTTAATCGGAAAAGACATATCTGCTAAAGAACCATTAATCTCAACTACCATTGCCTCTTTAGCAAGAGATTTCGATATGCTTGAAGCTATTTCAGCACCTGTTACCCCTTTGTTAAATTGTTTTGTGAATCCGTCTGGAAAAGTAATATTTATCATAATATGTTTATACGTTTTAACTTGATATATTTAGCGGTTTTTGTACTATCTTGTCAAATAGATAATCCAAAAATGGCAAATGGTTAATTTACCTAGCTGGCCTCCTGTAGCCATCTGGCAAAAAGAAAAAAGAGAAGATTTAAAACTTGCAAAAACTTTGCTGGATGCCTTAGGGTCACCTCATAAAAAATTACCCCCTACTATACATGTAGCAGGTACAAACGGCAAAGGGTCTACCGTTGCTATATTAAAAAGCATATTTGAAGCAGCCGGTTATAAGGTTCATTCCTATACTTCCCCTCATTTACTTGAGTTTAATGAGCGAATTAATTTAGCTGGAAAAAATATTTCTGACTATCATTTATTGGAATTATTAGAACAGGTTAGAATTAAAGCTGAAGAATTAAATCTTGAACCAGGATTTTTTGAAGGAACTACGATCGCTGCTTTTTTAGCTTTTGCTTCTATGCCAGCGGATCTACTGATCTTAGAAACAGGCCTTGGTGGCAGGCTTGATTGTACAAATGTGATTGAAAATCCCATTTTAACTATCATTACGCCAATTTCCTTTGATCACATGGAGCATCTTGGGAATTCTTTGACAAAAATAGCAACCGAAAAAGCCGGAATTATAAAAAAAGGCGTTCCCTGTGTTATCGGCCCGCAAACTGATGAAATATATAAAATTTTATTTGATAAATGTAATGAATTAAATAGTTCAGCATTTGCATATGAATACGATTATATAATAGAAGAAAAGGATGATGATTTAATTTACCATTCTAAAAAATATTCATTAGTTATTCCCCGTCCATTATTTCTTCTTGGCAAACATCAATATTTAAACGTTAGTAGCGCAATTGCAGGTATCACGTTGATAAATGACAGATTGATGATTTCAGGTAAAAATATTGCCACTGGTATCGCCGAGGCTAAATGGCCAGGCAGGATAGAAAAAATTGATGCTGAAAAATACTCACATTTAGCAAGTCGAAACGTTCAGATATATCTCGATGGAGCACATAATGAAGCAGGAGCTAAGGTTTTAGCGTCGTGGATAAAAGAACAGTTTAATGAACCGGTGTATTTAATAATCGGTATGACCAGAAACAGGGAAGTAGAAAAATTTTGCCAACACTTCCATGACCTTGTTATAGAGGGGAGAGCTGTAAAAATTTTATCCGAACCGTCTAGTTATGTTCCGGATACCATTGTCCAAAAATCTCAAAAATATAACATTAATTTACGTTCTAGCGATTCCCTAAACTCAGCTGTAAAAGAATTAGCGCAACTAAGCACCCAGAAAGAATCTACTATCGTTATTACGGGATCTTTGTTCTTGCTTAGTGATTTTTATAAGCTGCTTTAAAATATTTGTTGCTAAAAACCCACTTTATTTATTAACTTATAAATTAATTTATTTGATAGTTTTTAAAACTGCTATTTTAAGCTTGCGAGCAAAAAATCTCGCATATAGACTCAAATACGTATTAATTAGTTCATTAACTTAAGAGGTGTGTATGAATCTTTCTGCTTTTCAAATTGAGCTTAACCGAGACCTGGTATGGCGTTTGTTTATGGTTTTATTTGCAATTAGCATCATTGTTGTATCCTGTGATGCTGCTTTTGCAAGTAATAACGACGTCGTTGGAGACACTTTATGCCGTTTAGTGTCTAACCTTTCAGGAGGTATAGCAAGAGGTATTGCAACAATAGCAATTTTTGCTGTTGGTGTTGGTCTTTTCCTAGGTAAGCTAAACTGGGGTATTGCAGCTGCTACTGCTGCCGGGGTCGGTATAATATTTAGTGCTCCTAAACTTGTAGCTTTCTTAAGTGGTAGTGATGCTAATTCTAATTGTCCAACTAGCACTTAAATTTTATATTATCGGAAGGGCAGATTAATTTGTTGAATCTGCCCATTAAGACCTTTCTTAGCTTTCACCTTAAGGAATTCTGTTAGACTAATTAATTTAATCAGCTATAAGAGTTTGGAAGTTTGCCAAAATCAAGTTACAAATTAACAAAAAAAGTTATATGAAGATTTGCCGATTTCTACTTATTTTTTTTGCAAGTTTATATAACGTAAATTTTACTATTGCATCTGAAAATAAGGAAATAAGCAAGGAAAAGGAAATAAATTACCAACAACACTGCTCAAAGGATCTTGCATACCTTAGAAAAAATATAGAGGAAAACTCCGCTCCATTTAAAGACCAAGAGGATTCTGCCTTTAGAAAATGGTTTGATAAAGGATACTTACATACCCAGGAGCTGGTAAATGGAGTTAAAGATCCTGATGATTGTTATTATGCGCTAAAATTTTATCTCAATGGATTTGGTAACCCTTATATGAGTATAAGAAGTTACATACAGTCTCCCCCCGAAAAATACCCAGGATTCTTGACAGCCAAGTATGGAAATGATCATGTAGTTATATATAAGGATTCCTTAATTTCTTCTTTGAATAAAGTTAATGTTGGCAATAAAATTACACATATAAATGACATAAAAATAGAGGATTATTTTGAAAAATATATTATGCCGTTTTATGCCAATGACGATTCTGAATTCTCCCAAAGAGTAGCTAGTATTTTTAGTTTTATAATTAACGGAAATCGCTACGTTCCAATTCCTCTAACTGCAACTTTTATTAATGATAAAGCTGAGCAAAAAATACCACTTAAATATACAGAATTGTCAGAAGAAGCTTTGAACGTTAGTAAAAATATCAGACAGCCAGAGCCTGATCAGCATTTTAAAATTGAAATGGTTTCAAATGGTGTGTGGATCACTATCCCTAGTTTTTATTTAAGTAGGGAAGAAACAATTTCTTACACAGGTATGCTTTCGAAATTAAAAGAACTTGCCAAAGAAGATTGGATATTGTTTGATTTAAGGAATAATAGAGGGGGGGGGTCCGTTTGGGCAAGGCCTATTATTCGCAATTTATGGGGAGATGATTATATTAAACATTTAGGTAAAAATCATGAATATAATAGCACTTGGGTAAAAAAAATTAGAGTCAGTAAGCAAAACTTTTTTGATTTCAAAAAAACGGCAAATGCTGCTGAAATAAAAAAATTTGCCGCTGCTTTAGAACATGGAGATGACTTTTTTGAAAAAAAATGGTCAATTTATAACGAAGATCTTAATTTGTACTCGAATCAGGATAGCTCCCCCTTTAAAGCTAGAATATTCGTTTTTACCGACCATTTCTGTCGTAGTACCTGTTGGTCATTTGTTAATCAAATTCTACAGATTCCTGGAGTAACACATATAGGCGTTCCAACAGTCATTCAAAATAACAGTTCTTATGCTAAGAGTGTAAGGTCACCTAGTGATAATTTTGATTTTTTCTACCCCACTGAAATTAGAATATACCCAAATAAAAATGCAGGCCAGGCTCTAATTCCTTCAAAAATATTCAATGGAAATATCAGAAATGAATCAGAGGTCGTAGATTGGGTGCTGTCCATTACTGAAAAAAACCCTTCACTATAGTGATTTTAGAAATTTTATCTGGAATCCATATTTAAAGACTGAACTTTAATGCATTACCTAAATTGCTATAAAATAGATTTATATTACAGGTAAACTACAAATTTATATAACACTACTTCTCCTAAGACTCCTACTAAGTTCAATTATTAACTAAATATAAGCTTAAAAGGTTAGTTAGATTGGTCGGGGCAGAGAGATTCGAACTCCCGACCCTCTGGTCCCAAACCAGATGCGCTACCAGACTGCGCTATGCCCCGGAAATAAATATAAAGTCTAATAACACCTGTATAACCTACTAAGGCTTTTAAAGCAATAAGATTTTGTGAATTTTCTAGAAAATATTCAAGTTCTAAATATTCTTACCTTATGCTATAATTATCACCGTCAGTAATGAGATAATAAAATGAGTATCTTTCATGCTAGTATTCTTACTTTATTCCCCGAAATGTTTCCGGGATCTTTAAACTACTCACTAGCCGGTAAGGCTCTTAGAAATAACATTTGGTCATACGATATCATTAATATTAGAGATTTTGGTCTAACAAAGCATAAAAACGTTGACGCTGAGGCTTATGGCGGAGGTAACGGTCTCATAATGAGACCAGATGTTATTGGCCCTGCCCTAGATCAAGCGTTATCAAAAAATCCGGAAATTACTATTTACTACCCTTCTCCACGAGGAAAATTATTTAATCAAGATTTTGCACATAAAATTAGCAAAAAAAAAGAAATAATTATTTTATGTGGAAGATTTGAAGGGATTGACGAAAGAATAATTGAAGAGTATAATGCGGAGCAGATTAGTATAGGTGACTACATCTTGTCCGGAGGTGAGGTTGCGGCTAATGTAATTCTGGATAGTGTTATAAGATTATTACCTGGGGTGCTTACAAACCAGGATACTCTTAGAGAGGAATCATTTGAAAGAAAAGACAATGGCAAAAAAATACTTGAACACCCTCTTTATACTAAACCATCAATCTGGCGAAGTAGAAAGATACCAGAAGTTTTATTGTCAGGTAATCATCAGGAGATTGAAAAATGGAAACACAATCAATCAGTTGAAGTTACAAAAAAATTAAGACCGGATTTACTAAAGTGAATACCCCATGTTCTCATATTAGTCATAAAAGTTAAGTGACTAAGGTTTTAGAACCACATGGTAACTATAAATTATGGAATAAAAAATGGAAAATTTAATTGAGCAATACGAAGCCAAGCAAATTACAAATTTGCTCCAAAACAAAACAATACCAGACTTTAGAGCAGGAGACACGGTTTCAGTAAGTGTTAGGGTTATAGACGGAACAACTGAAAGACTTCAAGTTTACGAAGGAGTGGTAATAGCTAAAAGAAACAGAGGTATTGCTTCTTCTTTTGTTGTTCGTAAAGTAAGCCACGGGGAGGGAGTAGAAAGAAAATTTATGATATATTCTCCGGTTGTTAATAAAATCGAGGTTGTAAAGCGAGGTGTGGTAAGACGCGCTAAACTCTTTTACTTAAGAGGTCTAAGTGGTAAAGCAGGCCGTATTAAAGAAAAAATATCCTACACTAAGAAAAAATAAGGGGCTTTTTGATTCAATTGCGAAATCCTATCATAACTATTTAAGTTCTAGAATTCAACATTAGGAACTAGGATTTTGGTATTTTAAAATACAACAAGTCAACTCGCATTAAATTTGAGTAAAAAACATTCAAACAAAAATAAGCCTAAGGTAATATAAAACCAGTTTAATAAAAATCTAGCGTCCGTGATAGTAGTCGCCAAAAATTTTCAAGAGGCGACGTAACTATTACGGATACTGAGGTTTAACCATGGCGTCCTTTCCCACATTAAAGAAAATCTTTTTATAGTTAATACTTTACATAACTAAAAATGTAACTAGAAATTAACGCACTTAAAAAATATAAAAATTATTTGTACAGGTGATTAATTTTTAGTTGAATATTTTTTAATATAAGTGTCAAATTGAATAATTAATTAATAAAACTAAAATTTTTTAATTTTATGCAAGGATCAAAGCAAGAAAAACTTGGTAGCGAACAAAAAAAAGCCGTAGGATTATTGTCAATAGGCACTTTTTTGGAGTATTTTGACTTAATGCTTTATATCCACATGGCCGTGTTGCTTAATGAATTATTTTTCCCTAAAACTGATCCTTTTACCGCATCCTTACTTTCTGCCTTTGCTTTTTGCTCCTCTTATATATTAAGACCATTTGGAGCTTTAATCTTTGGTTTTATTGGTGATTTCATAGGCAGAAAATCTGTTATAGTTATTACGACTATAATAATGGCAATAACCTGTACGACAATTGCCGTCTTACCAACATATGCACAAATAGGAATTACCGCCTCTTGGATTATTACAATATGCCGTATGGTACAAGGAATGGCCGCAAGTGCCGAATCTAGGGGAGCAGAAATTTATATTACAGAAAGCATAAAACCACCTCTACAATATCCTTTAGTAGCAATAATTACCGTTTTTTCGGCAGTGGGCACAAGTTTTGCTCTTGGTATAAGCTCCATTTTTACTAACGTCAATATTTTTGGTACAGAAAACCAGTACTGGAGAGTAGCATTTTTTCTGGGTGCACTAATAGGTTTAGTTGGAGGGGTGGCAAGAACCAGTTTAAGAGAAGCATCAGAATTTGCTAACAAAAAGAAAATGCTGAAGATGAAATTTACTGATAATAAAATAGAGTGGGATAAAAATTATTTCAAAGATACTTTTGATAATGAAAAAACTTTTTTAACCTCTTTAGCCTATTTCATAATATGCTGCGCCCGTCCTCCTTGTTTCTATTTCATATACATTTATTGCTCAGACGTTCTTAAACATGACTTCGGCCTATCGGCTGGTGCAATTATTTCACATAATTTTTGGGTATCAATAGTAGATATGTGCGGTTTGTTATTTTTAGCTTATATAAGTAGTAGAATATACCCTCTTACAATACTTAAGGCTAAACTTTTTCTATTTTTTACCTGTATTATCTTCTTTCCTGCAGCTATGTACACTTATCCTAGTGAACTGACAGTTTTTGTGTTTCAGTGTTTAGCTTCTCTTTTTGTATTTGATGACGTGCCAGCAAGTCCTGTATTCTATAAACATTTCCCCATAATAAAAAGGTTCACTTATACTAGCTTATTGAGCTCATTTGCTAAATTAATGACTTATGCCATTACTTCATTTGGCCTGGTATATTCAACTAAGTATTTTGGGTATTATGGGATATTTTTAATCTTAATCCCTGTAGGGATTGTGTATTATTTTGCCGTTAAGTATTTCGAGGGATTGGAAAAGGTAAAATAGATTCTTCATGAAAAACGGTTTTCTTCTTTTTTATATTGCTTAAAGAGATTACTCCTAGCTCAATGTTTAACTCTACACATTGTTTATAAAGGAAGTCACTAACCTCATGTAAAGATAATTCTTCTGCAAAAATTAAAAAGTTTTTTATAGTCTCGGTTACTTGTTCCTTTTGTTTTTCCGGAGATAAATAATTTACTGTGCTTATATTATGAATCCTGTCAACTATCTTTATTAAAACCACTTCCTTATCATTTTGAAACCAAGCATTCCGTAATACTTGCTCTACACTAAGTTTACTTCCATCAGACCTATCACGAGTTAATCTATCAACCATTTCAGCAATTCTAGAACCAAAGACTTCCGCAAGCATACTCTCTGTGGCTTCTGTATCTTCTAATATATCATGTAAAATACTGGTAACTATTACTTCCGTTTTTAAATTATAATCAGAAACAATATAAGCTACTTCTAGCGGATGGATGTAAAAAGGTTCTCCACTTTTTCTAACCTGACCGGCATGGTATTCTTTAGCAAAATAAATAGCTTTATTGATTAATTCAAAATCTAGAAAATTTTGAGTATCTAAAGATTTAAGTTTTTCTATTAATCTAATAGAGTGTGGGCACTGTTCAATATAGCTCACAATTGGAACTGATTAGTTATTATAACCTTATAATAACATGTTATAGCCTAATATTGTAAATAAATGTAAAAAAACGATTTATAGAATAGTAATACTTTTGTTATTCATGTAATTTTATAGTTGTATAACATAAGTCATGTAAATATTAAGGGACACTTCATTTTAGTTTACTATTAAAATAGAAATTTCTTTTGTCAAATTCCTCCTTAAAAGGATATTTTCTTATGTTCAGTCCCTCTATTTGAGGGATATGCCTATTATAAGATGCCAAAAGAAATGTATTTTCCTTATAGTTAATTTCAACTATAATACCTGCATGTCCATGCCCTTGCTTACCAGGTTTTTGATCTTTTCTTTTTAACAATGAATCTATAAATTTAAACTTCCGGGTAACAAAAATCATTCCTACTTTAAGATCCTTAATCGATTTAGCTTCAATAGGTTCCAAAATACAATCTAAAGCTTCGTGTCTCTCACTTCCTAACCAGGTTGGATTAACTATACCATATCTAAGTTTAGCTCGATGTAGGTAAAGCAAATCTAAAGTGTTAAAAGCAACCTCAATAGCTAATAATTCTTGTAACCAAGTTGTACAGTCATAAAAATCTCCCTTCGATTTCGCTAATCCTTCTACATCTCTATTGCCTCCAAAAACATATCCATTGTTAGGTAATGCAATCTCAAAATTATTTTCTAGAGCGAAGTCGCTAAAAATTAACTTTTTATTACCAAATTCAGAAACAACGGGAAAAAATAAATCTTTTGGTAATTTAAAAATTTGTATAAAGTATTGGTTATCTGGAGAATTAAATAATTCCGATTTAAATTCATAATCCAATGAAGTTATTGTTAGGAGTAATGCTGTTTTTAGAAAAGTTGCTTCGCTCGTAGCCAACCAATTTGAATCCTGTTTTCCTACTATTAAATAGCTTTTATTATTTTCAAAGGTATTTATAGATAATGGGTAATTACCACTAATTATATCAAAAAAATGATCTTCTATTAATTTTTTTGAACCGGTAATTATTTCTATCATTTTATTATAGCTAAGAGAATAAGGTATATAAAAATTTCCAGTTTTAGAAATATAATTAATCACTTTATTTAACTTTCTATAAAAATTTATTTCTGATTCCAACCCCTTTAAAATTTCAATCTGAAGATCAGCTAAATTTTTCTTACCAATAGCCAGTTTTAACCTCTCGTTTAAATATCTAAAGTAATTAAGGTTCTTTTGCTCAAAATTTCTTAATTCTGCAAACACTTTTTTTACTAATGGATTCGTAGTAGAGGCTTCTGCATGTTGGAGGTTTCTTAACTCCTGCTCATATATTGGAAGTAGTTCAATTTTCAGGTTACATAGTTTTTCAATATAAAGATAAGTAGCAATTAAAATTAGTGTAACAGCAGTTATTACGAAATACCTATTTGTTTTTTTATTGAATTTCATACTTTTGCTTTTAATGTATAGAATATGGTTAAAAACATTAACATTTGCTGGTGTTTTTAACCTTTAAAAACTCAAAAGCAAGGCTCTTGCCAAGAAGATGAGCTGTTAATTTTATCAGGAACTAACTTCTTGTTTTAAAATGCACTTACAAAAGTTGCTCAATAACACTTGTTGCTTTTACAATCTGATTTTCCTTGGAGCAGATTATTCTATTTTGAAGTAAGTACGTTTAACCTTCTATAAATTTTATACTTTGAAATTAACGTCATCTAACAATATTCTAAATCTAAGTAAACTTGGTAATAAAATCTAACAGTTAAGGAATAATTTGGATAATCATTCAAGAAAGAGTTTTTTAGCAGTGGGTTTATTTGCCTTAGTTTTTTCAAAATTATTGTGAGGAGAATCAGTTTGATGGTTAAATGTAGTTTTTAAATAATCATCGATTTCCTCATTAAGCCTATCAATCTTCTCTCTAAAAAAATGATCCGCCCCTGCTATCATACGATAGTCTACTTTGATATATTTTTGCTTTGATAATTTCTGCGCTAGTTCGTGTACTAATTCTTCCGAGACTACGCTATCTAAATCTCCTTGCATTATCAATCCTGGTACTGGGCAAGGGGAGAGAAATGAAAAATCATATTTATTAACTGGCGGAGAAACTGTTAGAAAATGAGTAATTTCAGGCCTTCTCATAATTAATTGCATAGCAATCCAAGCTCCAAAAGAAAATCCGGCAATAAGACTTCCACTCGCCATAGGGTTATTTAATTGAAGCCAATCAAGGGCCGTTGCTGCATCAGTCATCTCACCGATCCCCTCATCAAACTTACCGACCGATCTTCCTACACCACGAAAGTTAACCCTAAGAACAGTAAAATTGTTATCAGCAAGAGTCTTGTACATACTGTAAACAACTTTGTTATTCATTGTACCGCCATATAACGGATGTGGGTGAAGTACAAGTGCTACCGGTGCTCTTGGATCAGGTGATTCTGTATATCTTCCTTCTATCCGTCCGGCTGGTCCATTAAAAAAAACTTCAGGCATTATCTAGATATATAATATTTATTTTTGCATAGGAGTCTATTATGTTTTTTTATAAAATACAATAGACTTGTTATGTTAAGCTCAGTAAAAATTATATGAAAATTTCTGATATATTTATGTTTTAAGCACAACCGAGACAGAATAAAACTAGACTAAAAAAGAATTTTAGTTATTATAACTAGGGTTAATATTAATATTTAAAAATTAATTATACATCTACTTAAAATGATATTGAGAAACTTATTAACGCTAACAATAATGGCCTTGATACTTGCTGTTAACTGTGCCTTTGCCGGTGAAGAGGGATACGCTGCTATTATTAAGAAACAGTCAGCTCAAATAAAATCATTACAAAGCCGCCTTGACCATCTGGAACAAACTGTTGCTGCTATGCAAGTAAAACAGCCAAATTCAGAACCTAAACCTAACTTAGATAAGCAAATAACTCAGTCACAAGAGGCGCATTCACCGCTAGCTCAAGGAAAAAAAATTGCTTCTAAAGAAAATAAGACTACTGAAATTCAGTCTGAATATGACCTTGCCCTTGCGTCTTTAAAAGATGGTAATTTTAGCGAAGCAGAAGAGAAATTTGCGAATTTCATTCAAAATCACAAAGATCATAAACTTCGGGAAAATGCAGTTTTTTGGTATGCTGAAAGCTTTTACCGGCAAGGCAATTTCAACCAAGCAGCTATCCATTACCTTAAAGGTTATAAAGAATACACAACGGGTTCTAAAGCTAGTGATTCTTTGCTAAAACTATCACTTTCTCTGGGGAAACTGAAAAAACAAAAAGAGGCTTGCGTTATTCTTGATAAGCTAGAGACAGAATTCCCTAAAAGATCTGCGGATTCTTTAAAAAGAGCTGCTGAAGCAAGAGCGAATTTTAATTGTAAAAAATAATAACGGTTAGCTAACAATGTCTGATATCTTAGAAGAAATATTAAATGACGAAAAAGACGCAAAAAGGCTTAAGCTTTTTAGAAAACTTTTTCCTGCTATCATAACGTTAACAATCATTGTTGCTCTTGGAATAGCAGGGTATAACTGGTTTTTACAAGCAAAGGCTACACATAATCAGGAAATAGGAGATTCGTTTGTTCAATTAATTTCTGATGAATCCAAGGATACTAAATTACTTAATCACTTACTTAAAGAAATCGAAATTAACAATAAAAGTAAATTATCTGAGTTAGCATCAATAAAGCTAGTTAGCGAACAGACAAAACTAACTAATGTATCAGATTCTATGGGGCTTCTTAGCAAGATAATTAACAATAATGATTACTCTGAAATAACTAAAGCTTATGCCAGGATTTTATATATTAGCTTAGTTCTTGATATCGAGAATTTAAATAGTGAGCAGGAAAATAAAACCAGGGAATATTTACAATATTTTACTAAGGATTCTCAGATTTTTTACGCAACAGCTACTCTATTAAAATCCTTATTTCACTTAAAAAATAACCAATTAGACTTAGCCAAGCAGTATGCAATTGAAACTCTGAAGCTCCCACGAGCTTCAGCAATCATAAAAGAACAAGCAAAAGCTATCATTTCAGGAATTTCTATCAAGACATAAAATTAAATAAATCTATATTAGGTACATATTATGAATAAACTCTTTGCATTTTTGTTAATTCCTTTTTATTTAACAAGCTGCGATAACATAGGTAGTACAAAAGTAAAAAATCTTGTTGACTTAACACCAAAACTTGAAGTAGAAGCAGCAACACCGCCTTTATTTTCCACTGGTAAAAATAACCCTTTTAAAGAAAAAAAACCTCATTCTTACACGATTTCCAAGAAAGCAATTATCGCAGAACCAGTAGTTGCTAAAGGTATAATGTATAGTATCGATCAGCAGGGGTATGTTAGTGCATTCTCTTTGAAAGAAAAAAAGCTATTATGGAGTAAAAATATAGCTGGAAACGAAGTAGATAGATATTTTTACTCCGGAGGCATATTATTTAGTGATAATAAATTATACGTAACTTATGGATCGCGTAATTTAGTTGTTTTAGATGTAGAAAGCGGTAATGAACTTATCCGTAAAGAGTTTCCTGATATAATTAGGACCAAACCAGTTATGGCAGACGATAAGTTATTACTGGTACAAACAATTAGTAATCAAGTAATAGCTTACAATACAACAAGCTCCAAATTAATGTGGATGCATGAAGGAGGAATAGAAATTATTTCTTCAAGAAACCATATTCATCCTGTGCTTTATAATGGTTATGCCTTGGTCAGTTATAGTTCCGGGGAAGTAGTATATCTCAATGCTAGTAATGGTTCTGAATTATGGAGTTATAGCCTATCTTCTTCTGAAGAGTTAGGATTGCCAAATTTTGAACCATCAGTCATAATAACAAAACCTATTATAAGCGGTAATTTTGCTTATTTTGCTACCAGCAACAGAAAAATAATAAAACTTGATTTGAAAGAAGGCAAAGAGGTCTGGATAAAAACTGCTGATGATATACAATCTATGACTTTACATGATAATAGCCTAATAGTCACAAATAATGCCCGACAAATTGCCTTGTTATCGACAACAGATGGTAAAGTAAGCTGGACTGGAGACCTTATTTCTCCAAAGGAACGTATATCTAAAAAACCTAAAACAGTAACTTTCCTAGATCCTTTTGTTGTTAAAGATGGAAACAGCTATACGATAAATGTTATAGCTTCCAACGGTGAACTCTATCAATTTACCACGAATGATTCAGGTCGATTATCTGAACAAGCTGTTATTTCTGCTATTGATAAAAATATAAGATACTATTGGATATCATGCTGTAGCGGCATAATACACTTAATTTTAGATACAAAAGTAAAATTTTAACTTCTGCAGCCTGCTAATAATCCTACCACAACATCTTAGTAAAAACAAAGAACTTACGTGTTGTGATAAAGGTAGCTAGGATGTTTATCTGCTGAGAACCAATTATAATTGGTTCTCAGGGTAACATCAAATTCCATGACCTTTTTTAGCTAATTGTGAAGTATTGAACTGTACGGTGCTTCTATGAAGCATGGGTGGTATATCTTTGACATGATCTAATAATTTAGCACTTGCTCTGTGTATATTATCTTGTTCAG
This sequence comes from Candidatus Megaera endosymbiont of Mesostigma viride, assembly GCA_020410825.1. Classification (GTDB taxonomy): domain Bacteria; phylum Pseudomonadota; class Alphaproteobacteria; order Rickettsiales; family Rickettsiaceae; genus Megaera; species Megaera polyxenophila. Next base: position 651,234 of record CP084576.1, read on the forward strand.
GAGGATTTTTAGCTTTAGGAGCAGAATGTTTCATGCCATCAGTATAAGCATCAAGGTAATGCGATTTATTTAAGGTTGGCACATCAGAAGGTCGGTCAAGCCTAGTTGATGAAGTCGCTTGCGCAACTAAATCCACTATTTCCTTCCTCCCACCCTCAATTTCGTGCTTTAACAATCCTACCACCTCTTCAGGTTTCCTATTTTTTAATATTTTATCTATTTCTTTTATTGCATCTTCCTTTGTCGTGGATTCAGAAATTTGTATTTTGGCCACTGCTTCTACTAGCGGTACTTGGGACGTTACTTCTACTTTTGGTTTTACTTGCGCCGTTACCTCAGTCCCACTGGCTATTTGTTCTTTCGGAGATAAATTAATTCCCATACCCTGATTTTTGGAAACTTCCGTCATCATTTCATTATAGGCTTTCTTCGTCACCGGCAAAGTGTATACTTCTCCATTTCGTTCAATATAACCAATTGCATTATCTTCTTTACCCATAAATTTAATAGGTTGGGGAGAGGTAACCTCCATTAACTTCCCCGATTTATCATAATGGACAGTAAAATAAACTGCATCTTTAGATGGCATGTTATGTCCGTTTGCATCCTTTAAGGCAAATGATGCATGCATTGGGCCACTCCCTTCTTTCAGTGACGGAGGAAATGCAATACTGCGGGTGCTAACCTGTTTTGTAATACCATTAGCGGCTGTAAATGACTGAGATGAGGTGGTTTCTTTTAATGTACATACTTCCTGGCCAGCTTTGTTTTTGACTACTTGTGTTTTTTCGCTCGCTGTAGAAGGCCCGTCCCATACAACGGGCTTTGCAACTTTAGCAAATTCCTGGTTAAATTTTTTATAACCCGCTACTTCTGCTTGCTGCATTTGCGCTGCTCTCTCTTTCTTGAAGGCAGGATTTTCAAGCGCATCAGTTACTAGCTTCTGGTGGTTTTTTAAATAATCCTTAAACTGCTCCATGCTAAGGCCAGTCGTATCAGGATGAAGTATTGCAACCGCCTCCTTTAGAATTTGAGTCTGTTTATTAATTATTTCTTCTCTAACAAGCGCCACAGGATCAATAACGGGGCTAGTTTGTGGTTTACCGCTACTAGTAGCTAAAACTGGTTGACCTGCTTCGCTTAATCCCCTAGCAGTTCTTTCTACTTCCCGCTCTACTGGTTGACCTGATAATGCTATAGCATCTCCAGATCTTGAGAAAAGAGACGAAGGGGTCATAATTACACCTTCTGTACGAGCTAATTCTTTTCTTAACTCCTTATTAAGCCCGAGCTGTTTTCCCCGCTCCATGATATAGCTTTCTAAATCACCTTTATGAGCAGCTTTGCTAGCACTAGTTTTCACCCATTCTAATCCACCACCTTTTTGGACTATTCCAGTAGCTTTTTCCAATTCAGCATATGCTGTTTTTATTTGATCAATTTGCTCTTTAGACGGCTCATCACCTTTCCTTTTTGCTTCTATTATTTTATCAATATCAACCTGAAGCTGCATAAGCTTACTTACGTCCGCCATTTTTTGTTGATTGTCTTTAGCAAATTTCTCTATATTAGCGAAAGCAGCAGTTATCGTAGCTTCAGGGCTCAATTTAGGATCAAGTTTTACACCGCTTATATTAGTACTTATTGCATCCAAAGATTTTTTTAAGTGCGCAATCCCTTTCTCATCTTTATTTCGGTCCATCGCCTCCAAAAGTGCAGTAAATTCTGCTTTTCCGTTAGCTATTCCTTGGCTTAATCCTGTTGATTGCGACACTTCCTTAAAAGCATCCGCCATTTCCTGAGTTGGAATCATTCCAGGATAGTCACGCCAAAGTTTAGATTTTGCTCCGAACTTGAGCCCGGCCACACTTTCTCTATTTAAAAAATCTAAAACTTGATTATCTTTATTCCTTACTGTGCCACCAAACGCTTTGGAAGTATTAAGGAGATCATTAAAAGCATGGCCAAAATCTATTCGGGCCGCTCGATCTTGTCCATCTTTGGTAACCACAACAAAATTACCAGGATTAATATCATGATCTCCATTTATTATAGAACCAGCTATACCTTTTGCTATGTCCTTACGTAAAGCTGCATTTGCTGGCCCACTAATATCGTATTCCCTTTTTTTGGGATTAGCACCGCCCTTTTTTCTGCTTCCATCAACAAATTTTATATGTTGCTTATCCTTAAGCTTAATATCTGTCTTTTCCTCAATAAATTTGTCTAAGGTTCTAACCTTATCTCCCTCTAGATATTTGGAAGCTACCGGGGTTCGTTTTCTAACCTTATCATATACTAATGAAACATTAGGAGCTGCTTCAAAAGAATCGGTAATTAGGATACTACGGGCTATTTTAGAGGAAATTACTTCACCGTAATTTTCCCTATCAGTCCAGTTAGCTTTAACACGCCTCTTTAAGGCATTATCTTTAATTGACGGTTTTAATTGGTAATTTTTACCCTCCATCTTAACACGTTTGCTGCCTGTAACACCGCCACTATCAGCTGCAGTTGTAAGGTCAAACTTATTATAATCAATAGGCATAGAAGATGCTTTGACTACTTCCTGCGTAGCATCTATTAGTTTTTTACCAGCAACAGGAATTGTTTCTGCCCAACGATTTTTGAAATGTTCTGGTTTTTTAAGAAAAGATTCCACAAATTCCCGATTAACCGTTTTTCTTAAGGAAGCCATAGAAACCACAATTTTTGTACGGTATTCCGGGTCAATATTAAATTCATTTGAAAGATTTTTTGCTGCTTTATCACAGACATCATGCCATTGTTTTTGCAAAGCCGTATATTGAGAAAAATCAATAAGGGCTGGTGGCTCTTTTCCTCCCTGTTTTGCTTTCTCTATTTCTCTCAAATTCTTTTTTTGCATTTCTTCCAGAGTTTTATCAAAATAACTCTTTGTTTTTTCTATATCTAGATGGATACTACTTTCAAATTGTTCCCGTAATATTTTTAACTGGTTTTCTTTTAAAGAAATACGAAGCTGCGTATTCTGGGGATTTTCTAAAATACGTTCTACGTGTTTTGGGTTTCTTACTATAGCTTCTTGCAATTTTGCTACATCTACTTTTTTACCTTTTAAAGCAAGTTTTATATCAATCTCACAGGCCATATCTTTTAAAGATTGCTGTCTTTTCTTCATGGTTTCTGTAAAATGGGTTTTTATTTGTTCTGGCGTAACCACTCCTTTATCAGCTCCCGGAACTTTAATTTGCTTAGCAAATTCTTTTATAGTTTTAGAATTAAAGTTTTTCTCTATTTCTGCCCACTTTGCTTCAACAACAGGAGTAAGATCAACTTCTGCCACTCTACGTAACTCAGCAGCAAATGCTTTATTCATGGTACGTTCTTTTGGGTGATCACGTAGAAAGTAATTTTTTTCGCCGCCAGACCTATTTCTTATGGATTTATAAGGGTTAATATCATCTGTAAAATCTCTAAAAGCTGCTCCAAAATCTATTCTCACTAGTTGCTTTTTAGGTTCTTTTCCATTTTCTCCTTTAATATCTATAACTCCAATATTTCCTGAATGAACAGAAAAATCCCCTAGCAGAAGAGAAGTAACCATAGTTTGCTCATAACCATTATATTCATAAGCGCCTTCAATCTTCCTTTTAAAAGCCGATTTGGGAGATTTGAACCCAGCCGATTCCAGTACAGCTAATTTCCCGGTCCGTTTTGAAAAAACATAGGTGTTATCTTTAAAAAAATCCCGGTAACCTTGTTTGAAAAATTTTGAGGCTAAGAAAGCATTCTGATTTTCAGGATTTTGAGGACTTACAGATTGATTCTTGGCTAACTCAATCTGTGCGCCATAATCACGAGCAGTTTGTTGAAAGATTGATGCTGCTAAATACTCAGCGATATCATTCTTACCGTTATGAGTATCACGCTTAATTAAAAATCTTTCACTAACCTGCCCTCCTTCTTCAAGATCGTACCTACCTCCATCAGGATCAGCTTCGTGTATTCCGTCTCCTTTATCACCTTTACGTTTACCGTATTTTGGATCAAATTCACCTGCCATAAACTCCTCTTATAATTTAATCGTATAACCCTTTAAGTTATTATTAAACGTTAAATGGTAGGTAAATTACAAATGAAACTGTTAAAGAGTTGTTTTATTAGAGGTTGGCTGTATGTTTTGCTTGCCACACAATAGTTCCTGACACGGCTTTTAAACACATAAAAAAAAGCCGTTTCGCTTAGTTAGAACAAAACGGCTTTAATTATTATAACTGATATCTAAAAATATGTTATTTTTCACCAGTTGTAAGTTTCTGATACTCTTTGCTTAATCCTTGGACAGCAAATATCCATAGGATCACTATGACAAAAAATACACCGGCAAAATAAGGAGTTGCCTCAGCAAACGTATATGTAGGTAACAGAATAAAGAAAGTTGACTGGATTATGCCGCCACCAGATTTCCCAAATCTACCACCTATTACATCCACAGCCGCTTTACCCTTGGTTTTCATTTCGTCATCAAGAGGTATATAAGCCATTTCTTTTGTCGAATCAAATAATGAATATTTTGTTGCCTTACTAAGCACATTCTGTGCTGTGCCAATAATCACGGCAAGAGCTAGAGGACCTGTACCAAAAAAGGCTGCAAAATATAAGCCTATGGTTTGATCAAATATAATAAAAGAGAAAAAACCAATTCCGGTAACAAGGATCATTAGAGGAGTAAATATAGCCGCTGTTGCCCAAGATACCCTCCTTAAAATGTTACTACCTACAAGCATAAAAATAATAGCCGCAACACCTTGGTATGCTTGGAAATTACCCATAAACATGGTATATGCTTCTTTTGTAGGGTATAATTCTCTAAGTTTAGCTTTCCACACGCCTTCAACCAAATTGATAGATATACCATAAGCTAGGATTAAAGTTACAAGAAGCCCTAGATATTTTGAAGTAAATATCATTTTAAAGCTTTCACCTAGTGATAACTTTGTTTTTTTCTTCTTAGGTTTACCAGCCGCTTCTCCAGAATCATAAAGACGAGGATCGGTAAGTACATTTTTATTCATCCAGAAATAGAAAAACATAACAAGGATGTTACTAAAAATCACAATACATATTACAGGAATAAAACGATGTTCCTCTGCAACTATATTGATCTCTGAGCTAAGCAGATAACCAAGAGTAGCAGCAACTAACGGCAAGGAAAAATTACCGAGCAACCCAAACATTGAGTAAAATCTTTTTGCTTCACTTGTTTTTGTAATCTGATTTGCAAATTGCCAGAATAACAAGCTAAGCATCATACTACCGTATAACTCAGATATAGCATAAAAGGAAGCTATACTCCACTGCCCACAAATACGGATAAACCACTTAAGATTAGGATATTCTATTACTAATCCTTCAATAGTTTGGTGATTTGGATGAAAAAATTCTGGGTATGGATACAAAACGAACGCAAAAAATACTAAATATAACGAAAAGAACCATGCAATAGTATAAAATACCTTTTGCGGACTCATTATGTTACAGAGCTTCGCATAAACCACCATCATGATAACCGCTGACGGCAGAACTACATAAGTTTTTAGAAAGCTTATTGCTTCTGGACCTATTCCAGTTACAACAAAACCGTCTTTTATTGAGCGAAGAGTAGAATAATTAAAAAGAATACAGAACATCATCGCTGCCATCGGCAGAAATTTTTTATTCTCATGCCATTCAATAGGCCAAAACACTCTTCTTAATTCTGCGGTAAAGCTAGATTTTTGTGAATTTTCCATAATCAATATAACGTTTTTAGTTAGACATAACTTTGGCCGCATAATATATAAACTTCCTTAAAAAGTCAAGGATAAATATTAATCATTTTTTACCTTTGCTAGAATTGTAATCCAACCTTTTTTATCAAAAATTTTTTGAACTTCTACGCTGTTTTTTACATAAGAGGCGATTACTTCATCTGTTTGGTAATCTAAAAAACCGGAAATAATTAATTTCCCATTTTTGCTTAACAAAGAGCATATTGAAGGAGCTAATGTGATTAGCGGGCTAGCTAAAATATTACTAACTATCAAATCAAATTGTTTATTTCCTATACTCGGAATCATCAAATTTTCAGAAGAATTACGATAAAAACAAACCTTAGAACTATTAAATTGCTTATTAATTTCCGCTACTTCAATTGCTATTTCTTCAGTATCACAGGCCAAAACCGTTGCTTGTGGCCATATTTTCTCAGCGGCAAAACTCAATATTCCACTTCCAGTCCCAATATCATAAATTGCTTTAAAATCAAAATCTGACAATCCTTCCATAGCTTCTAAACATCCAGCAGTTGTTGGGTGATCCCCGGTACCAAAAGCCCTGGACGCTTCAAGGATAATCGGCATCGACTCAGTAGGACACTGGTTTAGCTGATGCAAGGCAGTTATAAAAAACTTACCAATACGAATTGGAACTAGCTGTTTCTGGTATTCAGAAACCCAATCTTTATCTTCTATAGTTGCAAAATTTATATCTCCTATAATCTCTAGATGGTTTTGGACAGAAAAGTTCTGCAGTTTCTTAGTAAAGGATCGTTTGTGTAATTTTTTATCAAAGTAAACCTCCACATACCATATATCGTCATCAGCCGCTTCAATTGTTTTAGATTCTACTTCAAATGTACTAACACCTAAAATATCTTCTGGGAAAAATTTTTCGAAAGATTCTAAATACTTATATAGTGTACTAAAGTACACTATATAAGTGATTTTCGGTTGACTAAAAGGATTATCCATGATTTATATTCGAAAATAATTAACGCTATGAACTTTATAATTAGCAATAATTACCGTATTATTCAATAACTTAAATATTTAGGAGTGTTCACATGAGAAGTTTTAAAATTGCTGCTATTTCATTAATTACCATGATAACAACAACTGCTTTTGCCACAGGAGAAAAACAGCCACCTCAACCTTCAAATCCATCAACTGGCCAAGTGCAAACAACAGCTCCTAAACCAGCAGAAAATACTTTTAAACCTATAACTTCTCAAGTTCAAACCCAAAATTCTAGTACTATTAAGGAGCCCGCTGAATTTCAAAAAGTTGTAGACGAGTATAAAAGTTATGTAGCTAAAATTCCTGCGGAAGTTCGTGAGGAAATCATCACTTATCGAAAAGAAATAGCCAAAATTAACAAAGAAAAAAGGTTATTATACAGACAACTATCTCAGGAAGCTCAGAATTATTTAAAAACAGAACAAGATTACAAAAAAAGGCTTCCTCTAAATAGAAAATCTTTAATAAACGTGGAAGCAATCGGTGAAAAAAATAATAAAAAATAATAGGAGTACGATATCAATTTGGTAATATGGTTAACTGTCAAATTCAAGGCACTTTAATTAAAAACGAAGAAATACATAATAATAATTTCTGCAGAGGTACTTAGTATTTTGTCTATAACATAACTAAAAACCAATTATAGTTTGTTAATTTATAAATTATTATTATTTGGGAAGCTTTAAGCTAAAACAACTTAAAGCTTCCACGTTATATTATTGTGATTACATGCTAAAAATTAGCCAATATTATAACCATTACCTTATTATATATACTTCTCTTTCCACTGAACTTTACCAGGAAGCCTAAAAAAGAACTCCCTATTTAAATACGTTTATTCAATTGTTCTATGAACTCGCATACAGTCACTTTCGTTGAATACATTATCTATATCTTTTTCTACAGCAGAGAGAGAACCCTTAGGATACAAATACTCGATTATTTTATCTATAAACATTAATATTATAACCGATAAAACCGCTAAAAATGTTACTACAAATGCCATAATTTATCTCTAACCTTATTTAATAACAAAGCGACTTTTCAACATTAAAAATTTAGCACTTTGCCATAAATTTATTTTATCCCTATTGTATTAACAAAAAGTAAATTACTATTTTCATTCTCAAGAATTTTTTAAAAATTGTAAATGTGCCTGTAGTAACATCCAAAAAAGGTTGACAAAATTAAATCATTTATATAGAAACACGCTATTAAATTTAGAAATATTTTTTCATAAAATCACTACATTAAAATGGATGTTAGCCTGTGAGTCTTAGATTAACTTTTACTGGGTCATTAGGATATAAACTAGCCGCAAGACTTGAACTGCCTGACAATCCAAAAGCTTACGTGTTATTTGCACATTATTTTACCGGTAACAAGGACATTACTGCCCTTAGTAGAATTGCAAGGGCTCTTCATGAGGCAGAAATTGCTCTATTCAGATTCGATTATACTGGACTTGGAGCAAGTGAAGGGGATTTTGCTAATACTAACTTTTCCTCAAATGTAAATGACTTAATAGCTGCAGCTAATTTTATGCGCAAAAACTTTGAAGCCCCACAAATTTTGGTAGGTCATAGCCTTGGTGGCACAGCAGCACTAGCAGCTGCTTCTAGTATCCCGGAAATCAGAGCTGTAGCAACAATTGGCTCGCCTTGCAATACTGTTCACGTTAAGAATAACTTTGCAGAACACCTCGACGAAATAAACGAAAAGGGACAAGCAGAAGTAGTCTTAGGAGGCAGGAAATTTAATATCAAAAAGCAATTCTTAGATGATATTGCAATTCAGGATATGCCTACCAAGATAGCTAATCTGAAAAAAGCACTACTGGTTATGCACTCTCCTATTGACAAAATAGTAGGAATCGAAAATGCCCAAAAAATTTATGAATATGCCAAACACCCAAAAAGCTTTATCTCCCTTGATAAAGCAGACCACTTACTTATCGATTCTCCGGCAGATAGTAAATATGTAGCTAGCGTTTTAGCAACTTGGGCTAGTAGATACTTACAATAACCTTTATAATTTTTTTATAGTTTTACCTGGATTTCCCCGTTTGTAGCTTTTATTAATTAAAAAACCGCTTGATCAAAAGCATAATCATTATTATGATGTGAAAAAATTTGTAAAAATAAAAACTTAACTTACTGATTAACTAAATAAATAATAATATGAAACAAATATTATGCGCTATCATGGCAATTTTTCTATTATCTTCTTGTAAAAACGCAAAAAAAACTCTTGGGTTAACTGAAAATATACCAGATGAACTTCAGGTAACAAAAGCAAAACCTCTTGAAGTACCTCCGCATTTCAATTCCTCAAAAACTGTTAAAACAGATGCGCAAAAACAACCTAAGGGTAACCTTACGCCAGCTGAAAAAGCAGTAATTCAGGAAATAGATAAAGAGTAACAAAAAATTCTCATATAAAAATAAAGCAGTTTTTCTTAAGAAAAAGCATGTTCTAATATTCGTCAAAGATATTTTTTGCCCCTTTTAGCGAAGTAATTACTCCTAACTAATTAGTATTATATTATTTAGCTGAGTATTGGAAAACGTATATAAGCCAATATTGGTGCGGTCGAGAAGATTTGAACTTCCACTCCTTATCAGAACAGCGACCTCAACGCTGCGCGTCTACCATTTCGCCACGACCGCAAAAACTCAACTGCTTTATAACAAAAAACTTCCTATAAATCAACCCACAAATTCATGTTGGAAAGCAACAAACTGACATAACTGGCCTATAACCACTTTGTAACACAAGCGTGTTTAGGCCAGTTAATACAACAATCAACTCATTGTTCTAACAAGTTCAGTTATTTTTTTGCGGCTTTGGGAATTTTTAATTTCACTGAAAGCTTTAATTAATGTGATAATTTCCTTTTCTGATATAGGATTCTTATCATCAACAGTATATTTTTCACTATCTTCAGCAAAAACATTACTGACTACGTTATTAGAATCATTCTGTTCAAAAAAGTAACTTACAGGTACTTTTAAGAATTTAGCAAAAGTAAATAATTTACCACTAGAAATACGATTTGAAGCTTTTTCATATTTTTGTACTTGTTGAATACTGACATCAACTGCAGCACCCAGATCCTGTTGGCTAAGACCCAGCATTATCCTTCTTGTTTTTAAACGCTTACTGACCAGACGGTCTACGTCATCTGCCCTTCCCTTACTTTCTTTTTTGTAATTACTATTATTGTCTGACATTTTTTGATAAACACCTTAAAAATTAAAACCAACTATTGCGCCAACTCTTTGACACATTAAGAAAAAATAACCATGAATTAAGTTAAGCATCTTCAATAATTCTCAGCAATTGGTTTAATGATTTTTAGTAAAGAAATAAATGCAGAATTTAACAAATAATTGCAATATTAACACGCATAACACCTCTAATAGCATTAGAGAAGGCTCATATTTTGAAAAAAACGTCTCGCTAGGCAATTTTTTTGGCACATAATTATCTAATACCGTTACCTGATTTAACTCCGTTTTTGATAAAATTCTACCTACTGGATCAATAAATGCACTTATACCATTATTTGCCACGCGGAGCATTGGCAAACCGTTTTCAATAGCACGCATTCTGCTGATTTCAAGATGTTGATAAGGACCCGAAGAATTACCATACCAGGTATCGTTTGTTACATTAACAAGCACGTCAACAATCTGATTAGACACTCTAACTTCATGAGGAAAAATTGCCTCATAACATATTAAAGGCCAAATAGCAAGATCAAATTTTTGTATAATTACAGATTTTCTTGTACCTTCCGTATAGTCCATTAAACCGTGAGTGATTTTTTTTAAGGGTAAAATATTTTTAAATGGTATATATTCTCCAAAAGGAACTAAATGCGCTTTATGATATTCAAATATTTTAGCTGCATAACTATTTATGCCTATTAAGGAAGAGTATAATTCCAGTTCACCACTTGGTTTATTATTATCACTTACCCCCCCTGTTAACAGGATTTGTTCATCATTTGAAAAAACAGACAAAATCACCTGCATTACCGGTTTAATGTGATAAGGTACAGTTAAAGCTGCTTCTGACCAAATTATTACATTTGGATCACCCTCTTTCTTTGAAAGTTCAACATGTGTATCCAAATTCTGCCAGAACTCTTCTGCTTCCCATTTTGCAGTCTGAGGAATTGAGGGCTGCACAAGCCTTGCTGATATATTAGTATATTCGGTAGGATTCGCTTCTAATCTTAGATAACCATAAATTGCAATAAAAATTAATACAATTACACAAGTTATTATTCTTGTGTAAAAATCTTTTTTTTCAGTATTAGCTTTAGCCAAAAGAAAATTATAGGGACTAGAAGCAATATAAACTACAACAAAACTAAGACCAAATATACCAAAAATACTAGCGCCTTGTATTAATATAAGCCAATTTGAGAAAGCATAACCAATTAACGCCCAAGGTAATCCTGTAAATATCCAGGAAATTATCCATTCTATAAAAACCCAAATACAACAAAAAAAGAAATGATAAATTTTACTGCCTCGTAGTTGCCAGGAAATTAAGGCAATTAGAGATGTAAAAATTGCCATAAAAGCAGGAAGACCAAATAAAGCAAAAGGAATCGCCCACCAAAATTGATCTATGTAGACACTCAAGGCAAAGCTTATCCAATATAGGCTAGACAAATAAAAACCGAAGCCAAATATATAAGCAAATTTGATTGCTTCAAATCTGGTCTTTGAAATTTTAATTTGAGCCATTAATAATGAAATACAAAATATTCCAGGTAAAAAAAATACCGGTGCAAAGCATAACCCGCAAATTGTTCCAGCAACTAAAGAAATTAGCTTATTTGATAATGTCATTAAAGAATTTGTAGATTTATTGATTTGAATATATAAAATAGCACTTATTGCTGTTTTGAAAATAAAAAAAGAGGTTCTAAATGAAAGAAGTTCAAACTGAATTATTAAAAGGTAAAAAAGGAATAATTACAGGTGTGGCTAATAATCTATCAATATCATGGGCAATAGCACAACTTGCGAAAGCTCATGGCGCGGAGATTGCCCTTACTTACCCGAGTGAAATTTTTCAGAAAAGGGTCGTATCGCTTGCAGAAGAAATTGATTGTAAATTCATTTTAGAATGTGATGTAACAAATGAGAAATCCATGGATGACCTATTTAAATCCGTTAAGGACAAATGGGGAAAGGTTGATTTTCTGGTACATGCTATTGCGTTTTCCGATAAAGAAGAATTACGAGGCAGGTATATTGACACTTCTTTAGCCAATTTCTTAAATGCAATGAACATTTCCTGTTATTCTTTAACTGCTCTTGCTAAAAGAGTAGAACCTCTTATGACTGACGGGGGCAGTATTATTACCCTTAGTTACTACGGCGCAGAAAAAGTCATACCGTACTATAATGTTATGGGACTTGCAAAAGCAGCTCTAGAGACAAGTGTAAAATATCTAGCTAATGATATGGGATCACATAACATCAGGGTAAATGCTATTTCAGCAGGACCTATTAAAACTCTTGCCTCCAGTGCTATTGGCGATTTCAAAACAATGCTAAAAATACACGCTGATACTTCTCCTCTTAAAAGAAATACAACCCAGCAAGATGTTGCCGGTGCAGCACTTTACATGCTCAGCGACCTTAGTTCTGGAGTAACAGGTGAAATCCAATATGTTGACTGCGGTTACAATATTATGGGAATGAGTTTTAACCAATTATAAGGAAGTACTGCCAAAACATATTTACAAATAAAACGAGCTAGTAGGAGAACACCACGATATTAGTAAATGCGATATTATGTAATATTAACTAGCTTAAAAATTAATTGCGGGTGAATATATTAAAATCAATTTTTATTGAAAGATAAAATAGAATATACGAACATAATTACAGAATAATATAATTCACCCAGTAAATTTATAAAAATCACCAACGAAAACGATAATTTAACTAAAGTCACTATTAGCAATTTTACTTTCTGTATTTACACAACAGATTCAACTATAATTTAGTATCCTGAGTTAAGTAATTTATCAGCTTCAGTATCCGAAATCCATTTTTTCTGTTTTTCCAAAACTTCAAACTGCAATTGAGCAGTATTTTTATTTAGTGCTTCTTTTTCCTCTAAAGCCTTTGTGTATTCAATACCTATAAATTCAATATTATTTTGCTTTGCAAATTCAGCGACTGATTCGAGGTTTTTAGATTTATCATCTATAAAAACGATCCTTTTAGGCATAATTTTGACTGAGGTTAAAAAAGCATCTACAACAGCACCTTTTTTTCCTGTCTGATCAACAAACAATACACCTTCTTTATACACAGGACTAGCATCACTTGAATCTTTCATTAAGGGTTTTAAGTTAATGTCCTTCAAATCTGGCCAAGATTTATAAAAATAATAACCATGACTATTTAATTCGGATATACGCCAATTTTCAGTATTAGGAATTAGACCAAATTTCCCTGTTGCGCAGTTTGTTAAAGCTAATACTTTGATGTTATTTGTCTGCAAAGTTTTTATTAAGTTAATCATTTTTGGATCGACAGGTTTATTTTTCCTTGCAAGCAATATAATACTAGTAACATCTTGTATTTCATCTTTGCCGACCCGCTGTTTTAATTGTTTGACTAATTCTTTACAAGCATCTGCATTTTGTGTTCTTAATATTTTATCATCAGGATACATTAACACGTCATCAACGTCAAAAATAACAAGAGTATCGGTGTCAATGGACGTTAGTATATTCTCAACAACTTTTGTATCTTTTGTTTGTATAATTTCTGCAAAACCAATATTGTGAAAACATGTTAAAATTATAAAAATAAAACTTACAATTTTTTTCATTTTTAGATACCTTTTTTATTCTTGTTTAAAATATTTGAAATTGTTATTTTTGCAATAGACTATGACCATCATTCCTTTCATCTTAGCGATATCCGCTTTAATAACCACTTTTCTCCTTTATAAATACGTAGCTAATAAATCAAAAATAAACTTGCTAGAAATTTTATTAGATGAGAAAAATAAAACATTACAAGATTTAACCATTAAGTACGAAGATGCTATTAATGAAAAGATCGAAAACATCAAATATATTGAGCAAATATCAGCTAAAGTTCAACAGCAGGAAAAATTAATAAGCGATTTTGAAAACATTACTAAAAAATCTCAGGAACTAACAAAAGCTGCATTGTTTGAGCTAGGAAATGATTTATCAAAACAGCTTATAAACCTCCACAAAACAGAAACTGAAGGCAATCGCAAACTATCAGAGGAAACTATCAAAATTACCGCTGAAAAGTTTAACAGCGAATTTGAAAGAATAGTTAATATGGTTGGTTCTCTTAAGCGTGATATTGAAAAATCCCAAGATACTGTTGATCTGATTAAGAATTCTCTACTTTCACCGTCTGGTGCTGGCAAATTAGCAGAAATTACCTTAGAAAATATACTGAAAGCTTCTGGTTTAAAGAACGGTTTAGATTTTTCTATGCAATATAATCTAAATATGGAAAATAACAACACACTAAGGCCAGATGCTGTAATTTTCCTACCTTCGGATAATATTATGATTATCGATGCCAAGGCTTCGAAGTTTTTAATAGATGAATCGGAAGATACCAACCGATTAGTAAAAACTATGAATTTTCACTTAAAATCCCTTGCTGGAAAAGATTATACTAAAGGTATAAAGTTAGATACCAATTTAGCTAGCAGAAGAAAATATGCAAATGTTATAACACTTATGTTTTTGCCTAGTGAACATGCAATCGAAAAAATAGTCGAAGCAGATAGTGAATTTTTAAGTAAAGCTTGGAATTTAAATATTTTTCCCGTAGGTCCTGCCGGTCTTATGAATATGTTATCATTTGCTAAATTCCAAATTGCTGAAAATTTAATGCTCCATAACAACTTAGAAATTATTGAAGAAGTAAAAAAACTTATTAATTCCATTTCTTCTCTGGCTGAATATTCAGCAAAACTGGGGTCTAATATATCGAGCTTAGTCGGAAATTATGATAAATTCGCTGCTTCATTCAATAGAAATTTTTTATCAAAAGCAAAAAATATATCTAATTTAGGGGTAGAATCTGATTTCAATAAAAAGCAAATCCACTTGCAAAGATATCAATTAATTACCGGGAAATCTGAAGTACTAGAACTTAAAGAAGAAGAATTAAAGAAAATAGGATCTAATAATTCAACAACCTTTGAGAATTAATTAAACTTGCTGTTTGTTTAGTACTCATTGCACCTGTTCCAGAATCAGTCAAAAAATCAACCATTACGTGATCAGATTTAAGGTTAAACAAATTATAATTATCTGCCTTGATCCAATTTTGCCTATCATTTATTGATGAAATCCTAATTGGTTCAATAGTTTTATTCTAAATGGTAGAAACATAATTACTTCTTCTACTATTTTAATACATCACTTTAATAGGTTTCAAAGGGTTTTATTTAAAATTAGATAGTATCTAAACTCTTCTCTTCCTTTTTAGGATTATAAATTTTCGCTATAGTTTTTTTTAACATCGTTAACTAAAACTATTAAAATATGAACCAAGATTTGACGGTACAGTGTTTTTATAGCAGCGTAAAAGGTTAAGAATAAACTAAAAGAAAATAGCTTGTCACTGGTTCTTGGGCTATTAACTCTCTGAAGAAGGTTCCGTTTCACCATCAGGTAAATTTTCACCTAATGGCTTTAAGGGGGCATTTAAGTCAGAAACCGTTATTACCTCAAACCAGGTACTGCGGAAACGAAATGTAATAAAGGATTGAGATTCCAACGTTTTTCCTCCCTTGCCTAATAAATCATCATCCGAAGTATTGCAGTCCGTACCTATACCCTGATCAGAAACACTTCTTAATTCTGATATAACTTTTTCTGCCCAGTTGTATAATTTTTTACTTTGTTCTTCAGTTGCTTTACCACCTACCATTAAGTAATAGAGCTCCCACATATGATCCAGATTTGCTTCTTCTTTTTTCTTTGCCATTATAAACTTCTTTAAAAGCCCTAATAATTTATTTTAATTTACAAAACAAGGTTTCATCTTTAGTTTATTAACTTTAGATTAATTAGTATAGCCCATTAACAAACCGTAAATTACCAACCTAGAGTTAAAATATTATAAAGATTAAAAAGTTAGTCATTTAGGATTTAAATAAATATTTTACTTAAAGTATTTTATAACTCAAGAAATAAAAAAGAAAAACACATGATCTTAGCATAAACTTTTAGTTATTTTTGTTTTTAAAGTCATCACAGCATGGTTTTTGGTTATTTCAGGAAATAGTTCCTTCGTAAAGGGTAGCATCTCGAGCTTCCCATTGAGAAGAAACTGTACTTCCACAATATCTCCGCCCCCATAATTAGCAATATTGGTAATATTAGCTATATGATTTCCATTAAAGTCAACCACCTTTAAGCCTTTTAAATCTTCGATATAAAACTCATCTTCGGTTAAGATTGGCGGTAAATTACTTCTTAGGCAGTAAAGGGATTTTTTAATAAACCTCTCTGCTTCCGTTCTACTATGGCAATTATTCAAACTACAAATGAGAGTTCCGTCTGGTTTAGCTCTGATAATTTTTAGCTCAACCGTGGTATTATCTTGGTCAAATACTGGTAAATTTACAATATTCCCAGCGGGATCGGTAAAGGATTTAACTATCACATGGCCCTTTATACCGTGTGCTGAGGAGATAACTCCTACTATAATTAATTTGTCATCTAGTATATTTTTATCAGCAACTAATTGATCGGACATTTAAAAACTACTATTATGAACTTATTGCCAATCCGGCCTTTATAAGGCCACAAAGATTGTATAACTTACTATAGCTAAAAATTAAAGAGATATCATGAAAAAGTTTATTCTGTCGTTAATTGGTGTAATTGCTATTTTTTTAGCCGTAGTGGGGAGTTCTATATATCTAACAGATTATAATAAGATCTACAAAGATTTTGTTAGCAGTGCTAAAATTGACGTTAAGGATATTAATCAGGTTAATTATAGGATCAAGCAATTTCCTTCCCCTTCATTAATAATAGATGAAGTCAAACAAGAAGGGAAAATTGAACTTAAAAATATCAACATTAGATTCTCTTTATTATCAGTTTTAAGTTTCAGCCATAAGGTTTCTGATATAGAAATTGGCCAAGCAATAATCCACCTATCTAATGATGATGTAAATTATATAGATCACGATGAATTTATTGGTGAGCTAATAAAAAAAGAAGCCCTTACTATGTCAGCTAGGATTGATAAATTGATTTTTGTTGAATCAGATAAGGATATCCCATTTACTATAGAAAATTTTGTTTTTTCAGGCAATAAAAAAGGAGCAGAATTTACCGGTGAAATAGCCTCTATCGGTAGTGTAAAAGGTAATTTCATTAACAATGCTAGCCAAATTAACTTTAACCTTGACGTTACTAATCCAGAACACAGCCTAAAGCTTCAGGAAATATACGAAAATTCTGTTTTAAAGAGCGGAAAAATGGAATTGGTAACTGGATCTTTGGTTACCAAATTTTTAGCATTGTTACCGGATTTTGCCAATTTGTCTGATAAATTGTCTTTTAATCAAAAAATAAAAATCACTTTAGATATTTTGCCTGTAAATAATTGGCTTAATCTTAAAAATATTATAATTCAGTCTGATTCTATTGCTGGTACTGGCGAGATAGCATTTAGTAAAAATAACCAGGATATTAATAATGTCCAAATCAATTTCAGTAAACTAGACTTAGGAAACTTGAGTAAAAACAACGATCCTGATAAACCAAGCGTTAATTTATACTCTTCGAGCAATAAGAACAAATTCAGTCTGAATAAAAACCAATTAAGAGCAAATATTTCTGCAAAACAGATAATATTTAGCCCTAAGAATCTTGTAACGGATGTTAATTTGAATTTCTTCATTCAGAATGGAGAAGGTAAAGTTGAAGATTTTTCCGGTACTTTTGATCAAGGAGGTGGTTTCAAGATTAAAGGGGTCATTTCTGAAAATTCTTTCCGGAGTCTTTTTAATGGCGTAATTGCCTTGACGCATAAAGACCTTAACGATCTAATTGAAATCTTAGGTGGAGCGGAATTGAGATCTGAAAGTTATATTCCATATAGCCTTGTATCGAATGTTCAGTTGAGCTCGGTAGAAATCTCAATGCAGGATTTGTTACTAAAAACTAACGATACTGAAATTTCTGGTTTCTTTTCAACTAAATTTATAGGTGACTCGCCAAGAATTAATGCTGATTTAAAAATTGCCAAAGTTAATTTAGACGAGAAAAATTTTCCAGCTTTTAATCATTTGTATAATTACGCTATAGAGCTGACCCAAGATTCCAAAAAAGAAGAGTATTTAAGTAAATTCATTCCGCTACGAACAATAAACTCTATAAGTAATTACAATATAAGCGTGGATCAACTTGTTGCTAAGGGTTCATTATATAAAAATGTCAACTTTAATCTTAATTTATTACCGGGGAAAATTAAACTAGAGAATTTATCATTAAATGACGGTAAGAACCATATTGACGCAACCATTGAACTTGTTACATCTGCGCTAAAACCATCCTTTGAAATGACAATTCATGGGGGAACTATCGAGGTTGATTTCTTGTCGCCTCGTGCTATTTCTGAATTAAGGCAATACATTTTAGCAAATTATGCTTTGGACAAGGTTGATCTTAATATGAACTTTATGCTCGATAAACTTTATCAAGGAGATTTTTCTCTTGGTAGGGTTATTTTTAAAGCTAAGAATAACAAAGCTTTATTTGAGATTAATAAGTTTGATGCGGACATATTCGGCGGCCGCATGTCTTCTTCTGGCAGTATATTACTTGATCCCTATACAATAAATTTTGTATATGCCTTGAACTCAGCAATTATTCCGGAAATTAGCAAATTCATGCCAGCAGGAGTTCTTGACAGCGGTGGTGTAATCAGTGCTAATGGTATGTGGTCTACAAATGGTAATTCACTTGAAGAGCAGCTATATAATTTATATACAAAGTCAGACATTCTTGCTAAGAATATAACTATAAACAATTTTTCCATTGATAATCTAATACAGGCTATCAGTAGTCCAAACTATAACCTTAAATCTTTTAAAGATGACTTAAAAGAGGCGATATTAACAGAAAAAACTGAAATTAGTGAATTAAAAGCCGGTGTAGAACTTGTAAAAGGCCTCTTTACTTTCAAGGATATAGGATTTAAAACCAAGTATACGGCCGCAGCTGCTTCTGCTAGTTTTAATTTATATAATTTAGATATTGACCTTATTTCAGTGTTTTCGTTTTATTTATCTAAGCCTGCTCCTGGAAGAAGTTATACCGATTCTACCCCCGCTAAAATTGCTCTTAAAGCTACAGGTAATTTATTTGCTCCAAAAAAAGAAGCAGATACTAAAGAATTAGAAGATCTGTTGAGTGCTATTGTTGCAGCAAAAAAGAACTAGAAACTATCGATAAATACTGTTATTTACAATTACGATATTTTGTAATTTGCATAGCAGGCACGCTAAGTCTTGATAAAATATTATTATTCAGTTTTTAGAATTTTGTATATTGTCGTAACTTAAACCCTTAGGAATCTTTGTTTTTGCAATAAATGTCTATCAAAATTTGGAAAAACCTCAGGATATAGGGAATTAAAAATATATATTTTTAGGGAAAAATAATGTATATTGTAATTAAGAAATATCTATTTATTATATGAAAAAAAATTATTTGCCCAAAAAGATAAGGCAGAAAAATTACGTATTAATGGCGATAATTTTTTTTATTATTTTCTTGATATACGCAGTTACTATAGTAAAGCTTTCGGCTTAGTTTAGAACCGGTGGAATAATATTAAGACCTTACTTGATTTGCTGCAGCGTAATTGCTATCATGGCCAGACTTTTTAAATATTATGTATTATCAAAATAACCATGTACAGTGTTTTTTGTAATGTTTTGCCTATTGTTTTGATTGCTCTTATTGGAAGTTTTATAAGAAAGAAGTGGCTTATTTCTGATGAATTTTGGCGTGGACTAGAGAAATTATCTTTTTATATTTTATTCCCGGCTGTCTTGTTTGGTAGTACTTATAGGCTTGAATTAGCAGCTACCCAATTTTTTCGATTAGTTATTGCTCTGGTAATCTCAAATTTAATAATTTCTGGCCTTGTAGTCTATCATCAAACGAAACAAAATTACGATAAAGCTCAATTTACTTCATTATTTCAGGGTGCTACCAGATATAACAATTATATTTTCTTTGCTCTGAGTTCTGCTTTATTTGGAGAAAACGGGTTGTCAGTAGTAGCGAGTATCTCGCCCTATATGATAGTGCTCACTAATGTTACAGCAATCATGTGCTTTGTTTATTATCTACCTCTAGAAAACGGAGGTGCTTCTAAAAGGCAAAGTATGGTCCTAATGATGAAATCTATTATAACTAATCCTTTTGTTATTGCTAGCTTAGTCGGTTTTGCGTTTAACTATTTCAAAATTGATTTAAATATGGGAATTGAAAAAACAATTGACAGTATAGCTAATTCGGCTTTAACAATTGGCATATTAATAGTTGGTGCTAGCCTAAAGTTTAAAATTAATCCTGATCATATGAAAATAATTATTTCTGCAAGCTTTATTAAACTTATTATTACCCCAGTAATAACTTTTATAATTTTATGGATTATGTCAATTAGCGGTATAGCAAAATCTGTAGGAATTTTATTTAGCTGTCTGCCATGCGCAAGCTCTGCCTATATATTATCGAGACAACTTGGTGGTGATCCGGAGACAATGTCATCGATAATTACTTCTACTACTGTATTTTCTATCTTGTCATTATCTATACTTGTGTATATCCTCGCGTAGCGATGATGTAGTTAAATTAATTTGTATATATTAAAATGGATAAAAAACATTCACCCGATTATATAAAAGCTTTAGAATATCATGAAAAAGGTCAGCCTGGGAAAATTGCTTTAAAACCTACAAAACATCTTTTAACTCAACATGATCTGTCTTTGGCCTATTCTCCGGGAGTGGCAGCACCTTGTCTTGAAATTAAGAATAATCCAGATGATATATATAAATATACTGCACGTGGTAATACGGTAGCAGTAATATCCAATGGTACAGCTGTTTTAGGTCTTGGCAATTTAGGAGCAGCAGCTTCCAAACCCGTCATGGAAGGAAAAGCGGTATTATTTAAGAAATTTGCCGATATTGATTGTTTTGATATAGAAGTAGATACAGCTGATCCTGAAGAATTCATTAACACAGTAAAGCATCTAGGATATAGCTGGGGTGGAATTAATTTAGAGGATATAAAAGCTCCTGAGTGTTTTATCATCGAAGAAAGGCTTAAAGAATTAATGGATATCCCGGTCTTTCATGATGACCAACATGGAACTGCTATAATTACTGGAGCTGCTCTAATTAATGCAGTTCTTCTGACAAAAAGAAAAATGTCAGAAATTAAGATGGTAGTAAATGGAGCAGGAGCAGCAGCTATGTCTTGTATCAACCTTGCCATATCTCTGGGAGTCAATAAAGATAATATTATTCTTTGTGATACTCAAGGCGTTATATATAAAGGACGTGCAGAAGGAATGAATAAGTGGAAAGAGGAAAAGGCCATTGATACTCCTCATCGTACATTAAGCGAAGCAATCAAAGGTGCAGATGTATTTTTGGGACTTTCAGTCAAAGGAGCTATGACAAAGGAAATGGTAGCTTCAATGACTAAAAACCCGATAATTTTTGCTATGGCCAATCCTGATCCAGAAATTACACCTGAAGATATAAAATCGGTCAGGAATGATGCAATAATTGCTACTGGCAGATCAGATTACGATAATCAAGTAAATAATGTAATGGGTTTTCCTTATATTTTTAGAGGAGCTCTCGATGTTAGAGCTACTTGCATTAACGAAGAAATGAAAATAGCAGCCGCTTACGCCTTAGCAGAATTAGCTAGAAAACCCGTGCCAGGAGAGGTTTATCGTGCTTATAATAGCAGTAGGAAAACATTTGGTCCTGATTACATTATTCCTGTCCCTTTTGATCCAAGGTTAATTACTACTGTTCCAGTAGCTGTAGCACAAGCTGCACTTAAAAGTGGTGTAGCAAAAATTAAGGAACTTAATATCAAAAAATATAGGTCAGAACTTGCAAACAGATTAAATCCTACCTCGAATTATATGCATTTTGTATTTGATAAAATCACCCATGATAAACCTAAAAGGGTGATTTTTGCAGAAGGTGAAGAGGAAGAAGTAATAAAAGCAGCAATGATGTTACGTGATGAGCATTACGGAAGCCCAATTCTCGTAGGAAGACACAGTAAAATTGATCCCATTGTCCAAGCCTTAGGGGAAGGATATTCCCTTGAAAATATTACAGTTATGAATGCTGCAATCAATAATAATTTGAACAAATACATAGATTATCTTTACAAAAAGTTACAGCGCAAAGGATATTTATATAGAGATTGTGCAAGGCTTGTTAAATCTGATAGAAACATTTTTGCTGCTTGTATGATGGCTTGCGGAGATGCTGACGCTATGGTGACAGGCCTTACAAAAAGTTATTACGACAGTATAGATGATATATCGAAAGTAATCATGCCTAAAAAAAGCAAAAGAATTATTGGATATTCTATAATGCTATCTCGGGAACATAATATAATCTTTGCTGATAATACGGTTTGTGAATTACCTCAAGCAGAAGATTTAGTAGAAATTACTCTGCAGACAGCAGAAGTAGCTAAATCTATGGGATATACTCCAAGAATTGCTATAGTGTCTTTTTCCAATTTTGGTAATCCACTTCGAGAAAAATCATCGAGAGTTCGCGAGGCAATCACCATACTTGATAAAATGGATTTAGATTTTGAGTATGATGGGGAAATGTCGGCAGAAGTAGCATTGAATACTAATTTGCAGAAATTGTACCCTTTCTGTAGGTTAACAGGTCCTGCAAACGTTTTAATTATGCCTGGTCTCCATTCGGCTGCTATTGCAACTCACTTACTTGAAGAACTAGCAGGCGAGGTATTTATTGGCCCAATTTTAAATGGTTTTGAATACCCTGTGCAAATCATACCTATGGGTTCTTCTGCAACTGATATACTTGAAGTAGTCGCCTTTGCGATTATGGATTGTATTAATAACAAAAATTAAATATATACCGACCAGTCTATTTAGGTAAATCTTATGCAATCAGTAAACATTAGTTCTGCAAAAGGCTATTTATCATCTTTGCTAAAAAATAAGGAGAAACTGCAAGAAATAATAATTGAAAGAACTGGAAAACCTATAGCTAAAATTCTTAAATACAAACCCCAAATTATTTAGGCTGGCGATTTTATACCTCAATTACAAGAAAATGGATTTGATTTATTAGACACCCAATTACAAGCATATTATAACCCTGTCTGAATTACCCCCCTTACACATAGAGGCCCATTTGATAGGATTTCAATAGCTCAAGCTAGTCATGAAGGTTTATCGCTAATTACTACTGACTCAGAAATAATCAAACATGAACTGCGAATTAATTTATAATAATTCACCTTTAAAAGTTAGTGAAGAATCAAAATACTAAAACTTTAATTAAATTGGCAAAGAAAACGCAACAGTAACCCCTTTATCTTGATTTTGCGTAGCCCATATCTGACCATTATGCACTTCAATAATTTTTTTACACAAAGTAAGCCCTATACCTCTACCACCTGCAGGAGTTTTAGTATTTGAACCGACTGTAAAAGGATCAAAAATTTCTAATAACTCATCTTTAGGAATACCTATTCCTTCATCTTTTACACTAAAGACAATATTATTGTTTTGTTCTGATTTTAACTTAATTGTAATTGCTCCTTGTTTAGAATATTGAATAGCATTTACTATTATATTGTCTATAGCACTTGAGATATAATATTTATCACATAGGCTAGTTACTTTACCTTCTATTTGTAAATCAAACCACAAGTTTTCTTTATCTTTGTCGGCAATATACAATTTTTTACATAGTTCTAATCTTTCGTAAACTAAATCAGTTAAGTTTACTTGGGTCTTGTTTAGGTCGTAGTTAACGTTACTGAGTTGTGATAAATCAATCAGGTTATTTACTAAACTGGTTAACCTTTCAGAGCTATCAGCAATGTCCTTAATTGCCTTACGCCTTTGCTCTTCGTTAAATTTATCGTAGTTGTCCGACAAAACCTGCCCAAGACTAGTAATACCAACAATTGGTGTACGGGTTTCGTGCCCTAGATTCCGCAAGAGCTCATTTTTAATTTCATATAGCTTAGTTAGTTCTTTCTTTTGGTCTAGCACTTTATTGCTTAAAAAGGCATTATTACCCTCTGTTAATTCTTGATATTGCTGCTTTGGTTTTAAAAAAGCTATTAATATAGCACTTACCAAAAGTAAGGAGTAGGTTATACTGAACTGTAAATCATTCATATAATCACTTAAAGGATTTATATCGATATAAGTTTTATAGTATACAACACTAAGTACCACTCCCCCGATAATCATCAATAGAGCAACTTGCCAGCACATTAAAATCGATATAGTAACTAGGCTTGTAATTAATATAGCGACCTGTACCTGAGAAAATTGACCAATAATAGCTAATAAACTGGCGCAAAAAGCTAAATTATAAAATACTGCTATATTCCATAATATAGATATAAATACTCTATTTTTAAATTCTTTTACCCAAAAGGTATATGTAATAAATATAGTTGATAAAGTAAGTACTGAATAGTACATAAAGTAAAGCACAACTTCATATTTTTGGTATAAAGCTTTTGGTAAAGCATAAGCACTAGAGAATACCATGAGTATACAAAATAAACCAAAATAGACCATGATTCTTTCTTCTTTTGGAGTGTTGTTTTTACAGAAATTACTAAAACTAAAAGTTTTTAGTAAGTAAATAAAATTTGTTATTTTTCTTTTTCTTTCTAACCTTATGCTTTCAAGAGGTCCTCTGTCTTTAATACCAACCCATCCTCCTTTTTCTCCCAATATATAATGACTTCCTATAAAAAATACTAGGCTAATTATAGTACCAGGTATACCTGGTATTATATTATATTTCTCAGAAAATACTGAAAAATATAATACAGTAACAAATCCAGATACCATACCAATTAATACAGCCTTAGCAGTACTACGAAAACCAAAAATGGCTAGTGTAAAAGGTACTGTCACAACCGGCATATAGAAGCTATATACAGATAAAGTAACTCTAATAGGTTTCCAGCAAATAAACTAACACAAAGGGCTATAATGCCAACAAACAATGAAAAAACACGGGCTAAAAATAATTCTTTTTTCTCTGTTAAATTTATACCAGTAGACTTAATAAAATCGTAGCTAAGTAGTACCGATGATGAATTTATATAACTATCTGCAGTAGACATAACCATTGCCATGATACCAACAACAAAAGCTCCTTTTAATCCGTAAGTTAAATAGTGATCTAGTATATACTGAATAACATTATCTGCATTTATACCAGTAATACCCGGATCAGCTCTAAATAAAACTCCAATAACAGTATGCACTAGAGCATCACAAAGAAGGATAAAGAAGATAGCTATAATAAAAGATTTAGATACTTGTGATGTAGATTTAGCCATCGATATTCTTTGGAAAATTGCCGGATCAAGAAGTGGTATCATTAAAAATAGGCATAAGTACAAAGTATCGTTAATAACTTTTTTTTGGGAATCAGAAATTAAACTATAATTAAATATTGGATCAGTTATAACTGCTGTAATTATTTGGTCATTATTCTCAAATGATTTCCAAATTAAAAAGGCAACCATTGGCGTGACAACACCAAAAGTAAAAAACTGAATTAAATCAGTAAAAGTTACTGATTTAATTCCCCCAAAAGTAGAATAAATAATAATTATTAAGCTACTTAATGTGGTAGCATATACACCAGGCATCCCAAGCCATAGACTTAAGAGGGTATGTAAAACTAGAAATTGCATAGCAATTCTACCTATTGCGGGAACTGTACTAAATATAGCTATAATACCTCTTATATAGCGGTTATTATATATATCATTCATAGCCTCTGCTATTGATAATTTTCCTAGAAATTCTGCCATTCTGGGGGCATAAAAATAAGCAATCAACCAAAAAGATACTGCTTCAGCCAGGCTACATATCAAGAAAAAAATTCCTTGTGTATAGGTTTCAGCTACAGTGATGCTAAAATTAGAACCACCAATCCAAGTTGCTGCAATTGCGGCAACAATAGTTGCGGTAGAAAAATTTTTATTACCGATGGCATATTCCCTAATATTTTTTATTCCATAACCAGAGAGAAGCCCACATATTAAATTTAAGGTCAGAAACCCAATTACTATTATTACATCTATATTAAAAAACATAATTTTATAACACCGATTTTTAATTTATTTTTTATTTTAATTATTAATTGAAAAAAATGGATTTGCAAAGAAGAAATTAACACTATAAGTAAAATTTAAAAAAACAATTAAACCGGATATTTATTTAATACCCTTAGATTATAAGATTTATATAAGATTTTTCTTGGATAAGATTTACAATAAGTAACAAAACTTTTATTAAAAAAACTGGAATTTAAAATAAATTTCACTTTCTTCAACAATTATCCAGACATCTGATTATTCTGATCCATCTGCTGAAGCTTACATTTAATTAATGATAACATCTAATAGGTTTGGTATATATACTTTCCCAGACTTGATCCCAACCTTCTTTATGTCCTACACCGGAAAAAGTTTCCTGAGCTACACAAGGTGAGGCAGAAACCCTAGTATATTTCTCAGCGATAAAAGGTGGAACTATTTTATCATTAGCTCCGGAAATATGCCACTGCGGTATATCTTTTATTGACGCTGCATAATCAATTGGGTTTAATGAACTACTCATCGGAATTACACTATGATATTCTGTAAAAGCTAAGTGATCTAGATTTCCCGCAATAGTTATAACGTCCTTAACCCTAGGGTTTCTTGCAGCTACTAAAACAGCGATACCTCCACCTCCAGAATAACCAATCAAGCTGAATTTCTGATGATTAGCATTAACTTTGTTTATTACATCGTTAATAGCAGCTACTGAATCATCGGATAATCTTTTATCTGTCCAATATGTCTTACTACATTTAGGATTTAATTCCATCGGTGTATATTGACAAGGCCTTCCCACATAAACAACATTTGGTCTTTTATCCATCGCAGCCAAGTTCATAAGCATTTGCTTGCGCGGAGTAGGATTTGGAGAAACAGTGTATTTGTTGATAAAAGCTAGACCGTCACCCTCGATATAAAAAACGTAGGGAGCTTTTTTATCGTGGACTTTCTGATATGTGGTAATCACGAAATCTCCGCCCGGTACTAACACTCTCTCAAAGCCACTTAGCTCAACAACGGGAATAGTTTCTGCCTTATCTAGACTCTGGCAGGAAGAAAGTAAAAATGAGGCTATGATACCTATAAAAATAAACTTAAAAAGGTATCTCATCATCTAATTCACTATTATCAAAATTAGGTAAGTTATTGTTAGTATTTGTATCGGTAAAAGCACCAGCTTTACCGTCAAGAAGGATCAGGCTTGCATTAAATCCTTGTAAAACAACCTCAGTAGTATATCTTTCCTGGCCATTATTATCCACCCATTTCCTAGTTTGAAGTTGCCCTTCGATGTATAATTTTGAACCTTTTTTTATATAGTTTTTAACAATACCAACCAAACCTTCCTTAAAAACTACAATACGATGCCATTCTGTTTTTTCTTTTTTCTCACCACTAATCTTATCTTTCCAAGCTTCAGTAGTTGCTATGCTAAAGCTAGCAATTTCCTTCCCATCAGAAGTGCTTCTAATCTCCGGATCTTTGCCTAAATTACCAATTAACGAAACTTTGTTTAAACTGCCTGCCATTAGTTATAATTCCTATTTTCTTAAATTTAATAACGATTAAAAAATTTTTAGTTCTTCTGTAATAGCTATATCATATCCATAAACTCCTTTCAAAGAGAATTTACTACATTCAGATATAAATTAATCAGAAATAGCTGAATTATTAGTAGTAGGAGCATAATTTAATCCATATTAAAATTTATTATTGCATTACAGAGTTTTTGCCTACTATAATGCTCGAAGGCTTCAATATTAATCTATATTAAAATATGCAGGAATTTATTCAAGTTAGAGGTGCTAAAGAGCATAACTTAAAAGATGTTAATGTCGATATACCCCGGAATAAATTCGTTGTCATAACAGGTCTTAGTGGTTCTGGGAAATCTTCACTGGCTTTTGATACGATATATGCAGAAGGGCAAAGAAGATATGTAGAAAGCCTCTCTTCTTATGCAAGACAATTCTTGCATTTACAAAATAAACCCAATGTTGAATCGATTTCCGGTTTATCTCCGGCCATTGCTATCGACCAAAAAACTACTTCTAAAAATCCCCGCTCTACTGTTGGTACTATCACAGAAATTTATGATTATTTAAGGCTTTTTTATGCTAGGGTTGGAGTACCATATTCACCGGCTACGGGCTTGCCTATAAAAAGCCAATCTATTTCCGAGATGATTGATATAGTCAATTCTCTCCCGCTTGAAACAAAAATATATATCCTCTCACCGATCATTCGCGGACAAAAAGGAGAATTCCGTAGAGAAATCTTAAATTTAAAGAAACATGGCTTTCAGAGAATATTTTTAAACGGGGAGTTATGCGATTTAGATGAATTACCTAAGATTGATAAAAATAAAAAACACACTATAGAAGTCATCGTTGATCGAATTGCAGTTAATAAAGATCTTGGCAATAGAATAGCAGAAAGTTTAGAAATGTCTCTCCAGATGGGCGAAGGTCTTACCTATATAGAAATTGTCGAATTACCGGAAGGAATAAAAGCTTCTTATAAAAAAGGAGATAGAATAACTTTATCAGAAAAATACTCGTGTCCTGTTTCTGGTTTTAGATTAGAGGAAATAGAGCCTCGGATATTTTCTTTTAATAGTCCGTTTGGTGCCTGCCCAAAATGCGAAGGTATAGGGAAAGAAGCTTTTTTCGATGAAGAGTTAATAGTCACAGACGATACTTTAAGTATAAACGATGGAGCTATTGTACCATGGAATAAATCATTGTCTAAATTTTTTGTGGACACCTTGGAATCTTTAGCAAAGCATTACGATTTTAAATTAACTACCCCATTTGGGCAATTACCTAGAGAAATTAAGAATGTCTTGTTCTATGGGTCGGGAGAAGAAGAAATTAGATTCGAGTACCATGATGACCGGAAATCAGAAATAATAGAACAACCTTTTGCCGGAATTATCCCAAGTTTAGAGGAAAAGTATCACAAAGTTGATACTGCGTGGATGAAAGAAGAATTGTCACGCTTCCAATCTAAACATAATTGCAGCAAATGTAACGGCTACAGACTAAAGTCGGAGTCTTTATGTGTTAAGATAGGTGATTTAAATATTGGCCAAGTATCTAATAAAACAATTATCCAAGCTAAAAAATGGTTTGATGAAATAAATTCAGTTCTCGATAAAAAACAACAGTTAATCGCTGAGCGAATTATTAAAGAAATCCGTGAAAGGCTAGGCTTTTTAATCAATGTCGGTTTGGATTATTTAACCCTATCCCGAGAGTCTGGAACTTTATCGGGAGGAGAGAGTCAACGTATTAGACTTGCCTCTCAGATTGGATCAGGTCTTAGCGGTGTTCTGTACGTTCTTGATGAGCCCTCAATCGGTTTACACCAGAGAGATAATGCTCGTCTGATTGCTACTCTAAAGAATTTAAGAGATCTAGGAAATACTGTAATAGTAGTTGAGCATGACGACGAGACTATGCTCGAATCAGATCATATTATTGATGTAGGACCTGGAGCTGGTATTCATGGCGGTAATATAATAGCCCAAGGCACTCCGCAACAAATTAAGGAATCGGAGAGAAGTATAACCGGTCAGTATTTAAGCGGTGAAAAATTTATAGCTGTTCCAGACAAAATTAGATCAGGTCACAAAGGCAAGGAAATTGAATTAATAGGCGCTAAAGCAAATAACTTGCATAATGTAAATTTTACACTAAAACTGGGTACTTTCACCGCTGTAACCGGTGTATCAGGTAGCGGCAAATCTTCCTTGATAATTCATACTTTTTATAAGGCTGCCCTGAAATATTTAGAACCGAGAACTAAAATTTACCCAGGAGAATTTGAGTCAATTAAGGGACTTGAGCATATAGATAAAGTAATTGACATTAATCAGTCCCCAATTGGTAGAACTCCCCGCTCCAATCCTGCTACTTATACTGGAGCATTTACCCCCATTAGAGATTGGTTTGCAGATTTGCCAGAATCTAAAACACGAGGTTACAAAGTCGGGAGATTTTCCTTTAACGTTAAAGGAGGTAGATGTGAGTCATGCCAGGGCGATGGGTTAATCAAAATAGAAATGCACTTCTTACCTGACGTGTACATTAATTGTGATGTTTGTAATGGTAAGAGATACAATCGTGAGACTTTAGAAGTTAAGTACAAAGGTATGAGCATTGCTGACGTTTTGGATATGACGGTTGAAGATGCCACTACATTTTTTGAAAAAGTACCTAATATTTATGAAAAATTAGTAACGTTACAGGAAGTCGGCCTTGGTTATATTAAAATTGGCCAATCAGCTACTACCCTTTCTGGAGGGGAAGCACAAAGAGTAAAATTAGCCAAAGAACTATCTAAACGCTCAACTGGGAAAACTTTATATATATTAGATGAACCCACTACTGGGCTACATGTCGATGATATTAAGAAATTATTAGACGTTTTACATAAACTGGTAGATAAAGGTAATACAGTTTTAGTGATAGAACATAACATGGACGTAATCAAAACAGCAGACCATATAATCGATGTAGGACCAGAAGGAGGAGAAAAAGGAGGTAGAATAGTCGTTCAAGGTGTGCCTCAAACTGTTGCAGCTTGCAACCAAAGCCACACAGGCTTTTATTTAAAAGAATATTTACCCCAAGCTAAATCAGTGTAACTTTTCTTGCAAATCGTGAACATATTAGAAGTAATAGTTTGATTTATTTCTTTATGATCTAGAGAAAAACAGGTATTATATACAAGTAGGGA
This sequence comes from Candidatus Megaera endosymbiont of Mesostigma viride, assembly GCA_020410825.1. Lineage (GTDB taxonomy): Bacteria > Pseudomonadota > Alphaproteobacteria > Rickettsiales > Rickettsiaceae > Megaera > Megaera polyxenophila. The sequence continues at coordinate 682,266 of CP084576.1, forward strand.
TATATATTCTAAATAGTACAGCTTATCAATTTTGTTAGGATTAATTATGACAAGGGTTCTGTTATTGGTAATTGGTTTTATGCAAGCCTCAACCTGTTATGCTAGTAAACCGCATGAATGGCAACTAAACTTTCAAGAAGCTGCTAGTCCAATCATGGCCGAACTCCATTCTTTTCATAATTTTCTTCTTTTTATTATAACAGCCATAGTATTATTTGTATTACTGCTTCTAATTTATGTTATATTCAGGTTCAGCGCAAAACGTAATCCTATTCCAGCGAAATTCACCCATAATATAGCAATTGAAGTTATATGGACAGTCATTCCTATACTAATACTAATTATTATAACTATACCTTCCTTCCGCATTCTCAAAATGGCTGAACACTCCCCTACCCCTGATGTTACAATAAAAGTTGTAGGATCACAATGGTATTGGAGTTACTCCTATCCTGATCATGGTAATATTGAATTTGACAGCAACATGCTTCAGGATAAAGATTTAAAACCTGGACAAATTAGGCTTTTAGAAGTAGATAATAGAGTAATTGTCCCACAAGGATCGGTTATAAAGTTCCTAATTACTGCTTCTGACGTAATTCATAGTTTTGCTATTCCGTCTCTTGGTATCAAAACTGATGCAGTACCTGGTAGAGTCAATCAAACCTGGACCAAAATAGATAAAAAAGGGGTTTATTATGGACAATGCTCGGAATTATGCGGTGTAAATCATGGGTTTATGCCTATAGCTATTGAAGTAGTAAGCAAAGAAGAATTCCAGCAGTGGGTAGCTAAATCAAAAATGAAACTTAGTATGCAGTAATAATGAATTAGCAATTTTAAATAACTAACCGTTTTATATGACTAATCCTAATATTTTATACCCGTTCATTTATCCCAAAATGGTTAAAGAAACAGTGTTTCTTAAAAATTGCATTAGTAATCCGAACATTATTATAGGTGATTATACTTATTATCATGATTACACCAGTCCAGAAAGATTTGAGGAAAAAAATGTCAGGAACTGCTTTTTTTGTAAATTAATTATTGGTAAATTTTGCCAAATAGCGGTTGATACCACTTTTATTATGGATAATTCGAATCATCAGATGGACGGTTTTTCTACGTATCCGTTTTTTCTTTTTGATAATTGGAAAGATTACACACCAGAATTTCCTTTAAAGGGCGACACAACAGTCGGTAATGACGTGTGGTTTGGCACTGGTTCTGTAATAATGCCAGGAGTATCAATAGGTGATGGAGCGATTATCGGCGCCTATAGTATAGTTACTAAAAATGTAGAACCTTACACTATAGTAGCCGGAAATCCAGCACATTTGATAAGAAAAAGGTTTACTGAGGATGTTATTGAAAAATTATTACAAGTAAAATGGTGGGATTGGGAATATGATAAAATTACAAGAAACATTAAAGCGATAGTAGGAGCTGATATTAAACAATTAGCTGCAGCTGTTTAATAGGCAATTAATTTCTTACTGAATTTGTATGATATACAAAAAATTAACATACTATAAGTAATAATAATCAATTTAATAACTCAAGGAAAGAATATATGGCAGATAATGATCATAATACCCCAAGGGGATGGAGAAGATGGTTAATGTCAACCAATCATAAGGATATCGGCACTATGTATATTATTCTGTCGATAATTGCTGGTTTAATAGGTGGGGCATTTTCGGTGCTTTTTAGAATCCAACTATCTGTACCTGGATCAAATTTCTTGGGCGGAGATTATCAATTTTATAATGTTCTAATTACTGCCCATGCTTTGATTATGGTGTTTTTTATGATTATGCCTGCTTTATTTGGCGGTTTTGGTAACTGGTTTGTACCATTACTGATTGGTGCGCCTGATATGGCATTTCCTAGAATGAATAATATAAGTTTTTGGCTTCTAGTTCCATCGCTGATATTACTTGTCTTATCAAGCGTAACAGACGGCGGAGCGGGTACCGGATGGACTGTATACCCTCCCTTAAGTAATTTATCAGGTCATCCTGGAGCGGCTGTTGATATGGCCATATTTAGCCTGCACCTTGCAGGTATGTCATCTATTTTAGGGGCAATCAATATGATTGTAACTATATTCAACATGCGTGCTCCTGGAATGGGAATGTTTAAATTACCTTTATTTGTCTGGTCTATACTTATTACTGCATTTCTGCTTATACTAGCTTTGCCAGTACTAGCCGGAGCGATTACTATGCTACTTACTGACAGGAATTTTGGTACGCACTTTTTTAAACCCGACGGGGGCGGCGACCCTATTCTATTTCAGCATTTATTTTGGTTTTTTGGCCATCCTGAAGTATATATCATAATCCTTCCTGGATTCGGTATCGTAAGTCAAGTGATTGCTACTTTCTCACGCAAGAAGATATTTGGCTATACCGGTATGGTCTGCGCAATGGCAATTATCGGATTTATCGGGTTTATAGTATGGGCGCACCATATGTTCACAGTTGGGTTGTCATACAACGCTCTTATATATTTCACAGCCGGTACAATGATTATTGCCGTCCCAACAGGTATCAAAATATTCAGCTGGATAGCAACAATGTGGGGGGGATCAATTTCTTTTAAAACTCCCATGTTGTTTTCAATAGGATTTATCCTTTTATTTACCGTTGGCGGCGTTACTGGTATTGTTTTATCTAATTCAGCTTTAGATAGAGTTTTGCATGATACTTACTATGTAGTTGCTCATTTTCATTATACCATGTCACTTGGGGCATTATTTACAGCATTTGCTGGCTTCTACTACTGGTTTGGTAAAATGTCAGGAAAGCAATACCCTGAATGGATGGGAAAAACACATTTTTGGATTACTTTTCTCAGTGTTAACCTTACTTTCTTTCCGCAGCATTTTTTAGGGTTAGCTGGAATGCCAAGACGTATCCCAGATTATCCGGATGCATTTGCCGGGTGGAACTTAGTTTCCTCAATAGGATCCTATATCTCCTTTGGCGCGGCTCTCTTTTTTGTATATATCATTTTTTATACTCTAAAATTTGGTAAAAAATGCGAGGATAATCCGTGGGGAGCGGGAGCTGACACCTTGGAGTGGACATTACCTTCGCCGCCAGCGTATCATAGTTTTGAAAAGCAGCCAATTATTAGGTAAACTACGATGGCCAATATCAATTTACCTACACTATCATACGAGGATAACCTCGGCGGTTCGGTAAAAGATTATTTGATGTTAATGAAACCACGCGTTATGTCGCTAGTAGTTTTTACCGCTATCTCAGGTATGCTTCTAGCACCAGGTAATATCCACCCTCTAATTGCATTTGTATCTATTTTATGTATAACTATCGGTGCTGGTTCAGCCGCAGCAATTAACATGTGGTACGATAGAGATATTGATGCAATTATGAAACGTACCCAAAAAAGGCCTATAGTTACCGGCGCAGTAAAAGCTGATGAGGCCCTTGCTTTTGGCATAATTACAGGCACTATGGCCATAATTATGATGGCGGTATCAGTAAATATCATATCAGCCGCCTTACTTGCATTTACCATATTATATTATATTTACATCTATACAATTTGGCTAAAAAGAACATCTGTTCAAAATGTGGTAATAGGAGGAGTATCTGGGGCATTGCCACCAATAATTGGATGGGCCTCAGTTACCGGTAATATATCATGGCAAGCTTTTTCGTTATTTGCTATTATTTTCATTTGGACTCCTCCACACTCATGGGCGCTTGCATTATATAGGTCCGCGGACTATAAAAATTGCAATATACCAATGATGCCGGTAATCAAAGGAGTATTATATACAAAAAAACAGATTATGCTTTATAGTATATTGATGTTTTTTATCAGTTTATGGCCTTATTTTTTAAACATTAGCAGTCACCTGTATTTGATTACTGCCATAATTTCTGGGTTGATTTTTTTATATTATGCAGTTAATCTTTTTGCAGACACAGAACAAAACCACGTAGCTAAAAAGTTATTTTGGTATTCAATATTCTATTTATTCATTATTTTTTTTAGCCTAATAGCTTTTAAAGTATAGATTTTTTTATTGCTTTTTAAAAACATACTTAAAAATCAAGATTTGCATAATCTGTATATGGAACAAACCCAGCTATATGGTCTTGCAGAATTGACCTAAAACTAGGACGTGATTTTATAATTGCATACCACTGTTTAATAAGTGGGAAATTATCCCATTTTATCTCGCCGAAATAGTCAATCGTTGAAATGTGTGAAGCTGCTACTACGTCTGCGCATGTCATTTGTTCTGAGGTTATATACGAATTAGTATTTAACCGAGAGGTCAAATATTTGAAATGAGGAAGTAAATTTGCTTTAGCTGCTCTTATATATTCACTTCTAGGACCTCCTATCCTTCTAAGAAGACGAATCATTTTTTCTTCGAGGATTAATTTACTTACTTCACGATAAAATTTTTCGTTAAACCAGTAAATTTCTTGGCGGATTTTAGTTTTTTCTTTAAGGGTTTTAGGCATTAAGTAGAAATTATCGAATTTTTCGCTTAGAAATTCAGTAATTGCGTAATAACCAATTATAGCTTCTTCCCCAAATATTATTACCGGCAGGGTTGAACCAGGGTTAATTCTAATAAAATCTTCCCTTCGCTCCCAATAAGCTTCTTTAACCAAACTAACTTCGAGGTTTAACTCGGTTAGATATACCCTAATTTGGCGTGAAAGAGGACATATAGGATAATGAAAGAATTTGATCATTTCTCTTTAATTAAATGATATAGTCACAAGAAAGACAATGATGGTCTATAAGCCGGATTCTGTATAGCCAAAGCTACCGCAGTTATTTATCTAGGATAAATGTTACCATTTACCTCAAGCAACCTACCCGTATAATATCTAGTTACAGACAACTAGGAACTTAAAATAAAATTTCAAGTTCGATTACACCTATTTGATTTTGCTCCTGATGGGGTTTGCCAAGCGGCTCTTGTCACCAAGAAACCCGGTGCGCTCTTACCGCACCATTTCACCCTTACCAAATTAATGGCGGTATCTTTCTGCTGCACTTTCCCTAAAACATCCTTAACAATGCTCCGCTGGAGATTATCCAGCATCATGTCTGTATGGAGTCCAGACTTTCCTCGTCAAAAACTTGACGCAACTGCGCGACCATCACAGCAAGTAATCTTAAAATTTAAGATTACATCTGTCAAATAGAAATATTATAAATGTATAAAATTCCGTTATAAGAACTGTTTTGCATTAGTAAGCGACATTTGATAATAAAATTTTCTATCAAAAACTTTCCTAAACTTCACTATCCTTGAGGTTATTAACTATCGGCCGCTTTGCAAAAAGCTGATCAAAATTTCTGGACTTCCAAATTCACTTTTAAATAGTTTTGATACTTAATAGCTAAACTCCTCTTTAGCGGCTTTTAATTACTTTTGGTAAGGTAAAGCTGATTGTAGTACCCATTCTTTTACTTTCGGCCTTGATATTCCCGCAGTGTACTTCAATAACCTTTTTGCACACCGCAAGGCCTACTCCTCTTCCGCCGGCAAAACTTTGGGTTCTAGAACTTACCGTAAATTCTTCAAATACTTCGTCTAATTCACTTGGTGGTATCCCTATTCCCTCGTCACTAATGCTAAAGATTATCTTTTCATTATCATTATCCCGTTTGATGCTAATTGCAATAGTTCCGCTTTTGGCATAATTGATACTATTGATGATCAGATTATCTATCGCCTGGCTTAGGTAGTATTTATCAATATTTAAGATGATCCCCTCTTCAATATCCAGCTGCCAGTTTCGTGTTCTTTTCTCCGGTCCTTCTCGCCAGTGAATAGTACTTTCTTCCTCATTCTCATATAGCTTGCGGCAAAGTGCAACCCTATCCTCTACTAGCTGGCTAAAATCCGTCTCTGCTAGTTTTAAGTCATAACTTGGTTTATTTAATTTTGAGAGGCTTGATATATTCGAATCAAATACCTCAAGACGAAGCGAGCTATCTAATATCGTTTTAGCTGCTACTTTTCGCTGCTCATCATTTAACTTATCATAATCCTGAACCAGTACCTGAGCCATGCTCGATATCCCCGTCATCGGAGCGTGATATTCATGCGTTATATTGCGAATAAAACGGCCTTTTAATGCTTCTGCTTCCCTGGTCTGCTCCTTGTACATGTTTATCCGGCCTCTTAGATGCTCGTTCTTTTCTTCAGTTAGCTCCTGATGCTCCTGTTTTGGTTTCAGGAAAAGAATTAAGGTGCTAATAAGTAATAACAGTAAATAAAATATCTTGAATTGCGATGAGGCGAACTCAACATTATCTAAATTGCCCGGGTAATAATTATTATAAAACACAGTAACCAAGACAATCCCCGATACAAAATTAAATAACGACCATTGCCATTTACCTAAAGAGGAAATGATAACAACATTCATCATAAACACCATTAGCTGTACTTCAGAAAATCCACCAACTAACACCGTTAAAAAGGTAAAGCAGATTAATACCCAGAACATAATCAGATTCCAGAATACTCCTACGAATCTGCTTTCTTTCCAGTTCCAAAGCCATAATGGATAGCTAATTAAAATTGCTGAACTGCTAACAGCTATCGGATAAAGGACATCAAGTATATCTAGGTGCTGAAGTCTATATTCTTCAGGTAATAAATTCGTGGTAGCAAATACAGAAAGCATCACATAAAAGCCGAGTATAGAAATTAACCCATCACCTTGAGGATAATTATTCTTATAAACCTCTATCAGGTTAAAGGACTTAATATCTGACCATAACTGCCGTAATCTTCTTCTCCTTTCTTTGCGAACCTGAATTAGCCCGCTCTCATCCTTAATCCCAATCCAGCCTCCAGGCTGTTTTAACAAATAATGACTTCCCATTAATACTATCAGATTTACTAACATGCCAGCAGGAACAGAATTTCCAACTTTAATTTTTAACACATAATCCCATATTAAAACTGTTGACAAACCTGCTGTCATTCCGATTATAACTGATTTCCCACTACTTCTAAATCCAAGAACTGCCATGATAAATGGTACGCTTACTACAGGCATGTAAAAGGAAGATGCAAAAAGGAATAGTTCTAGTGCTGTCCCATTATTCATAATGCACATAATAATAGAGGAAGCACCTATAATCATAGAGATGATCCTAGTAAATAATAATCGATTATCAAATAATTTAATACCTAGAGGCTTACAAAAATCGTTAACAACTATTACCGCTGTAGAGTTAATATAAGAATCAATAGTAGAGAGAATCATTGCCATAATTCCTGAAAGAAGTAAACCTTTTAGACCAGGTATAAAATCAATATCAGAAATAAGGGTGTTTATTACATTATTTGCATCTGCATTTGGATGATTAGCTAGCATCAATATTGCAATCCAACATACTAATAGTACGAGTATAAAACAGGTTACAGATGATATACAAAACGATTTTCTTACTTGGCTTACATCCTTAGCCATTGATACTCTTTGGAAAAAAGCAGGGTTAAATGCAGGAATCGCACTCCAAGCAAACAGCAATAAATAATGTAAGTTACTGCTATTAGAAAAATCAAATACTTTCTTATAATCAAATAAAGGATTATTTAGTAAAGTATCTGTTATTGCGCTAGTATTATTAACACTGTTTAGCAAAATATATGCTACTATCGGTATTACTGCACAAAAAGTAATAAACTGAATTATATCGGTAAAAGTAACGGATTTTATGCCGCCTAAAGAAGAATAAATGGTTACGATAACACCTGCTATTAATATGCCGTAAATATTAGGGATACCCACATATTCAAAAACTAAAGCAGAAATTTTTAACTGAATAGCAATAATCCCGCTAACCCCTATAAAACTGGATATTGCCGTAATTATTCTAACTTTCTCACCAAATAACTCTCCCATAGCTTCTGCTATGGAGAGTTTACCTAAAAACTCTGCCATCCTTGGGGCAAAGAATAAACCAATCAGTAATAAACATAAAGGGTCACTAATTGCTACGACCCAGATAAAATATAATCCCTTGCTATAAGATTCTGCAATAATAGTATAAAAAAATTCTCCGCTCACCCAAGTAGCAACTATGGTAGCAACTATGGTTGCCGTGCTAAAATTTCTGTGACCTACGGCGTATTCTTTTATACTCGTAATACCACGGCTAGAAGATAAACCCAGGAACAAATTAGCTACCAAAAACCCAATAATAATTAATGAATCTAGTTCAAATGTCATGTTTGTAAGCTTATTTTAAATTGCACAACCAATAGTTGATTTATATACAATATATCAACTTATCATAAAAATAAAACAGGAATTTTATACATTCTATTAATTAAGAGGGTAATGTAAATTATGGCGTTTTCATTTTATAATCTATCGAATAGTGCATACCACCACCACCGATTACAACTAGAGTTATCGTTATTGTATTATTACCTTGCACTAAATATGGTTTAAGATCAATATTACTCGATCTGTTCCAAGTACACGTATCACCTAAATTCACTGTTCCTCCAGTAGATTTTGTCAAAGTTGCCGTTCCATTAGAATTATAAGATAATGCCGTAAAATTTCCTATTGAGATATTACCATTACCGCAATTCTGGCTAGTAGACGGCGAACTATAAACAGCTGTATTATTTACTTTTACTAAAGCAAAATCATCGTTGGCCATGGATGTAATTTTGAAATAATCAATATTACTGACGCTATCTGGGACGTTAAAAGTTAGTGTAGAAGTATAAGTACCGGCAGATATGACATTTGTTCCGGTATAATCATACAAACCCAGCGTTACATTACCGGAATAATTACTTGAATTACTGGTAGTACTTCGTGTGTAATTCGCAGGGAAAGTGTCAGTTCGGCTTAACAGATTAATTTGGTAAGCCTTACACTTAACATTACTATATACTCTATTACCTGAGCTATCTTTGGTATATAAACGTGAAAAAATAAATGTCCTATTAGTACCACTAGGGTCTTTATCCGGATCAGTCACGCTTGGCACGCACCAACGCTGCAATGGAGCTACTTCAATCCAACCAGTAGCACAGCTACCGGTTGCCATTTGTCCAACTGTTGTTTCTGGCCAGGCAGCATAGCCATCTTCCTGGCTACTATAATTACTGGTCGCAGGACATTTCGGTTGCGGGATATCAGTACATAAACTCATTTCATATGAAGTCTTATCCCTTATTGCGTACTTACTCTTATCATAGTTGTAACCAAAAAGAGCAGTATCTGTGGTACTTGAGCATTCTGTTGCTTGGCATAAATCTGCACCAGTTGGGCTTGTATAGCAATAAATACCGGAATTACATGAACGAATAGTAACTCCAGTACCTCCAGAAATAGCTGGCACGCTATCTACGATAGAGGTACACCTACTAGTTTGCTCGGTAGTACACCTTGCCGTACCAGGATAAGAAGCTAATTTGGTGAGAAAATTCTGGCAATTTACCACATCATTTACAGGAGTACAATTAACAGAATATGCCCCAGAATCAGTTACATCGGAATCAAAATGATAATACTGGCTATCCGCCAGCGTTTCCTCTAAACTAGGCTCTGGTAGGTGACGATCACTACTTCTATTAGATATTTGGCATAAATCTGCATTTATTGGGCTTGTATAACAGTAAGCACCAGAACCGCATAAATATATAGAAACTCCATTACCTAAACTATTATCAACATTATTAGTGCAACCTGTAACTTGCGGAGTAGTTCCACAGCGTATCATACCCGGATATGCCGATAATTTAGCGATAAAATTCTCGCAATTGACAGTATCCCTATTGACAAGATTTGTTAAAACGCAAAGTGTTTCATTTTTTGGGCATTTATCAAGATCACGATTTTTAAGACATGCACGTTTACCACCTACATAATATTGATTATTAATATATTCTAGCCCATATAAATAAATAGCGTTCGTATTTACTGATCCATTACTATTAACAGGAAAAATATTATTCAAATAAGTACCGTATAAGCTTCCTGGATTCGGAGAATAAGATCCAGAAAACGGAGTTGTAGCTAAGGTAGTGTCAGTAACAAAAGAATCAAAGTTATATCCTGCTAAATTTACCGAGCTTTGTAGGTTGGTAGGATTATAAACCGTCTTTGGTTGAACTATGGCACTGGTTGAATCAGTACCAGAAACAGCCTTTGCCACGAAAGTAGGTGTATAATAGGTACTTGTACATGGAATATCGACATTTGCCGGACTCGTACAATCATAAACCTCTGGTTTTATGAATGGTGCTCTATTTTCACAACCGATCAATATATTTCCACCCCTTACACAGATTTGTTTAGGGTTCTGAGCAAACTTAAATACTGGATCAAATGCCGATACTCGAGAAATAGAAGCAGTATAGCTCGCTGATCTGCCATTTTTATCCTTAAGAGTAACAGTATCAGAGACAACAGAAGACATATCAGAGCTAGTTTGGATACGGGGAAAAGTAACAGAAACATCAGCTAATTCTGAGGTATTGATTCCCCAAATCTCTTGGCAAGAAGACGCACTACTAGGACAGTCAGCAAGATCATTCATAAAATAAGATTGCGGAGAAGAAGTAGACCCCATTCTTAAACCATATACTATGCGGAAGCCAATTTTATTACAATTAGTCCCAACACAAGTGTTTGGCACAGGTAACGCAGTTCTCACACAAGGAGTATTCCCACCACTACATTTTGGTAGAATATCAGTTTTAGCAGTAGCCGCATGTAAATCGCTTGCGGTAGGAAAAGTGCCTGAATGTTCTATAACCGCACATTTATCATTATTAATATCAGTAGTTACATTGTTTGGACATAACGGAACAAAATTTTCATAAGTAATCCTTAGAGAGTTTCTAACAAAATTATTCTCTAAAGCTGATACTACACACGGCTCATTTCGAAGAGACGGCAACAAATTACCCCCTGAATCCCTAGAACATATTTTTTGGATATAGGCTGTTTGAAAAGGGGACTGTACTGTCGGACAAAACGGCGGCGGATATGGCCCCATCGGGATATTTACGCACCCATATACGGTGCTATCAACTGCCCTATTTATTTGACCAATTGCCTTTAAAATAGAGCCTATTGCATTACCTATTGTCTCGATTAGCCAACCCACATACCCTAGTAGATCTTTCATCACAGAAGAAAAAGTCGTTTGCCCATCATCACCTTTACCAAAAAGCATGTCAACTAAAGCACCGAGTAATTGACCAGGAGTCTGGGCGACCTGAACGGCCATATCTAGAAAAAACAGAAGTACTTTTATTACCGGATGTAACGTAGCTGTTTTATGAGAGGATTGTTTATTTGGATCTAGATCCATAAGGTCAAAACCATCTTTAAAGCTTAAGAAAGCCGGATCTTTATATAAGCACAGCTTAGGGGGAGAAAGTGTAACCGGTAAGCCGTCATACCCGATTACTATATCATCAGGAACTGTTTTCCCTTCAAAATCTAGATGCACGCCTGCAGTATATCCTGGATCCTCAGGGAAATTAGGTGATAAACCGGCAGGAATAGCAACTCTAGCACACATTCTAAGCAAAGGTATCCCATATCCGCTAGCTAGGGTTACACACTGACCATCCCAATTCAGGGTATTGTCTGTTGTCCAACAAGCCAGAGCATTACATTGTTGGCCCCTTACCCTTATTTTGGGGTTCATATAAATGCTGTCAGGCGTCTCTTCGCCGCATAAATTCTCATAATAACCTATCCAAGAACCAGGATAACCTGCCTTAATCAAACATGTGTGGTCATCTCTTCCAGATTCTTTATTCCAGGGAGGGCAAAGGCTATCTCTGTCAACACTTCTGTAGGGCTGAGAAACCCTGTTGTCCCAATATTCCCTTCTTGTCTTATCGCTATCACCGCAATTACAAGGATCTGTAAAACAAGCTCCTACGGCATCCCAAAATCCTGCATTAGCCGTAGTAATAGGGTTAGTCATTAGTAATAAAATAATTAAAATAGATTTTTTTATCACTACACCACCTTATGTAATATTATTTAATTCGTCATAGAGCGGCCCTACCCAATCTTCCGGCTGGTTACTAGGATATTGTTTTATAATTTTTTCGTACGCTTCTATTTCCAATTTTCCTGAGGATAAAAACCTTGTCATCCCTTGCAAACCACCAATACTAAGTTCAGCTGCAATTATCCTACCATCCTGTTTTATCAAAAACATCCTATTGTTAATGGTTAACAATGCTAGTTTTTTTGCTTCCACAGGGTTCAATTTGAGCATACTTTCCAGATTAGGTATTTTAAATTCAGGGGGTATTATTATCTGAGTCCCCATTAGATTTAACCAATCTAATTCATGTACATCCTTATGTACATCCTCTAATATACGTATATTTACCGTATTAACAAAAACGCCATTAGCAGAAGCAATGTTTTGTGAGATATCAGAAAGAATTGAAGAATAGCACCTTAAATTAAATATTGCTGCCATATTATCAATCGCAAAGATTTTCGGACCAGCACCAATTTTTCCTAACAAATTTTGCATAAAGTATATGATAGCAGCTTTAACACTGCGCATCGTATTTAACCCATATTCAAATTCTGCTACAAATTTAACCTCTTTTGGGAAATATTTCTTTTTATATTCCACATCATCAAATTGTTGAACATTAATTACTAATATTCCTCCAGGGTTAATTGTGATTTCTTCTTGCGATTCAAAAACTTCATAATATAAACCACCTGCCATATATTCTTTTAAACGCTTCTTTAAAATTTGGCCACTTTCCGAATCGTCGATGGCTTCAATTACTGCAGATAATTTTCGTTCTTCTTGTGGGATTACAAAAACCTTCTCACTAACGGCCTTTAGCAAAGTTAATTCCGGCTCTTTTAGAGGGTCAAAATGGTGTTTTGCCAAGATTGTAAAAAATATAAAACAAAAAGCTCGATTTTTTTCATTATCTTCTAAATATAAAGGATTAAACAAATTTTTCTCCTGCTGAATCCATACGCCCCCTCTAGCCTTTATATAAAGGCTAGAATCGGAATCATCAACTATATGTATTATAGTTGGTTTATATTTATCAGCTTCTGAGAGTAAAAAATTAAGTAAAGTTGTTCGCCCCGACTTTTCCACCCCAAAGATGCAAGTGTTGCTATTCCCTTCTGTATCATGAAAGTTCATAAAATATGGAGTTCCTCTCTCAGTCCTAAGTAACGTTACAGCCCTACCCCATGGATTATATTGATTACCGGTAGGAAAATTATGGAGAGAAGCAAGTGCTGCGGTATTGTCTAAAATTGTCGGTGACATTCTGGAAAGAAAAGCAAAATTTCCAGGTAATTGCGCCCAAAAAGTTTTTTCTAAATTAATATCTTCTCTTACATGCACTATCCCAATTTTTGCTAATGTATCAGAAGCTTGCTTAACTTGTTTGTTAAGTTCTTTAGCATCATCACCGATTATCATACAAGATATTTGTTGATGGCAAAAATAATTTTTATCATCAGTCTCTTTTAAAATTTTGTCTAAACCACTGAGAGATTTTAGCTCAGCATCACCGCTAATATCGGCTATATAAGCTTGATCCGCAAATAACGGAATCACCTTACTTTTATCAACAAAATAAAAAACTTCAGTTGCAACCATTTCAACAGGTATCTGCAAAAATTTATCTAAAGCATCGGAAGATACCTCTTGATATTCTTTTATCGATAACAAAGCCGCAAATTTTTTGCCGTTATCGCCTATTACCTCTATCATATCATTACCGACTGCGTATTGATGAGAAGAAAGAGCAATTGAAATATCAGTAACCGGCAATACACACTGCTCTTCATTAAGTTGCATAATTCTTCTGTATAAAAACATCAAATCAGAATAGCATCGTTCCTCTTCTATTCTAATACCCAGTTTTTCAGCCCCATATTCTTCCAGATCCAATATTAGCTTATCAACAGTTGCACTCAAGGTTTTAACTGCTTTAGCAAAATAATTAATCTCAAAATCTGCAATTCTACTTGCTGAAAGTGAATTAACAAGGGAGTTAAAATTCTTCAGTTTTAGCTCTGGTGCATCGTGAAGAACCGTAATATATAAACAGTTAACAAACTTATCATGCCAATAATTTTTGTTTTTCCATATCTCGTGAATATTTGCTGAAAACACATTATTGTACGGCAGGGTATCATCAAGATTTGCTTTACGCCTTATTGTATGAATCCAGAAAGCTAGCTGGTCTCCTTCAACATTATTACTAATAGCACTTCTTACAACTACTCGAAGATTCGAGAGCTTCTTGCTAATTTTTTCTGAATTAATACCATTAATCTGAAAAATCTGTAGTAATTCACCGTTTTTAGTAAGTAAAGTATTCTTATCATAATGGCATGCAATAGGTACGAAGTCCTCTGATAAAGCGTTATAAAGGCCTTTATCTAATTTTTTCTTAATAAATGACACGCTGGTCCTTCTTAAATAGTTGTGATCAAAAATTATCCTCTTTAACGCTTAGAACACTAACCTAATTCAGTCAGTCTTGAGTTATTAAAGAATATAACGACTTTTAGTATGGCAGTAAGTTGATGTAAATTAAAATTATTAGTTGTAAAACCAATTCAATTCAATAGCAGTTGTCGCAACGATGCTATAGTAGGGTGGCAAAGCAATTGCCAAATACACAGAAATTTTTAGAAAAACAGGAGAAAAGGCCTTATAATATCAAATATGTTCAAAGATATTAAAGAAGGCAATCTTTAACAAAAATTTTAACATTGAGAATCAGATTAAACAGATTTCCTAATTTGCTTTCTTCAGGGCCCGTGCTTTTATTATAGTTGTGATTGCTATGGCTGATAAACCAATTATAGAAACAATTATTGCACTTGGAATAATTGAAATGCTTTTTATGAAAGCATCATTACTATATTGTCTTACACCGTCAGCCATTGTTCCGTCCCATAAATTATCTAACGATAGCCCTATCGAATTATGGAAAAACCATCCAAACGCCATAATAATCATGTTAGCAACAGCTCCGGCTAAACCGCTTCTCTCTTCGGAAACAAAAGTAGATATTTTAGCAAGCATAACTACCTGATAAGCAGAGAAAACGCCAATAACAATACAAACGTAGTCTAGGATGCCAACACTAGCAATCCCGCTTAGTATATAATAAAAGCATATAATTAAACCTATTCCGGAAGTAATTGTCACCCCAAAATAATAACCTGTTTTATCAGCTACATAAGGTAATATAACGCAGCCTGCGCTCATTCCAAGTAATATAGATAAAATCAAGAAATCAGCATATACTTTATCAATAGCATAGATATTTATTAAAAACGCACTGCCCCAAGCGTCAGCAAAGCCTTCCATAGGACCGACCATTAACCCGGCAAAAAAACTGGTAAGTAATAATTTATAATTACAAATTACTGATTTAACATCTGAAATAAGATTACGCTCTGATTTTTCCTCTGTTGATTTTGGCATGATGTAATAGGTAAGGATGGCAAGTATTAGGCCGGAATATAGTAATACCTTCAAAGTAGCCTCAAGCCCAACTGACACAATAACGGGTACAATTAGATTTCCAACATATACTGCTACAATTAGTCCTACCGAAACCATCAACCCTAACATTCTGGCAAATTTTGCAGGATATATAATTCTAAATATCTGCAGCGCTCCAACAGCTGCGGCAGAAGAACCTATTCCCGTAAGAACTCGCCCGATTAAGGCACTATCCCAACCCATAGGATAAATTAACGGCAACAGACCTATAGCAGTTAGAGCTATGCATATAGGCAATATAGCCCTTGCTCCAATTCTGCTAATTGCTATCCCTATTGGAATATGGAGAAAAACATAACCTATATAATAAAGACCAGAAAAAGAACCAAATTCACTAGCACCAATATTAAAATTTGACATTACATCATGGCGAATAATATTAGGTAATGAACGTAATACACACTGATAGCAATAAAAAATTGTTATCAATAACCATATTAAAAATGAAATAATTCTATTTTTTTCTGCTGTAGGCATAATTATTTTATTCGATAAACTTTTATAATTTTTGCTTCTGAAATTGGAATAATTTTTTGGCGCAAAATCAGCGTTCTTTATTAACACATTTCTAGGAAAAATACAACTACATTAGTAATTGTATTTCTTTATAGAGCTCTCAAGGTTTCTAAATTTCCGCTAGCAATAGCATTTACGTATTTAGTAATTTTTTCTATAGGCCAATCCCACCAGGCAAGTTCTAAAAGAAAATCTATAGTTTTTTGCTCGAATCTACTTCTTATTAATTTTCCTGGGTTACCGCCTACTATTGTATAAGGAGCAACATCTTTCGTAACTAAAGCGTTAGTGCCGATAATAGCGCCATGGCCGATTTTAACCCCAGGCATAATAGTAGCTGAATTACCAATCCATACATCGTTACCGATTACCGTATCACCTTTGTTTAAATCATTACTTGGAACATTACTCCAACCTTTGCCAAAAACTTCAAAAGGATAAGTAGAAATACCGTTCATTGCGTGGTTTGCGCCATTCATTATAAAACGTGCGCCGCTAGCAATTTGACAAAACTTGCCGATTATTAGCCTATCGCCAATGAAATCAAAAAGATATACTACATTCTTTTCAAAATTATACACGTCCTGTGCATCATCATAATAGGTATAATCACCCACTATAATTTGGGGATTGGTTATAATATTTTTTAAAAAACATGTTCTATACCAATTTTCAATTGGATAAACTACATCAGGGTTAACATATTCTATACTATTTGTCATATAATTTATGTTTCATATCAATTGTTAGGTTATTAACTGTATAAATGCTAGAATCTAAACTTTTGGCTTTATAATAAACTTTCTAATTAGGTAATGTCCCAAATAACAAAAAGGTGTATCTGCAAGAGCTGCTATTACTTTAAAAACAATTGAATTGGTTGCTACCTTGTAGTAATTTTCCCAAGCTAAAATACCGGCTAAACAAAGTATAGTTAATACTAATATCGTATCTAATATTTGCGCAAGTATTGTACTGAGATTATTTCGTAACCATAAATGCTTTGAATCAGTCAAAGTTTTTAAATAAGAATAAACTTTAACATCCAATAGCTGAGCAAAAAAAGTAGCAACTACTGAAGCAATTGAAGCTATGCCATATACACTAAACATCTTATGAAAACTACTATCATCGACATTTGACCAAGATGTTGCCGGAAAATAATCGCCTATCATAATTAGCCCCATAACGATAAAACTGCATAAAACTGACATTTTTATCATGTGGTTTGCGTATTTATTACCATAGAACTCGGCAGTTAAATCAGAAATTAGAAAAGTAACTGGATATAAGAGAACACCAACAGAGAGTTCAAATTCTAAGGACAAGATATTAACTGTAACAAATTTTTGGAAAATCAAATTACCTGTAATAACGACAGTACAAAATAAACTGCAGAAAAATATATATAATTTTACCGATTTATCCATGTCTATGACCTTATATCAGAAAATGCAAATTGACCATTTACACATCTGTTTTAATATTCAGCCTTTTCAAAACTTCCTGATAAGCATTAATCACATCGTCAGGATTAGTTTCTGCTATTTCATAACAGAGCTTTTGATTATTATACATATCCCATAATTTGCAAGTATCCGGGGAAATTTCATCAGTTAGCATTATTATATAGTCTTCACCATTGAAAACTCTGCCAAATTCTAATTTTATATCAACCAACCTTATACCGATACCGGCAAAAAAACCCGTAAGGAAATCGTGTACCCTAATAGCTACTTTTTTTAAATTCTTTATTTCTTTTTTACTTAACCAAGAAAAACTATATATCTGATGCTCATTAATAATAGGGTAGTTTAAATCGCCGTTCTTTACTCTAAAATCTATGATAGGGGAATCAAAAACAAAGCCATCTTCCATACCGAAATCCGTAACATATCTACCCGAAGCTAAAGAAGATACATGAACTTGAACAGGATACACATCTACGAATTGTATTAATTGCTGACGCATATTATTTTTTTGAATAAAATGGGTTTCTACACCTATCAATTCTAGTTTCTGCATTAAAAACGCAGAAATGCTGTTGTTAATAGCCCCTTTACCCGATATTACTATTGAGCTTTTATCTTGCAGTTTTAAAGTATCATTAAATGACATAATAAGGGCGTAATCTTCATCAGCTTGATAAAGAGTTTTACTTGAGCCGGTATAAATTTTTTCCTTCATTAGTTTTAAATATTAGAATTGAGCATGGATTAGGAAATAACTATTTTATAGTGGTTATACTTTTTTGAGCAAGCTTTTTTAAAGCTTAACCATACAGCCATTTCATTTTAATCCTAATTCAATTGGATAATTTAAACAGATTAAAATTAAAACTTTCTGGCCTCTCCCCAACAATCGATAAGGTCGGCTTTGAAGCAAAAATTTTCTCAGCACATTCAGTTAAATTACGCGTGTTTATATTCATTATTACGTTTAGCACTTCATCAGTAGAAAAATATTTTCCAAAAAGAGCAAAATTTTTACCAATTTCTTCCGATTTATATTCAGGACGTTCTTCTGCCATTAAAATGCTCGTTTTAATTTGCGATTTAGCTCTTTGTAATTCCTCTTCTGAAATGTGTTCTCGAATTTTATTTATTTCAATTATTAAATTAGTAAGTAACTTTTCTACATTTTGATGGTCGCTGCCAGCATAAATGCTAAATATTCCACTATCATAATATGAGCTGTTAAAACTACCAACTGAGTAAACTAGCCCAAGAGTTTCCCTTATCCTTTGGAATAATCTTGAAGAAAGACTACCGCCGAAAATAACAGATAAAATCTGAGCATAATAAAATTCAGCTATATTAGAATATGGAACACTTTCAAATCCAAGCGCAATTGATGTTTGTTCAAGAATTTTCTTTGTATGGACAAAACCACCTTTATACTTAGCTGGAGCTATTTTAGGCAAACTTAATGAAGATCTTACTAATAAAAAGTACTTTTCCGCCAAATTTATTACTTTATCATGAGAAATATTACCTGCTACTGAAATATAGATATTTTCAGCAGTATAATATTTTCCTAAAAAATTTAAAAAATCTTCTTTTTGGAATTTAGCTAAATTTTTTGCATCACCCAGTATAGACTTACCAATTGGTTGCCCTTCAAACGCTAATGAGTAGAACTTTTCATAAACCAGCTCATCGGGATTATCATTAACACTTGCCATTTCCTGCATGATAACGCTTAATTCCTTCTCTATATCGGCCTTAGCGAATAATGAATTTTGTAAAATATCAGCAAGTATTTCAAGTGCTTGATCAAAATTTTCACTTAAAACTTTGCTATAATAGACTGTATGCTCACGGCTAGTGTAAGCATTAAAATAGCCGCCTATTATATCAAATTCCTTCGCTATTTCTTCAGCACTCCGAGTTTTTGTACCTTTAAATGCCATATGCTCCAGAAAGTGAGAAATCCCAGATTCTTGCCTCGATTCATACCTACTACCAACTTTAACGATAATATTTATTGAAACTGAGCTTACATGCGGCATATTAAACGTTACAACATTTATGCCGTTAGATAGTTTGCTATTTTGAAAACTCATAATTTATCAATCTTTTTGTATGGATGTTATTAAGGATATTAACTAATCTTTTACCAACAATTTTAATATCATAATTACCTATTGATCTTAAGTAAGTGGAGGATGATAATTTATTTGCCTCTTTCCGAACTGAACTCTATTTCTGTTAATAATCCACCTTGCTTGTTTCTGGCAAGCTCACCCGACCTATTTTTTAATTGTTCATTACCTAAAACTTCTCTGGTTTCTATTATTTCATGCTTGGTAAATTTTTCTGCATATATTCCTGACCAAGCTCACTTACTTTTAAATAATCAATTTTTCCACTTACCAATATTGGAATTTCTTTAATAAATACTATAATTTGGGGAATATATAGTTCTGAAAATCCTAATTCTTTAGCCTTGTTAACAATTTCTGCCCTCGTTAGATCCTTAATCGTAGTAAATAACATAATCTGCTCCTCGTTATTACCATCCAGGACAGAAATAGCTGCACTCAGCGACTCATTACCTTTTATTTTGTTTATTAATTCTTCTAAAATAGCAAATGAAACCATTTCTCCGGAAATGTTAGCAAACCGTTTTTCCCTCCCTAAAATTGTTAGATAACCGTCCTGGTCAATAGTTGCTATATCCCCAGTATCATACCAATTATTACCTAATCTTTCCACAAATGGTGCTTCTATTACACCTGGATTCTCAGGCTTTATATAACCAAGCATTATATTTGGCCCTTTAACGCAAAGTCTTCCTCCATTCTCAATATTCTTAAGCGGTTTAAAAAAATACTCGATTTTTGGTAAAAACCTACCTACTGACCCTGCTTTATAATGCATCGGAGTATTTACAGCTATTGCCGGAGAGGCTTCAGTTGCACCATAAGTCTCAAGTATTCTGATTCCAAATTTATCAAGCCAGATTTGCCTTGTTTCTTCCTTAAGCTTTTCTGCTCCTGCTATAACATATCTCATTGAATAAAAATCATATGGATGAGCGGAAGAAGCATAAGCCGCTAAAAAACTATCAGTTCCAAACATTATTGTTGCACCCACGTCATAAATAACTTCAGGAATTATTCTATGATGCAGTGGAGATGGATATAAGAATGTTTTAACGCCTCCAAGCAACATAATTATTGATGTTGTGTAGCCGAAACTATGAAACAGCTGCAGAGGGTTAAAAGCCAAATCGTGCGGGTTAAAATCGATTATAGAAAGTATTTGGCATCGATTAGACTGTATATTTCGATGGGACAAAGCAACTGCTTTTGGCTTTCCTTCCGTTCCAGATGTAAATAATATCACTGCCGGTAGTTTATCATCCCTTTTGGGACAAATATATTCATAATACAGTTCTGGAAATATGCTGCCGATCGTTGCTTTTATTTTTAATAAAGGCGTAATATTTGCTTTTAAATCTTCCAGGTATATAAGCTTTATTCCCTGTTTTAATAACGAATCAATAAGCTCTTCAAGCCCTGCTGTTTTTACAAATTTCTGCGAAGTATAAATGATTTTAATTGTGGCTGTATTACAAGTCGAAATGATGTGGTTTATGCCTACAGTAAAGTTAATTATCGCCGGAATCCTCCCCATTGCTTGCATAGCAAATAAACTAATTATACTATCAACCATATTAGGAAGCATTAACCCCACTTTTTCTCCAGCTTCTGTTTGTTTTTCAATTAAACTACTAAGAACAAATGATTTTAAAATCATAGATTTATAGGTAGTTTTATTACCTTCTATATCCTCCAAGATCTTTGTGTTCATCCCAAACAATTTTGCGGAATTAATCAACGATTGGAATAAGGTTTCCTTATAATCCGAACTTTCAAACATCATGTCTCTCATTATGTCGTAAAGAGCTTGACTAATATATTTTCTTCTATCCCTACTGCTAAGATTTCCTAGAGGATTAACTTTTACCGGAGGGAGAATAGTAATAGTAATTTTTCTTCTCAAAGAGAACCGAGTTTTTAGCGTTTTACGAATTTTTGAGAAACAAGTAAACTCCGTACCGTGAACTCTTATTGGCAAAATTGTAGCATTAGCTTTATCAGCAATCATAGCCGGACCTTCATATACTTTCATTAAAGCGCCGGTAAGGCTAATTCTTCCCTCAGGAAAGATCGCAATTTTTTTATTCTTTTTTACTTCTTCAATTAAGCTCTTAATCGCCATAGGATTATTCGGATCAATCGGATAGGTACGGGCTAATTTAAGAAAAGGCCTTACCCACCATTCTTTAGAAACTCCTAAATTAATAGCAAATTGGATATTCTCAGGTATGTAAGTAGCTATCAAGATGGGATCAATATACGATAAATGGTTTGCAATTATCACTGCTTTTTTCCCAGCTTTTCTATAATTTTCCATCCCCTTTACCTCAACTTGGTAAAATAGGCTAAAAATTAGCCTAAAGATCGCTTGTAACATTTTTAGGGATATGATTTTACTATTTGGAATCAACTTATATATATGAAGAGCAACAATAAAATTTAAAATACTTATCGTTAAAATTACCGACGGTATTGAGAATTTCATATAAAAAAGTAAGGATAATATAGCAGTAGAACCCGCCATAAAGAATGAATTTATTAAATTATTTGCAGCTACTACTCGGCTCCTATGAGCAGGAGAAGAAAAATACTGCATCACAGCAAATAACGGTACTACGTAAAATCCTCCAATAGCGGAAAGGCAAAAGAGATCAAATAATATGCGCCAATAATGTAATTTCGATAAAAAATCATAAATACTTTTTAAATGCTCCGGACTATAACTAATCTCGGCAATATGCGTAGCAAAATATAGATCAATACAGAAAATGCTTATTCCAACAGCTGAAATAAAAACATATTTGGTTGTAATATTGTTAGCCAAAATCCTATTACATACAAATGCCCCTACTCCTACCCCAACGGAAAATACTACTAAAAACAAATTAGCTACACTTTCATCCGCCCCTAAGGTGTCTCTTGCTAAAAGAGGTATCTGAGCTAAAATTGCAGCCCCAATAAACCAAAACCACGAGATACCTAGAATAGCTAAATAAACTTTATTCTTTGAATAAGCATATTTTACGATGTTAATGTTTTCATTTATAATATTTAAATTAATCCTAATATTAGGATTTGTATTGCCAGAAGCAGGCATAAAGAAACTGGCGATAAAGCCTATAAACGATACAACAACGGCAAATCCGATAACTAATTTACTTTCAAAATTATAGACCCCGCCTATTATAGTACCAAGCATTATAGACATGAAAGTTCCGGCCTCTATGTGACCGTTAGCTCCAAGTAATTCTTGTTTTTTTAATTGGTCAGGCAATACGCTGTATTTAATTGGGCCAAAGAAAGTCGAATGTATCCCCATTAAAGTTAGAGCAACGAATAAAACAACTAGATTTACACTGTAAAAACCATAAGCTGAAAGAAATACTATACCTATTTCTGCAGATTTTATGATCTTAACAATAATCGTTCTCTCATAACGATCTGCGATTTGCCCTGCTAAGCTTGCAAATAGCACAAAAGGAGCTATAAACAGAACATTAGCAAGCATAACCAACATATAAGGTGCAATAGTTAGGCTATTAGCTATTTTAAATGTAATTAAAATTATAAGAGCATTTTTTAAAACACTATCATTTAGACATCCGCAGAACTGTACAATAAATATTGGTAAAAATCTTCTATCTTTGAAAAGATACAGCTGGTTAGAATCCATCTACTTCCCTAAAAAATTATTGGAAAATACTATGTAATTTATCGTTACTTGTCAAACGAACTATTTTTTATTTGCGCAAAGCTTCATATACAATTTGGGCCAGTTCTTTGTTTATTCCTTCTACCTTTGTTAACTCATCAATAGTAGAATCTGCAACGGCAGCAAAAGATCCGAAATAACTTAGCAATGCTTTCTTCCGCATTTCACCTATTCCCGGAATATTATCTAGAGACGAAATTTTTATAGCTTTAGAGCGTTTTTTTCGGTGATTTTTTATAGCGAAATTATGTGCCTCATCTCTTAGGATTTGCAAGTATTTCATTACCGGTAAATTTTTATCCAAAGTAAATATCTCTTGGTTTGGCCTGTGAAACTGTTCCCTGCCGCTATTTCTATCTATTCCCTTGGACATACATACAAATGGTATATTTAGACTAAATTTTTCTAGTACTTGCTGTGCTATATTCATATGCCCTGTGCCGCCATCTATTATCATTAAATCAGGTAATCTATACGGTTCACTTTTTAATCTATTAAGTCTTCTAATTAAAACTTCCCTAAGCATTGCATAATCATCGCCCCCTCCTATATTTTGGGGTTGGTCTTTTATTGTAAATAACCGATATTCCTTTTTATCAAAACCCTCCTTACCTGCAACAATCATAGCACCTATAGCAAATGACCCCTGTATATGGCTATTGTCATAGACTTCAATACGATTTGGCAAAGCGGGCAAATTAAATAATTTTTGAACTTCTTCTAGCGCATACCGGTTTTTAGCGGAGTTTTTTAGATGTTGTTCCAACGCAATTCTTGCATTTTCCAAAGCAATCTGCATAAGATTAGCAGTTGAGCCAGATTTTTTTGATACCTCTATTTTAATCTTTATACCGTGTAATTCTTTTAGTGCTTTTGCAAAAAGGTTAGGATCATTAATAGAATGGCTTAAAATTATGTTTTCAGCAGGAATTTTATCTTGATATAATTGCATGATGAATGCTTCCAATATTTCAGAAATATTCTGGCCTTGGGTGTGCTCGGGGAAATAAGGATGGTTACCGCAAGGCTGCCCTGCCCTGTAAATATAAAGCTGCACACAATACTCACCATTAAGCTCCGTTATAGCAATTAGATCTGTATCTTTTATAAAGCCAGTAGTTTCCGCTTTTAACTGTATATAACTTAAAGCCTTTATACGGTCACGTATTTTTGCTGCTTCTTCAAAATTTAATTCCTCACTTAACGATTGCATTTTTTGAGCAAGAAGATTCTGTAAGGACTTGTTTTTTCCTGATAAAAAAGTTTTCACCTGTTCTACAAGTTCATCATAATCTTTTTTTGATACCTTGCCGGTACAAGGAGCAGAACATCTGTTTATTTGATATTGAAGGCACGGTCTTTTTCGAGTCGAAAAATAGGAATCAGAACATGACCTCAATTTAAATATTTTTTGTAGCTCTAACAAGGTAACTTCAACCTGTTTAACAGAAGCAAAGGGGCCAAAAAATTTTCCGTTTTTAAGATCTCTACCTCTATATTTAATTAACTGAGGGAATTCATGATCAAGCCGCAGTTTAATATAAGGGAAAGATTTATCATCTTTTAATAAAATATTAAACCGAGGTTTGAATTTTTTTATTAATTGTCCTTCAAGCAAAAGTGCTGACGACTCCGAATCAGTAACACTATATTCCAGATAGTATACTAGGGAAATCATAGTTGAATTTTTACCTTCAAGATCCCCGGTATATTGTTTTAGACGATTTTTAAGGTTTTTCGCTTTGCCAATATAAATAATTTTTTTATCTATATCTAGCATACGATATACCCCTGGTTGGCCTGGAAGTTCTTCCAAGCGAGACTTTATAAGCTCTTTACCATATAATATATTATTGCTCAGTTTTTTTTGGTATTGGGTCATAGCCTCCGTTACAGAAAGGATGGCATTTTAATAGCCTTCTTAAAGCAAAAAACAACCCCTTTATTGTACCATGGGTATTTATCGATTCATATGCATATTCAGAACAAGTTGGGTAAAACCTGCAATTTCTACCAAGCCATGGTGAAATAAAAAATTGGTAAAACTTAATAAGTAAGGATAAAATAAATTTCATAATCATACTTGCAAAAGGTATATATAACCATTTCTTTAGCTTAATTTATAAGTCCAGATTCTTTTTACAGTAAAGGGCCTTTAATTATTGCTAATTTTTATCTTAGAGGAAATTTATAAGTCACGCCCATAGTAAATTCCCCTACACCTATGGTCTTTTTAATAGGATTTGGTTCATCAAAAGAATTTGTATCATTTAAAGCTTGATACTTTACTTTAATATTATTAACTACCTGCATTTTTGCACCAAAGTCAATAGCCAGCTTATCGGTAATATCCTTGCTAAACCCTAGTCCTGCTTGCCACGCAAAACAATTTTGATTATTTTTCTTTATTTTAAAGTAAGGAATATTGCCACTTCCTACCCTTAAAAAATCAGGAGGTAAGTAAGAAATGTTGGGTTTAACTGAAATTTTAGCCACACCAGCACCAAAAATAACATAAGGCTTAATGGTTAGTGAAGTCATTTTTTGCATTTCATAGATCAAATTCATCATAAATACATTAGAAGTAACCTTTGTAATTCCAGGAGTTTCTGGGAGGACACCCACTCCAGGCACTAATTTTCCCGGTAATTTATACGCCATTCTATACTTTGGTTGATAAGTACCAGAAATTTCTATCATCATATTAGGATAAAAACTATATCCTATTCTCCAACCATACATATGTGACTTTTTCAATCTCATTCTGGTATTTGATTCTTCATGCCTAAAAGATTTTTTTATCGGGTCAACAAGGCCAAACTCAGTACCGATATATACATATCTATCCGTATGATTATCGAAAACATCTTCAGCATATGCAGCATTTAAAAACGTTACACATAACCCAAAACTACAAATTATATTTTTCATAAAAAATACCACTTCTAAGATAAAAACCAGGCCAATTATATATTTCTCCATTAAGCCGTCAACTAGAAAACCAATAATTCTGATTGTTAAAATTTTATTCTTAAATTCGTTGTAATTACCTCAATATGTATAAGCGGCTTAAAGGAAAAGCTAATTAATAGCTTCAAAATTGCAAAAAACATCAATACATAGGCAATTACCCACGTCACTAATAGGATATTGATAATTTAACTTAGCTCGCTACCTAAAAAGAAGTAAAAATATACGCATATGTTCAAAAATCACATAAACCTAGCGTTATTTCAAATACGGCGTAATAACCTGCTAAGCAAGGTAATAATAGGCAAAAGATAAGAGTATCTGCTTAAGTTATATATAATAAATATCGTTATGTTCGGATAGGAAAATATACTAACCTAGCACGCCCTTTTAAGCGAGCATCCATTTTTATCACAAAAGATTCTACACCTCTATATCTGTTATAGATTGTGTATTTTTAAATAAAAAATAAGCCAAGTTTGCTACTTGGCTTATTTCGATTCTTGGACTTGCGAAATAGAAAATTATAGACTTAACTTAGCACCTATCAAAGCTACAGTTCCACGAGTTTTCTTTTTCTTAAGTTTTAGATCATACTCAGGTTTTCCTTTTAAACTAAAGCCAGAGATCTCAGCATAAGGCTTAAATCCTGGGGCAAGTTTATAATCAGTACCAATGGTAACACAATCTACAGTATTTTTGTACTGGTCTGAACGGAAGTATGTTAAGCTGGTAGTAAACGGCCCTTGCTTATAAGCTACCCCGCCAGTATAATAAGTAGTTTCTCTGCCTGCTTTATGGAATTCAGGAGTGGTTAAGCTTTTACCCAAGGACCCGAAAGAAGCTGCATAAGAAAAATTTCCAGCATTTAAGATCGCTCCTATATTATAGGTTTTTAAATCTTTTAGTTTATAAGTACCTAACTCCTTTTGGGCGTCAGACGTATCCTTAAGTGGATCGGCAGAATTATTTGTGTTATTCATTTTCTTTGCATTAGAAGCCTTACCGTATTCACCGGTTAAAGCCAATTTCAGATCAACACCATCTGATATATTTTGCTCTAAAACTACACCTCCTGAAATTGCATCTTTTATAGATTGATCAAATTTAAAGTAGTGATTAGGATCTGTAGAATCCTTTTTTATCTTTTTTATTTCAACCCTTGTTGAATTTTTATTCGTATCGTCAGCGCCGGTATTAGAAGAATCTGGAGTATAAGAAATACCTATTTGTATCTTTGCCCCCTGGCCAAACTCGAATTTTGGCGTATAGTATGATACCCTTCTGCCTGGCTCTGTACTATAAGAGCGGGTTTCAACAGCACTAACTAGCTTACTATCTAGGAAAAACTCACCGAATGTTGCAAAAGACGGACCAAAATCATATCCCTGTTTTAAATCAGTAGAATCGAACTTCGCGTATCTATCCCAATCACCGCCAGTAGCTGAAGCAATTGCACTACTATCAATAAGCATATTGCTAGCAGCATCCATTGGAGAGCCAGCTTCTATGCGCCCATAACTACTATCCAGATAGATATGAGAGCCGTTATAAGTGGCAGAGCCTTTTCTTTTTGCTGTCGGCACTAGAACTATTTTTCCACCATAAGTCACATCATTAACTTTGTTGGATATATCAGCAAATAACGCCGCATCATTAAAGAAAGCAAAAGACTTTCTGTTGGCAGAAACATTTTTATCATCCCCTTTAAGATGGTTCTGATTCCTATAACCACCCTGAAAATGTCCGTAACCAGACAATTTTACCTTTAAATCAGATGTAACAGGCATACTACCTGATTCTACATCGCCTGCAAGCGACATCTTAGAAAAACCAAATAAAACAGAAGCTATCAACATAACTTTGTTTAATTTTTTTATATTAATTTTCATAATTAACTACCTAATTT
The DNA here is from genome assembly GCA_020410825.1 of Candidatus Megaera endosymbiont of Mesostigma viride. GTDB lineage: Bacteria > Pseudomonadota > Alphaproteobacteria > Rickettsiales > Rickettsiaceae > Megaera > Megaera polyxenophila. Next base: position 710,577 of record CP084576.1, read on the forward strand.
TTACTGCTAGATTATTAAACCTTTGTAGCCCTTTATTCTGGTACATATAAGAAAGCTTAAGTTAGCACTTAAAGATTATCTTAACTCCTGGACATAAAACCAGAGATTCAACTAAAACACCATGATAATTTAGCATAAAACAGCTGGTGCAATCAATAACCAATACCCAAAAAAACATCTTAAGACTAGCCAAAAAAAATAAACTAGTGTTATAATTGTCACTGAATTAATTTCTTCATAGGAAAAACCTGCGTTAATGATAAATTATAACTCGCATTAATCAAGAAATTTTTATAGACAGATATATATTTGTTAACTAAAACCAAACAATTAAAGGATAGTCTCATTAGAAAATAAGGTTATAGTTTATGCCAATAATGTCAGATAAATGGATACAGGAAAAAGCCGTAAGAGACGGTATGATATCACCATTTATTAACTCTCAAGTAAGGGAAATCGGAGAAAAAAAAATCATATCGTACGGAGTTTCCTCTTATGGTTATGATGCAAGAGTGTCCAATGAATTTAAAATATTTACCAATATTAATACTACTATTGTTGACCCCAAAAATTTTGATAGCCAAAGCTTGGTTAGCAAAGAAACTGATGTTTGTATCATTCCGCCAAACAGCTTCGCCTTAGGCAGAACAGTTGAATATTTTAAAATCCCCAAAGACGTTTTAGTAGTGTGTGTTGGGAAATCGACTTATGCACGGTGCGGTATCATAGTAAATGTCACTCCACTTGAACCAGGGTGGGAAGGCTTTGTTACTCTTGAATTTTCAAATACAACCCCTTTGCCTGCTAAAATTTATGCAGATGAAGGTGCCTGCCAGTTTTTGTTTTTTTCTGGGAACGAACCATGCGAAATATCATATTCTGACCGTGCTGGTAAGTATATGGGACAAAAAGGCGTTACTTTACCGCGCACATGAAAGTACTAACCAAAAGTTAAGTTAAATTAAACAACAAAGGAAACAAAATGAATTCCCCAGAAGAAACCAAGACACCTCACATCTCAGTAAATGCTCAATATACCAAAGATCTATCTTTCGAAAACCCGGGAGCTCCTGCTTCTCTTGTTAATACAGGTAACCCACCACATATAGACCTCGCATTGGATCTCAATATCCAAAGAATGCCTGAAGATGAATATTTTGAGGTTGAAATAATTATTAGCGCAAAAGCAACAAGTGCGGATAAAACTCTCTTTATAGTTGATTTAAAATATGCCGGTATATTCCATTTGGTTAATGTTCCTGAAGAACAAATTCAAATGCTTCTTGCCGTTCATTGTCCCGCAATAATATTTCCATTTGCCCGTAAAATTCTTGCAGATGTAACACAGGATGGTGGTTTCCAACCATTAATGATTGACCCAATAGATTTTGGAGCTTTATATAGTAAAAAACTCAATGAAAAAAATATATCATAAAAATATTTGATTTAATACGAAAGCCTCTTTGACAAAATTTATCTTTAGTTGTAATTTATATCAAAAAGTAACTTTTAGTAGTTTATGTGTTAAAGAAATTTTGCCTTTTTTAAATAAAAAATATATCTAGAAAATTTTAACTATTATTACCGTTATCTATATGAATATAAAAAAGAAATTAACAAAAGCCTTTTTAGTACAAAGCATTTTGATTTTTTGGTCGGCCAACGCTTCATTAGCCGCAGAAAACAAGGTGAAAATGGGAGGAATTTACGATTTTCAAGCTATTCATTACAAAAGTAACGGCGATACCAATCAAAGAGTGGTCTCTACACGCAATAAAGAATTTGGTTTCTACACATCTGGAAATATATTCGTAGACTATCAGCTTATAGCCGAAAACGACAATTTGTACGGAGCAAAAATCAGCCTTGAACATACCTCAGTAAATGATCGAGCTGTACCTTTTTTCTTATATATAGAATCTGAGCTTGGGAGAGTGGAAGGCGGAGCAGAATCAAGTGCAGGAAAAAAAATGAGAATAAACGGTTATAGCGCATCTTGTGGCCCTGGTAATGGTTGGAATTCAAGAGTGATAGCTTCTCCTAGCAACCCTGCCAAACCTTCAGAAAAACTGATTCCATACATCACCAATTTTTGTAGTTTTCTGGATTCAAAAACTAGAACAAGCTTAAGGTCAGATTACTCAAGGAAGGTTACTTATTTTACTCCTAAAATGGCGTTGTCAGAAAAACATCACATTCAATTAGGTATTTCCTATATACCCGATTCTTCAAACATGGGACACGATGATATAAATGTTGATAAACAAAACCCTCCTGTTGTTTCGCCAAAATACAAATTTGTTATTAAGGATGGTATTTCTTACGGCATTACATACAGTGGCAAATTTCATGATAAACTGGAGGCAAAGCTTTCTGTTGTAGGAGAACACGGAAAAACCCACGCCTTTAACAAAGCTGATAAAACCAAATCCAATATCAATTTCAAAGATTTAAACACTTACGTCATTGGGGGAATTTTAACATACGAAAAAATTAGCTTTTCAGCCGCTTATGGAAATTATAACAAAAGCTTGACTGCAAAAGAAGTAGACGTAATTAGCAGAGATAGTTACGTCTACGGTTACGGTGCTAAATATACTATTGGAAAGTATGCTTTCAGCATAAATCAATTTCGCAGTAGCCACAAAAAAAGCAATCTAAATGCCACTTCGTTGGGTATGGATTATGAAATTGCACGAGGACTTAAAGCTTATCTTCAGACAAACTTTTATCAAGCAAACGGTAAATACATGGACGCAAGTAGCAATACAGTTAAGTCTAATAAAAACCATGGAATGTTAACATTTTTAGGGGCAAAAATCAGCTTTTAAATGATTATGTACTAAAGAGAAATTAAAAAGTTAACGAAATTGTAAAAAAATATTGATTTTTAATTAATATAATGAGATTATTAAAGAAAGTAAAATTATGTTAAGGAGATAATAACAATGAGGGTACTACTTATAGAAGATGATAGTTCAACTGCAAGGTCAATTGAATTAGCATTGGCAGCCGAAGGGATAATTTGCGATACCGCTGAAGTTGGAGAAGAAGGTGTAGAAATAGGAAGAATATATGATTACGACATAATCCTACTTGATTTAATGTTACCAGATATTGACGGTTACCAGGTTTTACTAAGGCTTCGGTCAGCAAAAGTTAGAACTCCTATACTAATTTTATCTGGATTATCCTCTGTTGATCAAAAGGTCAGAGGTTTAGGATTTGGAGCAGACGATTACTTAACTAAACCATTTAATAAAGATGAGTTAATCGCAAGGATTCATGCAATTGTCCGCCGTTCCAAAGGCCATTCCGAATCTGTTGTCAGATTCGATAAAGTAGCAATAAATCTTGATACACGAAATGTAGAAGTTAACGGAGTACAAGTTCATTTAACCAACAAGGAATATGCCATTTTAGAACTTTTAGCGATGCGCAAAGGATCAGTTTTAACCAAAGAAATGTTTTTAAATCACTTATATAGCAGTATGGACGAACCTGAGATTAAAATTATTGATGTTTTTGTCTGTAAATTGCGTAAAAAACTAGCTGATGCCTCGGGCGGCGTTAACTATATTGAAACTGTATGGGGACGTGGTTATATGCTAAAGGACAATGAAAGTAACGAAAACAAAAATCTACTTGAAGAGTCTCTGGAGATTGAACAGGGACAGAAAGCGTAAGTTTAGAATATATAATACATTTTAAGACTTAAGCCATATATTTTGTGAAGCTATTTGCCTAATAAGGAGCAGTAAATAATTTACTAAATAATAACTATTGTTTATTAAATATATAAAATGGTGTTCACAAAATTGTTAAGAAAAGCATTATATTCTATTATTTTTGTTATTCTGGTATTCATCACCTTCACTAATATTTTTAGCAATTACTTACATACTCCTGGGCCCTTAAATGACAAAACCATTGTTCTAGTACGTCCAGGATTATCTACAAGCGAAATAAGTAGTCTACTTGCTGAATCTGGTGTAATCAAAAATCCCGCATTTTTCTCTACCATAAGCAAACTATATTCATTATTTAGACCGCTAAAAAGCGGTGAATATGATTTTACTTATGGAATATCCCCATTACAAGTGATAAGAAAATTAGCAACCGGTAAATCAATAATCCATCGTTTAATAATTCCAGAAGGGTCCACAGTAAACGAAATCATTGATAAAATTAATAAAGAACCACTGCTGAATGGAACAATATCAACACCAATTCCGGAAGGATATTTGATGCCTTCAACTTATTTTTATTCTTATGGAGATAAAAGAGAAAATATTATTGATCAAATGCGACTAGAAATGTCATTAGCGTTAGATGAAGTAATGCAAAAACTTCCAGCGAATTTTCCTTTAAAATCCCGTAAAGATGTTTTGATATTAGCCTCAATAATTGAAAAAGAAACTAGTAATGACGAGGAAAGGTCAAAAATCGCTGCTGTATTTATTAATAGGTTAAAAAAAAATATGAAGCTACAAGCATGTCCTACTGTAGCCTATGCGTTAACAGAAGGTAAATACAGACTAACAAGACCACTTACTAAAACTGATTTAAAAGTAAGTTCGCCTTACAATACTTACCAAAAATTAGGATTACCGCCTGGGGCAATCTCCTGTCCTGGGAAAAAATCCTTAGAAGCAGCTGTTAATCCCGCTCTAATAGATTCTTTATATTTTGTCGTAAATGGCAACGGTGGCCATCATTTTTCTAAAACATTTGATCAACACAATCAGCATAAAGCAAACCTCAAGTCCTCCTCTTCTAAATAACTAGGCTGTTAATAGACAATAAAAAAATACAATAGCTAGAAGATATAATTATACTAGTTAACTTAGTTTATATCGTTTTATGTAACTATTAATAATACACTTACGGTCAGAGAGTTTCAATTAAGAGGTAATTATGCCAAAAAAGAAAGGTGTTGACGGGCTTGTAGAAGCGTCGCAGGGGTTTGCAGAAACTGCTGCAAACCTCAATGAACAGGTTAGCGGAAAAGATGTCCCAAAAGTAGGTAAAAAACAAGAAAAAGGGCTTGCTGGAATGGCGGCTGATTTTAGAGAAAAAGCAGAAGAATTAAGGCATGCTGAATATGCAAAAGCAGAACTAGTACCGATGATTGACACTTTTGTAGCTTCTCATCTCAATGGCCAAATAGTTACTGAAGCCGAAATTAGGCAATTTTATACCGATGTTTTAGGAAAATTACAGCAACAAAACTACATTACTCCTTAAGAAGCCGCAAATTTTACAAAACCTTCAAAAATTGTTATCAAAGAAGAGACCGAAGTAGAACAAACTGGTTTGAGGGCATTGTTTAGTGGAGGTAAGAAAAAGATACAAACTGAGAAAACTATTGATGGTCCTTCTAAATTTGATGAAGCTATACAGCAAACTATCAAAACCATTAATGACCACCAAACTTTACCTCTTAAATTGGATATGACTGAGAAGTTAATGTTTGGCGTTGGTAAGTTTTGTGAAAGCCTTGGCTTAGAATCAATAAGCAAGTTTTGCATGAAACAGATTAAACCAGAAAATTTAGAAAAGATAACTAGTAGGGAAAAAGTTTTAGCAAGCGCTATGGATGCAGTAAGTACGGTAGGAAAAGGTAATAAACCTACTAAAGTTGAAGCTCTTGTCGAAAAAAGAGCAGCTAATAGAACCAGCGGTGGAATGGAAAGGTAGTTATAGCTCCTTAATAAAGATACTAGTAAAGCAAATAATTAAGACTTTTAACAAAATTAAGCAGGAAAGTCTAGGCCTGCTTAATTAAGCGTGAAAGCATTTTATTTTTTAAGGAGATAACAGGTATAAAAGAAAATATAATTAAGCCTATAATTGTATATTTAATTAGAAAAATCCCATCAACTAAGGCTACCTGTTCAAAATGAATTTTTGGGAAAGTTTTATTAACTATCAACAAAGAAAATACTCCTAAAACAGCAGACACTAAGTTACAACGCATCTTGGAAGTTGTATAGTTTTTAGCATAAGAAACGGAAAGTCCATAACTAATAAGTATCCCGCCAAGACTAATTATCAGAGGCTGTACTTCTGTAGATACTAAAATATACAATATAAAAACAAAACTACACAGTAACCAGTAAGTTATCGTTTTCCCAGTTTGCCACTCCTGAAATAACTTTTCTCCTTGAGAACTAATAGCTACAAAAACAGTAACAATACCAAAAAACAGGCCTCCAAAGACCTGATCAACTGTATGAACTCCTAAATATACTCTGGATATCATTATACATAATATAATTAATACCCCTAAAAAGCGTAAAGCTCGTGATTGAAAATAATATAAAAGCAATCCCCACAGTACAGTTGCCACATGTACATCTCCACTTGGAAAACCCAAAGACTTATCGATGACATGTACCAAATGTAATGAGGTATCAGGCCTCTCTAGTAAAAATACATTTTTGAGTATTCCATTTACTACCGTAGAAAAAGGGATTAAAAACCCCAGCCTCCAAAAAACAGAAGCATTAAGCGCAAGCCAATATCCAAGGGCTATTACTCCAATATAAAAAGGTTCACTGGCAAAAAATGGAAATATTTTAAAAAGAAAAGTAAGTTCAGGATTACGGAATGAAATTATGGTATCCTGTAAAGTCATCATAAATTTTACAAAGCTAGTTAATATCAATGGCCAGTAGAGCCAAAGCCTTTAGCACCTCGCGATGTATCCTCTAACGATTGTACTTCCTCTAAAATAATATGCTCATATCTAGCAACTACCATTTGTGCAATTCGCATTCCCCGTTCAATAACAAAGTCACTAGAGCTATGATTTATCAAAATCACCTTAATTTCTCCGCGATAATCAGCGTCTATTGTTCCGGGGGTATTTAGTACTGTAATCCCGAATTTTGCAGCTAGCCCAGATCGTGGTCTTATTTGTGCTTCAAACCCTTCAGGTAATGCGATAGCAATCCCCGTCGGTATAATTGCTATTTCACCTGCCTTGACGACAGTCGGCTCAAAGACAGCTGCAAGTAGATCCATACCTGCACTTTGAGAAGTGGCATAAGCGGGAAGGGAGAGATCTTTTGCATGTTGTAGTTTGGTAATTTTAACAGAAAGTTTCATGAATATTACTAATTAATAAAAAATTATTATAGGAGCTGGACTTATGCGTTTTTCTAATGGAATAGTAGCTTAAGTTTACATATCTGTCAATTTCTCCGGCACAATCAGATCAATTACGGGCGTAAAAAAGCGTTGTTTGAAATTTTAGAAAAACAGTTTTAAAACAAATTCATTTCAATTTAAAAAACATATCGTCTATACAAAACAAATGATATATTTCTTACTACCTCATCTTTTCTAGTACATCGCTTTCAAAAAGCTAACTACTCTTTATAATATAAAACTTACACCACTTTAAGCTCAATCATCATTTCTTTACCTGCATACTTCACCTCGGATTTAATACCTAGATTATATGATTCTTTTTTTTATATCTCTATTAACTTGAGGTACTTAAGTAACTAATAAACATCAGTGCTAATCTTCTTATTACTCGAACAGTGCAATTAATAATTGTACTGTTTCTTAACAAATTATATTCATAATAGATATAGACTATAATTTAGTGGTATAACTTATGAATTTACTAGACAAATTTAATCTTAACGACCCTGTTTGTAAATTTCGCCTTAATAAATACGAAGTTATTCTCTCCAGTTTAGCTATTAATCTGCTTTCTCTTGCCTTACCGATAATGGTTTTGCAAGTTTATGATCGTATAATGATTAATCATAGTGTAGGTACATTAACGGTTCTAGCTATTGGTGTGTCACTAGCAATTGTTTTAGAAGGGATACTCCGAATAGCCAGGGCTTACACTACAAGTTGGGCTGGAATGATGTATGAATATACTATGGCTGCAAACGCTATGCGATTATATATTAACGCTAACCCAGTAAAACTCAAGAAAGAAGGACCTGGCCAGCAAATACAGAATCTTAATGCCTTTTCCAAACTGCGGGATTTTTACAGCGGGCAAACCCTAATTAACATCGTCGACATACCTTTTGCCTTTACTTTCCTGGTTTTAATTTCGTATTTAACCGGTAAACTCGTAATAGTACCAATAGCACTAATTGCTACATTTACGGTCGTTACCTGGCTCATAGGTAATAAATTAAAGCAGGCTCTGCTAAACCAGGGGGGAGTAGACGATAGAAGATATAATTTTATTGTTGAAGCTTTGCAAGGTATCCATACTATAAAATCTTTTGGCCTCGAAGCAATTTTTACAAGGCGTTATGCCAGGCTTGAAGAAGAGTCTAGCCTTCATAATTATAAAACTGCCTTAATAAGTACAGAAGGTTATACTTTTGGTATATTATTTAATGAATTAATGGTTGTATCAATAGTAGCTTTTGGAGCTCCTATGGTAATTAACGGAGATTTTACCAGTGGTGCCTTAGTGGCAACTGTATTACTTGCTGGGAGATTAATGCAACCAATACAAAAAACTTTATTCCTTTGGACACAGTTCCAAGAATACAGAATAGCCAATAATCAGGCTGAAAAAATGTTTGCAATTGAACAGATAGAACGTCGCCAAATAGATCCTAAAGAATATAAGGAAATCGGTACTGTAAAATTGGAGAACGTATCTTTTGGCTATGGAGGAAAATTAGTATTCGAAAATATCAATTTAGATCTAAAAATTCCGGATACTATCGGTATTAGAGGGGATAATAATGCAGGAAAAGCAACTTTAATGCGTTTAATTGCTGGTATTTTAAAACCAACTGACGGGAGGATATTCATAAATGGTATTCCTCCTAGTGATTATCATTCCGAAGAATTAGTTAAATACATCGGATATATCTCTTCCAATAATGTCATTTTTCAAGGAACGATTTTGGAAAACCTCACGGCCTTTGATGAAACTATGGAACATGAAGCACTAGAAATAGCTAAAATGCTTAATCTAGACAAAGAAATTGCCCTGCTGCCTAAAGGATATGATACAAAAGTTACTGATGGAATTGCTGATATTATTGCTCCTGGAATAAAACAAAGAGTAGCTATTGCAAGAGCTTTAATCCACAAGCCCAAGATAATATTATTTCACAATGCAGATAGAGGTTTAGATAGGGAAGGTTATAATTTATTAATTAAATTCCTCCATTTAATTAATAACCAAACTACTACAATTATAGTAACAGAAGATCATAATATAAATTTGCTTGTTAATAAGGAATATCTTTTAAAAGATGGAAAATTAACTGAAATAAACCCAAAAGACAGTAGAGTTTATGATTTAAAACCTTACAAAGAGTTAAAAATATGAAAGCTAATATTCCTCTTGCAGATCTGGCAGAAGGTGGAAAATTAAATTTTATTGATACTGATAAAATTGATGAATTAATGGCATTATTTGCGATGCATAACTTAGTTCCTAATTTATCTGAGGACAGCCACCTTTTTGCAAGTTCGCTAGCTATGTTACTTTCTTCATTGAAGTGGGATGGAAACGCAAAAAATCTCTTTGATTCATTACCATATGTAAGGGATAGGGATATAGATTTGCTTGATATCGTAAATACTATGGCTCACCTAGGTTTTACCAGTCATAATACGATAATCAATATCAATGACATTGATGAAAGGCTACTTCCATGCCTTTATATACCACATAAGTTAAATGCTTCTCCCCTTGTAATTTTAACTAAAAAAGAAGGAGTTATTTCAGCCTTCCATGCCAGAAAAAAGCAAATTGTAGAATTCAAGGCTAAAAAAGAATTTCTGGGAGATGCTTATTTTTTTGAAAAAAATAATCCGGAAAAGATAGAAGAAGACAACCAAACTAAAAAATCAGCGGGTTTAACCTGGTTTCGGATCATTTTTGGGAGGTTTCGACCAATTATTAATGAAATTGTTTTAACTAGCGTAGTTATAAACCTTTTGTCCTTGGCCATGCCGTTTTTTATTATGTCGATATACAATACTGTAATAGGTTCAGGCTCAACTGATACCTTAATACAGTTAGTAGTGGGAGTAGGAATCGCAATCGGTGCTGAAGCAATTCTTAGAGTAGTTAGGTTAAGACTAGTAGTCTGGCTTGGGGTCAGGCTCGATAATATAGTAAGTAATACGATTTTTGAAAAATTACTGCTTATGAAAGCAGCTTATACTGAAAGTGCTTCAATTTCATCACAACTTTCTAGAATTAAAACTTTTGAATCGGTAAGGAAATTTTTTACCGGACCTTTATTTACTGTAATAGTTGAGTTACCTTTTACAGTTATATTATTAACAGCTATATGGCTGGTTGCTGGCTCATTGGTGTATATTCCAATAGTTGTCGTTATTTTATTTACCATGCTGCTTGCATATTATCAATCCAAAATAAGATTAGCTACAAGAACAGCAGCACGAGCAAGTTCTAACAGACAGCAATTTGGGATGGAAACATTTATAAAAATGCATTCCTTGCATCAAAACGGAGTGTCAAGAAATTGGCTGCTACGTTATAAAGATAAGCTCAGTTATTCTGCAACAACTAGCTTTAAATCGAATATGATATCTTCAACGATCGAAACTGCTGCGCATTCCATATCCATACTATCCGGCGTTGCGGTGGTTAGTTTTGGTATTCATTCTATCTGGAATAATACTCTTACTATGGGTGCGTTAGTTGCGACAATGATGTTAATATGGAGGATTCTTGGCCCTCTGCAAACCCTTTGCTCTATGTTACCTAGAATTGAACAACTTAAAAACAGTATTGAGCAGATTAATAGATTAGTTGAAATAGAGGTAGAACACCGTCCAACTATAATAAAAAGGCCAATTGAAAATCTTAGCGGGGCGATAAAACTTACCAATATCGGTCTTCGTTATACAATAGATGTAGAACCTATATTTGTTGGCCTCGATATTGACGTAAAACCAGGAGAAATCATCGCAATTACGGGAAGTAACGGATCTGGCAAAAGCTCTCTTTTAAAATTAATCAATGGCTTATACCAACCCCAAACCGGAACGATAAGGATCGATGGGGTCAATATAAGGCAGCTGGACCCTATAGAACTAAGGAATTATATATGTTACCTTCCTCAAGTCCCCAATTTTTTTGAAGGAACTATCAAGGAAAATCTATTATTTGCCAATCCACTGGCTACTGATAAGGACATTATGGATTCTTTGGAAAAGGCAACAGGCCTTGAGGAGCTCAAAAATCTGGAAAAAGGTATAGAAACTGTTATTTACGGTAATAATGCGCCTATCCCAGCGAGTTACACTTATATACTAAATTTGGCCAGAGCGATCTTAAAAAAAAGTAATATACTCTTACTGGATGAACTGCCTAATGCTTCACTAAATGAAGATGTCGGTTTGGCATACAAAAAAATAATACAAAATGCTAAGGGCAAGAAAACGGTATTCTTTGTTAGCCAGAGAGACGATTTTATAAAAATAGCAGATAGGGTAATTGTATTAACTCCTGGAATCAGGCCGGCTATTATGGATACAGCTAAATTTATCAATCAATATGGAACATAAAATGATGTTAGGCAAAATATTCGATTTTTTTTCTAAAAAAACAGACGCTGAGGAGAAAAAGAGTAAATTAGCAGATGGAACACGCAGAAACTTTTTAATTACCCTAAAAAAAGTATTCTGGATTCTTCGTCCTAAAATAAATTCCCATGCCAAAATCGATCAATTAAGATATTTATCACAAACAGCTTTAATTGAAGAAACCGTTGCACCTCATGTAGTACGCACCACTTTAATGATTATAAGTACAATTATTATTGTGTTAGTAATTTGGTCTGCTCTTACTTATGTCAATGAAATAGCAGTTACTGAAGGAGAAGTTTTACCAAGCAAGCATATACAGGTTATACAGCATCTCGAAGGCGGGATAGTAAGTGAAATTAATGTTGCGGAAGGGGAATTAGTTGAAAAAGGCCAAATATTAATCAGATTGGATGGGTCAGGCCTTAAGAAAGATCTAGCAAGTCTTAAAGCAAAGAAATTATCACTTCAATATCAGTCCCTCAGGCTTAAGTCTTTTATTAGCAAAACGACCCCGACTTTTGATGGAATACCTCCGGAAGATAGAAACAAGCAAATGGAAGATGAACAGCTAAAAGCTTTTGAAAGTATGATAAAAGCTAAAGAAAGCGAGAGAAAAGTTATTGATGAGCAAATTGATCAGAAAAAAGAATCCCTTAAAAGCTTGGAAGAAAAATATAAGACATTGGCAGAAAATATTAAATTAGTTTCTGAAGAACGCGATTTAAAAAAACAACTTGCAGACAAAGGGCGCTTGAGCAAATTTAATTTCCTGGATATACAAAAACAATTAAATCAGATTCAAGGAGATATAAATAGTGTAGAGTCAGATATATCTCAAGCAAAGAATGCTATTGAGGAGTATCAAAACCGCCTTGATTCTCTTAATGCAAAAGCTATTGATGAAGCTTATCAAGAACTTAACAGAGTTAATACAGATTTATCTCAGATTGATGAAACCACTCGAAAATTATCCGATCAAATTTCTAGGCTTGATATAAGGTCACCATCATACGGTTACGTTAAAGGTTTAAAAGTTAAAACTATTGGCGGAATTATTGAATCCGGAAAAGTTATTATAGAAATAGTTCCCCTTGAAGGAGCATTAGTAATTGAAACAAAAATTAACCCTAGAGATGTTGGTTATGTAAAAATTGGCCAACTAGTAAAAGTTAAAGTCAGTTCCTATGATTTTTCGAGGTACGGAACTGTTAACGGTAACCTAGAATATGTGTCGGCAACTACTTTTATAAATGAAGACGGAACTAGATACTATTTAGGTAAAGTATCTCTCGAGAAGAAATATGTGGGGAAAGACCCTACCCGAAACTTAATTATACCTGGTATGACCGTAGAAGCTGATATAGTAACAGGAAGCAAAACTATCCTTGCGTATTTGTTAAAACCTATACACACTTCTATCGCTACTGCGTTTACAGAACGTTAGGTTAGTAATGATTTTAATAAATTTATCCTATTTAGTAAGAAGAAAGAAAAAATGAAAAATAATCCCTTAATTTTAGTAGTTGATGATGATAGAACAACGTTAACTATAATTGAAACTATTTTAGCACAGAATGATTATGAAATCATTACAGCGATAAATGGTAAAATGGCTCAGGAAACTATAATGAGGCATCACGACAAACTAGATGCAATTTTACTTGATAGAATAATGCCAGATATCAATGGCATAGAAATAGTAAGATGGATAAATAGCAGTAAAAAAATTTCAAAACCTCCTGTCATAATGTTAACGGTTTTAGATAAACCGGAACAAGTCAAGGAGGGAATAGACGAAGGAGTATTTTATTATTTGACAAAACCTATCCAAGAAAATGTCCTAAAATCAGTTTTATTGTCAGCTGTTAACGAATCAAAACAGCATAAGCTACTGGCCCAAGAATTACAAAGACACCGAGGTGGTTTCAAGTTAATAAAAAATGCTGTATTTAACTTTCACAGTTTAGCTGAAGCTGAAGATTTGTCCTGTTTTATTGCAAATTTTTTTCCAGAATCCAATAAGGTTTTACCTGGTATTTCTGCCCTCTTAGTTAATGCTGTTGAGCATGGAAATCTACAAATTTCCTATGATAAAAAATCAAAACTGATATCGGCAGGAACTTGGAAACAAGAAGTAGAAAAAAGGTCAGAATTAGAAGAGTATAAAAATAAATTTGTAGAAGTTATTTTTAATAAAGAAGATAAGAAATATTCAATAAAAGTTACTGATCAAGGTTCTGGATTTGCCTGGCAAAAATTTATTGCTGTTGACCCTGCGAGGGCTCTTGATAATCATGGACGAGGGATCGCTAGAGCTAATATGATTTTCGATTCTCTCCAGTATAATAAACAAGGAAATCAAGTAATTGCAATAGTAGATAAAACAGGGAAGGAAAGTTTTACATGGTAAAATCAATTACCAGAAATTCATTTTCTATATTTGCCGTTTTCCTTGCTTATTTTATTCCAGCAAAATTAGGTTTCCTAATAGCTCTTCCTCCTGATAATGCCACCGCAATATGGCCGGCATCCGGTATTGCAGCGGCTGCCGTTATTTTTTTTGGCTACAGAACATTACCGGGAGTTTTTTTAGGGTCTTTGACTGCAAATTTAACTAACTTTACTTCCTCCCTTGATCTTTTTATTGATAAAACATTAAATTTCATCGACATATCTCTTTATATAGCAACCGGAGCAGTTATTGAATCTTTCACTGTAGTTTTTATCATAAAAAAACTTATAGGGTATCCCAGCTCGCTTTCCCACTGGCACGATATACTTATTTTATTCATTATAGCCGGTATGGTGGGTTCTATTCCCTCCCCTACCATAGGCGTTACCTCTTTATATCTTAAAGGTATAATTCCCTTTGGTAACTATTTTTATAATTGGTGGACTTGGTGGATAGGAAACAGCCTTGGAATTATTGTATGTACCCCTATACTCGTCGCTATCTTTACCCCCAATGAATATATTAGTATTAAACGAAAAATACTTATAGTTACTCCTCTTATTTCTGTTTTTAGTATAGTAATTATTTTATTTATAAATGCAAGTAACTGGGAACATAAAAAATTACAACAGGAACTCGAAAGCACGGCCAGAAGCGCAATAATTCAGCTGGAAAACAAGATACACAATTACATTGAGGAAATATCCGCAATGAGTAATTTTTATCTTGCATATGATCAGGTAGATAGGTCAAATTTTAAATATTTAATTGGTAACCTTCTAAAACATTCGCCGGAAATATACAGCCTGCAATGGGCTCCAAAGATGGATATAAATTCCCTAAATAAATTTATAGATCAAGCTAGGAAAGAGGGAATTAATTATCGAATAAAACAATATCCCGGTAGTAGAAATTTATTACAGAATCAAGAAAAAACAATATTCTTTCCTATATATTATTCCGAAGTTTGTGAGGTTAAATATGATGATTTAGGATACGATATATACTCTGACCCTGAATTTATGGAATATATAGAGCGCGCTATTACCACCAAGTCACTGCAACTTTCAAATGTCGTAAACTTAACTGATAAACCTGATTCTGATAAAGTTATTAGATTTTTTGAACCTGTATTTGACCATAACAACTATTATAACTTCTTAAAAAGTCCAAAAATCACCATAAAAGGTATCATAGTAGGAACTTTTAGAACAAACGACTTATTGTTCAGTAATTTTATAGAAACATTAAAAGAAAAAGGTATTGAAGTAGAAGTAACAGACAATACTAGTAATAAAAGTAAAGACATTATATTTACATCAATTGACGATAAATCATCCTATTCATTAAGCACTATTGATTTCATTAGCTTTGAAAGCAAAATCTGGAATGTACTATTCAAGCAAAAAACTGAATATTTAGTAGCCCACAAAGAATGGCATCTATGGTATTTGTTACTAGCAGGTTTACTATTTACAGCAATATCTGCGATCCTTACCATGGTAATAACTGGGTATTCTGAAAATATAGAAAGATTAGTAAACCAAAAAACAAAAGATCTGAAAGAAAGTGAAACTAGATTTCAGTTAGCTGTCGAGGGTGTCCGTGATGGTATTTGGGACTGGATAAATATAGAGCAAAATAGAGTTTACTGGTCACCTCAATTCTACAAACTACTAGGATATGAAAACGAAGAAATAGAATCTTCCTACGATAAATTTATGTCGCTTATACACCCTGACGATGCTCAAATATTGGCACAAGCTTTAGAAAAACATTTTAAAAATAATAAACCCTTTGACGTAGAATGTAGATTAATGCACAAAACAGGCATCTATAGATGGTTTCAGGCAAGAGGATTGCTAACTATAAACCCTGATACGGGCATTAAAAGAATGACTGGTTCCATTACTGATATCAGTGACCGTAAAAATGCTGAAATAAAGCTGCAAACCGCTAAAGAAGAAGCAGAATCAGCTACCAAAATGAAATCAGAATTTTTAGCTACTATGAGCCACGAAATTAGGACTCCCATGAATGGTATTATCGGTATTACAGAGCTCTTACTTGATACAAAACTTACTCAACAACAACAACATTACCTTAATAACCTACTAACCTCAGCAGAAAACCTTTTAGATATTTTAAATGACATACTTGATTTCTCAAAAATAGAAGCCGGCCAAATGGAACTTGAGAAGTTGCCTTTTAACTTAAAAAAAGCAGTTCAAGAAGTAGTAGATCTGTTATCGCCGAAAGCTGAGCAAAAAGGGTTAAAATTATGGGTAAATTTTGAAAAAGGCGTTCACGAATATCTCATTGGAGATACAATGAGAATAAGGCAAATACTTCACAATTTAGTCGGAAATGCCATAAAATTTACTCAAAGCGGAGGAATAACTATAACAGTTAATAACCAACCTCTATATAAAACTCCTACAGGAAAAACCATGATTCTGATTTCCGTAAAAGATACAGGTATAGGCATGACAAAAGACCAGTTGAAAATAATTTTTAACAAATTTGTTCAGGCAGACAGCTCAACTACCAGAAAGTTTGGCGGTACCGGCCTTGGCCTTGCCATTTGTCAAAAACTCGTAACACTGCTTGGCGGGGAAATTAGCGTTGAAAGCGAAGTCAATATTGGCACTACTTTTTCTTTTAATATGCTGCTCGATATTGCTAATGACAATATTAATACTGACCATATCCGCTCTAAACAAAAAATATCCTTAGATCCTGATCTCGCCGGAAATGTAAGAATTTTAATGGTAGAAGATAACAGGATTAACGCTGAAATTGCTAGAGAAATGCTAGAGAAATTAGGATGTGAAGTTATAGTGGCGCAAAGCGGCCAAGGAGCTTATGAAATTTTAAAAGCCGATAGAAATTTTGATTTAATCTTTATGGATTGTCAAATGCCTGTTATGGATGGCTTTGAAGCAACAGCCAAAATAATAGAATTTGAAAATATAAATAACCAAAAACATATCCCGATCATTGCTTTAACAGCTAATTCGCTCCAGGGAGATAAAGAAAAATGCATCGCAGCCGGCATGGACGATTACTTATCAAAACCAGTAAGTCAAAAAGATTTTGCAAAAATAGTATCGAAATGGTTAAAATACAAAAAAACTTCTACTTAAATGGGGTATAGATGAGTGAACAGGTAATTTTAGTTGATAAAAACGATACTATAATTGGCATAGAAGAAAAATTAAAGGCTCATCAGCTAGGGTTTTTGCACCGTGCTTTTTCCATTTTTATCTTACGTAGAAATCCAGAATTAGAATTATTGATGCAAAAACGTGCTCTTACAAAATACCATAGTGGGGGGTTGTGGACAAATAGCTGTTGCGGGCATCCAAGGCCTTCTGAACCACTAATGGAAGCTGCTGGTCGCCGTCTAAAAGAGGAGATAGGTTTAAGCATGCCGTTAAAAGAAATAGGGATTTTTACTTATAAAGCAGATGTAGGAAATAGTTTAACCGAGCATGAAGTAGATCATGTTCTACTCGGTTATTGGGAGGGGCAGCTAACCACCCCTAATCCTGAAGAAGTAGAAACACTGCAATGGCGTAATTTAAACGAAACATTAGCAGAAATGAATAAGCACCCATCTCTATTTACAGTTTGGGTGAAGGAAGGGTTAGAAATGGTTGTTAATTTTACTAAAAAATAAAGAACAAAAAATGACTCAGGAATCCGAAATAATCAATATAGAAGCTCTCGAGACTGCTAGAAATTTATTAGGAGAGCGTTTTTCAGTAATAATAAAATATTTCTTAGAAGATACAGAAGTATATATAGCAGAAATTGCCAAAGGTCTTAAAGAGAAAAATATTCGCATTATTTTCTCTTCTTCTCATACAATCAAATCTTCTGCTAAGCAACTTGGTATCGATAGATTGTCTGATGTAGCAAAACAGACAGAAAGTTTATCCCTGGAAATGATGGATAGTGGCAATCAAGCTTGGGAAGATTTAGAGAGACTTTATAATAAATTAAAGAATGAATTAGATAAAGCAATTCCTGAATTAAATAAATTTTGTTAAACCTTTTCTCTCTTGCGTATATGTATAAATATACTGTCATTTTCATACTTGCCATAATATTTTTTTGTTACTTTTCTTTTGCATATTCTAAGTATTATAATGGTAATGTTAGCGATCATTTTGATGGTATCAGATTTTTTGACCCCGATCTTAAAAATGAGAAAAACTTTTTTGATTTTCTTAAATGGCGAGTTACAGAAAAATCCTCTCCTTGGCCAGATAAAGTACCAAATAATCAATTTGATTTACCGCCCGCAAGGGTCATGGGATCTGATCTTAGAGTTTCTTATGTCGGACACGTTACATTTCTTATCCAAACACAAGGCCTTAATATTCTTACCGACCCCGTCTGGTCTGAAAGAGCAAGTCCCATTAGTTTTGCAGGACCTAAACGGGTAATAGATCCGGGAATTAATTTTGAGCATTTACCACCTATTGATATTGTTTGGGTCAGCCATAACCACTATGATCACTTGGACCTTACAACTATTAACTTATTATGGCAAAAATATAAACCACGTATTATTACCCCGCTTGGCAATGATACAATAATTAAAGCTTACAATTCTGAAATAGAAGTTGAAGCTTATGATTGGGGAGAACAGGTAATAATTAATGATTATGTAAAATTCCATCTCGAGCCTATGCAACATTGGTCAGCAAGGGGACTATTTGACCGTAATAAAGCCTTGTGGGCAGCACTTAACATTGAAACCAACTCCGGTAATATATACTTTGTAGGCGATTCCGGATACGGAAATGGAAGATATTTTAAAAAAGCCAGAGAAAAATTTGGTAGTTTTCGTTTAGCTCTACTACCTATGGGAGCTTATGAACCAAGATGGTTTATGCAATATGCCCATATGAATCCTGAGGACATGGTAAGGGCTTATATTGACCTTGGTCGTCCCTTTACCGTACCTTCTCACTATGATGTATTTAAACTGACCGATGAACCAAGGGGAGAGGCTTTAATCAAACTAGAAAAAGCAAAAAAGTTTCTATCTGTAGGAGATAAAATTAGAAACCTTGAACCAGGTCAGTTCTGGTTAGTACCATCCATAGCAAATGCAGAATAGGTATAGCAATAAGGCAAAATTTAAATTTTTATTTTGGGCTCAGTTACTGCCCTATACTTAACAGAAAAGGGGTTAATATAATAAGTTTTATCTACTCTCTACAGTTTAATACCTAATTCCGTGGAATTATAAATCATAAACCAATCTATCTGTACCTTTTTTACTATGCGGTATTTCCTTAAAACCTGCTTTTTTATAAGGTTCATGAAACATTGGATGTAATAAATCAGTAAATAAGGTTTTGATTTTGCTAGAATGCGCATACTCAATCACATATTCCAGCAATAAATTGGCATTAATATAAAATTCCGGTATTGCATCAAACATACATTCTAACGTTACTGTTTTACCCGTCGTTATTTTTCGAACACGGGCAATACCCAAAATTTCATCAAAGTTGTTCTTTTTATTCTCAACTACAAAAACCATTTCCTTATCATAATCAATTTGACTTAGACGAGTGGAGACCAAAGACGTTTCATATGGCAGGGACGATAGAAGTTGCGAATGATTTGCCAGTTTAATTTTATTTAGAGCACCATTTAACGCTGCAGCATCTTTAGATTTCACAGGCCGTAATATCAGATCCTCATAACCTGGTATTGCTATCTTTTTAACTAAATGATGTGGATAAGGCACTATTGCCAGCCGGTTATGATTGGTAACCCCAAGATTGACCTTAATACGGGCATCTAAAGCAATAACCCCTTGGTTATCTGCAAGCAAAGGATTGATGTCTAATTCTTTAACCATCGGCAGATCTATAACTAGCTGCGATAAATTAACCAGACATTGCACAATAGCTTCTATATTTGCCGGCTTCTCATCGCGATAACCTTTGAGCAAATTATAAATTTGAGTACGCATCACCAATTCAGTTGCTAATTCAGGTGTCAAAGGAGGCAGTGCAAGAGATTTGTCCTTTACCATTTCAACAGCTTTACCGCCCTTACCAAAAAGCATCACCGGACCAAACACACTATCTTCTGAAACACCTAATATTAACTCATGTGCCCCAGAACGCTCAATCATCTCTTGGAGGGCAAAGCCTTGAATGTTAGAATGAGGATGGGTCGTTTTATAACGCTGCAGCATGTTTTCTGCAGCCTGTAGCACCGCTTCTGAGGATTCTAAATTCAAGACCACTCCTCCTGAATCAGATTTATGGGTAATATCCGGCGAAAGAATTTTAAGTACCATTTTACCTTTCATTTTCTTTGCGGCTTTATAGGCCTCTTGTGGGTTCTCTACTTCAACAGTTTTTACAGTTGGTATATTGTAGGCACTTAATATGTTTTTTGCTTCAATTTCAGTTAACCATTCTTGTTGATTGTCAATTGCCTTTTGCAAAATATCGCAAGCAATTTTATGATGGAATCGTTGATGCTCTTCGTGAGAGACTAACGATTTTTTCCTATTATAGTAATATTCAACCATGCGCTTAAACCCTTCTATTGCACTTTCTGGAGTGGCATAAGATGGAATATCATTAACCGCAAATAATTGCCTTGCCGCAGCAGGAGCGCCCTCTCCAAGCCATGCCGCAATTAACACAGGTTTTGGGTTTCTATTGTTTGCCTGATAAGCATTTAATATCGCTTCAGCTGGTTGTAAGCTAGGTACAATTGCTACAGGACAATTCAGAACTAGAATGGCATCAACATTGCTATCTTCCATAATAATACGAAACGCATTTGCATAACGTTCTCCTGGAGCATCACCGATAATATCAACTGGATTACCGTGTGACCAAGTAGGCGGTAGAACTTCATTTAAACGAGCTATTGTTTTATCCTCTAACTGAGCTAATTTACCTCCAAGTTCTATAAGTTTATCGGTAGCTAGAACCCCTATACCGCCACCGTTAGTTAGAATACATAAACGATCGCCCCAAAGTCCTTGGGTACGCGCTAGTGTCTCCATACTATCAAATAATTCATTCATATCATACACACGCAAGAGACCACAACGTTGAAAAACCGCATCGTAAACTGAGTCAGCTCCAGCGAGTGATCCGGTATGTGAAGCCGCAGCTTTTGCCCCCTCTTCACTACGACCGGTTTTTAAAACTATGACGGGTTTTACTAGTGCCGCTGCTCTTGCAGCCGCTATAAAACTGCGAGCATTCGTAATGGCTTCAATATATAAAATAATAGTTTTTGTTTCTGTATCTTTTGCTAAATATTCTATTGCTTCCCCAAAGTCAAAATCTAGCATATCCCCCATTGATACCACATGCGTAAAACCTATATGTTTGCTTTTTGCCCAATCAAGTACCGCTGTTACTACTGCACCGGATTGACTGACAAAACCTATATCGCCTACCTCTGGGGTTACGTGAGCAAAACTTCCGTTTAGGCCAATAGGAGGTATAAGAAGTCCTACACAATTTGGTCCAATTAGACGGATATTATAGTGCTTTGCTATTTCAATTAACTCTTTTTTACGCCTTAACCCCTCTTCTCCTTCGCTAGAACCAAAACCGGCAGAAATAATCACTGCAGCTCTCGTCCCTCTTTCACCAAGTTGTGCCAGTACGGGTGGAATACCAGCAGCCGGAATACAAAAAATAGCTAGATCTGGAGTCATTGGGAGACTTTGAACATCTTTGTAACATAACACCCCTTCTATAGACGGGCTTTTTGGATTAACAGGCATAATGCATCCACAAAAACCACTTTGTAATAAATTCTTGATAACCACAGAACCTATAGAATTAGGCCTACTACTTGCTCCTATAAGTGCTACGGAATTTGGCTTCAATAGAGGTTTTAGGGTTTCTATGCTCATAATTTTTACAAATTGTTAATTAATGTATTAATAATATGATACTTTATAAAAAATAATTAATTAAGCTTTTGTTGGCATCTAAACTGCAAAATTATGTTGCCTGAGGTTTAAACTTGACAAATCTAGATATTTTAATAGAATTGGCTCACCCATTTACATGGGCTTGTAGCTCAGCTGGTTAGAGCACACGCCTGATAAGCGTGAGGTCGGAAGTT
Source organism: Candidatus Megaera endosymbiont of Mesostigma viride (assembly GCA_020410825.1). Taxonomy (GTDB): domain Bacteria; phylum Pseudomonadota; class Alphaproteobacteria; order Rickettsiales; family Rickettsiaceae; genus Megaera; species Megaera polyxenophila. Next base: position 732,739 of record CP084576.1, read on the forward strand.
CAAGTCTTCTCAAGCCCACCATCGGTTTTTTCTGTCTTGACATAAAGGGTATTTTACGGTATCCAGCCTAAAATTATAACAATATTAAAAATATATATCTATAAATGCTAATTAAACTATTAATATTAGCCATTTTGAGCTACAACAAATATCAAAAACCTTTAGAAATTATTAATCAAGGAATTAATATGCAAACTCCTCCAATAGCAAAGAAAATACCTTATAGCTTTAAAATACAAGGTACTGAAATCGAAGATGAATACCATTGGTTAAGGGGAAAAGGTTGGCCAGAAAAAATTACGGATAAAGACATACTAGATTACCTAAAAGAAGAAAATGATTACTTTAGTCATTTTATGACTCCCTTAGCTAAGCAAAAAGATATGATTTTTGAAGAACTAAAAGGTAGAGTCAAACTTGCTGATCAATCTACTTACACTCAGAAAGATAATTATTATTACTACTGGCGTACTGAAGAAGATAAGGATTATATTATCTACTGTAGAAAGCGTGACTCGGTGGAGAATCCGGAAGAGATTCTCCTTGATGTCAATAAATTAGCTGAAGGTAAAAAATTTACTACTATAGGTGCTTTTGCTATCAGCCCTGATCATAAACTTATGGCTTATTCAGTTGATTTTACCGGCGGTGAAAAATATACAATAACAATATTTGACCTAGTAAATAAGAAATTTCTACCTGATCAAATTCCAAATACTATTGGAGATGTGGTCTGGCACGAAAATGGAGAAGGTTTTTTCTATACTCCATTAGATGAAAATTGGCGTCATGATAAAGTTATGTTTCATAAGCTAGGCACAAACAGCAATGAAGATAAATTAATTTATCATGAGAAAGACGTTTTATACTCGGTTTCAGTAAATAAAAGCTCTAGCAAAAAATATATTATTATCCACACGGGCGGTCATGATAGTAGCGAATCCTATTATTTATCTATGGAGGATCAAAGCTTCACCCCTATTCTTATTCAAAAAAGAGCTGATAAAATTCTTTATTCAATAGACCATGGTGCTAACTATTTTTATATGTATAGTAATCAGGGGGCGAAGAATTTTCATATTCTAAAAACAGATAACATCAAACAAGGTTGGGAAGAATACATAAAGGAAGATCCTAACAAATATCTATCAGGTTTTGATTTAACAGAAAAATATATTTTACTAAATTACCGACATAACGGTCTTCCCTTGATTGTTGTCAAAGATTTAAAAAACGGAGAAGCAAAACTAGTACATTTTCCTGATGAATCATATACAGCTTCCGGTTATAGTACTAATTTTGAGCATAACGATTTACGTATCGACTACTCGGCGCCAAGTAGACCTAATACAGTTTATAAATATAATTTTGATAATGAGCAGCTTGATATTTTAAAAATTCAGGAAATTCCTAGTGGTTTTGATCCTGATGAGTATGTTACCAAAAGGATATCTGCTACTTCCGGAGAAGTAAAAGTTCCAATAACTTTACTTTATAAAAAATCTTTATTTAAAAAGGATGGCTCAAATCCTTTATATTTATATGGCTACGGCTCTTATGGCTATGGCTTGCCGCCAGCCTTTAAAAATTCAGCCATTTCTTTGGTAAATCGTGGGTTTGTTTATGCCATTGCTCACATTAGAGGCGGAGACGATCTAGGCCACGACTGGTATGAAGCAGCCAAATTCCTTACTAAAAAAAGAACATTTGAAGATTTCATTGCCTCAGCTCAGAAATTGATCGAAGAAAAATATACTGCTAAGGGAAATATAGTAATAGTTGGCGGAAGCGCCGGCGGTATGCTGATAGGCAACGTTATTAATGAAAAACCGGAATTATTTAAGGCAGCAATTGCGCATGTTCCATTCGTGGATGTTCTAAATACTATGCTTGATGAAACTTTGCCTCTTACTCCTGGTGAATTCAAAGAATGGGGAAATCCAAAAGAAAAAGCTTATTTTGATTATATAAAATCCTATTCGCCATATGATAATGTCAAAGCTCAAAACTACCCTCACTTGATGGTTACCGCAGGGCTTACCGACCCCCGGGTTGGTTACTGGGAGGCTGCAAAATGGGTAGCACGTCTTAGGCACAAAAAAACTGATAATAACGTGGTAATTTTTAAAACTAATATGGATTTTGGTCACAAAGGGGCTTCTTCGAGGTTCGATTACTTAAAAGAAGCGGCAGAAGATATCGTCTTTATTCTTAAAACATTTGGTAGATAAGATTTGTTATCAATTCCTAATAATTTGACAGATTATCCCGTGGTGATCATCCTCTTAATAACCATTATTTCTAAAAAGTAAGATAATTCCAATAATCTACTTATAAAGCAAATGATATATTTTTTGTTATGGTTTCTTTGCATATACACATCCATTTTTCATGGATTCCCAAAAGTCAACGGTCATTAAATCTATGGTATTGCCCTGCATAGCTGATGATTAATATTAGAAACCAGTGATATTTTCAGTTCCCTCTAACTGCATATTTATTTGCTATCTACTTTAATTGTAAACCACTATCCGTTGCACTTCAATCTTGAATCCGCCTGTATTATTCTTTTTCATACACCCATTAGCTTGATTATTGCATTTCTACTTAAAACCTTATTAGAAACTTACTTAATTATAATTTCTTCTATTTTCCTATCCATAGTACCATCTTGTAAATCCCTCATAAACTTAATATCTAACGCATGAACTAAAAGTTTATTATCTTCTGTACTAAGAGTAACAGTACCGGGGGTAAGTGTTATGGAATTAGCATATATAACCACACCTAGTTCCGTATTTTGCACAGAGATAATAGGCTCTAATAATGGATATATACTAATATTTCGCCTCCAGGCGATTTTAGATACAGAAATTGATGACTTAATTATCTCTGCAATTAACCAAAAGACATATTTTATTGATTTTAAGAGATCGATATTAGGCTTTTTAGGTAGCAAAGATAACTGGTGCGCGAAATAATAAACTAGGACCGAAGTTAGAATTGCAAAAAAAATATATACAAGATCAGACTTTATACCAGTTAATCCAAGCCAGATAATCAGAAATACCAACAACGGCATTAATTTTCTAGTGTCCACCTAAATCGCTCCCCTCATTATTAACTGTAGAAGTAAAAGGAAGAAGTAATGTACTTAAACAAAACATCAATGCTATGATAATAAATATGTTATTAATTGCAATAATAAAGGCTTGTTGATTTATTGTATTATCTAATAAGGCATAAGCTGCAAGCTTTGGGTTTTCTACCTTACCTTGTAACATTCCAGTAAAAAAGCCTAATTGTTCTTGGACAAGAGGTGAAGTAAATGCCATATTGTCTTTCATGCTTTGGGTAAAAATTTTGGATTTTGAGATAATAAGACTATTAATAAATGCAAGTCCTATAGCGCCTCCTAGATTTCTTGTTAGATTATATAGCCCACTTGCGTTTTGAACTTTATCTTTAGGCATAGTTCCAAGAGCAAGATCATTTATCGGCATGAAACAAAACATCAAGGCTATACCTCTAACCATTTGAGGTAAGAACAGCTCCCAGAATCGTGAGTCAGAAGTTAGAAAGCTATTTAAGTAGCAACCTAGTCCAAATGTCAAATATCCAATGGCCAGCATAATTCTTTTATCCAAACCGGAATCAAATACCTTTGCCGCAAGAGGAGCAGAACACAACTGACATAGCCCTGTTATAATCATCGTTATACCTATTTGGAGAGTATTAAATCCAGCTACCGAAAATAGAAATAAAGGTAAAAGGTATACAACGCCGTAAAGGCCTACACCGAGAATAAAAGAATATATACACCCAAAGGAAAAATTTCTGTTTTTAAAAGCCCCAAGATCAACAATCGGACTTGAAAAAGTAAGCTCCCTGATAATTAGGCAAATAAAACCAAGCAATACTAATACAGATAGAATTAAAATATAAGTATCATCTAACCAATCTTTCTTATTTCCCTCTTCCAAAACATATTGTAAACAGCCCAAGGTCATAATCATTAAAGCTATACCTAAAAAATCAAAATTAGAAAGCAATTTAAGATTGGGCTTATCAAAATCTACATATATATACACAGTAGTACAGACAAATATTCCAGGAATTAAGTTAAGTAAAAACATAAAATGCCAGGATATATTTTCTGTTATATATCCACCAAGCGTAGGGCCAAGAGTGGGAGCGAGAGTTACGACAAGACCTATAATCATACTAACTTTAGTACGCATCTCTTTTGGAAAAATAATAAAAACTGCGCCAAAAGCAGTAGGAATCAGAGCACCACCAAAAAATCCCTGCATGGCTCTAAAGACAATCATAGATTCAATATTCCAGGCAAGCGCGCACATGAGACTCATAACTGTAAAGCCAAGAGCAGCTATAAAATATAAAATTCTTGTCGACAATAACCTTGCCAAAAAGCCCGTCGCCGGAATAATTATGACTTCAGCTATCAAGTAAGAAGTTTGAATCCATGATAACTCGTCACCTGAAGCAGATAAGCCAGCTGCTATTACTGAAAGTGAACTTGCTACTATTTGGATATCTAAAATAGCCATAAACATACCAACTATCATCGCAAAAAATGCTATAACCTGTTTGGGATTTATTTTTACTTCAGCCGAAGAATTTTCCATATAAGTTTTATTCTTATTTAGTATAGCTAAGCTAGTCTATTTAAATATTAAAAAATACTCTATTAATTAGCAAGAACCACTTGTATTATGCTCTTAAGTTAAACCTAAAACAGCACATTAACAAAAACAATTTATTAATTGTTTTTAGAGAGTAGCTCTAATAAGACGATCATTAATAGCAAGCCCTATAGATTCATTCGGAATCGGTGCAATTGCAATTCTCTGGAGTGAATTTACCCTTGCATAGTCATCAAGTGTATGTAAATAGCTAAATAAATTGGCTGCTGCTATTGCTAGTTCGCCAGTAGGACTCAAATTTAAAGATCCTTTAGAATTTAATTTACTATCGCCGAAATTAAGCCCTATTTCTCCTTTTTCTAAAGATATTGCATTAATTCTTATGGGGGTTTTAGGGGCATAATGAGTATACATCATACCTGGAGCTTTTATAGCTGAAGATTTTGTAGCAATTTCCACCTGCCTATCAATTATTTGTTCTATTATTTGCGGAGTAATAAAACCAAAGCGCAAAATGGCTGGTATCGAGGTTGAAAGATCAATAATTGTCGATTCGAGTCCATATTTAGTATTGGTTTCTGAGTCAATAACAAATACGTTCTCACTTTTGAAACCAGCTTTTACGTGCCTATGTGAGGTTGGGCTTAAGTATCCTGACTTATTAGCGCTTGGAGCTGCAATTGGTACTCCGCTTTGGGTTATTAAATCACGAGCAACTCTATAAGCCGGTACTCTAATTGCAACAGTAGATAATCCGGCTGTTACGCATTCTGCCAGCCTACTGTTATTTCTTCTGGGTAATACCATAGTTAGGGGACCAGGCCATAATTTACTAAGCAAATAAGCTTCCTTATTAAAAATTGCCAACTCCTCTGCTTGCTCTAGGCTTGCAACATGAACTATTAGCGGATTATTACTTGGCCGTCCCTTAGCCTGATATATTTTAAGGCAAGCCTCCTCGTTAAAAGCATTTGCTCCAAGTCCATACACTGTTTCGGTTGGAAAGGCCACTAATTCACCAGCTTGGATAAGTTTTACAGCTTCCGCAATTATTGCCAAATCCTTCATAAAACCTTATAATTGATCAAAATTAGCTACCTTATTAAATAGCTGCTTTGTTCGAGCAAGTAGCAGTAATCTATTATTAGCAATTTTTGCATCACTATCCATCACCATAACATTATCAAAAAAATTACCTATCAAGTTATTTACCTTTGCAAGTTCCTTCAAACTCTCTGAAAACATCTTCTCCTCTATTAGAGAGTCAATTTTAGGAGTTGCTAATTTTAGAAATTCCAGTAATTTTTTTTCTTCCTCCTGATGGAGTAAATTGGTATTTATTTCCCCATTTAATTTAGCGCTACCCAGGATGTTACTTGCTCTTTTATAGGAAGTTAACGAAGTCCTACCCTTTTCAGTATCCAAAAAACTATTTAATGCTTCTAGTTTCCATTTTACACTACACAAGGAAGGTTCTAGTCGGCAATTTACAACTGCATTGACTCGTGCCAGATCAAATTCCTCTTTGAAGTAATTTTTTACCCGGTCTTCAATAAAGCTAATAATTTGGTCAGCATCTTCAGAATTACTATTTACTCCCTTAGGGTAAAGGTCACAACTATGCTCGATTAACTTTTGCAAATCCTGTTCAAGTCGATTCTCTAGAATAATTCTTATAATACCAAGGGCCAACCTACGAAGCCCATAAGGATCTTTTGAACTGGTCGGTTTTTCTCCGGCTAACATTAAACCACATAAACTATCAATTTTGTCCGCTAGTGCCAGCACTGCTGACGCATCTCCACGAAGATTAGGATCACCGGGAATAGAATCAGAAGAACCTCGAGGTTTATAATGGTCTCGAATTGCTATTGCTATTTTTTTATCTCTCCCTTCAGCTATTGCATAGTAATAACCCATTATTCCTTGTAACTCTGGAAATTCGCCGACCATTTCCGATACTAGATCACTCTTACAAAGTAATGCCGCTTCTTCTGCTTCTTTCTGCTGAAAATGTGAAGTAATATACTTGGTTAACTGAGCTAACCGGTCCGTCTTCTGCTTCATAGAGCCTAGTTTTGCATGAAAAATAACTTTATCTAGCTTGTTTAAAGAATCTAGAAGCGGTTTTTTTAAATCCTGTTGGTAAAAATACAGGGCGTCAGAAAGCCTAGCTGATAGCACTTTTTCATTACCTTTAATAATTATATTATCATCAGGCGACTTTATATTGCTAACAAACAGGAAAAAAGGAGCAAAAAATTCTTTTTTAGTAGTATCACACACTTCTCCTTTTTCACTAAATTTAGTTTGTCCAAAAAGGCTAAAATATTTTTGATGAGTCCTCATAGAACTAACCAATACTTCGCTTGGCAATTCTAGGAATCGATCTTCTATTCTTCCGCATAATACGACTGGATATTCTGCAAGACCAGCAACTTCTTCAAGTAGAGCTGAATCGTCTTTTACTAGATAATTAGTTTTATATTGTTTGTTTAAAATCTCTCTTTTTTCTCTAATACCATCACTGATTCTAGCTTTTCTCTCTTCTCGGTCTAAAATAACAAAATTTTCTTCTAAATCTTTTTTGTATCCAGCAAAATCCTTAACCGATATTTGCTTTGGACTCATGAACCTATGGCCGAAAGTAATATTATTAGCAGTTAAATGACCTAATTTGAAAGGTATTACTTCGCCATCAAACACACATAAAATATTTTTCAGCGGCCTGACCCATTTTATTTTATAATCAGACCAATACATTGATTTTGGCCAAACATATTCTAAAATTGGATGAGTTAAACTATCAAGGAGAGCTAATTTGGCGGGCTGACTAGCTATTTCTTTTTCATAAAAATAACATTCTACCCCTTTTACTTCTCTTACAATCAAGTCAGCTTTGCTAATATCATTAGATTTGCAAAACCCTTCAATTGCAACCGGCAAGCTATCTGTTCTTGGCCCTTTGACGGAAATAAACTTACCTTTAATTTCTTTAGCAACTCCATTTACAAAAATTGCTATTCTCCTTGGGCCGGTAAATATCTTAATTTCCTCAAAAACAATTTCTTTTTCCTGAAAATATTTCTTAAAAATGTCAAGATAGGCTGTCTCTGCTCTTGCCTGCATCATTGCTGGGATTTCTTCACAAAATAATTCTATCAATAATTCGCTCATAAATTAGTACCCCTGAATTTCAAGCCATTTCTCACAAGTTATTTTTGCTAGGTTTCTTACCCTTGCAATATAAGCAGCGCGCTCTGTTACGCTAATTACACCTCTGGCATTTAATAAATTAAATAAGTGGCTTGCCTTAATGCAATAATCATAAGCCGGTATAGGCAGATCTGCTGCTATTAACTGCTTACATTGGTTTTCTGAATCAACAAAATGCCTGGTTAACATTTCTACATCGGCCAATTCGAGGTTAAAGTTTGAAAACTGCTTTTCAGCTTCAAAATCGACTTGTCCATAAGTTAGGGCTTTATCACCTTTTTGACCGTTCCAATCCAGATCCTTTACAGCATCAACCCCTTGAATATAAAGAGCAAGTCTTTCTAGACCGTATGTAATTTCTCCAGCTATCGGCCGGCAATCTATTCCCCCTATTTGCTGCATATAGGTAAATTGCGAGACTTCCATCCCATTACACCACACCTCCCACCCTAGGCCTGAAGCGCCAAGTGTTGGAGATTCCCAATCATCTTCTACAAATCTTATATCATTGATTTTGCTATCAATACCTAACTTCTTTAGACTCTCCAGATAAAGATCTTGAATATCATCAGGGGATGGTTTTAAAATAACTTGAAACTGGTAATAATGCTGCATCCTATTTGGATGTTCTGCATATCTACTATCTGTAGGACGGCGTGAAGGCTGAACATAAGCTACATTCCACGGCTTAGGACCAAGACAGCGCAAAACTGTTGCCGGATGAAACGTACCAGCTCCCATTTCCACATCATAAGGCTGCAAAATAGCACAACCATAGTCTTGCCAAAAATTTTGTAATCCTAATATGATTTGCTGAAATGATAATTTGTTCATATGAGTATTGTCTTCGTAATGTAATTAAGCCGTTGCCTGCAATATACATCGATATCAACTAAAAATCACCTAAGAAATTTAATTAAAGTTATTAGAATAAAGGCATTTAGTAATACACCAACAATTTGAGTGGTGATTTTTCTTGTAGGAATAAACAAAATATATTAGAATAATGTTATTAATTCGAAAATATTTTGAGGTTATGGCTAGAGTAACAGTTGAAGATTGTGTTGAACAAATTACTAATAGGTTTGAGCTAGTATCGCTTGCAGCTCAAAGAGCAAAGTCAATAAGTTGTGGTTCTCCTATAACAATAGAAAGAGATAACGATAAAAACGCCGTAGTAGCATTGCGTGAAATTGCTGCCAAAAACCTTGATATACCGCAACTACGAGAAGAATTGATTGGTAGTCTTCAGACTCGAAATAAAATAGATTTCGTAGAAGACGAAAACCTGCATGCAGAAAGTCAGGAAACTATTTCTGATGAAATAGATATTTCAGAGGAAAACGCACTCATATTTGACAACGAAGACGATCTAACTTTTGAAGAAAATGTTTTTGATGATAATATAACAGAAGAAGATTTAACCAAATTATAGAGCATACTAATGCTTTTTCCCTCAAGGTATTAATGGCAATCTTTAACGTTTTAACTTGTTTAGATTAATACCTGATTACTTATGCAATTCCATTCTAAACATCCGCAGCATTTAACTACTTAATAAACCTAATGTTTTTAAGTAACGATATAACCTATATTTACTGGCACTCTTACACAAGGGTTTATTGAATATGGATTATCTGAATCCCCTGCTACACAAGGACTTGTGATCTCATAAGGAGCAGAGGGCGTACATGAATATAAGCCATAAAAAAGAAACATTAGTAAAAAAGTTCTAAAAAATTTTTTCATAATCACAAGGTACTAAGCTTTATTGTAAAATATTAGAAACTTAAGTTAAATTTTTTATCTGTGGAAGATCATAACTCTTAAATTACTTATAGTACAAGTTAATTTCTCTATTATAATTTATATCCTGCATTGTCAAAAAAGTTACCATAGATTTTGTTGCAGATTTACACAATAACAGCTTCAATATCAAGTTGAATTTAAAAGTTTGGTATATACCCAATAATTCACTAATTAGATAACCATGTTACTCGGCACAAGTTTTATATGCTGTAGCTGCAACAATAAGAAGTTATTTCATTAAATAAAAAACTTAGTTGCATAAATATATACGATTTCGATCTAAAAGTTTATAGAATGATAACGTATTTAAGAAATTCTCTTAAGCAACGGGATATGTAGTCTTTGTGATATAGTAATATATAAACCCTATGGAACTTTTGTATAAATCGTTAAAAACCTACGTTGAATCCGGCGAATATTTTATTGACACACAAAATTGGTATAAATACAAATATCTCCACCCGTTTTCTCACAGATCTCTTCTCTTTATATTGACTGCCACAATATTAATTTTGTTTACGAGCATTATAATAAATATTTATAACTTATTCCCAATTATCACACCTATTAGATATTCTATTCTAACGGAATCCGGCGAAAACAAATCTGCTCAAATTATTAATGCGGAACAAATAGATAATAACCCTCTCGCTTCAATCGCCGATATAATGCTTAGAAACTACGTAACCCAAAGAGAAACATACGATTATAATAACCTCAAAAAGCAATTTATTTACATCAAAAACAATTCGACGAGGATTGTTTTTAGAAGGTTCTATAATTTTATGAATATAAATAACGTCTCCTCTCCGGTACTACTATATCAAAAAGATATAAAAAGAACTATATCTATAATATCCTCAAGCTTTTTGAGCGATACAAAAACTGAAATCAAATTCCACTCAATTGCTAGAAATGGCAATGGAGAAATTGTCGAAGATATGATTTGGCGGGTTGTAGTAGAGTACGAAATTGATCAAATAGACACTAACTCACCTCCTGGATCAAGATTTAATTTTGCAGTCACTGATTATCAGCCGCAACTGCTAGAAGATAAAAAAAAGAAATAATATGAAAAATCTCTTAACCTTTATTGCTTTGTTATTTTTTAGTTTAAATGCTTTTGCAATAAGAGAATCGAGGCCCACGCCTATAGATTCTAGAATCAGGGTAATGGTATATAACCCCAACGATGTATTTAAATTTACTGGTTATTATGGGTATCAAGCAAGTATAGAGCTTGGTAATGGCGAGGAAGTTGTTAGTATTTCGATGGGTGATACAACCTCTTGGCAAATAGTACCAGCTGGATCTAGGATTTTTATAAAACCTATGGAACCGGATGCAACGACCAATATGACCCTTATTACTAATAAAAGAACTTATTTTTTTGAACTATATGCTCAGGAAACCACAGATATAAGAGATCCAGAAATGGTATTTAATGTTAAGTTTTTATATCCAGATGAGGAAGAAGAAGATCATGTTAGGACTTTTTCTAGCAGTGCCGCCACTGGCATCGCTGAACCTGATCTCAGCCACCCGGAAAAATTTAATTTTTATTACTCGATTAGCGGTAATGAAGAAATTGCCCCAATTAAGATTTTCGATGATGGCCAGTTTACTTACATACAATTCAGGGACAAGAATATGGAAATCCCCGCCATTTTTGCGGTAGACGAAGATTTAAGAGAATCTATGGTCAATTTCAAATTAGATCCAAAGAACAATAATTTTATTATCATAGAACAGGTATTTCCAAAACTTACCCTTAGAGCTGGAAAAAAAATTGTATGCGTGTTTAACGAAACATTCAGACCCTTCTAGGACTGAATCCTCTTCTATTAGTATTTTTACAGTTCCATAGTCTACAAAGAAAATGAAATTACCCCTTAACTGTCTACTTCGGCATCTTCCCCTACCAGTTCAATAGTACTCGTAGATGGAAGACCAAATTCTAAAACTGTATCTCCCTCACCAAAACCTGGAAAGTTCTTTGATTGTAGATAATGAACGAAATTAATTGTAGTTACTTCCGTGTAAGATAATATTATATTAAAAATATCTTTTATCTGTATTATTTCAACACTTGGATTACTCAAAAGTTCTTGAATATAATTTCCAAGAGTTTTATCAGAGTTAAAAGTTTTAAGGTAATGTTTGTAGTCCTCCAGCATTTCAATAGTAACAGAATGTTTGTTCAGCGATTCGCTAATAAAGGACAATTTTAAATTACGAAGAGGAATATCAGCTTGTCCTTGTGTTTTTAGAAAATGATACAAATGCAACTGCAACATATGTTTTACACAATCCCCATTTATAAAATTATAAGATAGATCCAAACTAGTAAGGTTTTTATTATCTACTATTAGTGCATTTATACCGGTGGTTGCAGTATCGATAATATTATTGGTAGATAAACCTAATTTCTTAATATTGGGCAAATTACGCACTAAATCCGCTATATTGTATACCCCTTGATAATCCATCTTAATAGCTGATAAATTCAGATGCGTTACAGTTTTTTTTCCTGCCAAACAATTATGTAAAGATTCTAAGCTTATCTTACTTAATGTATTGAAAGACAAATCTAAGCTTTCAAGAGGAGAACTTTTTAGTATATCTGATAAAGAGCCGATAACCGCAAGCCCACCATCACCTGAATCACCTATTTCAATAGCGGCAAGACTCAAGGATTGAATGGTTTTATTGCCCTTTAATGCAAAAGCCAACTCTAGTATTCCTTTGTCTCCTATTTTGCTAAAAGACAAATCTATTATTTTTAAGTTTTTTTTATTACCTTGAATAGCTTTAGCTAATTTTCCGATGTCTATATCTGGTACTGCTACTAAACGTAAATCACCACCAGTTTTATGAAGTAACCCTTCATAATCTTTGGAAGCTGACCCAAAAAACTCTTTAGCTTTATGCTCTTTCATAGAATATTTATTTTTTGTCATAAATTACAACCATAAGTAAATTTATAACAATTTACAAGAGTTGATTTATACAATTATTGGTTTACGATAAGCATTACACGCTTGGTTTTAAAGCTATTTAAAGGTATTTTACACTCAAAACGTTAAACAACCAAAGGGAAAAAGTTTACGATCAAGAAAACTATTACATATTGGCACACGACAGCAAATAAGGCTGCTGCTACGTCATCGATCATTACTCCAAGCGCTCCCTTAATATTAGAGTCAAGCCAATTTATCGGCCAGGGCTTAAGAATATCAAATGCTCTAAATAAAACAAACGGCATCAAAAACAGAAAAATAAAATCAATATAAGATGCCTCAATTTTTTGTGGCACGGAAGAACTATACACAAAGATTACGGAAAAAGAGGTTAATATTATGACCAGCATTTGCCCAACTACCTCATCAATAACAACTTCTTTTGGGTCTTGTTCCTGGGCATCTTTAATATATATTTTTGTAAAATAAGTACCGGCAAAAAATAGAATAATAGTAGCAAGTATCTCTATAAAAAAAACACTTAAAAATTGCTGCTCATTTGGGTTATACCCTGATATGTAAAAAACAACTTGGTGCTTTAAGCTAAAATCCATTATTATATAGCATATAGGAAAGGCAATAAGAGAACCCAAAGTTCCCGGAGCAATTTTTATTTTTCCTATATAACAAGCAGTTGCAATAAATTCAGCAATTTTATACAAAAAGTTCATTAGTAATAATTTTTAGAGGCTTTTTATATATAATTACATTAATTATAGAAAAAAGCAATTGAACTAGGTTATAACAAAAAAAGATAATGCGCTCAAAGTACTGACCTTGAATAAATAGAAACAAAAATTATTTTGTAGTATACAACTAAAAAATATGCTAAATTAAAGGATTAATACTAAAGGTAGAAAAAATCAACTCTATAGGTACAGAAAAAATTATATTATTTCTGTAGCTGAGTAAATTTAAACTTCTAGAGGATATATGAAAAGCAGAGGAGAACTAGCAAATATTTATGAACTTGGCATAAGTAGAACTTTATGGAAAAGCACTTTACTAGACAAACTTAATCAATTACGAACGGCTATTGACTTACCTCTTAAAGCAACAGCTCTAATAAAAGGCCAGTATGATGCGGAAGTAGTAGAAATACTATCTACAACTGATTTTAGCTCCCTAGGGGTTACTTATAACATTTCAAAGAATTGTGTTTTAACTTTTGCAACTTGTGGCCGCACTCCTGTAGATAATGAGGAAGTCCATTTGGCGGGAGCAGGAGACCATCACAGTGAGAGCGAATAGCACATTATAATCATTGTTTCTGCAGCTATACCAGGCTTATTTGATTTCATTTATCCGGTTCGTGCAAATTTCTTCTGTTATTGATTTTAATTTCTCAATCCTTTTTATTAAGTAAAGCAGTTGTTCCTCAGTAATTTTATAATTTTTATTATAACGAGCTTCGGTGTAAGCTGATTTAAGCAAAACGAATTTTTCCTCCTGCTCTTTAGTATCCCGCGGGAATATTTTAAGCAATTCGTCGCTATAATTACTAGCTAGACTACCTAGTTTCTCAATATCATGGAGTCTAGGTTTATAACCGGTAAATACCAGCAGAATTGCAGAATAAAAGCTTTCAGTTGCCTGATGAAGCAGAAAGGCTGCTTTATTAAGCAGGTCCTGCTTAGTATAAAAATCAACACCTAATAAAAACTCCGTCCCACTTCCAAACCAAACGTCAAAATCGTCTTTAGCTATTTGCTTCCTCTCTTCCAAGTTTAAATCTTTCGGTTCAGCTAAAGTAAATTCACCGCTATCATAAAGCAGTATCCCCTCTTTTTTAATATCCGAGAAAAAATACTGGCTTTTCTCCAGCTGCTGATTAAGATATTTTATCGGCTCAACCACAAAGGTTACCCAAGGAGCTCCGAAGCTCTTCCCCCTTAAGCCCTTGCGTTCCAGACGTTTTGTTAAATCCGATTCAAAAGATGCACCTTTAGGTCCTCGATATTTCGGACTTTTAGTTACCACCAGAATATCCAGATCACTTTCATAGCTATAGGTTATATGCCCTTCAACATACCAGTCCCGCACCCATGTCCCTTTAGCATAAGAACCAAAAAGAATAATCATGGAAATTTGGTCTCTCGCTACTGCCAAAATTTCCTGGACAATAGCATCTAGCCTGTCTTTGATTACTAAAGAATTTTCAGGAAGAGAAGTTTTCATCTGACTCGAATTCTGATTAGAAAATTTTAATGGTTACGCCTTTACAGAAAGTTTCTATAACATACTGCTATAAAAAGAATCATTATAATCAAGCTCACGCCATTTTAATATAAGATTTTTAAGCGGTTCTGGCCTAAAGTCAATATTAATTATATCCTTAACTGGTATCCAAAGGGTTTGAATATGGTTTTCTATTTTTGGAATTTCGCTGTCGATTTTTAGCTTTTCTGATTCAACTTCAAAAATCAGGTTATACTCATGGTTATGACAAATACTGCTAAATCCTGGCTCAAAACTATGCTCTAAAATGCCCAGGAATCTTTTAATTTGAACGTTCCTCGCACCTGTTTCTTCCGAAAGCTCACGGATTAAGGCACTAGAAGCTGATTCTTCATGTTCCACATGGCCACCAGGCAAAAAATAAAAACTAACCGGTAAATCTAAAGTTTGGCATAACAAAATGTTGTCCTGATCAATTATGACAGCACGTGCTAGAACATGTATACCGTCTTTATACATAATTAAACCAACAGTAATTTTGTTTGTAAGAGGTAATGAAACTTATCTGATTTCAAGAGATATCTAGTTCTTAAAGTAAATATAAACAAAGTAAATTCTTAAAGGTAGTGACAGCTTATGTCTGACTAAAATTATCTATTACCGATAACTATAAAAGTTATCATAGTAACGACAATTATTTATGTCTTTAAGGAGGTAATCCAGCCGCAGGTTCCCCTACGGCTACCTTGTTACGACTTCACCCCAGTCGCTAATTTTACCGTGGTTGGCTGCCTCTTACGTTAGCTCACCAGCTTCGGGTAAAACCAACTCCCATGGCGTGACGGGCAGTGTGTACAAGGCCCGAGAACGTATTCACCGCAGCATGCTGATCTGCGATTACTAGTGATTCCGACTTCATGCTCTCGAGTTGCAGAGAGCAATCCGAACTGAGATACTTTTTAGGGATTTGCTCCACGTCGCCGTCTTGCTTCCCTCTGTAAGTACCATTGTAGCACGCGTGTAGCCCAACCCGTAAGGGCCATGATGACTTGACATCATCCCCACCTTCCTCCGGCTTATCACCGGCAGTTTCCTTATAGTTCCCGGCCTAACCGCTGGCAAATAAGGATGAGGGTTGCGCTCGTTGCGGGACTTAACCCAACATCTCACGACACGAGCTGACGACAGCCATGCAACACCTGTGTGTGATCCAGCCGAACTGACGGTTACATTTCTGTAACCTACGATCACCATGTCAAGGGTTGGTAAGGTTTTTCGCGTAGCATCGAATTAAACCGCATGCTCCACCACTTGTGCGAGCCCCCGTCAATTCCTTTGAGTTTTAATCTTGCGATCGTACTCCCCAGGCGGAGTGCTTAACGTGTTAACTACGAAACCGAAAGAAAAACTCCCGATATCTAGCACTCATCGTTTACGGCGTGGACTACCAGGGTATCTAATCCTGTTTGCTCCCCACGCTTTCGCGCCTCAGCGTCAGTTGAAGTCCAGATGACCGCCTTCGCCACCGGTGTTCCTCCTAATATCTAAGAATTTCACCTCTACACTAGGAATTCCATCATCCCCTACTTCACTCAAGACTAGCAGTTTTGAAAGCAGTTCCGAGGTTAAGCCCCGGGCTTTCACTCCCAACTTACTAATCCGCCTACGCGCCCTTTACGCCCAGTAATTCCGAACAACGCTAGCCCCCTCCGTCTTACCGCGGCTGCTGGCACGGAGTTAGCCGGGGCTTTTTCTGTTGGTACCGTCATTATCTTTCCAACTAAAAGAACTTTACAACCCTAAGGCCTTCATCATTCACGCGGTATTGCTGGATCAGGCTTTCGCCCATTGTCCAATATTCCCCACTGCTGCCTCCCGTAGGAGTCTGGGCCGTGTCTCAGTCCCAGTGTGGCTGATCATCCTCTCAGACCAGCTAAAGATCGTCGGCTTGGTAGGCCATTACCCTACCAACTACCTAATCTTACGCGGGCTCATCTATCAGCGATAAATCTTTCCTCCTTGGAGAATATACGGTATTAGCATCTGTTTCCAAATGTTATTCCGTACTGATAGGTAGATTCCCACGTGTTACTCACCCGTTTGCCACTCACTAAAATTGGAGCAAGCCCCAATTTTGTTCGTTCGACTTGCATGTGTTAAGCATACCGCCAGCGTTCGTTCTGAGCCAGGATCAAACTCTCAAGTTTGATTCTGTCTACTTTTTTGTTCAAAAAAATCAACAGGTTTTTGCTATCTTGCGATAGCTTTTTACTACTGTCACTACCTTTAACAAATTACTTTGTTTATATTTACTTTAAAAACAGCTACAGAGGATGAATTGTTTATGTATGCATCATGTAGGGCTATTTATACGAAACATCCTTACGCCTGTCAACAATAAAATTTATATTTTTTTATTACTTAGCAAAAAACTTATTTTGCAATTTCACCAATGTGGCTTAGAAATTAAGTATCATACTAATATTTAAGTTCAATATTACATAAGCTATGTCTGTTAAAAAGACTAAAAATATGAACTCATAAAAGCAAAAACTGTAAAAAATATGAAATTTCTATTTGTAATTAGAAAAAAAGTACTTTAGATTGGTCAAAGTACTTTCGTAAATTAGCTCTCTATAAGAGACCTCAAGTTAATTCCAAATAAACAAGATTTGTTATATTATGGTCAATACCCTTAAAAATATCCTAATACAGCCACTTTATGTATTTTTTGATTATTCCATCAGGAGATTTTCTATTTTTGTTTCGCTATTCCTAATTGCCTTATTTTTACTGGGAGCTAACATATACTTATATAATATATCATTTTCTTTGTTAACTCCAAGAACTACTACAACAGAAGCCGAGGAAGAAGTTTCAGAAAATACAGTTAATACAGTTACCATAGAAAAAGGTGACACTCTAAACACCATATTAAAACGAGAAAATATAAGTAACGAAGATATACAAAAAATCACTAAAATAGCGGCATCTAACAATTTAACTCTGTTAAAGGTAGGTAAAAAAATCACGTTTGAATACACTCTGAATCTTGTTGAAAACGGAGAAGAAGAATTAGCTAAAGAAGAAAAAAGCTTAAGTTTAGTTTCATTTGAAATAGATAATATAAAATCCATTAATATTATCAAATCCGGCGATGATTTTTCTACCGAAATTAATTCAGTACCGTTAACAAAATTAGTTACGAAATACGAAACAACGGTAGATTCAAATGTTATTTCTTCTTTAAAACAGGCCGGGCTATCCAGCACTACTATAATTAGCCTTATAAACACCTATAGCCACCAAATTGACTTTCAAAGGCAAATCCAACGTGGAGACAAAATAACAGTAATTACCGAAAAATTCGTGACTTCAGATAGTAAATTATCTCATCACGGAGATATTATATATGCTTCTATTCAAACTCAAGGTAATGAGTATAAAATCTATAAATATTCTCCAACTGGTGAAAAAGAAAATTATGAATTTTTTTCTGAAAAAGGAGAAAGCACAAAAGGTACATTGCTTAAAACACCAATAAAAGTAGTGCGAATATCATCAAAATTCGGTTATAGACATTCTCACCCTGTGCATGGTTATGGAGCTATGCATAAAGGCGTAGATTTCGCAGCTCCTGTAGGGACTCCAATATATGCTGCCGGTAATGGCACGGTAGAGTTCATAGGATGGATCTCTGGGTATGGCCGGATAGTAGTGCTTAAGCATAATAATAAACTCTCTACCGCATATGCTCATACTTCAAGATTTGCAACGGGCTTAAAAAAAGGTTCAAGAGTTAAACAAGGAGATACGATTGCTTTTGTAGGAACTAGTGGTAATGTTACTGGCGCTCACTTGCATTATGAAGTAAGAGAAAATGGTAAGCAAATCAATCCAGCAAATTTCAAATCTACTCCTAGCATACAGTTAACAGGTATGGAACTTGCTAAATTTAATAAATTTAAAAACCAATTATCACGCCTGGAATCGAAACTTGATGGTGGTACTGAAATTGCTGCCAATGATATAAAAGAAGTTAGACTATTTTAGCCGCTAAAATATAACACTAAGAATGAAAAAATTTATAAGCTATTCATTGACCGTGTTAATATTAATTACGCTGGACCAGATAAGCAAAACTTATCTAATTTCTTACCTAAAAACACAGCCACGATTTATTCTTGAAGTTCTACCATTTCTAGATCTGGTATACGCCTGGAATTATGGTATCAGTTTTGGGCTTTTTAAGCAATATTACCAATATAGTAACTACGCATTACTTATCTTAAATAGTTTTATTGTAATATATCTAATCAATTTATTACTTAAATCTGAATCAAAATTATCTCTTTACGGATTAGCTTTTATTATTGGCGGCGCCCTCGGCAACTTGATTGACCGAATAATTCGGGGCGCTGTTTTTGATTTTATTTATTTCAATTATCAAGAATTTAGTTTTCCGGCGTTCAACTTTGCTGACAGCTTTATTACTATAGGCGCTGCTATGTTCATATACGATTATTTATTCAATAAAAACAAAAATCGTAAATAGTAAGTGAGTTAAATTTTCTCAGCTCTTTGTTAATTGGTGAAGCGTTAAAGCGTTACCTTCTGAATCTAAGATAACAGCCATTTTGCATACAGGGGTTACTATATTATCTAATTTAAACTCTATATTTTTTTCTTTGAGTTCACTAACTAGTCTGTCAAGATCATCTACTTCAAAAGCAATTGAACCTCCTGATGAAGAAGATGGGGTAATATTTTCTACCATATCTGTTATCGCAAAACAGCCCCCTTGTGGTAAGTCATATTCAATCCATGATCCACCTGCTTTTTGAGGATAAATTGCAGTAGCTTTTAAATTTAATATTTGTTCGTAAAAATTTCTTGCTCTTTCCAGATCATTAACTGGATACATAGTAAAGGCTACTTTTTTTAACATTCCATCCCTTTTTATTAAATAGTGTTATACCTTATGAATAATTTTGGATCGTAATCCAAATTTTAACTTTCATCAATAGGATTTAGAGAAATAAAGATACCTATAAATATTAAAATCTGGAAAATTTAAACTCGATGAATAATTAAAGTAAAGAAAATCGAAGACGATTTCTTTGTTTCTCTATCTATAAAGCGTCCTAT
This sequence comes from Candidatus Megaera endosymbiont of Mesostigma viride, assembly GCA_020410825.1. GTDB lineage: Bacteria > Pseudomonadota > Alphaproteobacteria > Rickettsiales > Rickettsiaceae > Megaera > Megaera polyxenophila. Next base: position 752,777 of record CP084576.1, read on the forward strand.
AGATCCTCTATTTAAAAATCAATTAAGGCTATAATATACACTTTAAACCTCAAGCGACGTACTCTTAACGATAGAAAAAAGGGCTAATAGGTTATACCCTAAAATAACTTTTAAATAATTTAAATTAGTAGAAATTTATAACAATTGTCAGATTTGCAGAGAAAAAGGATTTAACTAACAAAAAATCCCAAGCTTTGACAACAAAAGCCAAAGCTAAAGGGCATAATGATAATTAATTCTTTTTTACACCAAAAGATAAGCCTGCGAATTTTTTGTTAAAGTCGCTGACATTTTTATTGGACTGATTTACCACATTAAGAGTCGACTTATTCCAAGCGGGGTGTTTACGAAAATCTACGTCCATTAGGATTTCACCACTTGTTAGAGTAGAAGAAGTTAAAAACTCATCTTTACCAATTTTAATTTTTAAGGCCTGATATTTTGGATGAACGTCTTTTTTCATACTTCTACCTTATCTTTTACTTTTTTAATTTCCTTTCTAATAGATTTGGCGTTATCAGACATTTTACAAACCTTGGCACTTAGCATATAGGTATCAAAACCTCCTGCTTTTTCAATACTACGCAAGCATCTTGCCACTACTTTCAGTTTATATTCTTGACCCGTTAATTCACTGCGGCACTTAACAATTTTAATGTTAGGCTCAAAACGCCTTCTAGTTTTTCTTTGCGAGTGAGATACATTATTACCGAATTGTACTCCAACACCTGTTAATTCGCACCTACGAGACATGTTTAATCCCTATTCTTATTTGATAAAATATAAAACTTAATTCTCCGGAAAAAGATACATAGTTATCTCCTTACTGTCAAGAAAAGAAATATAAAACGTATGTAAAATATATAACAATATTCTTGTTTTCAAGCTAAATCACAATTTTTTTACTGATTCCAGGGCTGTTTCTAAAATCATACTAGCAGCAACCATATCATCTCTTTCATTTCTTTGTCTTCTGTTAAGTCCCATATTTTTTAACATACTATCTGCGGCCCTGGAAGTGAGACGCTCATCCTGTAAATATATCGGTAAATTAGTTTTCTTAATCAATTTATTAACAAAGCTATTAACTATTTTCGCCTGACTACTACTAGTACCATCCATATTTACCGGTAATCCCACAACGATTGCACATATATTGTATTTTACACTAAAATCAATAATACGATCTAGCTTTTCCCTATCGTTATTTACTGCTATTATTGAATGAGGCATAGCTATTCTATGATCGGGACTAGAAATAGCAAGGCCTATTTTTTTATTACCATAATCAATCGCCAGTAAAGGTTTGCTTATTTCAAAAAAACTATAAAACTCTTGCAGAGAGTTTATGATCATGGTAGTAAACCTTATAAAAAATAGCTTAAAAACGTTAATATGATTAAATCCATTCAAAAACAACTAGACGTATCTTTGGTTAGCACAGCCCTTACCTTTGCACTTATATACTGTTTAATGTTTAATACAAGTGTTGTATTGTACAAATACGAATACTATCAAGTGTCATTTGTTAGCGCCGTATTTGAATTATTGAAGCAATTTATTTACACTTATATTGCAACTTTTATTTTCTTTTTTGGGCTAGCAATCCACCGCCTAATATTCATTATAGGATCAATTTTTCTCTTTTTTACCGGAGCAATCGCCAGTTACTACCTATTTTATCTTGGAGTAGCACCGACAGAAAAAATGATGCCCGCTATTTATGGCACCGAAATCTCTGAAATATCGGAGTTAATTAGCACCAGAGTCATTATATGGATAATATTCAGTTTATCAATTTGTATATTTGGAATAAAGCATTTTAACCCACAAACTACTAAATCTTTTTTTTCAAAAATGTTAACAGCATTATGTTTATTCGTAGCGATTAATAATATTATTTCTCCTCAGTTTAAAATTTTAAAAAGTTATTTCCCCCTACAATACCTTCACAATAGTTATGTTTACTTTTTTGGCAATAAAGGTCACGTACGTCAAGACATTAGCAAGAAATTCAGCTTTCAAATTATAAATAACAAAGAAGATATAGCTGGGGTTTTGGTAATAGGAGAATCTGCAAGATATAGCAATTTTGGTATTAATGGGTATGAAAGAGACACTACCCCAAACCTAAAAAAAATAAATAATTTATATTCCTTTGAAGGACGCTCGTGTGATAACACGACTCATCTTTCCATAGCATGTCTATTCTCAAGACATAGTGAACAAAATATCGATAAAGTAAAATCAGAAACAGGCTTTCTTTCAGTTTTAACAGCTCTTAGCTACGACACTACTTGGATAAGCACCCAATCTATAAGTGGGTACTATGAAAGCACAAGCACTTTATACGACGAGGTAAAATTTTCTATAATTCCTGGTGGATCATTACTGTACAGTATGAATTCACATGACGGTTTGATGCTACCATATATTGAAAAACTTCTCGAAAAACAAGGCAGGCAATTTATTACCGTTCAACTCTCCGGCAGTCACTGGAATTATGCTTCAAGATACCCTGAAGAATTTACTAAATTTAATCCAACGCAAAAAAAAAATGCTAAAATAGACCAAGCAAGTTGTACTAAAGAAGAATTAATCAATAGTTACGACAATTCAATTTTGTACACTGATTTTTTTTTAGCTAATTTAATCGATCTATTAAAAAACAAAAATGCCTTTTTAATTTTTGCTTCCGATCATGGAGAATCACTTGGAGAAAACGGAAGATTAGGTCATGGTTCTGAGTTTGCCCCGGAGCAAAAAGAAATACCTTTTATGGTATGGTTTTCTGACAGTTTCAAAAAAAACTACCCCGAATTGGTAAATGCAGTAAATAGCCATAAGGGGCAAATAATTTCGCATGACTACATATTCCATAGTGTTTTACATTGCCTTGGTATAGAATCGGAAATACTGGATCTAAATTACAGTTTATGTAATTCTAAAAAAGATAAAAACTGATAATATATGAAATTTTATTTTATAGCTGGAGAAAATTCTGGCGATTTTATTGGTGCCCAAATAATTAAATCGATCAAAAAAATTAATTCTGATAGGGGTAAAAATATTTCTTTTTACGGCATTGGCGGACCGCAAATGAAATTAGCCGGAATTAAATCGCTTTTTGACTTTGAACAGATAAATTTAATGGGTTTTTTTGAGGTATTACCACATATTTTGCACATCAACAAACTCATTAACGAGACTGTAAATGATATCGTAAATAGCGGCGCTAAAATCCTGGTAACAATTGATTCTCCCGGTTTTACTTTCAGAGTAGCTGCTAAAGTTAGAAAGCTTGCACCGGAAATAAAATTAGTACATGTTGTTGCCCCATCTGTTTGGGCATATAAAGAAGGAAGGGCAAAAAAATATTCTAAAGTTTACGACAAACTAATAACATTACTTCCCTTTGAACCACCTTATTTTACCAAATATGGGTTAAGCTCTGAATTTATCGGTTATCCCGCTCTAGAACAAGATTTTTATGATAAATCTAAGGATTTAAGACACGATTTTAACATTCCCGATAACCAAAAAATAATAGCAATTACTCCTGGTAGTAGAAAATCTGAAATATCAAGGCATATGCCGATAATTAGAGAAGCATTAGATATTTTATCTTCAACAACTAGATTAACTGCAATATTTGTCCAACCTAATGAATTACATGTAAATCTTATTAACAAATATTTGGTGGGTGCAAAATTTGATTTTATATTTAGCACAGAAAAGCTTAAGAGTTTTGCAGTAAGCGATTTAGCTCTGGCTAAATCCGGTACTAATACCATTGAAATTGCTGCATCTGGTACACCCATGGTAGTTGGCTATAAATTAAATTATTTAACTTATCTAGTTATCAAAGCTTGTATAAAAATTAAGTATGTTAACATTATAAATATCATTTCCAATAAAGAAGTAATTCCAGAATTTATACAATCAGATTTTACAGCTACAAATATTGCGAACGCCTTAAATGCCCTAATATCTGATCCGAACAAAGCAAATTCACAAACAGTAGATACTAAAGAAACCCTAAAAATTATTGGCCTTGATAACAAGCAGTCTCCTTCTACCAAAGCAGCAGAAATTATTTTTTCAATGGGCTTGGAAAATTAAACTCTTAAATCACTTGAATATTTTTACTAAGTGTGAACCTTGGAATGCCTTACGAATTTTATTCTTAAAAGTTTATTCCTCTATCGCCTCTACAGCTTGGACTTCTGGGACGTAATGTTGGAGCATCGACTCAATACCGTTCTTAAGAGTAACAGTAGAACTAGGACAGCCAGAACACGCACCGTGTAATTGAAGATAAACTATTCCTTCTTTAAAACCCTTATATATTATATCACCACCATCCATAGCTACAGAAGGACGAACTCTGGTTTCTATAATTTCAATAATTTGTTTTTCGATTTCTGAAAGCCCATCAGTATTAATTTGAGTGGATGTATTTTCATTATTGTTAAAAATAGGCAAACCTGAAACTAAATGATCCATAATAACCATTAATATTTCTGGTTTTAACAGTTTCCATTCAATTTCAGGGGTTTTAGTGACAGTAATAAAATCTGCTCCCAAAAAAACCGCCTCTATATTACCAATGTCATATAATTTGGCAGCGAGAGGGCTTTTAGCTTTTGCTTCATCAAAGTTATTAAAAAACACCGGACTTTTAGGGCTAATATCAAGCCCTGGCAGAAATTTCAAGGCGTTAGGATTTGGAGTTTCCTCAGTTTGAATAAACATATAACCACAACTTATAAAAAAAGATTAAAGAAATACCCTTCCCTACGATAATACCACATTTTTGTCAGATTTGGTAATTTTCCAAAATAACCATGCAGAAATGACAAAAATAATAATACCTATTACGTCTTGGCTGAAACTGCTTAAACCAAAAGGAAGTGCTAGGATATTTGCATCTTTGTACAAAGCAAAAGGTATACTAAGTAACGCTCCCATGATAGCTTCCCCTGCAATAAATCCCGAGGCTATCATCACCCCATTTTCCTGTGAATTCTTAGAATTTTTACTTTTAGACACACAATAACGAAGTAAGCCGCCAAAAAAGAACGCTACCGAAATACCCATAGGCAAATAAAACCCAGCTGCAAAAGTCATGATAGGTAATCTTAAATTAGCAAAAGACTTAGAAAGAATTAAATCAATAATAATTATTATTATACCTATAATAATTCCGGAATTGACCATAGGCCAAGGAAGCTGACCTACAAGTAGTCCTTTAGTTACGGATGCAATAAGCATAGCTTGCGGAGCAGAAAGAGCTTTGGCGGGATTCATATCAGGACGGGGCATCATGTCACCAATTCCATAAGCCTCAAACATCGTTTGGAGGACAAACGGTGTAGTAACAACTGCTACTAAAACGCCTATAAGTAATACTAGCTGTTGTTTCCAAGGAGTTGCCCCTATTAAATAGCCGGTTTTTAAGTCCTGCATATTATCTCCACTCAGGACTAGCGCAGACCCAACAACAGAAGTAAAAACTAGAGTCATACCAATAATAGTTATATCCATTATATGGCTACTACCTTCCGTAGCTAAAACCGGTGATATAACAGAAACAAATAATATAATAGTCGCTAGGCATAACCCCGATGCTGGTAATGAAGTCGTCCCTAAAATTCCCACAAGCTGGGATGCAACGGAGGACATAACAAAGCCAATTATAATAACCGCTAAAGTAGCAAAACTAGAAACAATAAGTTTATAACCAAAACTAAAACTAGTACTGGATAAAGTACAATAAAAAAACATACCGATTAGAATCGATACCAAAAATATACCAGTAACAACCCAAAAAACAGGTATATCTCTATCTGTTCTAAGATGCGCTGATGAAGCCATATGAGTTGAGCCTACAATACCTAGCGTAACAGCCTTTTTGATCGTCGGAAATATTGCTACTAATGACCACAAAGACCCTATCATCATCACCCCTACGGCTACATATCTAAGATATTGCTTCTGCAGGGCTATTAATAACGGCACAGGCTCCATAGAAGCGATTTCGCTGCTATATGTTAGGCCTAAATACGGTAAAACTACAAAATTAGCTACCAAGGCTCCAATTAGCATTATCAAGCTACTACCCAACCCTATAATATAACCTGCTCCTAACGATAAAGGAGAAAGAACGACACTTACCCCAAAAACAGAACCAAATGTTTTGATTCCATACATCACAAAATCAGAACCTATCTTAAATCCAGTTTGGGCTAAAGTAATTAACGCCGATATGAAAGAGCCTTTAAGTAACAATTTTGTTGCATACCCTTTACTTTCACCGGAAATAAGAACTTCTGCTACTGCTATCCCTTCCGGATATGGCATTTTTTCCTTAACAATCATAATATTGCGCAGTGGTATAGACATAAAAACTCCAAGTATACCGCCAAGGCCTAATATCAGCATTGTATCTAAATACTTAAACTCTTGCCAATAACCCGATAATAAAATTGCCGTAATGCAAAACGCCGCCATCGATGCAACACCCTCACCTGCGGAAGCAATAGTTTGAACGACAACATTTTCGAGTATGTTAGTTTTTTTGAATGCCTTAAATATCATCAAGGATAATAATGCAGCAGGAATAGAAGCAGCCACAGTGCGAGCAAATTTCAAGCCTATATAAAGACTAGACATTGTAAATATTGCCGCTAGGATTACACCTACCAATACTGCTTTTACCGTCACTTCTGGCAAGGATATTTGCCCCTTTATATATGGGACATTTTGTTCTGACTCTGAACCTGGCATAATTTCCTATTACCTACTCATTTAAAAATCGAAGCCTCAACCTCTACAAGATTTATTATATATATCAATAACTAATTACAAAATTAACCTTTTTTTACCATTCTTTTCCTTTGATTAGGATCAAGATACATCTTGCGCAACCTTATTGATTTTGGGGTAACTTCAACTCGTTCGTCATCTTGAATATAAGCAATGGCCTGTTCCAATGCCATTAAACGTGGTGGAGTTAAGCGTACAGCTTCATCTTTGCTAGTGGTTCTCATATTAGTTAGTTGTTTTGACCGAAGCGGATTAACCTCTAAATCATTGTCACGTGTGTGTTCACCAATGATCATACCTTTATATACTGAGATTCCAGGAGTAATAAACATCTGACCTCTATCTTCAAGTTGCCACAAACCATACGCAACTGCTTCGCCATCTTCAGTTGATATCAAAACCCCATTTCTTCTTCCTTCAATTTTACCACAATAAGGAGCATAGGAATGATATATTCTGCTCATAATCCCCGTTCCTCTAGTTTCTGTTAAAAATGGACCATGATAACCTATTAATCCCCTTGATGGAGCAATAAATAATAAACGTGTTTTACCCGCACCAGTAGAACGCATGTCAACCATTTGCCCCTTGCGCAGATTCATTGATTCAACTACAGAACCTACATATTCAGAATCTACATCAATCTGTACTTCTTCCATAGGTTCTAGCCTTTCGCCTGTAACTTCATCAGTTTTATATAATACAGCTGGCCTGCTAATTGAAAGTTCAAATCCTTCTCTTCTCATAGTTTCAATCAGTACACCCATCTGCAGCTCCCCACGACCAGCTACTTCAAAAGAATCAGTTTGAGCAGTTTCTGAGATAGTAATAGCTACGTTCCCCTCTGCCTCTCTCATTAATCTTGCCCTTAAAACTCTAGAAGTTAATTTATCACCTTCCCTCCCAGCTAAAGGAGAATCATTAATGGAAAATATCATGGAAAGAGTTGGCGGATCTATAGGCTGGGCTTCTAAAGGAAGCTCCACTTCCGGAGAACAAATCGTGTCTGCGACACTTGCACTCTCAAGGCCAGCAATTGCAATAACATCGCCGGCAATCGCTGTCTGGATAGGTATCCTATCTAATCCCTTAAAACTTAGCATTTTAGTTATTCTGCCATTCTCGATTACTTTGCCATCCATACTCATAACCTTGATAGGAGTATTAATCTTTGCAGTACCGGTTTTGATTCTACCTGTTAGAATCCTTCCTAAATAAGAATCATATTCCCTAGTTGTGACAATCATTGAAAAAGGAGCATCAGGTTCTGACTCCGGAGGCCTAACGTGTTCTATTATAGTATTAAATAAATCAGACACATCTTGGCGTACCCCAGCTAGGTCACGAACTGCCCAACCATTTCTGCCAGAAGCATAAATAATAGGAAAATCCAGCTGCTCATTAGTTGCATCTAGGGACATAAACAACTCAAACACTTCGTCTAAAACTTCAGTTTCCCTTGCATCGCTACGGTCAATTTTATTGATTACAACAATAGGTTTTAACCCGATCTTTAGGGCTTTTCCAAGAACAAATTTTGTTTGCGGCATAGGACCTTCTGCCGCATCAACAAGTAATACTACTCCATCTACCATAGATAAAATCCGCTCAACTTCACCGCCAAAATCCGCATGACCTGGTGTATCTACAATATTAATTTTTGTATCGTTCCAATTAACGGAAGTACATTTAGCTAAAATGGTTATCCCCCGTTCCCTTTCCAAATCGTTTGAATCCATAGCTCTTTCTGCTACTTCCTGGTTATCACGAAATAAACCACTTTGCCTGAGCATAGTATCTATAAGCGTAGTTTTGCCGTGATCGACGTGAGCAATGATTGCTACGTTTCTAATATTAGAGGTCATGCTTTATTTATTATTGGTTTACAAAGGTTACTGCAATTTAAACATTTTATTGCTAAAAGTCTACAATTTCTTTCATTTTATCTAAGCACGGCTAAGCAATTAGCAACAATAAGCTTTTATAAAAAGGCAAAAACGAAGCGTATTATAACACTTCTGAGGATTTGGCTATTAACGATTTGGTTCTTTCATTAATCTAGTAAGTCAATATAGCTAATAACAAGTTTTTGCTTTTTACTAAACCAAGTTTGTTTTTTAAGATACAATATCTTTAGTATATTCTGTATTTTACATATCTCTTATTTATGTCCTTACCCAGAATTTGAATATTAACATATAGAACATATAGAACTTTTATACCGTGTGGTTCTATAAAATAATTTTATAACTACAATCTAACTTTTCTTATTTTTGGTATTAAGGGAAATTTGATAAGCTACATCTAACCAATTACCAAACAACTCTTTATCTTCCATAATATCTAAAGGTACTTGCCAATATGATATATTAATTACCTTATCCCTAGCTTTATAAGTAAAAGGCTTTGATCCCCTATTTCTGTAGTCGCAAACAGATTGTTCATTAACTTTAAAATACAATTCCTCACCTACAATTATTGCAACAATTACGCCATCTCTATAAACAGAATGTCCACCGAACATGGGTCGTACCCTTATATAACCATAGGGTGCTAGTAGATCAACTACGTAATTTACAAATTCACTTGTGGCCATAATATAGGCTTTTTAATGTAGAATGAGGAGACAATTACAAATCATCTCCTCATTCTGCATTAAAATAGTTTCTTATAATATAATTAGTTTTTTTGCATTTCAAGCTCGCTATAAAGCCTCTGCCAAGAATCTTCAATTTTCTTTACTTCCTTATTTATAATCTTTACAATATTCTCGGAAGGATTTTCAAAATTCTTCAACTGTTGATTTAGCTGCTGGGCTATGGTGGTCAAATTATCTTGTATTTTAATTAAAGAACTAATAAACTTCTGTCCTAAGTTACTTTTTTCTATTTCGCTAAGTCTGTTTTGAATACTTAAAGCAAGCTCTGTTATTTTAGCATTCATTGACTCAAGTTGTTCTTTTCGTAAATTTATATACTGCTGCATAGTTTGGGAAGCTTTTGCTTCAACTCTAACTTTTGCAGTCCTTTTTAAATCCCAAGCCAGACCAAATACGCTCATCAAATATATTATCCATTTGTGTACATCAAATTGATACCATTTAGCCCCATTTCTGTAATCCGAAGGGAAAGCATGATGGTAGTTGTGCCAATTTTCTCCTAGTAAAAGCAGGGCAAGCCACCATATGTCACCTGAAGTGCCTTGAACATATTTTTGTGTCCCAGCAAAATGACAAAGGGAATTAACAAAAAATGTTACTTGCTGTTGCACAGCACGCCCAAGCCCAATAAATATGAAACCTGCATACGCTGCTAAAACAGTATGACCACAGGCGAACCCGATAAGAGCAGGCACTGCCGTATTCATAAATACGGCAATCATCCAATAATATTTTAACTGCCATCTGAGTAATTTATTTCTGCCTAGCTTTACCATAGTGAGCTTATCGATTGACTTATAACTTCCTTCTCCTTCAAGCATCCAGCCCATGTGTGACCACCAAAAACCTCTTACTTTACTTTTATATTTAAGAGGAGAATGAGGATCAAGATCAGTGTCGGTATAGGTATGGTGTTTAAAATGATTAGAAGCCCAGGATAGTGCAGGACCTTGTAATGTACCGGCGGACAAGAGAATCAGAACAAATTCTACATATTTATTTATTTTGTAAGAATCATGCGACCATAATCTATGCAAACCAACACCGACAGTAATGTTACATATATAGTATCCCCCAATAAACAGTAATCCTTCAAACCAACCTACTTGATGGTCAAGTGCATAATTTACACCAAGTGTAATAATAAAGATTGGATAAATGATCAGAGCAAAAACTGCAGGCAGATTATACTTCGACATGATAAAAACCTCTTAAAGTTTTAACAAAAAATAAAGAGCCAGTGGAGCGGGTGAAGGGATTCGAACCCTCGACTTCGACCTTGGCAAGGTAGCGCTCTACCCCTGAGCTACACCCGCTTATTATACACCTTAATAGCTCACAAAAACAATCTAAAACTATAAAAGAGTATATAGCTCGTTATTGTTTTTCTGGATTAGTTGCTAAATGTACAAATAGTAAAATACAAAATAGGTAAGAAATATCAAGCACAAAATGACTAATTACGAAATTATTTTGCCTTTACATTTCTTATCCACTGAGAGCTGCGCAAAAGTGGAGCATAAAGATCTTCCTCCATAGGGATTACCACCTTTTGTTCTTCTTCTAAAGTTGGCACTCTATTAAGGAAAGAAATTTTGGGAGCATCTTTAATGAGAGCTAGAGGAGTCTGTTCATTACCTTCTCCCATAACGAAAACCGCGGAAGTAGCCAAAGAATCAAGAATATTAACCTGCGTAACTCGGAGCGGTTTACCACATAAATCAGGTTTATTTATATAAGAATAAAGCGGCTCAAACCCACACCACCCAAGCGCAATACCGGTTACACCTCTCCTCATTATAGTTGTATGACTGTCAGTAATTACAACACCAAGTTTTTGTATATTATGTTGTTCTTTTATGTATTTCCAAATCCAGGCAGCTGTTCCCTGGATATCTTTAGGATATAAAACATAATATCCATCAACATTAGACTCGTCTATACCGGCAGAAGGTATAAGCACTCCTCCTTTAATTGTTAAATATAGATCGTAAGGATTTCTCTCCGTTTTCAATATTAAATCAGCCTCTTGCTGAACAAGCAAACGCTTATCTATCGTCTCTTTGGAAACCAAACGTCCTTGCAGTATGCTAATAATTTTTGAAGTGATAATTATTATATCTTCATCACATACGGATTTTATATATCCATCTAAAATCGCTGCCAGAGAGTCACTTATATCAACTTTATGAGTTTTTATAGCTTCAATTCGCATGACATTCAGCCATTCCATCAAGAAAAGACCATAATAATCTCGCTCCTTTCATCGCTCCGTGGGCAACTTTTTCCTGCTCGCTTTTGCTTAAGCGGTCAATAAGACCGATTAGCTCCTCCGTATGCCATTCATCTGCTGTTTGGTGAATAGAGAAGAACTCTAACGTTTTTTCATCACAAACAGAATAATGCTTTTTCAAGCCGTCAATTTTAGATTTCGACACTTCTGGTGTTTGCCTCTCGTAAGCATATAAAGCACCAAGGCCTGTAGCATAATCAGTTTTAACTAACTCAAAATAACCTTCAACGAGCTCTTTTGTTGTAGATAATTCAGGAAGCTGTTTGACTTCTTTCCTTGAAACCCCAAGACCTTCGGCAAAACGTAACCATAATTCAGGATGATTATTTTCTCCTTTTTCTTCATCTATCAAATTTTCCAGTAAAACCTGCCTATCTGAAATATCAGGACAAAAAGAATGGATTTGACTAATGTAACGGGGAAAAGCAGCAACATGGTGATAATATTCCTTTGCGTAAATTTTTAACGTATCAAGCGTCAATGTTCCTTCATTCCATGATTGGTAAACAGGATGTTTTAATAAATGTAATTCTTCCAGTAAATTATTAAGGGTTAGACAAAATTTCATAAAATTTCCTCATATATTTGTTAGTTGTAGAATAGTATAGTGTGGAGAGGACTTTAAAACATTTTCCCTCCACCCTTTAAAATAGTTTAAATCAAGGTAGGTATCACCTGAATATAAACGGTGGATTCTTGTTAAGATAAAAGATGATATCAGTTTATGCTTTAAAAATAAATGAGCAATTTCTGCTCCGCCTATCATAAATATTTTTTCATCCTCACCTAGACCCTGAATAACATCAAAATATTCTTCCAAGGATTTAACAAATATTCCAGGCTTAGCATCAAGCTCGTTGGGATTTTTAGAAAAAATAATGGCTTTTCTACTAGAAAAAATTCCTTGCGGCATCGCCTCGTAGGTTTTACGCCCCATAATGATAGTATGCCCATCAGTAGTCGACCTAAAATACTCAAGCTCTTCCGGATAATGCCAAGGCAATACATTTCCCTTGCCAATTATTCCTTCCTTTGTTGCGGCCATAATTCCTATGGCTTTTCTTGATTTCAACATTATATCCTTTGAGCAAAATTTTTATAGACAGCTAAAAAATGCATATGATCTTCTATATTATGCACTCGTAAGAAATCAACTTTTTCTGCCAAAAAACAAGAAACAGCTATAGTTTCTATATCTCTGTGAACTGCAGTTCGACAAGTAAAAGCACTAAGATAGGATTTTCTGGAATGGCCCATCATTATTTTGACTCCTAGTTTTTGAAGCTCAACTACCTTTTGCAAGATTTCAATATTTTGATAAATGGATTTACCAAAACCGATACCAGGATCTAGGATAATCTGATCAAGAGAAAACCCGAGCGTAAGCAATCGATCAATATAAGCCTTTCCCCATTCTACAATAACATCTATAGGTCTTTTTTCCAGTGAAATGATGACTTCCTTAGTTGGTGGAATGCTAAGAGAGTGCATTAAGCATAATTTGCAATTTTTGACGGCTATTAATTTTAATGTATCATCGTCAAGTTCACCTTTTACATCATTAATCCACGCAACAGGATAATTTTCGAGGAGTTTACTTATTACTGAAGGCCAAAACGTGTCAATACTAATAGTTAGTGTCCGATCTTGCATAAATTGTATAATATTATCGAGAACCGGTTTTAATTTATTATACTCCTGATCAGGGCCAGCTATAACTGCTCCTGGTCTCGTAGATTGCGCCCCAATTTCAATGATACTAGCTCCATCAGCGGCTAGTTTTAGCACTTGCTGAATCGCTTTATCAGTTTGGCTAAAATTACCTCCATCCGAAAAGGAATCATGCGTAACATTTACCACACCTACTAATTGAGGCGATAATACCAAGCTTTTCTTAAATGAAGGAGAAAATCCAACATTTTGCCAGGCTTTTAACCCCATAAGAGCAAGAAGATGATGCAAGAAAGGCCGATTAGCTAACTCAGGATGGGGAATTTTGAGGTCAGAAGAGTTAATTTCTAGTTTATCCCAAAGAAGAATATCCAAATCAATAATCCGAGGTGACCATAACTCGTAAAATTCAGGCCTTCCCATTTCAGTTTCAATGGATTTTAAAGCTGCAAGCAATTCACTAGGTGATAACTCTGTTTCTCCCGAAACTATCATATTTAAAAACGGTTTGTTCCACTCAATTGGCGCATTTTCCGGTAAAATAGCTTCTGTTTCTAGCACTATAGAACAAGTAGTGTTATGCAAACAGCGTTGTATTAGAAAGGCAGATGCTGTTCTTAAATTATTTATACGATTCCCCAAATTGGAGCCCAGGCTTATATATACCATACTTACTCCTTTGTAGAACTTAAATCATCGCAATAAGTAAAAGTAACACCTCCGTGAATATCAGGAACAGGTGGCGACATTTTATGACCAGTAACGCCGATAAAGGTAACAAGAGACCTATGTTGTTTTAAAGAACCCTTTACAACCTGATAAATTTCTGCCGTTAAATGTTCAATTAAATTGAATTGCCTATTTCGGCAAAAAGATTTTACGTTTTGGACCAGGTCAGAGTAACAAACAGTATCTTCTAGTCTATCGCTTGTTGCACCTTCTGGCAGGGCTTTAAAATATAATTCGACATTCAAACTAAGGAGTTGAGGATTAAATTTCTCCTGGTCGCTGCAGCCAAGACGAACCCAAATTCGCAAGTCTAAAATCGAAAGTTTAAATAATTTATCTAATGGGATACAGCCTCTTGTTTTAGTAATATATGGTTTACCTTAAGTTACCAGCAAGCCTGTTACTTATCTTAAACAACTAACCTGCAAGGTTACTTCTTAGAGCTAGAGATATATAAAAACTATATTATGAGGTATTTAGATTGTCAACCAGAAAGCAGTTTGAAGTTTATATTTATACGCTTTTTCCTGCTTAAATTTTTTCAAAACTCCTTCTTTATATCACTTAATCTAATTAATTTTTATTTTTGATAAATATAATATAGTTAAAATTTATTAAATTTTATTCTTGTAAATTAAGTTAATTTATATTAATAATTACTCAATTTAATTTGAGGGCGAAAACATGAGCAAAAAAACCAACCTAGAGTACCATCCTTCACAAGAATTACCTTTTATTAGTCACTTACAAAAATTAGAGGATTCTATAACAGATAGCCACAGTGCAATAGATTACGAGAATTGGGAAGACCTAAAAGCCTGCATAAACATACTAAAAAACCACGAACTAAGTGACGAATTAATTATTAGATTTACTAAACTTGGGAAATCTTTGCACAATACCGGTGTAATTATCGCTCCATTTTATGACGCATTACTTAGTTTAGATCAGGAACAATTATCAAAATCCCTAAAGGAGATAAGCACTTTTAAATACAAGTTATCAGAAAATGCAAAGGAATATTTATTTGAGCAGATTTTTACAGGGGCGGCTGCTAGTAAATTCAACACCGCACAAATGACCGAAATTATTTACAATTTGTCAATGCCGAACTCTAAAAATTGGGCTAAAAAAGCTACTGAATTCATGACACATTTAAGTAGTTTAAAGGATGAAAATCAACAAAATTATAGTTTAATATGGCATAGATATACAGAGCCTAAAATGCTTTTAGAGTTCTTTAAAGGCATCAATATTGAAAAATATTTAACTCCATTAAACTCTTATTCTCAAGCAAGGGTAATTGAAAAAATATTTGAGCTGAAAAATCTCAAAGAAGCGTCGGATTTATTGAAAAAATTATCGCACGAGATAAACAAATTTTTACCACAGATGGATCCATCTGTTCAAAAAGTATTCATCCGAGAAGTATTTGACCTAAGGAGCACAGAAACCGGAGCTGAACTTGCAAGAATATTATTGCCCCAAATTTTTAAGCTTTTACCAGATTTGGACAAATCTCTCGAAGAATATCTCCAAGAGCAGAATTATTTTATTACATCGCCTAAAGAGCATGATCCAAATTTTAATATTCTAGCCTCATCTATAAGCGCAGCAAAAAAAATAAAGCTAGCTCTTGAGGAAAAGTTAGCAACTGATCATCAATTCAAAAAACTGCTCTTGCTAACAAAGAACAATTTTTTTATGGAACTATCCTATAATGCAATTGATTATCATAAACATATTAATAAGGATATAATAAAGACATTAATATTAGCAGGCCTCAAAGGAGAAATAGCACCATACTTTAACTTGTCTGATATACATGATAAAAAAGAGCAAATAGCATCAATAAAAGAAATATTTGCACTTTGGCACTCTGAAAAAAAGTTGCAAAAGGATGTATTTGATGTTTTGGTAAATTTTTATGTTAAACTTCTGCCAAAAGTCTCCTCAGAAGTACAAGAAACATTTATCGCAGAGTTATTCGATCCAAAGGGTTTAGGACTTGGACATTTCACAGCTTTTTCTAAAGAAAATTATGAGTTATTAATAGCATTATTACCGGAAGTTATTGAGGTATTCAGCAGCGAAAAAGTAGACAGTAAAATGAAAAACTTACTCCTAAGAAACCTATTTGACCTAAAAAACGATGATTATGCGCATCTAGGATTACCGCCATTACTCCTAAAATTAACAGATCTGATTGGTACAATGGACAACGAAATGTTGCGTAAATTTATTAGTGGAGTAAAAGATTTAACAAGTTGGAAGGAGTATGAAAACACATTACAAAAACAAATCTATTTAAAGGTTGCTAACTCTTTATCTGAAATTGAAAATAAGGAAGTACAAAAATTATTTGTCAAACAACTTATTGAAACAGCATTAGACCCAGAAATTACTGGTATAACAATAGAAAAAATCTTATCTCACAAAAATGAATCTAGTAAAATAGATTTCATGGAAGGGACAATGAGATTAATGAGTGCATCTCCACATAACGATGAAATTAATGAAATCTGGGTCCAAATTAGTAAACTATTACCAAGCTTTACTAATTTTGAACAACTAATGTTTTTCGCATACTCCTTTGATCTAATAGACATTTTAAAACTTCAGGAACCTTCGTCATTTAAACCTGTTATATTAGAAATTAACAAGTTTATTAATAGTATGAATCCAATAAATCAGCTAGAGCTGTTTAACAAATTGAAATCAATGAAGGACATATCCAAAATAATATTTTCACAAGCTCTTAACCTTTCTGATTCAATAAATGCCCATAATCATTTAGAAGTGGAAGCTGAAACATGGCTTCTAGAAAAAATTAGGAAAGGTCTAACTTTACAAGAGTTTGGAGAGTTATTTTCCCCCGCAGAAATCTCCTTCAAACAAAAATTTATTACTAAAATATTTAATTCAAAAGATATGTCAGCAATAGACTTGTTACCATTTATGACTCCATTTACAAGCAATAACTATCCGGATATCCAACGTACTTTTTTAATAGAAACATTTTCTAGGCTTCCATATTATAAAAAAGATTGCGCTTTAGGAAAGTTTCTAGAGAAATTACTAGAATTAAAACCTTTTTTCTTTTGTGAAATAAATCCAGCAAATAGCAAATACGTTGACAAATTTAAAATCTTTGAATTACATAAAGCAGAAGCTGTATCCGATGAACTATATAATCAAATTATCAATCAATTAGGTGGAAAAGACAAATTTTTTGACCCAAGTTTAAAATTAGTGATTTCAAAAGATATTGATCCTGTAGTTAAAAAATTATTTGATAAAGCAGTTTATTCTAAGGATATTGAAGGTCGTTTAGATGATATTGCTTTAACCTTAGATTTATTAGTCAAAAAAGATACAAGTGGTTTAATGAAAACAATATTGGAAACAGCTGATTTATCGGGGAAATTTTTAATACAAAATGATGTATTTTCTCCGAAAGTTGACAGTACATGGTGGGGATATGCTAGCCTACATGATGTAGTAATATGTTCGATGGAACAGCAAACTAATATGCAAGTAGCTACAACAATAATACATGAATTAACCCACAAACTATTAACCTTTATTTTCGAAAATAGTAGTAATCCTTATTATGGTAGTAGTCAATTATCATTAGGGAAATCATCTTCTCTGGCTCAGATATTAAAACAATTTGAACCGCTTTCGCAACAGCACACACTTTTTTCGTATAATAAAGATGCATGGAGCAGCGAAATTATTTCACATCTTTTTCAAGATTTAGCTGAGCAGATATTAACTGGAAAAGCTTCCAAGCCTATATTAGTATTATCGGAAAAACTAAGCAATTGGGTAAAAGATTATCTAAAACAAGAAATTCATGATTTTGATTCTGCTTATGAGGTTTTAGGCAGCAAAATATTAGATGAGTACAGTTCTCAACAAGTGATTTTCAAAAATTGGTCGGAAGCAAGAATCCATCAAGAACTAGAAACCATATCCAGCCTACAAAAGATTGCTGATGAAGAATCTACTGGCGGTTTTGATATTACCGGGACTATACTTGGTTACCTAGAACCAGAAGAAACTGCACTTGAAGTCGCCGGTGAAAGCTAAAAATTAAGCACTTGCGTGTAGCTGCCGGTTAAATTACCGGTAGCTATCACTTAAGGTTAAGGTATTAAATTTCAGAGAACCAATTGTAATTGGGTTTGGAGCCATTGTTTACCCTGTTCTGATAAATGTGTCATGATTTTGTTCTCTATTAATTTATAATAGCTATTAAGATAATTTAACTCATCTTTACTAAGCAAATCTTTATCTATCAGATTTTTCTCGTAAGGGACTAAAGTTAGCATCGAAAATTCCAGGAAGTTACCGTTAGGTGTTTCCTTAACATACATCATATTTTCTATTCTAATCCCAAATTCACCTGGCTGATAAAAACCTGGTTCATTCGAGATAACCATACCAGCTGCTAGCTTTGTGCCATAACTGGCTAAACTGATATTTTGTGGTCCTTCGTGAACACTTAAAAAACTACCAACTCCATGGCCGGTACCATGGGGATAATCGTCCCCATCTTGCCATAAAAATTGCCTGGCCAGGATATCAAGATTTGCACCTGTCACTGATTCTTTCGGAAATTTTATCATCGCAAGGTTTAAGTGACCTTTTAATATTTTAGTATAGTATTCCCGATGTTTCTGCTCAGGTCTACCAATAACCGCTACCCTAGTGATATCTGTTGTTGCTCCGAGATATTGCCCTCCAGAGTCAATTAATAGTAAACCGTCACCCGCAATTTTCTTTGCAGAATTTTGACTGGCTCTATAATGAATAATAGCTCCATTTTCCTTAAACCCTATAATTGCCGGAAAACTATCAGTTACATAATTATAACCTTTACTTCGAAATTCCTTAAGTTTAAGACCAAGATCATATTCGGAGTAATTACTTAAATCGTTATTTGCCAAAAAAGATAAAAACTCAACGACAGCTATGCCGTCTTGAACGTGGGCTGCTACCATTTT
The DNA here is from genome assembly GCA_020410825.1 of Candidatus Megaera endosymbiont of Mesostigma viride. Taxonomy (GTDB): domain Bacteria; phylum Pseudomonadota; class Alphaproteobacteria; order Rickettsiales; family Rickettsiaceae; genus Megaera; species Megaera polyxenophila. The sequence continues at coordinate 771,969 of CP084576.1, forward strand.
ATCAATTTCTACGGAATTTTTGCATGCTTTCCATAAAAGACATGGATTCACTACATTTTGATATTCTTTCTGTTTTATTATATCCGAGATATATTTCGAACATAAACTATCATCAAATAATATTTTTCCCTGTTGCTGTTGGATTATTTGAACGAAAGAACTTTCAGGCATAATAGTAATTTCCTTCAAATCGCCGTGGATTCGAGTAATATCCGTAAATAAGTAAGAATTTTCTTTCGTAATACAGCCATTAGCTAGCAACAGAGGTGAAAATTCTATATCTGCACCTCTGATATTAAACAACCAGCACAATATTTCTGGATTAGTTATTACTAAAGCTTCTCCCCCATGGGTATCTAAAAAATTGCGGCATTTGGCAATTTTTTCTGCCCTTTCCTCCCCTGCAAAACTAACATCATAATTATAAATTTTAGAATTTGGTTTTGATGGCCTGTCCTCCCATATTTTATCAATTAAGTTTCCCTGAACTGCCTTTAAATTAAGCTTTTTAAAAGGTAGAAGCGCATTAGATGTAAAAATCGCAGGGTCATAACCTATTATATCACCCGGGCCTGCATAATTTTCCCATGAAAAATCGATGAGTTGTTTTTGATCAAAAATTTGAAATGAATGTCTATCTAGCTCTTTTGAGCATTGTGTTAAATATCTACCATCCGTAAAAAATAAAACAGTATTTTCAAGGATAACAGCAAGACCATTGGATCCACTAAAACCAGTTAAATATTCCAATCTTTTTGCATAAGCGGGAGGATATTCGGATAAATACTCATCTTTGGTAGAAATAATATAACCATTAATTTGATTTTCTGGAAATAACAACCTTACCTGATGCAATTTGGTTTTGGTTACATTAGTCATATTACCTCCTTAATTATCTCTAACCATTCCTTCTCGGAAATAATTTTAATACCAAACTCTTCGGCTTTTTTTAATTTGCTTCCTGCTTTTTCCCCGGCAATAACTAAATTGGTATTAGCAGAAACACTACTGACAATTTTTGCTCCTAATTTTTCCGCTCTTGCTTTAGCTTCGTTCCTGGAAATAGAATTTAAAGTACCGGTAAAAATAACATTCAACCCCGTAATCGAAGAAGAGATTGTGTTATTTTCATAATCCTCAATGGTAAGGATATTAACCAGCTGATTAATAGTATCAACGTTCTGCTTACAAGAGAAAAAGTTTCTTATATCCGTAACTGTTTTATCAGCAAAACCTTCTAAACTTCTTAACTGATAGTATTTCTCCTCATCTCCTTCTGCAAGCAGCAACATAGAATTGATAAAATTTTTTATATTTCTAAATTCTTTTGCCAGTATTTTAGCATTAGATTGACCAATCTGCCTTATACCTAAAGAATAGATAAATCTGGCTAGAGTCGTACGCTTAGCCTCTTTAATACTATTAAACAGGTTCTCTACTGATCTCTTTCCCCAACCATTCATATTTTCGAGTTTTGTAAGACTTTGACTGTTTTTATCTTCAAGAAAAAATATATCAACTGGATTATTAATGAGCCCCACAGCTTGGAGAAATTCAATCTGTTTTGCCCCGAGTCCATCAATATCGAGAGCATCTTTACTTGCAAAATGAATAATTGACCGTACTAACTGCGTGGGACAATTAAGCCCATTATCACAGCGAATTATCACCTCGTCTGGTAAAATATGGAGAAGAGAATTACAGGAAGGACAATTAGTTGGCAAGGAAACTATTTTTTCCGAGCCGGTACGTTTTGATAAATTTACTTTATTTACTTTAGGGATAACATCACCAGCTCTATGCAATAAAACCATATCACCGATTCTTATATCTAACCGTTTTATTTCAGCAAAATTATGCAAAGTGGCCCGAGCTACAGTAACTCCGCCAATTTTTATAGGCTCTAATTCTGCAACTGGCGTTAGAACCCCTGTTCTACCTACCTGGACAGTAATACCGAATAATTTTGTTTCAGCAATTATAGCCGGAAATTTATGAGCTATAGCAAATCTGGGGCTGCGGGCAATAAACCCTAATCGCTCTTGTAATTCAAAATTATTAACCTTATACACTACCCCGTCGATTTCATAAGCAAGCATACTTCTTGTTACTAGAAGGTTTTCATAAAAAGTGTTTAATTCCTCAAGTGAATTTACCAATTTGCCAATTTTATTTGTTTGGAATCCAAAATTAGCCAAGACTAATAGTAGTTTTTCTTGGGTATCGGCAAATTTCATGTTTGAATAGCCAATACCATAAGTAAAATATTTCAGCGGCCTTGAGAGTGTTATGTTGGAATCTAACTGGCGCAGAGAACCTGAAGCTGAATTTCTTGGATTAGCAAAAATCTGCTTCCCTTGCAATTCCTGCTGTAGATTAAGCTTTATAAAATCTTCTTTCTCGATAAATATTTCTCCTCTGATTTCTAAAAATTCGGGAGCATTAGTAATTTTATGGGGAAAATTTTTAATAGTTTTAATATTAGCGGTAATATCCTCTCCAATATATCCATCACCTCTGGTAGCACCAGTCGTAAGTTTACCGTTTATATAGGTCGCAGAAAAAGAAACCCCATCAATTTTGGGTTCGCAAAATATTTCAGGAAAATCATCTGTAAGTAAGAATCTTTTGGTTCGGTCAATAAAATCAGCAATATCATCAATCTCAAAACCATTAGCTAAAGATAGCATTGGGATTTTATGTTCGTGCTTTTCAAATTTATCCAAAATGTGGCTGCCAACATTTTGAGTTGGGCTATCATCTGTTAAATACTCAGGAAATTCTTCTTCTAAATTTTTAAGAGTAAAAAACAGCTGGTCATATTCTGCATCTGAAATCTTAGGAGCATTTTCTTGGTAGTAAGCAATGTTATACTCTTTTATTTCTTGTGAGAGTTTCTTAATAAGTTCTCTAGCTTGTTCTTGGGTAATCCTCTGGATATCCATTTTTGTCCTCTTAAGGCTAATATATAGAACAGTTTTAGCAAAATCTTCAGCAGTTGCAAGGGTTATGTATCCCGGGTACTAAAATCCTCTTTTATTTCGCAATCAGAACTACCTCCAATTACAAATACATATAGCTGTTGCATAATAACCTCACTTTGTTGGCATATTGCCATTGGTAATATAACCTAATGTTCTCTTTAAGGTCAGTTACGTTTAAATAGGTAATTTAAGTAACAACCTATTTAATTATCTAGGAACAGTAATGAATTGGAATAATATTGAAGAAATAGCTAAAAATTTAGAAGAAACTTATTCAGAAGAAGAAATACCTAATGAAAATGATTTGGCTTATTTAAAAGAAATGGTAATGTCTTTAAACGATTTTGAAGACCATGACGTTGAAGTTGATGATGACCATCTAAAGCGGATTATGGAATACTGGCTGGAGCTTAGAGGTTAATTAGACTGGTTATCATTAAAATTCATTTCCTTTAATTTTCTTGTATAAAAATTTTTTTAAGATATAACCTTATCTATTTTGATATTTTGATTTATTGACTACGGGGTCGTAGCTCAGCAGGATAGAGCAAGTGATTCCTAATCACTAGGTCGGAGGTTCGAATCCTCTCGATCCCACCAATATATCCAAAAACTTTACTACCTAATTTTAGGCCTCTCCTAGTACATCTATTAATTGGATAGCAGTGCTTTCCGGGATTTTATCAATATCTATGTATCCCATTATAATATTACTAAGAACAGTTTGGTTCTGCATATCGCTTTCTGAGCTGCCCATAAAGCATTGAACTTTCTCTCTTATAGACAAATATTTATCTGCTTTTGGAGCTACATACTTTTTTATAAAATCTGCGACTCCTGACCAAACCATATTATCAAAAAAAGAATCATCAAGTATAGAATCAGCCAGATATTCAAAGTAATGGCTAATAATTTCCTTATCACGTTGTCCTGAGTCGTAAGAAAACAAAAAGCCCAAATTTTGCTTTAACTTTTGTTTTTCTAATGTTAATTCTTGTTCTTCAATAACTTTTAATGCATCATAAGTATCTCCCAAAGCTGACCGTACTGAGAAATAAACTTTGTAATCTTCTAAAAAGTTTTCCTGACTTTTTAAAGAATAAGGATTCTGGCAGTTATTAAATAATATTCCCATAGCAACATGAACCATTTCATGTAAAACTATAGGTGGTAATTTTAATGAACGTTTAGGAGAAGGTTCTACATACGATTCAGTATCACCTACTAAAATAACATCTGGTCCCGATATAGCCATACCATTAATATTTATATCTATTCCTATAGAATCTTTTAGGGAAAGATTCTATAAAAATTTCTCATGACCTTGGTTAATTTCTATTAAAGCTTTTATAATTGGATTGCTAGCCAATTTAGATAAACCTTGCTCTAAATTTCTAACTACTATCGCCTTCGAGCTATCAGTAACGTCAGTATAAAAATCTGTCAGGACAATATTTGATCCTTCTTCCAAAGAGATTTTAGGTTCCAGCGAACCTTTAAAAAGCATAAAACTATAATCAAAATTTTTTGATAAGTAAGTATTAATCTTACTTAAAGCTTGCGTTGGCAATTGCTTTGTAACAAAAATATATTCTATAATACCCTTATTTTCTGATATCAAATCAATAATTTCTTGGGGTAATTCTTTTTTATTTAGGTGCTCACTTGGTTTTTTAGACAAGAAGCTAAGTGTCTTTTTCAAAAGCTCTTTTTTAACACCATCCGTATGATCGCTCTTCTTAAGAGATACTGCTAATCTTTGCAAATCCTGTTGTATTTTCAAAGTATCAGGAACTTCTGTTTTTGCAAGGTGAGCGCTAGAAATAGATAAAGGCCTGGTAATTTCTATAAAACTCAAAGCGTCCTCTTCTTCGTCTTCCTCAATTATAGATGTTGGAAGTGTCGTAACATCCTCTAGTATAAACCCTTCTTTAACTTGAGGTACGTTATGATCGATATATTTTTCGCCCTTTTTACTCATAAAAATTAAGTAGTTAATATAAATGTATTATATATTAATGTTTTTTAACTAATGAATCAATAAAATAATGTAAACTTATATTAACAAATAACTTTGATTCAATATTTATTTCTCAACAAAACTTTATTAATCTTTTCATCGCAAATTACACGTATTATGAAAATCGACTTAAAATGTTCTGTTATTTTTGGAGTAAGGCAAATAAGCCTTATCTACCACTAAAACTTCAAATTTCTTCCTCCAAACTCCCTATTTTCTGGAAGGAAAGTAAAGACAAGTGCCAAAAAGTATCACTTTAGGTATCAAAATAACTATTTTATGTTTTATTAATTATAAGTAATAAAGTGTTCGGCATCTTATATTAGAATTTATCTAGTAATTAGCCTTTTCAAAACCCTAGCCCTGTTACTAGTAAATCATCTGATGAATCCAATCTAATTTGGCTCATTTGTTCAATCACCTAAATAATTTTTATAATGATCTGCTAAAACTACTTACGGTTTTTGAACCTACTGCACGATATGTTAAAAGTGAAGATATATACTAAATTATTGCATGAATATATGTGCTGTTGGTATTTACCTGTTAAACCCAGATACAATAATGAAAACCAGTAAACTTTGTATAAACTAATCAAAAAGGGAAAAAGTTAGACATTCACTCAAATCAGGAATTAGGAGGCGTTGTTACAGCTAATAAAAGATTGCTTAAACAACTCTCTTAGAACCGTATCTTTTTTAAGAAGAGAAAAGAGGAGAAAAACAACTTTGCTCTCTCCCCTTTTAAAACATAGTTTAGAATAGAAGTTTTAACTTTAATGTGCCCTGATGCCCAACGTATTTTTTCTTCAGATGGCAATTATAGCTGGCCTCTATTTCAGTGTTATTACGTTTTACAAGCACACTACCGCCAATATTATAACCTAATTTTGGTAATTTACGATTATTGGTATCATTTTCAAACTCCCGGTCGGCCCAATGTAATTTAACTTTTGCTTGCTTTACCTTATCTTGTAATATCTTTTCAACTGAAAAGTTTAAGGAAGGCACAAAATGTATATTTTCAGCTACCACCTGAGGCATCGAGGCCCTAATTCCTGCTATACCGGTGAATACTTTTCTAGATTTACTTGTTACTGATAAATTGAACACATCATGACCAGTTTCATCATATGCACCATCAGCTATTCTACCATATTTAAATCCTACGCTAGGTGTTAATACAAATTTATCGATGTTAAATTTATAACTTAATTGACTTCTAATGTTATAACCTTTGGTGTTGAACTTACCGGTAGCCGTCTCATATATACCATCATCGACTAACTTAACACTTTTATTAACCACTTTACCTTTTATAAAGGAAACTGCTCCTTGAAGTAATAATCTATTAACAATTTCACCCTGACCATAAATCGAAAACGTATCATGATTAACATTAAACTTATCGCCTCTAGTTTGGGACATTTTAAATTTAGAGCGAGCCTTACCATAAGCTACTCCAATCAGATTAGCTTCATTTTCCCCTAAATTGATGTCGGCCCCAATAGTAATTCCCCCTGTATTAGTTCGGTAAGCATCAGCATTTGAGCTAGAACCTTGCTTAGCACCACCATAAAAGCCGCTAATCCATACGCTTTTGTTTAGTTTCTTAGCTTCTTCACCAGCAGCAACACCCTCACCGGCAGCAGCTCCCACCATTAACATTCTATTTTCAAATTGTGTAAACATACTGCTAAATAGAATATTACTTATTTCTGGAGTTATTGGATTAGCATGCTGTTTAAAACGCTTTATCTCTTGATCAATTTCTTCACTTTCTAGATTTTGCATGTGAGCTAAATAACGTACAGCTTTATTTACAGAAGAAGTGGAAGATAATCCATTATCACTATTCGACTCTTGCATATTTTCATTAAAATCAAAATCAACTTCCGAAAGCGCCTCAGCCGTTTTTTCTGGATCTTGGATAACAGCTAAAACTACTTCTCGGGCCTTTACTTTTTTTATCCTAGTTTCCTCAAGATGAGCAAGCAGTTCTTTTATTAGCTTTTCTTTGATTTTCTCATTACCTTCGGAATCCAAAATATCGTTTACTAACTCACCGGTTTGTTTAGATAACGCTTCCCATTCCTGCTTATCGCTTTTGGAATCAACAGAGTTATAATCAGCAAGCAGTTCTTTTATTAGCTCTTCTTTGTTTTTCTCATTACCTTCTGAATCCAAAATATCGTTTACTAACTCACCGGTTTCTCTAGGTAAAGTTTCTAAAGCGTGTTCGGTAGTTTTGGAAGCAGCAGTTTCATTATTAGCAAGGAGATCTTTAACTAAACTTTCCTTTATTTGCTTATTCCCTTCGGAATTCAAAATATCGTTTACTAACTCACCGGTTTCTCTAGGTAAAGTTTCTAAAGCGTGTTCGGTAGTTTTGGAAGCAGCAGTTTCATTATTAGCAAGGAGATCTTTAACTAAACTTTCCTTTATTTGCTTATTCCCTTCGGAATTCAAAATATCGTTTACTAACTCACCGGTTTCTCTAGGTAAAGTTTCTAAAGCGTGTTCGGTAGTTTTGGAAGCAGCAGTTTCATTATTAGCAAGGAGATCTTTAACTAAACTTTCCTTTATTTGCTTATCCCCTTCGGAATCCAAAATATCGTTTACTAATAATTCAGTTTTTTTAGATAAAGGCTTTAAGGTTGCTCCTTTTTTTCTTGATTTTTCTGCTTCAGCTAATATTTCAGCTAGTTTAGCTTATTTAACTGCGCGATCCTGAGCAAGGTTTGTAGCGGTTTGCTCATCCATTCCTCTTAACTCGACCTCTACTTTTTTTAGCAAACCAATTTCCTCGTCCGACAAAGGTGCTCTTAATTCTCTTCCAAGATGTTTATCTTCTCTTTCTATAACCGTAATAAATGCTTCTATAAATTCTCCTTGTCCATTAACTGCTTTTTCAGCAAGGAATGATTTTAACTTTCCCTTGTTAATTTCAGACAATTTAGTGGTTAGCACCTTAACCATATCACGGGTTTCGATACCGTACATTTCAAGTGGAGTCGGTACAATACCATTATCTATTAGTGCTTTAAAAGCAGCTTTATTAATAGTCACACCTCGATCACTCATTCCTTTAGCCAGATACTCTCCCTTGCCTTGGTGCGTTAATTGAGTATGAGCCGCTAATATATTGGCTTTTGCTGATTCAAGAGTTACGGGTGCTACTCCATTTGTGCTTCCTTTAGCACTTCCCATACGAGCTGCAAGTGTTTGTTTTAAAGCTTCCTTAGGCGATATTGCAGGAGCATCTACATCTGGCTTCTTTTGAACCGGCAGCGCTTTACGCAGTTTAAAGCCACTTCGTATCTGAGCAAGCAACGCATTGTTATCGTTAGAGGCCGCCGTAACGGTCGCAGAGCTGATAGATTCCTGCTTAGTTTTTTGCCCCAAAGCGTCAACAATAGGGGATAAATTGCCTTCATTATCGAAAAAAGCTACAAGTTCTTTTACACTTAGCCTATCTGCTTCCGGCATCTCTAACATAAATGCATTAAGTTGTTCCCGTTCAGCAGCTTTAAATTGGTTAATAGCATCCCCCCCTTCTAACATTTCTCTTCCTTCAGGTACTATACCCTGAATTACAAGTTTTTTAAGAAGTTGAGGAGAAACAACAGGTTTCGCAGCTGTTTTTCCGCGCGCAGCCAGTTGTTCTTGGCCAAATGAAACTAACCTTGCGTGAATGCTAGATACATTGTCTATATTTTTTTGCGCTTCTTGCAGAGATATTTTTTTTGCATCTGCTTTTTCTATTCTTTCTCTTTTTCTTGCTTCAGCTGAAGCAGCCAAAGCTGCTAAAGCTTCCGGATCTGCAGCAATCTCAGCTTTTCTCTTAGCACTACTTTCTTTCCTCTGAGCTATTAACTCCTTAGCTTTTGCTTTCTTAGTATTATCAATACCTGCAATAATAGTAGTTCTTTCCATGACAAGAGCATTTTCCTTTATGGACAAATTTTCTCCAGCATCAATTTTTAGCTTCAAGGCTTGCCCCTCACGAAGATAGGTTTTTTGCTTTTCATTCAAAGGATGACCTACTTCCTCGGCAATACTTATCAGTTTTTCAGGTGTCTCATCCTTTAAATTTATAGCTTTAGCAATAGGTCCCGAAGTTTTAACGGGATTTTTTTTAACCGCTTCAGCTAACTCTTCTTTTAAGCTCTTTGGTTTATCCGCAACTTTTTCTATTACAACAGCAGCTTTCGCTCCTTTCGCAGCTCTCGCTTCCCTCATTTTTCTTAACCTTTCCTGAGGGCTTTCATCACTATTAAGAGAAGTTATCAAAGCAGTTGGATCAATAACCTGTGTTGCAGTTGCCTTTGCAGGAACTGACTGAGTTGGAATTGCCTTAGGCACAGCAAAAAGCAGACTAAATCTTTCAGAAAATGATAAAGACTTATCATTTATCTTTTCATTTATTCCAGCAAAAATATCCTGCTTTACAGTAGGTGGTGGTGGCGGTGTCATCGTTAAAGTAGGTGGTGGTACATCGTCCATAGGGGGTGGCAATGGTATATCATCCATAGAAGGCGGTGTTGACAAAGATGACGATGGTAGCGGAACAGAAGGAGCGCCTATAGAACCACTATCTATAGAAACTAAAGGTCCCTTTACGCCCACTACTTCTTTTGGTGCATCCTTAACTACCGGAATTTCAGGTACTACAGGTTTGTCAAGTTCTTTCCTTCGTTTTATTGCTTCATCAAATTCACTAGTATCGACATCTTTCCGATTAAACCCCCCCTCCACAGCAGCTCTTCTAGAGCCTAAACTTCCTAACTCACTAAGCTTTTTATTATGCTCTTTTTCTGCTTGATCAATTTTTTCTTGACGTTTTCTTATTAGTTCATCTAATGGATTTTCAGCTAATTTATCAATTCGTGCGGAATAAGCTTCTTCTGCACGTCTTTGCGCTTCTTCTTGCGCTACTTCTTGCGCTACTTTCTCTGCAAGGAGCCTTTGCTCTGCTAAATCTTTAGCTCTTTGTTCTGATTCAGCGATTTTACGTGCCCTTTCTTCCGCTTTAGCTTTAGCTGTGTTTTCAGCTAGCAGCTGCACTTGATATTTAGCCTGATAATCAGGAGTCTGAGCATCAGCAAGATCTGCTTGAGATTTGTTTAGTTTTTCTTCTACATCACGAATTTGAGCATCAAGTTTTGTTTTTTGTTTGTTAAGATCAGGAAGTTCGTCCCAGTCATCATCATCACCAATTTCATCAATTTTCTCTACAGTTTCCCTAAGTGCCCGGTTTAAATCATTTAATTTAATCCTATGTTCTTCGACTGTTTTTTGAATTTGGTCAGCAGAAAGAAGAACAGGACTAGAAATAACTGGAACGACTTTTTTTATAGGTTTACCACTTCTCTCCCTAATAGCTCGCAGAAGATCATCATTACCAGAAGCAAAAACCTCAGCGGTAGAAAACATTAAAGCGCTGATACTACTTGCAGCAAGTAGGTATCTCAATGAACTCTTTTTTATCATAAAAAAGTACTATTAGTTAATATTTATTAAGGAGTATAATAGCAATTCTTTTATAAATGTCAATGATTTTAGTTAAAAACTCTTAATTTATAGTAAGAAATAGTCCTAAATCTAAGTTATTTTGTGATAGAACTATACATTATAAGGAATTGAAGAGGAGATCATGTACTAATAAATATTTATTTTTATAAAGAAAAAAGTAAATTTATATTATTTATGCACAGTAAACATTAAATATAATATACTAAAGATGACAAGCAGTTGCTTTATTAACAATAATTTTATAAGCAATCTATCTGGTAAATCTCTAAAACTATTGCAGTAATTTGCAGAAAGGGTAGAATATTAATCTTTCGTTAAACCCTGAAGTAGAGATTTAAAGCGGTTATGGATCTATACCAAACTCAGCATATTTATATTGCTTCCTCTTATTTTTTTGTGTTAATTATTTTGGGCGGCATCTTGATAAAGGCCCTATACGAGTTAAAATCACTAAAAAATGAAAAAAAGGACTCAAACTAGATTAGCTTCGATTGTTGGGCTTTTTATTATAGTTTCTATGGGGGTATATTTTATACTTTCAAATTTGGAAGATAATATAGTGTTTTTTTACCCCCCCTCTGATATTGAAAAGATAACGAATGCAAAAACAAAGATTCGAGTCGGGGGATTGGTAAAAGAAAATTCAGTTATAACCTTGTCCGCCAATAAAATCAGATTTACTATCACCGACTATAAAAACACTTTAATAATAGAGTATACCGGCATATTACCGGCATTATTTAGAGAAAAGCAAGGAATCGTAGCAGAAGGTACTTTTGTTGACGGTGTATTTGAAGCTAAAAATTTATTAGCAAAACACGATGAGAATTATATGCCTCCGGAAGTAGTAAAAACTTTAGTTAAATAATATAATCAAAAAAGTATTTTTACAGACTAAAAACACCCCTCCGAGCAACTTAACTATTCGAAGGGGTAGAGAAAATGATTTGACTATGAGCAATTAAAAGCTATATTTTGATTTTAACCAAAAAGCAATTTAAAAAAACAGAAACCTTAAGGTTTTAAAGTAAAAACAATAATCCTAAGTAAATAATTATGAGTCTAAAATGCGGAATCGTTGGGTTACCAAATGTCGGTAAATCTACATTATTTAATGCTCTTACAGCCAGTATTGCAGCAGAAGCTGCCAATTACCCATTCTGCACAATTGAACCTAATACTGGGATTGTTTCGGTCCCAGATGAGCGTCTGCTCAAACTAGCCCAAAATGCCGGTTCTGCTAAAATTATTCCTGCCTTCATTGAATTTGTAGATATTGCCGGACTTGTCAAAGGAGCAAGTAAAGGAGAAGGGCTTGGGAATAAGTTCCTATCTCATATCAGGGAAGTAGATGCGATCATCCATGTCCTAAGATGTTTTGAAGATCAGGATATTACCCACGTACATGGTAAAATAGATCCTATTCATGATGCTGAAATAGTAGAAACAGAATTGATCATTGCTGATCTTGAATCAGTTGACAAAAGAATAGCCTCTAATGAGAAAAAACTAAAATCGGGGGATAAAAAAATTGCTGAAACAATTGAATTACTAAAAGCTTGCAAAGCTGTTTTGGAACAAGGTAAACCTGTTAGAACGCTTACCGATAAATACGCCAAAAAGGATCTCTCTTTATTACAATTAATTACTTCAAAACCTGTTTTATATGTGTGCAATGTACTTGAGTCTGAAGCTGTTAGCGGTAATGATTTTTCAGCGCAGATAGAGCAAAAAGCCAGAAATGAAAAAGCTAATCTGGTAATTATTTCCTCTAAAATAGAAGCAGAAATTTCTACCTTGAATACAGAAGCCGAAAAACAGGAATTTCTTGAAAGTTTGGGACTCACAGAGACCGGCCTTAGTAAAATTATTCAATCAGCCTATTCTCTACTCGGCCTGAAGTCTTTCTTTACTATCGGCCCTAAAGAAGCACATGCATGGACTTTCGAAAGCGGAACATTTGCTCCACAAGCAGCTGGGATTATTCATACTGATTTCGAAAGAGGTTTTATAAGAGCCGAAGTAATTAATTATGCCGATTTACTTAGCATAGGTAGTGAGGTCAAGGCAAAAGAACTTGGAAAGCTACGCATCGAGGGAAAAGAATACGTTATGCAAGACGGCGATGTGGTTCATTTTAGATTTAATGTGTAAGCGGGTAAAACTATGAAAATAGTAGGACGCATACCGCCAATATTAATCTATTTTTTAGTTTCTCTTTCTACACTAACTGAAACTATATACTCGGCGGCATTACCGGACATTGCTAAAAGTTTACATACGAGCGGTGGGATAGCTCAGCTTTCTACAACTGCTTATTATTGCGGATTTGCAATCGGAATATTTACTTTAGGTAGAGTATCAGACGTTTTTGGAAGAAAACCAGTAGTACTTTTTGGTATATCTTTTTATTCTCTTGCGGCCTTGCTAATTAGCTATTCTCCTAATATTGAAACTTTCATTAGCTTGAGATTTTTGCAAGCTTACGGAGCTAGTGTAGGCTCTGTTGTAGGCCAAGCAATGACTAGAGATTCATATAGAGGGTGGGAATTATCTTACATGTATGCAAGCGTTGCTATGGTTATGACAGTAGTGCCTTCGGTGGGCTCAGCTATTGGCGGTTACATAATAGAATATTCAAACTGGCAAGCCGTTTTTAGGTTTCTAACTGTTTTAAGTACTGGATTGCTTTTAATTTATATCAAATTTTTACCGGAAACTAATGCTTATATTGGGGTTGCACGCAATAACAGATTTTTTAGCGTTTTAAAAGTAGCCGTAAAAGACAAAGTACTTCTTAGTTATTCATTTATGGTCGGCTCATTCAACGGCATTTGTTTTGGTTTTTATATTCAAGCACCTTTTATCTTTATTGAAAATTTAAAAATGTCTCCTTCTGATTACGGCCGATTATTCCTTTTTCTTAGCGGTGCAAACTTATTAGGTAGTATAATTAGTAGAAGATTAATTAGAAGGCTAATAAACACTTTCAAGGTAAAAACTATTGGTCTTGTCTTAAGCGTAATCGGTTGCATATTACTTTTAGTTAGTGCCTTTGTAATTGATAATAGTTCTACAGTAAATACGGTATCCGTACTCATTTTTACTCCTATGGCTATTCACCTAATGGGACATAGCCTATTAGTTCCGATGCTTCTTCGCCATGCACTTGAAGATTATTATAAAGTAACAGGTAGTGCCGGAGCGATTTTTGGCTTCTTGTACTACCTGATTACTGCGTTAGTTAGTTTCATGATTTCTTCGCTGCACAGCAATACTATTAATAATTTTGCCATATTATTTGCAAGTTTGCTCTTTATTTGCCTTATCTTATTTTATATGACGCTACAATGGCGCAAAACCATGAACAAACCAGAGTTTCACTAGTATTCTCACAGAAACATATTTCATACTAAGTACTGGTTTCTTTTACAAAAAGATTCAACTCATCAATATTACCCTTTGAGAGATATGCCTCTCCTTTACTTGAAAAAACAAGAGTATGAGTGGCAACTGCATTAATAAAGCTTCTATTATGGCTGACAAACATAACAGTTCCTTCATATGCCGCTAGTGCTTCGCTTAAGATTTCGGTACTTAGTATATCCAAATGGTTAGTTGGCTCATCGAGAAGTAAAAAGTTAGCCTCTTGTACTAATAAACAAGCAAGACTTAGGCGGCTCTTTTCACCACCCGATAAAATATTTACCTGCTTATAAACATCATTACCTCTAAATAAAAAAGAACCAAGCAGCCCCCTAGCATTACCTTCTGAAAGTTCTGGGTTAGAAGCTTTTAAGTTTTCCAGAACCGTCTGCTTCATATCAAGATACTCAGCCTGATCTTGAGCATAATATGCCGTCTTTACATTATGCCCGAGTTTCATATTCCCTCCCAAAAAGGGAATTTGATTTACAATAGTTTTAATCAAGGTAGATTTACCTAGCCCATTTGCGCCAACAATAGCAATTTTTTGTCCCCGTGTGACTGTAAAAGATAGCTTTTTAACAAGAGGATTAGTATACCCTACGGCACACTCTTCAAATGTTATTACTTCCTTACCGCTCTTCTGTTTAAGGGGGATTTTTATATTAATTTCTGCATCATCCTTGTTGACTGTAATATTAGAAGCATCGCTTTCAAGCCGCGCTACCATTTTCATTTTACTGCGGGCTTGCGTAGCTTTTGAAGCTTTTGCACCAAATCGATCAATAAACCTTGATAGCGTTTCTATTTTACCTTCAATATTCTTTAATTCAGCAACCTTATTTGCTTCCCTTAACTCATATTGTAATAAAAAGGAGTCATAATTACCTTGATATTCAGTTAAATCGCCATCCTTCAAATGAAGAATAATATTAGGCAATCTACTTAATAACGATTCATCATGCGAAACAAAAAGTACCGTCCGTTTGAATTTTTTTAGATAGTCCTCAAGCCATACTATGGTTGGCAAATCAAGATGGTTAGTTGGCTCATCCAAAATTAAGAAATCTGGATTTTTTATCAAAATTTTAGCTAGTTCCAACCTCATTTTCCAGCCACCCGATAAAGCTTTAGGGTGTTTTTCTAAGTCTTCCTCTTTAAAACCTAGACCTTGAAGTATCTTTGCAGCATTATATTCAAATGAATAGCCATCTTTACTACGAAAAAGATTTTCCAGAAATTCAAATTTTTCATATTTTTCATTAGTAAAATTTTCAGCCATTTCCATATTAGCTTTATTCATATCAAGCATAATTTGGAATAACTCTTCATTACCTGACATACATTCAATAAGGATTGACTCCTTGGGGTCGGGGTTAGGTTCTTGGGGAAGATAACCTATAAGCGTGTTCTTGGGTTGCGTCACAACACCACTATCAGGTTCATCCAGGTTACATAATATATTCAAAAGAGTAGTTTTACCTGCTCCATTAACCCCAACAAGAGCTATAAGACCATTTTGTGGGAAATTATAATTGATATTTTTTAGTACGAACCTTCCGTGAAAATTTTTAGATAGATTAGTAAGTATTAACATATTCGGTCACCATAAATTAAAGATCAAGGTTTAGTAAACCATTAAAAAGTGCCGAATGAATTTAAAGTTTTATCCATGTGGCGCACAAATCAAGACTTTATGCGCCCACGCTATGCGGTAATATTTATTTCTTTTCTAGACATATTAATCGATTTATTTACTAAGCTTTATGACATCCCCATATTAGCAAAATCTCCATTTATTTTCAAGGCTAGAAAAACTTCTGCAATTATCACCTATAAATTTATATTAATATTTATTGACTTTTGGTTATAATTCGTATATTTAAATCAACCTTAAGTTAAATTAATTTAATCAGAGGTAAGTTTTTTATGAAACGCAAAAAGAAAAAAATTGTAAAAAGCCAGATGCTGTCGTTAAAAGGAAAAATAGAAAAATATTTAACTAAAGAAGACTATTACGATCTATTTAATAAAGCCAAAGCTTCACTTAACATTAGTAAAATGGACTATAAGGGAACATATATTTTTGCAAGATTAATAGGAAAAAACTTTATAACAGCTACAGAACTTGATTTTAGTAGTAGCTATGAATACGGTAAGGTCGATTTAGTAAATCTAGAAACTTTAACAAAAAGTTTAGAAGAAAATACCAGCCTTACTAAACTGAATTTCAGTAAAAATAACATCTGCGAAAAAGGATTAACCTATTTCGCAAGTATTATAGCTAAAAACAAAACCATTACTAATCTCGACCTCAGTCTAAATAATAATTGCAGCTTTACAGGTTCTAAACCATCAGGACTAGATGCTATTGGATTAAGCTTAAAAGATAACAAAACTCTGGTGAATCTTAACCTTAGTTATATCAACCTTAGAACGGCAGGAACTGAGAAAATTGTTAAAGGTTTAAAAGATAATTCATCTATTACTAACCTTAATCTAAGTACTAACTTCATATGGGACGAAGGAGCAGAATATATTAAGGATTTATTATCTCAAAATAAAACTCTTACTAGTCTTGATCTTAGCGCTAATGGTTTCACTGATACCGGAATCTCA
Source organism: Candidatus Megaera endosymbiont of Mesostigma viride (assembly GCA_020410825.1). Classification (GTDB taxonomy): domain Bacteria; phylum Pseudomonadota; class Alphaproteobacteria; order Rickettsiales; family Rickettsiaceae; genus Megaera; species Megaera polyxenophila. The sequence continues at coordinate 788,552 of CP084576.1, forward strand.
AAAATTGCAGAAGGATTAGTGGAAAATGAGGTTCTTACTACCCTTGATTTAAGTTTAAATCACATAACAGACCAAGGAATAGAAACTATACTCAACTACTTAGAATCAAACAGAACCTTGACTAAACTCGATCTCAGTGATAATGAAATAGGAAATAAAGGCGCAAAATTGATACTTTCATTTATAGAAAAACATATGACGGTTTACGTTGAAATTGCTCATAATAATAATATTAGCGAATATTTCAGCAAGGCTATTATCTTTAAAAATAGTTACAACAAAAAACTTACGGATTCATCAGAAACCGCCCAAGCTAAAACCGTTATCAAGGAGGATAAAGAAAAATACAAGCTTAAAACACAAACTAAATTTTTGAAAACAATAAAAGAAGAGAGAGAAGAAGAGGAACTTACATGCCAAATAGGTACGAACAAAGAAGAGAGAGAAGAAGTAGCAGTGACTTTTCATGTAGGCACTAATAAGAACATATTTTTAGCAGAGAACGAATTTCATCTTGGATTATCCGGTTTATATGAGACAGAATTACCTGATTTGATCTAATAATTTAATTATTAACCATTCCATTTGCTAGTTGTAGCAATAAAAGTTTTATGCTACTATTTCACGGTTCTTTTATAAATAGTGGCTGCTTAAGAACTACATATTAAAAAGATCTGTAAAACTTCTCTTTAAGAGGTATATATGTATGCAAAATTCTCAAAACACTATTTTATCTGATTACCAGGAAAAACTAGCTGAAACTTTTGAGCATATAAATTATCTAATTGATAATGATAAAATAGATAATGTAAAAATAGCCCTTCTTGCTTTACATTATGCAGATTTAGCCGATTTTCTAGACAATACCAATCATAAATTATACGACCTAGTTTTACCGATAATTGCAGACGATATAGAGCCAGAGACTCTTGTCTGGTTGAGCGATAGTAATAAACAGGCTGCAATAGAAGCCTTTGGTATTAACAAAACCGTTAAGCTAATAAATCAGTTAGATATCGAGGACTGCATTGAGGTAATAGACACCTTAGACGAAGATTTAAAAGATCAGATAATAAAAAACTTAAACCCTGATAAAAGAAAACAAATAATTGAAGGTTTTAAATATCCGGAAAATACAGTAGGTCGAATAGTTGAAAAACATTTTATTGCTTTTCAAGAAGATTGGTCAGTAGAACAAGCAATAGAGCATATACGCAAAAGCAAGATTACTCATGATTTCCATGCTGGAATTGTAGTAAATAGTAAATACCAGCCGGTGGGTAATATATTATTATGCACTTTGGTTAAAAGCTTACCTAGCGAACCGTTAATCAATTTAATGAATTCAGAGTTTAAAATTGCCGAAACTAGTACGAAACTTGATGAAATAGCTTTTATATTCAAACAATACGCTTTAACTATTGTACCGGTTGTAAATAAAAAAGGAAAGCTAGTGGGAAGCGTATCAATAGATAATATGATTTACATTATTGAAGAACAGACCGAAAGCGAATTTTTACATCTAGGCGGTATCAATACTAGCGATATATTTGATAATCTGTATGCAACTGTAAAGCATAGATTTCCTTGGTTGTTTATTAATTTAATTACAGCTTGTGCTACTTCCCTCGTTATTAACCAATTTAGCGATGCCATAGAGAAATTAATCGCCCTTGCTACCATAATGCCTATTGTTGCTAGTATGGGTGGTAATGCTGGTACCCAGGCAATGACCGTTACTGTAAGAGCGTTAGCAAATAGAGAAATAAAACAGATCTACATAACGAAAGTTATTTTAAAGGAAATATTTGTTTGTTTATTAAATGGCTTCGCTCTGGCAATTATAGGATCGTTAATTATATATATACCTTTTTCTGATTTAAATTTAAGCCTAGTTTTCACCGCTGCGATAATAATTAATTTCACGGCTGCAGGGTTGCTTGGTTCTAGTATCCCAATCATTCTGGATCATTTTGATATTGACCCAGCAACCTCTTCTGGTGTGGTTCTGACGGCACTTACAGATGCACTTGGCTTTTTTAGCTTTCTTGGACTTGCCTTCTTCTTTCTAATTTAAAAAATTAAAAAAACTTCTTTCTATTATTACAGAGATGTGTTATAAAATAAGCGTACACATTTCAAGATAAGCTTCTGTGTATTTTAATAAATTCTAATACAACTGGTTAAGTAGTACAAATGAAGCACGGTGGTAAAAGAAACGGAGCTGGAAGGCCAAAGGGACAGGGTAAATACGGTACCAGCACAAAAGCTATTAGGGTGCCAGAATATTTGCTGGAGGACGTAAAAAATTATTCCATTAATGGCGGTTATAAAGTCCCACTTTTTAGCTCAAAAGTAGAAGCTGGTTACCCCTCTTTAGCTGATGATCATATAGAGGAGATGGTAGATATGAATTCTCTTTTAATTAGGAATCCTAGTACGACTTTTTGCGTGAAAGTTTCTGGCCTGTCAATGATAGATGCAGGAATTTATGAAGGTGATATTTTGCTTGTTGACAGTAGTATTAAGCCTGGGGAAGGTAAAATAATTATTGCTGCCATAGATGGGATGTTAACAGTTAAAAGACTTGGTTTTCTTAAAATGAAACCTTACTTACTTCCAGCAAATCCAGATTTTGATCCTATTCCGATTTTAGAAAATTCAGAAGTTCATATTTGGGGAGTAGTAATAAAAGTACTTAGAAGTTTATAAGGAGGGTTACAATATATGGTATTAGAAATTTACGAAATCCAGAATATACAGAGTGCAAGAAAATATTTATCTCGGACTGCTAAGCCTGTAATACTGAGTAACCCTCAAGGAAGCACCAGATATTACGGCATGAGGGTTATTGATTATATTTTTAAGACACTTCAAAGGGAGTTTCCTGAAAAAATAAAAGGTATAGTTGTTGACGCTTATGACGACTATTCTGCAGTAGTAACAGCAAAAGAATTAGGTTACGATAATATAAAATATAATAACGAATTTGCTTAAAGATGAAACCAATTTTAGATCCAAACTAATGGTTAGTTCAGAAATCACAAGTATAGTTAAAGAGTGGCAATCTTATCTCGAACTGCAAAAAAACTATTCTAAAAATACTAGAGAAGCATATTTAAATGATGTAAAAGCTTATTTTGCTTTTATCAGTAATTATTCTGAAGAATCCGTCAGTTTGAAATCTATTTCCTTAGTAGATATAAGGCTTATCAGGAGCTGGCTATCTGATCGCAGATTTTCCGATTACAAGGCTAGCTCAAGCGCAAGAGCTTTATCTTCAGTAAAAAGCTTTTATAAGTACTTGGAAAAAACACGGGATATTGTATGCCACTCAATATATACAGTATCTAGCCCTAAAAAAGCCAAAACTTTACCAAAAGCATTATCTAAAGAAGATACATTACTTTCTCTAGATAAAGTAGCCTCTTTAAGCGAAACTCGGTGGATTGATTTGCGCAATAGAAGCTTACTTACCTTAATTTACGCTAGTGGCTTGAGAATTTCGGAAGCATTATCAATAACCAAAAAACATATCAACGAACCAGCCTACATAAAAATTATTGGAAAAGGCAATAAAGAAAGATTAGTACCGTGGATTGATAATGTAAAAAAGCTTATTTTGGAGTACTTAAAAGAGTTGCCTTACAATATATGCGAAAATGAACCTATATTTAGAAGCAAAACAGGGAAAGTATTACACAGATGTAACTTTAATTCTGAATTAGTTAAATTAAGACGTATTTACGGTTTACCAGAACATTTAAGTTCACATTCATTTCGCCATAGCTTCGCAACCCATTTGCTAGAAAATGGTGCTGACCTAAGATCCATTCAAGAGTTGCTTGGCCATAAAAGCCTGTCGACCACTCAAAAATATACAAAAGTTAATTTAAGTCATTTAGAAAGTGTTTATAACAAATCCCATCCTGAATCAAAATTATCTTTAGATAACAAACCGCTTAATCCAAAATAAGTTGTTTAATTATTTTACCTTGCCTTTTTATTGTCTTTTATACTATATTAGACCTGTTTTGAAAAAGGAGGTTAAAATGGATAAAATTATTCTGCCACAAGGTTATAAACCTTCAGAAAATGAAGAATATATGAATCCAATGCAGTTGGAATATTTTAAACAAAAACTTTTAAATTGGCGCAATGGTTTACTTGCGGAATCTAGGGAAACATTAAATCATTTAAAAGAAGAAACCTGGAATGAACCGGATTTAAATGATCGTGCAAGCGTTGAAACAGAAACAACTATTGAACTTAGAACCCGGGATCGCTATCGCAAATTAATTGATAAGATAGAATCTGCCCTTGAGCGGATCAATACAGGTAACTACGGTTACTGCGAAGACACAGGAGAAGCAATAGGTATTAAAAGACTCGAAGCAAGACCTGTAGCTACTTTGTGTATAGAAGCTCAAGAACGTCACGAGAATTACGAAAAGACCCATATTGATGAGGATCTTCTCGATTCATAAAAAGTTTTAGTATACTTCTGTTTTTATCATTGAGGGGATAAACACTAACCCTTTGGGTCGTTATATAGCTAATCTCTTGTTAAAAGATGCAAAGTAAATTTTGCCTAAGTAATAATATTTTATAACTATTCACACAGGAAATTAGCTAATGATATACTGAGTAATTATGCTATTTCAACTTCCTCATGTTCATCACTTTTAATAACACCAGATAACTTAACTGTAGATAAATTATCGCTATAACTATGGTGTTCATGGTACATAAACCCGGAACCTAAATGTACAAGCTTTGCCGGAACAGCAACTGCTGGGTTCTTAATTATTTCTGCTGCTTTCTTATTGTAATTATCATAAAAAGACTGGGCAAATGACCAAGTACTCATAACACACATAGCCCCGTTGGTTAGCATCATAAATATTTGAAACATATTAATTATCCCTCTAAATTAGGTTTACGTTTATTGAATTAAAAACTTAAGATTAAACATATAATACGCCGTAATTATAATTATAAACAACATAAATTAATAATATATTAATTTATTAATTAAATACTAATACTTTATCCGACATCATCGTTGCAAAGCTCAACACTTACTACTCATACCAGAAATTCTGATAAAAGTTTAACACTGAGTTTCAGGCAAAGGACAACTAGGGACTTTATTTTTTATGATTTATTTACGATAACAGAACGGTTTTTTAGTGTATTTGCTTGCATATTTGTAAATTCACTAATTTTATCCCTTGAATACTTTTATCTAAAAAATTAGAAAATTTTTATTTATTCTACATAATACTCAATATAACATACAAATAATCAACCTAAGCAGTGACCAACCAATGAATAACCTAGTGGATAATATAGATATAATAATAGTTATAACTTTTCTGGTAATCAACTTAATAGTAGGTTTACACTCTGGCAGAAATATAAAAACAATAAAAGAATACGCTATAGGTAACAGAAATTTTAGTACTGCGACTATTGCTGCTACTATAGTCGCGACTTGGCTCAGTGGGGCAAGTTTTACTGTTACTACAAGTGAAACTTATAATAACGGGCTATATTTTATCATCCCAGGCTTAGGTGATGCAATGTCTTTTTTTATAATTTCCTACCTTTATGCCCCACGTATGGCCGAATTTTTAGGAAAGTTATCAGTAGCAGACGCAATGGGTAGTATTTATGGTAAACATATAAGAAGTATAACAGCAGTATCAGGAATATTCCCCGCCGTAGGAAATGTCGCAATGCAATTTTCAATTTTAGCAGCATTATTAAATAGTTGGCTTGGTATCCCTGGAATATATGCAATAGCGGCAAGTAGCTTGATAATTATTACTTATTCTACCTTTGGAGGAATTAAGTCAGTTACTTTTACAGATATGATTCAGTTTTTTGCTTTCGGTGTAGTAATGCCGATAATAGCTTTTGTCATTTGGTCTGCATTACCTGGCGCCGAAACAGTATTTAACTCTATAAATCAACACCCTTCATTTAATTATCATGCAGTATTTGACTATCACGACCCTAATTTTTTGAATATTTTATTTTTATTTCTCTTTTTTATGATACCCGGCATTGATTCAGCGGTTTTTCAAAGAATCTCAATGGCAAGGAACACTATCCAAGTTTCTAAATCTTTCATTATTGCTGGTTTTTTTGTTATTATTTGTGATCTTATTGTCAATACCTTTATCGGTGTTATGTTGGTAGCAGACAACGCTCCACCTTTAGATTCAGGTAATGTTGTACCTTACATTGTAAATCATTACCTTACTAATGGTTTTAAAGGGCTTTTTATCATAGGGATTATGGCGATGATAATGTCTACAGCAGATAGTTATATTAATTCTTCTGCTGTATTATTTGCTTATGACATTTCAGAAACCATGAACTTAAAATTAACAGAAAGAAAACACCTATTATTTGTACGTATTGCTGCTTTCTTAATAGGCATTTTCGCTTTACTACTCAGCTTATTTTTAAATAACTTACTTGAGCTCGTCCTAGCTACATATAGCTTTTATATGCCAATAGTATCGGTACCTTTAATATTAGCTATTTTTGGTTTCCGGAGCTCAAGCAGAGCAGTTTTAATAGGTATGACAGCAGGCTTTATTACTGTAATGTATTTTAAGTTTTTCTCTGAAATCGATAGCATAGTGCCTGGAATGGTTGCTAATGCAATATTTTTTATAGGTAGTCACTATATACTTCGCGAACAAGGGGGATGGAGAGGGGTAAAAGCAACCCCTTCATTAGATTCTTTGAGAGCAGAAAGAGCAAGAAAAAGATACCAATTTATCCAATCACTAAAGAACTTCAATTTAATTACATTTTGTCAGAATAACACCCCGAGAGAGAAAAGAATTTTTGTCTATTTTGGATTATTTTGTGTATTAACAATATCATCTAGCGTTTACTCATTACCTAAAACTGTTCAGAATGAATATAGCTTGATACTAAATCCAATATATTATTTAGCACTTATTTTATCGACTATGTTTATTACTTATCCATTATGGTCAGAAAAGTTTGCAAATAAAGCCTTTACCTCTCTTTTATGGAATATAGCGGTATTTTATAATTTAGCTTTCTGTAATAGCGTACTAGCTATAGCAGGTCAATTTAACCAACTACATGCTATTATATTAATGGCAAGTTTAACTGCTATAGCAATTTTGATAAGATGGCAAACAGCTATATTATTTACCATAATAGGAGTAGCAATTGCTGTACAATATTGCGAAATGTATATGAATATAAGCTCTTTAAATGATCATACAGATAATTTGCAATTACAAATCACTTATTCTTTACTGCTGATAAGTGTCTTATTACTCTCCTTCTTTAAACAAAAACAAGAAGAGAATAAAATAACTGAACTTAAAGTTAGCAAATTAGATAATAAATTAGATGACCAAAAATTGGAGCTAATTAAGTCGCAGGAACTCAAGGACGAATTCTTACGAAACCTTCAACATGAAATTCGTACCCCTGTCACCGGTATTACTAGTATAGGTCAAGTTCTATGGGATAATTATGATAAATTCACTGAACAACAAAGGCGAAGTGCAATCAAGGAAATAGCAGAAAGCTCTGAACGCCTTGTAAGCCTTGTAAATAATATGGTTGATTTATCAAAACTTAAAAGTCTCACTTATGAGCTTAGCTGTACAAAAGTAAATTTAAGTGAGCTTATCTATCAACGATCGGAGATTTGTAGGAAAATCTATTTAAATGATAAAGAGCTCGAATTTATCTATGACATACAAGATAATGTAATGGTTAATTGTGATAAGCATTATATAATTTCAACGCTCGATAATTTAATTACTAATGCTATTTCGTACAGCCACGAGGGAACTATTACCTTTTCCTTCAGAAAGGAAGAAAATTTTGTTAAGTTCAATATTACTGATGAAGGATTAGGAATCCCCCCACAAGAACTCCATCATATCTTTGGCACTTTTATGGTTAGCTCCAGAACAAAGACACCTTCCGGTGGCCGAGGACTAGGACTTGCTTTATGCAAAAAAGTTATTGAAGCTCATAAAGGCCAAATTTGGTGTGAAAGCGACGGTAAAAACGGTTCTAGTTTTACTTTTGTAATTCCCTATACTTAATATATACACCTGTCCTGTGTATAAGTAGTATATATAAATGGCTATCTTGCCTTATTTCTTACCATGATGCTACCCCTAAAGGTGGTTTTAGCAATATTTATATTATAAAAAATATATAGCTCTAACTCTTAGTATTCTAAAATGGTTCTTGGATTTAGTCAGATTTTATTGAACAAAAATATGGCTCCTCGGGCCGGATTCGAACCAGCGACCGAACGGTTAACAGCCGTTTGCTCTACCACTGAGCTACCGAGGAATAAGAAAAAACTACTCCGCAAAAACCACTTTAGGAATACAGAATAATTGAACTCCACTTCTTATAACAAAAGTTTTTTACTGGGTCTAGAGTTTTTTTATTTAAATATCTATTTTATAGGTTGAGCATGCAGAAAAATCAGTTTAATAAATAAGATATTAAGCAGGTTAAGACGTTACGAATTTAATTACTGATTACTCAACCTGCCTCAATACTACATAAGAATCATACACTAAATATATGACTTATTCTGTTTGTCCGGCAAGAGCAGTTTCAAAAGCATCAAACTGCGATTGAATATCCTTATCAGAAGGATTTGAGCACGGGGTACTTAATGTTGACATTAAACTAAAAAAATCTGCTGCGTTTTCAGATACAGTATCTGAAGGTAAAGTTTTAATAAATTGGTGAAAATTATATAATCCTTCAATTTTAGCAGTTTCTTTTTCGAAACTTGTTATTTTAGAAGTAGACATAGCTAATTCTTTAAAAACTTTATCACTCTTTTTCATAAAATCGATAATTTCTTTTAGAATTCTATCAAATTCCTCATCTTTTGTTTTCATGTATTTCTTCTCCTAAAAATTAAACCTTTAATAAAGTATACTTTAAGTAAAATAACCTATAGTATTTTTTAGCAAAAATGTCAATATTAATTAACAATTATTATTTACAAAACTTTTAAAAAATAGGCTAATTCTAAAAATAAAAAAATTCTAGCAAATGAGGTAACAGTTAAGTTATGGAATTGCAGATTCTTTAGCAAGAGAAATAAAGTTGAATTTTTATAGCATCTAGTTTATACAACCTTCTAGACTTTCTCTTAAGACTTTTTATTTTACTTTTCAATTTCCTCTTTTAAAGATAGGTTAGATTAATAATTTTATATAGAAATAGTTTATCGTGCAGATAATAAAAGTTCTGATCCCCAAAGCCGGCTTATTTCCTTTAGATTACAAAACCTCCCGAGAATTTAACTTAAAAGTAGGAGATTTAATTATCGTTCCTTTTCGCAATAGAAACATGACCGGAATAGTTTGGGAAACAAATTCTCCTCCTAGTGATAAGAAGCTTAAAATAATCGATCTAACTTTAAATCCCGCTGATAACAATTATAAAAATATTGGTCTGGCTAACATTGAACTAATCAAAAAAGCAAGTAGCTATTACCTAGCTTCACTTGGTTCTATTGCTAAACTTGTTATCCCTTTTGATATAAATCTAGAAGTTTTCCAAACCAAAAGTGAAGGATTTTCCGGGGAACATTCCTTACCCAATTTATCGGAAGAACAAGCTAGTACCTTAGATTTTATAAAAGCAACCACAAAACCTGTGTTATTAAAAGGAGTAACTGGTTCAGGAAAAACGGAAATATATTTTTATTTAGTGGCAGAAACGATCAAAAAGAAAAAACAATCGCTGATAATGCTTCCAGAAATTTCTCTAAGCTCACAAATAATAAAACGTTTTACAGAACGTTTTGGTTTTAAACCCGTTGTGTGGAATTCGACCATTAGTAAAGCTCGCAAAAAAAAGATTATGCAGGGTATATTAAGCGGTTCAACCCAAGTTGTAATAGGAGCTAGAAGTAGCTTGTTTTTACCCTATAAGAACCTGGCACTAATTGTAGTAGATGAAGAACATGACGCTTCTTATAAACAAGGCGATGGAGTCTTATATAATGCACGGGACATGGCTGTATTAAAAGCTAATTTATTAGGTACTTCTGTAATTTTAGTTTCAGCAACCCCTTCAATTGAAACTATTTATAACGTCCAGCAGGAAAAATATTCAATGGTGGAGCTTAGAAGCCGTTTCAGCGATGCCAGCTTACCAGAAGTGGAAATTATAGATATGCGGAGGATTGAGTTAGAGCAAAATAGCTGGCTTTCAAAGCCATTAGTTACCGCCATTAATACAACGCTAGGGCAAGGGAATCAGTGTTTACTTTTTTTAAACAGACGTGGCTACGCACCATTAATGTTATGTAAAACTTGTGGTTATAGATTTCAGTGCAGTAAATGCTCGGCGTCAATGGTGGTCCATAAAAGTAGAAAATTAATAGAATGCCACCATTGCGGTAGTGTGGGTAAAATTTATGACATTTGTCCTGAATGTCACGAAGATAATTCGTTAATCTTATGTGGACCAGGAGTTGAAAGAATTGAGGAAGAGGTAAAAAGGTTATTTCCAGATTCACGGATAAAAGTAATAAGCAAAGACCAAACTACAAAAATAAATCAAATACAAACTCTATTAAATGAAATGGAAACCGGTAATATTGATATATTAATCGGCACGCAGATCGTTACAAAAGGTTATCACTTTCCAAAACTTTCTTTAGTAGGTGTAATTGATGCAGACCTTGGATTCCTGGGAGGAGACCTAAAATCCGTAGAAAAAACATTTCAATTACTTCATCAGGTAGGAGGACGGGCTGGCAGAGCTAAAACAATTAAAGGGAAAGTGCTATTGCAGAGCTATTTTCCTGAAAACAAAGCCCTAACCGCCCTGGCCCAAGGTAAAGAAGAAGAATTTATTGAAATGGAAATGCTATCTCGAAAAGAAGCAAAAATGCCCCCGTTTACAAAAATGGCAGTTATCAATATCGCAGGCAAATATCTGGAAAAAACATTATCTATAGCAAATTATATAGTTCAAAAAGCCCCTATTAGCTCAGCAAGAATACTAGGACCAGCTGAAGCCCTAATATTTAAGCTGTCCGGCCGTTATAGATATAGAATATTAATAATTTGCGAAAGGAATTTTAATATCCAAAAATATATCTCTCTATGGTTTACCAATTGTAAAATCCCATCATCCTTCCAGGTCAAAATAGACATAGACCCTTATAATTTTTATTAATCTCCCTAACTATTGAGAAGTAGTTAACTTTTAAATACAAAATTAGCAAATATGCCACATGTAAATTTTTAGTCTAATTTATATTGATATTTTATTATAACTATAAGTTGACATTAACAACTATTAGTTACTATAAATACCACACACTAAAAGTTATAATAAAAATAAATGAAAGTACAATCAGTTATATTAGCAGGAGGAAATGGATCTCGTCTATGGCCATTATCTCAAAAAACAAGACCGAAACAATTTATAAAAAATTTTGCCAATTTAAGTTTATTTCAAAACACGATAATCCGTAATAGCTATTTAGGGAAGCCTTTAATAGTTGCCAATATTAATAATCAAGAAATTGTAGTTAAGCAGTTAAAAGAAATAAATGTACCAGCTAAAATAATTTTTGAACCTGATTCAAAAAATACAGCTATATGTGCGTTAGCGGCATCATACTACGCAAAACAACAAGGCTATGATACTATAATTCTTATTCCATCAGATCATCACATCGAGGACTGGTTAAATTATAGAGACAGTTTAAATATAGCCTTAAAAGCCACTAAAAAGTATAAATTTAGTGTAATAGGTGTGCCTCCAAGCTCCCCTAACATAAATTTCGGTTATATAAAAGCAAAACAACAAATAAATAAGGATGTGTATTTAGGAACTAAATTTATAGAAAAACCCGATAAAGAATTAGCTAAAAAATTAACTGCCCTACCAGAATATTTTTGGAATTCAGGAATTTATGTTTTCAATATTGATTATATTTTTAAGTTAACAAAGCAATTTATCCCCATAATAAATAGAAACTTATCGACAATATTTAATTCAAATTTGTGTACAAAGAATATACTTAAATTAGATAAAAAAGCATATGATAACCTCCCTTCAGTTTCTTTTGATAACGCAATTTCCGAAAGATTACAGGAAATTGCACTTATTAAAGCTAATTTCAAATGGAATGACCTTGGTACTTGGGAGAGCATGTGGAATCTTGATAAAACTACTAACCAACCAACTTCCGTCAAAGGGCAAGGTGTAGTAGTTACTCATAACGTTAAGGATTCTTATATTAATTCTGATGCTGAAAAAACCATAGCTATTGATTTAAAAAATATACTGATTATTTTAAAAAATGGCCAGCTTCTGGTAGCTAATAAAAATTCTACAGAGTTTATAAAACCATTAGTTATTGATAATACTTAAACGTGGAAAAAAACCTTATATGGCATTTAAAAATTTATATATTTTTTTACAGCTCAAAACACATAAAGGTAACCTATGTATTTAAAGCATTCTCTTAGAAAAAAAATTTTAGCAGAGAGAACTTTATTTGACCGAGATAAATTCTTGGCAGAAAACAAATTAATTGTAGAAAATACTAAATTAGTAATCTGTGCGTTATGCAAAAATTTATCAAATAAGAACAGGAACTCTACTGAGGTTGAAACTGACAATTTCGAAATATTTAGTGCTGCAAATCCTATAGGCTTATATTTACCCCTTAAAGGTGAACCAGATTTAACTAGCCTTTTAGATAATAATTGGGTATTTTGCTTGCCTAAAATAAATGGTGACAAAATAGAATTTGTCCATTATCACAAAAGTATGGTCCTAGAAAAAGAGTCAAAGGGCATTAAACATCCCCCTTCGGATACTATTTTAGTTCCAAGTATAGTTATCGTACCGGGTTTAGCTTACTGCCAAAAAGGTTATAGGCTTGGTTTTGGCTCCGGATGTTACGACAAGTATTTCTCTAGACCGATAATTAATACTCCAACAACCAAAATAGGTGTATGTTTTGATAAATATCTGTTAGAATCTTTACCAATTGAAAAACATGACACAAAGTTTGACTATGTCATTACAGAGAACACCGTTCTAAAGCTATAATACTTATATGATGTTTACTATTTTTGATATTGCCGTTTTCACTGTAATTGCTATTTCAACAATTATGGGCTTATATAAAGGCTTACTTGGTATGGCTATAAATCTCGCAGGTTTTGTAGTCTCTATTGCTGCTGCAATTTTTCTGTTTCCATATGTACAAATTGCCCTTGCAAAACACGTTGAGAATGAACTACTGTTATCAATTCTTAGCGGCTCTATATCTTATGTTTGTTCTTTATTTATTTTAACTTCTATCACATCAAAAGTTAGTGATGTACTTAGTACAATCAGTAGCGGATTTTTTGATCGCACTTTAGGCACTATTGCCGGTTTTTTTAGAGGATTAATTATTTCTACAGTAATATTCACATTAACGGCTATTTTCTCTTCAGGGGCATATTTGAAAGCCGAGAATGCTGAAGATATAGTATCTAACCTTAATGCTGAAAAATATCCGGACTGGCTGAATAATTCCAAAACTACCGAATATCTGGAAATATTGCTAAAAGAATCACTTGCTCTATTACCTGAAAATACCCTTCAATCTATTAAACTGCCGAAACCAGAAGAAAAAATAGAGAAGGGTCAGGAGATTATAGACAGCATAAAAAGAAAAAAAGAAGAAGGTATTAAATACTAAAAAAAGCTAAAAAATGGCTATTTGAATAATGGTTTACATGGCTTACTTGAAATAATGGAAAAATATACTCTAAAAGAGCATTTTTTAGAACTCAAAAAGCGTTTTTTTATAATTATCGCTTTCTTTATTTGCGCCTTTATATTTTGCTATTATTTCAGTAATTATATATATAACTTTATTTTGAGTCCTTTAGCAGAAGTAACAAGTAATCATAAAAGAAAAGTAATTTACACCGGAATGACTGAAGCGTTTTTTACATATTTAAAACTTAGTTTGTGGACTGCATTTTTGATAATAATTCCGGTTATATCGTATCAGCTATATAGGTTTATATCTCCCGGGTTATTAAAAAATGAAAAAACTATTATCTTACCTACGTTAGTAATATCACCCTTATTATTTTACCTTGGTGGGGTTTTTGTTTTCTATTTAGTAATGCCAAATGCTTGGCAATTCTTTTTAAGTTTTGAAAATCCAGACTCAAGCATGCCGATTATTCTAGAAGCTCGCATTAGCGAATATTTAACTGTAGTAATGCAGCTTATTACAGCCTTTGGTTTGGCCTTTGAGCTTCCTGTAATAATGTTGATATTAAGCGTATTAGAATTGGTTTCAGCTCAAGGCTTACGAAATAAAAGAAGGTTAGCTATTGTAATAATTTTTATTATCGCCGCTATTCTGACCCCACCGGATGTTCTAAGTCAGATATCCCTTGCAATACCATTGATTCTATTATATGAAATTTCAATTATAATATGTAACCTCGTCGAAAATAGGAGTAAAAAAAATGCTGGATATTAAGTGGATTAGAGAAAATAAAGAAGAATTTAATGATTTACTCTTAAAAAGAGGAGTAGAAGTTAACACTGAAGAAATTATTAAATTAGATGAGGAAAAACGCCAGCTAATTACTCTTATCCAGGAATTCCAGCAGGCAAAAAATAAGAAATCAAAAAAACTCGCTAGTTTAAAGGGCAAAGCATCCAGAGAATTCGAAGACATAAAAAGGGATGTAGAGCATATTAATGATAAACTAGCTGAGCTAGGTAAATCAATAACAAATGGTGATAAATTAAAAGAGATACTAGATACAGTTCCTAACTTACCAGATCCTGATGTTCCTTATGGGGTAGATGAGAGTATGAACAAATTCATTCGTGATTTTAAAAAACCTATTGAAAACAAGTGGGCTAAGGAACATTTTGATCTAGGACTGGATCTAGGCATGATGGATTTTGAACAGACAGCTAAAATTTCAGGCAGTAGGTTTGTTACTCTCAAGGGGCAATTAGCAAGTTTAGAGCGTGCTTTATTCAATTTCATGCTAGATACTCATACTACAGATTTCGGATTTGAAGAAATTTCTCCGCCCACATTAGTTAGACCTGAGGCTATGTATAATACGGCTCAATTACCGAAATTAGCGGATGAATCATATATAACTAGTGATAATAAATTCAGGCTTATCCCTACCGGAGAGGTGCCACTAACAAATATGGTAGCAGATAGCATTCTACAAAGAGAAGAACTGCCGATTAGATATGTAGCTTATACGAATTGTTATAGATCAGAAGCCGGAAGTGCTGGAAAAGATACTAGAGGAATGATTAGAAACCATCAATTCGGTAAAGTAGAGCTGGTAACAATTACTACTCCTGAGGAATCAGAATTTGAACATGAGTATATGCTTAATGCTGCCGAAGAGATTTTAAAAAGGCTTGATATTCCTTATAGAGTAATGCTGCTTTGCACTGGTGATATGGGATTTTCTGCAAAGAAAACTTATGATATAGAAGTATGGCTTCCAGGCCAAAATAAATATAGGGAGATATCTAGTATATCCAATTGCGGTGATTTCCAGGCACGAAGAATGAGAGCTCGCTACAAAGAAATCAATGCTAAAGAAACTCAATTCGTTCACACTTTAAATGGATCAGGTCTTGCTGTAGGCAGAACATTAGTTGCCGTACTTGAAAATTACCAAAATGAAGATGGGTCTATAACTATTCCTGAAGTTTTAGTACCTTATATGAATGGAAGAACTGTAATTCGTCGAAGTTAGAGTTTTTTTGATTGTTGGCAATTACAATTTTTATAGCACAATACTTAAGGGGTATCCATAACGACCGGACACTTACCCGAAGTATATTTTAAACAGTAAACTAGAAGAACTAGTTTGACTATTTTTATAATTTAATTTAGAATAACCCATCCGTGATTAGGTGATTCAATAACTCATAGAGCTCAATAAAATAATTTAGGCATTAACGTTATGTCCAGTTTTCTAGTCTTATCTGATTTTTAAGTTCCCTAGAACAAATAATTAAAACTCCTTATTTTTTGCTTTCGTCTAGTTAAAATTAGTTTTAACTAATTATAAACCGCTATATAAACACAGTATTAATATTAAAAGCATGACTCCAAATTTACCGTTTTTGTTTGTTATCTCCTTACTTACATGTTGTATTGAAATTGATATCTCAGTCCCAAGTTTTCCTGATATTTCCGATTATTTTGACATTTCAGACGGTCTAACTCAAATGACTATCGCTGTCAATTTTTTTGGGTTTTGTCTCTCAAGTGTTGTCTACGGCCCTTTATCGGATTCTTACGGAAGAAGAAATGTAATGCTGATCGGTAATGCAATCATGTTAATAGGAGCAATATTTTGTGTAGTTGCAGATAGTATTGAATTATTACTTATAGCAAGATTTATTCAAGGGTTTGGAGCGAGCACATCTGCCGTGGTTGTGTTTGCAATGATTGCGGATGTTTATGAAACAGAAAAGGCTGCTAAATTAATTGGAGTTATGAATTCCTTGATTACTGTTTTTATGTCTATTGCTCCTATAGCCGGAGGATTTATCAATAATTTAGTAGGCTTTAGAGGTAATTACTTCGTAATAGCCTTAGTTTCTCTTATCTCTTGGGTTATGCTTTATTTCCAGTTACCAGAAACAAAGAAAGAGAAAAAACCTTTAGAAATAAGAACTATAGCTAAAAATTTTTATATTTTAGCTACTGATAAAAGGTTCTTATATGCTTCCTTAACTCCCAGCTTAACTTATAGCGGATATATGAGTTTTATTGCCTGCGCGCCCTTTTTATATATTGAAACTTATAACCTACCAATCATGTATTATGCTATTAACCAAGGGATCATAATTGCTATATTTTCTATGTTTAGCATGTATTCCGGGCGTATCACTTCTTACCTCGGAGAAAAGACTTGTGTAGTCTATGGAACTATTTTACTTTTCTTTGCGGGAGTATTTGGCTTATTGGTAGGATTGTTATTTCCCAAATCACCTTTTTTGACAACAAGCTTCATGACTATATATTCAATTGGAGCGGCAATAACTTATCCCATCATTTTTACTAAATCCTTAGATATTTTTCCTGAGATCAGAGGCACGGCATCTTCAACCATAATGGCATCTCGATCCTTACTTTGCGCATTATTTATAGCATTTACGAGTTATATTTATAACGGGACACTGCTAAATATCTCACTTGGTTTATTAGTTAGCAGCCTACTTACGGTATTTTTTACTTTTAGATTGCTTAAGTTAATTGGTTTTGCTACAAAAAAGAACTAGACTGTTATAAATATATATTCGATGAAAAAACAAATAGCATATCCTAAATTTATACCCCGGCTTTTTTCGATGACTATAGATTTAGTAATCTTGTCAATTGTTTTAACTCCGGTAATGAATATTATTTCCCGCTACGTTTTTATCTATGCCTTTTACCAATTTTTTGTAGATTTTTCCATTGATATTCATAATACCCAGACAATGCTAGAAGCAGTAAAGATGCCGGAATTTGCTTCTTATATTTCTGCCATGCGGTTTTTTGGTTATATGGCAGTATTATTCATATTAAATACTTTATTTATGGGTATATATTTCGTTTTCTTTTGGCACAAGTTTGGAGCAACACCAGGGAAAATGATTATGCGTATGAAAATTGTTGATGCTAGCGATTATTCTAGGCCTTCTATTTATCGACTTTGTAAAAGATTCTGCGGTTATATTACTATAATTATCGGCATTTTTAATATGCTTATAAGCAAAACCGGCCAAGCTACGCACGATAAAATAGCACATACCGTCGTGATAAAAAGTTAGGTAAGCAAAAAGCTTTCCTCTTTTATTTTGCAATTTATTGTTCCTATATATAAAATTGGTTTTTAGAGTAGATAATATAAATAAAGTTATTAAAAATGAATATTCACGAATACCAAGCAAAACAAGTATTGAGCAAATATGGTGTACCAACTTCTCATGGAATTGTTGCCTTAAAAGCTGGTGATATTGACAATTTACTAGATAATTTTAACGCTGATATTTATGTTGTTAAGGCCCAAATTCATGCAGGAGGACGTGGCAAAGCAGGAGGTGTTAAGGTAGTCACAAACAAAGATGAGGCAAGAAAAATCGCTCATAATATGATGGGAATAAAATTGGTCACTCATCAAACAGGGCCATCCGGTCAGATAGTAAAAAGGGTTTACGTAGAATCAGGTTGCAACATTTCTAAAGAATATTATTTTAGCGTAGTTCTGGATAGAGCAACCAGTAAAATCACTTTTATGGCTTCTACAGAAGGAGGTGTAGATATCGAGGAAGTAGCATTACATCATCCGGAAAAAATAATAAAAATATCAGTAGATCCGGTCATGGGAATTCAACCTTTTCATTGCCGCAGCATAGCTTTTAGGCTGGGCTTTTCAGGGGATCAGGCAAAACAAATGATGAAAATTGCCGAAGCAACTTACAATGCATTTATAGGAACTGATGCTTCGCAAATAGAAATAAACCCTCTAGTGGCTACTACAGAAGGAAATTTACTTGCTCTTGATGCAAAAATCAATTTTGATGATAATGGTTTGTTTAGACACCCGGACATTGCTATGCTCCGAGATGAGGACGAGGAAGACCCTTTGGAAACTAGAGCAAGCCGAGCTGATTTAAATTATGTCCGAATGGACGGCAACATCGGCTGTATGGTAAATGGGGCAGGCCTTGCAATGGCTACCATGGATATCATAAAATTATATGGAGCATCACCTGCTAATTTCTTGGATGTAGGAGGTGGAGCTGATAAAGAAAGAGTTACCGAAGCTTTTAAAATTATCATCTCAGATAAAGCGGTAAAGGGAATATTAGTTAATATATTCGGAGGCATTATGCGCTGCGATATTATTGCAGAAGGAATAATTGCCGCAGCAAAAGATGTCCAGTTAGATGTACCCCTTGTAGTTAGGTTAGCGGGAACAAATTTTGAACTTGGAAAGAAGATATTAGCAAATTCGGGGTTAAAAATAATTGCAGCGGATGATTTAGCTGATGCTGCTGAAAAAATAGTAAAAGCTATATAAGGATAAATACAATGTCGATATTAATTAATAAAGAAACAAAAGTAATATGCCAGGGCTTCACCGGCTCTCAAGGTACATTTCATTCAGCTCAAGCCCTTGAGTACGGCACGAAGATGGTAGGCGGAGTTACCCCTGGCAAAGGCGGTCAAACTCATCTTGATCTACCTGTATACAACACCGTACAGGAAGCAGTCGATAGAACTGGAGCTAATGCAAGTGTTATTTATGTTCCCCCACCGTTTGCAGCTGATTCGATTTTAGAGGCAATAGCGTCAGAAATTGAGTTAGTAATCTGTATCACCGAAGGTATACCTACTATTGACATGCTTAAGGTTAAAAGAGCGTTAGTGGGTTCAAAAACAAGATTAATAGGCCCTAATTGTCCAGGAGTAATAACACCAGGCGAATGCAAAATAGGTATCATGCCCGGTCATATACACAGAAAGGGTAGAATCGGCATAGTTTCACGATCAGGTACTTTAACTTATGAAGCAGTAGCACAAACAACAGCTGAAGGCCTAGGACAATCCACATGTGTCGGGATCGGCGGAGATCCAATAAACGGTACTAGTTTTATTGATTGCTTAGATATGTTTCTTAAGGATGAGCAAACCCAAGGAATTATTATGATAGGCGAAATTGGTGGCTCGGCTGAAGAAGAAGCAGCTGAATTTGTCAAAACATCTAAAATAAAAAAACCAATAGTCGGTTTTATTGCAGGGGTAACTGCTCCTCCTGGAAAAAGAATGGGTCATGCTGGAGCCATAATCTCTGGAGGCAGGGGTTCTGCAGAAGATAAATTTGAAGCCCTTGAAATGGCTGGTATAAAAATTTCAAAATCTCCAGCGGAAATTGGAAAAACAATGAAAACTTTAATTACATAATCTATACCATAAAAATACGCCAGAGCTAATCTATAAAAAGGCAGCGATTCCAAAGCTCTGTAAAGATATGCATATTTATCCTTTATATTAATATAATTTTCGTCAACTCTCCAACTAAGACTTAGATTAGGTTTCCAATACCATTTTAGTTTATCTAGTATCTTTGGAGCATAATATTGACCCCAACGATAAATTGTAGTGTGATCTATCTCTACTCCTCTCTCTGTCAGCATTTCCTCCAAATCACGATAACTGATGTCGTACTTACAGTACCATCTTACCGCCCAGATTATTATGTCATATTAAACTACCTATAGTTGGAATATCTTATAATTATAGACTTATAGTTGTATAAAAACAACGATTTTATTCTCTTACTTTCCTATTTACACTAGTTCCTTTTAGAACCGAGCTTTTTACCTTGTCCTTCGATATTGATTAATTTATGTATTCTCATTTGACTGCATTCATTTTTAACAAAAGCGGAATAATCCGTTTTCGAAAACAAGTATCTGCAGTTACTAACTCCAATATTTGTCACAGGATCAAATTCTGTGGCTAGACCATTAATGAGGTAAAAAATTATGAGTAAAGTCAGTGATTATAGTGAGGCAAGAATTCAGAACGTTAAAAACTATAGCAAAACTACAACTGATGGATTAATCAAGATAGAGTTCGATGTTCCCGAAGATAACTATATAGCGGAAGGAGCTTTAACAGGGGCGGGGATTGCTATGGGAGGGGCTATTTTTGGTATAGGGCTTATTATTGCTACAGGTGGTATGGCTGGGGTTATTGTTGCGGCCGGTACAATGCTGGCTGGCCCCGCAGCTGGAACGGTAACAGGGATGTTAAAAGATAAGTACAAGCATCATGCCTATTATTTTGATAACGTTACAGAAGAATTTGTAGGTAGTGCTATAGATAAAGCACAAAGAAAGCAATACGAAATTAGAATTGGTGAAGGGCAATCTCTTCTGAATCAAGGAAAATTTACAGAAGCTCGTGATAAATTTGCTCAAGCTGGGAGAGATTCAAACGATAGCAGTATATACAATAACTATGCTAATTGCCGTGATTCTATTTCAATTGCAATTGACGCACAAACATTATTGAATAGCGGTGAATTCTCTGAAGCGGTAGTTAAGTTTGCACAAGCTCACAACGGAGCATCAGTTACTAGTATTAAGGACAAACTTAAAAATTGCGAGGATTCAGCTAAACTTGCCGCTGACGCACAAACATTATTGAATAGCGGTGAATTCTCTGAAGCGGTAGTTAAGTTTGCACAAGCTCACAACGGAACATCAGTTACTAGTGTTAAAGACAAACTTAAAAATTGCGAGGATTCAACTAAAATTGCCGCTGAAGCGCAAACATTATTGAATAGCGGTAAATTCTCTGAAGCGGTAGTTAAGTTTGCACAAGCTCACAACGGAGCATCAGTTACTAGTATTAAGGACAAACTTAAAAATTGCGAGGATTCAGCTAAACTTGCCGCTGACGCACAAACATTATTAAACAGCGGCCAATTGTCTGAAGCAGCAACTAAGTTTGAACAAGCCTACAATAAAGCATCAGTTACTAGTGTTAAGGACAAATTTAAAAATTGCCAGGAATCAATTAAGCTTGCAGCTGAAGCACAAACATTATTAAACAGCAGTCAATTCTCTGAAGCAGCAACTAAGTTTGAACAAGCTTGTAAACTTTTAAATATTCCTGCAATAAAAAATTTTTTGTTAGAAATAGGGAAACCCAGAGAGGAAGCAGTTAAGGAAGAAGGCATATTTAGTATTTTGGATGGGGAGGAACAAGAAAGTGAGGAAGAGGTTGAAGATAACTTAGCTGAATCAGTAATAGATGTATTAGGAGATCATTCTGCAGGAGAAGTAGCGTTTACTATAGAGTAATTAAAAATAAGCAAAGGGTTATATAATGGTATCAAAACACTGGGATACTAAAATTGTCCCAGGAGTTTCATATTGCACTAAAAATTATTGAAGAGGGTTATGTCAAAACCGCAAAAAAATCAAGACTTAGGGTTACATTCTAATGCTTTTAATCAAAAAGATAATTCAGCATACTTTTATCAAGCAACTGATATAAGAACTATTCAGGCTCAGATTATGCAGGGCTATTTTAGTAATTTTAGAGTATATGAACCAATTGGCAATGGCAGTTCAGCACTACCAATTCTAAAGAAATTAATAAATTCATTAACTGAGGATAAACCTACCCTTTGTGTTTATAATCTTAATAATTCCCATTGGGTAGTTTTTGCCGCCTTAAAAGTAAAAGACCAAATAACTATTCTATACAAGGATTCTAGAGGTGATAAGAGTCAGCAGTTGGAAGAGCAAATAAAAGCCATTAACTCTAAGGCAGTATTTATTGCACATACAGTTAAAGAACAGATTTCAGGAGTAGATTGCGGGTCTTTTGCACTTGAGAATATGCGAATTATGGCTGATCAATTAAAGAGTAATCGCGATTATTTCATCGAAAGTTTTAAGTTTTTTAAAGGATTTTGCAGCTTGAAGCATGCTCAAACTCTCAGGGAAGGGGAGTTTGCAGAACAATACGTAATTGGGACAAGTAACGAAATGGCTTATGCTGCTATGAAGGCAGGAAAATTACAAAAAATAAGAGAATATCATAGTAGTGAAGAAGTTGAAATAGCTAAAAGGTTACAAACGATAGAGTTTTTTAAAGATAAAGGTATAAAAATAATTGCTTTATCTAAAAAAGAAAGAGTTCCTGAAGCCGGAAGTGCAATATTTATTGAGGTAAGTACTAATGTTAATACTAATCCTGAAGATGAAGATTACAGCTATGGATATCGTATATCTTTTAGTAAGAACCTAAATGAAATAGGCAGGGTCATAGCTGATAATGTAAAAACTGTTTTCCCTAGTATTAATATAGATCCTGTTAGCTTTATAGTAAGGCTTGATGCTAGTAAAGTCTTATCCATTCCTAAACCGAAACTACCGGTTGAAAAGTCTAAAACTCCACCTATAAACATTACCGAACTGCTTAAAAATTTAAAAGTAGTTGAAAGACCACTAGAAATGTCAGTTTATAATATTCTAAAAACCAAAGGGATAAGTTTTATATCAGAACTTCAAGAAAAATCTGTAAAACCTGACAAGGCTGAAAGCCACACTGACTACAACAATCAGGCTATCAGGAAAAAGTGCGCTCTATATCTGAAAGAACTATCAGAATTACCAGAAGAACAAGGTTTTAAAGTTTCTTTAAGAAAATTCATAGAGAAAATAGCAAAAGTTTATGAATTAGATAAGCCGTGTCAAGATTATCATACAATATTAAAAAAAGAGCTAGAGCAGCATGAACGAGACCCAGCGTACGAAATTGATCAGAAAGCTATAGAGGCTGCTAGAGTTGAATTCTTTTCAAAGGCAGAGCAAGGTAAATTTGATGATTTAATAACTGTCAGTAATCAAAAATCAAGCTCGGATAATGAAACGCCAAAGATCATTAATAAACTGGAACAGGAATATGGAGAAGAATATAAAAAATTTATTGAGATAATAACATTTGTCTGTTCATTCAAGCAGAGCCCGAAAGTAGACAAGGTGTTAGATGGTATAAGCACAAACTTAGGTTTAGATCCTAAACATCTTAGAAAGTTTTTTGATTCAAAGAAGGACAAGCCAAAAGAGCTTTTAAAAAAAGATAAGACGGAAAAAGAACAAAGCAATAATCTGAAGCCAGAAAACATTGATAAAGTACTAGCAAAGATCAAGTCAATACAAAAACTTTGTCAAAATTCAGATTCAGGAATTAAACCAATTGAACAATTGTTTACTGAAATTGAGCTATTAACTGATAGTCAAAAAGAAAAGCTTGAATCGAGCTATAAGGAAGTTAAGAAATTTTGTGCTAAATGGTCAAAAGAAGATGGTATGGCTATTAACAAATGGGCATTAGATAAAAAGGGTAAACTTAGCTATAAGGAAGTTGATGAGGCAATAGCCGTAATGGATAGGGCTAACGAGTTAATAACCGGGGGACACCACTTAAGGGATACACAAATTTTATCAGTTTTGGCTTTTTTAAGCAGTGATAAGGATATGGGTAGGCTATGCCAGATCCAGACCGGTGAAGGGAAGACTATTATAACGGCAGTACTTGCTGCCATTAAGGTTTTACAAGGGGAAAAGGTAGATGTCATCACCAGTAATGCCGTACTTGCGGCTGAAGCTGTAAAAGATAAAGATCTGTTTTTTGAGTTACTCGGTATTACTGCTAGGCATAACAATGTTGAAGAAAGTGATAAATCAAGTAACGGGCCAAAAGAATGCTATAAGGCAGATATTGTCTACGGCAACATCACAAACTTCCAATTTGATTATTTGAGAGATTCTTTCGAAGGTTATGGGACTCGAAATAACAGAGGTTTTGAGAAGGTCAGTGTAATTCTTGATGAGGTAGATAATATGCTCGTGGATAATGGAGGGACTATAGCTAAGTTATCGACTCCATTTCCAGGAATGGAAGCTTTGCGCTATGTTTACATAAAAATCTGGCAGGAACTCGTTAAAGGAGAAGAAGTTTTAACGAAGCAAATTGACGAAGCCCTGCGCGATAAAGCACAGCAACTGCAAAAAGTTACTAGCACAGAAGATACAACGGAGGAAATTGCTCACAGTATAGCTCAGCAGGATTATGAAGAATTTTCAAAAGAACTATATTCTTCTTTTGTTGATAAACTCAAAGACTATATCAGAAAGAGCAACCCTTTAGAACTTGACTTAATACCGGAGCACCTCAAGGATTATGCCAAAAACCAATTAAACAAATGGATTGATAATGCCATTTACGCTAAATATCACTGCCATGAGAATCATCATTACGTGCTTAGAACAAAAAGCAAAAACACGAATGATAATGGAACAAAAACCAAAGAACTAGCTGAAGAAATAAATCAGAAAAACGCCTCAAATCAGAAAAACGAACCAGGCTATTGGTATCAAGCAACTGATATCGAGCCAATACAAAATGAGGTTATGAAAAAATATTCCGATCTATTTAGGATACACAGCCCATTAAGTGACATGAGCGGATCAGATGACGTTTTGATAAGACTATTACAAGATATAGAAAGTGGAGGTAAAACCACCCTTTGTGTCTATAATATTAATCATTCCCATTGGGTAGTTTTTGCCTGTTTAAAGGTAAATGGTAAGTTAACTGTACTATATAAAGATTCGTACGGTAAATCTAATAAAGCCTTAGCAGAGAAAGTTGAACAAGTTATTTCCGGAGCAGAATTTATATCCAATACTACAACAGAACAAACAGATGGTGTAGATTGCGGAATCTTTGCTATTAAAAATATGGAAATTCTCGCACAAAAGATCATTGAAGTTCAGAAAAAAAACGATAGTGAGGAATGGAATAATTTTATTGATAGTTTTAAAGGAGGTCAAGATTTTTGTAGTTTAGAAGAAGCGCAAGAACTTAGAAAAAATGGTTATGCCGAATCTTACACAGAGGGTATAAAAAAACAGGAAAGAGCAGAAACAATCAAAAAAGCTAAGTTATCAAAACTCAGGGAAAATCATGATAGTGAAACTATAGAAATAGCAGATAGATTAAAGGAAATTGAAGCTTTAAAAGAGTTTACCATAAAGTCTTTATCTGC
This sequence comes from Candidatus Megaera endosymbiont of Mesostigma viride, assembly GCA_020410825.1. GTDB lineage: Bacteria > Pseudomonadota > Alphaproteobacteria > Rickettsiales > Rickettsiaceae > Megaera > Megaera polyxenophila. Next base: position 814,267 of record CP084576.1, read on the forward strand.
TGAGGAAAGGTTGGCTGACAAAATAACCAAAACTATTACAATTCAAATTTCTACTGCTCCGGAAATTAGCACAGAAACCGCTGATTATCAATATCACTACTGTATCCGGTTTTCTAAAGATCTAGAAGATCAGATTAGCACTATAGTTAATGCTATCCCCGAGGAGTTGAGAGGTGATTATACCCAAAAGGCTACAATAATAAGAGTAAATCCTGATCATGTTCAGTCTATTGCTAAAATTGCTAAAAAAGCAGTAAGAGATCAAGATATTGATATTACCAAAATTACTGCGCCTGCCACTGACCTGCCAATTGTCAGTAAAGAAAATCAAGAAGATTTAGGTAAAAAGCAAAGTGGTGGCACGACAAAAGCAGAAGATGAATATTTAGTTGTACCGGTAGATTACTCAAATACCGGTATAACTATGAGAAACACCATTTGGTCGGACGCCCTTCATCAATTTGTACAGCTAAAACATAATCTTCATCTTACCTCTGAAAGTTTGACCAGCAGTTACATTTCCAATATTAGTTATATAAAAAAATATGGTAATAAAATTTATGGGCTTACTGGTACTTTGGGTTCAGAATCTGAACAAGAGTTAATTTCTTCGGTTTATAATATCGACTACTGCAAAATCCCAGTTTATAAGCCTAAGCAATTTCTAGAAGACGCCGGAATAGTTGTAGCTGATAATGATTGGGAAACCGAAATCACCGTAAATGCATTGGAAAGAGCCATATCAGGAAGAGCAGTATTAATAATTTGCCAAACAATCCAGGACGTAGATGATATTGTTGCTAACTTAGAAAACATAAAACATGCTGAAAAATTAAATATTAAAGTTAAAAGTTATCGAGACGAAAGCCAAGTAGCCGTTACTAAAGAACATCTTAACTCTGGAGATATAGTAGTTGCTACTAACATTTCTGGTAGAGGAACAGATTTTAAAATCAGTAATGAAATAGAAGATAATGGTGGTTTACATGTATGCATTGGCTTTTTGCCATGTAATAAACGAGTAGAAGATCAAGCCTTTGGCAGAACTAGCAGGCAGGGAAAAGAGGGAACTGCACAGTTAATCATTAGAAGCAGCGAGTTAGCCCAATTTGGCATAGATGTGGAGGAATATAACGAACAAGAAGGAGAAGATGATTTTAGTGCAATCAAAGAGTTAAGGGATGAAGCAGAAAAATTACGTATCGCAAATATAGGAAGCACCGCTATTCAAAAACTATTAGTAAAGGATAAGCTATTTAGCCATTTTTCTGATTTATATAATAGCCTAAAAGATAAAACCAGCAGTAACCCGCAAAAACTATATGCATTAAAAGACCTAAAGGAATTCTGGGCTTTTTGGCTTAAAAAACAGGATTTTAGTGGCATCAAAAGTGATGATGATCGCAAGATCGAGAAGTTATTTGCTAGTTTTAAGTTGGATGCTAGTGAAATAATAGAGGGTAATATCAAACACAACCCATATTATAGCATTGCTTTAGCAGAAGCACACTTACAACAGGACAACATAAAGAAAGCAGAAAAAGCCTTAAATAATGCTATTACGATAAGTAAAAATCCAGAAATTCTATATACCGCCTATTATAAGCTTTTTGAAATAGCAATAGAAAAAGGTGGGATCTTAATAGAGAAGTTTAAGGATGCTCTAGCTAAGGTAGCTATATTTGGTCATTTTTATGATGTAAAAAACGAACAGTACAAAGAAGAAGCTATTAAACATTTGAAGCAAGCAAAAAGTGCCTTAACAAAAGAAATTGACTATCTCAAAAAATATTTTCCTGAAGAAAACATTGATAAGAGCCTAGAAACACTAGTTGGTAGTTCGAGTCAGGGAACTTCATTTGTTAAACATCTTCGGTCAAAATTAGAGGCTCTGCGTATATATCAGAGCATTATTGAACACTTGATACAAGAAGTAGAAAATCCTAAAAAAAATGGCCTAGCAATAAACAGCAGAATACCTGACTACCTAATAAAGCTAAAGCCTAGCACAGAAGAAGAGGTGCAGCTTAAAAAAATAGTAGGCGTTACTGAACTAATGGAATTGCAGAACATTGGCCTTGATACCATCTATGCTTTACGGGAAGTACCTGATGCCTCCCCAGAGATAATTGCTCTTGCTCAAGGACAAATAGCTGGCGGAATAGCATTATTGAGTGCCTTTCCTCCTGCTGCGATAATTACTACTTCAATTGCTAGTACTATGATCTCTGAAGGAATAACAGATATAGCTATGGAATTGATTTTAAAAGGCCAGCCAGGGCTTAACTGGGCTTATGCTAAAGCCAAAGCTATAAGTTATGGAATTAGCATAATAACGGGTTGCATTGCAAAATTAGCTCAGTGGGAAAAAGTTATGAAAGCGTCTATCAAAGCCTGTAAGAGCATCTCTAACGTGCTAAAAAAAAGCCCGGTTATGACAAAGTTATGTACTAACATCGCTGATAAAATTGAAAAACTCGGCAAATGGCTAGAAAAAGTACACGAAGTTAGTAAGTTTAACCAGCTTAGTAAAGTAAAACAATTGGAGCAACTAGAAAATTTGCGAAAAGCTGGAGACCTTGAGAAATTCACAACACTAGGAGGGTTAAAAACATTACAAGACCTGCAAAAACTGGAAGGGCTAGGGAAACTAAAAGATTTATCAAAGTTGCATACTGTTGCTAAGTTGACAGGAAAAGCAGTTGTAAGTGGTGTTAAAGGAGTGGCAACATCTGTTGCTATGGAAAAAATTGTTATAGCACCTCTACAAGAAATTATGCAAGGCATAAAACCCCGGCTTAAAGAAACGATAAAAGAATCGATTAATAAGAATATTGATAAGGAAGCAGTAATATCAGCAACAAATATTGAAGAAGCGTTAATAAAAGCTCATAAACAAACAACAGGAGAAATAATATCAGAGGTTGCTTATGAAATCGCTTTAGGCCTTACAAGACCCTACGGCGATTGGAGAGTAAAAGCCGGCTATTTAGCGGTTGATAGCATTTTATCCAGCTATAAAATGTATAATTATACCGAAGAATTTTGTAAAAAATTTAACGAAAATCTGACAAAAGGTGAAGTTGTCAAAAATGATATTGAGAAAATTATTGAAAAATTAGCTGAGCAATTGTCTGAAACTGTTTTTGGAATGGTTGTTAGTTCAACCGGTAAAATTGCTGTTAACTTGCCTGGAATAATCAAAGGTGCGGCTGGCGCTGCTTATAAAAAACATCAAAAGAAAAAAGAGGAGCAGATAAAAAGGGAACAAGATGAAATAGCAAAGTTAGAAAAAGACGTTGCACAGCAACAACAACATGAGGCTGAAAGAATTAAAGCAGGTAAAGAGCCTAAAGAATGTGTAGGCTTAACATTGGATTCATTAAACCCTGCTGGACGATCAGAAGATGGTTTAGGGCCTAAAACCCAGAGCGAAGTAAGAGAACTGATAGAAAACAGGCTAGCTAAGGATGGCAGCAAAGCTTATGAAGAAAATCTTGGCACACTTAATAGAAAGGAAATCTTGAATGCTTTAAAGAAACATGGTGGTAGCGAAGGAATGTTGTTGCTATCAAGAGAAGATGGAAGCATAGGACATGCAGTAAAAGTACAAAAAGTAGGCAGCAAACTAATATTAGTAGATCCTCAAAGTGGCAAAGTGATGGATCATCAGCAAGCTAAAGCCTATTTTAGTGAGCATAACTATTCAAAAGCAGCTGTAATGGGTGTTCAGCCTGCTGGCTTCAAAGAAGGAATTGGTCAGAAATCGGTAAGAAAGTTTAAAGAGCTCACTGGCATTGACGCAGGCCCAGGTAAACCTTTTGATAAAGATATTGAGTTTGCTGGTAAGCCTGGATGTAAAAAAGATCAAGAAAAGGCAAAAGCAGAAGCTCAGCGAACTAAGAGTTTATCACCTACACCCCCGAATCAAACTGTAATTGCTAAAACAGGCATTATTACTCTTAAGGACGACGATCCGAGAGTAACAATTTCCTATAAAGGTAAGATATGTGGTAGGGACAGACAAAGGGAGGAAGCAATAGCTTTAATAAAGGAAAATGACGATTTTCTGACTCATTCTATAATTGAAGATGCTTTGAAAAATAAATGTCATTCACCATTTCATCTAGATACAAAATATAATGGTAAATGCGGTAAAACTGGTTTAGACAAATATGCTACTGAAATACAAATGCGCAAGGGCAAAGACAATATAACTACCATAGGAGTGGTACATTACACTTCAAGCGATTCACCAGATTTGGTTAGAGGAGGGCTTATACGATCAATAGAAGCACAAGGTCAAGCCACTTTAATACGATTAATAGAAGCACAAGGCCAAGCCACTTTAAATGGCTCAAACTATAATTGTAAAAAAGATATTAATTCAATAAACAACTATTTCGCTAGCTATACTCTAAATGCCATTCAGAACATCTTAAAGCTAAGGTTCAAAGACGCTGATATAGAATATGTTAAGGTGCTAGAAAACAATTATATTTTTCTGGAAAGTTATAATAATATTTTAGATATGTGTAATACTTTTAGCGGTTCAAAACCAGGAGTCATATTAGCACCGCTGAATTTATACAACAAGCATGCAGTTGGCTTTATTTGTATTAAAGAACAGTCGAGGATAAATTTATATTACATAGATCCTACAAATGATGTTATACCAGAAAAGTTAAAAGACATAATTCTCAGAGAGGGCTTAAACCTTGAACAGTTAATAGTGGAAGATCAAGCCTATGGTAATTGTGGCCCTGAAGTAATTGAAAACTTTATATTATATTTGACCGGTGAACGTTTATCGCAAGAAGAAGCTGTTCCATATCATTCGGAATTGCTTGAGAGAGAGTTACTGGATGTACCAACTGGACCAGTTGTATTATCTGGTGATTCTGCGGAATCGATACCGGGAGGCTTTATATGAAATAGTTGAGATTTAATCTTGGCGGTTAAAACAGTATCAAAGCCACCTAAAACAGGTCCATAAATTGTGAGATTTATAGACATGGTTTTCAATTAAATTGTAGTATCTGTATGTTATGGATACAAAAATTAAAGCCGCTTGGGGTATATCAAACTTTACCTAGAAAAACAAGATTTTGGATACGTTTGCAGACATTGTGGTATATCACGTACTACGCTGCGTAAATGGTACAGACGCTATAATGCAACAGGAATAGAAGGGCTTTCTGATATAAGCAAAAAGCCCCATAATTCTTCTAATAAAAAGCTAAGAGAGCAATTAATTGAAAAAATTCTTACATTAAGAAATGAGCGTAACATTGGAGCAAGACGCATACAGCTAGAATTGTTTATACAAGAGGGAACACGGCTAAGTCTTGCCAGTATCCACAAAGCTCTTAAACGGTCTAATGTTAAGCCTATCAAAAACCTAAAACGTGATAAGAAATTCAAACGCTATCAACGCCCTGTACCTAGTGATAGAGTTCAGATTGACACTTGCAAAATTGCTTCTGGTATATATTTAGTATACCGCAGTTGATGATTGTTCACGTTGGCGTGTTATGGAGTTATATAAGCGCCGCAGCGCTACTAACACTCTTGATTTTATTGATGTTATGATTGAGCAATTGCCGTTTCCATTACAGCGTATCCAGTGTGATAGAGGACGTGAGTTTTTTACTGTTAAAGTACAGGAAAAGCTGATGAAATATAGCATTAAATTTAGACCTGTAAAACCAGGTTCTCCTCATCTTAATGGAAAAGTTGAACATTCCCAAAAAACTGATCTTAGAGAATTTTATGCTAATACAGATTTATCAAATTTTGAAAAATCAACTAAAAGAATGGCAGTTTTCTTATAATTATCAGCGCCTTCATGGATTCTTAAAGGGCAAAACTCCTGCCCAATATAGCGAGAATTAGGGGATAAAACTCCTCTTTGGGGAGACGTTATAGCCGCATATAATTTATCAAAAGAACGTATTCAGGAACAAAATTATAAAATAGAATTAGCTTTTAGAAAGGCTCTGTCCATTCAAAATTGGAATGAAACCATGGCTCATTTTTTGATAAAATTTGAGGATAGAATTTAAGGTACTTATGGCTAAATTTACACAATTGATTCAAAAGACTCCTTAGAAAATTGAAACCATGTCTATGACTCTCACAAATTACTGCCTTTGGTCTTGTACCTTTTATAGCCTAAATTCTAGTTAATGAAACCTGCTGTCCCACCCAGTCTTGTCTTGAAACCAAACCTCTATTTTATCAATTATGATACCTCTGGTAGGACTTGCATAACATTATTATAATTTCTCTCTGAAAGAGTTCGTGTGGCTCTATATCTTAACTAAGATATTATCTAACCTTAAAGTTAGAGGTAATAAACTCTGATTATACTATTCTGACTTAGTCGTAACAGATATTGATTTTAGTTTCTTCGCAAGGCGACTAACTTTTCTTGAAGCTGTATTTTTCTTAATTAACCCTCTTGATACTCCACGCATTATTTCTGATTGGGTGGAAATAAAAATTTTACCAGCTTCTTCTTTTGAACCAGATTCAACAGCTAAAAGAGATTTCTTAATATAAGTCCTGATTCTGGTTCTTCTATTTCTATTAATAGCTGATTTTTTTGCTATTTTTCTTATAGCTTTTTCTGTAGATGAGTGATTTGCCATAATTTTATGCTTCTTTTACTCTTGGGTTTCTTGTACTGCTGTTTCTTCTATTTTAGGGGTCATACAACCTTTTGCATTTATATCTCTATCAACAAACTCAATATAAGCAACTGGTGCCGCATCACCATACCTAAAACCTGCTTTAACTATTCTGGTATAACCACCAGCTCTTTCTTTGTACCTATTAGCTAGTACCGAAATTAATTTCTCGGCGGCTGCCTTATCTTTAATTTTTGAGATAATTTCTCTTCTAACAGCAAGACTGCTTTTTTTTGCTTTGGTAACCAAAATTTCGACAAAAGGCCTTAATTCTTTAGCTTTTGTAACAGTAGTCCTGATTTGCTCATTCATAATCAAAGATGTCGCCATATTTGCAAACATTGCCATCCGGTGACTACTTGTTCTATTTAATTTTCTTCCTTTTAACTTATGACGCATTTTTTATACCTAAATGTCTCAGATTATATTAAATTTAGCTTTTATCAATTAAGGCTAAAATTTTAAACAATTACTACTTTAAATTACACCTATACTTGCCCTACAAAGCCCCATTTAATATGGGTCCTCATATTTTTTGGCTAGCTCTTCAACATTTTCAGGTGGCCAACCAGGAATTTCCATTCCAAACTTTAAATTAAACTTGGATAAAATTTCTTTTATTTCATTAAGAGACTTTCTCCCAAAATTCTGGGTTTTCAACATCTCTGCTTCTGTTTTTATTACAAGATCTCCGATATAAACTATATTATCATTTTGCAAACAATTCTGTGATCTAACAGAAAGTTCAAGGTGACTTACTTTCTTAAGTAAAACAGGATTAAATTCCAGCTCCCTTGAAACCTCTGCTTTTTCTTCTTCTTCTTCTTCAAAAGTGACAAACAAATCTAATTGATCTTGGAGAATTCTTGCAGACAACGCTATCGCCATCTCTGGTGTAATAGAGCCATTAGTCTCAACAGTCATTATTAATTTATCATAATCAGTTACCTGTCCTACACGAGTATCTTCTACTTTATAGGATACTTTTTTCACCGGGCTAAATAAAGCATCAATAGTTACCACACCTATCGGCAAATCCTTTTCTTTGGCACTACTAGCAGGAACGTAGCCTCTACCAGTTTCACAATAAAATTCTATCTCCAGTTCAGCATCCTTAGACAAGGTACAAATTTTTTGATCAGGGTTTAATATCTCAACATCACTTGAAGTCTCTATCATACCAGCAGTCACAACACATGGTCCTTTAGCATTAAGTCTAATAATTCTTTTCTCTAAACTATGCATCCTGATTGCTATATTTTTTACATTCAAGATTAAGTCAATAACATCTTCTTTTACACCTGATTTGGAGGAAAATTCATGTACTACTCCTGGAATTTTCATAGCAGTAATAGCAGCACCTTGTAAAGAAGAAAGCAGAATCCTCCTCAAAGCATTTCCTAAAGTTAAACCAAACCCTCGTTCTAATGGTTCGACAACTATATTAGCAACATTAATTTTATCGTCCATACCGGAATCGGCACAAATAATTTTCAATGGTTTAATGAGCGAATTCCAGTTTTTGTTTATTGATAGCATATTCTTATCCTTTTCTCTAATGTTGCTTACTTATACCCTTCTCCTCTTCGGCGGTCTAACACCGTTATGGGCAACTCCAGAAACATCAGTTATTGAAGTCACAACAAAATTCTGGCTAAATACTGCCCTCATAGCCGCTTCACGTTGTGACCCCGCTCCTTTAACCCTTATAGAAACAGTTTTCATACCATTATCTTTAGCATTTTCGGAAGCTCTATCGACAGTTAGCTGCGCAGCATGAGGAGTTGCTTTTTTTGCTCCTTTAAAACCTTGTGATCCAGCAGTAGATATAGCTATTACATTGCCCTGAATATCAGTAAAAGTTACAATAGTGTTATTAAAAGTAGCTTTAATATGAACTACTCCAAGTGAAATGTTTTTCTTTTTTTTCTTAATTTTGCTAATCGGACTCATTTATCTATATCCTAAATTATTGTTTTTTCCCAGCAATGGCTACACGCTTTCCTTTTCTAGTTCTAGCATTAGAATGAGTGTTCTGACCACGAACTGGCAATCTTCTAATATGCCTTAAACCTTCGTAGGAACGCATATCTTTTTTCTTTTTAATATTAAGACTAACTTCTCTTCTTAAATCTCCTTCTACCTGATAACTTTTTTCTATAAGAGAACGAAGAGTAATTAGTTCCTGATCTACTAAGTCCTTAACCCTTTTACTTTCTGAGATACCAGCATCCTTACAAATTTTTTGAGCAGAAGGTAGCCCAATACCATAAATATATGTTAGGCTAATTACTAACCTTTTATTTGCTGGAATATTTACACCTGCAATCCTTGCCACAAAATTTCTCCAAATTTTTATAAATAATTAGAATCAGAATAATATAAAAATATCCGATAAAGTCAAATTCTTTTTGCAATCAAATCAATTTCTTCAATTACTTTTTCTTTATTAGCAGTAGCATTTATATTAAAAAATCTCCCCTTTTTCTTATAATATTCAACTAAAGGTAAAGTTTCTTTTTTATACTCTTCCATCCTAGCTAAAACCGTTTTTTCGTCATCATCAGATCTAAATAGTAGCTTAATAGATCCACACTTATCGCATATGCCTTCAATTTTAGGATTATCGTAATACTTGTTATATATGCTTCCACAAGACTCACAGTTATATCTACCTGCAATCCTCTTTATAGCTACTTCATCAGGCACATTAAAAAATATACAGCTTATTTCTGCATGTACGTTTTTATTAAGATATTCAGCTTGCTCTAAATTTCTTGGGTAACCATCCAAAATACACCCCTTTTTGTAATCATCAGAAAGTATAGCTGTTTTTACAATTTTGTTGACCAATTCAGAAGGCACTAATTTACCAGAATCCATATACTCGTATAAAAGCCTTGATTCATCAGTGTTATTTGTTGCAATCTTTCTAAAAATATCACCAGTAGAAATATGAGGGAGCATTAATTTTTCTGCCAAGATTTTACCTTGTGTACCTTTTCCAGAACCTGGAGGGCCAATCAACAATATAACCTTTTTTATCATCTCTCTTTCAATTTCATTTTCTTTACTAAACCTTCATATCTGGAACTAAACAAATGCGTCTGAATTTGAGTAAAAGTATCAATAACCACATTTACAACTATTAAGAAACTTGTTCCGCCTAAAGCAAAGGCTACAGAATATTTATTCATCAATAATTCAGGCACAACACAAACTACAGATAAGTATAAACCACCAATTACTGTCAATCGAGTAAGCAAATAGTCAAAGTATTCCGAAGTGTTTTTACCAGGTCTTTTTCCTGCTACATAAGCGCCATGCTTCCTTAAGTTATTAGCTGTTTCTTCAGAATTAAACACAACGGCAGTATAAAAAAAACTAAAGAACATTATTAAAAACACGTAAAGCAGTATAAACAAAGCTTTTCCGTGCCCCAGATAGTGCGATAAACTAGCCATAAATTCAGATTTTTCTCCAGAAAATCCAGCTACAGTAGCAGGAAATAAAAGTATAGAACTTGCAAAAATCGGCGGTATTACACCAGCAGTATTTAATTTTAAAGGTAAATGCGTCGCCTCACCACCATAAATCTTATTTCCAACCTGTCTTTTTGGATATTGTACTAATACTTTACGCTGAGCTCTTTCAAAATAAACAATAATTGCTATCATGGCGATAACTCCTGCACATATAGAAATAACTGCCAATGGTGACATAACTCCCTTTCTGGACAATTCAAACATTCCTATTACGGCGCTCGGAAGCCCTGAAATAATTCCAACAAAAATTATTAAAGATGTACCATTTCCTATGCCGCGAGATGAAATCTGCTCACCAAGCCACATAAGAAACATAGTTCCGACAACTAAAGTTGTAATGGTTGAAACTTTAAAAATAAAAGAAGGAATGATTACAACTGGACCATAAGGGGTCGCAGTAGACTCAAGGCCAATTGCTACACCATAAGCCTGGAAAGCTGCAAATAAAACCGTTAGATACCGTGAGAGTTGATTTATTTTCCTTCTCCCAGTTTCTCCCTCTTTTTTAAGATTCTCTAGAGGTTTATAAGCAATTGTCATTAACTGAATAATTATAGAAGCAGTAATGTAAGGCATTATCGCTAAAGCAAAAATAGACATTCTCCCAAGAGATCCTCCTGAGAGCATATTAAACATACCAAGAATACCAGCCTGACTTTGCTCTGCTAAACTTGCCAGAGCAACAGAATCAACACCAGGAATAGGAATAAAAGAACCTACTCTACACACAAGCAATATAGATAGTGTAAACAATATCCTACTGCTAAGTTCGCCCTTTGATTTTTGCATTATCCCACAATCTCGTTATAGTACCTGACCACCAGCTTTTTCAATTAACTCTTTAGCAGTTTTCGAATAAGCATCTAACTGCACAGATATTTTAAAGTTCATTTTATCAATTCCAGCAAGCAATTTAACAGGGGTTTTTTCACTTTTAATGTAACCAATATTAACAAGTGATGTTTTATTGAAGACAACTGAAGTATCTATTCTTTTTTCGATAATTAAGAATTCGATATCAGCCATACTAATTGGGGTATATCTTATCGACTTAGAACTATTAAAGCCTCTTTTTGGTAACCTTTTTATAAGCGGCATTTGCCCACCTTCAGTTTTAATAGAAACACCAGAGCGAGACTTTTGACCTTTCTCTCCACGCCCACCAGTTCTACCAGTTCCACTACCATTTCCCCTACCAATTCTCTTTCTTGGTTTTCTCGATCCAGGAACGTTAAATAATGAATTTACTCTCATTTTAACCTTTATACTCTAAATTACACATTTTCAAATTTTACAAGATGCCTTACTTTATTGATCATTCCCCTTATGGAATTAGTATCCTCAAGAACTCTTTCCTTGTGCATTTTATTCAAACCAAGGCCTATAAGCGTTTGTTTTTGATCCGGCCTACGCCCTATCGGGCTTACAACTTGCACCACTTTTATCTGGGAAGATTTTGCATTTGATTTTTTTTCAGCCATAACACAATACCTGTTTATTTCTTATTTTTCTTCTTTTAGCAAGTTTACGGAAAGTTCATGAATATTTTTGTCCCTCCGTGAGGCAATAACTTTTGGCGCATTAAGGTTACGCAGCGCATCAAAGGTAGCTGTAATCATAGCGTTAGGATTAGAAGACCCAAGCGACTTAGCTACAATATCAGCAATCCCAAGGCAGCCAAAAATAGACCTCATTGGACCACCGGCAATAACTCCCGTACCAGGAGTAGCCCTTCTAAGCAACACTTTGGCAGCCCCACTCTTCCCTACCACGTCATGATGAATTGTCCTACCTTTATATAAAGGTACTGAAACTAAATTATTTCTTGCGTCTTTTGTTGCTTTTGCTCTTGCTTCTGTAACTTCTTTTGCTTTACCGTTGCCAAATCCAACTCTACCATTTCCATCTCCAACCACTACAATTGCTGCAAAAGAAAAATTCCTTCCGCCTTTTACAACTTTTGTTACCCTATTGATATGAACTAGTTCCTCGCTTAAACCTTCCATATTTTTTGTAGAATCTTTAGACATCAATATTCTCTAATTAAAAGTTTAAATTTTTTCTTGCTTCTTCTGCAAGAGCCTTAATAATACCATGATATTTATGACCACCTTTATCAAAAGCTACCAGCTTAATAGCTTTTTCAGCCGCTCTTTCTCCTATCAATTTCCCAACTTTAATTGCATTCTCAATATTACAATTTGATTTGCCAGCTTTCCTTATTTCCTTATCAACTGTTGAAGCAGAAACTAAAGTTTTTGCTGTTAAATCATCGATTATTTGCGCATATATATGTTGGCCTGATTTAAAAACAGAAAGCCTATTTCTATTACTAACTTTTTTTAGCTTAATCCTTACCCGCTCTTTTCTTTTTTGAAAACTATGACTCTTTGCACTCATATAAAACCTAAAATTAACCTTTTTTACCTTCTTTCCTTTGTACGTATTCGCCCTTACGCTTAATTCCTTTACCTTTATAAGGCTCTGGTGGCCTTTGTCTTTTTACCACTGCAATAAACTCACCAAGTTTTTCCTTATTTATGGATTCCAGAGTTATAATATTTTGTTTTGGAGTCTCGACCTTAATTCCCTCTGGAATTTCAATTTTGGTATTATGGCTTTTCCCTAGGGTTAAATTCAAGTATTTACCTTTAATTGCCGCTCTATACCCAACGCCATTAACTTCTAACTCTTCAGAAAATCCAACAGTTACACCTTTCACCATCGAATTAATAATACTTCTTGCAGTACCCCACATAGCTTTTGCTGCATTAGTATCATTTAAAGGTTTTACCACAACAGTTTCTCCCTTTTGCTCGATCGTAATATCGCCTGCAAAACTTTTTTCTAGAGAACCCTTAGCGCCATGAATTTTTACATTCAAACCAGAAATTTCTACTTTAGCACCATGAGTTAGTGATACTGGTACTTTACCTACTCTTGACATCTTTAATACTCTAAAATACTTTACAAATTACTTCACCACCAACATTCTGCTTTTTAGCCTCTCTATCAGACATCACTCCTTTTGACGTAGAGAGAATATGTATGCCCATATTATTAAAATAACCTTTAAGACTAGAAATCGGTGAATATATCCTTTTCCCTGGTTTGGACACTTTATGAATTTCACATATCGCAGGACGGCCTGCACGAGAATATTTAAGCTCGACATTAATTTCTTTAGCTTCGGAATTAACAGTATAACCAGCAATATATCCCTCACCTTTCAGTACTTCAAGAACTGCGCACTTAAGATTTGAAACCGGCAGAACCACATTAAGTAATTTACTCTTCTGTCCGTTTCTAATTCTTGTTAACATATCCGCTATATTATCGGTCATTGACATAACAATATTCCTAAATTTATATTTTTACCAACTTGCCTTAACAACACCAGGCAACATTCCTTTCCCTGCTAGTTCTCTTATCATATTTCTAGACAAGCCTACCTTGCGATAATACCCTCTCGGCCTTCCGGTTAATGCACATCTATTTCTAACCCTGTTTTTAGCTGAATTTCTTGGGAGTTTAGCTAATTTCAATACTAGGTTAAATCTTTCATCGATAGGAAGATCCTTAGAATAAATTTCTAATTTTAACTTTTCCCTTTTAGAGGCTAAAGACTTTGCAAGCCTCTTCCTTTTGTTGTTTCTCTCTATAGAACCAATTTTTGCCATAGCAACTTATACTCTAAATTAATTGTAAAATGGTAAACTAAATCCAGACAACAAAACCTTCGCTTCTTCGTCTGTTTGCGCTGTAGTAACAATGGTTATATCCATACCTCTGATTTTATCAATTTTATCATAATTGATTTCAGGAAACACTATCTGTTCTTTTATTCCAAAAGTTATATTACCTTTACCATCAAAACTTTTTACTGAAAACCCTTTAAACTCTTTTACCCTTGGTAAAGCAACAATAACCAACCTTTCTAAGAACTCAAACATTCTATCACTTCTCAAGGTGACTTTGCAGCCTATTTTCATTCCCTCGCGGAGCTTAAAACTGGCTATTGATTTCTTGGCATAAGTTACATAAGGTTTCTGTCCGGTAATTGCAGTAAGATCAGCTATAGCGCTATTTATGACCTTTGAATCAGACACGGCATCACTGACTCCCATATTAACTACTACCTTTGATAGCTTGGGCATCTGATGTATATTTTTATAGTTAAATTTTTCTTGTAAAGATTTAACTATTTCTTTTACATACAATTCTTTAAACCTAAGTAACATCACTTACCTTCCTTAGAAATTATCTCACCAGATTTTTTTGCAAATCTTACTTTCTTACCATTTTCCAAAACCTTTATTCCAACCTTAGTGATTTCATCTGTCTTTGGATCTATATGGCTTAAATTCGAAATATGAATTAGTAATTCTTTCTGAGAAATACCACCTTCATTATTACGACTAGGCTTCAAATGAACCTTTGCTAAATTAACTCCAGAAACTAAAGCTCGATTTTCTTTTGGAAAAACCTTAAGAACATCGCCTATTTTACCTTTACTTTTTCCCGTGATGACTTTAACTTTATCACCCTTTTTTATTTTAAGTTTAATCATTTATATTACCTCTTCCGCAAGAGAAACAATTTTTCCAAATCCTTTACCTCTGAGTTCTCTTGGCACTGGTCCAAAAACCCTTGTTCCAATCGGTTCATTCTGTTTATTTACCAATACCACAGAGTTTGAATCAAACTGAATAGTACTACCATCAGATCTTCTAATACCTTTTTTAGTTCTAACAATAAGAGCCCTGTGTACATCTCCTTTCTTAACCTTTCCACCTGGAATAGCAGTTTTTATAGACACAACTATAACATTACAACACTCCGTGGTCATGTGATCAGAACCGCCAAGTACTTTTATACACATCACTTTTTTTGCACCAGAATTATCCGCGACCTTAAGGACGCTTTGCATCTGAATCATAACTTAAACTTCCAAAACATAAATAATATTAAACACAGCACAAGATACAAAAATTAATACAATAAGTCAAAGATTTATTCGCTTACCACCATCCATCTTTTAGTCTTGGATATTGGTTTGCACTCTATAATTCTTACTTTATCGCCTTCTTTATACTTACCTTCAGGGTCATGAGCTGCATATTTAGTAGATCTTTTTACAGTCTTCTGATAAAGAGGATCTCTAAATCTTCTTTCTACTCTAACGGATATTGTCTTATCACATTTTGCACTTTCAACCGTACCTTGTAAAATCCTTCTTGGCATTATTTCGCTCCAACCTTTCTTCTTCTTGTTAATTCCGTTTCAACTCTTGCTATATTCTTCCTAACCTTTGCAAATCTACTGGTGTTAGTTAATTCTCCAAGAGTCTTTTGAAACCTAAGGTTAAAAAGCTCTTTCTTAAAAAAAGAAAGAGATTCTTCTAATTTTTTATTATCAAGATCAAGTAAAGCTTTTGCTTTATAATCTGAATTACTCATATCTCTTTACCACTTTTGTTTTTACTGGCAACTTAGAAGCAGCAAGCTCTAAGGCTTTTCGCGCAACAGCTTCATCCACCCCATTAATTTCGAACATTATTCTACCGGGTGAGACTCTAACCGCAAAATACTCTGGTGAACCTTTACCTTTACCCATACGTACTTCATTTGGTTTTTTAGAAACAGGAAGATCAGGAAAAATTCTAATAAAGAATCTACCTTGCCTTTTCATCTCTCTAACAGCGGCCCTTCTTGCAGCTTCAATTTGACGCGCCGTAACTCTTAATTGCTCAACAGATTTTAGACCAAACATGCCAAAATTCAGCATTGTTCCAGCTTTTGCTTTCGGAGCCACCCTCCCTTTATGAGCTTTTCTAAATTTTTGCTTCTTTGGAGCTAGCATTATATCTCTTCCGTTAAATTAAATTAAACAAAATTATTTCTTATTCTGAGCGTAATCGCCCCTATAAATCCACACCTTCACACCAATTACTCCATAAGTAGTATGAGCTTCAGATGTAGAATAATCTATATCAGCACGAAGTGTATGCAGAGGAACTCTACCTTCTCTGTACCATTCAGTTCTAGCTATTTCAGCACCGCCTAGACGACCAGAACACGCAACTTTAATTCCTTTTGCCCCCTGCTTCATAGTATTTTGCATTGCGGTCTTCATAGCTTTCCTAAAAGAAACACGATTCTCTAATTGCTGAGTAATAGTCTGAGCAGTAATAGCAGAATCAAGAGCAGGCTTTTTTACTTCATGAATATTTATAAAAACCTCACAATTTGCTATTATATGCAAGTCTTTTTTTAGTTTTTCAATATCAGAACCGCTCTTACCAATTATAATACCAGGTTTTTTAGCATAGATGTTTACAACTACGTTACTGCTTGATCTGTGAATAATCACCCTACTTACTTGAGCTATTTTATAGCGTTTTACAATCAAAGCTCTGATTTTTATATCTTCAAGCAGCTTGACCGCATAATCTTTTTCTGCATACAAAACTGATTCCCATTCTTTATTAAGCGTAGGCCCTACTCTAAAACCATGAGGATTTACCTTCTGTCCCATATTAATTCTCCTCTTTCTCAGAAACTGTTATATACAAATTGCTAAAAGGTTTATTAATCCTAGCACTTCTACCTCTAGCCCTTGTTCTAACCCTTTTCATTACAAATGACTTTCCAACAGTAGCCGAATTAACAACTAAACTGTCAATATCTAGACCCATATTATTTTCAGCGTTAGCAACGGCTGATTGTAAACATTTTCTAACATCAATAGCTATTCTTTTGGGACAAAATGCCAGCTGCACTAAAGCATCTGACACTTTCATTTTTCTAATCATCGCAGCTACTAAATTCAATTTTTGAGCACTTGTTCTCAGATTTCTTGATGACGCTTTTACTAATACACCCATTTTTACCTTACACTATTTTCTTTTAACTTTTTTATCGGCACCATGACCATAATAGGTACGAGTAGGAGCAAACTCACCAAATTTATGACCTACCATCTCCTCACTCACGGAAACAGGAATAAACTTGTTGCCATTATGTACAGCAAAAGTAAAACCAACAAATAACGGTAAGATAGTTGATCTTCTAGACCATGTTTTTATAACATCTTTCTTACCTGAATCTATTGCTTTTTGTATCTTTTTTAATAAATAGCCATCTACAAAAGGACCTTTCCATGTTGAGCGCGCCATATTATATTACCTTACTTAGTTTTTCTTTTCAAAATGAATTTAGAGGTAAGTTTATTCTTACGAGTCTTCTTACCTTTAGTCGGTTTACCCCAAGGAGTAACAGGATGACGCCCGCCAGAAGTTTTACCTTCACCACCACCGTGTGGGTGATCAATTGGATTCATCGCTACCCCTCTTACGTGTGGCCTCTTGCCAAGCCACCTACTTCTACCAGCCTTACCAATATTAATATTTTTCTGATCTGGATTGGATACTATACCAATAGTAGCTTTACATTCAAGAGGTACTAACCTTAATTCTCCGGAAGCTAATTTCACTTGCGCATAACCAGAATCTTTACCAGCCAAACTAACAGATGTACCAGCTGATCTTGCAAGTTGACCTCCTTTACCAGGTTTCATCTCAACGTTGTGAATAATAGTTCCCACAGGAATATTCTTAAGAGGTAAGCAATTACCAACCTTAATATCGGCATCAGGTCCTGAGGCTATTTTATCCCCAACTTTTAAGTTATTAGGTGCTAAAATATAAGATTTAGAACCATCAGTATGACCAAGTAAGGCTATAAAAGCAGTTCTATTTGGGTCGTACTCTAAACGCTCAACCACAGCTTCACCTTCTACTGACCTTTTAAAATCAATAAATCTATAGAGCTTTTTATGCCCTCCGCCCCTGTGCCAAGAGGTGATCCTACCAGTATTATTTCTTCCTCCAGTATTTATCTTACCTTTAGTCAAGGATTTATATGGCTTCCCTTTCCATAAATCGCTTTTATCAACCTGAACCAACTCTCTCTGGGAAGGAGTAGTCGGATTATATTGCTTTAGAGCCATTACTTACCTCCCCCTGTAAAATCAATAGTGTAATCTTTCTCCAAAGTGACCATAGCCTTTTTCACATCAGACCTACGTCCCATTACGCCTTTAAATCTTTTCTTTTTGCCTTTCTGATTTAAAATGTTCACAGATTTAACTTTAACTGTAAAAATTTCTTCAATTGCTTTTTTTATCAAACCTTTTTCAGCACTTTTCTCCACCTCGAAAACGTACTTCCCAAGCTCGCCTAAAACGGTTGATTTCTCAGTAATCAACGGTTTTCTTATTATATCATATTTATTAGCAGATATCATCTTAACCTCTCTTCTAAAAGCGGCAACGCATCCTTAGATATTAAGATATAATCGCTATTTACTATATCATATACATTTGCACCAATAACAGGCACTACACAAGTATTCGCTGCTGATTTTGCTGATAATTTTATATTTTGATCAACTTCTTTTCCATCTATAATAAAAAATTTACCGAGACCAAAATTAGATAATGATTTCACTAAGTCCGCTGTCTTCGGTTCTTTCATTTTTGTTGAATCTATAATATGAACAGCACCTTCAGAAAACTTAACAGACAAAGCATGCCTCATTCCAAGCTTTCTAACTTTTTTCTGCAGTTTGATTTCATGAGATCTTGGCACAGGACCGAAAGCAATACCGCCACCGCGACGCTGAACACCCCTTGCATTACCTTGCCTTGCATTACCAGTACCTTTTTGTTTAAAAGGCTTTTTTCCAGAACCAGAAACTTCCCCAACAGTTTTTGTTTTATGAGTACCGCTCATGGCTTTAGCTCTCTGCCAATCAACAACTCTTTTTATTATATCTATTCTTGCTTCTAGACCAAATATGGCATCATCTACCACGATGTCTCCCAACTCCTTATTGTCTAGACTTAATAGCTTGGCTTTCATATAAATCTTACCTAATTAACCCTCTAATTCGACGCTGACTTTTTAACCGCATCTTTCACATATATATAACTGCCCTTAGAACCAGGTACATTACCACTTACAATTAGTAAACCTTTTTCAATATCTAAATCTACTACCTTTAGATTCTGCACAGTAACTCTAACATCACCTAAGTGACCAGCCATTTTTTTACCCTTAAAAACCTTCCCCGGATCTTGACATTGTCCTGTAGAACCATGAGAACGATGGGAAATTGAAACGCCGTGAGACGCTTCCAATCCACGAAAATTATGTCTTTTCATAACTCCAGCAAAACCTTTTCCGATTGAAGTACCAGAGACATCTACAAACTGCCCTATTTCAAAATGGGTAGGTTTTAATTCCAGACCAACATCAAGCATGTGGTTCTCAGAAACCCTAAACTCTTTTAACTTAGTTTTTGGTTCTACCTTAGCATTAGCAAATACTTTCTTCATTGATTTAGAAACCTTGTAAGGCTTCTTTAATACGGCCCCAATTACAACTGCATTATAACCGTCTCTATCAATAGTTTTCTGACCCACTACTTGACAATTATCAATATGCAAGAAAGTCAGCGTTAGCCTTTTACCCTCTGCGGTAAATTTTGAACTCATGCCGAGTTTTTTTGCGATTAAACCTGTTCTCATTTTTACACACCCACCAATTTAATTTCAACATCAATACCAGCTGGCAGGTCCACTTTTCTTAAAGCTTCAACAGTTTGAGGCGTAGGATAATTAATAATCACAAGCCTTTTTTGAGTCCTAATTTCAAATTGTTCCCGAGATTTTTTATCTATATGCGGAGATCTATTAACAGTAAACCTCGCAATCGATCGCGGAAGAGGAATCGGACCACTAACATCTGCTCCTGTTCTTTTTACAGCACTAACGATTTCTCTAGTTGCATGCTCCAGGGATCGATGATCAAATGATTTAAGCCTAATTTTTATCTTTTGATTATTCATTATTAACCTATATTTTAAACAGCCAGCAAAAACTCACAGAGTTAAACTAATAATTTAAAAACTCAGCTTAAATGAAGTTTAAACTGAGTTCAAAACAAATTTATTTAATTATTTTTGATACAACACCTGCACCAACCGTTCTTCCACCTTCACGGATAGCAAAACGCAAACCTTCATCCATAGCAACTGGAGCTATCAACTTAACAATAATTTTTGTGTTATCACCAGGCATAACCATTTCCTTACCAGCAGGTAATTCAATTTCACCAGTAACGTCAGTAGTTCTAAAATAGAACTGAGGACGATAATTTTTAAAGAACGGAGTATGACGACCACCTTCATCTTTTGCTAGAACATATATTTCCGCTTCAAATTCAGTATGCGGAGTAATTGAACCAGGTTTAGCAAGCACCTGCCCTCTTACTACATCCTCTCTTTTTGTACCACGAAGAAGAACACCCACATTATCCCCGGCTTGACCAGAATCAAGAAGTTTTCTAAACATCTCAACACCAGTACAAGTTGTTTTTTCAGTAGATTTAATTCCAACTATCTCTATTTCATCACCAACTTTAACAACTCCTTTCTCAATTCTTCCAGTTACAACAGTACCACGACCAGAAATTGAGAATACATCTTCAATAGGCATCAGGAAAGGCCTATCAATATCACGAGCAGGTTGCGGAATATAAGAATCAACCGCATCCATTAATTCATCTATACATTTAGAATCACCGCCATTGAGCACTTCAAGAGCAGAACCTTTTATTATCGGTATTTCATCTCCTGGATACTTATAAGCTGTAAGAAGCTCTCTTATCTCCATCTCCACAAGTTCAATCAATTCTGGATCATCAACCATGTCGACCTTATTTAAGAAAACAACAAGAGAAGGAACACCAACTTGATAAGCAAGTAGGATATGCTCTCTAGTTTGCGGCATAGGACCATCAGCTGCGGAGACAACAAGAATCGCACCGTCCATTTGCGCAGCACCTGTAATCATGTTCTTAACATAGTCAGCGTGACCAGGACAATCCACGTGCGCATAGTGCCTTTTATCTGTTTCATATTCCACGTGCGCAGTAGAAATTGTAATACCCCTTTCTCTCTCTTCTGGAGCCCCGTCAATATCATCATATTTTTTTTCTTGTGCTTGTCCTTTTTTGGCAAGAACTTTAGTAATCGCAGCTGTTAAAGAGGTTTTTCCATGGTCAACGTGTCCGATGGTACCAATATTACAGTGCGGTTTATTCCTTTCAAATTTTTGTTTAGCCATAACCTTAATCTCCTGAAAGTTTATTACAAATCAACATCAAATAATTAATTACACTTTTTAACTACATCATCCGAATAAATGGAGCGGGTGATGGGAATCGAACCCACGTGGCCAGCTTGGAAGGCTGGAGCTCTACCATTGAGCTACACCCGCATACACACTTTCCCCAACCAACCCACAAAAAAAAATGTAGATTATATGGTGGAGGGAGAAGGATTCGAACCTTCGAACGCATACGCGGGCAGATTTACAGTCTGCTGCCTTTGACCGCTCGGCCACCCCTCCATTCTAACGCTTACAGCAAAATAGATCATCTCTAAGCTAAACGCAAGCAATTAATTTATCTTTTACTTAATAACTTATGATTTGGATGCCATTCTTTAGGCACACTAAATCTAAATCTTTTGGTTGATAGTTTCTATAATAAATAGTATTTTGTGTCAAGAACATTTTTAAATAAAAGCATCTTTTAACCATGAGAAGCAGCAGGAAATCAACCTACAATAACGGTGGTTTATACTATATGTATGGAAAACATGCAGTACTTGCTGCCATCAGCAATAATAATAGGCATATTGAAAAAATTTATTGCCTAGAGAAAACATTTCTTGAACTTAAAAACCAAATTCATCATTTTAGCGTTGAAATAGTTTCATCGGATTTTATTAACAAAAAAATTGGCCACGGCCAACCTCATCAAGGGATAATCGCTTATATTCATCCAATATTTCTGAGTAACCTAAGTCAAATAAATTTTTCTAAAGATATTGATAGAATAGTTATTCTTGATCAAATAACAGATCCTCAGAATATCGGAGCAATAATTAGAAGTGCTGCTGCATTTGGCATAACCAAATTAATTCTTCCTGCCCACAATTCCCCTGCAGAAAGTGCCACTATTGCAAAAGCAGCTTCCGGCTGCCTTGAATTAGTACAGGTAGCAAAAGTTGCAAATATCAAAACCGCTATTGAAACATTAAAAAAACAAGGGTTTTGGATAGTAGGCCTTGATTTGGAAGGTAAAGATAACAATTTAGACTCTTTAAGCGAATTTAACAAGATAGCTATCATAATCGGCTCAGAAGCAAAAGGAATGAGACGCTTAACAAACGAATCATGCGATTTTTTAATTAGAATACCTATTTCAAGTAAAGTAGAAAGCCTCAACGCATCTAATGCTGCATCAATTATTTTTTATGCAGTAAGGACAATATAAACAGAAAACTTATAAAAAAGCTGCGGTATCTAGAAAACCTCAGTAGTTTTGTAAAGTTAGAAGCCAGAAAACAATTTATTATCTGCCAAGTACATAGACAAATACAAATAGAAACAACCATACTACATCGACAAAATGCCAGTACCAGGCAGCAAATTCAAACCCTAAATGCCCGTTTCCTCCTATAAAATGCCCGTTTTTTGCCCTAAAATAACATACTGTTAAAAATATCGTACCGATTATTACATGCAAACCATGAAACCCAGTAGCTAAGTAAAAGTTGGCAGCATATATACCGTCAGTTAACTTAAATGCAGCATGATGATATTCATAAGCTTGAAAAGTAGTAAAAGCAATTCCAAGCAATACAGTAATACCTAAGGCCATTACTGAGTTACGCTGATCATTTTGAGTAATAGCATAGTGAGCCCAAGTAACGGTAGTACCAGAAAGCAATAAAATAAGGGTATTCATAAACGGGATATCCCAAGGGTCAAAAGTTTGTATTCCTTTTGGAGGCCATAGCCCTTCCCCGGTTACCCATAAGCCTTCTAATATTCCAGCTGGAAAAAAACGTGCTAGAAAAAAAGAAAAGAAAAACCCGAAAAAAAACATGGCTTCTGAAAGTATAAAAAGGGCCATGCCTATTCTTAATCCCATTCTTACTTTCTCTGTATGGTGATGCCCTACCCTGCCTTCTTTTATAACATCCTTCCACCAATGATAAGAGCAAAAAATGACTGCCCCACCGCCAAAAATACTAAAATACTCAGCCATAGAGTGGCCATGCATTAAAAATACAACTCCAAGCGTAACAAATAAAAGAGAAAAAGCAGTCAAAATAGGCCAAGGGCTTAGTTCTACTAGATGAAAAGGATGTTGTTGTTTTGCCGACATTTTTTACCCGAAACTTCTAAATTATCAAAGGGGTCGACGAATTACAAAATTCTATAACCCTGTCTATTATATTATCCCGCTATCTTATTATGTCTAGAAAATTTTTCTTTTATAAATCCCTAACCTTAAAGAAACTATAAGATAAGGTAATCCTGTCAACATCGTCCATATCTGGATCTTTATCCAAGTCCGCACTAATATAAAACGAAACAGGCATAAGCATTTTCTGTCCGGCTGTTAATAACTGCTCCTCGAAACAGAAACAATGGACTTTAACAAAATATTTACCGGCTTTGTCAGGCGTTACGTTATATACAGAAGTACCTATGATATCATTATTACTCAAATTTTCCGATTCATAAAAAATCAAAGCAGTTTCTCCCGTAGTTACTTCTGCCCGTCGATGTTTGGGAACAAATCTCCAAGGAAGGTCCTTATCAACATTAGCATCAAATTCTACTATAATTTTCCTGATACCTTTTTGCGGCTTTAGAAATGATTCCTGGCGTGTAACAGTACCGCCAAATCCTGTTGCTTTACAAAATAAACTATATATAGGAACAGAAGCAAAAGAGAGGATCAGCATGCTCATTAGCAATAGCACTATAGATAAAGCTAGTTTAATATTTTGTTTTTGCATGAAGAGTTAATAACTGAATTGTTCTTTTATCATTCTATCTTCAAAAGTATGATTCTGATCAAATAAAAGCTTAATAGCCTTATCTTTGGATGATCTAATTATCACCCTTTCAATATGAGTAAATTCGTTAAAATCTGCTACTGCGCTTACTGGCCTCTTATCACTTTCGAAAATCTCAAATTCGATAACAACATCTGCCGGTAATATCGCTCCGTGCCAGCGCCGAGGTCTAAAAGGAGAAATTGGCGTCAGGCATAAAACATTCGAACCTAAAGGAACTATAGCGCCTCCAGCAGAAAGGTTATAAGCACTACTTCCTGCCGGTGTAGAAACCAAAGCTCCATCGGCTATTAATTCTTCCATTCTTTCAATGGCGTCAACTTTTATCCGAAATTTTGCTGCCTGATTGGTTTGCCTAAAAATTGACACTTCATTAAGCGCCAATGCTTCAAATTCTTGGCCTTTGGTATTAATTGCCTTCATTTTTAAAGGATATAAATTTGTAGATTTTGCTTGCTGAATATTACTTGGGAAATTCTCGATATGAAAATTATTCATTAAAAACCCGACGCTACCGGAGTTAATGCCGTAAAATGGTATATTTAAACCCATATAATTATGCAGGGCGTGTAAAAGACTCCCGTCTCCGCCGATTACTACTATTAAATCAGAATTTTCTGGATCTACAGGTGAAAAATATGTGCGCAATTGGTCAGCTATTTGTGTTGACTCTGTTGTAGACTGATGAATAATTGCTATTTTTTTAAATTTCTGATGAGCATTTGCCATAAAATAAATATTACATGATCAAGAAACAGTACTACAAAAGCCGAAGCTAATACATCGCTTAAAAAATGCCCTCCCATTACGATCCTTGAAAGCCCCACTAAACTACCAAAAACAATTCCGGCAAGATAAATTCTATTAAAGTACAGTAAATTTGTAGTATAAGCAATTGCAGTTAAAAAATATCCCATAGCAGCATGACCTGAAGAAAAAGAGCAATTACGTTCACATTGGTCGCTCATTGTAAATGCCCCTGTAAATTCTCTTTGCCCATTAAATTCTTCTATATGACGCGGCCTTGCTCTACCGAAATTTTCTTTAAACACTTCATTTACCATAAAACCAGGAGCAATCGCAGCCGCAATAACCAAAAAAAACACCCCAGATCTAAGAATTCTTTTATAAGACCTGTGTTTAATAGCAATGTATACAAGGTATATCAGACAAATTAAGGTAACTAATTTAGTCAACGAAGGCAATAGTGCGTGAATCTGATAAACCAAAAAGTTTTCCTTATATATAAACCCATTCTCCTCGAAAAAAAAGAGCTGAGAAAAAGAAATATCCAATTCAGGAAATGCAATAAGTAAAAGCGTAAGAAAAGCAGTAATTATTAGGCTTATATTAACAAGGTAATTATTTATCCATAGACTAAACATCATTAATAGTTTATATAATTAACACAGGAAAACACAATAATATAGAAAAATAAATGTCATTCAACCCAAAAACTTATAAAGATAAATTATTATTTGTTCCACTCGGCGGAGCAAATGAAATAGGTATTAATGTTAATTTATATCATTTCCAGGGAAAATGGATAATGGTAGATTGTGGTAGTGGTTTTGCAGACGAATATCTACCGGGTGTAGATATGGTAGTAGCAGATTTAAAATTTATTGAAAAGCATAAAAAAGACCTACTTGGTTTGGTTCTTACTCACGCACACGAAGATCATCTCGGAGCTATACAGTATTTATGGAATAGCCTAGAATGCCCTATATATACGACTAAGTTTACCAAAAACTTTTTAAAAACGAAAATATCAGAATATGCTTTTGCTAATGATGTTAAAATAAATGAGGTAAAAGCCGGAGATAAATTTGACCTAGGCCCTTTTTCAGTCGAAATGGTGCCTTTAACCCATTCAGCTCCTGAGATGCAAGCCTTAATGATCAGAACTGCTGCCGGCAACATTATGCACACTGGCGATTGGAAATTTGATCCCGACCCTGTAGTAGGTAAACTGTCAGATTTTGATATATTAAAAAAATGTGGAGATGAAGGAGTTTTAGCCTTAGTCTGCGATTCAACTAACGTTTTCAATGCAGGTATCTCAGGCTCAGAAGGAGATGTTAGAAAAAGCCTTATAGATATTATTGCTGGCTGCCCAAAGATGGTGGTCGTTACAACTTTTGCTTCCAACCTTGCAAGGTTAGATACTTTAATTCATGCAGGTCAAAAAGCCGGAAGAAAAATTGCTCTTACCGGAAGAAGCTTGCACAGGATGCTTGCTGCGGCTCAAGAAAGCGGATATTTAAATGATATCGCGCCCTTGATAGATGAAAGGTCTATAGGAAATTATAAAAGAGAAGAACTGTTAATTATAGCAACCGGTTGTCAAGGTGAGCCAATGGCAGCAACCGCTAAAATGGCTAATAGAGTCCATCCCTCGGTAAAATTAGCTCCAAAGGATACGGTTATATTTTCTTCGAAAATTATTCCCGGCAACGACAAAAAGATTTTCAGAATGTTTAACACTTTTGTCAGGATGGGGGTTGAAGTAATTACCGAAAGAGACCACTTTGTTCACGTATCAGGGCATCCAGCTATTGAAGAATTAAAAAAAATGTACGAGCTGATTAGGCCTAAAATTTGCATTCCAGTACACGGTGAACCTGTTCACATCCACGAACATGTAAAATTAGCTAAAGCTAGCGGAATAAAGAAAACAGTTGAAGTGGAGAATGGGAGCGTTGTCTTACTCGACGAGAAAGATCCTAAAATAATAGATACTGTAGAAAATGGGTATTTGGCAGTTGATGGAGATTATTTACTCCCTGATTCTTCCCCAATTTTTAAAATGCGACGCAGAATTCGCGATTCCGGTATTGTGGTCGCATCGATAATAGTTAATGGGAAAGCAGAACTTGTAACCAAACCTTTAATAGTAATGCCTGGCCTCCTTGACCCAAAAGAGGATGAGGACTTTTTAAATTCTATTACCCGGGAAGTGGCAGAAACATTGCATAAACAAAGGAAGCAATCTAAGGGAAGATTATTAATCGACGAAATACAGGAATGCGCCAAGTCAGCAATTAGGCGGATATTAAAGCATGAGATTAATAAATCACCGATAATTATAGTCAATATTGGCGAAATTGATTAACTCTGCTTTTTATTATACAGAAAGTAAATTATACATAAGAATCCCGCTAAGCTATACCAGGTGATTGCATACTCCAAGTGATCATTTCTAATTACATTTAAATAAGTAGAAGTTAAAGGAAAAGCTCCATCTGGTAGGTTCGTGCTGTTTACCTGCATTAAATAAAAATCTTTTTTAGTAATGCCCAATTTTTGGCTAGCCTCCTGTAAATCTAGGGTAAACCATATATTATTTTTTTCATCATTATCCGGTATAAAAATTCTCTTTTCTTCTCCAGGCATCACGAAAGCAGTAATGGTTTCTTCACTCTTTGATTTAAAAGAGCTAATACTCCCTTTAACACTTTGGGGTATCCAAGCTCTCGAGACTAAATAAACATTCCCTAGCTTATCCTTAAACGGTGATAAAAGATAATAACCATCTTTTTCCGGATAGGCTGACCTTCTACCATATAAAAATATATTTTCATCATCTAAGAAATGGCCTTGTACTTTTATTTTAGCATAAAGTTCTGGCGCAGTCTTAAGATCAACCATTCCAACGGGAGAATTTTTTATATTAAGCTCAATTTTTGCGATAAAATTTTCTTTTTCTTTAAGCCGTTTTAACTGCCAATTCCCAAGGCCGATTAACGCTAATATAGATAAGAACACAACCAAAAAAGGTACTGTTTCAAATTTTCGATTAAAGATAAAAAAACTTTTCATACAGATTTAATCCATAGTCACTTAGGTTAGATGGTAGCGAGAAAGCCTTTATTTGTCTAGTTTTTAAAAAAAATAACTTTACAATATTGCTAGTTTAAAATAATTAATAATTTAAAATTATCTATAAAAATTATTTATAAAAATGCTATTTAGCATTGATGCCCCCAGAAATCTCATATATTATACGTTATACTAAATTAGTTAATGCCAAATCCCAATTTTAAACTTTGCCGGAATAACTTTTTACAAAGGCTTAAACTGGCTCTTAATATAGATATTTGCTTTGGAAGAGGGGTAGTCACCAGATAGATGAGTTATTGTTTTTTATATTAATAAATTAAGAAGTTAGGTTCAATATATGGCTTTAGAATTCAAAGCACCTGAAAATGTTATTTTAAAACCGATTATTACAGTCCTTGGCGTGGGAGGCGCAGGCGGGAATGCCGTTAATAACATGATTAGGGCTAATCTGCAGGGAGCTAATTTTGTAGTCGCCAACACAGATGCACAAGCATTAAGCCATTCCGAATGTGTTAATAAAATCCAGCTGGGAGCTTCTGCTACTAAAGGCCTTGGAGCCGGAGCATCTCCTGATATAGGAAAACAATCTGCTATTGAATCTGAAAATGAAATAAGAGCCTATTTAGAAGGTAGTAATATGGTCTTTATTACCGCAGGTATGGGAGGCGGGACAGGTACTGGAGCCTCACCGGAAATAGCAAGGATGGCAAAAGAACTTGGAATCCTAACGGTCGGCGTAGTAACTAAACCGTTCCTATTTGAAGGTGGAAGGAGAATGAAAGCTGCCGAAAACGGCTTGAAAGAACTACAACAGTATGTTGATACTTTAATTGTCATACCAAATCAGAATTTATTCCGTATTGCTAATGAGGACACTACTTTTGCCGATGCTTTCAAAATGGCTGACGAAGTGCTGCATTCAGGGGTTAGAAGTGTGACAGATCTGATAATCATGCCAGGACTTATTAATCTGGATTTTGCCGATATCAAAACCGTGATGAGCGAAATGGGCAAAGCGATGATGGGAACTGGGGAAGCTTCCGGAGAAGAGAGAGCTATAAAGGCTGCCGAAGCTGCTATTGCCAACCCGTTACTTGATCACACTTCAATGTCCGGGGCTAAAGGAGTCCTGATAAATATTACCGGTGGTAAAGACATGACCTTGTATGAAGTTGATAGTGCTGCAAACAGAATAAGAGAAGAAGTCGGAGATAGCGATGCAAATATCATTTTCGGTTCTACTTTTAACCCTGATTTACAAGGTATCATAAGGGTATCAGTAGTTGCTACAGGTATAGATTCAGAATCAATTAATACCATGCGCAACGCAAGGCAAGAATTAACTCCAGAAACCAAACATATTGAAGAAATAGAAAACAGTTTATATCACCAAGAATTCTCTACCGAGGTAGAAGAAATACCGGAATATGAAAGCAAAAATGAGAACGAAAGTCATATTGAGTTTAATAGCCAAGAAGCTGATTTACAGGAAAAAATAGCAAAACTATCAGCTCAAATAGACCTCGAATCCGAGCAGGAAGCTCCGAAAGAACAACAAACAGTTACTGTTTCGCCTTCTTATAAAGAACAGGTTATTGTCACCCATAAGCCATCCCTGCTAAAACGTATGTGGAACTCTTTAAAAAGCGCTGAATCAAATGATGAAGCAAAATCACCAAGAGTACATACAAGTCCTGACGATAAAAAAGAGCACTCGTTACCAAGCATATCTAGGAACAGTTCCGATATTCAGGATATTCCAGCGTTCTTAAGAAAAAAATAGATTCAAGGGTTATTTAAGAGGTTTTAAATTTTGATATTCGAATACTTCAAGTTTTAAACAATAGATAAGCAAGAATTATAATAATAACCTTAGGTATTTAAATTGACCCTTATTATAAATTCGGTTAGAATCGCTGCCGGAACGGGTAAAACCTTTCCGGGGTGTAGCAACCTTTTTCAAACGCGGTGTAGTTTTGGCTGCACCGTTAACAATTATCCTCGGTTTCCTTATTTAAGATCGGGGAGATAATGGTTATGTCCAGAGTTTGGTTTTCCCAAAACTTAAAGACCATTATAGCTGCTCGTTTGACAGTTTGCTAACTCCCCCGATCACCAATAACCAAGTTTTTTGGTGGTCGAACTTAATTACAATTTTTAGTTTATTTTAAGAATTGACCACTAAAATAAATTTGGTTAGAATCGCTGCCGGAACGGGTAAAACCTTTCCGGGGTCTGAAAACCTCTTGCAAACGCGGTGTAGCCTTAACTGCACCGTTAACAACTAATCCTCGTTTCCTTATTTAAGATCGGGGTGATAATGGTTATGTCCAGAGTTTGGTTTTCCCAAAACTTAAAGACCATTATAGCTGCTCGTTTGTACGGTTTTTTCAGCTCCCCGATCACCAATAACCAAGTTCTTTTGGTGGTCGAACTTAATTTCATTTTTTAAGTTTAAAGGAGTTATCATTATGAAAAAAATCCAGATCACAGCCCTATCAGTAATCCTTTCTTCCGGTATTCTATCTTCCTGCGGAAAAGATGAAATAGTAAAATGGGAGGAAGAAAAAGAACAAGCCCTTATTGATGCTGAATTTACAGATACCCAAACCCGCCTTGATTACCTGCAATGCTATGCTTTATCTTCCCAGGAAAAAAGCAAATGCCTACTTAAACTTAACAACAAAAAGATCAAACCAGAGCTACTAAAGCATCATTTTTATACTAATAATTACGTTTACCAGCTGGAGAAACTAGGTTTTATGCAATTCCTCAAAAACAAAGGAGCTGTTTGTGATAAAATCACGGAAGGGCCTAAATACACCAGCGAAACCGAAAGTTACGTAGCTAAATGCAGGGATGGTAATATCTATTTACTAAAATTCGATTATGAGGAAAGTAAATGGCTACTTGTGAAATAAAATATAAGTTACAAGCTGCTTATTCATAAATAGCTATAACAGGGGCATGATCCGATGGTTTGCTTCGCGTTCTTGTCTGGTAATCTATAAAACAATCTTTTAGAAAAGGTAAGGCGTTAGAGCTAGATAAGATGGAATCTATTCGCATTCCCTTATTTTGCTCAAAAGCTCCTGCTCTATAATCCCACCAGGAAAATTCCTTTTTTTCCGGGTGAATAATTCTGAAATTATCGACAAAACCGGAATTCAATATCTTCCGCATCCTAGCTTTTTCTACAATTGTAAAGCAGGTAGTATCCTGTAAATTATCCGGGTCATAAACATCAATATCAAACGGGGCAATATTATAGTCTGCTCCAATGAATAATTTTTCATCATAAGATACCAAATTATTTATATAATTAGTAAATTGGTCATAAAACTTTAACTTTATATGGAATTTATCGCTACCTACCTCCCCTCCGCCATTTGGAGCATATAAAGATATTACCCTAGTAAACCCCATAAAACTGTTAAAGCAGATTTCAATAAATCTTGCCTGATCGGATAGTAAATTACCAGGAAAATCAGTTTTAACTTCATCAGCCGGAATTTTTGAGAGAATAGCTACCCCATTATAGGATTTCTGACCATTAATATATAAATTATAAGGCAAGTGAGATAGTAACTCATAAGGAAATTTACTAGTTTCACATTTTAGTTCCTGCAGGCATATAACGTCAGGATTATGCTGGCCTATAAAATCAATTAGATCATTTATTCGTATATTAATTGAGTTTATATTCCAGGTTGCTATTTTAAGTTTCATAATGTTTTTCGTTATTAAAGAGGTTTTATATCTTCTGGCAAGTAGGGCAAAAATAGGTTGCTCTTCCACTTTGTACTATTCGAACTATTTTCGTCGTGCAAGAATAGCAGCCCAAATTTTTGCGATCATAAACATTTAGTTTTTGCTTAAAATATCCAGGTTTATTATCCCCATTTACAAAATCCCGCAGTGTTGTGCCACCTTCTTGTATTGCCTGATTTAAAACCAGAATAATTGACTGGGTTAATTCCAAAATTTCGCTTTTTGTTAGATTTTGCGCTGGTTTTAACGGGTTTATTCTGCTCAAAAATAGACTCTCCGAAGCATAGATGTTCCCTACTCCTACCAGAATTTTATTATCCATAATAACTGATTTTATTGGAGCTTTTCTATTTTTAAAATAGCTTGCCAAATATTCTGCATTAAATTCTGCCGATAACGGCTCTAACCCGATATTTTTTAGATATTTCTCGGATTTTAACTCATCAGTAGCAGCTACATATACCATACCAAAACGCCTTGCATCATTAAACACAAGAAGATTACCATCATCAAGAAAAAAAGCTAGATGATCATGTTTCTGAAAACTATAATCGCCTTTTCTTAGCGTTAACCTACCCGTCATCCCAAGGTGAAATATTATGGAATTATTATTGGTAAGCTCTACGACTAGATATTTAGCAATTCTTTGTACATTCGTAATAAAAGAATTTATGGTTTTAGCTGATAAATTCGGATCTAACTCGTACCTCAATGATTTTCGGAATTGCATAAAAGAGGTGATTTTATGACCCATAATATGATTTTTTAAGGATCGCTTTAATGTTTCTATTTCTGGCAATTCCGGCATTTATTTAATATGCTGATATTAATTGATAAGCTATAACTTATACTATTAATTTACATTCGGTCAATAATCATGAACAAGAACAAAAAAACTCCTAATAATAAGGACGCAGTAAATTTTGGCTTCCAGAAAGTTACTGCCAAGCAGAAACGCCTGCTAGTAGATGAGGTATTTTCTGACGTAGCCGGTAAATACGATTTAATGAATGATCTAATGAGTTTTGGTATCCATCGTCTTTGGAAAGATGTTTTTTGCAAAATGATCCCAAATCTAGATAGCAATATAATAGATGTTGCAGGTGGTACTGGTGATATAGCATTTAGAATTAAAGCAAGAGGGAAAGAACTGAATCAAAATCCTTATATTGTTATTTGCGATATTAACCACGAAATGCTAAAAGTTTGCCAAGATAAAGCCGTAAATAAAAATATTTTGCATGGTCTCGACTTGATAGTAAGTAATGCAGAAAAATTACCATTTGCCGATAATAGCTTCGATTATTATACTATAGCTTTTGGCATCAGAAACATGTTATCAATTGAAGATACTTTAAAGGAAGCACATAGAGTATTAAAACCTACTGGTAAATTCTTATGCTTGGAATTTTCACAAGTTCAGAATGAATTAATGAAACCACTATATGATTTTTATTCCTTTAATGTTATTCCCCATATAGGAAAATACGTGGTTAATAACAAGGAAGCGTATCAATATTTAAGCGAAAGTATAAGTATGTTTCCTAACCAGGAAGATTTCAAAACAAAAATTCAAAACGCCGGGTTTATGGATGTAAATTATAAAAACTTAACGCTCGGAATTGCTGCTATCCATTATGGCTATAAGATATGATCAATTGCATTAAGAATATCGCTAACCTCGTTTTATTTTTACATAAGATAAGCAAATATCAAATCCTTACTTATCCGGAAAAAATAAAAATACCTCGAAGAATAAGATTCCTAGCAGGAGTAGTATGCCTGATAATATATCCTAAAAGATTTTTCATAACACCAAAACAAGCCTTTGGAATAAGGTTAGCAAATTTCTTCAAGGATCTAGGTCCAATTTATATTAAATTCGGCCAAACTCTTTCAACCAGACCGGACTTAATTGGGCGGGATGTAGCACATCACTTAAAATCTCTTCAGGATAAGCTCCGTCCCTTTGATTCCAAAATTGCAAAAAACAAGATAGAAGAAACTTTCGGCACTAAAATATCTGAAATATTTTCTAGCTTTAATGATATTCCAGTTGCTGCAGCTTCTATCGCTCAAGTTCACAAAGCAGTACTAGTAACAGGCGAAAAAGTGGCAGTCAAAATATTAAGGCCCGATATTACTAAAACATATAATAACGATATTATATTTTTAGAATTTATTGCCGATTTTACCGCAAGATTTGTTAGAAACTCACAACGACTCAAACCACGGGAGGTAATAGCAGTTTTCCGAGAATCAATGAATTGCGAGCTAAACCTCCTTATGGAAGCCGCCGCTGCTTCAAGGCTTGCTGATAATTTCGCTCTGGACAAGAGCATTTGTATACCAAAAATTTACTGGGAATTAACTTCAGAGGAAATAATAACTTTAGAATGGATCAACGGTATATCAATTTATAACAGGGAAAAACTAATTAAAAACAAATTAAATCCTGATGATATTGCCGCTAAAATTGCAGTTATCTTTTTCAACCAGGCCTATAGAGATGGGTTTTTCCACGCTGATTTACACCCTGGAAATATTCTTGTAAAGAAAAACGGTGAGATAGCACTTATAGATTTCGGTATTATAGGTATCTTGTCAGAAGATGATAGGCTAGCTATTGCCGAGATATTATATGCTTTTTTGAAACGAGATTATAAACTTGTCGCAAGTGTTCATCATAGGATAAGCTATATACCTAAAAATACGAATTTAGAGCTTTTTGCTCAAAGGTGTCGGGCAATAGCCGAACCGATTATCGGTAAACAGATTAAAAATATTTCGATAGGAAACCTTTTAGCTCAATTATTCAAAATCACCGAAGAATTTGGCATGGAAACACAGCCTCAACTTTTACTCCTCCAGAAAACGGTTGTGGTCGTAGAGGGTATAGGACAAAGCCTAGATCCGGAGATTAATATGTGGCAACTAGCCGAACCATGGATAAAAAAATGGGCGGCAAAAAATTTGACTCCGGAAGCAAAATTACTTAGGATAGCTAAAAAATTCATAAATAGGATTGCCGAGGATTTATAGGAAAATTTTCCCTTCACTTGTTAAGTAAATACTATTTCATTTAAATAATTATCATAATAGCAGAATATTCATCCTCGAAAATCATGACAAACCCTATAATTATACTCGGCAGTTCCAGAACATTTGGCGAAACAAGAAAAGTAATAGATTCAATCATCGGGAATAATAAAATACCAATTATCGATCTTAAATCTCTTGATATATCTATTTATGATTATGACCATTACAATAAGGATGACGATTTTATACCATTAATGGAGAAAATAATAACACATGACCTAATTGTACTGGCTACTCCTGTTTATTGGTATACGATGAGTGCCACCATGAAAATTTTTCTGGATCGTTTAACTGACCTGCTTGATATTAGGAAAGATTTAGGACGTAAATTATACGGCAAGAAAGTATTTATTATTAGCAGTTTAGCCTCTAATTTACTACCACAAGGCTTTGATTATCCTTTTTGGCAAACGGCAGAATATCTGAAAATGGAGTATAAAGGTTGCATTTTCATCTCTAGCTCTCCAAATCCCGAATGCAAAAAAAATAATGAGTTAGAAATACAAAAGGCAAGAGCTGTTTTATTTAAAAGTTAGGATACAATATGAAAATAGCCACTTGGAACATCAATTCGCTACGCCTTAGACTAGATTTACTCTCTACTTTTGCAAAGATCAGTAATCCTGATATAATCTGCCTGCAAGAAACTAAAACACCTGATGAGCTATTCCCTCAAGATGAAATTAAGAAGATAGGCTATAAGTACATGGCTTTTAAAGGAGAGAAATCCTATAACGGGGTTGCAATTTTATCTAAACATCCTATTGATAACATTTTTGCTTCTAGCTTTTATAACGACGATAAAAGGCATATCTCTGCTAAAATAAGAGATATCGAGATTCACAATTTTTATGTACCAGCCGGCGGCGATGAGCCAGATATTGAGATTAACCCTAAATTCAAACATAAACTAGAATATATTAGATCAATTGAAAACTGGTTCTTAACCAACCGGAATAAAAACGATAAAATAATATTAGCTGGTGATTTAAATATTGCTCCGCATGCCAATGATGTATGGTCCAGTACCCAGTTAAAAAATGTGGTGAGCCATACACCACTTGAGCGAGAATTATTAATAAATCTCCAACATTCTTTCGACTTCGTCGATAGTGCCAGATTTTTTACTAGTATGGAAGAAAAATTATATAGCTGGTGGAGCTACAGAAATAGAGATTGGAGAAAGTCTAATCGAGGTCGAAGGCTAGATCATATATGGGTAACCCAGCCTTTAAAACATCAACTCAAGAGTATTACTACCCTTAAAGAAGCCAGAGACTGGATACGACCATCCGACCACGTACCTTTTATGATTGAGTTATGAGCACTATTTCAATTTATGTCCATTGGCCTTTTTGTTTGTCACTTTGCCCCTACTGCGACTTTAATTCCCATATTGCAAATAACGTAGATCATAACAGTTGGTTAAAAGCTTATGAAAAAGAGCTAGAGCACTTTACTTGGAAAATAAGAAACAAAGAAATTAAATCTATATTTTTTGGAGGTGGCACACCTTCACTGATGCAACCTTTTGTAGTTCAAGGCATAATAGATAAAATAGCTTCCATTGGCACAATTTCTGATTCATGCGAAATTACCCTCGAGGCTAATCCTACCTCTTTTGAAACAGATAAATTCAAACAATTTAAATCAGCAGGGATCAACAGAGTTTCTCTTGGCATACAGACATTTGATGAAAAAGATTTATTGGTGCTAGGAAGAAAACATTCTAGCAGTGAGGCTATTAATGCTATCGAATCGGCAAGTAAGATTTTTTCTAGATACTCATTTGATCTGATTTATGCTCGCCCAGATCAAACGCTTGAAAAATGGCAGGAAGAGCTAAAATTTGCTTTAACACTCGCAGGTAACCATATTTCTCTTTATCAGTTAACCATTGAAAAAGGAACACCGTTTTTTAACCTCTTTCGGCATAATAAACTTTCATTACCGGCAGATGATTTAGCAGCTACCTTATATGAGTGGACTAGTTCCTACCTTAAAGAGCGTGATTATAATCGTTATGAAATATCAAATTACGCCAAGAGCGGAGAGGAGTGTATTCATAACTTATGCTACTGGAATTATGATGAATATATAGGTATAGGACCTGGAGCACATAGCAGACTTCATGATAGGTCCGGGGTATTAGCGGTGATGATGCATCATAAACCAGATAAATGGTTAAATTCCGTGGAATTGCAAGGTCATGGCATTCAAAACAATGCAAGGCTTTCAAGCTCTGAAATAGCTGAGGAATTAATAATGATGGGAACAAGATTATCTATCGGCGTAAAAGAAGAATCCCTAATGCAACTTACAAAGTTAAGATTTATAGATGTTCTTAACCATGATATTGTCAATGAATATATCAAACAACAGTTAATAACTATAGCAAGCAATAGTTTGAAACTTACTGACTACGGTCTGTTATTACATAATTATTTAATTCCGAGGTTACTCTCTACATAACTTTAAAATTATCAAGCAATATTTTTTCATTACACTTTATAAAATCAATAAGAATCTTTAATTTTATAAGGCGCAGATATAATTCCTCCGTGCTTTTTATCGCCAGTAAAAATTTTTCCTATAACCGGCACATAACCAACAAGTGAGCTTAAGCCATAAAGAGAAGGCGTAACTTGCCCTGAAAGATCTGTAACCCTCTTAGTCGTATCTATATCTCCCTGCATAGTAAAACTAAAAAAAGGCCCTACCGCCTGGCTATGGAATATATGTAAAACTCCTTTTTGGAAGTTGAATTTGCCTTTCATATTGGAAAATATTATATCCTTGTTACCGCTAATCATGTTAACAAACCCAGGAACAGAAACAACAGATACAAGCTTGGTAAGAGAAGGAGCATTATATAGAACAAAACGCTCGAACTCAAATTTACCATCTACAATAGGAATTACTTCCCCAGCAATTATTTCTTTCCTACTAGCTGTTAAAACTAATAGCATACTTCCTGCTCTCATATCTTCATATGCTCCAATACCTTTAAGTAAAGCCCCGGCATTATCCGATTTTACTAACCATTTTTCAGAATTTCTTTCTTCGGTAAGTTTCATTTCAACTTTTTTAGAACCAATTTTTGCGTCAATTTGCCCCTCGTAACATTTTATGTAAGTGCATTTAAAGTTTAGTTTTAAATCATTAAGCAAAATATCGTTTTTTAACTTTACTTTATCTACAGCAAGGTGCATTTTAGTAGTACCTGCATCCCTTTCTTTTTCAAGAAATTGGAACATATCGGCTCTTGATAAATCAAGGGTTTTACCTTTAATAATTATATCAAAATTATCTTTATTAATTAATATGCTTGAAGAAAGTTCGGTTTGCCGATGATTAATTTTATCCAACATCATTTTAGTAGTAGTCTCATCAATATCTATCAAACCGCTGATATTAAGATTATTATCTCCAGCAACCTTAAAATTAATTTTTCCTTTTATAGGGTTCTCTAAAATTCCATTTAAAATAAAATTTGATTTCTCTCCTTGTTTTTTATGAATCCCTAATTTATCAAAATATAGGTCTAAGTTCTTTAAATCAGAATTTACGGTAATTCTCCCCTCATCATTTATATTAATATATTCAAAATTTAATTTTGAATTACCGCCAAGTAATTTTATAAAACCAATTTTTTGAAGTTTTTTACTAGATTTACTAAATTGCAGAGCAGTTATTATATTTAATTTATGATGAAATTCTGTCTGATCCTCAAAATTTTGAGTAAACTCTATTTCAGAATCAAAGCCGTTGATTTTACCCGCTCCTGTTATTTTGAGTCTATCACCACTATATTTACCGAAAATATTTCCTTTATTAAGGGTAATTTTATTATTAAAGATAGACAATCCTGTATTTGGCATTTTTGCAGTTATGTCATAAGTATCTTTAGTACCCGGTTTTATAGGGATTTCTATTTTTATATCAATATCTGCTTTTCCAGAAAATTTTCTTAAATCAATAGAAGCCTGCTTCAACATTTTATGAATGTTAAATGTAATAAAATCCGTTAGAGCGCTAGTAGGACCTTGAGCTTTTGCGGTAATTAATAATTTAGTATGTTCCTGGCCTTGCCAAACCATATGTATTAAGCCATTAGTAATTTCAATATCCGTCGAGTTTGCTTTATTGATAACAAATTCCGTAACCATTCCTTTTTGCAAAACATCGATTTGCATATTAGTTAAAGGAGGTAATTCATTATTGTAAACAAACTTTAGATCTCTTACTTTAACAAAACCCTTTATATTTTCGCCGTTATAATTGTTATTTTTAATGTCTTCTTCTGATACATTAACACTAAATTCTCCAGATTCGAGAATTCCTTCTTTAATAAATTCCTTCAAGAAAATCAATAAATCGTTCTTCTGGGATAAGTAGTAAATAGGCTTATAAATAGTTACGGGTAAATTTTTTACTTCTCCTGTAAAAATAATATTATTACCAAGTTTACCATGTAGATCAAAGGTTACACCATCCTTAAAATTTACCTTGATATCATATTTAGATTGTTTATCTGCAAAAGAGTATTCTATTTGAGCTTTTCCATTCTGGAGTTCGATTGGCTTATCGGCGTTACTAGGTGCTTGCTTGTAAAAGATATCGTCTATATCCAACAAAACCTTGGAGTCATTTTTAATAAAAAAGCTTTCATAAGCAATGTCTATCCTCCCAGTCGCCAATTGTTGGTTATCAGGAGTACTAGCTTTTATCTTATCTATCTGCACAACTGCCGAAAATCGGGATTTTTTATAATTTAGATCAAAATTATAATTAATCACGATATTATTTAATGTAAATTCGATACCTTTTCTTGATATTACAATCGAATCTATCCGGGCCTGATTCCCTTCCAGAGCTAAATAACCGATTTGAGGATCAATTTTCTTTAACTGAAAATAATATTGCAACGCATAATTAATAGGAGTATTTAATTTTCCTGCTCTTAATCCGTAAATAGCCAAAACCACTAGCGCAATAAAAATTATGCTTAAAATAACGAGTATACGTAGAGCTTTCATTAGCTTAATCGGAAATAAGTTCAGTTATCACAATAGTATAACAGCCTTGATCTTACAAGCCATCACACTTATTAGTGCAGTTTTTATTTTACTTTTGTTAATTTTAGAGTAATCTGAGCCTTAATTTATAAATGTGGCTAAATAATCTGTAGAGAGTCGATGAAAATTACATTTATTGGTAGTGGCTACGTGGGGCTAGTATCTAGCATAATGATGAGCCATTTAGGTCATTCTGTTACCTGCCTTGATATTGACGAAGTAAAAATTAATAAGTTAAAAAATTTAGAAGTCCCAATTTTTGAAGATGGATTAGAAGAATATTTAATTAAATATGGCAATACAGATAGGCTAAATTTTGTATGTGGTTACGATAACACAATATATGAATCAGAAGCAATATTTATTGCCGTAGGCACACCTCAAGGAAATGACGGAAACGCAGATTTACAATATATTTTTAAAGCAGTCCTGGCTGCGGCTGAATATGCAAATCCAGATTGTGTATTCGTTATTAAATCTACAGTACCTCCAGGAACTTGCAAAAAAGCTAAAGACTTATTGGAACAAAATGGTTTTAATAATCCTATAATTTCTAATCCTGAATTTTTGAGAGAAGGCTCAGCTGTACATGATTTTTTATATCCGGACAGAATTATTATAGGCTACGAATCTGATCCCGCTCTGGAAATTATGAAGCAGATATATAAACCGCTCGGTAACCAAGGAACACCAATTCTGGAAACTGATCTGGTAACTTCCGAATTAATCAAATATGCCTCAAATAGTTTTTTAACCTGTAAAATTGCATTTATTAATGAGATGGCCGATTTATGCGAGGTTATTGGTGCAGATATAAATAAAGTTTCTACTGGTATGGGCCTTGATAAAAGAATAGGTTCTGATTTCTTAAAAGCTGGTCCTGGCTTTGGAGGATCCTGTTTCCCAAAAGACATTTTGGCTCTTCAATATTTAACTACTCAAATCAAATCAGATTTTCTTGTTCTAGATGCTGTTATTAAAGCCAATAGCAATAGAGTAAGGTTAATAGTTGAAAAAATAAAAAAGTTTCTTGGCGGCAATATTTGCGGAAAAAAAATTACGGTTCTAGGGTTAACTTATAAAGCAGGCACTGACGATTTAAGAAGTAGCCCTGCAATCGAATTGATAAACTTACTCTGGGAAAACGGCGTCGAAGTAAAAGCTTATGACCCTCAAGGTATGCCTAATGCCTACAAATATTTCGGTAATAGGCTGGTTTGTTGCCCTTCTGTTTTTGAGGCCGCAAGTGGTGCAGATGCTATAATTATAGCCACTGAATGGCCAGAGTTTGTAGAAAGTGATTATGCAAAACTCCTGCCAAAATTAAATAGCCCCAATATTATTGATCTTAGAAATATTCTCGATAAAAAAACTCTACATAATTTAGGATATAAATGCTACTTTGTTGGACAAAAAATCAGTTAATTAAATACAGAATTTGGCGTTAATTTAAATGATCAAAATCGTTCCCAGTCTATTTTTCCTTGCAGCTAATTACTTATTTTTAAAAGAAACCTATTTCCTGAGTACGTTTCAAGAATTCGCAAGTGTAACTATATTCCTGTTATGTTCGTTTTTGCTTATCTCATTAATAAGTTTAGTTATTCCCGCTATATTTTTTTCATGCTTGGTTTACCTTTATTTGCTAATAGCCAGTATAATTAATTACTTTAAATTTTATTATAAAATCGTCATTTCCAGCACTTTAATTCAAAGTGTTATACACACAGATGCAAGAGAAGCTTCTGAATTGTTCAACCTCTCTTTTCTTATATGGTTTATGCTAACTGGGATTCTACCCTGCATTTTATTTTGGCTAACAACAAAATATACTAGTCTGCTGCGCAAAAAAGCCAAAGATATCCTTATAATAGGAACATTTCTAATAACCGGCTTAGTCTCTAATATATGTATCTTACCAGCTAATATCCATACGTTCCGTTACTTAAGTAATGCTTTATGCTCATTCATGCCTTTTAATTACATTATAAGTCTAAAAAATTACCTCTCACTCTACAAAACCACTAATTCTGCTGAAAATATAACTAAGGTTTTTACCTTTGAGATTGATCCTACTGATCAGGAAAATTTAAATGTTATCTTAGTTATCGGGGAATCCGCCAGAGCAGATAGGTGGGGGATCAATGGTTATCAACGAAATACGACGCCAAATTTGGCTCATCTGCAAAATCTCATTACTTACAAGGAAGCGTATTCATTAGCTACCAATACTCCTTTAGGAATACAAAGCATAATGAAAAAAGAAGGATATTATCATTTATCTTCCTTTATTAAGGTATTTGATCAGCTCAAATTTAAAACTTATTGGTTTTCTAATCAAGGCACCAGATATAAATTAATTAATTTAATTGCCGCAGAAGCTTCTGAAAACCTATTCAGTGATGATATAAGAATTTCCAATACTGGTAACAATTACGATACCGACTTGATACCTTTCGTTCAGGATATATTAGTAAAAAATAAAAATAAATCTAATATGGTCGTTCTTCATACAATAGGTAGTCATAGATTATATGATCTAAGATACCCAAATGAATTTAAGGTTTTTAATCCTACATGTATAAATAACGAACTCTACTATTCCACAAATGAGTGTTTAGATGCAGAAAAATTAGGTAATTCTTATGATAACACAATAGTTTACACTGATTATTTTTTATCAGAATTGATCGAAATATTGGGAGAAACTAATTCAATTCTTATATATATTTCTGACCACGGCGAATCTTTAGGAGAAAACGGAATATATGCTCATTCATATCCTTTCGAATTAGCTCCGATAGAGCAAAAACATATACCTTTGATAATTTGGGCATCTAAAAAGTTTTTAGCTAAAAAAACCAATCTCGATAAATTTCTTAATGCTAGTAAAAAAACCGGAATTAAGGTAGATCAAAGCAGCATATTTCATTCGATACTTGATTGTGTAGGGATTAAGTCAGAAGCAATAGATTATAATAAAAGCTTATGTCATTGACTTTATTTCTCTAATGGTAAAATTTCACCAAATTAAACATATCTTGGTAGTTAAAAAATTCACTGTATGTACCGAACATATTATTTGTAGTAGTATAAAGATAAACAGATAAAGGTAAGCTCAATAGAAAAAAATAATTCCTGGGTTACAAGTTACGAAAATTGCCCCTATTCTGATAGGTTAATTACAAAACTTGTTGCGTTAAACGAAAAAGCCAAAAAGAAAATTAACGTATTAGAGGTTAAAAAGGCAATCTATTACGCTAAAAAATATCATGGGGCACAGAAGCGTGAGACAGGAGAACCATATTACTCCCATCCACTTGAAGTAGCCTCCATGGTTTCTGATTATTTATTTAGAACAGATATACTTGTAACAAGTATATTACATGATACCATAGAAGATACTGATCTTACCTTTGAGGTGATTCAGACTGAATTTAGTCCATTAGTAGCAAACCAAGTCGTTGACCTTAGCCGAATTAAAGAGGGCGGTAATAAAATTAGCTCAGCAGAGATGGTCAAATCTTTGTGGTTACAAAAGAAATATGACCTTCTTTTAGTTAAACTATTTGATAGATTGCACAATATACAGACTATCAGTGTTAAATCTCCAGAGAAGATCCATAAAATATTAGAAGAAACTATAAGTACTTTTTTAGTCCTCGCGGTATACCTTAATATTAGCAATGCGGAAAAAGAAATCATTCAGTTATGTTCTAAATATATAACCTCTAACTCGCTTGACGAAGCTCATCTCCACCCTTCTGGAGACGATCAAAATCTTCTTTCTCTAATTCCTCAAAATGATTTAAACCGTAAATAAACAAAATTGCTGTCGGTATTACAATAACTAAAATCCCCCAATTACCTAAATATTCTGAACAATAGACCAGTCCAAACGAAGTAACTATATATATAAAGGCACGTGATAAGGCATATGCAAATGTTGTATAAGTAAAGCGTTTAAAAACTGGAAAACGCTTGTAAAAAATTGGCATAGCAGGCGTTCCCATATATCCAAACACAGCGATAACTGACTGAATCAGCAACATTTGGAAAGAAGATTGGATGTTATCAAGAAAATATGGGCAGAATAGGATAAATATTGTAAATATTACTAACCTGACTCTTACAATTTTTAAAGGATATATTTTATAACTTAAATATGATAGTATTACCCAAGCAAACAGCTGGATTAGCGATACAATAAAATTTTGGTGAATTACTTGTTCTGGGGTAAAGTGAAATAAATTTTTAAGAATATTTCCGCAATACATATACGCCAGGTAAAAGCATACCGGCCATGAGCATTCTATAAAAAATAACGAGAGAGCTGTTTTCTTATTTACCTTTTCAACCCATATAACATTTTCCTTTAAAATTTTCGGATCTCGTTTAATTTGTGCTAAAGCCTTTTTTACCCTACGTTTTGCATCTGCAAAATCAGGCGTTTCCCTGAGCCTCGTTCTTGCAACTGCTCCCACAATTGCTACTAAGGCACCAATCCAAAAAGCAATACGCCAATTAAAATTAAAAGATGTAACAAACGTAGCGACCGCTAGAGCAAATACTCCTCCTAAAGCACTACAAATTGAGGTAATTGTTACGGCTGGGTATTGTATTGGCGGCTTAGTGATCTCAGTAATATATATATTTGCTCCTGTTACTTCTCCCATGGCAGATAAACCTTGTACCATTCTGCATATAGTCACTACCCAGGCAGCGGTAATGCCTATTTGCGAATAGGTCGGTAGACTTGCCATTAATATACATGATAAAGACATCATCATTGTGGTTATGATAA
The DNA here is from genome assembly GCA_020410825.1 of Candidatus Megaera endosymbiont of Mesostigma viride. Classification (GTDB taxonomy): domain Bacteria; phylum Pseudomonadota; class Alphaproteobacteria; order Rickettsiales; family Rickettsiaceae; genus Megaera; species Megaera polyxenophila. The sequence continues at coordinate 859,105 of CP084576.1, forward strand.
CAGTAGCCTTACGTCCTATATTATCACCGATATAACCAAAAAGTAATGCTCCAAAAGGCCTTAAAACGTAAGTAGAGCAAAACGCAAAAGCAGAATGTAGGCTTGCAGTAAAAGGGTCAGCCTTAGGGAAGAAAAGCTCGTTAAGAAGAACTGCCATGTGAACATACAGCAGTAAATCAGTAGGGTCGAGGTCAGGCGCGCATACTCAAACTCAAGAGCCACGTTTCCTGCCCCCGCCACGTCAAACCCGCCGTGCGGTTTTCCCGCAACGGGCTTTCCCTTAGAATTTCGTATCCAAGTTTATGAGACCTAATTGAACAGGAGTTACTTTCAAGAGGTGGTATCCATTATATAACCCTAAGGTTTTATAAAGTGTCTCTTTACTCCATCTCTTCCATCCAAATCCTTGACGCTTTTGGGCATACATAAGATGTCTTCTCAGCTTCTTTTCTACCCAGTCTTTGATAAATGCAAAGCATTCACTTGAGTTCCCGATCCTAAAATAGGATACCCAACCTCTTAGAATTGGGTTGATCTCATCGATAACTTGTCTTACATGATGTGATCGATGTTGTCGGAATACTTCTTTGAGCTTTCTCAACAGTTTTGTACGACTTTCTATTTTAGGGAGGCGCAGTACTCCTTCTTTTCCTTGCCTTGTCCGTATTCGTTTGAAGCGGAAACCAAGGAAAGAGAAAGTGTTACCTTTTTCTGCATATACAAGTCTAGTTTTATCAGTGTTCAGCGTAACTCCAATCTTACTAAGTTCTTCTCGAAGCCTTTTATAAGCAGCTTTAAAGAGCCATTCCCATTTTTGATAACTATCAACTAAAATCACAATGTCATCGGCCCATCTATAATATTCTAGATTAGTGTAGCTTTTGCCTTGAATTACAATCTTTGTAGCCTCTTTTGCTCTTTCAAGCATCTCATCCACTGAAGTCAGATAGATGTTGCTTAACAGAGGTGATAAAGGGCCTCCTTGACAAATTCCACTTTTACCTCCCGCCTTAATTATTAGCTTCAGAAGCCTCATAACAGATGAATCTTTAACTCTTTTAGCTAATTTGGTAAGAAGAATATCATGTCTGATGCTGCCATAATAATCCTTAAGATCGGCATCAATGACGTTTCCTTTCTTCTTAACGAGATCATCTGCTATTCTTTGCACTGCTTCTTGTGCATTTTTACTAGGTCGGTATCCATAAGATCCTTGTTGAAAGTCTGCTTCAAAAATAGGTTCAAGAATGAGTTTTAAAGCACCCTGAACCACACGATCCCGTATGGAAGGAATTAAAAGCTTGCGCATACCTTTTCCGCTTGCTTTTGGTATTTCTTTTAGACGGTTTCGTAAAGGGTAGTAAGTCTCTGATTTAAGTTCATTGTGTATCTGGTGAAGAAACGATTCAACACCGTTTCTTTCTATATCCTCAAAGGTCATCTTGTCAATGCCTGGCGCTCCATTGTTCTTTCGTGCCAGACGATACGATTCTCTTAAGGTTTCAATTTTACACATATGTACATAAATGCCCCAGAATCGCCAAGTCTTTTCAGACTTCGCTTGAATGTATATCTTCTTCCTCAGATCTTGTAATAAAATTGGAGTTTTTATCATTCTCCTTTACCTCTCGTTTTGTTAGAAGATGTTTTCTAAGTAAGAGGCCTTCGCTCCACAAGCATTACCTTGCTTCATCACTACTATGCCCCTATCCGACTCCCTCTCATCTTCTCTTCTTTTCCGAGATATATCTCGTTATAGAAAAGATCTTGCTCCTAGTATTTCTCTAGGGATGAGGAGGGCCTCTCCAGTTGCTACCTATGTCCTATCTGTTCATGTCGTCACTATTACCCCGCTGAAGAAACAAAACGTGTCAGTTAGATTTCATTTTGTTTTACTGTTTTCACCTAATACTTAGAGGCTCAACCTTCAGACTTAATTCTTTTACGAGGCTACCAATGTGTTCATTTGCATTACGACCTGAACAGTCACACCAATTCTTTAAATTGGTTTGTCGATAGGCTTCAATATAATGATTTCGCATTATATTGCTATCCTAGTTACACGGCTCTAACTTTTACCGTGGTGAGTTTATCTCTCACTCAACATAAGCGCCTTAACTGGACGCACAAATATTCAAGAAAAGTCCCCATAGATAATAATCCAATTGCTTCTTTTTGCTGTGAAGTTAGTGAATGCGCTGTCTGAGTATTGTACATCTGGAATATTTATTTTGATTTCTGCTTATTCTTTTAGTATTACTAATTTATGTTTAAAATTAAACTATTATTTTAAATAATATTCGTAAATTATTCTAAAAATAGTTTCTATGAAAAATATTTTTTGGCTGATTACTTTATATATTTTGGTAGCAATAAACATGACAGCATATGCTCAGATAACCCAAATTACCGATTTCCAACTTATTGAATCTAATATTAAGAATATGGATTCAGATACTCTCGTAATTTTTGATGTAGATCACGTGCTGATCATGCCTACATATGAATATAGCCTTAACAGAAACCCTTACCGCAAGCAATTATGGCAGGACCTAAAGCTAAGATCTTCAGAAGAAGAGTTCAAGTTTTTACGCAGTATCGCAGTATCGTCAGCCAAATGGCGTCTAGTAGATCCTAATATCATGACTGTACTATCTGAGTTAAAAAATAAAAATATCCCAACAGTTGCTTTAACCTCTCTTGCAACTGGTAAATTTGGCATTATAAAAAAAATGGAAGATTTGCGGATAAAAGAATTACAGAGTGTAGGAATTGACTTTACTAATTTAACACCGCTTCATGGAGAATTACCCATAAATGAATTAAAAAGTATGCACGGTACTCCAATGCTAAAGGCCGGAATTATTTTAACAGCAGAAGTAGATAAAGCTAAAGTCTTGGAGCATATTTTACACAAAAAAAATTACTATCCTAAAAGAATAGTATTTATCGATGATCAGTTAAATAACCTGGAATCATTGGAAAAACTTTGTATAAAGCTAAAAATAAAGTTTGAAGGATTTCACTATATCGCTGTATCTTTAATGACTACCTCTACTGTCGATGAACAACTAGAAAACTTGCGTTTTGAAATTTTAGAAAAAGAGCATCGCTGGCTCAGTTACAAGGAATTAGCTAGCAGAATGGATATCCCAAATTCTATTATTACCCCATAGAAAATCAGGTAATAAACATCAATAGGTAATTCCAGTCAAGGAAATATATTTTGATATAATACAAGACTTATGGTTTAGCCCATAAGAAAAAGTTAAGCATCTTTTAAGTTATTAAAGCTAGAAAGCTTGATTTGACCGTCTTTAAGGTGAGCTGTTATATATTTAGAAGACTGAACTTTTGATACCGTTGAAATATAATTATCAGTGGGATCTTTTAACATAGCATAACCTCTAGCTAGTACTTTATTATAATCCAAGCTAGCTAGAATAGAGCTGTTGATTGATAGTTTATGCTCAAATCGATTTAACAAGGTAGTTTTTTTGACTAACAGATTATTTTGTAAATGATTTAATTGCAAGTACTTATAATGTATTATCTTTGTCGGTTTAAAACGAGAATAAGGAAAATATTGAAGGGCAAGATTTTTTTGCTTTAGCAAGCTCGGTAGGGAGCCAGTGAGTCTGAAACCTAAATCATCCAGTTTCTGTATATTATAATTTAAATAGTTTATTGGGTATTGTAATAACCGATTATAATTGCTCAAAATGTGAGCTTTATGTTTTAATAATATAGAAATTCGCCTTTCTATATTATTGTATAGAGAATTTAATGTGTACTTTAAATTCTCTCCAACCGGAACAGCAAATTCAGCGGCAGCAGTAGGAGTAGGAGCTCTTAAGTCAGCAACAAGGTCAATAAGTGTATAATCCGTTTCATGTCCTACAGCCGATATTATTGGAATAGCTGAATCAAAAGCTGCTCGCACTACTTCCTCTTCATTAAATGGCCATAAATCTTCTATTGATCCTCCTCCCCTTGCTACAATTATCACATCTGGTTTTAGCCCCTCATCTAATAAATTAAAGCCATTTATAGCAATAGTAATTTCGCTAGCAGCTGTTTCTCCTTGAACCGTCACTGGCCAAATACATAAATTGACCGGAAATCTGTCAGTAATTCTATGAATAATATCTTTTATAACTGCGCCGGTTAATGATGTTATAATTCCTATTTTTTTTGGTAAATAAGGGATCTTTTTTTTATACTCTAATTTAAATAACCCTTCTTTTTCTAATTTTTCTCTTCTCTCGTTCAAAATCTTTATAAAAGCACCAACCCCTGCTGGCTCAATCATTTCTACTGAAATTTGATATTTTGATTGGCCGGCATAAGCAGTAATTTTTCCAGTAACAATAACTTCTAGTCCTTCCGCAAGGGAAAAATTAACTCTAGAAAGACAATGCTTCCAGCAAGTTGCAGCTATGACGGCATTTGTATCCTTTAAATTAAAGTATCCATGGCCTGAGGCAGCAACTTTAAGACCGGAAATTTCTCCTCTGATCCTGATAACAGAAAAATTATTCTCAAGTAACCATTTAATTTTATTTGATATTTCAGTTACTGAAAATTCATTTTTGCCGGCAGGGCGATCAATATTAAAATCATTACGATTAAGCATAATATTTATTACTAGCATTTACTAATATTAAATCAGCATCTATAATAGGCTTTTTTAATTATAATTAGTTTTAAATTAATTTAAATGCAGGTTTTTTGCAATTTTTTATTAGCTCTAAGCATTTTTTGTACCGTACAAAATAGTTATGCGCTAGATTCCACAGTAAAAGAAAACGATTTAATCACATTAAAAGCCGATCTTATAAAATATGACGATAATTCGGACACGTTAGCAGCAAACGGTAACGTTTTTGTTGTTATGGGATCATATATACTAAGAGCCGATAGTCTATATTATGATATTAAGAAAGATGTACTATTTGCCGAAGGCAATATCAGAATTAAAGATGAGCAAGGAAGAATTGCTACCGGACAAAGAGCAGTTTTAAAAGACAAACTCAAAAAGGCTCTTATCGATGAATTCCTTTTGAAACTGCCAGATGATTCCCTGATTATGGCCGCATATGGTAGTAGAAATGATACAAATAAATTTGGCTTATATAAAGCAATTTTTAGTCCCTGTAAAATTTATTGCGCAAATAAACCTATTTGGCAAATGAGAGCAAAAGATACGGATATAGATTATGAAAAACAAAGAATAACATATAAAAATATGTTTTTTGAGGTTTTTGGCCTTCCGGTAGCCTATTTTCCCTATTTTTTTCATCCAACACCGGCAGCTGATGCTAAATCAGGAATCCTAGTGCCTGAAATCACACGAAGTAAATTTGTTTTACCAATATATTTTAGGGCTAAACCAAATCTGGACTTTACATTAAGCCCCCACATGTCAAAAAGCCATACGATTTTTCATGGAGAACTTAGGCATCTTATTAAAGATGGGAGTTATGAAGTAAAAGGTAGTTATACCAATCATCCATACTATAAAGGAGAAAAGCATTCAAAACCTCACAGATATACCATATTTGCCAAAGGTAATTTTTACAAAGATGAAATTAATTATGGTTTTGACTTAAATAGAGCTTCTGATAAAGCTTATCTTGTAAATGATTTTGAAAATTATTCAAGCTACCTGGAATCAAAAATTTATGCAAATAAGGTAGATAAAACTGATTATCTTTCTCTTGAAGGATACTCATTTCAAGGTTTCAGGGCAATTGATAAAGAGAATAAAGCTCCACTTGTGTTTCCACGGGTTAAAGTACAAAAAGTAATAGCCGTAGATGACGATGAAACTACCCTTTTTCAACTCAAAAATAATTCTATAGCTTATAACGAAGATTATGAAAGGCAATTGGCAAGAAACGCTTTGGAATTAACATTAAGTAAAAAAATAATAACCTCAAATGGGCATTTATTCAATTTTGCCTTAGCAAATAGAAGTGATTTGTATTGGTATAGTTCTAATAATTTTCAATCCAATACGGAAAAGGAAAAGATATGGACCAGAAATATTCCTGAGTTTCATGCAAAATGGCGTTATCCATTAGTACGAAATATCTTTGGAACTACAACAGCCAAAATAGAGCCGATTATAGCTGCTTTTATTGGCAAAAATTACAATAAGGATTTTGAGAAATTTGCTCTTATTGATGTAAGCAAATATGAATTATCAGAATATAACCTATTTAGTTCTAATAAGTTTAGCGGTATAGATCACCACGATTATGGTAAAAGGTTTAGTTACGGAATCAATGGCTCTTTACTTTTCGAACAATATTATTTGGATCTCTTCTTAGGGCAGCTAATTTATCAGAATAATATTAATACAAAAGGTAATAAAGATTACGTGGGAAGCTCATCAATCGATATAGCTAATAATCTGAAGTTGTATTATAGATTTAGAAAAGATAAAAAATTAAATCCAATAAGAGATGAAGTAGGTATTACAACTACTTCAAAAAAGCTAACTACGAGCTTATCCTTTTCTAAATTGAATAATATTTCAAAATATTACTCAGATGAGGGTTTAATATTTCCTGAGAATAAAGTTAGCCAAATTAGCTTGATTGTAGGTTACCAAATATTTGAATCATTAAGAGTTGATACTGGTGCGCAACTTGATATAACAAAAAAAACCAGGCTGTTAAATAGGAGTATACAGGTGACATATGTCATGGATTGTGTTAGTATTACGGGACGCTTTTATGATAATTTTACCCATGACAAAAGTAGAGGAGTCAAAAAAAATAGTAGCAAAACTTTTGCTATAGGATTAAAAGTCTTAAACATGTGAGATTAATTTATGAAATATTTAATTGGTATAGTTATCTTCTTCTTTTCAGTAAACATTTTTGCAAAACAGCAAGATATAGTGGTTATCGTAAATGACAAACCAATTACCATGTACGAATTTACCGCTAGAAAAAAGATGGTTATTGCTTTAAATAAAGTGGATAATTCTGATATAAATACCGACAAGCAGTTAAACAAAAATGTCCTGAATCTTCTTATCGAAGAAGAACTGTTAAATCAACATGCAGAAAAAACAGGTATTAAAATCTCTGAACCAGAAATTGATAGTGCAATATTAACGATCGAGGAGAGAAACAAAATGCCTAAAGGTCATTTACTACAATACATGAGAGAATTAGGTGTAAGTGCCGATAGTTTTAAAAAACAAATAAAAAGTGAGCTAATTAAGTATAATATAATTAGTAATCTGTCTAACTCAATTTCCGTTAGTCCAAAAGAATTAGATGTCGCTGTAATTAATAGCGGATATGAAGATTTTAATATTACAGCCTGGATATTTGCTTCCCTTAATTCTGATGACAAAAACTTAAATAAAATGCAAAAACTTCAGAAAAGCCTTACAGATTGCAACAAAGTAGAAAATAAATTATATGCTGATTTTGCAATTGGCAAAAAAATCGAAGGTAAATTAAAGGATTTAGGAGATAAAACAAAATCTGTTATCCTTGACACAAACGAAAACAGCTGCAGTAACATTTATCAAGAAGATGGTAAGTTTAAATTAGTTTTAGTTTGCTCAAAAAAAGCTTCTGTATCAGGAGATGAAATTAATAAAGTCAAAAGCTTTTTATCAAATCAAAAAATGTCTAAGAAAGCCGAGAAATTTTTTAAAGATCTAAAATCAAAAGCATATATAAATATTTTACTTAACGAGTAATAGGTAAATAATTAGCTGCCTTCTTGTTAAGAAATCAAGCTAAAAAAGACATATATAGGCATTTTACTATAGAAAATCATATTGCTTTTATAAAAAAGATAATTAAACCTAAAAATACATTCAAAATTTATTTAATCGCAAAATTAATTAAATTTAAGGGATTTAGTATTTTCTCTGTATTATTATCGAGAAATCCCCAGAAAGCTAAGGCAAAGCATTATAAACAAGGTGATAAAAAGCCCATTGCAAATGCTCTTCAGTTGCCAGCGATAAAAATATAATTTGTGAGATTCATGGACATGGTTTTCAATTAAATTGTAGTATCTGTATGTTATGGATACAAAAATTAAAGCCCGCTTGGGGTGGATCAAACTTTACCTAGAAAAACAAGATTTTGGATACGTTTGCAGACATTGTGGTATATCACGTCCTACGCTGCATAAATAGTATAGACGCTATAATGCAACAAGACGGAACACGGCTAAGTCTTGCCAGTATCCACAAAGCTCTTAAACGGTCTAATGTTAAGCCTATCAAAAAACTAAAACGTGATAAGAAATTCAAACGCTATCAACGCCCTATACCTGGTGATAGAGTTCAGATTGACACTTGCAAAATTGCTTCTGGTATATATTAGTATAACGCAGTCGATGATTGTTCACGTTGGCGTGTTATGGAGTTATATAAGCGCCGCAGCGCTACTAACACTCTTGATTTTATTGATGTTATGATTGTTGAACATTCCCAACAAACTGATCTTAGGGAATTTTATGCTAATACAGATTTATCAAATTTTGAAACTTTAAAAAATCAACTAAAAGAATGGCAGTTTTCTTATAATTATCAGCGTCTTCATGGATTCTTAAAGGGCAAAACTCCTGCCCAATATAGCAGAGAATTAGGGGATAAAACTCCTCTTTGAGGAGACGTTATAGCCGCATATGATTTATCAAAAGAACGTATTCAGGAACAAAATTATAAAATAGAATTAGCTCTTAGAAAATTAAAACCATGTCTATGACTCTCACATATAATTAAGTACACAAGCTACTTGGCTATTTTTCTTAATAAAAATTGAAGTGTACCGTAAAGCTCTTTAGAATGTAATATTTATAACTTATTAAGTAACAGATCAATTTTAGCAGCATTTTCAAAAGCCTGATCATAGTGGAATCTAATTTCAGGAGAATATTTTAAATTTATTTCTTTTGTTACGTATTGCCTAATAATATATTTTGATTCTTCTAACGCTTCTAGAATTTCATCTCTTGATAAGTTTGTATTAAAGGGTAAAAAATAACAATTAGCAACTTTTAAATCGGCAGAGATATTAACCTTGGTAATAGTCAAAGGCATAGGAATAAGCCTTATATCTACCCTCTTCCCTTTCATAAGACAGTCAATCACAGCAGCCCCAATTAACTGAGAGACTTTTAGCTGCCGTTGTGACTGGTATTTTTCCCGATCTTTAAGCTTAAAGTTGCTTTTGCTCTTCAACAATTTCAAATACCTCTACCAAATCACCAACCTTAATGTCATCATATTTTTCAAAGGCGATACCGCATTCAAAACCTTCCTGCACCTCTTTTACATCTTCTTTAAAACGCTTCAAGGTTTTAAGTTTGCCTTCGTGGATAACTATATCATTACGCAGCAACCTAACACCTGCACCTCTTTTTATAATACCTTTAGTTACATAACTACCCGCAACTTTACCTACTTTAGAGACATTAAACACTTCACGTATCTCAACAGAACCAATATAAATTTCACGAATTACAGGCGATAGCATGCCGCTCATGATAGCTTTGATATCATCAATTAAATTATATATTATTGAATAATATCTAATATCAACTTTGTTTTTTTCAGCATCAGCCCTAGCTGCTGTATTTGATCTAACATTAAACCCAAGAATTATCGCTCCAGTTGCTTTAGAAAGTGTAACATCAGACTCAGTAATAGCTCCGACTCCTTGGTGAATGATTTTTAATTTTACTTCGTCACTAACAATTTTATTTAAGCTGCCAATTATGGCTTCAATTGAACCATGTACATCACCTTTAATAATTATTGGCAGTTCTTTGATCTTACCCTCGCCGGAGGCTTTTTGGAACAAATCTTCTAGACTAGTTTTTGAGGCAGTAACCTTATTTTCTTTTGACTTTCGCATCCTATATTCTGTAATATCTCTAGCCTGTTTTTCCGTCATAACGACATTAAATAAATCTCCAGCTAAAGGAGCAACATTTAGACCAAAAATTTCAACTACATAGGAGGGAAGAGCCTCTAAAACAGTCCTGCCTTTGTCATTATTCATTTTCTTAATACGACCGTAAGTTGTTCCCGCCACTAACAGATCGCCGTTTTTTAAAGTACCACGTTGAACTAAAATACTTGCAATTACCCCTTGCCCTTTATCTATTTTTGACTCAATTACTACACCAGAAGCTATAGTATTAGGATTTGCTTTCAGATCCTCCATTTCTGCAACTAGTAAAATCGCTTCCTCAAGCTTGTCAAGGTTCTTTTTTTCTTTAGCAGATACTGGCACTACTACTACATCACCACCAAGATCCTCAGGAACTAACTCATGCTGCAGTAACTCATTTTTAACTTTTTCAATATTTGCTTCTGGTTTATCAATCTTATTAATTGCTACTATTATAGGAACACCGGCAGCTTTCGCATGGCTTATTGCCTCAATTGTTTGAGTTTTAATTCCATCATCCGCTGCAACTACTAACACTACAATATCAGTAACTTTTGCTCCTCTTGTTCGCATTTCAGTAAAAGCTTCATGACCCGGGGTGTCAATAAAAGTAATCATCCTATTATCAGACATTTTGACGCTATAAGCCCCTATGTGCTGGGTTATGCCGCCTGCTTCACCCGCTGCTACATCAGTGGATTTTAAAGCGTCTAAAAGTGATGTTTTACCATGATCGACGTGTCCCATTACTGTAACTATAGGAGCTCTTGGCTTTAGATATTCAGGTTTGTCTTCTTCACTATTAAGAATATTTTCTACGTCTGACTCTTGTACTCTTTTAACAGAGTGACCAAAACTAGTAACAACAAGGTCAGCAGTATCGGCATCAATTGACTGATTCGCTGTTGCCATGACACCTAATTTCATTAACTCACGTATAACGTCGGTGACCCTTTCCGTCATTCTATTGGATAATTCAGATACAGTAATAACTTCTGGTATAACCACTTCTCTATAAACTTTATCCTGTTTTTTACCATCTAAGTTATCACTCTTGCGCCTTTGTTTTGCCTTAGCACGTTGTATAGAGGCTAAACTTCTTGTTTTAGCTGGAATATCACCGGAATCTTCACTTAGCATATTGAAGATATCAGATTTCTTAATTTTTTTAGGTTCGATAGCTTTCTGTTTTATTAGAGCTTTAGCATCTTCTAATTTTTTCCTTTCGAACTCTTCCTCTTCTTGAAGAAGCTTTTGCTTATTAGCTTTTAATTCTAAATCATTTTTATCAGCTCTACTAGTATTAGGTTCAAGACCTAAAGATGTAATGTGTTCCGATGCGGATAGATTATCCGGTTCTTTTTCGACTTGCATAGACTGATTCATTTCAACAATCTTTGAAAGCGTACTAATTTTGCTATCATCAAGTTTATCCTCTTCACGCGCTTTTTGAAGTACAGATAGTCTTCTACTTACTTGTAAGTGATCTGTAGGAATATTTTCTCTATCGTCCCTAATATTAACCTCAGAAGCAACTGCTTTACCACGTTTAACTTCTACCACGACAGTAGACCCCGAAGAACCCATAGTTCTAGACAAATTTCTAGGATGAACAGTTTTCCCTAAAGTCAGCTTTGAGCCCCCAAGAGTTAGCTTTTTTGTTGTTTTGTCTTCTATATCTTTATTATCTGTCATGTTACAATTTAAATGCTTTATATTTTTTGCGTAAAATAAACTACTTAGTTATCTTGCCATGCGCCAAATTTTGCTTCACAGCAGTATTTCACAGCTTATTTATTTTGTGCCTGAGCGAAACTAATTAATTCCTCTATATCCTTCGTATTTATATGATCTTCTGGTACAATATTTCTAAATTCTTCAACTGACATCTCTCCAAGATCTTCAATAGTTTTTACTCCATACTCGGCTAATTTTAATATATATTCAGGAGCAAGGTCAAGAGCATCTACCAATTCTTGCTCGACTCCAAGCTGCTCGAGATTAGTAATAATTTTTTCATTTTGGCTTTCAATATATTTTATAGCACGATTTTTTAGGTCTTTTACCAATTTTGGATCAAATCCTTGTATGGATTCAAGAATTGCATTATCGGTACTGGCAATCTGATCTATAGTCGTAAAACCTTCTGCTGATAGTAGCTGAGCTAAAACTTCTTCTACATCAAGGCCTTTGATAAACAATTCTGTAGTATTAGTAAATTCTTCGGTCCGTCTTTTTGATTCTTGTTCTTCAGTCATCACATCAATTGCCCAACCGGTAATTTTAGATGCAAGTCGTACATTTTGACCGCGCCTGCCAATAGCAAGACTGAGTTGATCATCCGGCACTACTATCTCGACTTTCCTTTTATCTTCATCGAAAACAATTTTTGAAATTTGGGCCGGAGTCATTGAATTAATTACAAATTGAGCTATATTTTTATCCCATAGTATTACATCAATTTTCTCTCCGTTTAATTCGTTAGTAATTGCACGAACTCTGTTTCCCCTTACCCCAACACAAGATCCAACAGGATCAACACTAACATCAGCAGCAAATACTGCAATTTTTGCTTTAGAACCGGGCTCCCTGGCAATAGCTTTTATTTCAATAATATGGTCGTATATTTCAGGCACTTCCATTTCAAATAGTTTTTCAAGGAATTTATTGTTCGTTCTTGACAGGAATATCTGAGGACCTTTCATTTCGGGTCTGACATCAAGGACAAACGCTTTGATCCTATCATTGATTTTAAAGACTTCTCCCCTTATTTGTTGATCTCTTCCAAGTATTGCTTCTGCTCTTCCCACATCAACAATAATATTGCCAAATTCTATTCTTTTAACCGTCCCGTTTAAAATATCACCTTTACGATCTTTATAATCTTCGTATTGACGTAAACGTTCTGCTTCTCCGACCTTTTGCACTATTACTTGTTTCGCTGTTTGGGCTGCAACCCTACCCAAATCAATTGGAGGTAATTTTTCTAAAACTTCTTCATCAATTTTAATGTCAGGCTTGATAGACATAGCATCAGAAAGGGAAATTTCTGTAAATGTGTTTTCAACTTTTTCTACTACCTTACGAACACGATATAATATAATTTCACCGGTATTGTGGTTAATTTCGGCCTTGATATTATGTTCATGACCATACTTTTTACGTCCTGCCACTTGAACAGCTTGTTCCATAGCATCGATTAAATTTGCTCTTGGTATTCCACGTTCTCTGGATACTGCTTCAACTATTTGCAGGATTTCTGCATTACCTACGTTACTCATTCCGATAATTCTCCTTACTAAATATAACTAATAATTATTTATTTTATCCCTTTTAATAATTGCCTAAATTCCTCATCAGTTAAAACCAGATTAGCTCCCTTTATGTTATCATAAGCAAAAATCAATTGGACATTTTTTGATTTTATTGTTATTTCCTTTCCTTTGACTTCTATCAGTTTTCCCTTAAAACCGATTTTGCCATTATGGGGTTCTTTTAATTTTAATTTAATTTCTCTCCCTAAAAACCTTTCAAAATCTTGTAGTTTAACTAATGGTCGCTCTACTCCGGCCGATGCCACTTCAAGAAAATATTTATCTTTAATTATATCTTCAACATCTAAAATAGCTGAAACATTTTTACTGACTTCTCTGCAATCTTTAACTTGTACTTTATTACCGTCTTTACGATCAATGAGAATTTCAAGAACTTTTCTGCTTCCGCCTTGAAAGCTTACCTTTACAAGATCAAGACCGAGATCATCAATAACTGACTCTATTAATGGTCTAATTTTTTCTTCCATTTGCACTCAATATGCTTACAACAAAAAAGGCAGGCAAAGCCCACCTTTAAATAAAATTATTATTTAATTTCCTGAATTGTATAATAATTATTTTAACTGTTCAAGAAAATAATTTAAGCAGCTCTTTTTTGACCTGTTTTTTTTCTTTTCCTAGGAAAAGGACTTCCGGCATCGGCTTTGTAATCAAAAGGCTTATTGCTTCTTTTTCTTCCTTGTTTTCTATTAGATATTGATTGAAAAGCATCAGATGATCTTTTTTCATTCCTACTTCCTCCATTTTTTGAAGAAGATTTAAAAACTTCTCTACTAGACTGACCTTTGTTTATTAATCTATCAATAGCTTTTTTACGAATAATATCTGCTCCAGCGACAAATGATATTGCAAAACCTTTAGCTCCAGCTCTACCTGTTCTACCTATACGGTGCAGGTAATCCTCAGGACACGATGGTAAATCATAATTAAACACATATTTTATATGATCAACATCAAGGCCTCTCGCTGCAACATCTGTAGCTACTAAAATACGAGTTTTTTCTTTTCGGAAAGCATCAAGTACTTTTGTTCTTTTACCTTGGTTTAAATCACCGTGAATAGCTTCAGCTTTATGACCATTATTTTTTAGATTTCTTGCTAACTTATCTGCCCCTCTTTTAGTTTTAACAAAAACTATTATAGTTCCATCTTTTGAATTTAGTTGATTATCAAGTTCGCTATATTTGAGTTCTTCTTTGATATCAATAAATTGCTGGTCAATTTCAGGAGCAGCTTTATTAGCTTGTCCTATAGTAATTTTATGGGGGTTATTTAAATATTTATGCGACGCTTCAACTATATGATTTGGCATAGTGGCGGAAAACATCAGAACCTGACGAGTCGCCGGTAAATATTTATTTATTTGATCAATCTGCTCTTTCATCCCCATATCAAGCATTCTATCCATTTCGTCTAGGACTAAATACTTAAACTCATTAAGATTGACCGTTTTGCGAGTTAAATGATCAATTAACCTACCAGGAGTCGCAACTATCACATCAGGTTTTGTCATTAATTTTGAGACCTGTTTACCAAAAGGTTCACCTCCAATAATGGCAGCACCTGAAATTTTTATCCTGCCGGCAGTTTTGTTAAGTGCCGCACAAACTTGCACAGCTAATTCACGTGTAGGTACTAATACTAATATTTTTGCCCTTTCTTGTAAAATTTTTGTGATTGCTGGCAATAAATAAGCAAGTGTTTTCCCTGAACCGGTTTGACTAGAAGCTAGTATATCTGATCCTTGAATTGCACTTGGAATAGATTGTTTTTGTATTTCCGTGGGGATCAAAATTCCCATACGTGTTAAGTTACCTAATATCTCGGTCGGTAAGTTCATTTCATTAAAATTCATACAAATTTGCTCAAATTACATGTTAAAATTTTTGATCACTCCGCAAATATTGATTGAACCCTATTTAACAAGTAATCAAATTCTCAAGACTCTTAAGATTGTTTTTAAGGAGTCGGTTTTTAGATGCAGTCAAAAATTCAGCATAAATTATTTAATACTGAAAAATGCTTTCTGCATCAGGACAAAACAGCTTTTTTGCATTGCATATCCTATCCCATAATCCCTAATCATTAAGACTAGATTTTTATGATCACATTAACAACAAAATGCTGGTATTAAATTACGCACCTAAAAACTATAAGAAGTTTTTTTTAAGATTTGGATTTTACTACCTAAAATGTAAATAGGAAGGTAGTAAAATCTTTTTTTTGTACAGCTATTGGGATTTAATTTGAAATCCTTTAAGCAAAACCCAAGAAAGTAGCGCCATATTTCAAATAGATGTTACTTGTTTTATGACAGGATTTAGATGGGTTTGAAAGTGTTTGTGTCCGGTTTTATAGGCTCACGAGCATTAACTTAAGGTAAAAAGCTGTACTTAAACTCTAATTTGCTTATACCCGAAGATTTATAGCTGAAGTTTTTCCACCTTTTTCTTCTAAGTCAAATCTTACTTCTTGACCTTCATCTAGAGTTTTTAGTCCAGCATCTTGTACTGCTGATATATGAACAAAAACATCCTTTTTGTTTTCTGCTGATTCAATAAAACCATAACCCTTTGTAGGGTTGAACCACTTAACTTTGCCTTCCATAGTTTAATCTTCGATTTAAATTGTTAAAAACTGGTTTAAAATTTTACATTCAGTTTTAATCAATAGAACTTCTAAAAATCGAAACTAGACCGTAAATAATAATAAACTTGAAAGTGAGTGTACCTCTTTTTAAGAAGAGTGTCAATTAATATTACTTAAGGATATTTGTTGTTAACTATATTATTTTTTCTGTAATCGTAATAAATATGCCAAAAATATCTCACATTATTTCTAATGTATAATCGAGTTTATAAGTTTTGTGCATCCTTTTGGCTAAAGAGATATTATGGGTAACCATAATTATAGCTGTACCTGAATTTTCTGCTCTATCTAGGAAAAGTTCAAATACCTCTTCTGCTGTATTAGAATCCAGATTACCGGTGGGCTCATCAGCTAAAATAAGTTTTGGATTGTTAATTAGAGCACGGGCTATCGCTACGCGTTGCTGTTCACCACCTGATAATTCTCCTGGAAAATTATATAATCTACCGCCCAAACCTAATTTTCTTAATAAATCCTCAGATCTTTCGAGAGCCTGTTTTTTTTCAACTCCAGAAATTAGTAAAGGCATTGCAGCATTCTCCTGAGCGGTAAAATCACCTAATAAATGATGGTACTGGTATATAAAACCCAAATTTTCCAGTCTAATTTGGGAAGCATATTTTAAATTACATAATTTGTGGGCAGGAATATTTTCAATATAAACAGATCCGGCATCAGGAGAATCTAAAAGACCAGCAATATGAAGTAAGGTAGATTTTCCACTTCCAGAAGCCCCCACTATAGCTACCATCTGATTTTTAATAATTTGAAGATTGACATTTTTTAGAACCTCAATCGTTGATCTTCCTTGACGATAATCCTTATTAATATTTTTTAATTCTAAAATTACTTGTTTATCACTCATATCTCATCGCCTCGATCGGATTTAACCTTGCCGCTTTAAATGAGGGATAGATAGCTGCAAGTAATGAAAGAGCTAAAGATAATGAGCCAACAATAACAACATCAGAGATTCTGACAACTGACGGCAGACTATAGAGAAAATAAATAGCCGGATCAAAGATTTTGGTATCAGAAACACCCTCCAGAAATAGCCGGATATTTTCTATATTATAAGAAACGGCAAGCCCTAAAAATATACCTAAAAATGTCCCTATCACACCAATGAGCAAACCGTTAATTACGAAAATTCCCATTATTTGGCTAACGGATGCTCCCATAGTTTTAAGGATCGCAATATCCTTGGTTTTGTCTTTTACTATCATAAATAAGCTAGAGATAATATTAAAAGCTGCCACTATTATGATTAAAGAAAGAATAGTAAACATAGCCGTTCTCTCTATCTCAAGAGCTTTCAAGAATTGCTGATTACTATCTAGCCAACTTGAAACCCTAACACCAGGACCAAGTTCTTTCTGCAGTAAACTAGCATAAGCTTTGGCAAGTTCAGGGTTATCAACATTTATTTCGATTAAATTAATTTCCTCTCCAAGTGACAGAAATTTTTGGGCAGCGCTAACTGGCATAACCATAGTTGCAGAATCATAATCATACAACCCGCTGCTAAAAATTGCTATTACAGTAAAATCCTTGGATCTGGGCATAGTACCAAACGTTGTAGAAATAACATTCGGTGAAATCAATTTGATTTTAGAACCGACCGAAACCCCTAAATTATGAGCAAGTTCTGCGCCTACTGCTAAGGCGGTAGTTCCTTCGTAACCTTCAAAACTTCCTTGAAATACATTAGTTAAGATCTCTCCTTTATTTTTTAAATCAACAAGATCTATGCCCTTAATCAGAACACCACTATTGGTTTTTGCACCTAGAGCTAAAGCCTGGCCAGAAACAATAGGAGATGTTTTTTTTACAAAATTGTGTTTTTTTATGGTTTCTAGAATGCTTGGATAATCAGCTATAGCCTTACCTATTGGCGTAACAGAAATATCACCCTTTATACCAATAATATTAGAGGTTAACTGAATATGAAAACCATTCATGACTGACATCACAACAATTAAGGCTGCCACGCCAATTGTTATACCAGCGAGTGATATTCCAGATATTATAGAGACAAATTTTTCATTTTTTTTTGCTCTAAAATATCTCAGCGCTACTATGATTGCAAATTTATCTAACATTTAGATTGTCAATTACTTCGTTAACCGCTATCTGCCAATCCATATCCTGCATTTCCCCTGTTTTTCTGTTTTTTAGCTCTACTAAATTTTGAGCCGCTTTTTTAGATCCTATGATAATTTGCCAAGGAGACCCTATTAAATCATGAGTAGCAAATTTTGAGCCAGGGCGTTCTTCAGTATCATCAAGGAGAACCTCAATATTTTGAGCTTTTAACCTGTTATATACACTATACGAAACATCATTACAGTTTTGATCATTTATGTTTAGATTAATAATCGATATTTTAAAAGGCGCAACAGAAACAGGCCAAATTATTCCCCTTTCATCATTACTAACTTCAATAATAGCTGCTACCAGCCTTGAAACCCCTATCCCGTAAGACCCCATCTGAATTGGAACTAACTGCCCTTTTTCATTATTAACAAACGCATTCATAGGTTTTGAATATTTATCACCGAAATTAAAAATATGACCGACTTCAATACCTTTTCTTACTGATAATTCTTTTTCACTTATAGAACAATTTTGTGGATCATGCTTTTCCTCAGTTGCTGCATATAATGATTTAACTAAAGAAAGATCATCTGCCAACTCTTCTTTTAAAAGATCGAATTTTTTATCATAATAAAGCGTACTTTCACCAGTATCTGCTATAACATGAAATTCATGACTCAGACTACCGCCAATTTCACCGGTATCTGCTGCAAGCGGTATAGCCAAAAGACCAAGATCGCTAAACGTACGCATATAAGCTGTAAACATTTGATTATAAGTCTTAATCGCTCCTTCTTCATCTATATCTAGCGAGTAAGCATCTTTCATCAAAAATTCCCGTCCTCTCATGAGACCAAAACGCGGCCTTATTTCATCTCTAAACTTCCATTGAATTTGATAAAAAACTTTTGGTAAATCTTTGTAAGATTGCATCGAATGTCTTACAATATCGGTAAGAACTTCTTCGTTGGTCGGACCGAATAATAAATCATGGTCATGACGATCCTTGAATTTAAGCATTTCTTTGCCGTATGTATCAAATCTACCGGATTCAACCCATAAGTCAGCACTTTGAATACATGGCATTAGCATTTCAATAAATCCAGACGCATCCATGTTAAACCTAACAATGTTTTCTACATTTTTAAGTACTTTTATACCAAGAGGTAACCAATTATAAATTCCTGCAGCATGCTGCCGAATCATTCCGCTTTTTAACATCAAGGCATGTGATATTACCTTTGCCTCAGCAGGACTTTCCTTCAATACTGGTAAAAAAAACTCAGACTGTAACATGATATTATGTACCTAATAAATTATACTTTAAGTGGTTTTTAGAATTGCTTAATAATAGTATGAATAAAATCTAGTACCCGCTTTACCGGACATTTAAATTATTATCCCTTAACTAGCTGCCAGAATTCCCGACGGTATTCAACCTGATCTTTAAAAACCCCTGTAAAATGGGTAGACTCTAATATACTGCCGCCTTTCATAGTCCCTCTTGACGTCATGCAGCTATGTGTCGCTGCTACCCTTACTGCAACTCCACGAGGCTTCAAGTATGTATCTAGGGCTTCCGCAATATTTGCAGTCATTTTTTCCTGAATTTGTAACCGTTTAGAAAATGCGTCTACCAGTCTTGCAAGTTTGCTTATTCCGACAACAAAACCATCTGGTAAATAAGCAATATCGACAAAACCAGTAAAAGGTAACATATGATGCTCACAAGAGGAACTAAAATTAATGGATCTCAGTAAAACTATATCATTAAAGTTGCTGATATCATAAAATCTGGTGTTTAGTATTTCCTCTATATTAACTTTATAACCGGAAAAAAGTTCATCATAACTCTTAATTACCCTAGAGGGAGTAGCTCGCATTCCTTCCCGGTTTGCATCCTCGCCTATATAGCGAAGCAGAGTTCTAACAGCTTCTTCTGCCTGTTGTTTTGTTGGTCTTTCCCCTATCATAACTATTTTCTGATATGTGTTATAAAATTTACAAAGCGTATAGCCTTTTAGCACAAATATAAACAAACATCAACCCGCCAATAATCGCAATTAATCCTCCTCCTCCCAGTATTCCCATATAAAACTTGGCCGCCAAGGCTATTTCCCCGTCAGGATTTTTTCGCAATATTCCATATCCTCCTGCTAGAGCAAGTCCGGCAATATGCAATAACTGACCAAAAGTAATAATAATAAGCTGAATATTAGGCCACTTAGAATAGCCGGAAAAGCTATTACCGCCGTCAATTGACTGTTTTGAGGATAGAGAAAATGCAAATAACTTCTTGCTAAGAGTTTGATCAGGTGTTGCAAAAACCGAATCACGGAAACAGAATATGTACGCAAATCCAAGAAAAGCAATGCTAATACCAACTATTGATCCATGATAATGAGCCGGTATCGATAAATTTATTCCAGAAATTAAAACACCAATTAAACCACCGGCAAAAAATACCAATATTGAGGCCATAAAGGCTATGGCAACAAAGGATAGATGATTTTTGATTCTAGTAAATTTAAAAATATCGATAATTAACACTGCCATTAATAATGTGGGTGCGATTCCTCCGCAATATTGCATATGTTTAGTAAAAAATACTGTAAACTCATATTCGGGCATTTGATAGGCTAAATGGCCATAAAAAACAAATAAACTTAAGATAAAGTTAATTATAAAAAGACTGCTATAGACTTTATAATAAATTAGTCCTTTTCCTATCCAGAGTTCAGCTAAAACCAGCCACACAAACATTACTATTTGTGTATATATAAACTGCAAGAGATGACCACCACTCCAAAATAGCAATTCATAATAATAATCAATTTCTATTGGAAAAATATTGGAGAGAGCCATAACCTCCTTATAAGACAAGGCGAAACACCCCCATACCATAATATACATTAGCGATGAGGTCAATTTTACCACAGGTAAAATTTGGGCTGTATACTTTTCCTCTTTAAGAGGAAAATCGTGAAAACTGTTTATAAAGACTAATATTGAAAAATATAAGATGGAAGAACCAAACAAGCTAAGACCAATTATGAACCAAACATTCTCAAGTATAGGTACATAATTATTCATTATTGGATTACTCTGGCCTATTAAAGGGCTAATAGTCATTAGAGCTATCCCAGCTAAAGCCAATTTGCTAAAAATATTGCTAAAATATAATCGCCGGCTTCCATAGGACCAAATTATACATGTAATCGAAAGCAACCAAGCTAATACTGATAAATTTACATGTATTACCAAAGAAGATTTAAATACGGATTTATCGCTGATTATTTGAGATAATTGAGGCGTTCTTAAAATAACTAAAACTATAGAATAGAAACCAGCAAGAGCTAGAGCCCATATGCCGTTTTTAAGCCAGGAAATTGCTAGTTTATTTTCTGTTTCAATCATTATTCCTTAATTTTCCAAATAGGTTCTTGTCCAAATTTTGCATAACAACTACTTTTCTGACAAAAAACTAGTACTATTCCAAAATTAACCAAATCACTATAATTTACAACTAAGCCGTTGTTATTACAAACTAGTTTCGGAGACATTATAATTTGTACCTTAGCATCAGAGCAATTGGTATAATTTAGAGATACAGTAAAGTTTTCGTCACTCACAGCTAGTTCAAATAATTGATCCTTTAGCTCAGTTTCAAAATATCTACTTTTTTTTGTACCATACCAACCTAACCAATATTCTTGGGTAAAGTTAGAGATTCGATATTTTGAATATATATCTATAACATCTTTATTTTTTACGCCAATTGCTTTAATTCTATGATCATAGATAAAATCAGGTTTTGGTGATAAATACATCATAACTAAAGATATAAGAATAATCAGAAGACCAAAATAGCGCCAGGTAGTCTGCCACAAGCAAATCCAAAAAAATCCAAAAGTAAATATTAACATGCTAAAATCAGTTATATATCCGGTATCTATTGTCGATATTGGTAGATTAACTACATACTCAGCACTAGTGGTAATAATTTTAACAAAAAAACCAAGTAATTTCAGGCTATAATTACATGCATTAAAAGGCATCAGTACCAAAGAAATAATAGCTAAAGGCATCATAAAAAATGACATGAGTGGGACCGCTAGCAAATTCATCAAAAGGGAATATGTAGCAAATTTATAAAAATGATAGATCACAAAAGGAGCTGTAACAATACTGCCTAAGAAACTAGAATAAAGGTTGCCAAAAACATAAAGTTTTATAGAAGCAAAAATTCCTTTGCTCCTACCGATTAATTTCTGATTACGGAGATAAAGCTCATATCCGGAAATTAAACATAATACTGCTGAAAATGATAACTGAAAACTTGGGTGCAGGACATATTCCGGAGAAAATAACAAGATACACGTTCCCGCTACCATTACTGAACGAAGAGGATATGCGGACCTCTCCATGATAATTGCAAAAATAACGAAAAATGTCATTATAAAGGCTCTGGTAGCAGCTATATTTGCACCACTAAGTAGCAAATAACCGAAACTTCCTATAATTGAAATAATTCCTGCAGCAACTTTTATGTTTATTTTATATGACAAATAATTTGAGCAATTTAGCAAAAACCTACTGCTGATAAAAAAAATCATCGCTACTAATGATAGGTGCAATCCTGAAACACTTAAGATATGAGCAATTCCGCTATTTCTCATATTATCGGCCATATGTTTATTTATAGCTTTAGTTTCGCCAATAAGTATGGCCGCTACAAAATTACCTTGATCAGGACCAAGAATTCTTATCAATTCCTTATATATAATACCCCTTATATTTTGAAGCTTATCATAAAAATAGCCAGATTGGGATTTAATAACTTTAGGAGAACTAACAGCAAATCCTGTCGCTGTAATACCATTTAAATACATATAAAGGCCAAAATCGTAACCCCCGGGTAGCAAAGCGGAATTAAGAGGGAAAAGCTGAACGCGTAAATTTATTACGTCATTTTTTAGAAAATCTAGGCTACTCTCTCCTCTTAAACTTACTTTGATTTTACCAAAATTATTATCATTTTTATTTAAAATTACTACATTATCGAGAATTAACTGCGATCCACCTATCGTAGGTTTTACTTCTAAAACCTTCGCCTCTATATCAAAAACATTCGTCTTTGATATAGGCCTTGGGCTAGTTTTAGCGTTAGTGACCCTAAAATGAGTAATTACTACTCCAGAGGCAAAAGAAAATAATATGGTAAGAAATAAGCTAAATATAAGTTTTTCTTTTTTCCTTAGAGAAAATATGAAATAGAGTAAAACAGATGAAGTTATAAAACAGGAGTTAAATGAAACACCCTGATTAAAAAGCTCAACGGATTTCAAATAAAAAGCAATACCATAAAAAAAGAAAACAAAATACCATAAGCTTAAATGATGGTATTCTTGTTCTAGTTTCTTGATAAAGTAGGTAAACATTTAACCATCTAATCCGTGTTAAAATACGCACGCATATTACCAAAAATCCCTTTTTTAGAAAGCCAAGGCTAGAAATGAAAAATAATTCTCAATATAAATTAGCAAAATATTTAAGAAAATAATTTGAGCAAGCCGCCGATTATATTATGGTGACTTGTTAGAGCCAGCACTACTTCGATAGTAATCAGAAGAACAATAATCAGTTCTAATCTTGTTGAATGCCTATGATTTAAATCACTTGAAAGCACGCTATAAAGCTCATGGATTAGGTTCAAGTGGTTATTTAATATACCTTGTCTTAGGATAATGTCCTGAAACTCAACCGTCATATTATAGATTGGCTCAAAACTTGGTCTACGCCAGAAAAATTCGGGGATATCTAGGATATCACTATGTAAATTAATTGAAAACCTTGCATTAAATAACTCGCCTAACTGTTTTGACAACTGAGACCTAGATAGAGAAACTCGTCCTGTTTGCGCTAATTCTTTTTGGATAGGCTTGATGCGCTTAAGCAGGGTAATTACCGATTCTTCTAGGTCATTTAGTTTAACTGATTGGGCCAGCGCATGAGAAACTGATAATTTTACTAGAGTAGAATCATTACCAAGAATAATTATGTTTTTCTCTTCGTTAATATATGTTCTATCTTCAATATCGTTATAATCAAAATCAATAAATTCGGAGTGAGCTTCTTTCAATTTTCTTTTTTCTACAAAACCGATATTTCTTAATATTTCCTCTTCTTTCTTTTCATCTGCGCCCCAAATGATAATACATCCAAAAGTAAATAGAAATACATCTATTGGATGAGAATCATGTTCGTTAGCTAATTGATAATGAAGTACTTTTTCAATGAATTCTGGGTTAATTGTAGTTTTTTCTAATATCGAAATAGTTTCTTGATTTAATGTATATTCCTCAGCAGTACAATAAGACGAGCATCTCATAATTAGTATTAAAATTATTTATTTCGGATTCTACGAGTCCCAATCATTGTTGTCAAACTAATTTAACCAATTAGGTTAATAACCCTTTTAACACTAATAGCTATTTCAACCATAAATACATATAATATAGTTGACCGGCTAAAAATCATATTTATAATTACGACATTAATTAGGTTATGGAGGTTCTAAAATGAATTTAAATTCCGTTATAAAAAAATCGATTACTGAATCCGGTCTTTTAAGAGTCATACTTGGGATAATTTTGATGTTTCTAGCAGCTCAAGTACAAATTCCTCTAGAACCAGTTCCCATAACATTACATACGGTCGGAACCCTAATAATCGCTCTTTGCTATAATAAAAAAGAGGCTATGCAAGCCATCATTGGATATGTAACACTCGGAGCAATAGGCTTGCCTGTTTTTGCTGGTTTTTCTACAGGATTACCAGTATTATTTGGATCAACGGGTGGGTATTTATTTGGTATGATTCTTTGTGTTTATGTAGTTGCTACAATGAGAGAAAAATTTGGTGAAGATACAATTTTAAAACTAATTGTATATAGTATTATTGGCTCTATTTGTGTATTTATGATTGGTACACCTCAATTAGCACTACTTGTTGGTTTAGAAAAAGCTATAGAAGTCGGCTTATTACCATTTATTATTCCAGGAATAGTAAAAGCCCTCTTTACCGCTTCTTCTGTTAATCTGTTAAAGCGAAACATTAAGTGGAAGAAATAATAAAATTTCGTCCCCATCATTTTTTATGCACCCTTGGTTTTCAAGGTCACGGTTATTCTCTTGGCTTTGTAAAAAATTATAAAAAAATTGTCCAGCGACTAATATCTGACGAAAATACGCTAATTGAAGTAGTAGGCAATATAGATAGTATCTGTTTTGCCTGCCCTAATAAAGTAAATGAAAACTTATGTACCACTCAAGGCAAAATTACTAAGCTCGATTCCAGGCATCAACAAATACTTGGCCTTAAAATCGGTGAAATATTGAGCTGGAAAGAAGCAAAGGTAAAAATCAAAAAATATATGACAATTCAAAAGTTTGATTATACTTGTGATGGCTGTTCCTGGAAAGAATATGGAATTTGTCAAAAAGCTTTAGAAAACATGCTACAGGAAGGTGAAAGTTTTTAGTTACGTTAAGCATAATAATTAAATATGAAGAAATATTTATTGCTATTAATTTTTGTATCTATAAATTTGGTTTCATCTTGCTCCCCGATACCAAGTGCCCTGAACTCCTCAATATTACAGGAAGCAGAAAAGCTCCCTAAAACTGGGATACTTAAGCAAAGAAAAAATTATGTGTACCTAGCATTGGATAATCAATATATCCATTCTCTATATCCTATCATACAAAATTTTGATAATAAATTTCAAAAGCCTCCTTATTTCCGCAAGACTGATCCCATAGGATCGCATATTAGCGTAATGTATGAAAAAGAAACAGAGAATTTAAATATTGAAGAAATAAACAAAAGTTTTAATTTCACTCTCAATAAATTAAAACTGGTTGAATCTAAAGGGAAATCCTATTACGTTCTGGAAGTAGAAAGCCATGAGTTAGAAAAACTTAGGCTAAAATATGGATTACCAAAATTACTGAATGGTTTTAAATTTCATATTACCGTTGCTATAAAAGAACTATAATAAACTTAGTAAATATGGATTTAATAAATCTGATATTTTTTACATATAATACTTGACTATTTTAGTTGTCTAAGTTAGTTTCTAAAGGTTATAGTTTTAGTATTTTTTAGGGTTAAACGGGGTAATGATTATATGATGCTCACAACGAAAAGCAGGTATGCAGTTATGGCAATAGTAGAGGTTGCTACTAGCCAGACAACGAGGCCCATAAAACTAGCTGATATTTCCAATAAGCAAACTATACCTCTAAATTATTTGGAACAAATTTTTTTGAAGCTAAAAAAAGCTGATATAGTCAGATCAGTCAAGGGGCCAGGTGGTGGTTATTTTCTAAATATCCCTTCAGAATCTCTTAATATTATAGAGATTATAGATGCAGTTGAAGAAAATACTAAAATGACCCGTTGTTCGGTAGATAAGTCCTGTCGGAAAAATGGCACTAAATGTATGACTCATGATTTATGGAAAGGCCTTGGTAATCAGATCCGTAATTATTTTTCATCTATTTCAGTAGCAGATGTTATGGCAGGAGAAATAGATTTTCATATAGTTAAAGAATAGTTAGATGATTTACCTTGATCATAATTCCACTACTAATCTTCTAGAAGAGGCTAAAAATGCCATGCTGCTTGCACTTGCAAAACCTTTTAACCCTTCAGCTATACATGGTTTGGGCAGGGAAGGAAAAAAAATAATTGAGCAGGCACGGAAGCAAGTAGCCGGTCTTAGTGGAATTATTAACCATTTTCGGGATTATTATATTACTTTTACTTCCTCTGGAACAGAAGCAAATAACTTAATAATATCTAATTTTAATAACGGAGAAGTTTTTGTTTCTGCAATCGAACATGCATCTATTCTAGCCCATGTAAAATTTGGAAATAATATTCAGATAATCTCAGTTGATGAAAACGGTATGGTTAACCCAGAAGATTTGAAAGAGAAGTTATCTAAAAGCGCCGCAGAAAAAAAATTGGTCTCTATAATATTTGCTAACAACGAAACTGGGGTAATTCAAGACATTAAGCAAATCACAAAAATAGCTCATGATTTTGGAGCACTTGTCCATAGCGACTGCGTCCAAGCGTTTGGCAAAATACCAGTAGATTTAGTGGACCTAGACCTCGATTTTGCCACAATTTCCGCCCATAAAATAGGTGGACCCGTAGGCTCTGGCGCTCTAATTAGCAAAACAATCCACCATTTAGTTCCACATATTATTGGCGGGGGGCAGGAAAAGGGACTTCGCTCGGGTACTGAAAATGTCGCTGCTACTGCCGGTTTTGGCGTGGCTGCTGAAATTGCAAACAGGGAGATGGAATCAAGATATAAGCATTTAAAGGGATTGAGGGATTATTTAGAAAAGGAAATAGTAAAAATTTTTCCAAAAATCAAGGTTGTAAATCAGCAATCAGAGCGCTTACCAAATACTAGTTTAATTATTAATTTGGGCAAAAAGTCTGAAACGCAAATTATTGCTTTTGATCTAAAAAATATTGCTATAAGTTCTGGCGCAGCCTGTTCTTCGGGAAAAATAGGTTCATCAAAAACTCTTGAAGCAATGGGTTTTAGCGAAGAAGAAAGAGATTCTGCGATTAGAATTTCTCTTGGATACACCACCACAAAACAAGATATAGATAAATTCTTAAGAATATACAGAGAAATAAATAGTTAAATAAATATGGGAAAATTAGAAAATTTAAAAAAAGAGCTAATGAGTAAAAATTGCCGATTCCCGATTTACCTCGATAATCAGGCAACAACTCAGGTAGACCCAAGAGTAATTGAAGCCATGATGCCTTATTTAACCTCTGATTTTGGCAATCCCCATTCAAGAAGCCACCCTTATGGCTGGGAAGCAGAAGAAGCTTGTAATATCGCCAGAAAACAAGTTGCAGATTTAATCGCAGCTGAAGAAAAGGAAATAATTTTTACTTCCGGTGCAACAGAGTCGAATAACCTAGCCCTAAAAGGAATTGCCAAATTTTATGGGGAAAAAAAGAAACATATTATAACCCTGGTTACCGAGCATAAATGTATTTTAGATAGCTGTAGACACCTTGAGCAGGAAGGTTTCTCAGTTAGCTATTTACCGGTTATGGCAAATGGTATTGTTGACCTTCAAGTCTTGGAAAATGCAATTACCGAGCAAACGATTCTAGTTTCCATAATGGCAGTAAATAACGAGATTGGGGTAATCCAACCTTTGAAAGAAATAGGTCAAATTTGCCGTAAATATAATGTATTTTTTCATTCTGATATAGCCCAGGCTTTTGGGAAAATTCCTATTAATGTAAATGAGTTGAATATTGATCTAGCTAGCATTTCAGGACATAAAATTTATGGCCCAAAAGGTGTTGGTGCTTTATACTTACGCAAAAAACCAAGAATTCGTCTTGCTCCAATATTTAATGGTGGCGGGCAAGAACGTGGACTTCGTTCCGGTACTCTTGCTCCATTTTTAGTAGTCGGTCTTGGTAAAGCCGCGGAACTTGCCTCTAATGAAATGGATAAGGATTATAGACATGTAAAAAAACTGTTCGATAAATTCTTAAGCAGAATCACTTCAGAAGCAAAAGAAGTGTACTTAAATGGTGATAAAGATAACAGATATCCTGGTAACTTAAACTTGAGTTTTGCCTATATTGAGGGGGAATCAATGATATTAGCAATTAAGGATTTAGCTGTTTCTTCCGGATCTGCCTGTACTTCCACCTCGCTTGAACCGTCTTATATCCTTAGAGCTCTCGGGGTAGACGAAGCGTTAGCTCACACTTCCCTTCGTTTTGGGTTTGGGCGTTTTACTAAAGACGAGGAAATTGACTACGCAGTAGAACTGTTGCTATCGAAGATAAATAAATTAAGGGAGCTTAGCCCGCTATGGGAAATGGCACAAGAGGGAATTAATATTAACGAAATTAAGTGGGCAACTCATTAAAAATAAAATTGGAATGGTATAATTATGGCATATAGTAAAGAAGTAATCGACCATTACGAGAACCCACGAAACGTAGGAGTTCTTGATAAAAAAGATAAGTCAGTTGGTACGGGACTTGTAGGTGCTCCGGCTTGTGGAGATGTCCTAAAATTACAGATTAAGGTTAATGAAGAAGGGACTATTACTGATGCTAAATTTAAAGCTTTTGGTTGTGGTTCAGCTATTGCTTCTAGTTCCCTTGTTAGCGAGTGGGTAAAAGGAAAAAAACTTGATGAGGCAATGGAGATAAAAAATACCGAGATAGCTAAGCATTTATCACTGCCGCCCGTAAAATTACACTGTTCTTTGCTTGCGGAAGATGCTATTAAGGCAGCAGTAAATGATTATAAACAAAAGCAAAAATAACTGCTATGAAAGCTGTTTTACAAGATAATTCCCTTCAAAAAAAGCAAATAATGTCTCTAACCGAAAGGGCTATTGCTCAAGTAAAACATTTGCTTGAGCAAAGAGGAAAGTCATCCCTAGGGATAAGAATCGGAGTTAAATCCGGCGGTTGTTCAGGCTTGAAATATTTCGTAGAATATGCCGATGAAAAAGGCAAATATGATGAAGTAATAGAGAATCAAGAGGTAACTATTTTAATAGATCCCAAAGCGGTTATGTACCTTCTTGGCACTCAAATGGATTATGTTAGCGAAAAATTTAAGTCCGGTTTTACTTTTTCAAATCCCAATGAGAAGGGGAAATGCGGCTGCGGAAGTTCATTTAATGTCTAATAACCTTCCATCAATAGCTAAATTAGCAGCTAAGCATGGAATCATTCCTTTAAAAAAACTGGGCCAGAATTTTATATTCGATGAAACCTTATGCGATAAAATTGTAAAAGCAAGCGGCTTGCAGGATGGTAATATTGCCTTGGAAATAGGTCCTGGTCCAGCCGGCTTGACTCGCTCTATTTTAAACGCTTCACCTAAACAACTAACAGTTATCGAAATGGATGCAAGGTGCATACCACTACTTGAGGAAATAAAAACTGTTTATCCAAACCTTACTATAAAACAAGCTGATGCCTTAAAAGTAAATTTATCGGAACTAGTAACTAATGAAAAAGTAACCATAATTTCTAATTTGCCTTATAATATTGGTAGTGTCTTGTTAACATCATGGTTACTTCAATCTGAAAAAATAAACAGCATGACCTTGATGCTGCAAAAAGAGGTAGTAGATAGAATTATCGCTAAACCTAGCATCAAATCTTACGGTAGGTTATCTGTTATTTGCCAAATTGTCTGTAAAATAACGAAATGCTTTGACGTTAGTCCTAAAGCTTTTTACCCTGAACCTAAGATCTGGTCTAGTGTGGTAAGGCTTGAACCTAAAAAAAATGCCCCTAGCCTGCAATTATTGACAACAATTGAACAAATTACAAATCTCGCTTTTTCCGGCCGCAGAAAAATGATTAAATCATCTTTGAAAGCTTTATCTCCAGATATCCTTCCCATATTGGAAAAATTATCCATTAAGGAATCTCTGCGCGCTGAAAATCTCTCGCCAGATGATTATTTAGCTTTAGCTAAAGCAATTTTAGGGATGCAAAATCCGGTAAGATAAAGAAAAGAAAAACGATTTTTTGGGGGGATAAAAAGTAGTCTTAAAAATCATCACTTAGGCTAATTATATTTATAGGCAATAGCTGCGCTTTACTACACATCTACAAGAGATAAAAAATGCTCTGTGCAAGCAAACCCTGCACAGAGCATTTTTAAATTTTAATTATAAGTAGGTTTTTTATAGATTTATAGCACTTCTAAGTCCTACTGACCAACTTTTTACCCTACCAGTTGGGCGAGCACTTACATTAAGACCAACTTTATATTTGTTGTTAATTTCAGCTAAAACGTCACCTTGGATTTGCATATTAGACTTGCGTACTTTATATGCAGGAACCTTAAAGTATCTATATTCACTAACGTTTCGGCCTTGGACCTGTTGGCTTATTGGATCTTTCCAATCATGTAAGTAACTTACAGTGAATGAAGGAGTTAAATTTACACTATCCTTAACTGAGAAACCAGTAGCAAGAGTTAAACCAACTTCACCCATTATGGATTCTCTTTTTGGTATATTAAAGTCCATTTGAGTAGAAGTTTTTTGACCGGCAGCACCTTTCTCACTATAGTTCTTCATTGTCACAGATTGGTAATGTCCTGCAACAAAAGGTGTAGCACTGATATTTCTTGCAAAATCAAAGCGATAACCTGTACCGAGCGTAGTAAATAGGTGATCTCCAGATGTTTTACCATGTTCTTTGTGAGTAGCTAAACCGAGTTTAATATCACGGTCAATATTGTAGTGAAGTCTCCCAAGACCTGCAGATGCATAAACAAACATCGGTTTTTCAAAGCTATAAACTCCATGTAATGATATTGCTTGTTCCCTGATTTTAGCTTTACCTCTGTCTGCTACGAATTTAGTTTTAGTTTCTGCATAACCGATTCTTGTACCGATGAGTAAATTATCCTTTACTTTGTAATTTAGACCCATTCCGACATCTACTGCGCTGTCATCTTTGAAACCTAATGTTTTTTTGCTGAAGGTTCCGGTATGACTCTTACCAAAGTCACCAAAAACCTGAATGGCAAACTTATCACTACTATTTGGAGAATCAGCAGAAGCAGCAATATTATTTTCTACCTGACCGGTATTTGCAAAACCTTGGGCTAGTGCAAGGTTTCTTTCAGCAGTTTTCATCCCGAAGCTAAGCGGAGACTCACGTAGCAATGAAACCAGAGTCGGGCTGGTAATGACAGAATAAACAAACTGACGTTTGATATTATTGACAGGCTGAGTAGCATGAGACCTTAAATCGAAAACTTTACTCGTTTTCCCTGCACTTATAATAAAGTTACCAAGAGCCTGATCTCGAGGTGTTAAATATTTACTAGGGTCACTAGTTAGCTCTTCTATAAGGTTTGATTCATCCCAGACTATGATATTAGCTCCCGGTACTTTTAACGCCCCTCTTATTTGTGCTTTTCCTATTTCTAATGAAATTCTTTTAGAAAATTCTGTATCATATTCATCGACGCCTACGGTAAAACCTTGTCTTAGTTTCTCATTAAAATGGTTACCGATTAAAATGTAGTTAGCACCATTAAGAGTAGCTTTTTCTACAAAATCTTTGGCGTTATTTTCTGTTATATCTAAATAACTAAATAATATCGGAAAATTCGTATGATCTAGGGGTAGAGTACCATTAAGTACTTTAGAATTCATGTCTCTAGCATCTATAACTCGATGGCTGTTTACTAGAGCTTCGGTATCACTGATAAATGCATTTCCAGTAAATACACTCAAATTCGGTGCAAAAACCTCTTCAGCGAAAGAGAGCCCTAAAATATCTGGATTTACCCCTCCTGCAATAAATTTTCTACGAGATACTTGCATATAAAGGTTTACAAGCTCACTAGATAAAGGGTCATAAATAACCAAGTCATTCGTTCCAAACTTTCCTTTTTGATTTAAATAATTATTCAGATCACCGGGACTATAATCAATACTTACTACTCCTCCTGGTGCATATTTCCATCCACTTACATGCGCAGAACTATGCCCCCCAGCAGAAAAATTATTTTCATTTCTTGTAAAGGCAAAACCTAGTTGTTCCGCTAAAGTTTGTGCATAAGTATTAACTCGCATGCCACTAACCGGTGAGTTATGGCCATTTGCAAAACTATCACCAAAGGTAATGACATTTGTAAAATCCTGGGTGTTTTTTGAAGCTAGGGCAACTGACGATGTGCTAAGCGACAAAAGAGAAAAGCAGGCAAAGGTTTTTAATAAATTCTTCTTTCTATTAGACATTAAGATACCCCCTAATATAATAATCTTTGTCAATTAATAAGGCTATAGTATAACATTGTAGTTTTATTAAACAAATATATTCTTCCAAAAATCAAAAATTAGAAGCCAGATAAATGTTGTAAAACATATTATTTTGAAAACTGCTTACCCTATTATATTATCCTTTTTATCCATATTTTCGAAAGCTTCTTCCCAAGTACCAACTGTTGCAGCCTTAGTATACTCAGTAACCCTATTTTCAAAGAAATTAGTGTGTTCTACTCCGTTTAACATTTCATCGAGCCAAGGAAGAGGGTTATTATCTACTAGATATATTTCCTTTAGACCAAGTTGCATGAGCCTGCGGTCGGCTATATATCTTATATACTGGCGTACTTCTCTAGCTGTTAACCCTTCAATACCGCCAACTTCGAAAGCCAGTTCAATAAAAGCGTCTTCAAAATGGACTATAGTTGCACAAGCTTCATAAAGTCTACTTCTTAAGTTTTCATTCCAAACTTCAGGATTTTCCTGCACAAAAGTTTTAAACAAAGTAATTATAGAGTTAGTATGCAAAGTTTCATCCCGAACCGACCAAGTGACAATCTGGCCCATTCCCTTCATTTTATTAAAGCGAGGAAAATTCAGTAAAATAGCAAAAGAGGCAAAAAGCTGTAGACCTTCTGTAAAAGCACCAAACACCGCAAGGGTAGTTGCTATATCTTCTTTAGTTTCTACCCCAAATTTCTGCATATAGTCATACTTATCTTTCATTTCTTTATATTTCATGAAGGCTTGATATTCAGCTTCATCCATACCTATAGTATCAAGTAAATGCGAATAAGCAGCGATATGAACTGTTTCCATATTAGAGAAAGCAGACAGCATCATCTGCACTTCAGTTGGTTGAAACACTTTAGCATAATGTTTCATGTAACAATTGTTTACCTCAATATCGGCCTGCGTAAAGAAGCGGAAAATCTGAGTTAGTAAATGTTTTTCTCCTGGGGTTAAGTTATATTTCCAATCTTTTACATCATCAGCTAGCGGCACTTCTTCCGGTAACCAATGGATTTTTTGCTGAATATGCCATGCTTCATAAGCCCAAGGATATGAAAAAGGTTTGTAAATTGGTTTTGCTGACAATAATGACATTTTAATTTCTCCTTGATATTATTCGTAATAAACTGCTCTTATTTTACTGACATGATAAACATTCATCATATTCAGTTTTTGAAGATGCTTTTAGTTCTAAATTAATATTATTTTTTCTCTCTAAATCAGCCATTCCTTTATCAGTTGAAACTGCATGAGATACTTTATCTGCTCTTTGGATAGAAGTAGAACGAGAATAGTAGAGGCTCTTGATTCCCTTTTTCCAGGCTTTGAAGTGAATTTCATGCAAATATTTTTTGCTAACGTCCCCTGGCATAAAAATATTTAAAGATTGAGCTTGAGATATATGAGGCGTTCTATCGGCTGCCAACTCAATAATCCAATTCTGATCAATTTCATAGGCTGTTTTAAAAACGTCTTTTTCATGGTCGGATAAAAATGTTAAATGTTGTACCGAACCTTCATGGGTTGAAATAGAAGACCAGACCTGATCGGTATTAAAGCCTTTTTTATCTAGTAACCTTACTAAATTCTTGTTCTTTACGTTAAAAGATCCTGTTAAGGTTTTTTGTGTAAAACTGTTAGCAGCAAAAGGTTCTATTCCAGGGGAAGAGTTACCGCAAATGATTGAAATAGAAGCAGTTGGGGCTATAGATGTTTTATTACTGAAACGCTCTTTAACACTCACTTCAGCTGCATCTGGGCATGCACCTCTTTCTTCTGCCAGAAGCACAGATGCAGCATTTACTTCCTTGTTTATATGTTCAAATATTTTATTATTCCAAACCTTAGCCATTACTGACTCCATAGGCACATTCTGTGCTTGGAGGAATGAATGGAATCCCATTACCCCGAGACCAACACTACGTTCACGCATTGCTGAATATTTAGCTCTGCTCATACTATCTGGAGCTTTTGTGATAAAATCTTCAAGGACGTTATCAAGAAATCTCATAATATTTGGAATAAACTCTTTGTTATCTTTCCAATCTTCATAATATTCAAGATTAAGAGACGATAAGCAGCACACTGCGGTTCTATTATTACCGAGATGGTCAATACCTGTTGGAAGAGTAATTTCGGAGCAAAGGTTAGAAGTTTTTACTTTTAAACCTAACTTTTTATGATGGTCCGGAATATATTTATTTACGGCATCAATATAGAGTATATAAGGCTCTCCGGTTTCAATTCTGGTAGTGAGTAATTTTATCCATAAATCTCGTGCTCTAACTGTATTTATTACACTTCCATCACGCGGGCTTTTTAGATCCCAAGTAGTATTATTTTCAACTGCTTCCATGAAGCTATCGGGAATTACAACTCCATGATGGAGATTTAGAGCCTTACGGTTTATATCTCCTCCGGTAGGACGGCGCAAATCAATAAATTCTTCAATTTCCGGGTGATCAATAGGCAAATAAACTGCTGCACTACCTCGCCGCAGGGAACCTTGGGAAATTGCCAGAGTCATAGAATCCTGAACTTTCAAGAATGGAACAATACCAGAGGTTTTGCCATTTCCATGTACTGCTTCATTAATAGAACGAACATTCCCCCAATAACTGCCGATTCCGCCTCCCTTAGATGCTAACCAAACATTCTCAGTCCAGAGCCCCACAATCCCTTCTAAGCTATCGTCAGTTTCATTCAAGAAACAAGAAATCGGCAATCCTCTATCTGTTCCGCCATTACTAAGTATGGGGGTAGCTGGCATAAAATGCAGCTTGCTTATATAATCGTAGATTTTATTGGCATGAGATTCATTATCTGCATAATAGCTTGCAACTCTTGCAAATAAATCTTGATAATCTTCGCCTTTTATTAGGTAACGATCCTTTAACACCGCTTTACCAAAATCACTAAGTAAACTATCACGACTTCTATCGATTTTTACCTTATATTTATTTCCTTTAGTCTTAGACATTATTTCTTTTTTCCTTTTTAAGATGAATGATACAAATCTTACAATCAAAAATTTTAAAACTAAAACTGTTTAGAATTTTAGATCAACTTGCCTTGATCATAACGCATAAACTCATTTTTCTTCAATAGTTATTTTTGCGAATATTGTATGTTTTTTTGCTTGACATACTATATGTAGTTGTTAATTGTATTGCTGTATATGAGTAAATAAATCCAGTTTATTGGTTTCATAAGATAGTTAAACCGTAATAAGAATATTTTATTATTAATAAATATTGTGTATGTGGATAAAAAATGGTTAATAAAACCGTTATTATCATTGATAATTTATTTACTAAATTTTTATATTACTTAAGCCAAAACCAATTCCTTA
Source organism: Candidatus Megaera endosymbiont of Mesostigma viride (assembly GCA_020410825.1). Taxonomy (GTDB): domain Bacteria; phylum Pseudomonadota; class Alphaproteobacteria; order Rickettsiales; family Rickettsiaceae; genus Megaera; species Megaera polyxenophila. The sequence continues at coordinate 895,379 of CP084576.1, forward strand.
TGGTTGTTTGCTGCTTGATGGTTATTGTTGCTTTTTATTAGAAAATTATATAAATTTATTCCAATTATTTTTTACTATTTAAGATTGGTATATTGAGTGTCTGATTTGTTTAATTTTGCTACTACTAAGAAAAGCTTTAAGGACGAATCCTATACTGCAAGTGATATAGAAGTCTTAGAAGGGTTAGAACCGGTGCGCATGCGACCTGGGATGTATATTGGTGGGACTGACGAAACTTCGTTGCACCACCTAGTTTCAGAAGTGATTGACAATTCTATGGATGAAGCTGTTGCTGGTTATGCCAATCGTATTACTATTGAAATGTTTGCTGATGGCAGTGTATCAATAGCGGATAACGGAAGAGGCATCCCAGTTGATAATCATCCCAAATTCCCTAATAAATCGGCTCTAGAAGTGATTTTGACCACATTACATTCGGGTGGAAAATTCTCGGATAAGTCTTACCAAACCTCAGGGGGGCTACATGGTGTTGGAATATCAGTAGTAAATGCTTTATCTGAGAAATTAAATGTAGAAGTTTACCGTGATGGTTTTGTTTATAGCCAGGATTATTCTAAAGGCCATGCTTTAACAAAATTAGAGAAAAAAGAAGCCTCTAAAAAATCAAGAGGAACTAAAATTACCTTCATCCCTGATCCAGAAATTTTTGGGGGGATAACCTTTAAACCAAAAAAAGTTTATGATTTAGCAAAATCCAAAGCCTATTTATATAAAGGCTTTGAGATTCATTGGGTTTGCGCCCCAGAACTGATTCAGAATCAAGAAGTTCCAGAAAAATCAGTTATTCATTTTCCAAATGGTCTTAGAGATTATCTAGACTCAAAGCTTGATAAGGATAAAATTGTCGGAGGGGAAATATTTTCTGGTAATGCTGAGATAACGGCAGAAAATATCAAAATAGAATGGGCAATTTGCTGGCACGAAGAAGAAAGTTTTGTTCAATCTTACTGTAATACTATTCCAACTCCTCAAGGCGGAACACATGAACAAGGTAATAGAGCAGCACTAGGCCGAAGTATAAAGGTTTATGGGGAAATGACAGGGCTTAAAAAAGTGTCTTTAATAACGCCTGAAGACATTTTAGAGTCGGCGTGTATTGTTATCTCAGTTTTTATTACAAATCCTGTATTTCAAGGGCAAACCAAGGAAAAGCTAGTGTCAAATGGTATTGCAAAGCACGTTGAAAATATGGTTAAGGATCATTTTGATCATTGGCTTAGCAGTAATAAAAAAGTAGCTGATATATTAATATCTCACATTATAAGTAACGCTGAATATAGGTTAAACCGGAAAAACGAGAAGGTGGTTAATAGAAAAAACGCTACTCAGAAATTACGATTACCAGGTAAGCTTGCGGATTGCACACGGAGTAATGCGCAAGGAACAGAACTTTTTTTAGTTGAAGGGGATTCTGCAGGGGGATCAGCAAAGCAAGCAAGAGACAGGGAAACTCAGGCAATATTGCCGCTGCGAGGTAAAATTTTAAACGTTGCAAATTCTCCTTTGCAAAAAATTCTAGCCAATCAGGAACTCCAAGACCTTGAAACAGCCCTTGCCTGCGGTTCAATGAACCATTACAGAGAGGAGGACTTACGTTACGAAAAAATAATAATCATGACAGATGCGGATGTAGATGGCGCACATATAGCTTCCCTGTTAATGACTTTCTTTTTTATCAGAATGCGTAAGCTGATAGTTAATGGCCACTTGTATTTAGCGAAACCGCCTTTATACCGGATAACGCAGAATAATAAGACCTATTACGCTGCTAATGATGAGCAAAAGCTATTAATCACAGAAAAATTATCTTCCGAAAGTAAGGCAAAAATCGAAGTTGGAAGATTTAAGGGCCTAGGCGAAATGACTCCAAAACAACTCAAAGAGACAACTATGGATTCTAAATTAAGGCTCTTATACCAAGTAAGCATAGATGACTTTGACAATACAAATGTAATAGTAGATAATCTGATGGGGAAAAATCCTGAAAAAAGATTTAAGTTTATTCAGGAAAAAGCGTTATTAAACAAGGAAGGAAACCTCGAAATATATGTTTGATTTTATTAAAAAGCAAAAAAATTACAAACCAAAAAGTTGTCACTATGAAACGCCTACTTGGCAACCAGCTAGTATAAATACACGATTAATTATTGTTCCGATAAGCAACGTTATAGCAATAGTTAGGGAAGAATCTTGTAAATTGAGAAAAAAGAAGGTGCAACCTTTTGTAACACCTTACCTTAAAATGTCATTAAACTCGTTTTTTTCCTCTTTAACCTTACTAACGGCCTTTATAGTTCTATTCTTTTCTTCGGTAACGTTTGCTGAAGAAGAGAAAAAAAAAGAAATTAATAATCAACCCCTGCCATACTATTGCAAACAGTTCCAGGAAGTTCTGCAACGTGTTGGTAAGGATTATATGGGAGAGGTAGATTATCAGAAAATGACTGACGAGGCAATTAACGGTATGTTGCTTTCTCTTGATCCATATTCCGGGTATTTTGTTGATGATGATCTTGAGTTTTTCCTTGATCAAACAGACGGCGAATTCGGAGGTATTGGCGTAGAAATAATCCCTGATCAAGGTGCTATAAAAGTCATTTCACCTATTGACGATTTACCTGCCTATAAAGCAGGAATTAGGGCAGGCGATTATATTGTAGGCGTTAACGGTCAATTAGTTTCTACTCTTGGCTATAATAAAGCCGTTCGTGAGATGCGCGGTGAACCTGGAACTAAGCTTAATTTACTTGTAGTAAAAGAAGATGGCAACCAAACTACTGAAATTGACTTAATAAGAGAAATTGTTAAGATAAAACCAATAAAATCTGATTTGGAATTAGATGATTATGGTGGAATTGGCTATATAAGAATTGTTACTTTTAACAATCAAACTATCAGTGAACTTAAAAAAGCAATAAAAGATTTATCTAAAAAAGCCCAGCTTGAAAAGAAAGATCTAAAAGGTTTAATTTTAGATGTAAGGAATAATCCAGGAGGACTGCTCGATCAAGCGGTAGCCGTTTGTGAATATTTCTTAGACCATGGAATAATAGTATCAACTAAAGGAAAAAAAGACGAAGAAAATGTGGTTATTTCTGCAGGCAGATTCGTTGAAAAAGCCCCCCAGATTCCTATGGTAGTGCTGATTAATTCCGGTTCTGCTTCTGCTTCTGAAATTGTAGCAGGGGCTTTACAAGATCATAATAGGGCCATTATTATTGGCACTACTTCTTTCGGTAAGGGGTTGGTTCAGACCTTTACGCAAATTAACAAAAGAGCAGCAGTAAAGTTTACTACTGCTAAATATTTCACGCCAAATGGTAGATCTATAAATGGTAAAGGCATAGAACCGGATATTTTCATTGAGAATGCAAAAGTTGAGTATGCAGAAAAAGAAAAGAAAGGTAGTGCGTTTAATGAATCTTCTATAAAGAGTTATCTAAAGAAATATAATAACGAAGAGAAACCCGATTCTAAACCTGCTAGTACACCAGAAAAAATTGAGGACCATAAAATGTCTGAAAAATATAAGAAAGATTATCAGTACGCTCGGGCTTACGACTTAATTCGTGGATTAATAATTAGAGAAAAGAAAAGTAAATAGCGTAGTGGAAAGAGCCAGAATTCTTATAAAAGGGTATTTTATATTTTTTAATATCGAGCTTATATAGTTGTTTTGGCTTTTACCCTTTCAAAGGAACAGAAATAAACATGGCAGAAAAAAAAGTAGAGATACCAGGTCAGGGACTCCCTTTTAGACAAGGCGTTGGTATGATGATCATTAATAAAAGTAATCGAATTTTTGTAGGAAAAAGAATTGATTCTAAAACCAACGGCTGGCAAATGCCTCAAGGAGGAATCAATTTGGGTGAAACTCCAAGTGCAGCAGCCCTAAGAGAAATGGCAGAAGAGATAGGAAGTAACCAAGGTAAAATAATTGCCGAAAGTAAAAAATGGTATAGTTATCGTTTACCTCCGTTTCTCGTTCATAAACTTTGGGAAGGAAAATATTGCGGACAAAGGCAGAAATGGTTTTTAATAAGATTTACCGGCCAAGATTCTGATATAAATGTTAAAACTAAGCACCCAGAATTTGACAGCTGGCAGTGGGTAGGAGTACATGAATTATTAGAAAATATTATCCCATTTAAGTATAAATTATATTCAAAAATAATAGCAGAATTTAAAGAGCTGATTATGTAGAAGATGGATAACGTTTCAGTCCACTTTCCTGGAAATAAGTAAATAGCGCTTTAAGACTTCATAAAAACATGAGATAAATTAAAAATCCTAACCAAAATTTACTATTAAGCAATTTAATGCCATCTACTATAATTGGAAGTTTGACGATATTGTTAAATAAGTTATCGAAGGCTTATATAACAATTTTTTCTAAATGAGTTTACCTTACTTTACCTTTGCCTAGAATTCTTTTTATTAATATCTTTGGTACGCGTTTGATTTAATATATCAACGACCTGAGATTTGATCACTAATTCTGGTTTTAATATTAGATCTTTTTTATGGGCTTTAGAATGCGAAAGTTTTTGGCCTAATTCCGGTTGTACAATTGACGCCATAAACTCTTTTAAGTGAGTTTGCTTTTTTTGCACCATGTTATTATTTTGTGCAATAATTTCCCCTACTTTCTCGCCTACAACTGGAGCAAACTTGGCAGAAAGAGCAAAAGCTGGAACAATAAGTGCTGGAAGCATTAGCCCTCCTATAAAGACTCCAGTTGAGGCAATAGCAACTAGTCCTGCTGCCATCGTAATTTTTGCCGTTAGAGTTTTTATATTATTTCTTTTTCTATTAATAAATTTGGTATCAGCAATTATTTTATTTAGGTTAATTGTCACAACTTCCATGATTTCTTTCTGTTTAGTTTTTTCTTTGTAAGCACTAAACACTACTGAATAGAATAATTTGGGGTCTGAATGGATAAAATTCATTATTTCTTTTCCATCACGTCCATTTAATAAAGCTCTCAACACTTCTTTTACATTTTTTTGCTCTGTCGGTGATAAATCGCTGAATTGATCAGCTACTAAACCGTCTATTAAAATATCCTGGTTTTTTTCTTGGGTGTTAACTAGCCCATCACCTATTTCTTTTTTATCAGTGATAGCAATCGCAAATAAAGTCATTACCCCGGCAAAACTTTCGTCAGTAACTACCATATGCTTTAAATGCTTTTTTAGCCTCTCCACACATTTCTGGACATATTCCTCTATTTTAGGTTCTTTCTTCAATCTATTTACATAATCAATAGCAAGCATATTGGAGAGGGAAGTAATTAAATAATTATTTAAATTATTACCTAAATGGCTTTTTATTTTGCTTAGGAAAGCAGAATTATCAATATTTTTTAAAATATCTATATTATTCTTCATATACAATCTCTCTAAGTAGAACTTTTATAGAAACCTCTGTAAGGCCTGGAAAATCCTTTGTTGAAAGTTTTTGTATAATCTCCGGCGTCAACGCTTGAAGTTTTCTTATTTGCATACCTATTATAACAGCTCCTACTGGTAAAGTTTTATAGATGTCGTCGCTTACATTGAGAACTTCTTCATATGACTCCACTGCAAAATTTATGGTTACTTCATATTGATAAAGGATAATTTCGCTATTCTTATTTTGAATGGATGGGTTGTCAAATACCCGAACCACTTTCGCTTTGATTGGTTCGTATAAATTACGTTTTTGAGAAATCAAGCTTAAATTACTTAACAAGCCTTCTCTAGTATCACAAATTTTATTATTGGAATTAGCAAGTAACTCTTTATATTGCAAGTTAATTTCAGGAATTTTTTGTTCAAATTCCACAATTGAGTTAAGCTGGATTATGGACTGATTAAATAAAACTTCCGCCCTTTCTTTTCCATGTAGAGATTTTACTAACTGATCCTGAAATTCAGGAATAAGCACTCCAAGTAAAACAATAGATATAGTATATACAACTAATTTAAAAAATATTATGTTTTTAAGGTGAATTACTACTTTGTCAAGCATTTATGACCCCTCTATATTTTTACTAATAGTTAATTTAGCCGGTATAGTTAGGGTAGTTAATAATTCAGTGGTATGGTCATATTCTATAGAATAACTTACCTGATAATCTGGAAAGAGCAGCCTTACTGAACTTACATAATCCTGTAAAACTTGTTGTGCTTCATGTTCATTTTTTTTATCACCTATATACATAATATATATATCAGTACTGAGTATTATTTTTTTATCAGTAAAATCTGTATCTTCTGTATACCAATCAATGTTAACTATTTTAATGCTAGGGTTATTACTTAAAGAAAAAAGTTTTTCAAGAAAATCAAAGGGATTTGGTGATTTAATACTGAGTATTGTTTGGAGATTATAGAAATCTGTTAAATTAGTAATATTTTCTACTTCTGGATGACGTTTTTTTATAGTACGGTATTTTTCAGAAAATGAGTAATACTTATTATTAAGCTCTATTGTTTCTTGTTGGACTACAATAGAATTATATTTCAGGTAAATTAGAAATACAATAATTCCTATTATTACTAAAGATAAAGGTTTAAACATCACTGAATTGATATTAGTAAGTTTAGTAATTGACTTCAATAATTGATTCGATGCTAGATGTTTTTTATTTTCTATAAATAACTCTAATAATTTATTATCTTGGAAAGACTGGTATTTATTTTCAGCAACTAAGGGTAAAATATTATCGCTATACGTTATAATATTATACGTTTGGAATGAGGGGATTCTTTCAAAAATATCACATAAAGCTTTATTGCATAAAAATATTATGCAAATTTTTAAATCTAGACTGGTCGCATATGTTTTATATTTTAAAATTTTATCGCTAATTGCCTGTTCAATTGTTCCTACTATATAAAGATCTGATTTATCTGATGGAAAACTTATAGTTAACTCATCCAGAATATTTTTCTTATACTTAGTTGCAATTCTGATGCCACTTGTTTCAGTAATCGTAACAAAAATTTGCAAATCATTTTGAACCTTAGGCGTGTGTTTTATTGCTAAAATTGTATCAACTATTGATTCAAATTCCAAAGATAAAAAATATATACCGTTAAATCCAAAAGAATTATAGATAACAAATTCTAGCACCTGACTTGTTGGAGTGATATAAGGGGAAGACGCAATTACCGTTTGCCATACTTCTCCACCAGCATTATTGGCATCTATATTATGTACAGTATAAGCAACTATATCATCTGAATTATAATTATCCTGAATAAATTTCTCTATAGGGTTAGATTTTATTATAGATTGAAGCATGGGTATGAATTCATGCTTTATCTGACACGTTGGAGAATCTAGCAAAACCAGTACTTGAAATTTTTTATAATTCTTTAAAAATGTACAGCATACTTGGAAATGGTCGTCTTTTTCATAAGAGACAAAAATGTTGTCGATGGCCTGGTGTTTGTAGCATGCAATAATTTTAATCCCCACTTTTCCAATAAAAATTATCAAATTTTGCTTATGTAAAAGATTATTGATGAAATTACCGACTATTTCTAATTTCGAACTAATTTTTTTCATCTTAAATTCTTACCACGAAAATATCATCTGAACCACACCTTAGAGTATGACTAATATCCTCTCGAGCTCAAATGCAATAAAATCCTTTAAAAAGCTTTTTAAAATAATATTGTAATTTAGCCATAAATTCTTTAATGTGCTATCCTAAAATAGAGTTAAAATTTAAATATTTGTAAATTTAGAAATGTCAAAATTCACTACGACGCAGATTAGAAACACTTTTATAGATTACTTTGTTAAAAATAACCATACTTACGTACCTGCTAGTTCTTTAGTACCACAAAATGACCCGACATTAATGTTTACTAATTCCGGTATGGTACAGTTTAAAGACGTATTTACCGGTATCGATAAAAGAGATTATAATAAGGCTACTTCAAGCCAAAAATCTGTAAGAGCTGGCGGTAAGCATAATGATCTTGATAATGTAGGTTATACCGCAAGGCATCATACATTTTTCGAAATGCTTGGTAATTTTTCTTTTGGCGATTATTTTAAAGAAGAAGCTATTTATTATGCGTGGAACCTACTAACCAAAAGTTTTTCAATTCCTAAAGAGAAATTATATGTAACCGTGTTTCATGATGACGAAGAAGCAGTAATTTACTGGAAAAAAATAGCTAACTTAACTGATGAAAGAATAATTAGAATTGCTACAAATGATAATTTTTGGTCAATGGGAGAGACAGGCCCATGCGGACCATGTTCTGAAATTTTCTATGACCATGGCGATAAAATATTTGGCGGTCTGCCGGGCACAAAAAACGCTGATGGGGATAGATATATTGAAATCTGGAATCTAGTATTTATGCAGTTTGAGCAGATAAATAAGGATACTAGGATTGAATTGCCAAAAAAATCCGTTGATACTGGAATGGGTCTTGAGCGAATCTCAGCAGTAATACAAGGCGTACATGATAATTATGATATTGATTTATTCCAAGAAATAATAGGCTATACCGAATCGCTATTAAAAGTAAAAGCTACAGGTGAAGAACTGTTTTCTTACAGAGTAATAGCAGATCACTTACGTTCATCTGCATTCTTGATTGCGGATGGTGTTATGCCATCTAACGAAGGACGGGGATATGTGCTAAGAAGAATTATGCGCAGAGCCATGCGCCACGCTCACCAGCTAGGAGCATCAGAACCTTTAATGTATAAATTATTACCAAAACTTGTAGATTTGTTTGGCCATACCTTTCCTGAAATAAAAAGGGCAGAAGATTTTGTTAGTAGCATTTTAAAACAAGAAGAGGAAAGATTTAAAGTTACTTTGGATAGAGGACTAAAACTCTTAGAAGAAGAGACTAGAACCTTACCTGCTAATTCTACCTTATCCGGAGAAGTAGCGTTCAAGCTTTATGATACATACGGGTTTCCTTTAGATTTGACTCAAGATATATTAAAGAAAAAGAACATAGCAATTGATAATGCTGGTTTTGAGCAAATGATGGCCGAGCAGAAAGAACGAGCAAGAAGTACTTGGATTGGTTCTGGAGAGTCAAAAACGGATAATATGTGGTTTGATCTTCTATCTGAATTTGGCTCTACTGAGTTTCTTGGATATTCCCTTAATAGTTCAGAAGCCAAAGTTCTTGCGTTAATTATAAACGGCACTCGTACTAGGCAAATATCCGAAAAAGGTAAAAAATTTACTTTAATTACCAATCAAACCCCTTTTTATGGTGAATCTGGAGGGCAAATGGGAGATATTGGTTTTATTAACTCGGAGCATGGTAAAATTAAGGTCCTAGATACCCTAAAATATTTAGGAAAAATACATGGTCATATTTGCGAGCTTGAGGAAGGCCTTGTTACTGAAAATGATGAAGTCAAACTCACCATCGATAGTTATCACCGCAAATACCTTAGAATGCATCATTCTGCTACTCATCTGCTGCATGCTGTACTCAGAAGCGTCCTGGGTAATCATATTACTCAAAAGGGATCGCTAGTAGCTCATGATAGGTTGAGATTCGATATTAGCCATCCAAATGGCTTAACCTCTGCTGAAATTAATCTGATTGAAGATAAAGTGAACCAGATTATAGTAGATAATTCACCCGTACATACAAAATTAATGTCTACTAATTCTGCTATTGAATCCGGTGCTATGGCACTATTTGGCGAAAAATATGAAAATGAAGTAAGAGTAGTCTCAATAGGTAATGAAAATGATAAAGAAAACCCTTACTCTTTTGAACTCTGCGGCGGAACACATGTATCTAGAACTGGTGATATAGGGATATTCAAAATAGTGAGTGAAAGTGCAATTGCTGCTGGGGTTAGAAGAATTGAAGGCGTTTGTGGTACTTATACTCTTTCTTTTATTAGGGAAAATGAAAAGTTACTGGCCACTATTGTAAATAACCTCAAAACTAATAAACAAGATGTGGTACAAAAACTGGATTCTCTAATTCATAGTAAAAAAGAGCTGGAAAAGGATCTAGAAAAAAAACAGCTAGAAACTTTATCCTTAACTGCAGAGGAAATTAATAGAATTGCTAAAGATATCGATAATATTAGATTAATCTATAAGCAGATTGATAATGTTAACTCTAAACTACTGCGTATGGCACTACAAGATATGGTAAAAAATCATAATAATCTGGTTGTGGTATATACTAGTAAATTAGATGATAAATTATCAGTATTAGTTGGGGTGTCTAAAAATATAACATCTGAGTATAATGCCGGTAACATTGTAAAAAAATTAACTGGTTTTATTGGTGGGAGTGGCGGTGGACAGGCAGACCTAGCACAAGCAGGAGGCGGGGATATTGAAAAACTTACAATACTTGAAAAAGAACTACCTAATTTCCTATAACAAAAAATCAGAAGCTCTCTTATAGAGGAGAAAGATAAAAAACTTACTCACTAAAAGAGGTAAAAATTTCCGGTAGGTTATGAACATAGCTGCCCTCTGCATCCTGCTCTTCTCCCAGAATATTAACAGCAGGGCCAGAAGTAGCTAAATCCACAGCCTCCAGATTTGTTACCAGAAGCACGGGTGCGATAACTGAAGTATTAGTTGGTACGTTGATTTCTCCCCAAGTAGAAGCCGTAACTGGAATTGGAACGACCGGAATAGTTCTAGCATTACTTATTTGTGGGCTTGGTATAGTCAAGGTCATAGGACAATATTTCTTTAATTTATTTTATACACCTGAGGGGTTGAAAAGCTTTTAAAGTATACTACTTATGGTAGTATAGCGTGCTTTACAAGTTGTATCAACTAGAAAGTTTGATGACTTAAGTTATTCATTACTACTCGCTTCTTCTCCAGAAACTTGCGCTGTTTCTGTACTTGCTTTCTCGGTACTTCCTTCAAGAGCAGCTTGTTCTTCTTTTGTACCAAGAGCATATACGCACAATTCTTCTAAAGAGACTCCATTTTTTTCTGCTAGTTCTTGAAGCTGACTGACAGCATCCATAACATCTCCTGGTATCATTCCACCACGTTGTTTTGAAAGCCAATCAGCTTGGAAATGCAACGGGTGATGGGAGTGCTCAGGTTTCCCGATAAAAATAGTAAATGGGGAGAGTTGGCCACCAAAATCGCAATTAATTGTAAATTTTTTCATTTCAAAATACCTTTGCCTATAATAATTTTATAAATTACTAACACTTACCAAGTCTAGTCTAAAAAAATTGTAAATTAAACAATTTTGAATTAAAACCGATCAAGATTTTCTTACCGCAGGATTTCTAGCTTGTTATACTTCTTGGAATTTCCATAGTTTTTTATAAAGGCCTTTATGGTTATGCAGTAGCTCCTGGTGAGTACCTTCTTCAATAATTTTACCTTTATCCATAATAAGGATTCTGTCCATATGTTTTAGAGTAGAAAGTCTATGAGCAATTGCAACAACCGTTTTCCCTTTACTTTCAATAAGAAAATTAAGGCTATCCTGAATTAATTTTTCAGTATGACTATCAAGCGATGATGTAGCTTCATCTAGAATCAGTATAGGAGCATCTTTTAGAATAGCCCTAGCAATAGAGATACGCTGCCTTTGCCCGCCTGAAAGCTTTACTCCCCTTTCTCCTACATAAGTTTGGTATTGGTGTGTGAGTCCAACAATAAATTCATGAATATGAGCAGCTTTACTTGCAGCTATAACTTCTTCATCGGTAGCATCCAGCCTACCATATCTTATATTTTCTAAAATCGATCTATGAAATAACATTGTATCTTGAGGAATAACTGAAATATTTTCCCGAAGAGAATCTTGGCTTATATCATTAATATTTTGGCCGTCGATAAGTATTTGACCCATTGACACTTTAAAATATTTAAGCAATAAATTTACTAGAGAGGATTTACCTGCCCCTGAATAACCGACCAACCCTATTTTCTCCCCAGGTTTTATTGCTAAATTAAGGTTTTTAAAGACCTTTTCTTCTTCGCTATAACCAAAACTGACCTCCTTAAATTCTATCTGCGGTCTGTTAATCTTCAAAGACCTAGCATTGGGCTGGTCAACATCAATTTGAGGAGCATACAAAAAATTGATTGAACTTTGTAAATCTCCAATAATACGGACAAAATTCTGCATTGATTGAGTTATTCTCCAGGTTTCATCTATGATCACTACCGAAATAGAAAAAACAAAAGCAAAATCTCCCACACTAATTAGCCCATTTTGGCGTAAATGTACCATATAAAATATAAAAAATGTTGTCATTATCAGAAAGAATGCCCCACTAACTACATTGCTAATAAAAGCATACTTGTAAAGGAGAATTTGTTTTGGAACGAATTCAGTTGATATTTGATCATCTAATTTCTTTAGTTCTATTTTTCTAGTGGCAAAAGATAAAACTGCAATAATATTGCTAATCTTGTCTGAAATCTGACCAATTAGAGAATGTTTTGCTTCGGTTTCAGCAAAAGCAGCCTGATTTAACTTGATTGAAACCTTGTACATGATAGGAAAATATAAAATACTCCAAGCACAAAGGAATAAGCTAAGGTTTGGGTGAATCATAGCAAGAACAAAAAAGCTAATAATAACTTTTAGAATTTGTTGAAATAAACCATGGTGCATTTCAGCCCAAAAATGATCATAACCATCTAAAATACCTTTAATTTTACTGCTTATGGCACCTGTAAAGTTATTTTGGAAGAAACTATAAGAATGGTGCTGTACATAATCATATGATTTTAACAATAATGACCTTCTAACTTGAGGCTCTGCAATCCATTCTAAAATATTGCTTATCCTCCATGCAGCTTCCATAACCACTTGTGAGAGGATAAAAATAGTAATTGGGAAAATAATATCGTTGTAATTTATGCTGCGCTCTACTGACATTAAGTCAATAAATAACTTGACGGCATAATGATAAGCAAATGGAAAGACAGCCCCTATTACAGGAGCTATAAGCATTCCTGCATAATACCATTTGTAAGGCTTTATATGTTGCCAGAAAAAGGAAATAATAGATATGTTTTTCATATTATTTTGATCATTTTATCCCTAACTTTAGCCCAATTATTCCTATTAAAATCATCCCAACACAAATGATATTCTTAACCGAAATCGGATCTTTCAGTATTAACAGACCGTAAATGAATACCCCTACTATTCCAATACCAGTCCATACTGCGTAAGCTATGCTCATTGGAATGGTTTTAGTGGCTAATCCCAGAAAAATTACACTAAGAGCCATGGAAATTATTACTAAAACAAAAGAAATAGTAATTTTAAATCCATCGCAATATTTTATCCCTACTGCCCAAAATATTTCAAATATCCCTGCCATAAAAAGGTAAAACCAAGACATATTTTTAACTGATTAATAAATTATGATATAAAAATAAGTAATATTATTAATATATGCAATTATTGTTAGACATTGCGCTTTCCATATACCTTACAAATTCAAGCCATATGAAAATACTTACAGAAAATCAACAGAATAAAGGACAAGTTAATCTAACACCCCTAAAGTAAAATTGGGATATTTCTTTACTCTAGCGTATAACCCATTATAGTAATTGAATTGAGAAGCATCAAGAGAACAATAACAACTTCATTAAAAATAATTTGGGGCTAATTTATATAGCAGCTGTTATGCGGCTTCTATACTTTTTGCTTATTCCCCAAATTCTTAATTACAAAGACAAATTTATGGCTTATGGAAGCCTAGAAAAGGAAATATATTACTTATTTTGCGGTTAAACCTTTTTTGGCTTGCTCTACAATGTGGGCAAAACTATCGGCATTATTTACAGCAAGCTCTGCTAGCATTTTACGATCCACAACAACTCCGGACTTATTTAATCCATTGATAAAAGTAGAATAAACCATTCCATGCTCTCTTACAGCTGCATTAATTCTTTGAATCCAGAGGCCTCTGAAATCACGCTTACGATTTCTACGATCTCTATACGCATACTGCAATCCTTTTTCTACTTTCTCAATTGCTATTCTAAAACAATTCTTTGCCCTGCCTCTATAACCTTTAGCAAGCTTGATTATTTTTTTGTGGCGACTTTTGGATACTATTCCTGCTTTTGCACGTGTCATAATTTCACTCTCATTTTTTAATTAGTCCCATTAGGAAGGAAAATCTTTACTAATCTCTTCGCATCTTCATCACCAAGTATTGTAGTTCCTCTTTGATTGCGAAGTTGAGCTTTCGTACGACGTCTCATAAAGTGCTGCTTACCTGCCTGACTAGCTTTTACTTTGCCGCTTGCAGTAAGCTTAAAGCGCTTTTTTGCACCCGAATGTGTCTTCATTTTAGGCATATTGACTCTCTATTTTGGCATTTAAAAAAATAAACAAACAGCAAATTAGGCATACCAGAGCCACGTTGCTGTAAAGGGCATTATACTTAATGCATATTTTTTTTCAAGCCTTTAGTTATAAAACTAAAACAGATTTTACTAATTAAAGGCTTGAATTTAGGAGCTTAAAGGAATTACTTAGAAGCTGATCCTTTTTTTCCGTGGCTATCACCATGATGCTCATGACCTTTGTCATGGCTTTTACCATGCTCTTCATGGGCCTTAGCGTGTCCTTCTTCATGAGCCTTTCCAGCTGCAGAACCTTCAGATCCGGTATTTGCAAAAGCAAACTTTGATATCGCAAGAACACTGAGTAATAATGCTAATTTTTTAAACATAACAGACTCCTTAATAAATTGATAAAAATTTTTATTGATACTACCTTAAACTACTAAACGATGTGCTAGAACTTTTTATTTGTTGTGTTCTATATGCTTTTTTAATTTTATAGCCTGGTTTTTGTATTATTAATACTTAATCCCGCCACGACGTTAAAAAAGAATAGCGTAGAGATAATAACACTAACCTTTAGCATATAGAACCACTTATAACTTAGAAAGCTTAACTAAAAATTATTATTTCTTGCTTCCTTTTCCTTTTTCATTCAACTCTTTTTCTGCAGTTGCATCATCCTGAAGCGCTGCATCTTTGCTAACTTCAGTAACAGGAGTAGTTTCAGCTGAACCTTTAGCAGAACCTGTTGCAAAAGCAACTTTTGACAAAGCAAATACACTAACTAGAATAACAAGTAATCTTAACATTTTAAACTCCTTAAATAAATTAAATTGGTGTACACACTATAGCATTTTTTTAGAAAAAATAAACTAGATTCTATGCTTTGTTCCTTTTAGAGAATTACAAATTTTATAAATTTTACTTTTTTTGTAATGTTTGTGGTATTTTTGAAACAATTGTTGAGTAATATCTTTTGTGTGCGTATCCAGAATAAGTAGATTTTTAATTTCTGTGATTAGTTTTTCCTCAGAAGATTCGAGTGATTTTTTACCGGAAATCAATAATACTATCTCTCCTTTGGGTAAATTGTGACTGTAATATTTTATTAAACTTTCTATATCAGACGTTCTCGATTCCTGAAAGAGCTTGGTCAATTCTCTAGAAACATTAGCTTCTCGATTACCGAGAATTTTTAATGCAGCCTGCAACGAATCCACTATTCTGGTAGATCTGTCAAAAAAGATAAGTGTTGCATCGACTTCTGCAAATTCTAAAAAAACCTTTTCCTTTCCTATATCCGTTTTGGGAAGAAACCCAGCAAATATAAACCGGTCAGAGGGTAAACCCGAAAGAGTTAATGCTGCTATCGGAGCAGAAACCCCAGGTGCTATATCAATAAAATATCCTTTTTCTTTTACTTCTCTAACCAATTTATATCCGGGATCAGAAATTAACGGCGTTCCGGCATCAGAAATTAAAGAAACAACTTTACCGGCTTCTATATTTTTTATTATGTATTTACGAGTTGTCTCATCACTTTTGTCATTATATATGGAAAGAGAGCCGGTGATATTATGTTTTGCTAGTAATTTTGCTGATATTCTGGTATCCTCACATAAAATAATATCAGAGTTCTTTAGAGTCTCAAGTGCCCGAATGGTAATGTCATTTAAGTTACCAATTGGAGTTGATACTATATAAAGCCCGGGTCTAAAATTCATATTAAATAAGAATTGTCTTAAAATTTAGGAATATAACATGAACAACATAAAACAAAAATTTACAAAATTCATTATTTCTTTTTGTTTTCTATTGGTTCTTACTGCTTGTGAATCTAGTAACAATAACACTAATAGTAAAAAAAGCTTATCAAATAATACCATTACTGAGGTTGCGCTTTTACTACCATTATCTGGTGAAAATGAATTACTCGCAAAACAATACGCTGGAATGATAAAAATGGGATTAGGAGATGGTGCTAAAACAAAAATTAAAGTAACTTCTTATGACTGTTCCGATGAAATTAAATTAAAAGAATCCATTAAAAGAATATTAGAACAAAAAATTAAGATCATAATTGGGCCGATATATTCTAAAGATACTAAGGTTCTCTCTGCAGCGATCAAAGATAAAGACGTAATTGCTCTCTCTCTTTCAAATGACCCAACATTAGCTGATAATAATATGTTTATCTTTGGTCATGCTCCTATGAGACAAATCGAACAAATTACTACTTATCTAATAAATAACGAATATAAGAATTATGTAATTTTATTACCAACCGGTAGACACACACAAATTGTTAGCAAAATAATTCAGAATATTATAGCGAATAAAGAAGCAACACTCAGTAGAATGGAATTTTATAATAATACTGATGAAGATATAGAGAAAGCAGTTAATATTGTTTCTGATACTGTAAGTAATTTAAATGAACAGGATGAGATTTTAAAAAGGCCGGTAGTCATAGTGGGTGATGACCCAGAAAATTTAAAAAAGATATACCAATTTGCAAAAAATTTTAATTTAGATAAAAAGGCTGTTATCGCAGGCGATAACAGAATAGATGTAATCGATGATAAGCAATTTGAAATTATTTACACCGGATCAATTACTCTGGAAAATGGCAACCTAAAGCAAAGAGCTGCTACTTTAGGCATAAATTATTTCTCCTTTATGCACGCTCTTGCTTATGATGCTGGAAAGATAGTTGCAAGTAACATAATCGGTAATTACAGACAGGAAGATTTTTTAACTAGATTAAAAAGTTCCAAAAAGTTTTCGGGTGTATCGGGCAAGTTATATTTTATAGATTCTATAGCCCAGCGTGAATACGAAATTATCAAAAAGCAGAATGGAGTATACACTCTACAAGATAACTATCCAAAAGCAGAGATAGAGGAAAAAGTTTTATCAATTCCTAATAATTAATTTTTGCTGAAAGTAGTAATGCATAGGGCAGTTAACCTTAACTCTGAAAAAGATCAGATTCACATAATTAATGACTTTTTTTGAACTTATCTCTATATTTAAAAAATCAAAATAAATTATACAGTTACTAATGCTTAGATTTTTAATCCTTGCAACTAAGCTAAGTTTAGCCCTTGCTATTTTGGGGATTGCAGTTGTAATTGCTATTCTATGGCACTTTAGCCAAGATCTGCCGGATTATTCACAATTAAAAGAATATCACCCTCCCTGCGTAACTAGGATTTATTCAGCAGATGGAAAATTGATTGAAGAATATGCGAAAGAAAAGAGAATTTTTGTCCCGATAAATAGCGTACCTAAGTCTCTTGCACAAGCCTTTATAGCAGCTGAGGATAAAAATTTTTATAGTCATCCCGGTATTGATATATTCAGTATTATCAGAGCGGCATTTGCAAATGTTTCTCATGTTATTAATGGTACTAGATTTGAAGGCGGATCAACTATTACTCAACAAGTTGTAAAAAACTTTCTATTAACTTCGGAAAGGTCGATTGAAAGGAAAGTTAAAGAAGCCATACTTTCCTATATGATTTCTCAGGTTTTGTCCAAAGACCAAATTCTAGAGCTATATTTAAATCAGCTCTTTTTAGGAAAAGGTTATGGGATTGCAGCTGCAGCGCTTGGTTATTTTAACAAATCAGTAGAAGAATTATCTATCGCCGAATCTGCTTTTTTGGCTTCGCTTCCCAAAGCCCCGTCGCAATATGGCTCTGAGAAAAATTACGAAAGAGCACTAGCACGAAGAAATTACGTAATCGGACGCATGTATGATGATGGATATATTACTGAAAAAGAAGCAAGAGACTCAATAAATGAACCACTAAAACTCGTTAAACAAGATAAAGTTCAGACTCTAGATGCAGATTATTATGCCGAGCAAGTACGGTCGGAAGTAATAGGCATGTTTGGTGAAGAGTATTTCTATACAGCAGGTTTAACTATCATAAGTTGTGTAGATTCCAAGTTACAGGAAAATGCTGCTAATGCTTTACGTTTTGGTATTAAGACTTATGATATGAAAAGAGGTTACAGAGGACCTCTTAGGAATATCCCTTTAACTAATTGGCAGAAAGATTTAGAAGCTCTTCCAAGACCGGTTGGGTTAAGGCATTACAAACTCGCAGTAGTATTAAACGTTGAAAACTCTCGTGCAAAAATAGGATTACGTGACGGTAAAACGGCCTTTATTAAACTTGCGGATATGGCTTGGACAAAAACAAATCTGAATTCAGTGAGGGATTTACTTAAAAACGGGGATGTTATAGTAGTCGAAAAAATAGAGAATGATTATAAACTACAACAGATACCAGAGGTTAATGGCGGTATAATGGTAGTTGAACCTTACACGGGAAGGGTTCTGGCAGCAGAAGGCGGTTATGATTACGATATAAGCAAATTTGATAGAACTACCCAAGCAAAAAGGCAACCTGGTTCTTTAATCAAGCCTTTTGTTTATTTAGCAGCCCTCGAAAATGGTGCTAAACCTAATGATTTATTTCCCGATTCTCCTATTGAAATTTATCAAGGCGCAGGAATGCCTGTATGGAAACCTAAAAATTGGGACAACAAATTTATGGGCACAATGACCCTGCGGAAAGGATTGGAAAAATCGCGTAACAGTATCACTGTTAGGGTTGGACAGATAGCAGGCCTTAGAAAAATCGCTGAAACCTTTAAAAGGTTTGGTATTAACGATAACCCATCACCAAAAATCCATTCAATTGTACTCGGAGCCCTGGAAAGTACTCTGGAGCGGATGACTATGGCTTATAGCATTATTGCTAATAAGGGCCGAAAAGTTACACCACATTATATTGAGTTAATTAAGGATAGAAAGGGGAACGTCCTCTACCGTAGGGATTATACAGAATGTATTGAATGTAAGGAATATAAACGTGATGAAGCCGGAAATGCCTTACTACCGGTAATTCCAGTATCGTCAGGACATATCATTACCGATGATGCCACAGATTATCAAATTACTTCTATTTTAATGGGGGCAATCCAAAGAGGAACTGGGCAAGCAGCAAAAATCATTCCTAAAGTTATAGCCGGTAAAACTGGTACAAGTAACGAGGGGAAAGACACCTGGTTTATAGGATTTACCCCCAGAATAGTAGTAGGTACTTATATCGGTTATGATACCCCACGAAGCCTCGGCAAAAGTGCAACTGGCGCTACTGTTGCACTCCCAATATTTATAAATTTTATGAATAACGGTTACAAGGATATTGAATCTGTTGATTTTGAGATACCAAAATCAATTAATTTAATTCCAGTAAACTATGATACTGGTAAACCATCAACAGAAAAAGGTTCAATAATAGAAGCTTTTAAAGCAAATTATTATGATACAGAATTAAAGGATTTGGAAAGTAAAACCCAGCTAGAAGACTTTTTCGATCCTTTCTCAAAAATCCAGGATAATATTATATTACAGAAAGAAGATCCTTCGGATGAAATATATTAAACTCTACTTATAACAATTAAAGGGTAGTAAGGTTAAATATGATTTTCCAATTTAAGTAAAATAAGTAAATAGGGCAAAAATTAAGTCAACAGAAAACTTCAACGATAGTCCTAATAGTTACAATACTCCAAAGAATTGAGAAGCAGATATACTCTTGCAGTTAAATTTCAACTCCAAAGAATCTTTTGATTTTCAGCTTATCTTCTGAGGATAAGTTTGATTTAAATTGATATATTTCTTTTTTATCATCACTTTCTGGTCTGAACTTAAATACTTTATCAGTGGTTGTTATTGTTGCTATCTGGTCAGGATCAGAGCCTTTAGGAAAACTAAATTCTACTACTTTATCTCCATTTCTTAATCCGGCTTTATAAGCGTTACTGTTAGGATTAATATTATGTATAATTTTGTTTTTTAAGATTTTATCCCTATCAAAACCACGCTGATACGGACCCATTTTTATTTTTTCCAGAGGTAAAATAGAGGCAGCAACAGTTAAATCAATTGTTTTGCCTTGGTCTATAAATTTGGAAATTTCCTGTTTAACCCCTTGGAATGTATAGTTTTTAGCAATCTCTTTAAAAGATTTTACAGAAAATGGTTGTTGTTTTGCGATTTTAAATAGGTCTAATATAATATTATCCACAGATTTTGTATCATCATGAAGTTTAATAAGGCTATTTAGGTAAACAGCAAAAACAAACCCACGAGCATACGGAAGTTTTTGTATATTTTCATTTTTCCAAAAACTATTTTTGATCCTGGTATTAGGTTGATTTATTACAGGAGACAAGTAGTAATTTCGAAGTATTTGATTGCATTCGTCAATAAATTCTTCAAGCGAAATACCTCCGGAACGCAATGCTAGAACCCTTGCATAATAATCAGTAAATCCTTCACTCCACCAATAATCCAAACTGCCCCGCTCATTATTACTTATTTTACCGCCTATCCAATTATGTAAATGCTCATGAGCGAAGAGAATGTAATAATCCGTATGATTCATGCCTTTTGGTAAATAAGCTGCAAAACTATCGTATAATCTAGTTCCTCCCATTGAGTTTGGATCATTTCCTTCAATTAAACTTATAGCATAATAAGGAAAATCATGATCATTAAAGAATGACCTTTGAGTTTTAACAATCTCTTGGAGTGAAGCAACAATTGAATTATCTTTTACATCAAAAGACCCATAGAGTGATAAGAACACAGGATTCTTACTGTCAGCAATCTGATATATACGTAAGTTTCCTGCCGCATAAATTGCATGTAGTAATTCCTGAGCTTTTGCTGTGAAATTGAGAAGCTTAGCAGTACCATAAGATGAAATCGTTTTCCATTTATTTGGCATCTCTTTCCATTCTATGTTAAAAGATATTTTATCTGTCTCTTCAGCATCACTTGGTATGGCAAATATTCCATAACCGACACTATGTACTAAATCTGTACGGATAATTGCTTCATGGACTTCAGCCGGATCACCATTTTTTTGATGAACCTCATAACTTATAATAACTCTATCAGTGAACTTGGGTATTGTTATGATTAGTTGACTACAAAGTTCATTATTTGAAATTATGCGATAGCTAAAATTATCTACCTTAACCTCTTTCAGCTGTTCTACATATTCACCGCTAGCCCATCTGCATGGTAAATCAACAATTAATTGTTCCCTTATATCCCCTCTAATATCTGCCGTTACTTTTATTGCCGGTACTTTATTCCCGCACAAAGGAGTAATGGTATAATAAATTGAGGAATAGCTATTAGCAAAAACAGTATGGAGCGGGACAATACTACATAAGAAAATAATTATAGTACAGCGGCTAAACTTATTCATATGTAACGTATGAATAAGTCATGTTCATTAAGTAGTGCAATGGTTTCTAAGGGTTTTACAATTATTACTCCTGATTTTTGGATAGCAAGGCCATTATAACCATGTTTTGCAAGGTAAAATATAGTATCTGGACCAATTGTCGGTAGATCAAGGCGCATATCCTGGGTAAGCTTTGCCATTTTAACTAGAACTCCTCCTCTTTCAGTTTTTCTGAGCAATTCACAGCGCCTAATTAAAGCGTCAGTTCCTTCTGCTGCTTCAATACCAAGTACATAACCATCCGCAGCAATAATTGACTGTCCAATATCAAAGTCGCTTAAAGATTTAATAACTTGCATACCGAGTTCAATATCTATTTCATCCTGTTTGGAAGGCAGTTTATTACTTACATATAATTTTTCATAAGTGCCAAGTTCTAGTAAAGTTTTAGGAGAGATAACTTTAAAGCCTTTGGATTCAATAAAATCAGAAATTATCTTTAAAATATTATTATCACCTAAAAATTTTTCCTTTAAAATTTTGGCTATTAAGAGAGAACCTGCTTTATCTACTTTCACCGATTTTAAATCAGGCCTTGTTATACCGCCGATGATAATAATTTCTTTTACATTATTTTCTGTCAAATACTCAAGAAGCGCCCCAACCGATCCTATCGGGAACTGCTTGTACTGATATTTAGTAATGTGTAAAACATCTGTTTCCCCTTCCAGAGCAGCAATATAAACCTGGCCACCTTGTTTTAAGTGTAAATCTGCAATTGTAGATGGTAACAATCCACTTCCAGCGATAATACCTAAGTTATTCTTATTTAAAACCACAAAAACTCCTGTTTTTATCGGCAAGAAGAAATTCAGCTATCTCTTGGACAATTTTATTATCGGGGTAATCCTTCCGAGCAAGTTCAATGCGTTTAGTAAAAACATTTCCAGAATTTTCATTAAATATCTCTCTTATTACTTTGCTTGCTTCCAAAGATTGCTGTTTATCAAAACCACGCCTATTCATACCAACCAAATTAAGACCTTCCAGGTGAGCCCTATCACTTGTTGCAAGGCCATAAGGAACAAGATCTTTTACTACCGCAGATATCCCACCTATCATTGTATGAGGGCCCACTCTGACAAACTGCTGCACAGCCGAAAGACCTCCGATAATTGCAAAATCCCCTACATTAACATGACCAGCAAGACTAACATAATTAGCAAAAATTACATTATTGCCGACAGTACAATTATGGGCAATATGAACACCTACCATAAATAAGCAATTATCACCAATAGTAGTACGCATTGAACCGTCCTCAGTTCCATGCTGAATCGTTACATATTCTCGAATTGTATTGTTTTTACCAATAATAATTTCTGAATCTTCCCCCTGATATTTTAAAGTCTGTGGATAACATAAGGAAGCAAATGGATAAATAATTGTTGCTTCACCAATTGTCACTCTCCCCTCAATAACCACATGTGATTTTATTTCTACGTTATCCCCAATAATAGCCTTATCGCCAATAATTGAAAATGGTCCTATTTTTACATTATTTCCAATTTTAGCCTTCTTACTAACTAGGGCACTCTTATGTATCATCTCTTATCCTTTATTTTTATCTCTTACCATTGCAGTAAAAACTGCTTCCGATGCGATTTTACCGTCAACTTCTGCACGTGCCTTGAATTTCCAAACAGAACTACGGTTTTGAACTATACTAGAATACATAACCAGACAATCCCCCGGTTCTACTATTTTCCTAAATTTTGATTCCTCAATAGACATAAAAAATACTTCTTTATCTTCAGTAGTCTCCATGGATTTAGCCACTAGTACAGCTGATAATTGCGCCATTGCTTCAATAATTAAAACTCCTGGCATTATCGGCCTGCTCGGGAAATGTCCAGTAAATTGAGGTTCATTAAAAGTTACATTTTTAATACCAATTATAGATTCCCCTAAAATTATTTCTTTGATTCTATCTATCAATAAAAAAGGATACCTATGAGGTATTATCGACATTATTTGATTGATATCCATTGACGTATCTTCTTGCGTATTCATTTCTTTTTTTCATTAATTAATTTTTTTAAAATTATGGTCTGCCTATGCCAGTCCTTTATCGGAACAGCCGGCGTTCCTCCCATAATTCCTGATTCCTTTATATCCTGAATTACCCCGCCTTGACCAGCAATTTGTACATTATCAGTAATGGTAATATGTCCTGCCACTCCTACCTGCCCTCCAAGTGCACAATAAGAACCTATCACACTACTACCAGCAATACCCACCTGCGCTACCAGAATTGCACCTTTTTTTATGTGAACATTATGACCTATTTGAACTAAATTATCTATTCTACATAAATCCTCAATTATTGTATTATTCATCGAACCTCGATCAATAGTTGTGTTTGCACCGATTTCAACATTATTGCCTATTATTACCGATCCCGTATGATATATTTTTTTATGCACCCCTTGATGGGTAGCAAAACCGAAACCGTCCTGTCCGATTCTAGCTCCAGGTAGGATTACTACATCATCACCTATTAACGCATAAGAAATAGATACATTTGAACCAATTCTAGCTCTGTGGCCAATTCGGACACCGTAATCAACGAAACTACCTGATTCAATTACGCAATCATCTCCTATCTCAACATTTTCTTCTATTACCACATTATGAGCTATATAACAATTTTTACCAATTTTAGCAGATTTAGCTATAAATGCGGAAGGTGCTATCCACCCTTTCAGTTCTTTTGCCGGAGCATAAAATAAATCAACTAGCAAAGCGTAAGCATAATAAGGATTTGGTACTTGAAGCAGAATAGGAATGATTTTAGACTCTAGCTCGAAATTTAGAGGAACAAGACAGACAGCTGCTTTACACACTTTAAGCCCAGCTACATATTTTTTATTGCTTAGAAACGTTAAATCCCCACTACCTGCATCTTTTAAGGATTTGATATCGCCTATCAAGAAATCAGTTTGATTATGTGCAATATTTGCACCAATAACAGAAGCAATCTGGCCTAATTTAAATGGGCCCAAATTTTTACAGAAGCGATTTTCAGACACTAGAATAACCTTATAATATATAAATTTATGATAAGAATAATAGAAGCAAAATCCTAGTAAATAAAACAAATATTATTTTATGTTGCAAATTTTAAATGATAAGTTTTTTGATATTTATTGCTTATATTTTATTATAAAAATAATTGCAATAATAGCAGTATAATAAGTGATATTAACAGTCATGCGGAACAACATTACCGTATCTTCTGGTAATTTATATTTAGATGCTAAATATAAGCCAGGGCTGATTAAATACAATAATCCAAGCTTAAATAATAGATAAAACCGTTGCATGTTTCAAAATCGATTATAATTATAATGATAAAAATTTTTAGTTAATTATATTAACATCCCAAGAGGTTTTACCAAGATCAGGTGGCGTGAAATGAAATAAAGCAGTATTATCAACCCTCTGTGGTGGTTTGCTGATAGCTGCAAGTATAGCCATAATTATACCACCGTGTGCTACAAATAATATACTTTGATAAAGGGGTAAATGGTAGTTAGTAGCTTTCACTGCTCTACTTACAAACTCGGAAAAAGCTTCCGCACCCGTCGGTACTATACCCTGTTTCCACCATTTTTCTGGTTCAAAAGGAGTGTCCTTGTAAGAACAATCCCCTTTTACTTTTCCTTCCATAACACCCCAGCAAAATTCCTGTAAGTCATTTTCGATGAAGACAGGTTGACGAATTTTATTGCCTATTATTTCTGCCGTTTCATAAGCTCTTTTAAGTGGTGATGTAACGATTGCATCAATTGCTAAAACTTGAATTTTCTCTGCTACTGTTTTTGCTTGTAAGACGCCGGTTTTATTTAACGGAATGTCTGACTGGCCCATAATTCTCTGCTGTCTGTTCCAGTCAGTCTCTCCGTGACGTAAAAAGTAAAAGGACTTGTGTATAAAAGGCATCTTAATTACTGCTTAAAAACTTACATCATTAGTATCACGTTCTCTTTCGAAATACTTTAATATTATAATATGTAAAATCTAAGCACAACTACTATCAAGAAACCGCAATTCAGATTAATTGAAGTATTTTCTCTCAGTTATGTTTTCATCTTCACTAACTGGCTTGTTTTTCCATTTTTTAGCTACTTCCCTTTTTTCACCTTTAGAAGCTGGTGCTGGGGTAACATTTTTAGGAATCACGGCTTTTTCATTTAGCTGAACTTCTTTTTTAGGTTTTTCAGGCTGAGAACCTTCAGCATTTTTGATAGTTAATTTTGCTTTACCACGATCAAAACCTATAAGCTTTACTTTAACTTTTTGCCCTTCTTTTAGAGATCCTGTAACCGACTCCACCCTTTCATGCGAAATTTCGCTAATATGGACAAATCCATCTCTATTACCGGAATAATTAACAAAAGCTCCTGCTTCTAAGATTTTTACTACTGTGCCTTCAAAAATATCACCTATTTCAGGATCAACTGCAATTGCTTTTACTCTGCTAATTGCGGCATCCAATTTATCTCTACCCACTGCCGATATAGAAACTAGTCCTTCATCGGTGATGTCAATTTTAGCTCCTGTTGTTTCGCAGATCTCTCTAATAATTTTCCCACCAGGGCCGATTATTTCTCTAATTTTATCCTTACCGACCTTAAAGGATTCTATCATCGGGGCATTTTGACTTACTAAATTATTAGTTGTGATAGCTGTAGCCATTTTACCCAAAATATGAATACGCCCGGCTTTTGCTTGTTCTAGAGCTTTTTCCATTATTTCAAAAGTAATACCCCTAACTTTAATATCCATCTGTAACGCAGTAATACCATCTTTGCTACCAGCAACCTTAAAGTCCATGTCTCCTAAATGATCCTCGTCAGCAATAATATCTGATAAAACTATAAAATTATCACCTTCCTTAATAAGCCCCATAGCAATACCTGAAATTGGTGCTATCATTGGAATACCCGCATCCATCATAGACATTGAACCGCCACAAACTGTTGCCATTGAAGATGAACCATTAGATTCCGTAATTTCCGACACTACCCTTATGGTATAAGGAAATTCAGTTCTTGTTGGCAAAGCTCTCTTTAAAGCTCTCCAGGCAAGTTTGCCATGTCCCACTTCTCTTCTGCTTGGTGCTCTAAGAGGTGACGCATCGCCTACACAATATGGTGGAAACAAGTAATTTAACAGGAAATACTCCTTATATTCCCCTTCCAAAGCGTCAATTATCTGCTCATCCTGACCTGTACCAAGAGTTGTTATTACTAGCCCTTGGGTTTCACCTCTTGTAAATAAAGCAGAACCGTGGGTACTTGGAAACAAGGAGGTTTCACACTCTATTGGTCTAATTTCATCAGGTTTTCTACCATCAATTCTGACCCTATTTTTTAAAGCATCAGCTCTAAGGATTTCAGATTCTACTTCTTTAAAAGCAAAAATCACCTGAACCGCACTATATTCTTCATTAGCAGTAAATTTTTCTATCATTGCTGATCTTATATCACTAATTAAAGTATATCTTTCCTGTTTTATTTGGAGCGTAAAGGCTTCTTTAATCGCTTCTTTTGTTAAATTTCGTATTTGGTCTTTTAGAACTTGCGGAAATAGCTCTTTTGTTTCCCACGGAGCTTTATCAACAGCTTTTTTGAGATCTTCTATCAGTTCTATTACTGGCTGGAATCCTTGATGACCAAATTTTACTGCTTCGAGCATTTGCTCTTCGGTAAGCAATGACGCTTCTGACTCTACCATCATTACTGAGTCTTTTGTACCTGCCACAACCAAATCTAATTTACTATTCCCTAGCTCTTCAAGCGAAGGATTTAAAACATATTGTCCGTCAATGTAACCAACTCTACTTGCAGCAACTATGTCCAGATAAGGAATCCCAGAAACGGCAAGCGCAGCCGAAGCTCCTATTATTGATAAAATATCAAGGTTATGTTTTGGATCATAAGAATGTACCGTACAAAGAACTTGCGTTTCATTTAAAAAACCAGGATGAAATAACGGCCTTATAGGACGATCTATTAATCTTGAGACTAATATTTCTTTTTCACTACCTCTTCCTTCTCTTTTAAAAAAACCACCAGGAATTTTTCCTGCAGCATAAGCACGTTCCTGATAATTAACAGTAAGGGGAAAGAAATCTGCTCCCTCTTTTACCTGTTTTGCACTAACTACCGTAGATAAAATTGCCGCATCACCTATTTTCAGCATTACTGCGCCATCGGCCTGGCGTGCTATTTTACCGGTAGATAATTCAAGATCAGAACCATTCCAGTTAGTTTTTTTTATTATTTCGTTAAACATCCATTTACCTTTTTCTAATTTATTGTTTAGTATACGAACCATCAAAATGGCTAAATGCCGTTTGGCTTCCTGGTTTATAGTTCCCAAGCTAAAATTGACACCTTCCAAAGCTCTAGATGGTAGTTCCTACCCGTATGTATTGATCTATGCCACACCCATTAAAAACTTATGGATTATGCATCTCCTATAAAATCACTTCTGTGTATGATGCCTAAAACTAACCCTATAAATCTAACCAGATTACAATATGTATTACTAATTTTCTTAACAAACGACAAAGGGTCTTTTAAGACCCCTTACCATCTCTATTTCCTAATACCAAGCTTGTTTATTAGCTTAACATACCTATCAAGGCTTTGACTTTTTAGATAATTAAGTAATCTACGCCTGCGTCCGACTAACATTAAAAGCCCTCTTCTTGAGGAGAAATCTTTATGATTACTCTGCAAGTGTTCAGTCAGGTTTTTGATTCTTTCCGAAAGAATAGCGCATTGCACTTCAACAGAACCTGTATCATTCTCGGCGTTTGCATATTCCTTTATTAGCTTTGTTTTCACCTCTGCTTGTATCGACATCATTCCTCTCCATCTTTTTTATAGTTAAACACTCTTGAAGATTTAAAGCTTTCATCAGATAAACTACCTATAGCCAAAATTTTGTTATCGTATTTAAGCCAGATCTGATCATGATTTTCTACTTTATCGAAATCACATTGCTGGCCATACCTAATTTTCTGGGCAACTAATTCATCTACTTCAAGTACCGGGATGTCGTCTAGTACATCTTCAACCTTCAAGCACTTACTTTTAACTACAGCATGAGCTTCATCAAAAGTTTTGCAGTTTATGTTAAACATATTTATTGAGTTTTCTTCAGTAAATATTCCAACCCTTGTGCGCCGCAATTCTACCACAAATCCTAAACTATGCAAGGATAAAGAAATATCTTCCGCTAGGGTTCTAACATATGTACCTTTAGAACAATTGACCAGATAAGTTGCAAGCTTAGTATGACTATCATAACATAATAATTTTAAGTCATAAATTGTTATGAAACGTGGGTTTACTTCAAATTCCTTATTCTGCCTTGCCAGCTTATAAGCCCTAACTCCATTGATTTTTAGTGCTGAATATATCGGAGGTATTTGCTTGATTATACCAACAAATTTATGGCATACATTCAGGCATTCATCTTCTGTAGGAATAATATCTGTTTTTTTAATAATTTTCCCAGCCAAATCACCGGTATCAGTTTGAGCGCCAAACTGAATAGTAAATATATACTCTTTTGAACTATTAATGAGAATACTTACTAATTTTGTTGCCTGGCCAATAGCTATCGGCAGGACCCCTTCTGCTTCCAGATCTAAAGTTCCGGTATGTCCAATCCTAGATTTTTTAAAATAGCTTTTAACAACTGCTACCGCTTTAGCAGAACTTATGCCCCTTGGTTTATATAAATTAAGCCAGCCGTCCACAAAAGGCCTAAAGGGCTATCTAAAATTTAAAACCGAAACCGGCAGAAATCACTAGTGGATTCCAGTTAACCTTTGAACTAATACCATCGGTAGCAAGGAAGCCTTTTTTAAATTTAACCTTTGTTTTTAACAAATATTGCCTGATATCTAAGGTAAATAAGGTATCATCTTTTGAGATAAAATCTACCCCTGCCTGGAGTACAGGTCCAAAACCACTATCAACTTTAATAGCTTTTGAACGTGTATGCATGTAAGTCCCATTAAGACCAGCACCAACATAAGGCCTAAGGCCACCATATGGAGCAGCATGATATTGAGCAGATAAGGTAACTGGTACCATAAAAATTTGGTTTCTTTTTCCTAAACTAGAACCACTACCGTAAGCAGTTGTAGCATCTAGGAGTGCCGAAGATTTAGTTTTATAGAAACCAAGACCCAGAGAGACCTCAGCTGCAATATTTTCAGTTACAAATATTGTCATAGCTGTATCAAAGCCATACCCCTGTTGTGCAAGTTTTCCTGGTTTTGAAGCCCCCGCAATTGTCGGAGCAGGTAAGCTGCTCATTTTTGCATTTGTAGCGGCATAAAAGCCTCTAATTTTAAACAGCAAGGTACTTTCTGTATCTTCATAATAATTTGCATAATAATCATTTTGTTTTGGCACACTTGCCGATTCCGAAGCAAAAACCTTACTTGAAATAGCAAAACCGCAAAAAATGACCAGATTTTTTAAAATTCTCATATCTATATCCCAGCTTTTAATTTATGTATTTCTTAATACCACACACATTTTAGCCTAAAGTAATTTACATTTTCCAGTTTTGCTGGTTCTGCTGGTCATCCAAATAGCCTATGAACCAAAGCTAGTGTGATTATTACAACAAAATTTAGTACGTTAAGGTAACGGTAATAGTATCTAAGTAAACAAATCCAGGCACTGCTAGAGGTTGAACTGGAACCTTTCCGTATATAGGAAAACTATCAGTTTGGGATTGGTTACCAGCAAGTGGATAACTATTGGAAAATGTATAAGTGCTACTACTGCCTGTACCCAGAATTTGAGTAAAACTACTATCCTTATATAAATTATAAGCAACAGTTTTTACTCCATTGTAAGCTAATCTTCCTGAATAATTACCGGAACTACCTGCGCTAAAGCTAAGTGTGTAGAGAACATTAGTGTTACCAGTATTAGCTTGGCATGTTACTTGTACAGTACCAATTGTACTTTTAAAAGTAACATCGTAAGGATAAAAAGTTCCAAAATCAATGTTATATGTTGTTAAGTTACATGTATACCCTTTGTCACCAGGGTTTACAGTACCAGAAGCATAAACTATAGTATCAGATAGTAATATAGATAAAACCTTTATAGCAAATATCTTAAAACCAACTACATAAATATTTTGTTTTTTTATAACCTCATATAATTTTGTTGTGTTAAAAAAATAGTTCCAAAGAACTGTATTTATTAATTCTCTGCGCTTATAATTCTGCGCTTGAATATTTATTAATGACATGTTACCTCTCCTAAATCTAATATTGGTTCTTTTAAATCGCTATTTATCGGCGTCTCAAAGTTACAGCATTCGTTACCCTCGCAAGCTGTGCCTTTTAAGGAAGTTAAATTTCTAATATCAGTTATATATACTTTGCCTCCATAACCTACAAACAAACTTTCTTCAATCCCTTCAATTGTCACATCCCTGTCAAAATTTACAGTCTTATGAGAACTATCAATTAAAACCATTTCAGCGCTTTTTACACGATTAACTCCGAAATCAATTACCACACCTGTTTTCCACTTAGGAGCAGTTTTGGCAGTTACTGAAGCAAAATTGCTATCTAGCGGTAATTTTCTCTGGTCCAATCTAATTTCTGACGGGACGTAAGGTAAAACATCCGGCACTAATACTTTACCTTTACTATCGGTATACCCTACGAGCATATTGTTATTATATACCGGTACGCCCTTAATTTCTCCTACTTTAACTAGAGCCATGCTATTATAAATTGGCTGAGTCCGATACAAACCTCTGTCCATAGCAACTAAAGCACCCATAAACTCTAATTGTTGTACGGCTGATCCCCCATAACGATATAAAAACAAGGAGGCATTTCCTTTTTCTCCTTGGCGATCTAACTGCAAATCGTAATCCTCTGTAAGCCCTTTCAAAAGAGTTGCTCTATATCCCCATCCTAATTTGTTCCCCACAGGTGCAGTATACGAAAATTGCTTGGTACTAATACCGTTTTGGTTAGAGTTACTTAAAGAAAGGCTTTTATTTCCTAGATTTGCATTAAAAGATAAATATACAAAACTTTCTTTTTTTTGATTTGCTAAATTTGTTCCAACTGTAAGGTTAAGTGAAGAATTTTTAGTAATATTTCTATTATAAGTAGTTGAGATAATTTTGACCCGCTTACTTTCAGAATCACCATTGTTAGCAACAAAAGATAAGAATCCCACAAAGATACTACCAAATTTCTCATGATTATATCCTACAGAAGTTTGATAACTAGGATCAGTGGAAGTTTTTGCTAAAGCGTTATAAATATCAGAGTAATTTTTGCCGGCTTTGCTAACCGTAATATTAAAATTATATCTATCAGTTTGGTAATTATACCCTAAAGAGCCTTTTTGAGCATTTGTTACCTTATAAACATTACTCGCAATTGATGTTGAAATCAGACCATAATTAGCAAGTTGCAGATCGTGGGTAGTACCGATACTAGCGTAGTTTTTCAGCAATTCAAAATGAACGGCAGAAGTCCAGTAATCATTCATGCCATATCTATAGTTAGCACTAGTAACAAAATCTTTATATTTATTGCTATTGAGACCAAAATCTTTACGTGCTATACCCGCTTCAAAAGAATAATCTGCAAGTCCTGCTTTCAGTAAACTAGGAGAAGAGTAGTAAGGCATCCTAATTGTTCTTACTACACCCGTAATATCTTGAGTCTTTACAACTAGCTCGCCTTTACCAGTAATTACCGGTAGATTAGCTATCTCAAAATCACCAGTTCTTGATTCACCACGATAAATCGGTAAATTATTGGCATATACGTCAAATATAGTAGGTAAATCCGCTCTGCCTTGGAAACTTGCAAGTGGATGGGTAATGAGATCTGGCCTAACTGAAAAATTAGTGGAATATTGTAATCCTATAAACCTTGTACTACCAGACCAATCAGCAGCTTTAGTTAAACTATCACCAATACGCCACCTTGCCATATCATTTACATTATCAAACGTCCAGTTAGTTTCAAGTCTCGTTAACTGAGTATCAACTTTTTTACTGTTTTTTTCTTTTTTTACAAAAATGTCATTTACTTCTTTTTTTATAAAAAAACTGTTAAATAATACCCCTTTATCAGTGAAATAATTAAAATCGTTCAACGCTGATGCGTAAGTTGTGCTTTCATTTCTGGAAAGAATTAAGTCGTAATTTAAAAAAGCACCTCTTGTACTTTTTCCATAAATATCGTCAGTTATTGGATTTTGGGTAGTATTAAAATATTGCATTTTCATTTGTTCAGCCGGAATAGTTATATCTAAAGCAAGATTGCTCGAATCGAGATTATATTTTGTACCTTCAAGTGAGGTTAGATTGATATATTTCTTATCATTTAAATTTACTACGGTACGGTCTAAATATTCTTCTTTAATGTCAAAAGGGGTAATATCTTCCGCTAAAACTAATAAATTATTTGACTGATCTTTTAATATTGTAGAAAGTATATCCGATTCTTCATAATTTACTCTTAGGGAAACTATGGATTGCTCGTATCTTTTGCCATCCCCCATGTTAATTAATCCAGATTTTTCTTCAGATTCTTCATTTCCTTCAGTAGCTCTAGGTGATTCTTGGGGTTGAACTTCCTTATTTTTCGCGTCTGGAACAATAGCTAAGTCTGATATACTCTCAGGCAAATCAGATCCATTTTTATTATCTTTTTTAACCTCATTCTGCTTATCACTAACTGCCGTAGGGGTGGATAGCATCTCGGGTGAATCTGACCGTAAATCATTAATATCATATTCTTTTTCTTGTTCTTTTACCGGCGGGGCGCCTTCCTTTTGCAGCGGGACATCACTAATGTTGATTTCTTGTGGTTTTTCCGGTTTATCCTTTGGAGTATCCGCTCGTCCAATTAAACCATGAATTATTTCAGGAATCTTGTTGCGAGATACCCCTGCTACTCCGGATAGTTTTTGACCCTTAGGTTCACCCACCTTAAGGTCGCTCTCAATACTTTTGATCTGTATTCCTAAGGAGTTGTTAGCTAGACTTACGTCTGAAAATAAAATATTTAGTCCCACTAATATGCAAAAAACCTTACCTAAAAACCTTATTTCGACTACTAAAGATAGTTTTTGCATCGATTGCCCATCGGATATTGCACTTGCAGCTGTTGACCAACTAGATCGATGGCTCGGCACTAAATTAGTTAAGACATATACGAAAACATGTATCCGCTTTTTTAAAAACTAATTCTTGTATTTCAAAGCTTTGTGCAGAAATAAACCTACATAGTGCTAGATTTTAGCTAAATTCACCAAAGCTTTAACAATCTGGTAGGCTAATAAAAACATAAAAATACCTTAAATTTCACTAGCCAGACCATCTTGATAAAAAGAGACTGCGCTCCTTACTGTTGAGCTTCCATTTCTTTTTTGCCTTCAGCTTCTATGGAAACAGGAACTTTGAACTCCGTAACCAGTTGAACACGAGCACCTTCTGCATTGACTTTCTTCGGTAATTCTTTAACAGAAACCCTATAACCATCTTCCATCACGCTATACATTTTATTTTTAATTGCAATTCTGACCAGCTGGCTTTTACCTGGTGCTATCTTAAACATCACAGGAGTAACTGTTAAATCTTTTGTTTCCTTCAAAACTTCTTTACCATGCTCATTCTCCACTTTATATACAATTAACTGGAAATGCTTAATTTCATTGCTATCATTCTTAAGTGCTAGAGCCGCAATTTTCTCATCCTTACTGATTTTTAATTTTACCGGGGTAATAGTAAAAGATCCATAAGCAAAAGTTGGTAAAATACAAAGGATTAATAAACTTAACTTAGTATAAAAACTTTTTTTCATATTATCTTCTCATAATTTAAGTTATCTAAAATGTTACTGTTACTGTTACTGTATCTGTATAACTACCAATCAATGCAGTTTGATTAGCAGGAATTCTGCCATATACAGTTAAAACCTGAGCAGCCCCTGTTCCTGTACCTGATACCCAGCTACCTGTTGCATTACCCCAATTGGTAGTTCGCCCAGAATCAGAAAATAATGAATAGCTAAGTCCAGACGCTGATGGACCTGTCATTCTACGGGTGGTAGTAGTGGCTCCAGAAAAATTCCCAGCATCCAAACCAATGGTATAAGTTGTACCATTAGTACACGTAGCCGTAATAGTAGAAGAGTTGTCTAATTGAGCTAAGGTATAATTACCGAAAGCTAGGCTAGTAGCTGTCACTGTACATGAACTTGCTACTGTAGCAGTTACCTGAAAAGTTGATGTGGTTGTAGCCCCCGATGATGTATTTATAGGAATTAAGGCGCTAGCCATAGTAACAACAAGGCTAATAAAGCAGTTAGATAGATATCTCACTCGTTTCATAAAGATCATAGATTACCTCCTAGGTTTTAATAACAATTTAGTACAAATAACTATCGCACCGAAATTGATTATCTAATGGTAATTTACTACTGTTAATAGGAATAGTAAATTTGCACATTAATAATTAAAAATTCTTTTAATACGAAAATTGTGTGGTAGAAATGCATTAACAGGGTTAACTACACTATCTATTGTTATAGCCCGGTGTTTCTGTATTTTTAAGGATAACATTCATTGTAACTGATAATTGGTATGATAGTTTATTAGTACCGCTACCCAAATTTACTACCACATTTATACTATCCAAATATTTTCCAGGTGCTGATATTTGTCCCGCAGGAATCTTTGCATAAAGAGTAAAAGTTTGCCTCTCCCCAGTAGCAATCCCAGTCAAGGTGTTTCCTTGGGAATTACCCCACACTAAATTGTTACCGTTATCCCTGTACAAAGAGTAGTTTAAATAACTTGCCCTATTTTTCATTTTGCGGTTTATAATTGTTGCTCCAGGCGCACTCCCCTTGTCTAATCCAATAGAAAAACTAGTACCTTTTGTACATAATAAGGAAAGTGTAGTTTTACCGATATAGGAATTTTTTTTGTTGAAATTAGTTATTTCAAAGAGAAGATCATTTGCAAAAATTGTACAAGAAGGCTGAACAGTAGCAGTAACATCAATAGTGGACTGATTGTTAACCGCTCTAACTGCCGCTTGAGCGATTCCTTGCACAACAACTAATATTATGCCATAAATACACAAACTGCCTAAAAAATTTTTCATTAGTGCTTAGTATCTGTGATAAAGCTGTTAAAACAATTTACCTGACATAACGATACCATATATAACTTTAACACATTAATTATTATGCAAGTTATCCTGAATATCTTAAAAAAACTGCGCTATAAGAGCAACTAATTAAAAATAGCGAATCGTATGCTTGAAATTAGAATTCTAGGTTCATAGGGATTTAGAGATTTGAGTTATTGACTATAAGGTAATTTGTTGATATAAGTTTTGCATACTAAGGCATCATAAATTGGGACGTAGCTCAGTTGGTAGAGCAACGGTTTTTGGTATCGTAGGTCAGAGGTTCGAGCCCTCTCGTCCCAGCCATGGTGTGATAAGTACAAACTGACATTACAACAATCATTACTATGAATTTCAAGTTATGGATAGCTTTAATAGTATTGATATCTTATGATTTAGCAATAACTACAGCATCACCCATCATATACAATATTGCGAATAATTACGGCTCAAAGTGGGTATATGAAACAAATAACGAGCGTTGCTTATCGTTTCTAAAACCCCCCACCAATATCCATCAAAGTTGCATAAAACTAGATAATCCAGATTTATTAGTTTTTGATTATTCTAAAATGATGCTCGCTACCTTATATTTTAAACCAAATCCACAAAAAATTCTCATTATAGGCCTTGGGGGCGGAAGTTTACCAAATGCGTTGATTAAATTGTTGCCTAGCACACAAATCGATATTGTAGAAATTGATCCAGAGGTAGCCGCTATCGCCAAAAACTATTTCTTGTTCAAACCAACCGGTAATGTTAAGATCTTCATTGAAGATGGCTTTGAATTTGTTCAAAAAGCAACAGCTGAGAGCTATGATTTAATATTTATTGATGCTTTTACAGAGGATTATGTTCCCTCATCTTTCCTCACTTTAGATTTTGTCTCTAATGTCAAGAGGATTTTGACCAAAACAGGTACAGTAAGTGTTAATGGTTTTGGTAAAAAAAATAAACGTTATCGATTAGAGACACAACTCTATAAGAACACTTTTAACAGTATTACCAATTTAACTTCCAACAATAGAGTGATAATTGCTACTAATGATCAATTCCCACCTCATACTCAAATTATCCAGCAAGCAGAAAAATGGGAAACTGCTTTTGAAGAAATTGGAATTAATGTAAATTGGCTACTAAGAAAACTTAAATTAGGTAAATAATAATTCTTGCTGGACTTTTTAATATAACATCCCCTACAAAATAGCACAAAATATGTACGAAATTAAATATTATAACTCGGATTCTCGGAAACAAGACAATAATTTATTATTTTCTACGGCAAAGGCAATAGTAAATAATATAGAATCTGGTAATTCCTACTATCAGATTTTCAAAAAGCATGAACCGCAGAATTTACTTAAAAACCTTATTGCAGTAGCAAGTGAGATTAGAAATAGGTTTTCTGATCTAATTGTTATTAGTATGGGAGGGGCAACTCTTAATCCTCAGATGTTGGTAAGTTTTCTAGGACAAGATCAAAATTCCCCCAAAATACATTTTTTAAATAACACCGATCCTTTTTTCTTTTCCGATCTCATGGACATTATAGAGATAAAAAACACTGCCTTTATCGCAATTAGCAATTCCGGAGAAACTTTAGAAACTAATGCTTTGGTGGGGTGTTTACTGAGAGAATATCAGAAACATAACATTACAGATATTGGCTTGCGATCATTTTTTATTACTAACCTTAAAGCCGGCATATTAAAAGATATAGCTATGGAAATAGGAGCTACTCTCATTCCTCATCAAGAAGGAATTAGTGGAAGGTATTCTGGGCTTTCTTCTGTTTCTCTATTAATTGGGCTGATCGCAGGCATTGATATGCTATCTTATATTTCCGGCGCAAACAAGGTTATCGATGTTTTCTGCTCTAATCTAGCAGAAAGCACACCCATATTAAGTGCAAGTTCTATATATTATTCCAATAAAAACACATTAGTAAATATTGGTTATCTCCAAAGGTTTTTGCCATTTTTAGAATGGTATTCCCAAATTATTGGGGAATCTTTAGGTAAGGACGGTAAAGGTTATACACCTCTAAAAGGTTTAGGACCAAACGATCAACATAGTATGCTGCAACTATATTTAGAAGGACCACAAGATAAATTTTTTAGTTTCTTTTATCTAGAGAAGATTAACCCAGAGGTAGGAAAGTATAAGACAATCAATTTAAATAAATTCGGATATTTAGCTCATAAAGAACTCTCTGATATTAATAAAGCAAATTTTACTGCAACCATCAATGCTCTTAACTTGAAAAAGCTACCTATAAGAAGCATTATTTTAAAAGAATTATCATCAGAAGCTTTTGGAGCAATGGTATGCCACTTAATGCTTGAAACAATTACAATTGGTCATTTAACAAGAGTTAACCCTTTTAACCAACCAGGAGTAGAGATGATCAAAATACGCTCAAAGGAATTAATAAGTAATTTATAATAATACTGCTATTTTTTTTCTTCCCATTTTTAGTTGTATTATTTATAAAAAACATTATATTCCTAATATTAATGCAAACAAAAAATATACTAAATTATAATTTATTTATCACTATGAAACTTAAGTCTTTCTCATTCTTATTTGTATTATTAGCATATATAACTTCTAGTTTAGCCGGAGATTATCCAAAATCAAGGGTTGAGACAGAGATGGACGAGATGGGTTCTCTACTTCAAGGAGAAGGACTTGTTTTTAGGCCAGGTAAAACCAAAAGTACTGCCACAAAATCAAAGGTTGGTAATGTAAACAAGTACCTTTACCAGGCAGCCCTAGACGTACTTGATTTTGCACCTTTAACTTCAGCAGATAGTATTGGTGGAGTAATAATTACCGAATGGTATAGCCCTAAAGGACAACCTAATACTCAATTTAAAATTAATGTTTTCATTAAGGATGAAGTGATAAGTTCTGAAGCAGTAGACGTGAAAGCCTATGAGCGTACCAAAATCGGGAATAAATGGTCAACAGAGTATAAAGAGTCTGCTATTGGCAGTATTCTTGAAGATAAAATAATTAGAAAAGCAAGAGCTTTATACCAGGCAGATAAATAATCATATATTCCTATGAATATCAAAGAAATAGAGGAGAAATGGCAAAGAGCCTGGGATGAAGGCAACGCTTTTGTTTCAGACAATAACTCCCAAAAACCTAAATATTATGTTCTTGAAATGTGGCCTTATCCTTCAGGAAAATGCCACGTAGGGCATTTGCGTAACTATTCTATTGGAGACGTAATTGCACGTTTTTTCAGGGCTAAGGATTATAATGTTCTTCATCCTATGGGCTGGGACGCTTTTGGTCTGCCGGCTGAAAATGCAGCAATTACTAACAAATTACATCCTGAAACCTGGACTTACTCTAATATTGACGTAATGAGAAAGCAATTAAAAGCTATTGGGCTTTCATATGATTGGAAAAGAGAACTTACTACCTGTGATCCAAGTTATTACAAGCATGAACAAAAGTTTTTTATTGATTTATTAAATAAAGGATTAGCTTACCAGAAGGAATCTATTGTTAACTGGGATCCTGTTGATCAAACGGTACTAGCTAATGAACAGGTAGAGAATGGACGTGGCTGGAGATCGGGAGCATTAGTTGAAAAAAAATATCTGAAACAATGGTTTCTAAGAATTACAAACTACAATGAAGAATTATTAAAAGATATTGATAGTCTAGATGGTTGGCCTGATAAGGTCAAGACAATGCAGAAAAACTGGATTGATAAATCCCAAGGTGCTAATTTCTACTTTAATGTAGTAGATAGTGACCAAAAAATTGAAGTATACACAACCACACCGGAAGCAATTTTTGGGGCAACATTTGTAGCACTAGCTTATAACCATCCATTTATTGAGAACATTAAACAGACTGATGAAATAAAACAATTTATTGATAAATGTATCCATAATTCTACAGCTGAGTCTGATATAGAAAAAGCTAAAAAAGAAGCTGTGTTTACCGATTTATTTGCTGCTCATCCTTTTGATAAAAATATTAAATTACCGATTATAATTGCAAACTTTGTTTTAATGGATTACGGCAGTGGTGCAATTTATGGATGTCCTGCCCATGATCAAAGAGACTTTGAGCTAAGCCAGAACACAAAAAACTTACCTGTAAGACAAATTGCTACGTCTAAAGACGGCGATATTGATTTAACTTCTAAAGCATACCTTTACAAAGAAGACGATATAATAATTAATTCTTCATTTTTGACTGCTATGACAGTAAAAGACGCAAGAGAAAAAGTTATAAACAAATTTGAAGAGCTTGGCATTGGCATGCGCAAAATTAATTATCGCCTCCGAGATTGGGGAATATCGAGGCAAAGATATTGGGGTTGCCCTATTCCTATAATCTACTGCGAAAAATGTGGTACTGTGCCAGTTCCAATTAACGAATTACCGGTAGAGCTACCTAAAAATATTAGCTTTGAAAAACCAGGAAATCCTTTGGAACATCACCCATCTTGGAAACATGTAGATTGCCCTACATGTAAAGGGAAAGCAACACGGGAAACCGATACTTTTGACACCTTTTTTGAATCCTCTTGGTATTTTGCTCGTTTTTGTAATATTCATAGCAATGAAATGGTTGACACAAAAAGTTGTGATTATTGGCTACCTGTTGATCAGTATATAGGAGGGGTAGAGCATGCCATACTACACTTACTGTATGCTAGGTTTTTTACTAAAGCGATGGCTGATATCGGATATTTAAATATACGTGAACCGTTTAAAAACCTTTTAACACAAGGTATGGTTTTACATATCACTTATAAGGATAAATCCGGAAAATGGTTATATCCAAGCGAAGTTGAAACAAAAAATGGTAAATTTTTTCATAAAATAACAGGAGAAGAAGTTTATGAGGGTAAGCTCGAGAAAATGAGCAAATCTAAAAATAATGTTATTGACCTTGATCTCATGCTTGAAACTCATGGAGCAGATGCTATTAGAATGTTTGTTCTTTCTGATAGCCCAGCTGAAAGAGATTTAGAATGGTCTAATGCTGGAATTGACGGATGTAAAAAATTTATTGCTAAACTAACTGCCCAAAATGACAGAATATTTAATTTATTAAAAAAAGGTGAATCAAATAGTAAAAATAACAACGAGCTTAACAGTCAGGTTCATGCTACTATAAAAAACGTTACCGAAGATATTCTAGCCTATCGTTTAAACAAAGCAATTGCCAGAATCCGTGAATTATTTAATTATGTTTCAGATGAAGTTTCTAAGGAATCAGGCGACCTAACTAATAGTTATTTCGGTATTAAAACTGTTATTCAATTACTGAACCCTTTTATTCCCCACATTACTGAGGAACTTTGGCAAAAAATCGGTAACGATGTTCCTTTATATAAAACTAGCTGGCCTAGCTTTGACGAATCAAAGTTGCAAGTTAGCACTTACACAATGGCTATACAGATTAACGGCAAACTTAGAGCAACTTATGATTTTTCTGTTAACGCAAGCCAAGAAGAAATTAAAAAGATTGTTATCAATCTACCAGCTATTCAAAAATATATCAATGATGCAGAAATCAAAAAATTTATTATTGTTCCACAAAAAATAGTTAACATTGTAGTGTAATTTATGAGCAAATTTGTCTCCGGCCGAATAGCAAAATTTATTGCTGCGGCAGGAGTTTGTTCAAGACGGCAGGCTGAAAAAATGATTCTCCAGGGACGAGTCAGAATAGATGGACAAACCATAAACACTCCAGTAATCACCGTTACTCCAGAAAATGTCGTAGAGATAGATGGAAAAATAATAAGCCTAATAGAGCAAACAAGGCTTTGGTTGTATTATAAACCAGTAGGCTTGATTACCACTCACCACGATCCTCAAAACAGACCCACAGTTTTCGAAGCTTTAAAGCCTTACTTACCTCGAGTAATTTCCGTAGGCAGATTGGATTTAAACAGCGAAGGCCTGTTATTGCTTACAAATAGTGGCACTTTAGCCCAAGAACTTGAATCACCGAAAAACAATTTTGCAAGGGTTTACAAAGTACGCGCACATGGTAAAGTTTCAAGTTTAATTACCTATATTATACATAATAAGTCTCGCCCACTGACAATTGATAATATAACTTATACACCCAAATCGATTAGATTAATTTCAGAAGGTGTAACAAATTCATGGTTTGAGGTAATATTAACTGAAGGAAAAAATCGGGAAATTAGAAAGATTTTTGCATATTTTTCTCTGAAAGTAAATCGCTTGATTAGGGTTAAATACGGTAAATACGACCTCGGAAACTTAAAACCTGGAGAGTTTAAAGAAGTTAGGGTATAAAATTTTGTTTATGTAGTTAACCTTATCCCACTTAACTACATAAAAATCTCACTAATTGACTCGATATTTAATTTACTAAAAACCATATAAGCTTAGAACATTCAAAGCATAGGTTGCTTGTTAATTTTCTTAGGCATGCCCGCTTGTATTACTGGTTATGCTGTTAAAAAATCCACCTTAACACCTCGTAATTTGAGCAATTCTCATCCTTTTTTATCCTAAAC
The DNA here is from genome assembly GCA_020410825.1 of Candidatus Megaera endosymbiont of Mesostigma viride. Classification (GTDB taxonomy): domain Bacteria; phylum Pseudomonadota; class Alphaproteobacteria; order Rickettsiales; family Rickettsiaceae; genus Megaera; species Megaera polyxenophila. Next base: position 937,821 of record CP084576.1, read on the forward strand.
TGGCGTTAAGTAGATTAGATACTTCCTACTTCCCATACGGTTATATAATTTTTGTAACAAAATCCCAATAAGCCAGGAAGGTTATGTTATTTCTTTTTGAGTCTCTTGTTTCCTGGATTTGCTTTTTGATTTTCTTCTTAATAAGTTATTTTTTAGAGCTGAAGAGAGTCTTAAAATTTTATCTTCTTTTTTACTTTTGCTTAAAGCAGCACCGTGTCTTGCTTTTTCCATTTTTATATAAAATTTTTGTGACAACAAAAAAAGAGTTCAACTATCCTTATCTTTCTTTGGAACTCGCTAATTTTATTTTGCTTTTTGCTGTTTTCTTAGTTTTTAAAGTGTCGTTTTTTATGCCAAAATGCTTATCAAGTAAGCTCGCCATTTTTCTGTCCCGATGAATAGCTTTGCTACTCCCGGTGACAACTCCTACAAGGGTTTTACCGTTTCTTGTAGCCACCGTAATTAAATTACACCCAGCAGGATTAGTAAAGCCGGTTTTAAGTCCCTCCGCACCAGGATAGTTAGCTGTAAGCCTATTATGTCCATTTATTTGTTTACCCTTAAACTTAAAACTTGTTCTTGCAAAAAAACCGTAATATTTAGGAAAATCCCTTTTTATAGCGATAGATAGCTTGGCTAAATCAATCGGAGTAGTTTTTTGATCTGGGTGATGCCATCCCGAAGCATTAGTAAAAAAGCTGTTTTTCATTCCTAATTGTTTAGCACGTATATTCATTAATTTAGCAAACTTTTGTTCTGAACCGGCAACATTTTCAGCCACAACTATAGCTGCATCATTTGCAGATTTAACAATTAATGCGAGAATCGCTTCTCTAACGCTGATTTGCTCACCAGCTTTTAAATGTAACTTTGATGGATGAGCTTTTATAGCGTTCTGGGATACATATAATTTATCATTCAAGGAAAACTTACCGGCTTCTAATGCTTCAAATAACATATACAAAGTCATAACTTTAGTAAGAGAAGCGGGATAAACCTTTACATTTTTATTATGGGAATGCAATATCATTCCTGTTTTTCCATCGACTATTAGGCTTGTCTGAACTGGACCACTAGCTCTTGTTTGTGATTTTTTTCTTGCTGCTTCTGAGAGATTCAATTGCAGGCTAAAAATAACTAGAAAGGCTGGTATAGCTATAAAATACTTAAATTTTAACAGCATAAAGATTGTAACTCTCCAATATTTTTAAAGTTTAAGATCAATCTTTGCAAAGATTATCCTAACACATTGTTATTTACAGAAAAATAAATTATTTATTGTTCTCATATTTATTTTTTAAGTATGTGAGAATTAAAATGCCAGGGATAGCCAAGATAATTGTCCCGAAGAAATATAAATCCCATCCTACTTGCTCAACTATGCTCCCCCCATAAATAACTATGGTATGGCTGAATAAGCCAGAAGCACTGCTAAATAAAGCATATTGCGTGGCAGAGAATTTTTTATTACATAGCACACTTAAGTATCCGACTAAAGCTCCCATTCCCATACCTCCGGCAACATTTTCAATAGCAATTGCAACCATAAAAGCATTAATATCATGACCCATATGGTTTAACCAAATGAAAGAAGCATTAGTAATACTTTGAGCAACGGCGGTTATTATCATTCCCTTAAAACTGCCTACACAGTACATTATGTAACCGCCAAGGTAAGTTCCGACAATAGTTGCAAACACCCCAAATGTCCCTGATACAAAACCAATTTCACTTTTTGTAAAACCTAATTCAAGGTAAAAGGGCATAGCTACTACCCCTAGCATTGCATCGCCCAGCTTAAAGAAAATGATAGCCAGTAATATTGCAATTGCCCCCTCCCTTTTAAAAAAATCAATAAATGGGTCAAGCGTCATCACTTTCCAAGAATGTAGGGAGAAAGCATTAAATTTATCACGGATTATGACAGGTTCATTCAGCGATAAAATGTAAAAGATTACAGCAAAATATGACAGGGCTATAATAGAAAATACTTTTGCCCATCCATATAACTCAGAGAAATAAAATGCACCGGAGGATATTATTATTAATCCTATTCTATAGCCAAATATAGTATTTGCAGCACCTATAGCTTGCATTTCCTTTTCTAAAATATCTATCCTAAAAGCATCAAAAATAATGTCAAACGTAGCTGACAGCAAACCAAGGGCAATAACCAAAACGTATAATTCGGCGAGGGAATTCTTTGGATCTACTTTACTCATAGAAAATAAAATAAAAGCTAGAGCACCTGCGCATAAAATCATCCAGCTTTTTCGATGACCAATTTTCCCTAATACCGGTATCTTTATCTGGTCAATAATAGGAGCCCACAAGAATTTTAATGAATAAAATATTTTAGATATTGAAAAGGTAGTTATTACTGCGAGAGCAATTTGTTCTTCCGTTAACCACGCTGAAATAACCCTATATAATATACCAAGAGGCATTGCGCTAAAAATTGCTAAAATAAAAATTTGCAAATGCCGATAATCTGTAAAAATTTTTAATACGCTCATACTTAACTAAATAGTCTTTTAAAAATTCTCAACAACACCTAATAAGCCATAACTGGCTACAAAGTACTAACTTGGTATATGCTAATACAGCATAACAGTCAATTTAAAAAATTATTTTTTTGGCTAAACAACTAGTTTGCAACTGTTTGTGCATTTCTAGAGAAATTTTTTTGGTATTGTTTTTTAAGTCTAGAGCTATTAGTAACACTCTGTTATTCTTAAGATGCTAGGAATAACCTCAACCAACAATATACCATAGTTTGAACGTTAAATGATTCAGAATAAACATATAATTAGATTATCATTTATTGGGTTATTTTTAAACATAATAGCAAACATAGTGCTATATAGATACTTCATGATAGAAGAGGTTGTAATTAAGCAAATTTCCGACCAAAATGCTAGGATTGCTGAAATATATAAACATAAAATATGGGCTAATAATAAAAGCGCCGTACTTAAACTAAAAAACCGAAATTTTGAATCGTTAATGACCGATCAAGATTTTATCCAATTTGCTAAAAAATCTTCCCAATTTTTCCATGAATTAAAGGCTAATATATCTTTATACGATAAGAATGGTAGAAAATTTATTGAAAGCCAGTCTAACGACTTTTTAAATGTTAAATTAAATGATAGCACTTATTTATATAGTAAATTTATTCTAATTTTAGACAAATACTTTTTAAATTCATATTTTGCTAAAAATCCATTAATGGAAGCTATGAGAGGTAAAACTAGAAATATGCTAGTTTCGAGAGCTATGGTTACTGATCAAGACGGTTTAGAAAATGAAATATCTTATATAATTACTTATATCCCTATTATTGATTCTGAAAATGGAGAATTTAACGTAGATGGTATTGTTGAAATTACAACTGATATAACAGATCAGTGGAACAATATTGCTTATCTTGAGAAAAGAATATTTATAAGTTTTATTGTTATATTTTTAGTATTTTTTATTATTGTTATGTATAACACAAACTATGCTCAAAAAATTATTAATAAACAATTTGAAACTAACAGAGAATTAGAGGAAGCAAAAGTTAAAGCAGAAACTGAAAGCTCTGCTAAAACTCAATTCCTAGCAAATGTAAGCCATGAATTACGTACTCCACTCAACGCAATTATCGGGTTTTCAGAAATGATTTTATCTGAGACTTACGGAAAATTAGAAAACACCCAATATAAAGATTATATAAATGATATAAATAATTCTGGAAAGCATCTATTAAGTGTAATAAATGATATTTTAGATTTTTCAAAAGCTTCAGTGGATAAACTAAAAGTAGAGTTAATTGATCTTGATCTAAACAAATTGGCTTTATCAAGCCTGAGGTTTGTAAAACCAAGAGCTGATGAAGCCAATGTCAAATTAATTGAAGATTTACCTCAAGAACACATAGTAATGAAGGCCGATCCAAAAAGGCTAAAACAAGCTTTATTGAATCTTTTATCAAACTCAGTTAAATTTACCCCTTCAGAAGGTTCAGTAACTTTATCGGTAAAAAAAGATGTTTTAAAAAAATTAGTTTACATCTCTGTAACAGATACCGGTATCGGTATGAGCGATCAGGATATCCCAAAAGCTCTTTCCTCTTTTGGCCAACTAGATAATAAACTTAGCAGAAAATATGAAGGTACGGGCCTTGGCCTACCTTTAACTAAGAAACTAGTTGAATTAATGAACGGCACATTTGATATAAAAAGTATTGTCGGTAAAGGGACTACCATAACTCTTATATTTCAATATAGTGATATAATAACTTAATTGAACCGCTCATTTTTGCTCTGAATTTTGTATGTTTTAAATGCCTTCAAGATTTTTAGAAGTTTTATAAATATAAAATGAGATGCTATTTTGAAAACGTATTACCTAAATAGCCGGGGGTTTAGCATTCCTTTATCAGGCTGTAAATCATTATTTTGCAATCCTAACTCTTTACTCTTTGTACTGCCTCTACTACAGAATTGATTATAGGCAAATCTGATAATTTGATATTATATTTTAAAAGAAATGGTTTTATTAATTTTGTAGCCTCAAGCCCTTCAACCAAAGTTGAATAAGAAGAAATAAAATCTTTAGAATAATTATTTTGATGAAGTTCAAATCCAAATTTCGTATTTCGAGAAGTCTTAGAATAACTTGTTAAAATCAAATCACCTACTACCGCTGGCTCGAGGAGAGTTTCCTGTTTTCCCCCAATTATAGAAGAAATATGCAATACCTCCTGTAAAGCTCTAGTAATAAGCCAAGCCCTAGCATTTTCTCCAGCTCCACTTGCTTCCAGAATGCCGCTTTTTATTGCTACCATATTTTTAACTAGGGAAGATATCTGGACAGTTATAATATCTTCTGTAGTAGAAATTTCAAAACTCGGTGTAGATAATTTTTGAGCTAAGTTATTTGCAAGGCCTAGATCAGGAGAAGAAACTGTCGCACTGCTAAATTTTCCCAATGCTACTTCTTTAGCAAAGTTGGGACCGGAAAAAAAAGCAAAAGAATTATCAAAATGTCCTTTAAACCGGTCGGAAAGCAATTCTAGCGGATTTGAAGAAACCCCCTTGGTTGCTATCACAAAAACAGTAGTTAATGGAACATAATGCTTTTTCATTTCTTCTAACACATTTCCGAATGCGTGCGATGGCACTACAATAAATATTACCTCAGAATTCGTAATTTCTGCTATTTTATCCGTTGCTACTAAATTAGCTGGTAAAGTAACAGATTCAAGATATCTGGTATTAGTTTTTTTGTTATTTATCTCATCTGCTATTTCTTTTGAATCTGAATATATAACGACTGACTCATGTATTCTTGCTAAATGGGCAGCAATTGCGCTACCCCAACTACCACTACCGACAACGGCAAATTTCTTAAAATTGTACATTATGCTACCTTTGCTATCATATATTCTGCTTCAAAAGAGTATAATTTGGCTTTTATTATTTGACCCATATCATACTCACCCTCAAGCTTTACCGGGATAAAATTCTCAGTATGAGCCATGTTATTCTTTTCAACTAACACGTTTACGTCTTTACCAACATTTTGAGCAAAAAATTTATGTAATTCTTGAATGCCCTCAGCTCGCAGAATCGCAGCTCTTTCTTTCCTGATTTGTTTAGGTACTTGAGGCATCCTAGCAGCCGGAGTTCCTTCCCTCTCGGAGTAAGGAAAGACATGCAAATATTGAAGCCCTGCTTCCGAGATGAGTCTTCTTGTATTTTCAAACATTTCGTCAGTTTCCGTTGGAAATCCAGCGATAATATCAGCTCCGAAAGATACTTCTGGCCTAAGTGCTCTAAGCTTATTACAAAATTCTACAATTTGTTCTCTATTATGGCGACGTTTCATTCTTTTTAAAATCATATTATCTCCAGCTTGAAGGCTGATATGAAAATGAGGCATTATCTTCGGATTATGAGCAAAAAGGCTAAAAAGCTCGTCATCAATTTCTGCAACATCAATTGACGACATGCGAAGCCTTTGTAAATTAGGTATTAGAGAAAATATTCTCCTTATCATTTGAGCAAAACTAGGTTTCCCAGGTAAATCAGCGCCATAAGCTGTAACATCTACTCCTGTAAAAACTATTTCCTGATAATTTTCAGCAAGGAGCAACCGTATCTGCTGAGCAATTACTCCTATTGGTACAGATCTACTGTTCCCTCGACCATACGGTATCATGCAAAAAGTACATCTGTGATCACACCCGTTTTGCACCTGGATAAAGGCCCTTGCCTTTCCTTCAAAACTTGTTACCAAATGATTGGCTGTTTCTTTGACTGACATAATGTCATTAACAGCAATACGCTTTTCATCAATAAAGTAATTACTGCTAGAGAGCTTTTCCTCGTTCCCAAGTACTTTACTTACTTCACTCATTGATGCAAACATTTCCGGATTGTTCTGGGCGGCGCACCCAGTAACTATAATAGTTTTGGAAGGATCTTGTCTTTTAATTTTTCGAATAGCCTGTCTTGCTTGTTTTTCAGCTTCTTTCGTTACCGCACAAGTATTAATAACTACAGCATTTGTAAGGTGCGATTTTGCCAAATTATTCCTAATAATCTCACTTTCATAACTGTTTAATCTACAACCGAAAGTTATTACTTCGTGGGTTTTACTCATAATAATACTCCCCTGCAAAAACGTATGAGGCAGAACCACTCATCAAAACCTGATTATTCTTTTTATTCATTTTTAAAGTACCAAGCTCAAAAGCGACTTTTGCTTCGTCATCCACAAACCCCAATTTATTAGCCGCTGCAAAACTAGCAGACGCACCACTTCCGCAAGCCATAGTAAAACCAGTGCCTCTTTCCCAGACTTTTAAAATTATAGTATCATCGTCGATTTGAGCAAAATTTACATTTACTCCATTAATAAATAATTCATTTTTCTGCAAATTTTTACCAAAGATTTTTTTATCTTTATCACCTAACTTGCTAAAAATAACAAGATGGGGATTTCCTATATCAACGCACACCATTTCCTTTGGCTCTATTCTGTATTTTTCAGCTAATTCCCATAATTTTTCCTGCGAGGGCATCCAATCTGTAGCAAAATTTGCCGTCCCCATATTGACAGTTATGTTATCTGGATCGGAATACTCAGCTGTAATCTCTTTACCCTCTACTTTTATGGTTGTATTTTTAATACCATACCGGTCAAACATTAGACGAGATAAGCACCTCGAAGCATTACCGCAAGCTTTAGCTTTTGAACCATCCTGGTTAAAGATATTCATGAAAATAGAATTATTATCTTTTTTATAAGTTATAAATTGATCACAGCCAATACCAATATGCCTGCATGCAATTTTAATTACAAAACTTTTTATATCTTTAATATCAGCTAATAAGGAATCCTCAATAATGACAAAATCATTACCCAGGCCGTGCATTTTAATAAAAAATATTGTTTTCATAATTATTTTAAGTAACAATTTAATAACCCGCTGTGAGCCGTTATTGTAGCAAATTTTTAAAAAAATTATAGTTTTTTAAATAGGATATTTATAGATCAATACCGGTTAGAGATGAGCAATTGACTTTATTCCATAAAAAGAGTATTTTCTTAAATCAAATCAGCAGCAATATTTAACCGGAAAAGCACGGAATGAACCTATGACACAAAATAAAAAGCTTCCCTTGATGCCTAAAGCTACTGCCATATGGCTTATTGATAATACTACTTTAACTTTTAAACAAATAGCTGATTTTTGCGGTATGCACGAACTTGAAGTCAAAGGCATTGCTGATGGAGAAGTTGCAGTGGGAGTCATAGCGGATAATCCAATAACTTCTGGTCAATTGAATAAAGAAGAGATAGAAAGGTGTTGTAAAGATTCCAATGCAAAACTTCAGTTAAAACTGAGTAATGCTTACGAAACAGTTTCCAGGGCGAAGAAGAAAGGCGCTAAATATACCCCTATCGCAAGACGCCAGGATAAACCTGATGCTATCTATTGGATAATAAAAAACTTTCCTGAAATTAGAGATTCTACCATAATAAAACTAATCGGTACAACAAAATCTACAGTAGATGCGGTACGTAATCGCACTCATTGGAATATGGCTAATATACGTCAGCGTGATCCTGTATTTCTTGGAATATGCAGCCAGATAGATCTTGACAAAGTAGTTGAAATTGCACGTTTGGATGCAAGCAATAACGAAAGTAAAAAAACGTCTGGGAATACTTTAGATAAGTAAATAGAGGCGAATTACTAGGAAGGTGTCATTGAATACCGCTTCTACTTTTGTTATGAGTTTGATTTCTAGTAGGGGTAGAAGGCGGTGATATTTTTGGTTCATATAAATTTTTATGGGTAACCGGTTGAGACGGGTTGCTGGAATAACCAGAAGGGTTAATAGTGGTCGCAGCTTTTTTATTAACATAAGCATCATAACCGCTTTTTGCTACCACCCCAACAGCAACAGCTCCAGCAATAGCCGTACCTACTGGAAACGCCGTAGCAAGCAGTGCTGTTCCTACCGTTTTCCATGGATTCTTTTTAATTTTGTGCAGCAATTCAGCACCCATCCCTCTTGGGGTAGGTGAATCAGCTTTCCCTTGGCTTGCCTTCTTGTTAACATGAGCATCATAACCGCTTTTTGCTACCACCCCCACAGCAACAGCACCGGCGATAGCCGTACCTACCGGAAATGCTGTAGCAAGCAACGCTGTCCCCAAAGTTTTCCATGGATTCTTTTTAATTTTATGTAACAGTTCAGCACCCATCCCTCTTGGGGTAGGTGAATCAGCTTTCCCTTGGCTTGCCTTCTTATTAGAATAGGAATCGTAACCGCTTTTTGCTACCACTCCAACAGCAATAGCCCCAGCAATGACAGTACCTGCTGGAAATGCCGTAGCAAGCAACGCTGTTCCCAAAGTTTTCCATGGATTCTTTTTAATTTTGTGCAACAATTCAGCTCCCATACCCCTTGGAGGAGGCATTTCTTCAAATTCTTTAGGCCGCGGTGACTGAACAACTTGGCTTCCTTTTACAGCTATTGGTACGGACATTTGGGTCTGTTTAGCGCCAGCAGGATTTGATTTACCGGCGTATTGCCCTTGTTCTATAGCAGTTGTTTGTTCACGAGTTTGTGATCTGGATAACGCTTTGGCCTGCTCTAATTTCCTTCTCTCTTCTTCATCCATTTGGGAAACAGGTTGTGTTTGTTGTGGTTTATTACCATAAGGAGAGCCAACTCTATTAGTACCGTCGGCTGTAAGAGAAGCTCCAGCTGCAAAAAGATCGCCAACCCCTGGTCCCAGGAGAGCAGTACCAAAACTAACTACGACAAGAGCTACGGTACCAGCCATTATCCCTACCCCCAATAGCGCCTCCCCCACACCTAATAGACCATTACCTACAGCTTTAGCATGATCTTTAGCTGTTCTTTCCTTTGCAGGAATAGTGGTTCTTTCAGAATCCCCCGTCTTAGTCATTAATTTATCTTATTTATTAATTGTACACTTAAAATTAGTGTAACAAAAAACTTATCCTGCAATACAAGAAAATATGTTTATGTTAGTAATTATTAAGATTGGTGTTGCAAAGAAAAATTTACAATACTATTAAGGCCACAATTTCTTCCTGGAAACAATAATTATGTCTTTGGAATTATTGGAATCAAATGGTTCTCTAGAAAAACTTCCGTATACCTCTAATATTTCAAACCCTGCCTGATTTAAAAGATGTAATAAGGTGGGAAAATTTGTAAATTTAAGAGTAATTTTACTTAGAGTATGATGAGTTTGCCATACTCTTTTGGTGGTATATAAGACAGTATTATTTAAAGAATCATAACGTTGCGTTCCATAAACATTTACCCTATTACCATTAGCATCTAGAAAATCATGCCAGTATTCAAATTCCCTTGAAGTTTTCATTTCATCAGCCACAGTATTACGCGTATTAAAAATAAAAAATCCGCATCTTTTTAGATGCCAGCTTACACAAGCCAAACAACTCCTTTGGTCGGATTCGTTCAATAACGCCTGAAAACTATTACCTGCCATGGTTATAAGGTCGAATTTTTGCTCTAGCTGAAACTTTCTTATATCTTCTTGCAAGTAGAAAATATCAAATCCTAAGGCTTTAGATTTTGCCTGCGCTATATATAACATGGATGCACTTTTATCTATTCCTACACATTCTAATCCTCTTTTGGCAAGCTCAATAGTAAGTCTTCCAGTACCACAAGCTAAATCTAATACTCCTCCAGAATTACTATAGTTACTAAAAATATCAAAATCCTCAGTGAAATTTCTATACTCACAATCGTAAAGCCCAGGATGTTGGTATTCCTGAGTGATATTTATAGCAGTTTTCTCTTTCACCGGTCTACACCGTTTAAATTAACTCACATAAACACTAGGAAAAGCGTGATTGGCTTTAATAGCAAAATAACCCTGTTTACTCGCCAAGGTTACAGATATTTTTATAGAAATGGTCGCTATAAATAGATGATTTGTCGTATTTTTAGAAGATTTTGATAAATCCCATCATAACTCCTTCCTCAAGTATAGCTTGGCCATATATCCTTCGTTTTTATAGCCAAGGTTCTTATAAAATTCGTGGCTACCAGCTTTTGCACGTCTTAATCCCGACGTTAGATCAATAATAGCAGGGCTGCTTTCCTTTGCAATATCTTCGACAAATTTCATAAGCATCTTTCCAATACCTTGTCCTCTATAGCGACTAGCAACTACCAATCCCTCAATATGAAATCTAGTGCTATCTGAAACAAAAAGACTGCTCCTAGACCACGCCACTAATCCTGCAATCTGTTTGTCCATTTCACATAACGCCACTCCATATCCTGGGTTTTGCAAAAACCTTTTAAACCTTATATTAAAATCTTTAAATGATACAGGATATCCAAGTTCATCAAGTAATGGTAATAAAGCGGGGGTATCTTTATCTGTTGCCTCTCTTATTTTCAATGCTTTTCCTAACGTTTTATTTTAACGTGCTTATTTCAGCTATGGGACTTGCTAAGCTTTTTATGGATACTGGAGAAGGTTTAACTAACAAAAAAATAGCCAGTGTAATGGCTAAACCTAAGAAAACAAAAATAAATTTGTGTGCATTAGCTTTTATCATTAAGGATTCTCATAATGCAAACGGAAAATATTTGGTGGGCGATGACAGACTCGAACTGCCGACCGTCTCGGTGTAAACGAGATGCTCTACCAACTGAGCTAATCGCCCCTAGGAAAGCAATATGAACTAATTTTGCCGATTAATCAACTATTTTTTATGGTTTAATCAATTAATATGCAGGGCTAGTCTTTAGTTTTTTCCAATACTTTGAGGATAGGCTGCCTACTATCATACCAATCGTAGCCATTAGAAGGCCAATTAATTGAGGCGGTATATAATCTTCCTCAAGAAAAGTCAGTATTGCCCACGTACCTACACCTAGAATAATAGATAATATTGCCCCGTGGTTATTTGCTTTACTCCAGTAAACGCCAAATGTTAAAGGTACAAATGCTCCACATAAAGTTACAAGATATGCTCCTTTAATTATCTCTAATATGGTAACTCCTGCGCTTACATTTAAGTAGGAATAGAAATATACTAAAAATCCAAAAACAAACACTCCAATTCTTGATGTTAAAACGATCCCTCTATCCGTAAGCTTCAGAGAATCTTTTAGTATGTTCTCCGCAAGCAAGGCTGAAGGAGCAAGCAGAGTACCGGAAGCAGTTGACATTATAGCCGAAAGTAAAGCTCCAAAAAACAGAACTTGTAAGAACACCGGAGTTTCTTTAAATATATAGTCTACTAAAATCCTTTGCTGATCACCTCCAGCTTCTAACGTCTGCTCAAAAATCCCTGGGGATAATAATGAAATACCGTATGTAATAAAAATCGGCACAAAACAAAATATTATATATATGACACCACCAATCGTGGAACCAAGAACTGCTGTACGTTCGTCTTTAGAAGCCATTACCCTCTGGAAAACATCTTGCTGAGGAACAGACCCTAGAGCTAGAGTCAAAAAAGTTGCAACAAATTCAAGTGTATCATGAAAATTTGTTTCTGGCCAAAAATCAAATTTATTATTTGCCGCAGCATGCGAAATAATTTCAGTTGCCCCTCCGTCAAAACGACCGGCAACTAACACTGCCACAGCAAGTAACCCCACTATAATCAATATCATTTGGATGAAATCCATCACTACCAACGATTTCATTCCACCCACTATCGTATAGAGCATGATTATTGCTAGTCCTATCAGCATTGCAAGCTCAAAGCAAATCGCATCGTTAAAAATAAGTTTTATTACTAAACCAAGTGCTACTATCTGTGCTGACATCCATCCAAGATAACTGGCGCATATAGTTAAAGACACTAGCATTTCTACTACTCGTCCAAATCGTTGCCTATAAAAATCACCGATGGTTACAAGTTTCATCCGATAAAGTCTGGCAGCATAAAAAACACCAACTATTATAAGGCAAAAACCAGTGCCGATAGGTTCAGCTATTATTCCCCTTAAACCGTCATTAATAAAAACAGGAGGAATTCCAACAACGGATTCTGAGCCAAACCACGTAGCAAATACCGTTGCAACCGTCATATAGAGTGGTATTGCTCTACCTGCTAAGATATAATCAGTGGAATTTCTTACTCCTAGACTAGAATATAATCCGATTATAATTGAGAAGAGCATGTATAAAGCTATAAAAAGTATTAGCATATGAGGTGTGGTGCTGGTTATAAAAATGTTAAGGGATGACTATATATATTTTTCTATTTCTTTCAAGTATAAATATAAATAATCGGTTAATTTTTCTAGAATTTCAAGAGAGTTTTTATCTAAATAATCATTAGAACAGAAAAGTTTTATATTAGTATCAGTATTATACAACTTTAAGTTTGTATTAAATTATATAATATATACATAAAAATCCCTTTTACAAAAAGCAAACAATGTTTTATGTTAACTATTATTTAACTATAAGTTGCATGAGCAAAAAGAAGCCTGTAATTAAATCAGGATTTTTAAAAGAGAAGTGTTTGTTTTGCTGGGATTTTGACAACACCATAATAAATGGTAATTCCCACGATTTTTTTGATAGAATGGATATTACGGGGAAAGCGCCTAAAGAATTAATAGATAAGTTTTTAGCAGTTCCCGCTACCGGTTTAAAAAATCCTATTTCTCTGTTATTTACCATACGCACCACGCTAAAACAAGGTCATAAAATAGCTATTACCACCTTATCAGAATATCCAGAGGTAATAGAACCGGCTCTACACAAACTAGGCCTGACGGAAGATGAAATCAGAGAAATTAAAATTATTGCAGGACCTTCATCTTCTTCTTATCCTGGTAAGTTAAAGCATATTAAAAAAGCCATGTATCAGTTTGGAATAACAAAAAGCCAATCGGTATATTTAATTGATGATAATGAAGAAAATTGCTCTCTTGCTGAAAAAAACGGATATGGTGCGATTAAAGTGGAAGCCACAGATTCAGAAGGATATTTAACAAAAATCAATGATCTTCTTACGATTAAATCAACTACCGATGAATTTACCCGAGATAAGATATTTAATAAAGAAGCCAAGAGCTCTGAAGTTACTAAAGTGTATACCGGTACAGAAGAAATTGATAGTTCTAGTTTTTTTCCTACACCTGAACCTTCTTCTTTCAAGGCAAAACCATTAAAGAATAGTTCATTGCGTAAAAAATTATGTTTTGGACAAGATAAAGGTTTTATATCTTCCAAACCATTTTCAGAGGATATTTTTGCTAAATCCTTAACTGATTCATTACTTTCTCCGTTTTTACAGTTAGAAAAAAATCCAGTAGAAATATTAGGAGAAAAATTTAGTCCCTCTCTATCTGAATCTAGTGACTAGTTTTAAATAAAAATTTTTTAAAGTGCGTGATAAGTAAAAGTAGAAAATATATAAACCCTCCAGATAATATAATGGATGGAGCAAAAGGGATATCTAAATAGAAAGACAAGATCCCTCCTATAAAATTCATCATTAAAGAAGAAAGGATAGCAAAGCAGACCATTGAAACCGGTGACTTTGCAACTACTCGGGCTATCATTGCCGGAATTACTATTATACTGGTAACAAGTAATGCCCCGACAATCTTAATAGTTGATAGCACTGAAAAAGAGAGGATGGCTAGGAAAGTTAGTTCAAGGAACTTAACTTTTACTCCCCTTGATTCCGCAATATCCTTACTTAAAATCATCAAAACAAGGTCTTTATACGAAGAGAGAAAAAATATCAAAACTACTATAAGAATAAAGAATAATAATTTGATATCTTGGGCACTCGCTGAAATAATATCCCCTACTAAATATTTAGTAATATTAATCTGACCAGGGTAAGAATAAGCTAGCACCAAGCTTAAGGATATCATTATGCTTGTGGTTAAACCGATTGCTGCGCTATTGCCGGAATTACTGCGCAATTTAAAAATGATAAAGGCAAAAAGGCCACTGCTAAGTAGCCCAGCATAGAAAACAGGCAAACCGGACATTACGCTTACGATGCCTGCAAACATACTTGCATGAGCCAGACCATCGCCAAAATATACATATCTTTTCCATAAAACAAGGCAGCCAAGAGGCGCAAAAATAAAACCGATTAAAACTGAAACAGTAATTATTACAAACATCGATAACCAAATATGTATTCCATTAATGATTGTGCCTATGATCATGTGAATGAACATAGAACCCTATTTCTGATAGTGCATTTTTAAAGTCTAAATTCTGGCCGGCATCATTTGGCTTACCTATGCAACAGACGTGACCATTAATACAAATTACTTGATCAGAATTTTTCATAACCGTAAACAAGTCATGCGAGATCAAAAAAACGGTTAAACCTGTTGTTTCTTTTATTTGCTTAAGCAGCTTGTAGAATTCTTGTTGACTTGTAACGTCAAGGTACTGGGTGGGTTCGTCTAGAATAACTAAATCTGGTTTATCCATAAGTGTTCCGGCAAGTACAAGTTTTTGTAATTGACCACCAGATAATTCAGAAATATCAATCTTCCTTACATTATCGAAATCAGCAAAATTTATCAGTTCAGAAACTTCTTTATCAATTCCACCTGGAACTAGAATATTCATTAAAGCTTCGGCATTCAAAGGCATATTGAAGTTAAAATCCAGCTTCTGGGGAGCATAACCGATTTTTAAATTATCCTTTATCCTTATTTGTCCCTGAGTTGGCTTTTCAAGGGCTAATATCATCTTGGCTATAGTAGTCTTTCCTGCTCCGTTTTGCCCAATTAATGTGGTTATTTCCCTTTGTTGTAGTTTAAAACTCACATTATCTACCAAAAGTTTTGAGTCAAAATATTTACTAACTGAAGAAAACTCTACAACTGGAGACATAATTTTCCTAAAATTAAGATATACAAGGATTTGAGTTTACTAGTACGACAAATAAATATAGCTAAAAAAGCAAAGTAAAAAGACTTGGACAGATACATGTTATATTTCAATCCAAGTCTATTTGTTAAATTCGGGTTTAAACTGATATATTATTGACTTTCTTAAAACCAATAAATCGCTATTTAACGATTTCCCAGTTACCGTCCGGTTTACGACAAGCCTTACCATAAGCTTTCTTCCTTTCCCCGCCTATTACTATTTCTTGGGTATATTCACGGCAGTAACCTTGTTCTGTCTTTAATGTATTAGTAGGAGTAATATATCCATAATTTCCACTATCAGGATTACGCCATTCAACGCTACTACCAGACGGAGAATATTCAAGAGCCTGACGTGAACTTTTTTCAAGTAATGCACGATCGTATTCGTCCATGGATTTACCAATCTGCCCGCCTATGAGTGCACCAGCTAAAGCGCCAACTCCTGTAGCAATCAGTTTTCCCTCCCCTCCGCCAAATTGAGAACCAAGTAACCCTCCGGCAAGACCACCTATTAATGTGCCGCCACTTTGTTTATTCATCTGCCCGCTACAAGCGTTTAACATAAAAACGGAAGTAACAAGAATAAGAACGTTTGATATTATTTTCACATAACTTTTCATATATTAATAACTCACTTTTTTGGTTTTAAGATTAATTTTGACTTTAAATAATTAGGTATTAAGATAAGTTACAGATAACCAATATGATATATGCTACTAATTTTTATTGCAATTAAAAAATATAGATATGGCTATAGAGAGGAATAATAGGCTAGTTAAGATTGCATCTTACGCATCAGTAACAACAGCTGTAATTATTATGCTAGCTAAAAGCTATGCGTGGCTTGCTACCGAATCGCAGTCGATTTTAGCGTCGCTTATAGATTCGTTACTTGATATATCTTCTTCAGTAATAAATTTAATAGCTATTAGAGTTTCTTTATTACCAGCAGATGATAACCATAGATTTGGCCATGAAAAGTTTCAGGATCTAGCCATTTTTTCACAATCAATGTTTTTTTTTGCTTCATGCTTGTTTACTCTTTTTTCCTCTTCAAAATCGTTATTTTCAGGTTCTGAACTCGTAAATTTAGAACTTGGGGCTAATGTCATGTATTTTTGCGTGTTTTTAACATTTATCCTTGTATGTTTTCAATCTTATGTCATCAGTAAAACAAAATCCAAAATTATAAGCGCTGATAAGCTCCATTATTTTTCGGATTTTATTACTAATATTGCCGTTATTATTTCTATTTATTTAAGTGCGACCTTTTGGTATATCGATGCTTTAGCAGGAATCGGTATTTCTTTATACGTCATGTATGCGTCCTACAGACTATTTCGTGAAGCAATCCGTAATTTAGCAGATGAAGAGCTCCCCCAAAAAGAAAAAGACAAAATCCTGAGCATCGTCTCTAATTACAATCAGGTAAAAGGTATCCATGAATTGAAAACACGATATGCAGCAAGTAAACCTTTTATTCAATTTCATTTAGAACTTGACGGCAATATTACTTTGTATAGATCTCATGAAATGGCTGATAAACTAATGAAAGATTTATTGCAGGAATTTCCAGAAGCAGAAATTACTATACATCAGGATCCAGCAGGACTTGAACAAGACGTAAACTATCGTGAAAAAATATAATTTTGAGAATAGGTTCATGCAACTGGCATTTCAGGAAGCCCGACAAGCTTTCGAGGAGAATGAAGTACCGGTCGGCTGTGTTATAATACACAATACGGGCAATAGTATTGTTGCCAGTGCTAGAAACCTTGTTCAACAAACTAAAAACCCCAATTCTCACGCTGAAATTTTAGCCATCAACCGTGCGTGCTTAGAATTAGATAATAAGAATTTATCTGAATGCGATATATACATTACTTTAGAACCATGTACTATGTGTGCTGCGGCCATTGCTAACGCAAGACTCAGAAGAATATATTACGCTGCCGCTGACACAAAACAAGGAGCAGTAGAAAATGGCGTGAGATTTTTTAACTCCTCGTCCTGTTTCCATCGGCCAGAAATATATACTGGTATACTTGAAGAGGAATCAGTCAATCTAATGCAAAAATTTTTTAACAACATCAGAAACCGCAGCTAAAGCATAATTTATTATGCAAACTCAATATAGCTTCCGGGAATATAAAATTGCAATATTTCTCCGTAAGTGCCAACAAATAAATTAATTAAAATTGCTAGCGTAAGTTTTCTTGATTAATTTTGGTTTTTTCGGTTCTATTACTTCAAAATCGTAATTCTTCTTTTTAGCAAATTCTATTGCTTTTTCCAAAGTAGGAAATTTTATTTTAACTTCATTAGACATATCATTAGAAGAAGTGCGTCCCATTAGGGTTTCCTTGAATTTACTCCTAGGTTTTTCTATAAATTCTAGCAACCAATTTCCAGAGCCGTGGCCAGATTGGGTTGATGATTTAGCAGGGACATAAATTCTAACTTGCATATAAGAAATAAATAATGTTTAATTGGCACAAAATAAATATTAATTGAGATTTATGACTAAATCTATCGAAAAAATGAGTTTTGAGGAAGCTTTAGCTGAGCTTGAAGAGATAGTAAATAAAATCGATACCGGTCAAGAAAGTTTAGCTGATGCGGTTTCTAGCTTTGAAAGAGGAGTTGCCCTCAAAAACCATTGTGAAAAAATGCTAAAAGAAGCAAAGTTAAAAATAGAAAAAATCACTATCACCGCTGAAAATAAAATCGAATTTACTGAAGTCGAAGTTTAGTTGGGTAAATGAATAATTTAAGGCAACCAGTAATAGGGATTATTCTTGATCTAAACACCGATTCTAGTAAATATTCTTATGCGTCATTCCCGTGGTACGCTCTTAGGGCTTGTTATTCGCAAAATGTTGAGAAAGCAGGAGGAATACCAGTTATGCTTCCTTATAACCAGAATATTGACGCAACACTAGCATTGATTGATGGGTTGATTATACCTGGGTGTGATGAAGATATCCATCCTAGGTTTTATGGTTGCGAAATTTTATCGGATAAAGTTAAAACCAAAGATGTTAGGGCTGAATATGAATTAGCAATTACTCAAAAAGCTCTTAGTGAAAATATACCTGTATTTGGCATCTGCAATGGCTTACAATTAATTAATATCCTTTTTGGAGGAACTCTTATCCAACATATTCCTGCTCATTTTAGCAGCGAGTTAAATCATGAACAACCTCCACCTAAAAATATTCCAACTCACCCTATTAACATCGAAGAAGGAACAATTCTAAGATCTCTTAGCCCTAACTCCATGGTTATGGTAAACTCCACTCACCATCAGGCAATTGAAAATCTAGGAAAAGGCCTAGTAGCTTCTGCGTATGCCCCTGACGGAATTATTGAAGCGGTTGAGTCAAAAGATTATAAGTTTCTAGTGGGAGTTCAGTGGCACTCTGAATATCTAAATTCCGAGTTAGATAAAAACTTGTTTAAAAGATTGATTGAAGCAAGTTCATAGATTGTATATAGTAAATTTATTGCTAGTTTTAAGTTGCGGAAGCTATTACCATTTTCAATTAATTATTTGCAAAATTATGTTTCCTATTGTTAGATTAAGAAGAAATAGAAGAACTAGTTGGCTGCGTGACCTGATGGCAGAATCAACACTTCGCCCTGAAGATCTTATACTGCCGATGTTTGTCGTTGAAGGAGAGAATGAACGCCACGAGATTAAGACGATGCCTGGAGTTTATAGGCAATCAATAGATCAAGTTGTAATTACAGCCAAAGAGGCGCAGGAAAGAGGCATAAAAGCAATTGCTTTATTTCCTTCAGTTGACGATAAGTTAAAATCTGAGGATGCTGACGAGGCATATAATCTTGATAATCTAGTATGCCGCACTATTAGAACCCTTAAAAATAAAGGCCTTGAAATAGGAATTTCATGTGATGTAGCTCTTGATCCTTATACTGTCCACGGCCACGATGGTATCCTAATTGACGGTGATGTTGACAATGATCAAACTATCAAAGCTTTATCTAATCAAGCTTTGGTCTTAGCAAAGGCAGGAGCTGATATTATTGCTCCTTCTGACATGATGGACGGTAGGATAATGGCTATCAGAGAAGAACTTGATTCTAATGATTTTACTCACGTTAATATTCTTGCTTATGCAGCAAAATATGATTCGAGTTTTTATGGGCCTTTTAGACAAGCAGTTAGGAGTAACAAGAAAGAATACCTAAGTAAAGCCACATACCAAATGGATATTCGTAACATTAAGGAAGCCATGCGCGAGATTGAGCAGGACATTTCAGAAGGTGCTGATATGATTATGGTAAAACCAGGAATGCCATATTTAGATGTAATACGTGAGGCTTCTGAAAGGTTTGATGTTCATATTTTTGCCTATCAGGTCAGCGGCGAGTATTCGATGCTAAAAATTGCTTCCGAAGCAGGAGTCCTCCAGTGGGAAAAAGCAATAGTAGAATCATTAATAGGTTTTAAGAGAGCAGGGGCCGCCGGTATTTTTACTTATGCAGCTTTAGAAGTTGCCGATATGCTAAAATAAAATATATTGGGTATATATTATATGGAAGAAAATAAAAAGATTAAACTAACCACTAAAATTATCATTTTACTTAGCATAATTATAGCTCTTGTATCTTCATATATCTTGATTTTTGTAGAACTGCCCAGTAAACCATTATCAGGTCATGGCGGAGCTATACCTGAAGATGTACCGATTGGTGGCGAATTTGTCCTAACTGATCAGAACGGTAATAAATTTAGCAGCGAGCAAATAAAAGGTCATTTGAGCCTAATTTATTTTGGCTTTACATATTGCCCTGATATCTGTCCTACTACATTAAATAAATTATCCAATGTTATCACCACTTTAGAAAAGTATAATATTGATATCTTACCAATATTTATTACAATTGACCCTAATAGAGATACTCCCGCATTACTAAAAGAATATTTAAGCCATTTCCATCCAAAATTTATAGGTCTTACAGGCTCAGCTGCAGATTTGAAATATGTAGCAGACCTGTATAAGGTATTCTATACTAGATCCCACACTTCTGAAAATCTCAATAATTACATGATAGACCACTCATCTTTCGTGTATCTCATGGATAAACAGGGTAAATATATGAAGCATTTTTATATGAATAGCTCAGAACAGGAAATAGTCGAATATATAAGGATAAATAAGTAAAAGCCAAAAACTAGCTTAACTGTGACAATGAATGCTGCAGGTAAAATTGCCTTTAAAAGCTTATCTGTATTTATTTAAAACAAATATCAGCTTTTACCATTTTATTAGATGAATTTAAAAAAATTAAACAGTTTACTTAATTACATTCGTAAGGTCGATTTCTTTTTTCTAAATATTCTATAACCTTATGATTACTAACGGGCACTTCGATATAGTCCACAAAATTAGCTGGTAGGAAATGCCCATTTGTCTGGCCTTTTAAAAGACGTTCTTTTTCAATTTCTTCTTTTGTTATGTCATGCAATGAGGTGAGAGCTTCTATTACTTCCATAACATCCGCTAACTCTTTAATCAAATCTTCTCGAGATTCTGTATCCCTCACTTCACTAGCTTCCTCTACCAGCTTATTCTTTAATTCTTTGGCAAATTCTTCATCAGTTAAATGACGACCAAACAGTGCCACTCCCTCTTTTTTCATCCTCTCTGGCAAATTACTACGAATCAGTTTGTTAAAATTATACTTTTTCATACTACTCTACCTTATTTTGAAAGCTTTGCCTTAAGTAGGTCATTTACCATTTGCGGATTAGCTTTACCCCCAGTTTTTTTCATAACTTGGCCTACAAAGAACCCAAATAACTTCTCTTTGCCGTTTCTATATTCAGCTACCGAATCTGGGTGAGCGGCTATTATTTCATCAATAATCGGTTCTAAGGTGTTACTATCAGCTAGCTGTACCAACCCTTTTGCCTTAACTATTTTTTCAGGATTTTCTCCCGATTCAAACATTTCTTCAAAAATGGACTTAGCTATTTTACCGGAAATAGTACCATCTTCAATAAGAGTCACTAATTCTCTAATCATGATTGGAGTTATTTTACAATCAGCTAGCTCAATATTGTTCTTATTAAGTTTACCAAATAGCTCGCTACATATCCAATTAGCAACTATTTTAGGATTAACTCCAAGGCTTGCTTCTTCAAAATATTTAGCTATTTCTTCGTCAGCCACTATTACTTCTGCATCATATTGGCTTAATCCGAATTCCTTTACATATCTTCCAATTTTAGCATCCGGTAATTCTGGTAACTCGCTACGCAATTTTTCAATCAAGACATCTTCGACATATACAGGCAGCAAATCAGGATCAGGAAAATAGCGATAATCATTAGAATTTTCTTTTAACCTCATTGTTCTTGTTTCTCCGGTATTGGCATCAAATAACCTTGTTTCTTGCTCAACAACCCCGCCGTTTTCAAGTATCTCGACTTGTCTTGCTGCTTCGTATTCAATTGCTTTAATAATATTTTTAACAGAGTTAACATTTTTAATTTCACATCTTGTACCAAGCCCAGCACCTGCTTTTCTGACTGATATATTAGCATCGCAGCGAAGTGATCCTTGTTCCATATTACCGTCACATGAACCAATACACCTTAGAAGGCTGCGTAGTTTTTTTACATATTCTGCAGCTTCATATGGAGAGCTAAGATCAGGTTCAGTTACGATTTCCATTAAAGCGATTCCTGATCTATTTAAATCAATCAGGCTGCAATCAGGAGATTGATCGTGCATACTTTTACCTGCATCCTGTTCCAGATGAATTCTATTAATTCTGATCTTTTTCTCCTTTCCTTCTTCGGTTTTAATCAAAAGATACCCTTCCTGTACAATCGGTAAGTAAAATTGTGAAATTTGGTAACCTTGCGGTAAATCGGCGTAAAAATAGTTTTTACGATCAAAAATTGAAACCTTATTTATCTTGGCATTGATCCCAAGGCCTGTTTTGATTGCTTGCTCAACGCAGTATTTATTTAATACCGGTAGCGTTCCAGGCATTGCAGCATCGATCAGAGAAACTTGGGAATTGGGTTCGCTGCCAAATTCGGTAGCTGCCCCTGAAAACAATTTTGCTTTAGAAGCGACTTGCGCATGGACCTCCAGCCCGATTACATATTCCCATTTTCCTGTATTTCCTATTATATAAGCCATTTTTAAAAACCTCTCGGAATAAAATCTATATCTAAAACCCCGCGTTCTATGGCACTGCTTGCGCGCAATAAACTATACTCATCAAAAGCCGGAGTAATTAGCTGCATCCCAAGTGGTAAACCATTTTTAGTAATCGCCGCCGGGACAGAAGAACAAGGAAGGCCAGCAAGGCTTGCCGGAATAGTAAAAATATCATTTAAATACATAGTTAAGGGATTATCCTGCTTTTCTCCTATTTTAAAAGCAGCACTTGGAGCTGATGGAAGTAATATTGTATCGCATTTTTCGAACGCATCGTTGAAATCATTCACAATTAATCTACGTACTTTTTGCGCTTTCAAATAATAAGCTTCCATGTGGCTAGCTGAGAGGACATAAGTTCCTATCATTATTCTTCTTTTTACTTCATCGCCAAAACCTTCACTTCTGGTATGAATATACATTTCTTCAAGTGTTAGGTTATCCTTGCTGGTCCTGTGACCATAACGAACACCGTCGTACCTTGCCAGATTTGAGGAAGCTTCAGCCGGAGCTATAACATAATACACCGCTAGAGCATACTTAGCATTTGGCAAGCTAATATTGACAATTTCAGCTCCTTCTGCCTTCATTATTCCAATAGATTTTTCCCACATTTGAATGATTTCATTATCTACACCCTCAGTTTTCATCAGCTCATAAGGTATACCAATTCTCATATTTTTTACGGATTTTGAACATGCTGATACTAGTTCCGGCACTTCTTTGTTGATCGAAGTAGAATCTTTTTCATCAAACCCCATCATGGCCTCAAGCATCAAGGCACTATCTTTGGTATTTCTGGTAAAAATGCCAGCTTGATCTAGCGAGCTTGCAAAAGCAACCATACCCCATCTGGAACATCTGCCGTAGGTTGGCTTAACACCCACGAGACCTGTAAAGGCAGCCGGTTGCCTAATTGATCCTCCGGTATCGCTACCAAGAGCCGCCATGACTGAAAAACTGCTTACGGCTGCAGCTGATCCTCCTGATGACCCTCCTGGAACAAGATCAGCCTCATTACCTTCTGCTTTCCAAGGGTTGATAACATTACCAAAATAGCTAGTGGTATTAGAGGAGCCCATGGCGAATTCATCCATGTTTGTCTTACCGAGCATAATAGTTCCGGAATTCTCAATATTCTGACTAATAGTTGAGTCATAAGGTGGCACAAAGTTACTGAGCATCCTAGAACCAGCGGTTGTTTTTACACCCTTGGTGCAAAATAGATCTTTAACTCCTACTGGAATTCCCTCGAGTTTTCTGGCTTTTCCATCATGGTAATTTTGATCGGCAATTTTTGCCATTGACAAAGCTTTATCAAAAGTCTCTGTAATATATATATTTAAATGTTTGTTTTTTTCGGACTGTTCTATATGGCTTCTAACAAGTTCGACAGCTGTAAATTCTTTGTTCCTTAAGGCCGTTAAAGCCTCTGTTATTGATAATTTTATTAAATCAGACATATTCTTATTCAACCATTTTGGGCACTATAAAACATTTTACTTCTTTGGCAAATGCAGCATTTTGTGCAGGTACATTTGCAAATAACTGGTCGGCAATATCACCGACAGTAACTTCATCCTCTCTAGTTCTCTGATACATATCAGAAACAGATCTTAGAGGTTCAATATTTTCGCAATTAGCTTCTGCAAGAGAATCTATCATTGCCATAACACTATTTAATTTTTTAGTAAAACCATCAAGTTCATCTTTAGAAAAAGATAGTTTTGCTAATTTTTGTAATTTTTTTAGCTCTTCCTCTGTAATCATTCAAATTACCTAAAATTAAATTTAACTTATTAGTTGAGAAATGGCTGAAAGAAAGCCAGTTATCGTAATAAATAATGATTTACCACTATTTCAAAGAAGTATTAATTATAATGCAACTTCCTTAGAATACCAATATATTGTTTTTTAAGCTTTTCTTTCTAACTTCGTCTTTAAGAAGTCGCTATTTATAACAATATATAATGCAATTTTATTTATTTTTCTGTCGCTTCTTTTTGCCGTCAGTGGTTTTGTTGAATCTACCTATATTCTTTACAAACTTTTGTAGACTACCCTGCTCAGTACCGTGGGCCTTAGTGTATTTACTCTCTATGTTAACATTCTCATTATGTATATCCTGAAGCAAAGAAGCCCCTAGCAGTTTCCTGTTATCGTTAAAGCTAATTTTTACAATTCGTTGTTCAACTACTTTTGGTTCAAACCAAGCACGCTTAGCTAGAGATCTTTGAATATAGTACCACGTGTTATGTGAATATTCGGGAATATAGGTGGGTGTGCCGATTAAATCAATAATTTCATCTTGAGTTAATTTTCTAGAGTTAATTTCCTCAATGGCATTATCGCTGACAAACTGCCCCCTTACGTCAATAGACTGGCAGCCGCTAAGTAAGATAAATATTACCAGTAAAAAAGGTCTAACCAAGCGCTTATTAAAAGGGTGTGCAAATAGCTTCATAAAAACTTTCTTTAAAATATCTAGATTTTTTAAATGGAATATAATATACTGCCCACGTCTTTGACAAATACTTTTTTTGATTATGTTAAATAAAATATTTTATTAGGTGTAAGTGTAATGGCAGTTCCAAAGAAAAAAACTTCTAAATCCAGACGTAATCAAAGACGTTCTCACGATGCTCTGGCTAGAATTAACGTAATAATTGATAAAGATACAGGTGAATATAGGTTACCTCACCACCTTGATAAAACAAGCGGCGAATATAGAAATCGCCAAATAGTTATAGCAAAAACTAAACCTCAAGAAACAGAGTAGGGTTTAATGGCCTCAAAAATTATAGGTACCGGAGGCTATCTACCAGAAAAAATTGTTACTAATTTTGACCTTGAAAAGTCTATTGATACCAGCGATGAATGGATAAAATCAAGGACCGGTATAACCCAAAGGCATATAGCTGCAACTGACGAATTTACCTCTCACCTCGGGTACAATGCTGCTCTCCAGGCAATTGCTAGTGCTCAAATACAAAAAGACGATATAGACCTAATTATTACCTGCACTAATACCTCAGATAACAGTTTTCCTTCTACTGCCAATAAAATCCATGGTTACCTGGGCCTTAAACACATTCCGTCATTTGATTTACAGGCAATTTGCTCCGGATTTATTTACGGCCTTCAGGTTGCAGATAGTATGATCAAATCGGTCAAATGTAAGACTATATTATTAATTTGTGCAGATAAAATGTCTTCTATATTGGATTGGCAGGATCGAAAAACCTGTGTTTTGTTTGGTGATGGAGCTGGAGCAGTTATATTGCAAAAATCTGAGTCTAATTCGGGTATAATCGACTGTGATATTTTTTCGGACGGTTCGCTTGGCGATATACTTTATACTGACGGCGGGGTTAGTACTAACGGCAAAAGCGGAGTAGTAAAAATGGCAGGGGCAGAAGTCTTTAAAAAGGCTGTCGAAAAAATGCCCGAGTCCGTTTACAATATCCTAAAAAAAAATAACCTTACCCTGAGCGATGTTACTTATATTATTCCCCACCAGGCAAATCTAAGGATAATTAGTAACATGATTAATCAGTTTGCAATTAATCCTGATAAGGTAATTGTTACATTAGATAAACATGCAAATTGTTCTGCTGCATCCATTCCACTCGCTCTAGCACAATTAGAGTTGACGGGAAAAATTAAATCTGGTGATATATTAGTATTTACCGCTTTTGGAGCTGGGGCAACCTGGGGAGCAGCAATTGTCCGTTGGTGATTAATATCCCAGTTATACGAGAACTATAATATAAACAATCTTTAAATGGAAACAATTACCAAAGAAAAAATTGCTAATTTACTTAAAGAAAGATTGGGTTTTTCTTCTTTAATATGTGAAGAAATAACAAACAGTATTTTTTCTGAAATTCTTTATTTGTCTCTCACTAACAAGAAGCTTGTATTACCAAATTTTGGTAAATTTCAAGTACATACCAAAGGAAAAAGGCCGGGTCTTAATCTCCAAACTGGAGAGGCATTAGAAATAGAACCTCGGAAAGTCTTGAGATTTAGCCCTGCTAGTTCACTTAAAGAAAAAATAAATTCTCATGAAGCCGGTTAGTAAAAAGTATTTTTCTATTTCAGAAGTATCGGAAATTACTGGTATCCCCTTACATAAACTACGATATCTGGAGAAATCTAAAACAGATATAGATATTGTTCAAATCCGTGGAAGGAGATATTACACAAGCACCAATATTGAATCAATCAAACATTTTTTCAACAGAGATAACGAACTTCAGTTTAACTTGTTTTCACCTATAGCAGATGATTTTGCTAAAAGTAACAATCAGTTAGAAGTTTGCTCACAGGTAGTTGACCAAATTGACTTATTAATTTCTAAATTCACAAAATTGGAAAAAGACATAATAAAAACGCTTTAACTGCGGCCTAAATTTTACTTTCTTAATTGCCTCTACCATATAAACCTTTTTACCTGCTTATACTATCACGTGGTTTTGATTTTGGGATTATGGTTTTATTATCAGTATTTTTTAAATTAGACTGAAGAGTTTGTTTAAGTTTAGGATGCTGAGTAATTATTTTCTTTATTGGATTATCAGAGCTAATAAAGCTTTGGCAGAAATAGCTTCTACAGCGGGTTTTGATGCCTCAAGCTTAGAATATTCCGTAACAAATTCTTTGTATGCTGCTGATCTTTCATTAACAGGAAGCCTTAATTCCTCATAAAATTCCTTTTTAAACTTAGGCATCTGCCTTCTTTCGGAATTATTTTCGCTTCTTTTTGAAACCAGTTCTAAGTCACTAAGTAATAGCGCAGAGTATTCGGTTTTAATATTAGTTAGGGAAGGAGGCTGCTCTTGATTTAAAGCATTGTGAAATGATTTTAATCCATTACTTGTAACTGGGATTTTAGCGCCATCCAGTCTGTTACGGGATTAGGAACTGAACCACTTCGTCCTCTAATATATTTATCAAGGTCTGATATATCAATTTTTACCGTACCTTTACCCTTCATCACTTTCTAATAAAGTTATATTATAATAAAATATCTCCTTAAAGTAAGTGTCACTAATAGTAAATATGATTGCTAA
Source organism: Candidatus Megaera endosymbiont of Mesostigma viride (assembly GCA_020410825.1). Lineage (GTDB taxonomy): Bacteria > Pseudomonadota > Alphaproteobacteria > Rickettsiales > Rickettsiaceae > Megaera > Megaera polyxenophila. The sequence goes on from CP084576.1 coordinate 965,565, forward strand.
AAGAACATCATATTTTTGTAGTGAAATTTAAACAAATTGGATATTTTTGTTTTTACTATTAAGGCCAAGAAGGTAATCTTTGGCATCCATTATTTTCTTACCTTCAGGCTGTAATTTAATGACTCTTAATATACCTCTGCTACAGGCAATTTCGCACAGTTTATTATTAAAGTTTAGTAGTGTGCCAGGATCGTATTTATGATCAACCGCAAGAGGTTCAGCTTCGATTATTTTAATTTTTTTACCTTGATACTCAAAATAAATTCCAGGCCACGGGTTCATCCCCCTGACCTTACAATCTATTAAAAAAGCAGGTTCATGCCAATTTACTTTGGATTCCTCTTTAGAAAGTTTATGAGCATAAGATACGCCTTTATCAGATTGTTTAAAAGGCGTTATTTTATCGATATTATCAAGAACCTGAACAAGCATCCTTGCACCGATCTTGGAAGTTTTGTCATGTAATTCTGTAAAAGTAATTTTATTAGAAATAGCAAGTTCTTCCTTAATTATTATATTGCCGGTATCAAGCCCCTCATCCATTTGCATAATACACACGGCAGTTTTATTCTCACCGTTAATTATTGTACGCTGAAGTGGAGCTGCTCCCCTATATTTAGGTAAATCAGAAGGATGGATATTTAAACACCCATATTTTTTTGCTTCCAGAATAGTTTTTGGTATAATAAAACCATAAGCAGTAACAACTATAATATCTGCGTCAATTGATCTGATCAAATTTGCTGTCTCTTCATTTTTTAAGGTTGAGGGTGTGTAAACTGGAATGTTATGAGCAATAGCAAGCCTATGAACAGGAGATTCTGTTATTTTCATTCCTCTACCCTGGGCTTTAGGTTTTTGAGAAAAAACAGCTTTAACTTTGTGAACCGTTGAGTCCAGTAGGGCTTTTAGCGCAGGTACCGCAAACTCAGGAGTACCCATAAAAATCACATTCATCCTTTTAAAACTCTCTGATTTGAGCCTCAAGTATAACAGTCATGTTATTGGTTGTAAATTTTAACTTAAATTATGTAAGCAAAAGCCTATGTTCCAAATTATACGCTAATTGCATTATAAGCGGCAAGAGCCTTTTGCCTTGCTTTTTCATGGACTACGATTGGTTTTGGATAATCTATACCGATTCTTATATTAAGCGCAGCTAGTATAGATTCCGGGGTAAGCCAAGGAGAAAATAGGTGTTTTATAGGTAATTGCTTTAATTCAGGGACAAATTTTTTCGTATAATTACCTTCAGGGTCAAATTTTTGCCCCTGTAAAATAGGATTAAAAATACGAAAATAAGGCGCTGCATCTGCTCCGCTACCTGCCACCCATTGCCAGCTGGCACTATTGTTTGCAATATCGGCATCAACTAAGCAATCATGAAACCACTCAAGCCCCCGTCTCCAATCGATCATTAAGTGCTTTACCAAAAACGAAGCAACTATCATCCGTACCCGGTTATGCATAAATCCAGTTTGCCATAATTCTCTCATACCGGCATCAACTATCGGATAGCCAGTCATACCCTTTTGCCATTTTATTAGGAAATCGTTATTTTCTTGCCAAGGAAAATTATCGAATTTTCTCTGTAAATTTTTTTGTGGTAAGTCAGGAAAAAAATAAAGGAGATTGGAAGAAAATTCCCGCCATACTAGTTCAGATAAAAAATGCTCTGCATCAACGTCGTAACCATGTTTCTGTGAGTAGGAGCGGATGTTATGCCAGATTATATTTGGAGATATTTCCCCAAAATGTAAATGCGGTGATAATTTTGATGAATATTCTAAATCAGCTCTATTACGAAGCTCTTTATAACCCTTTAAACCTTTCGCAAGGAATTTATCGAGGGCAATAAAAGCTCCATTTTCTCCTGGCTGCCATATTTTTCCAAAATTTTTATACCATTTTATTTTAGGTATTAAAGATAAATCAGTAAGTGATAATGATTCTATTTTTAGTAAATTTAAATTAGGGGGCTTAGCAATTGGCAATCGTATTTTAGAATTACCTTGTAAATAGTTTTTTTTATAAAATGCCGTGAACACTTTATAATTAGTGTTATCTTCTTTCAGGGTATCTTGTGGTTCAAGTAATAAAGCAGAATTAAAACTTTTTACCTGAACGTTTTGGTTTTTGAGATACTCCTTGATACCTTTATCTCTCTTGATTACCGCAGGTTCATAGCATCTATTCCAAACTATTTCGGCAGCGTTATTTTCTCTTATCAATTTATCAATAATTTCTTGTGGGTTGCCAATAAAAAAATTTAATTTTTGATTCAGAGATTGAGCAAGGCTCTGCAGGCTATGATGTAACCACCACTTACTTGCTGCGCCGATATTAGCTCTTACATCTAAAATATAAATCGGAATTATTGGGCGCAAAGATTTGGCTGCATACTCTAACGCCGGATTATCGCTTAATCGTAGGTCTTGTCTGAACCATAATATTATAGGTTTATTAGACATATATATTTACTTATTAATTCTAGCTAAACAGATTTCTTCCGTGACCGCTTGTAATTTCTCAACTCTTTGAATGAGATAGTGTAGTTGCTCCTGCGTAATTTTATAATTCTTATCATAACGCGCATTAATATAAGCTTTTTGTAGTAAAACAAAACATTCGTTACGCTCTTTACTATCACGAGGAAATATTTTTAATAGTTCATCGCTATAGTTACTTGCGAGGCTACCAAGCGTAATAAGGTCATGTATTTTATCCTTATAACCGCTAAATACCAATAGAATTGTATTATAATAACTTTCTGTTGCCTGGTGAAGTTGAAAAGCCGCAAGATTCAAGTTATTGCGTTGAAGCATATAAGTAGTAGCATCCATAAAACCATTTCCTTGAGGAAACCACTGCTCAAAATATTCTTTTGCTATTTCTCTAGTTTCTTTCCAGTCTAATTCCCTAGCTTCGGCAAGTTTAAACTCACCACTATCATAAAGAATAACTCCTTCTTTCTTAATATCTGAGAAGAAATAGCGATTTTTTTCAAGTTCCTTATTAATACGCTGAATTGGTTCAATAATCAAAGTGACAGGAGGGGCTAGAAAAGGTCTCCAGCCTAGCCCAGCTTTTTGCAATTTTTCCTCTATTTTCTGCTTTAGCGAGCTTCCCTGATATCCAGCATATTTAGGGCTTTTAGTAACGAGCAAGATATCCAGGTCACTTTCATAACTATAAGTTATATGATCCTCTACATACCAATCCCTTACCCAATTACCTCTAGCATAAGAACCAAAAAGGATAATCATTACCGCCTGTTCCCTCGCTATATCAAGGATCACTTTAACAATTTGATCAAGCCTTGATTTTATGCTAAGCGAATTTTTGGGTAGGACAGTTTTCATAATTGAATCAATAACTAATCTAGTCAATTTTATTTTCTGGTAGTAATAACCTGCCAAAAAATAATTATGGTACTTGGTTATTATTCACTACCAGATTCACTTTCTATATCTTCCTCAACTTGTGCTTCTTCTTCGGAAACTTCAGCAATGAGGGACGCAGAAACTACTCTTTCGTCTTTTTCAGTTTTAAACAGAATAACACCGGAAGTACTTCTTCCTGTTATGCGAACCGAATCCAGCTTACATCTAATTAATTTACCATTATTAGTAATAAGCATTATTTCATCATTCGTATTTGCCGGCATCGAGGCTACCACATCACCGGTTTTTGCTGATAAAACCATATTAACGATTCCTGAACCTCCACGATTTGTAATCCGGTAATGATAAGCAGAAGTTCTTTTCCCAAATCCGTTCTCAGATATTGTTAAAATAAACTCTTCAGCCTTTGCAAGTTCTATAATTTGTTCCTTGGATAACGAAACCCCTAATTCTTCTTCCGTAAATTCTTGATCGCCTTTTGCTATTTCAAGTCTTTTTTCAACAGGAATAGTTAAATAAGCTTCCCGTTCTTCCATAGAGGCTTTTATTCCGTGAAGTATAGTCATAGAGATTACCTTATCACCATCTGCTAGCTTCATTCCTCTAACACCGTCCGAAGTCCTACTTCTAAATACCCTAACTGCATTTACCGGAAAACGTACAGCTTTACCCTGTCTACTTGCAAGTAATATATGGTCATCTTCTGAACATGCCATTACATTAACTAAGCTATCATCCTCATCCAGCCTGATTGCAATCTTACCATTTGCTTGAATTTTCTTGAAATCAGATAAGTCATTTCTTCTAATATTGCCTTTACTGGTTGCAAACATGATGTGCATATTGTCCCATTCTTCCTGATTTTCAGGCATCGGCATTATATTAGTGATGACTTCCCCTTCTTTTAAAGGAAGAAGATTAACAATAGGACGCCCTTTGCTTTGTGGATTACCGAGCGGTAATTTGTACAATTTTAAACTATAAACTTGTCCCATATTTGAAAAAAATAACATTGGGGTATGGGTATTGCCCACAAAAAGCTGCGTCAGTATATCCTCATCGCGCATTGAAAGGCCAGATCTCCCTTTTCCTCCACGTTTTTGCGCTCGATAGGTAGCAAGAGGAACCCTCTTGATATAGCCGCTAAGAGTTACAGTTACTACCATGTCTTCTTTTTGTATCAGGTCTTCCATGTCATATTCAAAATCACTTTGAATAATCTCTGTTAATCTCGGGGTTGCATAATCTTCCCTGACCTTTAAAAGCTCGGATTTTAATATTGATAATAATTTTTCCCGAGAACTTAATATATCGATATATTCAGTTATTTCCTTAGAAAGTTCTGTCAAATCTGCTTCTAACTTATCTTTTTCCATTGCAGTCAAGCGTTGCAATCTCATCTCGAGAATTGCCTTAGCTTGTGCTTCTGTAAGGTGAATTTTGCCATCTGCACCGATGATTGCTTTATCATCTACTAGTTTGATTAAATTTGCTATGTCAGAACAACTCCAAGATTTTTCCATAAGCTGATCTTTTGCATCATTTGGATTTGAGGCGCTTTTGATAATCCTTATTATCTCGTCTATATTACTTACAGCAATTCTAATGCCCAGTAGTATATGGGCCTTATCTCTGGCTTTATTTAATAGAAAAATCGTTCTTCTGGTAATGACAACTTCACGGAACTTAACAAAAGCACTTATTACCTCTTTTAAGTTCATAACTTTTGGCATTCCCTCATCAAGAGCGAGCATAATTACACCAAAACTAGTCTGGAGCTGGGTAAATGAATAGAGCTGATTCAATACAACTTCTGCCACTGCATCACGTTTTATTTCTATTACTACTCGTACCCCGTCTTTATTGGATTCATCTCTCAGGTCGCTAATTCCTTCGATCTTTTTTTCATGAACAAGATCGGCAATTTTTTCAACCAATTTCGCTTTATTTACCATATATGGCATTTCGGAAATAATAATAGCCTGTCTGTTATTATTATCTTCAATTTCGCATTTACCACGAAAAACAACACTACCTCGTCCAGTTAGATAAGCAGACTGAATACCACTTGATCCTAAAATAATACCACCTGTTGGAAAATCAGGCCCTTTAACTACTGATATTAACTCGGATATATCTATGTTGTTATTATCAATATAAAGAACACATGCATCAATTATTTCACCAAGGTTATGAGGTGGAATATTAGTTGCCATACCAACAGCGATACCTCCAGTACCATTTACGAGAAGATTCGGGAACATTGCGGGTATCACTTTAGGTTCACTTTCCGAACCATCGTAGTTAGCTTGAAAATCGACTGTTTCTTTATCAATATCTTCAAGCAATGTATGAGAAATTTTAGCAAGTCTGGATTCGGTATATCGCATAGCAGCAGCTGAGTCGCCGTCCATCGAACCAAAGTTACCTTGACCATCAATCAATGGCACTCGCAGAGAAAAATCCTGAGCCATACGCACCAATGAGTCATAAACTGCAGTATCTCCATGAGGATGGTACTTACCGATTACATCACCGACTATTCTTGCCGATTTCTTATAAGGTTTATTTGCATAAAAACCGGACTCGTACATTGAATACAAAATCCGGCGATGAACCGGTTTTAGACCGTCTCTAACGTCTGGAATAGCACGGCTTACGATAACGCTCATAGCATAGTCCATGTATGAACGTTTCATTTCGTCTTCAATACCTATTGAGATAACTGTCTGATCTTCTGAAGCACTCACTATATTCCTTCCCTACAAATTTATATATTTTATGGCGATGAGATTAGTAGAAAATTATCTAATTTGCAAGGTTTTAAGAACCAAAAATATATTTTTACAGGTTAAAGGTCGCTTCCTTAAATAGTAAAATTATTTGTGGTATAGAATAATACTTCAATAGTAAAATTTTATCCTTCTACACTCACATTATTTTAACATCCAAAACCTATTAAACTCTATTCAATACTTTTCCGCAGCATAAATACAGAAGCCCAATCTATTGGTTAAAAGATAAACCAAATTCTGTTGAGGCTATAAATCAATATTTAGAAGCTAAAACTAGTCAAGTTCGGTAGCACTAACCCCGTGTGTAGTTTTATTCCATTTAAATGGCATTAAAAAGATTTCTACTACTGATAAATATGCTGCAATACTATGCAGCACGAAGTAAAATGGCCATAAAGGAAGAATACAAAAGTCAATAAGTGTAAACTTTTTCTGCCGAGTAATATAATAAATAGATGAATAAACAAAAGCTAATGAAAGACCAGTGTTTACAAACCATAAATAGTATAGATATTGGTCTAATGTAAATAAAAATGCTACCATAATCCAAGGCATACAAAAAAAGCTATAAGAAGAAAAACCTATAAACACATATATTGATAAAACTTTTCTAAATCCTAGTACTTGATAATTTTTAGGGGATAAAAGAAATATATAAATAGTCTGGATAAATCCTTTGATCCATCTTGTCCTTTGGGTAAGCCAGTTACCAAGACTAATTGGCGCTTCTTCTAATGTTTTAGAGTCTATGATATGTACCTTATAACCTTTAGAGTATAATCTGATTCCCAGATCTGCATCCTCAGTAACGTTATAAGCGTCCCAATAACCTATTTTCTTTAGAACTGATACTTTAAAATGATTACTTGTCCCGCCAAGAGTAATTGGTAAACCATATAAATCAAGCCCTTTTAGCAAATATTCAAACCAAAGTGTATATTCCATACTAAAAAATCTTGTTAATAGATTTTCTTCCGAATTATAAAAATTTAACCTGGCTTGCACACAGGCATATTCTTCAGGTAATTGTTTGAAAGCATGAAGAGCTTTTAGAAGCTGATCCGAATCCGGCTTGTCTTCTGCATCATAGATACAAAGGTAATCTCCTTTTATATAGGCTGTTGCATAATTCATTGCTTTAGGTTTTGTTCTAGGCAACGAAAATGGTACTTTAATTACATGTATATATCTCGGTAAATCTATAATCGACAATGCTTTAATTGTTTCCTTATCGTCGGCTTCAATAATGAATTTTACGTCTAGTTTTGATTTTGGGTAATCTAAATTATCAATAGCTCTTATTATAGACCTTAATTTCCTGACTTCCTTGTACAAAGGGACAAAAATAGTATAAATCGGGATTTTCCCTTCGTGTTTCTTGAAAGTAGGGAGCGGAAGGTTTAAATTTTTTGCAATAGAACGTTTGAATAACAGCATCTTAAAAAAATTTTGTGCCAAATAAATAGCGTTATTAGCAAAATGGAATAGATTGGAGAAAAATAGTAAGCTTATGGTAAATAACAATAAAAAACCGGTGATCATTTTTTTGTAATCAACAGTTTTTGCACTAACATCTTTAGAAACCAGCGATAAATAATGCTGGGATTTGTGCGTAATTAATTGGCTAAAACTTTGTTCTAAGATTGAGAATAAATCTTTTTCTGTAACAGAATAAAATTTTATTATATTGTTATACTTTCTTTTGATATATGAAATAGTTGAAGGCTTAACAAGGACACAACTTAATTCATTACTATCATTATAAAAAACAAAATATCCCTTGCGGTAGTAATCGTTTATATTTTCAAAATTTATTGCAATAATTTTATCCTTTGATTGAGGTATTACTTCTATATTCTGATTATTATAATCTAAAGAGTTATACATAGGGAAAGTAACGGTCCAGATACTTGAAATGTTTTGTTATGAAGGTTTTGTTTCCAGTAATATCCTATTTGGGTAGTAAACATATGGCGACCGGATTTGCTTACAAATTCCTTTGCAAGAGATATTTGTTCGTATATCAAATTTCTATATCCTCTTTTACCTCTATCAGAAAAACTGTATTCAACATAATTACTCAAAATTAGGTTTTTAATTAGTTCTCCTCCTTGAAGACAACTGATTTTTTTTATAATTGTATCTTTATAACTGCAATTAAAAGTTTTTCCAATAATGAACCCTATTTCCGAAAAATGTCTTTTACCGGTTTTTGATGTGGTAGCATAACCTACGTAAGAGCCAAGGCTAGAATGCAATTTTTTACCATGTATTTTATTCGTGCTATAAAGGCATTCAGGAGTTAGTAAAATTCTCCAGTTTTCGTTTTTATATAATAAATATTTGTAATAAAAACCTACCTCTTTAGTAATATTTCTTCTCGAATGGTATTCTTGCTTTTCTTCCTTTGCTCCATACTTATAGTACTTATCATTTTCCGAGTGAAATTTTATTTTTAACCCGATACTTTGGTTAGAACTACAACCGTATTCAATTTCATTACTTAAAAAAGAATCATCATTAAATATATCGTAATTATTGTAAAAATCTTCAAGTGCAACTAGCCGCTCCTTCTCATAGTCCGTTAGTTGATCCTGTTCTAGTAGATAATTAATCTCATTAGTAATTTCGCTAAGCTCTTCATTCCTTTTATCTTGAGCATCTTCTGTTTCTTCATCAATAAACAAAAAACTAGAGATAAACTTGTATTCTCCTTCGTTTGGAAGCCAGGATATTGCTTGAGATATATTAGAAAGAAGAATCACAATAAAAAGGGTTAGTATTTTTAACGGATATAGCTTTATACATTTTCCTTGAACCATAAAAATATTTTTTTAGCCCATCCCAGCTCTTCTTGCTCGCCAGATTTAAAGGAATTTTTTTTATATTTCAAGGCTTTTGATTTAATCATGCCTATTGCAGTGGAATATATTGCGACATTATTAACATTTTCAGCAAAAGTAGGTACGTTCTCGAGTTTAACTATCCTTACCTGCTTGTGAAATATTTCGGCTACTAAATTTTTCATTCCTTGTAGCCCAGAACCGCCGCCGGTAAGAACAATACGCTTTGCAATTAGATGGTCCATCCCTATATTGTCGTATTCTTTTTTTAGAAGGACTAGTATTTCTTCTACTCTAGGTCTAATAATCTCAGACAATTTAGATACCGGAATTGTCAAATTGACGTTATAGCTATTCTCTGGTTCAAAATCACCTATTCTAATAGATTCGTCTTTATTAAAAAGCTCCGGCCTTACATCTCCGTACAAAATTTTTAGCTTTTCCGCAGTATGCATCGATATAGATAAACATTTAGCGATATCAGAGGTTATATGATGGCTACCAATTGGTACACTCCCTACATATAATACCTTTCCTTCAAAAAATACCCCAAAACTACTGATATGGCTTCCCATATTAATTATAATGGACCCTGTTTCTTTTTCCTCATCAGAAAGGCTGGCGAGACCATCAGCGTAAATCGAAAGTACTATATCTCCAACTTCTATATGGCATCTAGCAAAGCAATTGGTTAAATTCTTGAGCATTAAAGAATTTGCTGTAATAACATGTATTTGGCAACTCAATTCCCTGGCATACATGCCGTTTGGATTATCTACAACTTTATCTTTATCTAGAGTAAATTCTATTGGAAAATAATGGATTACTTCTTGATCTTTTAGAGAGAAATCCGCTAACGCTTTCTGAATTAATTTTTTTATATCCTGCTTATTAATTGGCTGACTCCCAAGTTTGAGCGTATGGTTAATGTAATAAGACTTAAAACCGCTAGATAACGAAATAGTAACTTCGTTTATACTTTTGTTACATTCTTTCTCAAGCGAATAAATAGCGGCAATAATACTATTTTCTGCAGCTTCTAAATTTACAACCGTACTTGCCTTGAAGCCCCCAGAATATTGCAAGACTTGTGCGATGATAGTACTTTCCCCTGTTTTATTTATGTTTGTAGCGATAGCTGCCACTTTATTGCTGCCTATATCAAAAACAACATAATTTGCTGATTTTCCTTTCATGCTTACTTTTTAACCAGTTTTGCCCATTGTATTACTTGCCATTCTGCTAATTAATATAAATTTATATTAATTAGTTCAGTTTACAGAATTAGCTGAAAGCCACACTATAGCAGATATATATATTTCAATCATACTATTTTTATTTAAGGGTATTAATAATTTTTATCTTGAAATAGTAGTAGTTTTCTGTTATCAACTTTAACTACTTTCAAGTATAAGGACAGGTGTCCGAGTGGTTTAAGGATCCGGTCTTGAAAACCGGCGTGCGGTTCTCCGTACCGTGAGTTCGAATCTCACCCTGTCCGCCACACTATTATCCGATTAAATCTACCTCAATCAAAAAGATTCTTGAAGAGGCTAGTTATTAGAGCTATATGTAATCATATAGTATCCCAGAAGATATTATTAAATTCATAAAAGTTAGAGACGTTGTTAGGAGTCCTATTGTTTTTATCAATTTTTCTCTATCTCGATTTACAAATACGACAGAACCGTTGATCCAATTTACTAGCTATTTTTGCAGCAAGGCCATTATTTATTAAATCAATATGAGGAGTAGTTGAAGTTTAAATAGAAATTTGATAGCATTCTAGGCGTCAAATAATAATTACCTAGAAACTATTACTAGAGGTATAATAAAAATGAGGACAGTAAAAACCGTAGAATACATATGGTTAGATGGAGCAAAACCAACAGGTAAAATTAGATCTAAAACTAGGTTAGTGAATATTCCACAGACTCCCAAAATTGATGACTTTCCTGAATGGAGTTTCGATGGATCTTCTACGGAACAAGCTTATGGTGGTGATTCAGATTGTTTACTAAGGCCTGTAAATTGTGTTTTAGATCCTCTAGAAAACGGTGGTGACTATTTAGTGCTTTGCGAGGTCCTAAATCCAGATGGGTCTGTTCATGAATCAAATACCAGGGCTAAGCTCAGGGCTGTTTTAGATAATGGCGGAAGCAAAGCAGAACCATGGATTGGTTTTGAGCAGGAATATACTATGTTTAGACGTAATATACCACTGGGGTGGCCAGAACATGGATTTCCTGGAAAGCAAGGGCCATATTATTGTGGGGTTGGTACTGAACAAATATTTGGTAGAGATTTAGCGAATCAACATCGAATAGCCTGCACAAAGGCTGGTATTTTATATTACGGCATGAACGCAGAGGTTATGCCAGGTCAGTGGGAATATCAAATAGGTTATCGTGGAGTTGATGGCGAAGACGCAGGCGCATTAAATGCTGCAGACCACACTTGGTTTGCTCGTTGGCTAATACATCGTTTGAGCGAAGAGTATAACATTCATATTTCTCATGACAATAAGCCAGTTAAGGGCGATTGGAATGGAGCTGGCATGCATACTAATTTCTCAACTAAAGATTTAAGAGACCCCAAAAAAGGCCTTAAAACAATGCAGAATTATATAGAAAGGTTAAAAATTACCCATGCTAAACATATTGCACACTATGGAGATAGGCTTGAGGAACGCTTAACAGGTACTCATGAAACATCTGCTATACATGAATTTTCTGTGGGTGAAGCTAATAGAGGGAGTTCTATTAGAATACCACGCCCTGTTGTAATTAAGGGATATGGGTATATTGAAGATAGAAGGCCTGGGGCAAATGCTGATCCATATACTGTTGCTGCATTGATTATTTCTACTGTATGTGACATTAAGTTTAATATTTAGCCCAGTATTGTTATAGCATTTTGGTATGGAAGACAAAATTTTAACGGCTCTGTCTAAATGACTGTGCAAATTTCTTGTTTATATAGCTCTGTTGCAAATGCTAGTGAATTGGGTAAAGGGCTCTGTCGTACCTGTAAATGGAAGAGCACTTAGAATATACATAAAAGGAATTTTAAAGATATCCCTAATATGTTCCATCAACTTACTAAGCTAACATGGTTTATATTATGTTACAACTGCAGAATCTTATTAGATATAATTACTATAAGAACGCCTCCCAATAACACGCAGAAAATTTTACAAAAAAATTAGAAAAAATAAACTAAAGAATTAAGTCTTTTAGTTGTTTGAGATGTATTATTGGTTCAACGGAACCTTTCAAGTCATGGCTAGCCGCACAAAAAACTCTTTTAAAGCCAAGTTTTGAGGCTTCCTTAATTCGAGCCTCAGTTTGGGCAACTTTCCTGACCTCCCCGGAGAGCCCTACTTCTCCAAAAAAAATACTTTTTGCTGGTAGGGATTTATTAGCAGCAGCAGAAATAAGAGCAGCAACTACTGCTAAATCCGCTGCCGGATCAGTTATTTTTAAGCCACCGGCAACACTTAAATATACTTCATGAGAAGATAAATTCAAACCGAATCTTACTCCAAGTACGGCTATTATCATGGATAATCTATTTACATCCCATCCTACTACAGATCTTCTAGGTGTTGGCATAGTAGTAGGACAAGTTAGCGCTTGAATTTCAATAAGCAACGGCCTTGAGCCTTGTGTGCCAGCAAATACAGCAGTACCACTAACATTATTTTCCCGCTCCATTAAAAATAATTCAGAAGGATTGGTAATTTCAAGCAATCCAGCTGAGGTCATTTCAAAAACCCCTATTTCATTAACACCGCCAAAGCGATTCTTTATTGAACGAAGGATTCTGAAATGATTATTATGGTCACCTTCAAAATACAGGACAGTATCTACCATATGTTCAAGGACCTTCGGTCCGGCAAGTTGGCCATCTTTGTTTACATGACAGGCAAGAAGTACTGTAATATTATTTTGCTTAACGTAATTAATGAGCACATGCGCTGAAGCTCTTATCTGAGAAACTGTTCCAGCAGCTGAGGATAATTCAGTGGTAGCTACAGTTTGTATAGAATCAATAACTACTAAATCCAGCTTATCTTTGTATTTATCGATAGTGGAAATTATGTCTTCTACATTAGTTGCAGCAAGTAAACCTGTTTTGTTGTTAGTAATCCCAACTCTTTTAGCTCTCAGTTTAATCTGATTAGTTGATTCCTCACCTGTTATATAAAGGCAGCCAACATCATTTTGAGCGAGCTTTGAACAGAGTTGCAGTAAAAGGGTTGATTTGCCAATACCTGGATCGCCCCCAATCAGAATAGCAGATCCACTAACTAACCCGCCCCCGAGAACTCTATTTAACTCCTCTATAGGTGTTTTAACCCTCATGGTTTCAACTATTGCATCGCTTAAAAAATCTAATTCCTGCGCCGTGCCAGTTTTGGGAACAATAATTTTACTACTGGAAGCAAGCTCCTCGGTAATTGATCCCCACTGACCACAATCAGGACATTGACCTAGCCATTTATTAGAAACGCTACCACAGTTATTACAGGAAAAAACCTTTTTATTTTTGCTCATATCTTACTATTATTAACCTACTGTTACCGTAAACTTTTTCCTTGAGCAGATGCAAGTTTGGAAAATCTCCTAAAACCAATTTAGCAGTTTTTTCCATTTCCATGGCAATAATTGCATTATTTTCTAACCAATTATTCTTAATTAGGCAGGTTAGGGTTTTTACGCATAAGTTATTATAGTAAGGAGGATCAATGAAAACAATATTATATTGCCTATTAGATTTCGGCAAAGAAGATGCATCAGCTAATTGACAATAGATATTATTTTTCTCCCCTATTTTATCAGCAAACTTTTTAATCAGCTTGAGATGTTCAAGATTATTATCAATTAAGGTCGCATTTTTGGCCCCTCGAGACAACGCTTCAAAGGATAATATTCCTGTACCAGCAAATAAATCCAATGTTTGAGCATTATCTAGCGGTTTAGAATTAAAAAATTCGCCAGAAACTATTATGCTAAATAGCGCTTCTCGAAGTTTAGCAGTAGTAGGTCTATATTCTGAGGCCTTGGACGTTGGGATTATTCTGTTCTTGTGTTTCCCAGAAATTATTTTCATCTTACGTTATTATTACAATTAAGAACGCTGATTAATTAAGGATTTTGGAAGAATTGGTTGCGGGGGCTGGATTTGAACCAACGACCTTCAGGTTATGAGCCTGACGAGCTACCAGACTGCTCCACCCCGCGGCAAATATTTTGAAAAACTTAATTCTGACTAAAAAATTATATTTTTTGTAAGCTTCACCAGAATAATTCAGGTTTGAGCAGTTATAATCGTCCTAAGCATCTGCGAATGATACATTATTTCTAAGCAAGATGCAAGTAACAATTTATAAATATTAAGTAATTTAATAATACTGCTAGTGAGTCTTTCTATGAAGCATCATCGCATCACCATAACTAAAAAAGCGCATTTTATTATCTATAGCATATTTATAAAGGTTTTTCACCTCCCCTATCCCAGAAAACGCACAAACTAGCATAAATAAAGTTGATTTTGGTAAATGGAAATTGGTAATTAAGCTGTCTACTATCTGAAATTTGTAACCCGGAGTTATGAATATATCAGTTTCTTTAGCTCCGTGATATAATTTCCCATTTCGACTGAAAGATTCCAGACTCCTAAGCGCAGTTGTACCAACTGATATAATTCTTCTGTTTTCCGATTTAGCTTTGTTAATAGTTTCTGCTACTAGCGGGCTAATATACGAATATTCAGAATGCATTTTATGAGTGTAAATGTTTTCAGTTTTTACTGGTAAAAATGTGCCTGCGCCAACATGTAAAGTTATAAATTGAATCGTGACGTTTTTTGCCTTGATTTGCTCAAGTAATTCCAGAGTAAAATGCAAACCGGCTGTAGGGGCTGCTACAGAACCTTTTTCACGGCTATAAACAGTTTGATATCTTTGTACATCTAGTTCATTTTTTGGCGGCCTTTTTATATATAATGGCAGAGGTACTTGGCCGTATTGATCCAGAAAAGTAAAAACCTCAATATCCCTTAGCACAAAATTTACTTCTATCTCACCAAATTCAAACTTATCAGTAATAACTAATTTATGATTACCGAAAAAGAACTCATCCCCTATAATGAGCTTTCGAGCAGGTTTAGCAAAAGCTCGCCACAAATTTTGGGTTAATGACGGTTTATTTAAGTTAATATTAATTTTCGTGCCAGATTTTTCTAAAGTTATCTTAGAGTTAATTACCCTACTATCGTTGAAAACCATAACATCACCCGGATTTAAATAATCAATTATATTAGCAAACTTCACTACTTTATTGTTATCAAATGGCAAAATTAAGTTGGATTGATCACGTTGTGCTACTGGTTCGTAAGCTATTAATTCAGAAGGAAGATTAAAATCAAAATCAGAAAGCTTCATTTATCAACTCTTAATACAAAATTCTCTAGTTCTTTAGTAAAACCTTCGAAAGGGCATAATTTATAAGATTTATTAATATTAGTAACTCTATTTATTAAATTTTCGTAAGTTAAACTAATAATTTAGCAGTGTCAAATAATACTGAAGGTATAAAATTCACAGTTAGTGTTCATTAAGACAAAGCACAAGTTTCCCAAAATTAAATCTATTTTTATAAATTTATGCTGGCTAATTGATTTTTTTAGTATATAAAAAGGTTTAATTTATCAGATATAAGGATATTTGGACATTATCTAAAATAATAAAATTAATTAAGATAAAAAATATCTAACATGGTAGAATTATTCTCTTTTTTCGTAGAAAATTTATTATCCCCTCCTATATTATTTTTTTTACTAGGTATTATTTCGGGGGTTTTGAAATCAAATCTGGAAATTCCAGAACAAATTAGTAAATATCTAGCTATATACCTAATGATTGCAATAGGTTTTAAAGGAGGCGTTGTTATTTCGGAAACTACTAACGTTGATAGTAAGGCCATTTTAACTATTCTTGCTGGCATAATAGCAGGTTTTATACAACCATTTATTGGTTATTTTTTCTTAAAACATACCACTAGAATAGATAAATTAACTGCAGCGGCGCTTGCTGCTCATTATGGCTCCGTTAGTCTAGTAACATTTGTAACAGCAATTAATTTTTTAGAATTAAATTCTATAATTTATTCCGGATATATCATTTCCGTACTCTCTTTAATGGAAGCTCCCGCAATTTTAAGTGGTATACTAATAGCTTATACATCAAAGCAAAAAAATCTAGGTAACCAGAATCAATTGAAGCCTTTCCTTCTAAAGGAAGTATTTACCAATGGATCAATATTATTGTTATTAGGTTCATTTTTTATAGGATGGGTATCAGGAACTCAAGGAATGCAGAAAATGGATGGCTTTGTAATCAGCCCTTTTCAAGGTATCTTGTCACTTTTCCTATTAGATATGGGATTGCTAATTACAAAGCATTTAGCCGAACTAAAAGAGTTTACCTTAAAACTAGCTCTTTTTGGCATATATATGCCTTTAATAGGTTCAGTAATAGGAATATCTTTAAGCATTCTCATAGGACTGGACCTAGGAACAGGATTTTTATTTACAGTGTTAATTTCTAGTGCTTCTTATATTGTGGTAACTGCTGCAATGCGTACCTCTTTACCAGAAGCTAGAGCCGCCATTTATATACCAATGACTCTAGCTGTTACTTTTCCATTTAATATTACTTTAGGAATACCATTTTATTTTACTCTAGCCCAGAAATTTCTGGCCGAATAAGTAGCTTAAGGCTACTTCTCTTCATGTAAAAAAGAAAAATCTTGGCTCGAATCGCCTCTCTCTATAAGCAATTAGAAATAAATTCGTGGAACATTAAGCTTAGCTAACGCACATACAGGAAAAACTGTTACGTGGAGTTTTAGATACCGCTTTTAGAACGAGGGCAGGTTATACCCACTAAGTGGCAAAAATTGGATTTAATAAAGCTTTTTTATGAATATACTAAATCCAATAAATATAGAGCTATGCCTACTTAATATTTTTTATCAGCTCTTTAACAGCATTAACTGAAGATGTAAAACTTGTTTTCTCTTCTTTGGTTAACTCAATTTCAACAACTTTTTCCACCCCGTTCTTCCCAATAACTACCGGTACGCCTACGTAAATACCCTTTTCCCCATACTCACCGTTTAAATATGCTGCACAAGGCATAATTTTGCGTTTGTCATGCAAGTAGCTCCTAGCCATTTCAATTGCCGATACCGCAGGAGCATAATAAGCAGAACCAGTTTCAAGTAACGCTACTATTTCACCGCCACCATTTTTAGTCCGCTCTACTATTGCATCAATTTTTTCTTTCGTACTCCAACCCATTCTAATTAGATCAGGGACTGGAATACCAGCTACGGTTGAGTATCTAACTAGGGGAACCATAGAATCTCCGTGACCGCCAAGCACAAAACTAGTTACGTTCTCAACAGATACTTTGAACTCTTCTGCCAGAAAATAATTAAACCTAGCTGAATCAAGCACACCAGCCATCCCCACAACTTTATTTGCAGGCAATCCACTTTCTTTCTGCAAAACATATACCATAGCATCAAGTGGATTAGTAATGACAATTACAAATGCATCACGGGCATACTGCTTTATACCTTGTGCTACTTCTTTCATAACATTTGCATTGGTAGCAACTAAATCATCCCGACTCATGCCTGGCTTCCTAGGTATACCAGCTGTAATAATTACCACATCTGAGCCTTGTATATCTGCATAACTCCCAGTTCCTTTTAAACTGATATCTGAGCCGTCTAAAGTCTTACTTTGAGCAATATCAAGAGCTTTGCCTTTAGCTCTACCATCTGCCACATCAAATAGAACTACATCTCCTAGTGCGTTATAAGCAGAAATATGGGCTAAAGTACCACCGATATTACCACCGCCTATTAAAGATATTTTTGGTCGTTTATGCATAAAACCCTCCTATGTGAATAATTTTTGTTAAGAGTTCATCGAATTAAAGAACTCATTATTAGTTTTCGTTTCTTTAAACTTACTAAGCAAAAACTCCATCGCATCAACAGTGCCCATGGGGTTAATAATACGGCGTAAAACCCACATTTTCGAAAGTATGGCTCTATCAACAAGTAATTCTTCCTTTCTAGTACCAGATTTGGTAATATCAATGGCTGGATAGATTCTCTTATCTGCAACTTTACGGTCAAGAACAATTTCAGAATTACCAGTACCTTTAAATTCTTCAAATATTACCTCATCCATTCTCGAACCAGTTTCAATTAATGCGGTGGCAATAATAGTTAACGAACCGCCATTTTCTATATTACGTGCAGCACCAAAAAACCTTTTAGGTCTTTGTAGGGCGTTTGCATCTACTCCTCCAGTTAGAACCTTTCCTGACGATGGCACCACAGTATTATAGGCTCTTGCTAATCTAGTTATTGAATCTAATAATATCACAACATCTTTCTTATGTTCAACTAATCGTTTTGCTTTCTCAATGACCATTTCAGCCAATTGCACGTGTCTTGCTGCCGGTTCATCGAAGGTAGAACTAACTACTTCACCTTTAACAGAGCGTTGCATATCTGTTACTTCCTCTGGTCGCTCATCTATAAGAAGAACCATCAAATATACTTCTGGGTGATTAGTAGTAATTGCATGGGCAATGTTTTGTAGCAGAACAGTTTTTCCGGTTCTCGGCGGTGCGACTATTAAGGCTCTTTGTCCCTTACCCATAGGGGCCACAAGCTCTATTGTTCTTGTACTAAAATCCTTATTTTCATTATCCATCTCAAGGAGTAATTTTTCATCAGGATATAAAGGTGTTAGATTATCAAAATGAACTCGATGGTAAGCGTTTTCATTATCTTCAAAATTAACTTTACTCAGTTTAAGCAAGGCAAAATATCTTTCTCCAGCTTTAGGCGCTCTAATCTGACCTTCTACAGTATCACCCTTTTTTAAACCAAACCGCCGTATTTGATTAGGCGAAACATAAATATCATCAGGCCCCGCTAAGTAATTAGCGTCTGGTGATCTTAAAAAACCAAATCCATCAGGCAGTACCTCTAGAACCCCTTCACCGGAAATATGACCACCTTGATCAACAATTTTTTTCAGAATTGCAAAAACTAGTTCTTGCTTTAATAAAGAACTGGCATTTTCTATTCCCAGCGCCTCAGCTTGGGATTGGAGTTCTTCTGGTGACTTTTGCTTTAATTGCCTTAACGTTACTCTCACACCGTTGCTTTCTTTCGACTCTTCCGTATTCTGTCGTTTTGTCTGTTCAGCATCTTGGGATTTTTTAGAAGAAGGGAATTCATTAATTCTGCGTGCCTTTCTTTCTTTTATTCCAGTAACCATTTCGAGCTCGGATGGCTCATTTTCTCTTTCAGGAACATTTTCTGCTACATGGTTGTTTACTAAAGCTTTGTCTTCTAAAGAAGAGGACTTTGGATAGTTTACGCCTAAAGATTCTTCCGAAGGATTAAGCGGTGATTTAATAGTTTTTCTAATTTTTAAAGTTCTACTTAAGGAATTATTATCGGAAACTTTTGGATATTCGTTTTCTTCTATTGTCATTTGATTGAATTAATAATTAATTTTGGAAATTGGCTAGATTAACAAATAAGTCATTTATACAGCTTAAAAGTAATATTTATTTGGAAATTTTATTAGGCCGGCCGCAGACTAACTTTAAATGGCTAAATAGCTAACTAATACAACACTTTTAAAAGCTAGGATGTTACTCTAAGATAAGGTGAAACTCGTACACCTAAACTTAAACTCATATATCATGATAACGAATCTGAGGTGTTTGTCAAGCAAACTATATCAGTTTATTGGCAAGTTTCTTGATATGCAAAGCTTGCCTTGCGGCCAAATTATAACAATATTATCAATCTTTACCAATGCGCTATATTTAGCTTGAATTCTGTTTAGCCACTTAGCTATACTAGGCAAGCTTTGGGGCTTGGTAAACGTAGTGCAAATTTGAGTTATGAGAATGAAAATATTATGAATAGTGAATCTCAAAACAAGCAATTGCTAATAATTGACGGATATGGTTTTGTTTTTAGAGCGTATCATGTACAGCCCCCTCTTATATCGCCGGACGGGCAGCCAGTAGGAGCTATTTATGGTTTTACTTCGATGCTTTTAAAAATAATTAATGATTTTAGACCAGAATATGCCGTAGTGGTTTTAGATAGTAAAGGCAAAAATTTCCGCCATGATTTGTTTAAAGAATATAAAGCACATCGTCCCCCTGCTCCAGAAGAACTTCTTTCTCAGCTACCGATAGTTCAAAGCGCAGCCGAAGCCCTTAATTTTTGTGTCCTCTCTAAGGAAGGGTTTGAAGCTGATGACATTATTGCAACTCTGGCAAAAAATTGTACCGATGATAATGTTGAAGCTGTTATCGTTTCATCTGATAAGGATCTGCTACAGCTAATGGATAATGGGATTAAAATTTATGATCCGGTAAAGTCAAAATTTGTCCTCCAAGAGGATGTTTTAGCAAAATTTGGGGTGTTACCAAATAAAGTCAGAGAAGTGCAAGCTCTTGTCGGGGATGCGTCCGATAATATTCCAGGGGTAAAAGGCATAGGCCCTAAAACCGCCTCTGAATTAATAAATAATTTCGGGGATTTAGCAGGTATATATAACTGTATAGACCAGGTTAAAAACAATAGGCAAAGGGATTTATTGCTCAACTACAAAGCTCAAGCTTTTCTATCCTGGCAACTAGTAGGGCTAGATCAAAATGTTGAAGTTCCTTATAATCTGAATTTATTTGCGTTAACTTATAAGCAAGAATCAAAAATTATTGAATTTATTGCAAAATATGGATTTAAATCTCTAAATAAAAGAATTGAAACTTTGTTTAATATTAAAATTGAAAATAAGGTTAATATTGAAATACCAAAGGAATTGACACTACAAGAGTTCCAACCCAAGAAAATAGCCATTAATTCAGCTCAATCCTTATCTGAGTTAAAAAACAAAATAGAAAGGTTTGGTTTAGTAGCAGTAACTTTAGAAGAAAATGATTCGCATATAACTGTTTCTATTTCTTTAGAAAATCAAATTTACTTGCTTAATTATAATCCTCACAAATCAACTTATGCAGTAGATTTGTTTTCTTATGCAAAAAATGATTCTACAGTATTAGACCACAACAATTTTATTGACGAATTATTTGCAAATTACTCTATTAAAAAAATCACTGCTAATTTAAAAAATTTATATAAAAATTTTTCTGGCCCGTTAAATAGCTTCGAAGATTTAAACCTTATGGATTATTGCCTTTCTGCAGGTAGCAAAGAGAAGTCCATTCATGAAATAATAAATTATTATGCTGAGAAAAATATCGATAAATCTTTGCCTGATATAAGCTTATCCCAATATTTTCTTGAATGTTATAGCGAAATGCAGAAACAGCTTTTTAGGCAGAAAACGCTGCATTTATATAAAACGATTGACTTACCTTTATGTAGAATTTTGCATAACATGGAAGCTTACGGTATTAAAATCGATATCACGTGTTTACAAAAATTATCAACTGAGTTTCAAAAAGAAATAGAGATGCTTGAAAAAGAGATTTTCTCATACTGCGGGCAAGAATTTAATATTGCATCGCCAAAGCAACTTGGTGGGATTTTATTTGATAAGCTGCAGTTGCCGTTTTCAAAAATATCCGGTAAATCGAAAACCTATGGCACCGGTGTAGAAATTCTCGAGAAGTTAAGTGATGAAGGATATGAAATCGCTGACTTAATTTTAAAATATCGACATTTAACCAAACTAAAAAATACTTATACTGATGCTTTGCCTAAACAAGTTGATCCCATAACTAGTAGGTTACATACCACTTTTCTACAAACATCTACTACAACTGGACGTTTAAGCTCAAATAACCCAAATGTTCAGAATATCCCAATCCGCACGCCAGAAGGTAATAACATCAGAGCTGCCTTTATTGCTCCTGCAGGGTATAAATTAATTTCGGCAGATTATTCTCAAATAGAACTCAGAATTTTAAGTCATGTAGCAAATATACAGGCTCTTAAAGAAGCATTTACAAAAGGAGAGGATATCCATAAACAAACTGCCAGTCAGATTTTTGGTGTAGAAATGGATAAAGTAACACCAGAGTTAAGAAGAAATGCCAAAGCAATTAACTTTGGGATTATTTACGGTATTAGTTCATTTGGCCTTGCGAAAAATCTCAATATTACTAAAAAAGCTGCAGCAGACTATATAGCAAAATATTTTCAGGAATATCCGGGTATTGAAAAATATATGGCAGATACTATTAATTTTGCCCGCCAAAACCTTTATGTAGAAAATCTGCTTGGCAGAAGATGTTACATTCCGATGATTAATAACAAAAATCATAGTTTGCGTTCTTTTGCAGAAAGAGCAGCTATAAATGCTCCGATGCAAAGCCTTACTGCTGATATTGCAAAGATGGCAATGATTGCCATAGATAGGAAATTACAAGCAAACTTACTAAAAACAACAATGACTTTACAGATTCATGATGAATTGGTATTTGAAGCACCTCTATCCGAAGTTGAATCAGTAACTAAATTAATAAAATCTACCATGGAAAATATAATTGTCTTGGATGTACCAATTAAAGTAGATATATCTCATGGCGATAATTGGCAAGAAATATAGTTTTATTTAATATTCGTTATTCCTTATCTTGGATGCCACCTATTGGCTACTTTTTTAAAAGCTTAAATATCACTTATATGTTTGCCTTCAAGTAAAGATTTAGCTCCACTATTTAAGTGTTTTTCGATAAAATCTGCTGCCGACTTATTTAATTCCCCGATTTTGGTTAAAATCTCATCCCGATTATTAGTATATATAATATTCTGCAAAGAATTTATTAAAGCCATAATGGATTCTTTTTCGTTAATATTTAAAATATCAGGGGTTTCATTCATAGCTTTTGTGATTCCTGCAATTACATTCTGCGCATCAATTCGAGTTTCAGTCAAAAGCCTAATTTTATAATCTTCTTCAGCATTTTTAAAAGCATTCTCCAGCATATTATTTATTTCTGTCTGGCTTAATCCATAGCTAGGTTTTAATTCAATATTTTGAGCTATTCCGCTAGTATTTTCCTTGGCGGTAACAGATAAAATAGCATCGGCATCAACAGCAAAAGTTACTTCTATTTTTGCCATACCTGCTTTCCTAGGGGGAATATTTTTTAGTTCAAACCTAGCAAGCGACCTACAATCTTGTACCATTTCCCTTTCTCCTTGCACTATATGAAATTGCATACCGGTTTGGTGATCCGCATAAGTGGTAAAAGTTTTAGTAATAGAAAAAGGAATTGGGGTGTTACGCATGATAATCTTTTCAGCAATACCTCCATATAACTCCATACCTACTGATAGAGGTAAGACATCTATCAGTAGCGAGTTCCGGCTAGAAACTAAAGATAAATTTTCTGCTTGGAGAGCGGCTCCAATAACAACTGCTCTGTCAGGATCAATATCAGAGAACACCTCAATGCCAAATGATCTGGTTAAATTTTGAGCAATAAACGGAATCCTTGTTGATCCCCCAACTAGTATTATACCGTCAAGTTTAACATCAGCGTCAAATAAAGTATCTTTAGCTATTTTAATTGTTCTGTTAATTAATGGCGAAATAAGATTTTCAAAAACTTCCCTTGTAATTTTAAACTTTTTACTACCAAAATTTAGGAAAGCGCTATTTTGGAATGATAGGAGCTCTTTAAGCTCCTTTGCCTTCAGATATAAAGCCGGTTCTAAACTAATATTTAGTTCTTTGGCAATATGCTCAGCTAAAATATGATCTAAATCGTCACCGCCGAGCAAATTATCCCCTCCTGTGGCAATAACCTGCAAAACTCCTGCTTCCATGTTTAATATGGAAACATCAAAAGTACCCCCTCCAAGATCGTAGACCATATAAGCACCTTGGGATTTTTTATGAAATCCGTAAGCATAAGCCGCTGCCGTCGGCTCAGCAATAAGTCGTAATACGTCAAAGCCAGCAATTTTAGCAGCTAGCATAACCGCCCCCCTAGATGCATCATCAAAATAAGCTGGAACTGATACAACAGCTTTACTTATAGCTGTTCCAAGCTCCTGCTCTGCATGTTCCTTTAAGAATAAAAATATCTTTGCTGCTAGTTCAGGAAAACTATACTTCGTAGTACCAAATGTAACTTTCGGCATAGATGAAGTATAATCTACTAGAACAAAATCTGATAATATTTTATGCAGAACTTCCGTTGATTTAATTTCTTCGTATGATTTAGAAAGAAGCCTTTTGATCGAAGAAATAGAGTTTTTTTCTCCTCTATTTTTGCCTATTAAAAATTTTTCTAGTTGATCGTCATAAAATATAACTGATGGTAAAAGGCCATTTTTTCCTACGGAGTTAATTATTTGCGGATTGTTGTCCTTGGAATAAGCAATTAAAGAGTTAGTAGTGCCAAAATCGATTCCTACTACTATTTCTTCTTGTAAATCTCTTTTTCCAGGTTCTTCAATTTCAATTATCTGCATTCTTAATCTTTAACTTTATATTGTTGACTAAATTAGTAAGATACTTTAGCCGCACAGTAAGATCAAGAGCTTGTTTAATATTATTTTCTGAAAAAGCAATACCTATATCATGCACCAGTTTTTCACAAATTGCGATTTTATCCTTTTTAATGACATATAAACTTGATAAATTACAGCTGAGACTTTCTATTGATTCATATTCTTCTAGTATTTCTTCCAGTTGGGCAGCAGATAAAACTGACTTTAATTTGTCATTATCAAGGATTTCACCTTTGGTTTTTAGAATATATTCAGCCCTTAAATAGTCATCTTTTAAAACTTTAAAAGCTTCGTTAGCAAACATCGAGTATGCAGCATTTTTATGACGCTGTAGTTCATCTTTTGCCTTGTCGGGGTGGTATTTCTCCTGCAAAGCTAAATATTGTTTTCTTAAGCGCGTTTGGTCAATAATGTAATTTTGCTCTATATCAAATAATTCGAAATAATTCATTTTAAAATCGCAATTTTTAACTCACTATAAATTATTTATGTAATAAAAAGAAATCAATATTTGCTTTTGTTTTGTTCGGATCAGAAAAGTAGCAAATTAGTTTAGATAGTTCAAACAATAGCAGAGACTGATTAAATGTTTACATTTAAGATTTTCTATACTAATTTAGGCTTAATTATTTAAGCATCTGTAGCTCAGCTGGATAGAGCGTTGCCCTCCGAAGGCAGAGGTCGTTGGTTCAAATCCAATCAGATGCACCATTTAATTGGATAATTAAAAAATATATGTCAGAAATATTACTTGGTAGACAAGTATCATATAAAAGCGATTACGATAATTCATTATTATTTCCTATAAAAAGGAGCCTAGGTAGAGCCAAGATAATTAAGGAATCATCTCTGCCATTTAATGGTTATGATTTATGGAGCTGTTATGAGCTCTCCTGGCTCGATTCAAAAGGCAAACCGGAAGTAAGAATTATGCATTTTGTGGTATCGGCAGATTCAGAATTTTTAATAGAATCAAAATCTGTTAAATTATACTTAAACTCTTTTAATAATACTAAATTTGCCACTCAAGAAGAAGTATACAATCTGATAAAATCCGATCTAAGCCAGATAGCTGGTTCGCCGGTAAAAGTGTATATAAACAAACTAAGTCATTATAAAAATCAACCACTTAATATTTTTGAAGGGATTTTACTTGATGAACTTCCTGTAGAAATTTCTAAGTACCAAGTTACTTCTGAATTGCTAAAAATAGATTTAAGCAATCAAGAGCAGATTGTAGAAGAGATTTTATATTCAAATTTATTAAAATCTAATTGTTTAGTTACCGGTCAACCTGATTGGGCCTCTATCCAGATCAGTTATAAAGGTAAAAAAATAGATCATCGATCTCTGTTAAAATATTTAATTTCTTACAGAGATCACAATGGCTTTCACGAAGAATGTATAGAACATATATTTGTTGATATATTAGAAAATTGTCAACCGGAAGAATTGACTGTTTTTGCAAAATATACCAGAAGAGGAGGGATTGATATTAGCCCCTTCAGAACTAACGTGAGCCTAAAAAACACAGAAGTTATCAAAATTCGTGATGTAAGGCAGTAATGATATAGAATGTACAGTGTAAGTTAATATATAATTTACTTAAGTTAATTATGATATATCAACAGAGTTTTACAAAATGTCCAAAAGCAAAAAACCAACAAAAATATCTGATGTAAAAGAAACTTCAGCAAGATCTATAAACTCAGCAAAATTAGGTTCTCACGGTTCAGGAGAAGTGAAAGATAACTTACCAAATAAACATTTAAATCCTCCCTTTAGCTTTGTAACTGATGATGTTAAAGAAAAAATGGAAAGTTTTATGAAAGCCAGCATCGGTTCTATGTGTAGCCCTCAGGCTGGAAACAATGATGGAAGAAGTATAATAGATAATATGATAACAAAATTATCTAATAATATAAGACGAGGTTTTGAACAGAATATGGAACTGGGGCAGGAAGTTTTAAAGTGTAAGACAGCAGCAGATTTTATCGAATCTCAGCGCAAAAATTTTGAGATAAATTACAAAAATGCAATAAAAATATACGATGACCTTTTTTATGATGTAAAAGCTTTAACTAATAAGAACCTAAAGAGCATAAAAACATAAATAGGTTATAGCTCTTAAAATTCTGTAAAGTAGAAAATATTTACGGTATGCTTGTACCTGCCGTTTTACCAATATATAAAAGGACAGCACCTTATTTTTGCTGCCATATTTTGCTTTTATTATTTTAGAGTTTTGAATAGTTAATTCTAATAAAATTGATTACAGTAGAACTATCGGACTTACAAGATTTACTAAATCCCTGCCAGACGAGCAATAAATTAAAAATTCCTTATGTTATTGCTATTCTATTTAAACCATTCATTAAGGATATACAAATACTAAGATCTGCAATTTCTTTTTCAGAAAATCTAATATTTGATCTTTTAGTTCAGTTGTCTTCTTTTAAGTACAGATTCAACAAATTCTATTGAGCTAAATCGTAATCCTTAAATTCATTGATATTTTCAAACCACCTCATTAGATATGGCCTACGATGTTATTTTCCCTCTTTTTTTAGGGTTTTGTTATGCGTGATTTATATTATTTAGCAACCTGACTTTGACTCGAAGAACGAGGTTTTTGAGAAAAAGTCTGTGATGATCCTTTACTACTGATATGTCCTTCAACAGAAGATGATACGACTGCTCCTACTAGTTCCTTTAGACTCTTTTCAGTTGTTATTTCACCCTGCACGGTCTTTTCCTTTTTAGCGATGTCGCTACCTACCAATCCTGCAATAAACTCTTTTACTACTGATAAGAAATTAGGATCTTTTGATCGAGATGGGTCTAAGTATATCCCCCCTGAAGCAAGTCCGACAGTGGTATAGCTTGTATTTTGATAATATTCTTTAGTAAGACCGGTTCTGGTAACAGAAAAATAACCTGAATCCACTCCTCCGACTAATTCCGCCCTTTTTTCTTTTAAGATATCAGCCACTTCAATTCCTCCATGCTCTTTTTTTATTTCTAATATGACTTCTTTCAAACTTTCAAATATCAGAGCAGTATCTTCTTTTCTTTTTCCTTTCTCCCCTCCAGAAAATAAATTATACCCAATACCGTGTGCTACTTCACGAATCTCTTCTAACTCAGCTTTGCTGAAGTGGTAAGAGTCATTCATTTGTTTTGCTATTCTGCCAAGTAGTTCCTCTGTAATTGCTCCGTCAGGTAAGTATATACCTCCCGAAACTAGCCCTGCAGTAGTATATTTCGTTTTTTTATGAATATCTGCAGCAAGCTCACTTACCAGTTCCGGTAGGTTTTCTCTATTTACCAAACCATGAGCAGTAATTTCTGGATTCTCCTTTAAAAAAACTTGTATAGCCATTTGGCATGCTTCTCTTATCATATATCCGTCTTTACCCCGATTAGCACCCTGGCCGAATAATTTTTCTGTAACTTGATCAGCAATAACATTAGCAGCGAGTTTGGCCTGTATATTATTACTATCATTCCTATTCTCATATAATAAAGTCATGATAGCCCCCGTTGTCGATAGATCAGAGGTATTATTATAAGTACTTGATGCTAACGGAAAAGACTTGTACTTTACGATATCCGGATTTTGACTAGTAAGCTTTCTTAATTCTGCGCCCATAGGAGAGTCGCTTATGTATAACTCTTCTATATTTTTACGTAATAATTTAGGGTCTGACGTTAGATCCCCTAAATATTCTGCTCTAGAAATAATAGAGTCCGTAATTAAATCCATCATATATTTTTGATTTTTCTTTTGCAAATCAGACATATCAGAATCAAAAGTAGCAGAAGTTAAGTTATACGATTCTCTTAAAGCCATTTCATCACGTGGTAAGACAGTTCCCCTAAAATCGGTATTTTTCAAATTCACGCCAGCCATTGAGGTCACCCCGGATAAATCTATTCCCTGGAGAGAAATATCTGATAAATCAAGAGCATAAGGCATCGACCCTACTACTTTTGCACCCTTTAATGAAATTGCGCCGCTCTTTAATGCCGGTATTAGACTCTGAAACGTTATTCCATCTAGTTCCGTATTGCTGAAATCTACATTTTCAAAAGTTGCTCCGGTAAAACTAGCATTAGTAAATTTAGAGCCTTGAAATGAAACATTAGTGAATTTGCTATTAACAAAACTGTTATTTATATCTATATTTTCTAGTTTAACTTGTTTTTGAGAACTCCCAACAGTTACCCCGTCGAATAATATATTTCGCTCTATCAAGGAAGTTAATTCTTGTTTTTTGCTTATATCATCCCCAGCAGCAATAACTGCTTTTGCAGCATCATTCAAGGAAACACGGACACCTTCTGGAGGAGGGCTCACTTCTATTATGGCTTCAGGGATACGATTAATAACTTCCTGTTTACCGATTCCATCCCCAAATACCCAACTGCCTACTATTCCTAAAACTGCTCCTCGTGTCTGGCTATCGAGAGCTTTTTGAGCAAGGAATTTAGCACCTTTAGTTACCATAGTAACTCCACCTTTCTGATAACCTTCTATAACTTCTCTAATTGATTTCGGATCTTTTAACAAATTAGCAGCCAGTTCACCAACCGGAAGATTACCGGTGTAGGTCTTAATAGCTGGGTAAGAATCCACTATGGCGGTTACTATTTTGCTGAAACTCTCTTGGTTATCCCTCATATATTTAGCAAACTTTGGATCTTCTTCAATCATCCGGCATGTATCCGTAGCTAATCCTAACCAATCCCCTTTTTTGTGTTTATCTAAAAGGCCTTGGACTCTCGGAATATTCTGATCGCTCATAACATGCGTAAATATCTCGGATACTTCGTCTTTTACTCCATAGCTTTTCATACCCATAGCTTTATCTACTAGAATACGCTTAAATAATTCGCTATTTTCAGTAAAATATTGCTTTAAATTCTTATCTTCTTGAATCATTCCTAAAAACTCTTTCCCTATATCAGGATATTTGCCTTTTTCATAAAGAGCGATAAGGCTTATTAATTTATCAGGATGTTCAAGCAAGTTAGGAACAATTTTATATAAATCGCCTTTAAGTTCATATCCTTCTAGTCCCGGCGTGGTTTTAACAATTTTATCAATAACTCCAACAAATAAATCCTGATTATCTTTAAAATATTGAGTAATTTGAGTATTATCTTTGGACAGTACTAATAGCTCCTTAACCATATCGGTATAACGTCCCTCGCTAAATTGGCCATAAACGCTCTTTAAAGCCTTTGGGTTATTAAGAAGTATTGGCACTATACTGGTAATTTGTTGGAAATTCTCAGGTTTTAAACCATATGCGCTTAACTGGCCGTCTATCCCTTTCTGTGCTTGTAGCGATTTAACAATATAATTCTGTAGCACAACTCCCTTGGTATTTATGTAATCAGAGAACCCCTGGCTCTGCATTAAATCCAGAATATTATTGATTGTTTTATTCATATCAGGGGTAGTCTTTCTTGATTCGAGCGCTATTTCCTTTAATTTTCCTTGCTCTTCCTTGCTAGTAAGTACGTTACTTAAAGCTTTTAACCCTTTGCTATCTAATATATTACCCTCGGCAAATTCTGGAAATTTAAAATAATCAAGAACTTTACCTATTTGGGGCAATTTTTCTCCCACATATCCTATAAATTTCCAAGTATTGTCATTGTTTAACAATTTGTCTTGGAAAGCTGGAGCTTGAATTATTTCTGGAGACTTATATAGACTATATAAGCTTCCAATATATCCGGGGTTTCTTATGGCAAAACCTATTGCTTTAAAAATTGTTCCTAAGCTTAAACCTGGAGCTTTGGTAACTTCTTGCCCATTAACTATTTTTGTTACCGGGGTATAATCTTTTAAAACGCTATCTATCAGACCATTTTCTTTCCCAGAAAAGATATGATTTAAAGCCTCAAATGCTTTTTGAGACCTTACTTTTTTTGCTGGATCTTCAACTTCTAAAATATCTGCTTCTGCTGTTTTCATAGCGATTTATATAAAGTTAATTCGTTATTTAAAGATTAGCATTAATATAATTTAAATAACAAGTTACAAGTTATATAACCGAAAGATATAATTTAGAGGCAGAAATTTAGATTAGCGGAGCTTATAAAGAAATTAGCTGGTTATAACCCAAAATAGCAGAAGTTAGTAGCAAATATAATTTGTGGCTTAAAACCCACACATATGACCTGCTTGCAAGAATATCTCCAAGCAATATGTATAAATTATAGTCGTATATTTCACTTTTTTAAGTTAAGTACCCAGGGTTTTTAGCTATAAAATCTCGTGCTTTTGCTAGGTCTTCTTTAGTATCTACAGAAATTGGAATCTCGTTAGAATAACAAACTCCTATTGTCATTCCATTATCTAAAGCTCTTAATTGCTCTAGGTTTTCACTTTTTTCATTTTCACTTTGCTCTAGCAAAACAAATTTTTCAAGGAGAGGAGCTTTAAAACCATAAATTCCTACATGATAAAGGAATTCTGAAGCTCCACTTGGCACAAGAGACCTAGAGAAATAAAGAGCCTTATTGTTTTTATCTATTACTACTTTTACATTTGAGGAAGAACCAGCAATATCCTTACCAACTTTTACAACAGAGGTCATTATATCAAATCGTCCAGTTTTTAGGCCTTCGATGATTTTAGGAATTATTGCCTCATCAATAAAAGGCATATCCCCCTGCACGTTTATAACGTATTTTATGGCAGTGGAATTAGGAAACTTCTTAAAAGCCTCGTATACTCTATCAGTCCCGGTTAAGCAGTTCTTGTCTGTCATTATTGCAGAAAAACCTTTGCTTGTTACAAGAGAGAATATTTCTTCTGAATCGG
Organism: Candidatus Megaera endosymbiont of Mesostigma viride; assembly: GCA_020410825.1. GTDB lineage: Bacteria > Pseudomonadota > Alphaproteobacteria > Rickettsiales > Rickettsiaceae > Megaera > Megaera polyxenophila. The sequence goes on from CP084576.1 coordinate 997,062, forward strand.
TTGCAACAAAAACTCCAGCAACTTCTATTCTGCTTACCCTAGAAACTACATGCTCAATCATGGTTTTGTTTCCAATCATTTGCAATGGCTTATTCTCAAGTCTTGTGGAAGCAATTCTGGCAGGGATTATAACTACAGCATCCGAATACATTTTGGTTCTAAACCTTTTCTACAAAAATAGTTGTTGACATATTATGGTTTTTCCACGATAAAGTAAAACACATTTTATGAGTTTAATGTATTGAAAAGCGTTGAATTTTCGCATTTTTTCTTAGAAGATGTATTTACAATTTAAACATTGGTGAGCGGTAACAGTATTTTCATATAAACAGATAAAAAATCTGCTTGGTACTTATAAATATTGTATTTTGTGAGCCCGTAGCTCAGCTGGTAGAGCACTTGACTTTTAATCAGGTTGTCCCGGGTTCGAATCCCGGCGGGCTCACCATTGTTAAAATTTTCTCATATTCCTCGTAGTTCGAAAATTCTATTATATCCTTTTCTTGAAGTTGATTTTTAAACCAAGTAACCTGACGTTTGGCATACTGCCTGGTTCTGGTTTTAGCTATCTCCATGGCTTCATCTTTAGATATCCTATTTTCTAAATAAGATATTATTTCTTTTACGCCAAGGGACTTCATGGCTAAAGCGTTTATGTTGCATTTTTCATTAAGTAAGCTTTTTACCTCTTCAACTGCGCCCTTTTTAAACATTTGTTCTAGTCTGTTATTACACATGGAATATAAAAACTTCCTATCTGGTAAAAGCAGGATAATCTTAAAAACAAAATCCTCCAATAATTTGGCGTTGCTTTTTTGGTAATATAATATGGACTTCCCAGTTTGCAGGAAAACCTCATAGGCTCTAGCTACTCTTTGTGAGTCCCGAGCATTTAAAACATTAACGATTACAGGATCGGTTTTTTTTAATAACTCAAAAAATTCATTGGAATCTAATGATTGCTGAAAACTTCTCACCTGCGCGCGGACCTCTGGCTCTATATCCGGTATATAGCTAAATCCTTTTATTAAAGAATTAATATACATTCCGGACCCACCAACTAATATAGGCAGTTTCTTACGGGTAGATATTTCCTTGATTTTTTCTGCCGCCATCTGAGCATATTTTGCTACACAGTATTCCGAGTTAATATCAAGAAAATTATATAAATGATATGGCAGTTCATTTTTCAATTCTAGCGAAGGAGAGGAAGTAATAATAGGTAATGATTTATATAATTGCATCGAATCGGCATTAACTATTTCGCCATTATTTTTTTTAGCAAGTAAATGCGCAAATTGGGTTTTACCGCTGGCTGTTGGGCCACAAACTACTATTACCTTATTCATTTTTTAAGATTACTGACTCTTTATATTTTGAGTTCTAATTAATACTCATAAATTTTTGCCAACTGGTATATCAACAGGGTCGCTTTCATAGCCGTCAGGATCGTTAAACGGCATTTTATAGTAGTTATATTTCTTGTAAAATTCTATAGCCTTTGGAGAAGAATTGGCGAGAATTATTCGATAATTTTGATTTTTCAACCATTTTTCGATTAACTGTAAAAAGTACCCTCCAAATCCCTGATTTCTCTTTTCTTGATCAATTACAATAATTCGCAGAACCGAATTTGCATTTGAGCAGAGCCGAATATGCCCGTAACCTATAATTAAAGCTCCCTGATATAAAATAAAATGAACGTGATCAGGGTGATTAAATGTCCAAGTATATGGATCTTTTATAGGCACATTATCGAAAAAATACTTTTGACGAAAATATTTAGCAGCTTGAACTTCATTATAATGAGCACATTTTACGAGCCTAATACGCTTGAAGTCATTTTGCTTTAAAATATTTAGTATGAAGTCATTTTTCCTTAAAGTGTAAGCGGGAAATATAGAATAAGTTTTCGTAGAAGATGAAGGATCTTTTAGAATCTCATCTTTTAAAGCAGCATATTCATCACGCACTTTGTCATTTTTTCGTAAATAATCCCTAAATAGCAGGGATACCTCTATTTCAGGATGCCCTTCTTCGTAAACATGAAGATTTACATTAATATCTCCCCTTTTTGTAAATCCATATTTAAATGGAATGTTCCATTCTCCCTTGTATGTGTAGCCTAAGCTTCCCAAAATATCTGTCATAGTATTAACGGACCACTCCAAAGGAATAAATGGTTTTACGACCGTGGTAATGTCTATTTTAGGCTTTGCAGCAAGAGCAGGGACGGAAGTTGAACCAATATGGTGTACTGCCACACAATTTTGGCCAAGAGTCTCCCTGATTTTGATAGCTTCTGTCTCAAACATTTTAGGCCAATCCTTGTCATAAGGTACAAGTTTGATTGCTTTGGTTCTATCTTCACTTAAAGCTAATTGTAAAAATAAACAAGAAGAACCATTAACGTAGCCGCTACGTTCAAAATCCACTTTATAACCTAATTTTTCATAGAATCCTTGACTCTGGAAGCTCATTGTAGCAACCGTAGCTATCTGCAACCTACTTTGCGACCGTAATCGTGTACATGTTTCATTAACTCCCGACCGAGGTTTTTTTTGCGCCAATCCTGATGTACCCAGAGCTGATCAGTATATATCGCACCAAATACCACAAAGCCATTACACCCAGCTATAATCTCGTCAGTATTATTGCGAATGAAGAAAGCAAAAGGGTGAGTTGAGCCTAATTCAGCAGTTTCATCATTTAGCTTTCTGGTTAAAAACTCAATATCATTAATACTTGGCCTTAGGCTATGCTCAATTTTTAATTCCTCTTTAAATTTGCTATCAATACTGCTCATAAAAACTACCTTAGAAATATTTAACTCCTATGGCTTCTCTAACCTCTTCCATCGTCAGTTTTGCTCGCTGCGAGGCTTTAGCCGTGCCATGATAAAGTATTTCCTGAACATCCTTTTGCTTTATAGTTTCCCTTTTTTCACGTATGTTTTTGAGTAAATCCTGAATGCTATTATTTAAAATATTTTTTATAGTCATATCTCCAAGGCCGCCTCGCTTATAATGCGCTTTTAGAGACTCAACCTCTTCCTTATCAGGGTGAAAAATATCTAAATAAGTAAACACTACATTTCCTTCCACCTGGCCTGGATCACTAATTTTTAGATGAGCCGGATCAGTAAACATCTGGAATATTTTCTGTTTTATTTCTTCCTGCGTATCTGAAAGAGAAATAGCATTACCTAACGATTTACTAGCTTTAGCCTTGCCATCAATTCCCACTAACCGTGGAGTATTGCTTAAAATAGCATTGCACTCTTTAAGGCACTCGGAGTCATAAATTCTGTTAAAACGCCTGACGATTTCATTTGTTTGCTCAATCATCGGTACTTGATCATCTCCGACAGGTACTAATTCTGCCTGAAAAATAGTTATGTCGGCTGCTTGACTAACAGGATAGCACAAAAAACCAGCTGGTATGGAATCATTGTAACCTTTTTGTTGAATTTCAGATTTAACGGTAGGGTTTCTTTCTAGCCTTCCGACAGTTACTAAATTTAGGTAATAAACCGTTAATTCGCCAATTTCCGGAATCTGAGATTGAACGAAAATTGTGGTTTGGGTAGGATCAATTCCAACGCTTAAATAATCTTTTGCAACTTCAAAAACATTTTCTGTAATCTTCTTCGGATTTTCAAAATTATCAGTTAGGGCTTGTACATCAGCAATCATAATATATTGATCATATTCATATTGTAGCTTGACCCTACTTTGCAATGAACCTACATAATGCCCTAAATGTAATCTACCACTTGGTCTATCACCTGTTAAAATTCTTTTTTTCATTTTTCGTAAACGTAAAAATATTATAAGTTAGTTGATGAATTGAGCTTTTATTAGTTATTTAATGAATTTTAGTTCCATTAAATCATATCGCAGGGTCGAAGTGTATTTATTATAAATATATACTTCAAAGCTTACTTTAGATTTTTTAGATTATACTTATTATGTTTTATCTCGCCAAGCTTTAATTTCCCTTAATGCTTGTTTAAGGACTGCTTCAAGACCGATATTTAAATACCCAGAAATAAGATATATTTTTTTATTAGTTACTTTTTCGAGCAATTTTACTTTTTTTGTCAGTTCCCGCTCCCCTAGACTATCAATTTTATTAATACACACGACTTCCGTTTTGTCCTTAAGCAAAGGAGAGTATGATTCAAGTTCATTTCTAATTGTCAGATAATCTTTGTCCACATGAGGAGAGTTTGCATCTATTACATGAATAAGTACACCGCATCTTTCTATATGTTTAAGAAACTTATCCCCAAGACCTTTTCCAGTATGAGCTCCTTCAATAAGCCCTGGAATATCAGCCAAAACGAATTCTTCTCCACTCACATAAACAACTCCGAGAGAAGGCTTTAGGGTGGTAAATTGATAATTAGCAATTTTGGGTTTTGCGGCCGTAGTTCTTGACAGAAATGTAGATTTCCCAACATTCGGCAAGCCAATTAATCCGGCATCAGATAGAAGTTTCAACTTTAAATAAATGTCCATTTCTCCGGCAATTTCTCCTTCTGTTCGTTTTCGAGGAGATTTATTTGTACTTGATTTAAAATGGCTATTTCCAAGTCCACCCTTTCCACCTGGAATAATTTCAAATTGCTGGTTATCTTGTGTAAAATCGTGGATTAACAAATTCCCATCTTCTGAAAAAATTTGCGTCCCAACTGGTACTTTTAGAATTAACGGAGCACCGGATTTACCTGTCATGTTACGCCCTTTGCCTGATACACCATTTTCAGCTTTAAAGTGCCTTTTATAACGAAATTCTAACAGCGTATTAAGATGGGAATTGCTTTGGAAAATAATACTTCCGCCGTTACCGCCGTCTCCACCATCAGGCCCTCCTCGATCAATAAATTTTTCTCTCCTAAAACTTACTGATCCATTACCACCGTCACCCGCTTTGATATATATTTTGGCTTCGTCTATAAATTGCATATTATTTTCTGGCGGCTTTTCTGGTTAAAATACACTGGGGATTGTAACAAATTTTTGCCTTGTTGTCATTAAAAACACTTTATTTAAATATTCTCACATCAATTAATATTTGAAAGTTCAGTATTGCAATCTACTTATGCTAGAATCGCATAAAATGTATAAGTAATTTGGAGTGGTGATCTTGTTATGAAAAATAGTTCAATTGAAGAAATAATGGCAGCCCAAAACCAACCTTTTAAATGCGCCAGTTTTAGCGGAGGAGGAGCTAAAGGAGCTATTTACTCGGGAGCGCATGAAGCTTTATCTAAAGGAGGTATACTTAAAGGCCTTGAGGCTGTTGCCGGTTCATCAGCCGGTTCTCTAACTGCTGCTATGATAGCTACAGGTATTAGTAGCGAGAAATACAAACAAATTACTAAAGATACAAATCTCAAAGGGTTACTCGGGGAAGGGTTTCTCATTAACAAGGACGGTAAACCACTACTGGAATTACTTAGGACTACTATTCGTAGCAATATTGCAGACTTTTTGGAGCAAAATGATGTAATTGGCCTATGTAACAAGCGTTTACAGGAAATAGACCAACAAAAATCTGCACTAGGATCGTTGTCTCCTTCAGAACAAGAAGAATCCTTAAAAGAACTTACAAGACAAGAAAGTGTTTTACAAAATATAATTGATTCCGGTGGGAAGGAGGTTGAAGAAATAAGACAAAAAAGTCTAGATCCAGAAGGAAAAATTCTGTTTGGAGATTTAGCTGTACTGCGGGTTATCGCACCGGAAACATTCAAAGACTTACTAGTTACAGCAACACGAAGAGATACGGGAGATCTTGAGATTTTTGATAGCAGAAATACTCCTGACGTCGAAATTGCCATGGCATGTAGAGCTTCTGCATCTATCCCGATAGTATTTGAACCAGTTAAGATTAATGGTAAGGAATATGTTGACGGTGGGTACAGAGATAATATTCCTTTAAGCTACTTCGACCAGGATAAAGAAACAGGCCCTCAGGATATTTCAGATAATCCTGCAGAAATTCAAGCTGCTAAAAAAACTGGCCGTACTCTTGCCTTAGCTTTTGGTTCTAGTATGGATGATTCGGCTAATATAGCTATTTACAGCGCAAAGGAAAAAATTGTTGATCCTAGTAAATTAGTGAAGTTTTTAATGGATGTAGTTTTTAAAGTATTAGCAAGAGTAGGGGGGATTTTTAAATATTCAGAAGAGGAAAATAAAACCCATGAGAAATTGAGAGAAAATGCTTTAAATACCGTAGTACTAAATACTGATGATGTCGGGACTCTCTCTTTTGATAAAGCCCAGGAAAAGGCAGAATATCTGCATATCAAAGGGTTTATGCAAACATCCAGGTATCTAGATAATCATGATGTTGTACCGATAAAAGACCCTAATTTTGAGCTTAAGGATTTTCTGCTTAAGGTATACGAAGATTCGCAAAGCAAAGGTACTGTCCAGAGCTGGAAAGACAAAGTTACTGGTGGCAAAAGTGAAAAATTAAATGTGCTATTGGATTTCTGTAAAGATGGTCCTTGGCAGAACAAGACTAAAGAAGAAGTATTAACAGATGTGATAACCGTGGCTTCTACTTCTCGAACATCAGGAATGGTTACAGCTGATACGAAAACCGTAAAAGCTTTAGTTGGGGCTTTAAACGATGCATTCACACCGGAAACAGTAAGATTGGATTTTGCTAGAACTCTAGGTATAGATATGCAGAAAGACAAAAGATTTGACTCAAGTAAAACTTTCAGCCAAAACATGGCAGAGTTTAAATTTAAAGATTCTGATTTCAAAGAATTTATAAAAAATAAACAAGCTACTACTGCTCGTGAAAATCCAAAATCAATGAGCGAAAAAATAAAAGAACAACAAGCTCAAAACGTAAGTAGAGCTAGGGAAATTTAGGGGGTCGAAAGGGTGTAATGAATCAATGGTATGTTAGAGCTTCATCTAAAAGAAAGCCTACAGGAGTGGTAATGTAAATTTTTATCTTTTAAAATTAGTTGCATTACTAGGAAAAAAAGTGGCAGCATGAGCCTACCTACAGAATGAAACCAATATAAATAAATGGTTACAAGTTATATAATTATGGTGTTTTAAGATAAGGTAAAGCTATTTTTTCATACACTTTTAGATTTTTATAATATAAAATACCCAGAAATATGCTGTTTAGGTGTACTACATGATAGAGCTTGATCCTATATTAATTGCACGTATCCAATATGCTTTTACAATAAGTTTCCACATTATTTTTCCTGCCTTTACCATAGGCCTTGCTAGCTGGTTGGCAGTTGTAGAATGGCTCTGGCTGCGAACAGAGAATCCTATTTACCAAGAAATTTACCGGATGTGGATCAAAATTTTTGCAGTTTGTTTTGGCATGGGAGTGGTATCAGGAATAGTAATGGCTTATCAATTCGGCACTAACTGGTCTCTGTTTTCTGACAAGGTTGGTAATGTTATTGGACCATTGCTCGGTTATGAAGTACTTACCGCTTTTTTCCTGGAAGCATCTTTCCTTGGAATAATGCTATTTGGGTGGGGACGTGTTAGCCGTAATATGCACTTCTTCTCTACCTGTATTGTAGCTGTTGGAACACTAATCTCAGCTTTCTGGATTTTGTCTGCAAATAGCTGGATGCAGACCCCGCAGGGCTTCGAAATAAGGGCTGATGGTCTCCTCTATCCAACAAGCTGGCTTGAGATCATATTTAACCCTTCATTTCCTTATAGATTTGCCCATATGATAACCGCAGCTTATCTTACAACTGCTTTTGCAGTAGCTGGGGTTGCGGCATACTATCTCTATAAAAATGTGCATATACAGCATGCACGTATTATGTTTGGAATGGCTATGCTTATGGCCATCTTTGTTTCTCCCTTACAATTATTTATAGGAGATGCCCACGGACTTAACACTCTTGAGTATCAACCACGTAAAATTGCAGCTATAGAGGGAACATGGGATACCGAAAAAGGAGCTGGCCTGCGTTTATTTGCTATTCCAGATCAACAAAACCAAACCAATAATTACGAAATTATAATACCTAAACTTGCAAGCCTTATTTTGACACATAGTTTTGACGGTGAAATAAAAGGGCTCAAAGAATGGAAACCTGAAGATCAGCCTCCTGTAATAGCGGTCTTTTGGTCGTTTAGGGTGATGGTAGCTTTAGGCTTTGCCATGATCATAACCGGTATTTTTGCGCTTTTCTTATACTATCGGAAAAGGTTGTTTGACACTCGTTGGTTTCAATTTTGGTGTATAGTTATGAGCCCCTCTGGGTTCATTGCCCTCCTTGCAGGTTGGTTCGTGACGGAAATTGGCAGGCAGCCCTATACGGTCTATGAAGTGCTTCGTACCTCAGAGAGTATATCTCCAGTTATTGGCCCGCAAATAGCAATAACCCTACTAGCTTTTGTTATAGTATATAGTTCTATTTTTGGTACAGCTTGCTATTATATTATAAAACTTATTAAAAAAGGTCCTAAAATAGGAGACGAGAAGGAAGAATTTTACGATCATAGTATGCTTCCAGTTCAAGTTATCAAAGAATTAACCCCAAAAACAGAAAGAGGATAATGTAAATGCTAGATTTTTCTTCTTGGCTTGATTTACCCTTAATATGGGGATTTCTAATTGCAACGGCAGTTTTTCTTTACGCCTTGCTAGATGGTTTTGATTTGGGGTGCGGTATATTGTTCCTTTTTGCCCCTTCTGATAAATGCCGAGACAGAATTATGAACTCTATTGCTCCGTTTTGGGATGGGAATGAGACTTGGTTAATTCTAGGCGGAGGAGGAATGTTTTCAGCCTTTCCGGTAGCCTATGCTATACTAATGCCCGCCCTTTATTTACCGGTGATATTTATGCTATTAGGCCTAATCTTTCGAGGTGTAGCATTTGAGTTTCGTTTCAAGTCTTCAGAGGAACATCGTAAAATTTGGGATATAGCATTTCATGCAGGCTCGCTATTAGCAGCTTTTATGCAAGGAGTAATACTAGGGAATTTTGTCCAAGGCATAGAAGTAAATGGCAGAAGCTTTGCAGGAGGTCCACTGGATTGGGCCAATGGTTTTAGTATTGTAACTGGCTTATCATTGATATTCGGCTACGCGCTACTAGGCGCTACCTGGTTAATTATGAAAACCGAAGATATTACTCAAAGCTGGGCTAGAGGAATTGCTTCCTATGTTCTTGTCTATGTGGGGCTAGCTATGGCTATAGTTAGCATCTCTATGCCATTTATTGATAAACGTATTATAGAACTATGGTTTAGTTTGCCTAATTTTTTCTATCTATTACCTATTCCTCTATTTACAGCCTTAGGGTTTGTATTGCTGTGGAAAGACTTGAAATCCTCTAATGAAGTAAGGCCGTTTTTTTTGACAATTGTTCTATTCTTTCTGAGTTATTTAGGTATAGGTATAAGCCTATATCCTTGGATTGTTCCATTTAAATTTACTATCTGGGAAGCTGCAGCGGTGTCCACCTCTCAATCCTTGTTACTAGTTGGAGTAATTATATTTCTTCCGATTATTTTAATTTACACAGCTTATAGCTACTATGTATTTAGAGGCAAAACTAGCCATGAAAGAATGTACTAATAAAAAACGCCAATGGCTTTGGTTTATTGCTTTGTGGCTAGGCGGCTTTGGTAGCGTGCTGCTACTTTCTACCATTATTAAGTTAATAATGAAAGTAGCCTAAATTCCACTTTTCAAAAAACTTAATTAATATAAACTTAAACAAGCAATTATATAAATTTTAACGATGTATTGGTTAACCGCAGTATCCGTAATAGCAATCAATAAAAATTGATATATTTTATAATAACTGAGTATATACTAAGTTGACTATTGTGGGAGTGTAGTATAACTTTTAGTATATTTATAATATTAGATTTTAAAATATGACTCCCGACATTGATATAATTATTTTTATAGCTTTTTTAATTATTAATCTTGTTGTGGGGCTTGCTTACGGCAAAGAAGTAAAAACGATTAGTGACTATTCCTTAGGCGGAAGAAATTTTTCCACCGCAGCACTAGTTTCTACTATAGTTGCAACGTTTGTAACCGGTAGTGCATTTTTTGTCACTCTTTCCAAAACTTATTCTGATGGCCTCCCTTATGTGATAGCTAGTTCTTGTATGTCACTAGGCTTTTTCCTTACTGCTTTCTTTATAATCCCAAGAATGGGAGAATTCATGGGAGCTTTGTCAGTAGGAGAGGTAATGGGTACTCTATATGGAAAGTATGTAAGGTTAATTACTGCAATTTCTGCTATTATCTGGAATGTAGGAGGAATAGCGGTTCAGTTTAAAGTATTTGGGACTTTATTTAATTATTTCGTAGGAATACCTAGTACCTATGCAATTATCCTTGCTTCAACGATAGTAATATTATATTCCACTTTTGGTGGTATCAGAGCTGTAACTTATACTGATGTGATACAGTTTTTTACTTTCGGTTTTGTCCTTCCTACAATAGCAGTTATTATTTGGAATCATTTTAAATCACTCGGTTTTACCGTGGAAGAAGCAATAGAAAATCCCCTTTTCAGTTTTGAAGGGTTATCTCACTTAGAAGGATATAAGCTAATAGATTTTATACTTTTGGCACTTTATTTTTTATTTCCTGCAATAGGCCCTACCCATTTTCAAAGGATTTCTATGGCTAGTAGCATAAGCCAAGCTAGAAAAGCCTGGCTGGTTTCGTCTATTTTATTAGTAGTAATAAAATTAATTATAGCTTGGATTCCTTTTTTAGTGTTAACCATTAAACCGAATTTAGAACCTAACCAAGTTACTAGTTATCTAATTGATAATTATACCAATTTACCCTTAATAAAAGGTTTGTTAATAATAGGGGTATCAGCAATGGCGATGTCTAGTGCGGATTCTTTTATTAATGGTTCAGCTGTTTTATTTGGATATGACGTAAAAGAAGTGCTTAATATAAAGGTAAATGATTTAGTTTTATCTAGGCTATTTAGTTTTGTGTTAGGGCTTTTTGCAATTTACCTTGCCCTATCAACGAATGATTTACTAGCCATGGTAATGAGCGCTGCAAGTTTTTACTTACCAATTGTTGGTATTCCGTTATTATTAGCTGTTTTTGGTTTTCGCACTACCGAAAAATCAGTTTTAATTGCCATGGCTGCAGGTTTTACTACAGTTGTTTCGTGGGAAGTTTTAGATATTAAACTAAATTGTATAATATTTGCCATGCTCGTCAATATGATAGTTCTTTTTGGCTTTCATTATATATTTAAGCAGGCAGGGGGCTGGGTAGGGATTAAGGATTATAGCTATTTGGAAAAGAGCAAGAAGGAAAATAACCGGATGATATCAGCTTTGGTAAGAAATATTCACGCTTTTAGCTTTATTGAGTTTTGTAAGGAGAGAGCTCCAAAAGATGAGCTTAATTACATGTGGCTTGGGATCTACTTTATAATATATGGTTTTAGCACCATGTATTCGACCAGGTTAGAGCTTGTAGGCGATCAAAGCGAGGTGATTGTAGTTGTTTATCAGATCATGATGGTTACAGGGGTGGTAATGGCGATGTATCCGATTTGGCCGCCAAGGATAAAGCATGAGATTATAGTGCAGGTAGCGTGGCACATAGTAATTTTCTATATGTTGATTGTATTTGCTGTTTTCTTCGTGATGGTCAATAAATTTGGCCAGTTACAATTTGCCTTGTTTGTACTGAATATATTAATAGCGACGATTCTAACCGGTTGGCGGCTAGGGATAGGGATGAGCATAGTAGGGTTTTACTTTGGTTTAGAGCTATATAAATATTATGCTGGAATAAATGAAATTGATTTTACAGTGGGTTCACCTGAGTTTGTATCCATATATGTGATAATACTTGCCGGAGCGGTATTATTAATGTTTTTCAAACCCAAACAAGAGCATCAGGAGCTAACTGAAGAAAAGAACGAGCATCTAAGTGGCCGGATAAACATGTACAAGGAGCAGACCAGGGAAGCAGAAGCATTAAAAGGCCGTTTTATTCGCAATATAACGCATGAATATCACGCTCCGATGACGGGGATATCGAGCATGGCTCAGGTACTGGTTCAGGATTATGATAAGTTAAATGATGAGCAGCGAAAAGTAGCAGCTAAAACGATACTAGATAGCTCGCTTCGTCTTGAGGTATTTGATTCGAATATATCAAGTCTCTCAAAATTAAATAAACCAAGTTATGACTTAAAACTAGCAGAGACGGATTTTAGCCAGCTAGTAGAGGATAGGGTTACCCTTTGTCGCAAGCTATACGAGAATGAGGAAGAAAGTACTATTTTCTGGCGAGAAGGACCGGAGACCAGAACACGAAACTGGCAGCTGGATATTGAAGAGGGGATCATCTTAAATATTGATAAATACTACCTAAGCCAGGCGATAGATAATCTGATCATCAATAGTATCAATTATGCCAAAAGCGGAACTATTGCAATTAGCATCAAACGGGATAATGATAATGAAACGATAATCTTTAGCATTAGTGACGAGGGAATAGGGATACCACCAAGTGAATTAGACGAAGTATTTGAAGAATTTACGGTTAGTTCAAGGACAGAAAGTTTTGCCGGCGGAAGAGGAGTAGGCCTTGCGGTGTGCAAAAAGGTTATTGAAGTACATGGCGGGAAGATCAAGGCCGAAAGTAAAAGAATGGGTACTAAAATTTGGTTTACCTTACCAAAAGTAATTAAAAGCCGCTAAAGAGGAGTTTAGCTATTAAGTATCAAAACTATTTAAAAATGAGTTTTGAAATAGGTTTCAAGGATTTTTATGATGGTTTTCTCGGGTAATATAGTTAAAACTTTAAGGCTATTTCTTAGAAACAAATTACCAAAATAGTAGTTTTTAATGCTGCGCCTTTTTATTCCCTGATTATTTATAGATTAATTAATCTTTCCAGTGGATAAATATGTAGTTAGAGAAATGCATTGAAATATTGTACGCTGTTAAATTCAAGAATTTAACCTTTGTCCTCTTTGTTTGCATTAACTTGACGCTGCCATTTTTGGTAATAATCCCTGATTTTAGTCAATGAATATTCTCCTTCATATTTTCCACCAAGATTCGCTATTTTTTCTAAATAAAAGTTTATTTGGTCTATATCCTCATCAACCTTAATGCTTGATTTCTGACTTAAGTCCAAATATGAAGTTATTTCAGCTTTAGTTGTAGTAAAAAAATTATAAAATTCTTTGATTTTTTTCGCTATATGAGGCACGTCTTCAGGTTTAAGCACAAGAAAAGCAACTACGAATACAACTAATAATTCAAACAATGACATATATTTATATTGATATAGAGAAAATAATAACTCGTACTATCAACATAATTACTTGATTTTTAGAGCCTTTACAACTCATAGTTTTTCCACAACGGGAGGAAAATATTCTTAAACACACGATACAGCCTGAAAATTCATTTCCAGGAAAAGGAAAAACAGGCTTAAGAACTCTCAGATTTAAATTACAATAAACTTTGTTAAAGTTCTATTTTTTTGCCTTAGCTTTTTTCTCGTCTCTTTTATCATTATGCTCACGACTGTGATCGTGGAAATTTTCAGGGTTGTTAATATGCTCATGTTTATGAGCTTTAACATAACCATCGTGATCATAATCATGATTACAATTTTCATCATGGATATGTTCATGTGAGTGCCTATGTAGATGATCATCATGACTAGATTCAGGTAAATGATCATTAGCATTTTTTGCTAGGAGTTTTTCCAGCTTGTCCTTGCTATAAGATTTTTCAAGTAATTTTACTTCTTTTTCAAAAATAGTTTTTACCGCTTTATCTTCCAAAACCGGCCCTTTTAAGGATTCTAAAGCCTTAGGATGCTTCAAGTAAAAATCAATAATTTCATTTTCTCTACCCGGAAAGTTTTTTGCTTGCTCCATAATTGCTTTTTGAATGTCCGTTTTATCAATTTCTAACTTATGAATCTTGACATATTCCGCAAGCATTAATCCAAGTTTAACCCTCCGCAAAGCTAATTTTGTAAAATAAGCTTCCTTATTTTTAGAGGATTTTTCTTCTAATTCTTTATCTTCTACTTCGGTAGCTTGTTTTTCTAAAATACTAATTTCTCTATCAAGTAAAGTTTTTGGTACGTCAAATTCCAGCATATTTTCCAGTTTATCGAAAAGAGCCATTTTCATCATGGTTTTTATTGGTTCTTCATAAACTTCCTGCATATTTTTTGCAATTTGTTCTTTTAATTTTTCGAGTTTTTCGAAATTAAACTTTTTAGCAAATTCATCGTCAAGCTTGACCTCGCTTTCACTATGGATTTCTAAAATTTTAACTTTAAATTCAGAAGGTTTACCAGCAAGGGTTTTTTCATGGTAATCCTTAGGAAAATCGACTTTGACAGACACATCATCACCGGTTTTAGCTCCAATTAACTGGTCTTCAAAACCCGGGATAAAAACTCCACTACCAAGGACAAGTTTATGCGAGTCTAATTTCCCGCCAGCAAAGGCTTTACCATCTACATATCCAACTGCATCGATAGTTACCTGATCTCCCTTTTTGGCTTTGGATGTACTTACTTTGTTATATTCTTTCGAAGTACTAACTAACTTCTCAAGCTGTTCATCTATATCTTTATCTTTCAACTCTAAAATTGGTTTTTCAATAGAAATACTTTTAAAATCAGGTATAGTAATTTCTGGAAACAACTGATACTTTATGATAAATTCTAGATCTTTATTTTCCTCATCTATTATATCCTCAACTTCTGGATCCATAAGTACACGTAAATTCTTATCTTTTGTGATATCACCTATTGCCTTAACTATCTTGTTTTTTACAGCTTCTGCTCTAAGAGATGCACCATATTTTTTCTCTAGAAAAGAAGTAGGTACTTTACCTACACGAAAACCATCAATTTTTGCATCTTTAGCCAACTTAGCTAGCTCTTTTTCAATTTCAGAACTGATCTCTTTGGATGGAATAGTTACTTTAACGTGAAAATCAGTTTTATCATTTTTTATTTCGGTAATATTCATACTTAAGCCTAAAGATTTAGTGAAAAATTGATATAAAAATTGTAAACTTGGTACGGATGGAGGGACTTGAACCCCCACACCTTGCGGTACTAGAACCTAAATCTAGCGCGTCTACCAGTTCCGCCACATCCGCATTATGAATTCGGGTTAGCTGTAAAAATCTAGCTATTTTTGTAAGAATTCAACTAAGGAATTATAATACACGTTATATAAACTTTGTAAATCACTAATTTGGGTGTGTTCGTTAATTTTATGAGCTTGATCAAAGCTTAGTCCAAACTCCACAATTTCTGAATATTTATGAATAAAACGAGCATCAGAAGTGCCTCCATTAGTATCTATTTTTGGTGGAACCTGAGATTGGTTTTGCACTATAGCAGTAAATTTTTTCATTTTTTCGGAGTATTTTTGCACAAAAGACTCAGCTGATGATTCATATTGCAAATCAAATATTACTTCGTGTTTTGATATTACCGCCATTACGATTCCAAATATGGACTTAGCACTGTGAAAATCATTAAACCGAACATTGAATTTGAGGGTAGCTTGCTCTGGAATAATATTAACTACATTATTCCCTACATCAAATGAAGTAACTTCCAGATTTGTTTTCTCAAAAAACTCCGACCCATTGTCAAAATCTATATTCATTAAATCTGTAGCAATTTTTACTGCGCTAGTAATTGGATTAATTGCAGTATGTGGATATGCTACATGCCCCTGTTTGCCTATAATCTTTAGTACAAAATTAACGCTCCCGCGGCGGCCTATAGCTATGGTATCTCCGAAATGTGCTCTAGCTGTTGGTTCTCCTAAGATCGAAAAATCAATTTTTTCTCCTTTTTTAGCAAGATATTCAAGCATCGGTTTTGTACCGAATTTTGTACAACCTTCTTCATCGCTAGTTAACAAAAAACTAATAGAACCACTTGGACTTGGATAAATTTTTAAATAATTTAAAGCTGACACTATACCACAAGCAATTGCACCTTTCATATCAACCGTGCCGCGGCCATATACTTTTTCTCCTATAACTTTTAACTCGAAAGGGTTATAATCCCATAAGTTTTCATTCAGGGGAGGTACAACATCTATATGACCGGCAAAACATATATTAGGGCTACCATTTCCATATCTTGCATATAGATTTGTAGTTTTTTCTTCTTCTTTTTCTCCAAAAACTTGGATATCACAAGAAAAGCCAGCATTAGTTAATAATTTAGCAATATATTCTAGTGACCCACTACTATAAGGGCTAACCGATCTAAAGCTAACTAATTTAGCAAGAGTTTCTAAAACCTGTTCTATAGCCATATAATTAATCTCTAAGTAACTCATTAAGACTTGTTTTTTCCCTAGTCTTTTTATCAACCTGTTTTACAATAACTGCGCAGTAAACTCCTGGCAAGTCCTTTTTGGAAGATGGAAGTACCCCAGGTACTACTACTGAATAGGCAGGGATTCTACCATAAATAATATCACCGTTATTACGATCAACAATTTTTGTTGACGCGCCAATAAAAACCCCAGTGCTAATCACTGCCCCTTCTTCCACAATCATTCCTTCTACAATCTGTGAACCAGCTCCAACAAAGCAATTATCTTCAATGATTACCGGTTTTGCTTGTAGGGGTTCTAATACTCCCCCAATTCCAGCTCCGCTAGAAATATGGCAATTATTGCCGATATAGGCACACGAACCAATAGTAGCCCAGCTATCTACCATTGTACTACTCCCAACATGAGCACCAATATTTATAAAAGAAGGCATCACCACAGCATTTTTACCTATATAAGCCCCTTGGCGGATGAATGCGCCGGGGACGATTCGGCAACCCTTTTTCTCAAAGGAATCTTGAGAAAAATTTAAAAACTGCGGGTCAACTTTATCGTACCATTTCATACAATTACCATCATAAAGTTTCATTTCGGAAACTTTGAAATTTAGTAAAATGGCTTTTTTTACCCATTCATTAACGTACCATTGATCTTTATTTTTTTCACAGACAACGATCTTTCCCTCGCCCAGCAGAAAAATTATTTCGTCAATAATTTTTTTTGCATTTAGGTATTCATCATTTCTAGCATTTAACGAATCTCTTATTTGCCAAAGTTCTTCTGTTGCTCTAATATAATCTTGCATCATTGACCCTAAATAAAAGTGAAACCAAGTAACAAATAACTTTATTTTTTGTTTAGGTAAATTGTTTTTAGAAATAAGGAAATAAATTTTTGAAAAATAATAAAGCTATGTATATTACATGTCCGGAATGTTATACCAGATTTGCCGTAACTGCTGACGAAATAGGGAAAAATGGTAGAAAAGTAAAATGTTCAAAATGTTTCAACATTTGGCATCAAAAACCTTTTAGGCAAGTAAGGATTGAACCAAAGGTAGAATCATTGTCTACAAAAACTCCTCCTCTTGGTAATGGAATAAATTTACCAGTGCTATTACCGATAAAAGTTCCAGCACATTTATTATACGGTTTGCCAATATTATTAGTAAGTATGATTATTTTTATGGTTGCAATTCTATTTCAGGGTAGTTTTGTCATTCCGTCTATTTTAAATAACAAAGATTTAACTATTAGCGATATCTATAATCAACAAGAGCTTGGTAAAACAACAATTAATTATAAAGTAACCAATTTATCTAATAAAAGCATAAAAATCCCTTTAATTAGAATTAGAGTATTTGATAAAAGTAACAGGCTAATCAATTCTAGAATTGAGAACCATAATAATATAAAACTTTCTCCGTCACAAAATGTTATTATTAACACGGAGTTGGGAGATATTCCCCCTAATGCAACTATTGATATAATGATAGGTAATAAATTGGATTTTATTTTACATTAATATTTATTGGTTATATTTCCAATTGCATTTTTACTTTATGATCTAAAAACACCGAAATAGATTCCGATTGATTATGCCCTCTGGAGGCAATTTTAGTCCCGCAATACCAAAATATTTTACATTATTTATTATTTTATCAGATTGCAAAGAGAGGGTTATGTCTTATATTTTTTACAGAATTCGAATTTATTGGTCATGCCTTAAACTGTATCTATTTTATTGTTTACTCCTCTAATTTCTATCTCTTTTATGTCATTTTTTTCATATTAATTTACTTGGCTTACTAAATTCTCTATATAATTGGCCTTTCTATTAGGATGTAATAATAAATCTCAAATCATAGAGAAAGCAATTAATAGGGATTTCTAGATTATATTCCAGAAGATATAACTCCTCTGAACCCAAGTTGAGGTTTGTCAAAAAGGTTTTTTGAACTTTTACCAACAGTTGTTTCCTATAATCTTAAGGCTGCCATCACTAAAAATCCACCTATTCTACAGTAACGCTTTTAGCCAAATTACGTGGTTGATCTATGTCATTTCCTTTTAAATCAGCAGTATAATATGCAAGTAGCTGCATAGGTATAGAATAAATCATTGGAGCAATAAATTCTTCACAATCAGGTATTTCTAGAGTCCAATATGATGAATCTATTACCTTTCCTACATTACTTGAACCAACAATAGTTAACAATTTACCTCCTCTAGCACCTAACTCCTGTAAATTTGAAAACATTTTTTCAAATAAACTGCCATTTGGCATTAGCGCAACTATTGGCATGTTACTGTCAATTAAAGAAATAGGACCATGTTTTAGTTCACCCCCAGCATAACCTTCAGCATGTATATATGATAATTCTTTTAATTTCAGCGATCCTTCAAGGGCGATAGGATATAAATTGCCCCTTCCAATGAATAACACACTCGGAAAATCTTTAATTTGCATAGCAGCAGTTCTTATTTTGTCACTTTGTGACAAAATTTTTGTAATCATACTAGGTACTGTTGACAATAAAATTTTTAGCTCTTCAACCTTATTATTAGAAATATTTTGGTTCTTCAGACCTATATTTAATCCTAAGGCAGCAATAACCATTAATTGTCCCAAAAATGCTTTAGTAGAAGCAACACCTATTTCAGGACCAACCATTATTGGTAATACATAATCAGATGCTCGGCCAATTGAACTATTTTCTGTATTTACAATTGAAATAATAGGTTGACCGTTAGCTTTTGCTTGCTTTAAAGCCTCTAGTGTATCTAAAGTTTCCCCTGATTGAGAAATTACAATTGTAACTTCGTTTTTTTTCCTAGCAACAGTACGATATCTAAACTCAGATGCAATTTCCAAATCCACTGCAATGTTAGTTAATTCTTCTAACCAGTATTTAGCAACTAACCCTGAATAATAAGCAGTACCGCAAGCTAAAATTTTTATATGCTGAATATTTTGCCAATCTATCTTTATTTTACTTAATTCATCTGTTCTTAAATATTTATCGATAGCCCTCTCAAGTGCTATTGGCTGTTCGTATATTTCTTTAAGCATGAAATGCGGAAAATCCTTTTTAGATACTTCTTCTACTAATGAAGATTTTTTAACAGTACGCTTAACTGGATTACCATTTTTATCAAAAATCTGATATGAATTTAGACTAATTAAAACTGCATCCTCATCCTCAAAATACACTACCTCACCTACATTACTGCCAAAAGCTACTATATCTGAAGCAATGTAAGTAGCATCTTTTGCTAAGCCTAGAATTAAAGGAGTTTTTTTACAAGTTGCAAATAACAGCTCAGCATCATGAAACATAAATACTAAAGAAAATGACCCTTCCAATCTTGCAATAGTCTGCTTAGAGGCTTCTATATGGTTATTATTCAATGAAAAATAGTAATCAAGTAGATTAGCCACAACCTCCGTATCAGTTTCAGATTTAAATCCATATCCTAAACCTTGTAACTCGTGCTTTAGCTCTTTATAATTCTCAATAATTCCATTATGGACTAATGCTATCCGATCAGTTGTATGTGGATGAGCGTTGACTACACTTGGCACACCATGTGTTGCCCACCTTGTATGACCAATTCCTATATTACTGTCTAATTTTTTCTGAGGTAAAAGTTTTTTTAGCTCTACGACTTTGCCTACGGTCTTAACTAAATGTATTTGATTATTTTGGATTACAGCAAGCCCGGCACTATCGTAGCCCCTATATTCCAATTTCTCAAGACCATTTACTAACGCAGGTAATATATTATTATTAGTAACGCCAGCTATGATACCACACATATCTATTTTCTCCTATTAGGTTTCATAAGTTGTTGACTCCGACCAATAGCAAAAGTGTAGTCCGGAACATCTTTATTGATAAAGGAACTAGCCCCTATAAGTGAATTACATCCAATTGTAAGAGGTGAGATTAAAGAACTGTTAGAGCCAATAAAACTATTATCTTTAATTACTGTCTTGTACTTTTTTAAGCCGTCATAATTACAAGTAACCACCCCAGCACCTATGTTTACATTACTGCCAATTGTGGCATCTCCTATATAGGATAAATGAGATGCTTTTGTACCGATACCGAAGGTAGAATTTTTTATTTCAACAAAATTCCCTATTTTTACATTACTTCCTATCCTGGTCTCACCTCTTATCCTCACAAATGGCCCTATTTTAGATTCTTTCTCTATTTCCACGCCTTCTAAATAAGAAAAAGCTCTAATATGAACATTACTATCTATTCTAACCTTATGGCCAAAATAGACGTTAGGTTCGACTAATACATCCTTTCCAAAAGTAGTATCATATGATAAATATGTGGTATCTGGATCTTGTAAATATACTCCCCTGTCAATTGCATCTTTTCGCAACCTATTTTGTATTTCTTGAGCAAAAGCAACCACTTTGGAATTACTATTTAATAGCTTAAGCTCAAATGAATCTAGATTACAACACAACCATTCTGGATTAATATTATCATAAAATAAGTTAATATCGTGTGAAAAATCGTTTAATAAATTAACATTAACCAGAGCTATGCAAGGTTCAGAATCCAATAAGCCAATTAGCACCTTATGGTTTTTCTTCTTTTCAACCAATGATTCAATAGTTTGGTCAGTAAGGCCTATAAGATTAGTTTTAACAAGCAGCACACTATCATGAGGTAAAGACGTTTTTAGTTTACCACAGCTAATGGTATCTCGAGCAAATTGCTTTATCATTTTAGCTGCTACCACATAGGTACTATATTCCGAATCTATGAAAAAAACCTTATGATCCATGAAAACAGATATACTCTTTATTATAAATGGTGTAAAATGCTGCAGTTTACACAAAATTTATACGAAAAGCAAAGGAAATAATTATGCTAAAAAAGTATTTTGGTACAGATGGAATAAGAGGGAGAAGTAATACCGGCGTTATCACTCCAGAAATTATGATAAAATTGGCAAGAGCAACATCTATAGCTTGTGATTTTCTTGGAAAGAAAGCAACTATAGTGATAGGGAAGGATACAAGATTATCCGGTTATATGCTAGAATCCGCATTAACTTCGGGGTTTATTTCAATGGGTGTGAATGTAGTATTAATAGGGCCAATGCCCACACCTGCAATATCAATGTTGGTAAGAAGCTTGAGAGCAGACCTTGGTATGATGATTTCAGCTTCGCATAATCCTTATTACGATAATGGTGTTAAATTTTTTCAATCTTCAGGCCATAAAATTTCTTCCGAGTTAGAAAGAAAAATTGAACAATTAATGCATACTGACTTATCAGGATATGTAGCAGAATATCATGACTTAGGAAAAGCTCTAAAACTAGGAGATGCACGTGGACGTTATATTGAACATGTAAAATACTCATTCCCGCCTAATCTAAAATTAGATGGAATAAAATTAGTGGTCGATTGCGCTAATGGAGCAGCTTACGATATTGCACCTAAAGTGTTTCATGAGTTGGGAGCAGAGGTTATTGCATGCGAGATAAGCCCTACAGGTTTTAACATTAATGAGAAGTGCGGGGTTATGGATTCGCAATTGCTAACCCAGAAAGTAGTAGAACATAAAGCGGATCTCGGAATCGCATTAGATGGGGATGCCGATAGAGTTGTAGTAGTAGATGAAAATGGACAAGTAATAGATGGAGATCAAATAATTGCTTCTTTAGCACAATATTTACTAGAAAACAACTTATTACGAAATAACTTAGTAACTACTACTATCATGTCTAATATGGGATTAGAGCTATATTTGAAAACAATTGGAATAGACCTTATACGGACAAGTGTGGGGGATAAATATGTAGTAGAAAAAATGGGTGAATTAGGCTGCAATCTAGGTGGAGAGCAATCCGGGCATATTATCATCGGATCAAACCAAGCAACAGGAGATGGAATTAAGGCTGCTCTTGGAGTTCTTGCTATGTATAGGCAAGCACAAAATCCTATAAGTAAGGTACTCAATAAATTTGTACCAGTACCACAATTTACTCGTAATATTCGCTACGACCATAAATATTACCACAAATTTACAACCTTACGAGGCGAAAAAATCGAGGAAATTAGCAAGTTCTACCAAGAGCGTTACGCCAAAAGCGTAAGAGTTGTAATACGCCAATCTGGGACAGAACCAATAATAAGGTTAATGGTTGAAAGCCAAAATGCCGACTTGGCTCAAAATTTACTAACGGAGATGCAGAATAAAATAGAAAATGAAATTCAATCTTTATTAGAGAACTCTAAATAAATCTTAGTTAAATGAGAAAATAGAACTTGTTAGTCGAAAACTATAATATGTACTAGTTACGACTTGAAAAAAATCAGGCAGCTTGATAAGTTAATAGCAAGTTGACTGATATTCTCTCTATATTACCAATATTTTTTTCTTTGGCAAGATAAATTGAATCTATAAAAGTTTGCAATGGATAAATGCGACGGCATATCTTTTATTGACTCAAGTAGCTTTGAGGTGTGTAAACGTTATCGTATTTCTATGCACAGAGTTTCTGCAGGAATTGCAGCGCGTAGCAAGACGACAAAAGGTTGGTTTTACGGCTTAAAATTGCATTTATTGATCAATCAAAGAGGCGGCATAATCAAAGCATCGTTTAGCTCCGGTAATAAAGATGATAGAGCGCAATTAAAGCTTATGATTAAAGGTTTGTTTGGCAAGGTTTTTGGCGATAGAGGCTATATCTCTCAAGAGTTATTCAGAGAGCTTTTAGAACAAGGAATCTTTATAATCACCAGAGTGAAGAAAAATATGAAAAATAAGCTTATGTCTTTGATTGATAAAATATTATTACTCAAACGAGCATTAATAGAATCAGTCTTCGGCAAAATCAAATTGCTAGGCAAATTTGAGCATTTAAGGCATAGATCGGTTACAAATGCTTTTGTCCATATGGTTACTGCCCTCATCAGCTATCAATTATCAGACAATAAACCATCTATTAAATCCCTTTTGCACTTGCAAAATTTTTAACTTTCTAATGCGAAACTGGTTTTATTTTAATAAACCAAATATATAATTGCAAATCACTAGAGTACAAAAGCACTTCTATAAACTAGCCCCTAACTAAAATTAAATCTTGAAGATATCTTGCATTAGGTAAAGACCAGGCTCAGTTATGGAACTTAACCACCTTGCCGCAAATAAAGCCCCATTTGCAAATACCTCTCTACTTAAAGCTCTAGAGCCTATAGTAACTACTTCAGTAGATCCTGCAAACATTACTTCATGCTCTCCCCAAATTCCTCCTGATCTAAGAGCAGAGAAACCTATATCACCATCCTTCCTCATCCCTTTATTAACCCTATCAAAAACGGCAACTTCTCCAAACTTTTGCTCTCTATGTTTAGCTATGTTTTGGCCAATAGCAATAGCAGTTCCGGAAGGAGAATCTTTTTTATGCCTGTGATGAATATCAATAATCTCAACATCATAATCTTCTAAAATTCTGGATATTTTTCCAGCCATCTCTATTACTAGATTTGCGCCTATACTCATGTTGGGAGAATATAATATTGCAATTGATTTTGAAGCTTTTTCAATTTCCTTAAGATGAGTACTAGATAAGCCTGTAGTACCTATAACTAGTTTTTTATCAGTTTCGGTAGATACCTTAAGCAGGTTTTCTAATGCGTCCGCAGATGAAAAATCAATTATTATATCGGAAGCTAGACAAAAATCCAATAATGTATAATTATTTCGGTGTTTTGAAAATTTCGTAACCAGATCAAATTTATCGCTTTGCCTTGCAATAGCTTCCGTAACTGCTGCTCCCATCCTTCCAGAAGCTCCATGTAATCCAATATTAATAATGCTCATTTTAGTTCTTTATAAGACTTTCCATAATAAACAAGAGGAGAAATAGAATCCAAATTGTTATTTACTGTTACTTTCAATGCTTTACCTATGAAAATATAATGATCGCCGCATTCTACATGCTTATATTTCTCGCATTCTATCCAGCTTAAAACATTACTTATCAGGGGTACACCAAAATTATTTTCTGTAAAACTGACATTTTGGAACTTGTCAATATTTGAAGAAGCAAAGCGTGTTGCTAAATCTATCTGAGAGGTTGATAAAATATTAATTGCAAAATATTTTATATTGAAAAAAGCTTCGAAACTAGCGGATTTTACATTTAAACAAAACGAAATCAAAGCAGGATCAAGAGAAACCGAAGTAAAAGAATTAGCCGTAAATCCATAAAATCTATTGCCATGTTTGGTGGAGACAATAGTTATGCCAGTAGGATACTTTCCGACTGCAGCTTTAAATTCGTCACTTTGCACCAGCTAATCCCCATTTTTTAGCTAAAGCCTGAGTTGTTCCATTATTTTTAAGGGCTTTAATTGCACGATCTATATCCTGTTTGTGAGGCGAATTTTTTGGCATCGCAATAGCAAATGAGGAGCTTAAATTTTTCTCAGCAAATCTAGCCAAATCTGGATAAATCTCTATGAATTTTTTAGCTTGAGCTTCTTCTAAAACTAACGCATCAATACGTCTGGATTTTAGTTCTTCTACAAGCATTAAATTACCGGATAAAGAAGTAACAGTAAAATCGTTGGCTGTAGCTAGCTCATTAGCAATTAAGTTCCATGTGGTACCGAGTTGGGCTCCTACTTTTTTACCTTTTAAATCCTTACAATTAGTAAAATTATCCTCTTTTCTATATAAAATTGCAATTTCCGAAGAAATATAAGTAATAGAAAAGTCCACTCTTGAGGATCGTTCTGGTGTATTAGATAAACCAGCGATAACTAGATCCACGCTGTTAGTAGAAAGAGCAGCAAGCAAACTGTGGAACTCCATGTTTCTAAATTCGAGTTTTTTGCCTAAAAATTTTCCGATCTCATTAATAAGATCAATATCAAATCCAACTATTTCACCATTTTGCATAAATTCATACGGTGGATTATCAGCACTAGTGCCAGCAATCCAGACATGATCATTCTTATTATCGGAACAAGCCGGCAATAGCAATAAAAATAAGATAGGTAGTAAAATGCTTAGTTTTTTCATTTTAATGGCAAGAAATTGCAATTTTTACAAAGACTTTATTTACAAACACAGTTAAAGTCAACTAACTTGTTTTTAAGCAAGTTATGAGGTTATTGTAATCAACCGGCAATTCTTTTTCAAATTCCATCAATACCTCAGTTATAGGATGAATAAAACTGATATAAAAAGAATGCAAAGCTTGATGGTCAAATTTAATAAGCACCTCCCTTAGAGTCTCGGGACAGCCTGTGGTTTTCCTCTTATTATTTCCATAAGTTTGGTCTCCTACTATCGAATGGCCGATATGGCTTAAATGAACACGAATTTGATGAGTTCTACCAGTTTCAAGGCTACATTCAACCAAACTGAACATACCGCTTTTAAAAATCTCTAATGTTTTATAATGGGTAATTGCAGCTTTACCTCCTGATTTTACGGTAGTCATCTTTTTTCGGTCTAATTTACTTCGAGCCATCGGTTGAGTTATGATCCCCTCGGGAGGCTTGATTATTCCCCAAACCAAAGCTTTATATTTTCTTTTAAGCGTTCTTGATTCAATTTGTGTAGCGAGTCCTCGATGGGCTGCATTATTTTTTGCTACAACCATTAAACCCGAAGTATTTTTATCTAACCTATGAACAATACCTGGTCTAATTTCTCCCCCTTCATCCGATAATTTATCAGTATGGTACAGCAAAGCGTTAACCAAAGTATCTTTATAATCACCAGCTCCTGGGTGGACTGTCATGGAGGATGATTTATTTAATACTATTAAGTCATTATCCTCGTAAATGATATCAAGAGGAATGTTAGACGATACGATTCCTGGTTGTACTTCTTCTTCAAGAAGCAGATCAATATCATCGTTTTTTTTGACTCGTAACGATAAGTTTGAAACAATCTGGCCATTTAGCAGCAGTTTTTGGTGCTTGATAGCTTTTTGAATTTGGCTTCTTGAAGTATCGCCACAATATAAAGTCAAAGCTTTATCTACTCTTAAACCATCTAAATTTTCAGGGATAATAAAATTATGTCGGGACATATTATAGGACAATGATTAATATTGATTTACCAGCTAAAAACCTTTAACTTATAAGTAAAATACCTATGAACAATATAGCTCAAAAATTAGAATATATAAAATGGCTTAAATCAATTGGTATAGAATATTATTTTTCTACAAAAAAAGATAGTGATATTTCTCTTATTAACGAATTAAAAGGCCACTACAACAAGAAGCAAGAAATAGGTTCTGATACAATTATGGTCAATGAATCAACAAAATTCCATACCGCAGAGAAACTAACTGTTATTAATAATAATGACGTGGATAAAGAAGTATCAAGCGTTAAAGAAGCACGATCTTTGGCAGATAGTATCAGTTCATTGGATAAGTTAAAAGAAATAGTTGCCAATTTTAACGGTTGCACTTTGAAAAATTTTGCACTAAATACCGTTTTCGCAGATGGTAATCCGGGAGCAAAAATAATGTTAATAGGCGAAGCACCAGGAGCAAAAGAAGATGAATTGGGCATTCCTTTCTGCGGTGAAAGCGGTATGCTGCTAGATATAATGCTTTCTACAGTTAAACTATCCAGAAAGGAAAATATATATATAACTAATACAGTTTTTTGGCGACCACCAGCAAATAGAAAACCTACAAAACAGGAAATAAATATTTGCCAGCCATTTTTGGAAAAGCATATTGCTCTTATAAATCCTAAACTAATCATTTGCGTAGGCAGCACGGCCGTTACCGGTCTATTCGGTGATAAAACTAGCATTAATACAGCCAGGAATACTAAACATTTTTATCAAAATAACTATTTGCCACAGCCCATTACCACTATGGCTATTTTTCACCCAGCTTATCTTCTTAGGCAACCTGCTAAAAAAAAGGACACCTGGTTTGATTTAATAAAGATACAACAATTTATCGAAGAAACTATTTGATATACTATTTTGGTTGTAAATTCTTTCAGCAATAAACTACAATTAAAAATTCTAGTAAATGGCTAAGTAGATAAACCAAGAGGTATACAATGAGCGAAGAATTTGCAGAACTTAAAATCAAGGATAAAGTCCATAAATTACCAATTAAAAAAGCTTCGATTGGTCAGGATGTGATAGATGTTACAAAATTATATAGCCAGACCGGTTACTTCACTTATGATCCTGGTTTCATGTCTACGGCATCATGCACTTCTAATATTACTTATATCGACGGCGATAATGGGATATTAAGGCATCGAGGATATGACATAAAGGAACTTGCTGAAAACAAGAATTTCCTTGAAGTATCACACCTTCTGCTCCATGGTGAGCTACCTAATGCAACACAGTATAAAGATTTTAGAGAGGATATTGCCTATCACGCTCTTGTTAATGAACAAACAAGGAATATTTTCGGTGCTTTCCGTCATTCAGCACATCCCATGGCTGTTATATTATCGGTAGTAGGTTCTCTTTCTGCTTTTTATCATGAGAGCCTTGATATGACTTCAATAGAAGGAAGAGAGTTAGCAGCGCATAGAATGATTGCCAAGATGCCAACCATTGCTGCAATGACTTATAAATATTCACTTAGCCAGGCTTTTGTGTATCCATTAGATGAGCTACATTTTACCGAAAATTTTCTACACATGCTGTTTGCCTCACCGAGCAAGAAGTACAAGGTAAATCCTGTACTTGCTAAAGCTTTAGATAAAATTTTTATTTTACATGCAGATCATGAGCAAAATGCTTCTACTTCAACCGTACGCACTTGCGGATCATCTGGATCAAATCCCTTTGCTGCTGTTAGTGCAGGTATTGCATCTTTGTGGGGACCAGCTCACGGCGGAGCTAATGAAGCGGTAATAAAAATGTTGGCAGAAATAGGCTCAGTTGATAATATCCCGACTTATATAAAACGTGCAAAAGATAAAAATGACAGTTTCCGTTTGATGGGTTTTGGACATAGAGTATATAAACATTATGATCCAAGAGCAGAAGTACTAAGAGAAACTTGCAAAGAGGTTCTTGAAGAACTAGGTCAATTAAAAGGTAATCCAATGCTTGAAATAGCTATGGAACTAGAAAAAATAGCTCTCCATGATGAATATTTTATCGAAAGAAAACTATATCCGAATGTAGATTTTTATTCAGGCATAATATACAAAGCCATGGGAATTCCCGCTTCTATGTTTACAGTATTATTTGCCGTAGCACGAACAGCCGGCTGGGTTTCTCAATGGAAAGAAATGTGGGAAGATCAAGAATTCAAAATTACGAGGCCGCGCCAGCTATATACTGGTCACGTTAAAAGAACCTTATAACTAGGTAGGTAGATGAAAAAAAACTTGCACCGCCCAAGTTTTTCGAATAATATTGCGACTCAAGTTTGTGCCCGCGTGATGGAATGGTAGACATAATAGACTTAAAATCTGTGGAGCTTAGCTCGTGCCGGTTCAAGTCCGGCCGCGGGTACCAAACCTTAAAAAAGAGATCTTTTTCAGTTATCAAAATTTCTCATCTAACATCATTACAAACTCTTCCAGTTTAGTTAACTACAACGTAAAAAGTTATCTGCTCATTGACAATAAAAAATACTTATCTATCTTGAATAGAAGATACCAGGGGTGCCATAAATAAAGGCTGAGATTATACCCTACTCAAATTTTTAGAAATTTGATCTACCTGATTCAGGATAATGCCTGCGAAGGGAGGTAAATAGCGCTCGTACCTAATGGCATGTTTAGAACATCGCCTTAAGATGATCATCTCTGGTAAATTTAATATTATTATAACATAATATATGAAAAATTTATCCAAACGAGATTACTCAATTTTAATTGGCAGCGCAGTAGATCATTTTGATACGGCTCTCTATAGTTTTTTAGCTCCGGTATTTGCCCAATTGTTTTTTCCCACTTCCGATCCGATCATTTCCTTAATACTAGCTTACAGCGTTTTAGCTACTACAATAATTACACGGCCATTAGGGTCGTATATTTTTGGCCTTATAGCTCTAACTTCTGGACCAGCGGTGAGTTTATCGTATTCTTTAATTGGAGTGGGGATAACTACTTTAGTTCTTGGTTTTCTACCTACCTATAATCAGATAGGAGTTTATGCCCCTATCTTTCTTATTATTCTTCGTTTTTTTTCAGGCACTTTTTCAGCAGGTGAAATTTCAATAGCAAAGCTATATATTTTAGCAGAGAAAAAGAAGAGCGAGGCTTTAAAAAGTTCTTATTTGTACCAGACATCTGTAATGTTAGGTATAGTATTTGCATCTTTTGCAAGTACCATTGCTCTTAATCGTCAAGAATCAATATATTGGCGCATGTGTTTTGTCATTGGGGGCATTACTGCTTTATTCGGTTATATCTTAAGAATTTATAAAACTGAAAAATTACCACTCAATATTAAACAAACATTATCATTATATTCTATTGGAACAGTAAAAACCCTATGGGATAATAAAGGTTTATTACTGAGGGTAGCTATTACCTCCGGATTCAGTTATGCCACATACTCAGTACCGTTTATTATTATGAATAACTTAATTCCAGAATTTACCGGGTTTACTTTAGAAAATATGATGACTTCTAATACCATACTCTTAATCATGGATATGATCCTGCTTCCCGTAATAGGAACTTTTCTGTTTAAATTTGAGATCAAAAACTTATTATTATTTACTGCTGGAATCATGGCAATTACCATAATCCCAATATGGTATCCAATTAAAACCAGTTCATTTGCTTATATAGTATCGATAAAAATTTGGATCATATTAATAGGGGTTGTTTTTAATGATGTTATAAACTTATGGTATGAGACTATTATACATAAACCAGAAAAATATTTAATAGCCGGTATTGGATATTCAATAGGAACAGCAATTATAGGTAAAATGACCCCAGCTATTTGTCTTGGGTTATACCATTATACAAAATCCCCATTTGTAATAGGGTGGTTCATGTTCATCATTTCATTAGCAACAATTTTGGCAATTGCTTGGCCCTACTATAACGATAAGGCCAAAATATGATCCTTAATTTAAATTAAACTACTTTGTTTACTACTGGGATAGTAAATGTAAAAATAACCTCTCTGTGCATGCTATTTTCAACCCAGATGCACCCGCCATGAGCTTCTATAGCTAACTTGCACAAAGCCAGGCCTAAACCTCTTTGTCCATTAGGAATAGCACCTGATTTTGTGCGGCTATTTGAACCAATCGTAAATGGTTCAAATATAGTATTTAACTCTTCTTTTGGTATTTCTCCCCCATTACTTATGCTAAATTTAAGTTCAAATTCGCTTCTGTGCAGACCTATGGTTATGTCACCTTCGCGGGTATGCTTTATTGCATTAACAATTAAACTATCAATAGCTGAAGTTATATAGTGCCGATCACATTCAATCAGTATATTATCTTCAATTCTGTTTAAAAAATTCAGGTTCTTTTGCTCTAGATATAATTTTTTGCAATATTCTAGCCGATCATATAAAAGCTCGCTTAAATTTACTTGGGTTTTATTTAATTGGTATTTCATGGTACTAAGTTTTGAAACGTCAATTAAATTGTTTACTAGAGTAAGCAATCTGTCAGAGCTTTTAGCAATATTCCTGGCCATTTCTTTCCGTTCTTTTTCGCTGAGCTGGTCATAATATTCATAAAGTACCTGGCCTGTGGTTGTAATTCCGGTAATTGGGGTATGCCCCTCATGTTCAATATTTTGTAAGAATTCGCTTTTTACTTTTAATGCCTTTTCTAAACTTATAGCATGATCTTGCAACTGATTACCCAGATGAAGTACTTTATCTTCTGTAAGCTGATTTTGCTCCTGTTTGGGTTTTAAAAATGCAATTAATACAGTACTTATCAATAGCAGAAAGTAAATTATTTTAAATTGCAGATTAACAACATAATCAGGAACAAAATCAAGCTGCAGATAATTTTCATAAAACCAGATAGACATAGCTACGCCGCTTATAATCATTAAAATTGCCACTTGCCACCTCATGAGGATTGCAACTGTTATTAAACCGGTAATTAGTACCGCTACATTTATTTGGTTAAATAGACTTATAACAACGAGTAAACTACTGCAAAAAACTAAGTTGTAAAATACCGTTATATTCCATAAAACAGAAATAAATATTTTATTCTTAAATTTTTCAAGCCAAACCGGATAAGTTATAAATACAGCTGATAGCATTAATGTTGAATAATAGATGGAATTAAGAGTAGTTATGTATTGCTCTTGTAAATTTTTCGGGAGGGGATAAGCATTTGAAAATACTATAATTGCAGAAAATAAGCCAAAATAAACAAATATCCTTTCCTCTTTTGGAGTATTATTCTGGCAAAATCCAATAAAGCTAAATGTTTTGATTGATTGGAGAAAACGGTTAATTTTTCTTTTCCTCTCAAGTCTTAAAGCATCAAGTGGAGATTTATCTTTAATTCCAACCCACCCGCCTTTTTCACCTAATATATAATGGCTTCCCATGAAAAATATCAGGTTACCGAGCATACCGGGTATAATACTGTCTACTTTCGAAAAGACTTTAAAGTAAATTATTGTAACAAACCCTGCAACCATTCCGATTAATACCGCTGTGCTAGAACTGCGAAAACCAAATATGGCTAATATTAATGGAATCGATACTATCGGCATGTAAAACCCGTGAGAAGCCAAAATCATTTCAAGCAAATTTCCTGACAAAAAACTCAGTAATAGCCCTGCAAATCCTATAAATAAAGAAGAGATACGGATCAATAATAAGGTTTTCTGCTCTGATAGCCTAACGCCTAAAGATTGGCATAAATCGTAAGAAAATAATATCGAGGAAGTATTAATATAAGAATCAGCAGTAGACATTATCATTGCCATAATGCCTATTATAAAAAACCCTTTAAAACCAGCATGGCAATAATTATCCAGAACATACCGTAGTATATTATTTTCATTTATATTGGTCACATTATCCGCTAGGAGTAATACACCTGCAAAATCAATTAACATATAAAAACAAGTAATAATAATTCCGGAAACGATAAAAGCTCTAGTGATTTGCGTAGTGCTTTTAGCCATTGTTATCCTTTGAAACAGAGCAGGATCTAGCCCAGGAATCATGAAGAATAAAAATAGTAATATTACACTGCTAAACCTTGGGTTATCAATATTTAAAACCTCTTTATAATCAAAAAGAGGATTTGTTATTAAAATGTTTGAAATTTCATCCACGCTGCTTATTTCTTTCCAGATTAGAAAAACCATCATGGGGATTACTACTCCGAAAGTAAAAAATTGGATCATATCGGTAAAAGTCACCGATTTAATTCCTCCTAAGCTTGAATAAGTAATAACTACCAAACTACCAAATAATAAAATATAAATATTTACTTCCCCAAATAAATAATTAAGCAAAATTGTAAAAATTGAAAATTGTATCGCTATATTCCCTATTGCCGGAATTATCCCTGAAACTGCGGTAATGATACGTACATTTTTTCCATATACGCTGCCCATAGCTTCAGCTACTGATAACTTTCCTAGAAATTCCTTCATGCGCGGAGCATAAAAATAGGCAATTATAAAAAATGATATTCCATCAGCTATACCAGGAATTATAAAATATAATCCATTATTATATGTTTCTATTAAGTTGAGGGAAACGACGCTACCAAAAATCCACGTTGCAACTATGGTAGCTACTATAGTTGCAGTACTGAAATTTCTGCTACCTATAGCATACTCGCGAATGTTTTTTATACCCCGCCCTGATGCTAGGCCAAAAATTAAATTTAATAATAAAAATGCGATTATAACTGCTATATCAAAATCAAACTTCATAATATTTATTTATGGTAACTTAAATTAGAACTGAAAGTTTAATAACGATAATATATTTAGCACTTGAAGTACATACCTAAAATTTCATATTTAGTTTAGGAATAATTATAAGAACTGTGTTTTTCTATTTTAATAGGTAATAAGGGATTTAATTATGATATCTTTAATGGCTTTCAAATTTTCGTGTTCGTAAGGTACGAACTGACTCCCCCAAACCGTTTTAGGAAATAGCCTGTCATTCTTAAACCGTACAATAATATGAACATGCAGCTGGGGGACAATATTGCCTATGGTGGCAATATTCAATTTATCTGGTTTAAATTCATTCTGAAGAATTTTAGCTACTTTTCTTATTTCCCAATTAAAGAGATCATAATCAGTTTGTTCAAAATCAGTAATTTCTATAATATTATTTTTCATCGGTACTAAAATAAGCCATGGGTAATTAGAATTATCCATTAATCTTATTTGACAAAGTTTTAACTGGGTTAAATGATGACTATCTCTTTCAAGGATTGGATCTAACTTAAAGCTCATAAAAATATTTATACTTTTTCTTTAACAAGTTTCTTATTAATGATTCCTGTAACTTTATCTATTTCATATAGAGGCTCGTAATCATATTTTTCAAGAAAAGCAGTAGTTTGACCTAAAATCCTTGCAACACCTATATCTATTAATTGCTGAACGAAAAACCTATGTTTTTTAAGTTTAAAATTTTCCGGATAGAAAATGTAAATTGGCTTACCTGTACTTGCTGCTTCGCTGCACATAGAAATTGAATCAGCAGTAATAATTATATATTCTCCTTCTCCTATGATTCCTGGATATGGATTCGGTAAATTCCCATCCGTATCATAAATCATATGAGGCTCTGGAAATTTATTTTTAAAAATTTCTTTTACGTCTTGTGGGGTTCTTCTGCTAAAACTAATAAAAACTGGTAAAGAATGATAGGCGGATATAGCAAGAATTTTATTAGATAAGAATTCGGCAGTTTCTGCACTAAATTTATAACTTTTGGTCGATCCCCCTATAATAACTGCAATAAAATTTGGTAACTCCGGATAATTGGTCCTAAATGCAGATTTAGTGTGCAGCATCGAACTCTGCACATCATTTAAAGCACCAATTATTCTAACTATATTAGGTAAGGTATAATTATAATTATCATGCTGGGGAAGAATTATTAGATCAAACAATTTGGGATTCAGTCCCGGGCGCATAATTTGAACAACCTTAATTTTATTATTGAATCTCTTTTTTAAGTAAATCGCTAGCGCAGCGGTTCTCCTACCTGAAGAAATAATAATATCGGGAGGGTTTTGAGACTTTAACTCATTTAAAACTGATTTTTTTATATTTATCGGCCAGGAACCTAGTATAAAACTCGGTAAACTACTGAAATTATTATATTGAATATTTTTTACTTGATGGGTTGGACTTAACCTAGAAGCTAAGGCTAAAGCTTGGTTAGCTCCCCCTGTGCGGTTATCAACTAACACCCAAATATCAGGATATGATTTATTGCTTAAATCTGAGGCCATATTAACTAATCTAGTGAAATTGTTGTAAATAACCAATAAATGATTAATATAATCTTATGTTTATATGACGTAAATAATGATATTTATGCCACATAAAACTTAACACATCTTCTTTTAATTGATTCCCTAAAAATTAAGGTTTATCACGATAAATAAAGTTGTTATAATCCATCATTATTATCATATACTAAAATGCAATCCAAATTGCACGAGGTGTTTTAGATAATAAGTTTTTAAGTTAATTTATGGAGATTTAGTTATGATAAAAAAAATTGCATTAGCTTTCTGCACAATGCTTCTACTTGCTGGTTGTAGCTCTTCTGTAGGCAAGCATGGTGCTGGCCATTCCCAGGCTGCAGCATTCGAAAAAGAAGCCGGATCTAAAGTATTCTTTAGCTACGATAGTTCTTCTCTTTCCCATGAAGCACAACAGACCTTGATGCGCCAAGCAAAATGGCTAAAAGAGCATCCAGCCGTTAGCATGGTAATCGAAGGACATTGCGATGAAAGAGGTACAAGAGAGTACAATATTGCTTTAGGTGAAAGAAGAGCCCACGCAGTTAAGGGGTTCTTAGCACACCACGGTGTTGATTCAAAACGTATTGAAACCATTTCTTATGGTAAGGAAAGACCAGAAGTTATCGGTGATAACGAAGCAGCATGGAGCAAAAATCGTAGGGGTGTTACTGCGCTGAAATAAAGCAAGCAGTACAAATTACTCTAGGGAGCTAGCTAATTTATTTAGCTGGCTCTTTTTTTTATTAAAACAATTTCTTTCTGCTCATTCGCTATAGATAATTTAGGGGAAAGAAAATAAAAAATTAGGTTTTCCAATACAAAATTATCAGTATACCGCCGACCGGAAGTTTGTTAGTAAATTTAAAAAACTCACTTCCTACTATCGGGTTGTAAATTAACCTAAAAATGCAGCTGTGTAATCATATCTATAAATTACACAGGTAACTAAACGTTTACTAACTGATAAGTTTATATATTTCCGTAAGCAAGCATGTCAATTTCAATTTCTACTAAGTCTTCTGGTCTGCTTGCATGATACCATCGTGCATCTTTTGCTTTAATACCGAATATTTTCTGGTTGTTTAAATAATATTCTTTTAAGGAGAAAATTTTAAGAGGGTTTTTGGCTATGGTAGCGGGTTTTAAAATACTAAGTCCTGTATACATAAAACTGTAATTACCTTCTATATCTGGTCTACTAAGCCTACCATATCGATCCATTTCAAAATCTCCATGACGGCCAGTATACCCAACTGCTCTATCATAGGGCTGCAAAAGGAGTAAAAAATCCATTTTTTCTGGATTCCATTCCTTAATCATATCTTTAAAAATGTTATAATTTGCTCGCAGTATAGTATCAGTATTTAGAGTAAATATGGGTTTATCTCCTAATATTTCCTTTGCATTTTTTATAGCCCCTCCGGTTTCCAATAATTCTTCCTCATATATAGTAGTAACGTCAGAAAAATTCGGATTATTAACCATATATTCCTTTAATGAGGACTCGACTTGTTTACGAAGATAATGCGTGTTAATAACAATTTTCTTAAAAGGATAAGTTTTGCATAAATCCAGAGCATGATGTAGTATTGGCTTACCAAGTACAGGAATAAGTGATTTAGGACTATTTTCAGTTAAGTGCCTCATCCTCGACCCTAAACCAGCTGCAAAAAGCATAATAGTATCAATAGGGGGCAGGGGTTGTCCTCCTTTATTTTTCTCTGTTTTATTAATTAAATCCATGGTCATTATGGTATTTTACTACTTAATTAATAATTTTGCTAAACCAATTTTTTAATTTTAACATTATCGGGTGCGAAAGATCATAATTCAAATATTCAAGGACTAAGGGAATATATCGTAAATAATTACCGTTTTTATCTCTAATATACTTTCTGGCGAATACCCCTAAAATTCGTAGGTTTCTTTGAGCTCCCAGAATATGATAATCTACTAAAACGTCTGGTAACTCTAGTTTTTTTTCCGCAGCAAAATATTTAAGACAATCAAGAGCAAAGGCTCGTGGTACTTTAATTCTTGCATCTTCTAAAACTGATATAACGTCATATATAGGCGAACCTATTATTGCGTCTTGAAAATCAAGTAACCCCAGTGATTTAATACCCTTATAGCTCTCAAGATACATTATGTTTTCAACGTGGTAATCTCTTAGTACAAGACAATTATTAAAAGAGAGTTGATGATTTAAAATTCTCTGCCAAATATCTTTAAAGTCATCTAATTCTATAATACTTAAGTTTCTTTTTAACCGATAAAGAATATACCACTCTGTAAATAATTTAAGTTCATTGAGCAGTAAATTATTATCATAAATTTTTAAACTAAAAGTAGGTATATTCTGTTGTAACAAAATTAATACGTCAAGCATAGAGGAATAAATATTTTTCCTTAAATGCAAATCGTGTGGAGAATTTTGAATTACATTTTTAACATTCACATCGCCAAAATCTTCCAATATAATAAACCCCTTTTTACTATCAAAATGGAAAATTTCTGGACTAGAAAAATTCTGTGATCTTAAGTAGTGTGCTATTTCAATGAATGGATCAATGCTACAATATGTAGGAGGACAATCCATCAGAATGTATGATCTGTCATCGCTTTCCTTAATCCGATAGTATGAGCGAAGACCTGCATCCCCTTGCAGCGGTATGCAGCTTTGAAACCCCTTATAAAAGTAGTTTTGCAAAAACTCTTCTAAATCAGTTTTTCTGAAAGATACCGCAGAAACCATATAATTATTTATACAGCAATACGTTTTGCTTGCGGCCTAGCTGTCGCCTTTACAACTTTTCTTGCTGTTATTTTGGGTAGTTCATTGCCTTCTACCACACTTTTATTAATAATGACTTCCTTGTTTTTAAGCTCTGAAAAATTAAACATGTTTTCCAAAAGTTGTTCCTCTATTATGGAACGAAGCCCTCTTGCCCCAGTAGCTCTTTTTAAAGCTTTCTCAGCGATTGCTTCTATAGCATCATCAGTTATAGTTAACTCCGCATCATTCAACGCAAATAATTTTTTATATTGTTTTATGATTGCATTTTTAGGCTTTGTTAAAATACTGATTAAAGCCTCCTTATCAAGTTCATCAAGGCTAGTAATAACCGGTAAACGCCCTACAAATTCAGGAATCATCCCGAATTTAATTATATCTTCAACTTGTAAATCTTTTAGCAAATCACTATAGCGCATATCTTCCTTAGATTTTACAGAAGCTGCAAAACCTATAGAACTTTTGTTATTTCTGGCATTAATTATAGATTCTATCCCCATAAAAGCCCCGCCACATATAAATAAAATATTTGAGGTGTCGATTTGAATAAAATCTTGCTGAGGATGTTTTCTTCCACCTTGAGGAGGAACATAAGAAACTGTCCCTTCCATTATTTTTAGCAGGGCTTGCTGCACCCCTTCGCCGGAAACATCTCTGGTAATCGAGACATTTTCAGATTTTTTAGCTATCTTATCAATTTCATCTATATAAATTATACCCTTCTGCGCTTTTTCTACATTAAACTCCGCTGCCTGCAACAGTCTAAGCAAGATGTTTTCTACGTCTTCCCCTACGTATCCAGCCTCAGTTAGAGAGGTAGCATCAGCCATTGTAAAAGGAACGTTAAGAACTTTCGCTAAAGTTTGGGCCAGTAATGTTTTACCAGATCCTGTAGAACCAACTAGCATAATATTAGATTTATTGAGTTCTACATCATCCTCTTTCTTTGCAAAACTTTCTAAACGTTTATAATGATTATAAACAGCCACTGATAATACTTTTTTAGCTTTATCTTGACCGATAACATATTGATTCAGAGCTTCATAAATCTCCTTTGGTTTCGGAATGAGAGAAGCCACCTCTGCCAGTTGTTCTTTTGATTCTTCTTTTATGATATCCAGGCATATTTCTACACACTCATCGCAAATAAACACAGTAGGGCCTGCAATAAGCTTTTTTACTTCATATTGGTTTTTTCCACAAAACGAACAATGCAGCGATTTCTTGTCTGATTCGTTTTTCATAATGACTCTAACTCTTCATTTATCTTAAATTACATTATTATCAGGTAAATTTTTGAAAGTAAACTATAAATACATTTGGTATTATTTATAAAGGTTATGGTCACAAAATAACAAATTATATTTATGTTAATAACTTACCAAAAAATTCTAATTGTGAGTTTTTAAACAAGAAATCTTATTGGGAAGCCATTAACTCTCTGCTATGAATTATTTTATCAATAATACCAAATTTTTGCGCTTCAGCAGGGGACATGAAATTATCCCTTTCCATACTATTTTCTATAGTTGCAATAGTTTGACCCGTATGCTTGGAATACATTTTTTGTAGCATATTTTTAACATTTTTTGTTTCCTTAGCATGTATCTCTATATCAGTTGCTTGGCCTCGATACCCGCCAATTGGCTGGTGGATCATAATTCGGCTGTTTGGTAATGCGTATCTCATTCCTGGCTCTCCAGCAAGAAGAATTGTAGCACCCATAGAGCATGCCTGACCAATACATAAAGTTGCTATTTTAGGTTTTATATATTGCATTGTATCATAAATTGCAAAACCGGAACTTACCACACCTCCGGGAGAGTTTATATACATATACACCTCTTTTTCTGGATTTTCTGCTTCCAAAAAAAGTAGCTGAGCAATGATTAAGTTTGCCATGTGGTCTTCAAATTCTCCACAAACAAAAACAATTCTTTCCTTTAATAATCTTGAATATATGTCATAGGCTCTTTCACCTTTCGATGTTTGTTCTACAACCATTGGTACATATGTCATAAAATGCTCTTTAAGATTTTTAAAAATAGTTAGCTAAAAATATGCTTAGAATGCGGGTTATACATTATGATACCCATATTGTAAATATATTTAAACTAGCAAAATAAAACAGCTAAATGCTAGAAATTTTAGTGTTTTGAGTATAAGTATTAACATTCAGGATATTTAATTACAAGTCTCTTTCATTTTCTTACCAGCTCTAAATATTAGGATTCTTAATAGGGTTATCTATAATACCGAATTTTGCAGCTGCTATGCATCAATTTTGCATCACCGGTTACCGATATCAGCTCTTAAGTTAATATTATAAATCCCTAAATAATGCCACTTCTAAAGTTTATTTTCTTTCTTTAGTTTTAGAAGATCATTATAACCGCCTATAAATTTATTATTAATAAAAATATATGGTACCGTAGTCTGTTTTGTTTTTTCAACAAGTTTTTTTCGAAGATCCAGATCAGAACCAAGGTCAATCGCTTCATAAATTATTTTACTCTCTGCAAGTAAATCTTTTGCCATCATGCAATAACTGCACCCTTCTTTTATATAAATAATTACTTGCATATTTTCTCGGTCAAGAACTTGCTCTGCCAAATCACGACTTTTACTAATAGTTAGCAGCTTAAACATTATAAAAACCATAAATACAATAGCTAATAGGATAAGAATCTTGTTTTGTAATTTGCCACCAATTTTCATGAAATAAACCTTAATCTATTTTAAGTTATAAATGGTTGATATT
The DNA here is from genome assembly GCA_020410825.1 of Candidatus Megaera endosymbiont of Mesostigma viride. Classification (GTDB taxonomy): domain Bacteria; phylum Pseudomonadota; class Alphaproteobacteria; order Rickettsiales; family Rickettsiaceae; genus Megaera; species Megaera polyxenophila. The sequence goes on from CP084576.1 coordinate 1,037,461, forward strand.
AAGACCACACAGTGAGAATCTTTAATCAACAAGTTTGATTATTATTTTATACCTAAAACTAAACGTAGTAACCTATTAATTAGTATATTTTTTTAGGGTTAATAAATAGCTATGTTATCAAACACATTAGAATTAACTTTGAGAAAAGCTCTACATCTAGCTTCAAGTTACAAACATGAATATGCTACTTATGAGCATTTATTACTTGCTCTTATGGAAGATGAAGATGTCAAGCTAGTGTTGATAGAAAAAGATATCAATCCCAGAACAATTAGCAAAAAACTTACTGCTTATTTAAAAAATTACCTTGTTGAATTAGTTAATGAAAACATCAAAGAATCAAAACCTACAGCAGGATTTCAAAGGATAGTACAAAGAGCGGTTTTACATAGCCCAACAAATGGACAAAAACCGATTACTGGGGTTAATGTACTTGCTGAATTTTTTTTCGAAAATAATTCGTACGCCCTTACGTGCCTAAAACAAGCTCATCTAAAAAGGGGAGACGTGCTCAATTATAATAACAGGGGTAATAATTCTACCATTATAACTAATCAATATCCTTCAAAGAAGCAATCATCTAGTGAAAATATAGAGGAAAATGATATTGCCACCGCCTTAAAATCTCCTAAAAATCTGAATGAATCTAGCTCTAACGACAATACTATTCTAAGTGCTCCAGAGGTAGAACTTCAAAAATATTCTGTTAACCTAAATGCAAAAGCAAATAAGAATGATATTGATTGTTTAATAGGTAGAGAGGCGGAAATACAAAGGACAATAGAAATTCTTTGCAGGCGTAAAAAAAACAATGCTTTACTAGTTGGCGAAGCCGGTGTCGGTAAAACGGCAATAGCCGAAGGGCTTGCCATTAGAATAGTCAGAGGTGATGTACCGGATATGTTAAGAACGGCTGTGATTTACTCCCTTGATATAGGAAGTTTAGTGGCTGGGACAAAATTTAGAGGGGATTTTGAAGAACGCATAAGGGGAATGTTAGAATGTTTAAGAAAGTTAAAAAATGCTATTCTTTTTATTGATGAGATACATTCAATAATTGGAGCTGGTTCTACCACCAGCGGGGCACTTGATGCTAGTAATTTATTAAAACCAGCCTTAGCGAGTGGTCAATTAAGATGTATCGGTGCTACTACGTTTAAGGAATACCGTAATAATTTTGAAAAAGATATGGCACTTGTTAGGCGCTTTCAGAAAGTTATTGTTGAAGAACCTAGCCAAGAGGTTACATTAAATATTTTGAAAGGTTTAAAAGGCTATTATGAAAAACATCATAAGGTAACTTATACGGAAGCAGCCTTAAAAGCAGCTGTTAATTTATCAGAAAGATATATAAATCAAAGGCATTTACCAGATAAAGCAATCGATTTGATTGATGAAGCAGGAGCAAGAGCTAAAACCCAAAAAACTAATAACAAAAAAGCTGTAATTACCGAAAAAGATATAGAAGATTTAGTGTCATCAATTTTAAATATTCCAAATTTAAACTTAACAATTGATGAAGGGGAACAAATTAGGGATTTAGAAAATAAGTTAAAAAATAGGATTTTTGGTCAAGATGAAGCTATAGAAAGCCTTTGTACTAGTATAAAATTATCTAAAGCTGGTCTTAAGAAGCCTACCAGACCTATTGGTTGCTATCTTTTTATCGGCCCGACCGGAGTTGGAAAAACAGAGCTTGCTAAACAACTGTCATTCTTTTGTGATATGAAACTCCTAAAATATGATATGTCCGAATTTGTAGAAACTAGTTCTGTTTCTAAACTATTGGGCAGCTCGCCTGGATATATTGGTTTTGAGCAAGGTGGTATGCTTACCGATGAAGTTGATAAATACCCTTATTCAGTTTTATTATTCGATGAAATAGAAAAAGCTAATCCTGAAGTATATAATTTGCTTCTACAAATTATGGATGAAGGGATATTAACAGATAGTACAGGTAAAAAAGTGAAATTTTCACACTGTATTATCATACTAACGAGTAATATCGCTATACAAAAGACAAAGCCATCTATGGGATTTAACAGCTCAGTTTTACCAAAAGAAGATCAATTTGATATAAATACTATTAATAGTGAATTTAGCAGTGAGTTAATAAGCCGGTTAGATAAAATTATCTTATTTAATCCTATAGACAGTATAGTCAGTAAAATAGTCGGTAAAAACCTTGAAGAACTTACGTCTCAGCTAGCCGATAAGAAAGTCAGATTTTCAGTTAGCAACTCTGTTAAACTATATCTTATTAAGAATTATAACGTTGCACAAAGTGGTGCTAGAGTTCTTGATAGGATAATTGATACGGAAATAAAACAACATATAGCCGACGCAATTCTTTTCGGTAAACTTAAAAATGGCGGATTGGTGGATATAGACTATTCTAAAAAACTTGATAAAATCGTTTTTAAATTTAAAGGAATTAACAAAAAAAACTACAAGGAACTTGAGCCAAGCTAAGTTTTGTATTTATGGTAATTGAATTTAAATTAGCTAATAGAGTGTATTTTACCCTAATTACAACACTACGGATAAATTTTAAATATTTAATAATTAAATTGTTAAAATTAAATATTTAACTTAACCCTGTCGATACTAAAATATCACATTTATTTTATTTTCTTAATGGAGAACTTTATGCCTATTTCAGATCCAAAATCTACTCCAAACGCTTTAACGCCACAAGAAATGGAAGTCTACGTTAAACAAGTATTAGTCCCAATAATAGATGATTTTACTAAAAATCATAAAGGAAAGCAATTTACCGCAGACGATGTGGAAGCTTTATGATAAGTTAAATAAAACCCTTTCTAAAGATCCTAGAATCGTGGATAACTGGAATCGCCTCGATCAAGACCCAGTTCGTAAAGATATGGCTAAACAAATGGCGGCAGAACTAAATACTGAAAGTAAGTTAAGCAAAAGTGAGAAGTTAATAAAAGGATTCGGAGAATTCTGTAAAAAAATTGGCCTTGGGAAGATTGGCGATGCTTGTTTAAAATATACTCAAGAGGTTACTCTTAAAAAATCTGCGCAAGAAATTGCTAGCGGAGTAGCTAGCACAAAAATGAGTGTTAGTGTCGGCGATAGTGAAAGCGCAAAAATAGCTAAACCAATTCAAAAAGGGGTTATAGGACGTTAGCTATATATAATTAGAATTTGGCCTAAGAAAAAGCCCAGAATAGTATTATGGTTGTAATGTTAATTTTTAGAGGAGATTCCTTGCCATCTTTTAATAAGATTTGTTTGTATATCAAATAAATCTAGGGTTCGTGCTACTGAATGATTAATTATTTCATCTAAGGTAGTAGGATTGTGGTAAAATGCTGGAACAGGAGGGCATATAGCAACACCTATTCTAGCAAGTTTAAGCATATTTTCCAAATGAATCGCACTTAGAGGAGTTTCTCTAACCATTAAAGCTAATTTTTTTTGCTCCTTGATAATGACAGCAGCTGACCGCGTAATAAGATCATTTTCCATGCCTGAGGCTATTGCTGATAATGTTTTCATGCTACAGGGGGCTACAATCATTCCATTTACTTTAAATGACCCACTGGAAATTGTAGCCCCTATATCACCCGGAGGATAAACATAGTCGGCAAGCTTTTTGATATCATTTATTGAAAAGGATGTTTCAGTTGCAATGGTTAAATTTGCTGATTTTGAAATAATTAAATGTGTTTCTATGGCGCATTTCTTTAATATTTCAAGTAATCTTATACCATAAATTGCGCCCGAAGCACCAGTGATAGAAACAATAATTTTTTTAATTTCTGTGGGCATATTAAAATTAAGGTTTACTTAGTTAAATAGCTCCTTATTCTAATATACTAATAATAAACTGGCAACAACTAGAGCTTAAAATGATAGATCAACAATTGTTCTTCTAGTATACAACATTAATTTGTAAGTTCTTACCTTGTAAGTTCTGGTTCTGTGAGGTTAGTTGCTCTACATATAAAATCTCTTTCGCAGAGGTTACGTTTTTTAAATCCGATATCAAATTATCTGGTAACTTGATTCCTTCAATTTCTATATAACTTATCGGTGATTTAATTGACAAATTATCTTGAGCTTTAATCTTTCTAACTAATTCAAGAATCTCAAGCAAATCTTCTGACTTAGTTTCATCTATATCGGTAAATTTAGCTTCTCTAATATTAGGCCATGAACCTCTCATATGAATACTTTCTGAAATATCTTTAGCATAAAGTATATGAAATAATTCTTCAGTAATATGTGGAACAATAGGAGCAAATAATTGTAGTAAGGTTTTTAGAGTATGGTATAAGGTTAAATGTGTGCTTAACGCTCCTTCATCATCTTCCCCGTTTTCGTTATAAGCTCTAGTTTTTGTAATTTCTAAATAATTATCGCAAAACAGCGCCCAGAAAAATTTTTCAGTTTTATCTATTGCAGTTGCATATTCATAATTTGTTAATTCCTGGTCAGCATAATCTACTAAATCTACTACTTGATTCACTAAATATTTATCAAAATCTCTAGTAATTTTATGCTTTACCCCACAAAGAGAAAGCGCTTTATCACTATCAGATATTTTGTCAAAATGAGTGCTCGCAAATTTAGCTGCATTCCAAAGCTTGTTTACCAATCTCTTGCCGTTATTAATAACATCCTCAGAATAAGCAGTATCTGTTCCTAATTTTGAACTAGCACACCAATATCTTATAACATCGGAACCATGTGCTTCTAACAATATTTCCGGAATTAAAACATTGCCTTTGGATTTAGACATTTTACTTTTGTCTTGCGCCAGACACCAACCACTAACCATTATATCCTTCCAAGGTAGAGTATTTTCATGTAAGTAAGCTTTAAGCATAGTATAAAATGCCCAAGTCCTTAATATTTCATGTGCTTGAGGACGTAAATCTGCAGGGAATAATTTTTTATACCGGTTCTCATCTACCATGTGATTATTTGAGACACCATGGGAGTTTAATTGAGGTGAAACAGAACTTGTAGCCCATGTATCCATAACATCATAGTCTGGTATTACTTCCTCTTTATTATATCCTTCTGGTAAGTCAACAAGTGGATCAACAGGCAATTGATGATTTTTTGCAAATATTGGTTTTCCTTCTTCTCCGGCACGCTTGGAATACCAAACTGGAAAAGGTACGCCGAAATACCGCTGGCGTGAGATACACCAATCCATTCCTATTCCCTCTATCCATCTATCAAGCTTGATTTTCATAAATTTCGGATACCAATTTAACTCGTCAGACTTTTTTAACAGAGCTTCCTTGTGAATAATAGTTTTTATAAACCATTGAGGGGTAGTAAGAATTTCAAGAGGAGCACCAGACCTTTCAGCACATTTTACTGTTTGGAGTTTTTGTACCTGGTTTACAAGTAGGCCTTCTTTCTTTAACAGTTCAATGATTTTACTGCGTGCTGCGGTAACTGTAAGACCAGTAAGTTGAGCAGCGAATTGCTCAGCCTTTATCTTGTTAGCACAGCTATTGTCAAATTGTATGTTTTCTATTCTTCCTTGTTTACTTATAATAATATTAGTTGGTAGTTTATGCTTTCTCCACCACGCAATATCTGTTTGATCGCCAAATGTACAGCACATCACTAGACCAGTACCTTTTTCAGGGTCAACCATATCGTCAGCAAGTAAGGGAACTTTAACGTTAAATAAGGGGGTGAAAGCAAATTGACCTTCTAAGTAATTGTACCTTTTGTCTTCAGGGTGAAAAAAAACAGAGACACAAGCCGGTAGTAATTCCGGCCTGGTAGTAGCAATTGTTATTTTATCACCATTTTCCAAAGAAAATAAAATATCGTTCATGAAAGTGACTTTCTCACGATCTTCGATTTCAGCCTGGGCAAGGGCTGTCTGATCAACAGAATCCCATAACATTGGCTGAGAATCACGATAAATCTGTCCTTTTTCTATTAGATCTAAAAAAGACATTTGGGAGATTTTACATGAAAGTGGGTTAATAGTTTGATATTCTAGATTCCAATCTACTGATAAAGCTATCCTATTAAACAAAGCTCTAAATTTTGTTTCTTCTTTGGCTATAACCTCATTACAAATATTAATAAACTCTTTTCTGCTTACAGAATTTGCCCGAATGTTTTTTTCTTTTTCAACTAACCTCTCTGTCGGCAAACCATTATCATCAAAACCCATTGGATAAAATACATTCTTCCCTTTCATTCTTCTGTGTCTTACAATAAAATCTGTATGTGTGTAGCTATATACGTGGCCAATATGAAGCTGGCCGGAAACTCCTGGAGGTGGAGTATCAACTATAAAACTGTTTTCTCTTGCTTCCGACTTGGACCAGTGGTATATAGCGTTTTCTTGCCAAAAAATTTGCCATTTCTTTTCACTTTCGTCGAACTTGTATTTTTTGGGGAATGACATCATAATCAATTTGTAAGTTAGTTTAATTTTAGAATAGAAATATATTATAAATAACCAAAAATGCCAAAGATTTTTTCTACGATAGTAGAGTTACTCCGCCTTGATAAGCCCGTAGGTTATTTACTGGTTTTTTTCCCTGCGTTATTTGGACTGTTCTTAGCTTATGAAGAACCTGTTGATTTATACTATATGCCAGTACTTTTTATTGGAAGCGTTCTTGCAAGAAGCTCCGGTTGTGTGATAAATGATTTTTTTGATAGAGATTTTGACAGACAAGTATTACGCACAAAAAATAGGCCATTAGCAAATAATACAATATCTACAGAACTAGCCCTAATCATTTTAGGTTTATTGCTTCTTTTAACTATGTGGACACTTTTATACTTTACGATTATCCCTATAATTATCGGGATAATCGCATTTTGTATGATTGTTATATATCCGCTAATGAAGCGTTTTACTTATTTTCCCCAGGTTTTTTTAGGGCTAACGTTTAATCTTGGTTGCTTAATCAGCTATGCAGAAATTAAAGACGATATTTCTTTAGGAGCGTTGTTAATGTATACTGCTTGTGGGTTCTGGACATTTGGTTACGATAGTATTTATGCGTTCATGGATATCAAAGATGATAAGGCTGTAGGAATCAAATCTTCAGCTATTTTTTTAGAGGGCAAATATTATAAGTTATTCATATTTTGCGCTTACATTATATTTATTTCTCTTTATATAGTAGCAAATTTATCATCTAATAATTACTTAGGGGTAATAGGAGGAGTAGTAGCTTTTCCTATACTGTTGTGGCAAGTAAAAAGCCTAGATATTACCGATCCCGATAGTTGTTTAATAAGGTTTAAATCTAATATATATGTGGGATTTGTTATGGCTTTTTGGATGTTGCTCGGATGCTTACTCAATTAGAGCGATAGATATTATGGATATGAGCTTGAAAAAAGTATATATTAAACCTATATTATAACATTAAGTACTTAAAATTAGTAATTTAGAGGTAGACTATGATTGATTACACAAAATCCTTTGTTAAAGATAAAGGCAGCTTTGATGAAGGGCTAAGAAATTACATGCTCAAGATATATAACTTTATGGCAATAGGCCTTCTTGTTACTGGAGTGTTCGCTTTTTCAACCCTAAATTTCCCTCCGCTTGCCAGTTTGATGTTTAATATTGGCCCAAATGGTGAATTTATGGGAACGTCTGGTTTGGGAATGCTTATATCTTTTGCTCCTTTGGGAATTGCTATATATTTCTTTATGGGACTTGGTAGAATGTCAGTAAATACTGCACAGACTTTGTTCTGGGTTTATGCAGCGGTTATGGGGATGTCATTATCTTATTTAGGCCTTGTATATACTGGACAGTCGCTGGCTCGGACATTTTTTATATGTGCATCTGTATTTGGTGCTATGAGCCTTTATGGTTACAGTACAAAAAGTGATTTAACGTCAATGGGTTCTTTTCTTATAATGGGATTGATCGGTTTAATAGTTGTTTCTCTTGTAAATATTTTCTTGCGGAGTCCTGCTATTGATTTTGCGACTTCTTTTATTGGTATAGCTATATTTATGGGACTGACGGCTTGGGATACTCAGAAATTGAAAACCATTTATTATAGCTCAGGTGGTGGAGAAATGGGGCAAAAAATGGCAGTCATGGGTGCTTTCACATTATATTTAGATTTTATTAACTTGTTTCTGTATATGTTAAGGTTTTTTGGTGATAGAAAATAGATATAAAAATATAACTTAATTTACCTTATATGAAAAACCCAAGTGCGGCCGTATTAATAATAGGTAATGAGATACTATCAGGCCGCACTTTAGACATCAATACTCAAACTATAGCAAGAACCCTTGAAAAAATCGGGGTAACTATAAAAGAAGCTAGAACTGTTCCAGACGAAAAACAAGCTATTATAGAATCTGTGTTGGCGTTGAGCCAAAAATATAATTATGTTTTTACTACTGGCGGGATCGGCCCAACTCATGACGATATTACCAGTCTTGCCATATCTGAAGCTTTTAGTGTACCTTACGTTCGTAGCGAAACTATTTATAACCTTTTAGAACAATTTTACCAAAGCCGGGGAGAGAAAATGAATAAGGCCAGAGAAAAAATGGCTTTTATTCCAGAAGGAAGTACTTTCATAAAAAATGAGGTAAGTAAAGTACCTGGTTTTGCTATTAACAATGTTTATTGTTTAGCAGGCGTACCCGATATTATGGAATCTATGCTAAATTCTATCATCCCCTTTCTGGAACATGGCAAGGTTGTACGTAGTACATCGCATACTGTGATGATTGGAGAAAGCAAAATAGCAGAACGCTTTGAGGCTTTGCAAAATAAATATCCTTCTGTTGATATGGGAAGCTACCCATTTACAAGGGAAGGTATACATGGAACTTCTTTAGTGCTTAGATCAAGCGATTACGTTAATCTAGAAGCGGCCTTTCTGGATTTAAAAAACCTGATTAAGGAATAATCCGATAGGATTAGCGACATCTTCCAAAAAAAGTAATTATAGTGGATATATCCCGTAATGTTACGGTGAATCGAGAGGATTTGTATTTACTTTTGGCTATGAGAACAGATATTAACACAAAATTTCTATTAAAATAGTGTGTAATTTGAAATTCGTGAAAGGCCACATTACCTCTACACCTATTAAATTTAGAAAGTTAGTTTCTACCACAGAATATGCCATACATCTACTGCAGAAAGAGCAAAGCAAAAAAGAATCTACCTCGAAGATCTGGAGATAACAACTAACCACATCTGAATTAAAATTACGTATCGAAAAAACAGAAAACCTAGCGGCTCTAAAGTCCCTTTGTAATTGGTATTGATTCAAGATAAAACAATACTAAATAAATCTAGGTTTCTCTGGCAAGAATAGCTTGAAGAAACTGGGCCTCTTTATTTTCTCTTATCGATTTTTGGTGATATTTTGTTATTATATAGCCTGCATGCGGGAGCAAAAAATCGGTGTTTTGGATAATTAATTCTTTATCTTCCAAGAATATTTTTTTTACATTTTCAAAATAATCTTCTATATCAGAAGCAAAGGCTATAAAACCGCCAGTTTTCAATTTCGACTTTAAAAATTCTACGCGCTCTTTATTCATGAGGCGTTTTTTCATATACCTTCTTTTATGCCAGGGATCTGGGAACAAAACATAAATTCCTTCCAAGGAACGGTTCGGAATATCTTTTAATATCATATCTAGATCATTAGGCCAGATCAAGAAATTGTCGTTTTGACTTTTAGCAACCAGTTTCAAAAAACTAGCTATACCATTTAAGTAAACCTCAACTCCAATATATAAATTTTCAGGGTTTATAACAATTTGATTAAATAGGTGTTCTCCCATACCAAAACCAATTTCTAAATATTTTTTTTGCTGACTTTTAAAAGTCAGTAATTCGTTGGAAAACAGGTATGTGGGTAAAACATTTGCAAGAAGCTCTTTACTTTGATCCGATAGTCTTTTACCTATTCTTCTAGCAAAAGTTCTGTTTAGCTTATTAAATTCCGGCATTACTTTATTTTTTATCGCTTCTTAAGGTTTTTAATGTTCACTATATATTTACTATTTCGACAACTTCAATAACTCTATTGCAAATAAAGCATATTTATTTATAATGGGTTACTAAATGATGGGGTCATAGCTCAGTTGGTAGAGCGTTTGAATGGCATTCAAAAGGTGAGGGGTTCGATTCCCCTTGACTCCACCATGTTTGTTTAGGTTTGACAAAAATCATTATCTAGATTAATTCTTTTGCTTTATGAATCTGTTAATAATTTCTTCGTCAGATACAGCGTTGTTTTTTGATTCCGCTAAATAGCTGCGAACTAAATTAATTACAGTTTCAGTGAATTCATCCTTTAATTGCTGGGTTATTTTTGATTTTTCATTTTCAATAAGTTTAATGGCCTCTTCGCTTTTTCGAGTTAAAGCTATTTCCATTTCTTTTGTTCTTTTTTCAATCAATTTCTCAGTACTAGCTTTTGCCTTATTAATTATTTGCTGTTTATATTCCTCAAAGTTTTCCATCTCTTTTTGCGTTTCTTCAAGAAGTAGCTTAGCTTCAGCTTTAATTTTTTCAGTTTGAGCTAACTTTTCTTTTATCTCATTAATTTTAGCATCTAAAGCATTGATAATTGCTTTTTTGATAGGTTTATAAGCAAAATATAAAAAAACAATAAAACTAACTGCTATCCAGAAATTCTCATCAAAAAAATGCATTATTTTTCCCTATAAATTTTTTCTAGCAACTTTAAGTCAGCAGGTTTATCAGTAATTTTCTCAATTATAAATGCCGCTAAATCAATGCAAGATTTATTCTCGTGTTGATGAAAAGAAGTAAGGTATTTTTCAGCATCCAAGAAAGATTCTTTAGTTTTTTTAGATAAAACTCTACTCAGCTCTACATTTCTATCTGCAAAATGGTCATCTAACGAATCAAGAGCCTCTTTTCGAAATTTTTCAATTTCAACGTTGAATTCCCGGAGTTTCATTTCCTTTTCTTTCCGCAAAGATTCAGCCTTACCATAATCATTTTCAGAAGCAGTTATGTTTTCTTCTAAATAACGATTACGATTTATCATTATACTTTCGGCTTTTGGAGCAATTATTCTGCTTATTGCAATGTAAAGAACTCCAAAAACCAATGTTAGCCAGAATAACTGCGTACCAAAACTCGATACATCAAATTGAGGCATATAAATTTCCTTCGTGTTATGTAAAAATTAACAACATTGCGATAACAAAAGAAAATAGCCCCATCGCTTCAGCAAGGCCAGCACCGATAAAAGCCATACGTTGTAATTGGTCAGATGCTGAAGGGTTACGAGCTATTGAGTTTAATAATGAGCCGAAAATGTTTCCTACTCCAATAGCAGCACCCAGCATTCCAAATGCCATAAGGCCAGCGCCAATAAATTTAAGAGCCATCATAGATTCCATATTTTTCCTCCTTGAAATTCTAAATTAACTAAAATCAAAGCTAAGTCCTATCATCCTTTTCCCCGATATAGACCAGCAAGACTGTGCTATACTTATATATCAGTGTAAATTAATTGCATCATTTAAATAAACACATGATAATATAGTAAATATGTAAGCCTGTAAAATTGCAACGAAAATTTCAAACCCTATCAACACAGAAATAAAAGGTATTGGGAAGATTTTCAAGTAAAATGCCATAGACACAATAAAACCAGCTATGACTTTAAGTAGTACATGACCAGCAACCATATTTGCAGCTAAACGCAGCGACAAACTTACAGGTCTTGCTAGATAAGCAAATAGTTCAATTAATATCATTAAAGGCGCTAACCACCAAGGTGTTCCGGCCGGTAAAAATAAAGAGAAGAAATGAAATCCATGCAGTATAAATCCAAGCAAAGTAACTAGTAAAAACACCATCATCGCAAGTGCAAATGTAATGGAAATATGGCTGGTAACAGTAAATCCATAGGGTATCATACCAAACAGATTACATACCATAATAAACATAAATAATGTAAAGATTAAAGGAACAAACTTTTTGCCTTTAACTCCTACGTTTTGATTTACAGTATCAGTAATTAAATTATAGAATAACTCACCGCTAAGCTGCAACCTTGTCGGCACTAATTTCTTGTTCTTAAAAGCTAAAGTAAAGTAAAGAATGATAAAAAGGCTAGCTATAATCATAAATAAGGCTGAGTTCGTCACAATAACGTCGTGCCCAAATAATTGAATATTTGCTATTTCTTTTATTTTAAATTGGTCTAAAGGGCTGTGTTTCATATTAATTCAATGAATTTTTATGTATTTTCTCCAAATGGATCTGAAAGCCGCTATAGAAGCAAGTATAATGCAAAGTATAAGAAATAAAGGTTTAGAAGTAAATAATTTATCGAGCAAAACCCCCACTATTACCCCGACTATAACACCAGCAACAAGTTCTGATGCGATATCAATAATTGGAGAACTGGCATGTTTTTTGGAGGATATACTGAGTTGTTCTTCTTTTATTTTTTCTATCCTTTTTTTTACTCCTTCTATATTATTATCTGTCATAACTCAAAAGCAATTAATTATCAATAGTTAATTCTTTATCAATAGCTTTTGATAATTCCTCAAAAGTGTATTTTTCATTAAATTGTTCCCCATTTATAAAAAAACTAGGAGTGCCGATAAAGGTAGGCAAATTAGTTACTAGTTTGGTATTCTCCATCAGTATTTTAATCTTATTTTGATCGTTTAAGCAGGTTGAAAAATTTTCTGGCGAAACCCCACCCAAACTACCTATATTAGTTAAAATCTCACGATAATTTTTGCTGAAGGCCCAGTTATTTTGCTGATTTAAAATGACTTCTAAAAATTTTAGATAAGTGTCGGTATGGCCGCTACACCTTGCAAGAATAGTAGCATCCAAATCTTGTTTATTGCCGATAAATTCTCTGATTACATAAGCAATTTTATTAGTATCAATATATTTTGCTTTTATTTCGGGAAATATTTTTTGGTGGTAATGCACACAATGAGGGCAAGTTGGGGCAAAATATTCCACTAATACAATTTTACTTTTTGGATCACCAATAACGATGTCGTCAGTAGATACTACAGATAGGCTACGTACATAATCCTTATTTCCATCTTCTTCCTCGCAGATTTTTAATTTCTTGGTATACTCTTCTATTTGGGTTTTTGCTGGATCATCAACTACTTGCTCCTGGTCACAAGCAGTTAAGGTAAAAGCAATTGCTAAAAATAGTATTTTTTGTATCATGAGAACTCCCCTCTAGAAACCAATAGGTATTTTTCTGTATATTCTACTTTTTTATTATAAACAGTTTATCATAGTGTCCAAAGATTTATAACTTTAAAAATAACGATTAGCTATAATGATTAACTAGCTTGGTTTTTTACCCACAACAAACAAGCCTTCTTCTGGTAAATATTCTTAATTTTATATAGCTTTCATTAAACTTGGTGCTTCTATTATTAATTAAAGTCATATGCGCTACACAAATTTACTGATTCTTTCTAGGCTAATTGGAGTAGATGCTAGTTGTAAGAATTTTTCTTTTTCCAACTCTAATAATTCGCCTTCAGTTACGGATTTTTTATCGATTATTTTTTGGAAAAAATTCATTATATCGATTTGTAATTTATCGAAACCGCTATGATCCATTTCATTAATTAAACTTATTTGAGGTAGGTCAACTTGGCTGCTATTAGAATAAGCATTTTGGAACTTTTCTTGAAAAGCTTGTTCTAGAATTAAATTTTTATTCATGTTAATTACTGCTTCAACTGAATAATCTAAAGCAAAATAGTCAGCCGAGCTTGATTTATTCTGAAAAAGTATATTTTTTAAATTCGCCAGTAATTTGGTTTTATTGCCCTGGCTTCTAAGGAACATTTCTTTAGTCCCCCCCCAGCCTGGTATTAAACCCACACCCAGTTCTACGAGCCCACTATTTAAATTCTGATGAGCAACTACAAAATTTGAATGAAGGAGAATCTCACACCCACCACCGAGAGCTGATCCCCTAGCGCAAGATATAACGGGAATCTTGGAATACTTTAAGCGTAGCATTGCTTTCTGACCAAGCTGCAGGAGTCCTCCTATTAGTTTGAAGTTTTTGCCCTCTATAGCTTCTTTAAAATATTTTAAGTTGGCACCAGCAGAAAAATTATCTCCTAAAGGAAATATATATAAAGCTTCGTTTTTATTTTCACAGTAATCTATTGCTTCTATCATTAAATTAAATACCTTACTGTCTAACGAATTCATTTTTGATTTAATAACAAAAACGTGATGGTTGTCTATAAGCTCCAAGTGAGCTGAATCATTATTAAAGATTATTTTATAGCCTTGCTGTTCCTTGCCATAAGAGTGATTTTTAATATTGTCAGGAATTTTCTGGTTAAGCTCTTTTAATTTTAACCACCTCTCTCCTTTATTTGGCATTTTACTTAGTAACTCAAATGGCCCGTATTTTAAACTGTATCCTAGCTTCATTGCTTTATCTATATCAGTTTTGCTCTCGGTTACTGTTGGAATAAGAGAAATAACATATGAAAAGAAATCGGCAAGGATATCAGATACGAATTTACTGTATTTATCACCGCAATTTAAAACCTCTTGGATATCCTTATATTCAACGATAGAGGGAAGAGGATCATAATCTAAATTATCAAAATTAATTACCTGTTTCGCTCTTTTCCCTTCTAAATTTTTTATTAATCTATAAAAACCACTGCTTGATTTTCTTCCTAGAAAATTTCTGGTTTTCATCTCTTCAAGAAATGTAATAGGAAAACAAGCTTGATGATATTTGTCACTACTTGGTAAGGACTCTAATAATGACGCAGATATTAAGTTCATTACATCATGACCGATCAGGTCATATAATCCGAAAATGCCAGTACTTGGAAAACCTAGGAATTTTAAGAAAATATAATCTATTTGTGCGGGATTCAAATTTTCTTTGATCCCTTTGCGTACTGTTAATTCAAGTAAAAAACAGCCTATTCTATTAGCAATAAAACCAGGTGTATCGTTGCAATATACAATTGTTTTTCCCAGCGATTTCTTAAGGAAATTGGATAATTCGGATACCATTTCCCGAGAGGTTTGATAGTCAGTAATAAGCTCGACTAACTCCATATATCTTGGCGGATTGAAAAAATGGGTAATCACAAAATTTTTACGGACATTATCAGGAAGTTTTTCCTTTAATTGCGCTAAAGGTAGGGTGGAGGTATTGGATGCTAATATTGCTGTCGGTTTTAGATATTTACTAACAGATTCATACAATTGATACTTTATTTCCAGTTTCTCAACGATTACTTCAATAATTAAATCTGCTTCCCTTATTAGAGAAATGTCATCTTCTAAGTTCCCGATTTTTATATATTTTGCATAATTAGGGTGAGACAATGGGGCAGGTTTTTGTGTAAATAACCTATCGTAAGCATCATTTACAATTTTATTTTTATTACCTGACTCATTATCGGCAATATCGAGTAAAATAACATTAGTTTTAGAATTAGCAACTTGGGCAGCAATACCGCTCCCCATTACTCCTGCTCCAATAACGCAAACCGTTTCTATTTTTTGCATAACTCTCCCCCTATATGTACACTTTTTAAAGATTAATTTATACTCAAATCTTTACCGGCAGTCGCAAAAAATATTCGAAAAAAACGTTATGATACTGCTGCAACTCCCTCTTTTTTCTCAAGGTTTTTTATCCCTAAAGCTTCAAGAAAGGATCTCAATTCCTGCCTTGCTGCTACGTGAGAAACACTAAAAGTCTTATTGTAATTTGCTATTTTTAAATCAAGAAGAGTCAACCCTTGGGGAAACAATTCCCTAAAAATAACTCTTTCACTAAAACCAGGAGCAATACGAAAAGAAATTCTTTTTGATAATTTCTCAAGTGTGTCATTGACGTTTCTTTTATTATGAGCATCGAGGTTTGCAAGTCGATTCCTAAGCACTACCCAATCAATTGAGCCTTTATCCCTTGCTGCCCTTTCCATTTTTTGTTCCCACATCATTTGGCTGTAAATGGATGGTTTTAATATATCAAAGGTTTCACCGTCTATTTTGGCCATTACATCTAAATCTAGAAAACTATCGTTTACGGGAGTAATTACCGTATCCGCATAAGAATGGGCAAACCTTGACAAATGGGTATAACTTCCAGGCGTATCAATTACTACGTAATCTGTAGAATCTTTAATCTGATCTAGGATCTGATTAAAACGATTTTTTTCTTCCTCTTCTTTTTCAGTAACGTTCTGCTTTGTGCTTTCCTGGATATGAAAATGCACTGGCATCAGCACTTTTTTATCAGGATTTTTATCGTTATATAATTTTCGGTTATTTATATAACTACTTAATGAACCCTGGCGAGAGTCTACATCAACACTTGCAATGTTATACCCCCGCTCGAGCAGACCAATAATCAAATGCATTGAACATGTAGTTTTTCCAGCACCACCTTTTTCGTTACCAACAACAAAAATATGCGGCTTTTTACTTGGATTCATAATTGTCTTTTACAAATTGATTTAATAACCTTACACCAAAACCTACAGCACCTTTAGGGCAAATTGGATTTGTTCCTTTTTTATCGTAAGCTACCCCTGCTATGTCTAGGTGAGCCCATTTTACTCCGGTGTTGATAAAGCGACCTATAAAATGTGCAGCAGTAGAACTACCTGCCAAGCCTTTTTCAGAACCGATATTCGCAATATCAGCAACGGTTGATTTGAGCATATCGTTATAGTCCGGGTGCAAAGGCATACGCCATAATTTTTCATTAGTTTTAAGAGAGGCGGCAATCAGCTTGTGCGCTAGTTCATCATCATTTGCGTAACAGCCTGCATAAGTACTACCTAAAGAAATTGAAATTGCTCCCGTTAAGGTTGCTATATCCACTATACAAGCTGGTTTAAAGTTTTGTTGGAGATAGGTTACGCAATCACACAAAACTAAACGTCCTTCAGCATCGGTGTTTAGGACTTCTACAGTTTGGCCAGACATAGTCCTAACGACATCACCAGGTCTTTGGGCATTTCCTCCAGGCATGTTTTCAACCAAACCTACTATACCAACTACATTAACTTTAGCATTTCTAAGTGCTAGAGCTTTGATGACCCCGACTACGGAAGCAGATCCGCCCATATCATATTTCATGTCTCCCATACCAGCAGCCGGTTTTAATGAAATACCACCAGTATCAAAGGTTACCCCTTTACCAACAAAACATATTGGATCACTATCATCGTCTAATCCGTTATACTTCATAACCACTAATTTGGATTCGTTAGAAGAACCTTGGCCCACTCCAAGTAGCGCTCCCATACCAAGGCTACGCATTTGGCTTTCTCCCAGAACATCTACATCAATACCAAGTGGTTCTAATTTTTCTAATATTCTTTCGGCATAACTTTCTGGATACAAGATATTTGGTACTTCATTGATGCAATCCCGAGCGAAGAATACTCCTAAAGCCAAAGATTTTTGCTCTTCAAAAAGTTTAAGAGCGTGTTCGTGATCATCAACTATGATGTCAAAATCTTCGGTGATGAATTTTTCCTCGTTACTTTTCATTGTTTGGTATTTATCAAATCTGTAAGAAGCAAGTAATGCTCCGCCGCCGAGCAAAGCTGCAATTTTTTCCTGTTTAAGATGCCCTACTTTATTTGGTATCCGGATTCCAACTGAAGATGCTTTACAAGAAGTAGCAAGCAAGTGGATTTTTCCCCCTATTTCCTCAATTCTTACTTCTGAGACATGATCTTCTGAACCTAATGCAATTAAAATGAGGTAACGTACCTCGCCGTCTTTATTTGTTGTGGTTAGAATTTTTGAATAACCGTATTCTGGTTTAAAAATTCTTTTATCCTTAATAGTTTTAGATATAAGTCCATGATGTTTTTGATCAATTAACAGAGCCTCAGAATCTATTTTTAGCTGGTCATTGATAATAATTGCTATAGCCTCATTATTATCCAGGTCTTTATTTTCGAAAGAAACTTTTAACATTGTGCCATCCTTTATATAATCAAAAATATAAGTATATAACCACACTCTGGGGTTGACAATATAAATTCAAACCCCTGCAAGTTATTTATAAGGCCTCGAGTACAAAAGGATAAAAATTTTATTTTTGTCCTTCAATAAAACGTGTTTTTATCTCAATAATACAAGATTTTATTATTATATCTAAAATTGGAGGAAATGCTGGAAATTATTGACGTAAAAGCTATTTAGTAATATCATTCTTGGTTCGCTGATTGGTAGCTTGTTTCTCGTTAACTTATAGTTTACTTAGTTTATTTTATTCATGTATAGCGATTTAGTGGCATTTTGGCCTCATCTTTATTATATAATTGAAGGTACTGGGGTTACTTTACAATACAGCATTGCTTCGGTGTGTTTCGGCCTGATAATCGGAACATCGCTTGCCATTTGCAAGACTGCCGACAGTAAATTACTCCGACTATTTGCCATTAGTTATACCTCAGTTTTTAGGGGTACGCCAATGCTTGTCCAGTTAACCATAATCCATTACGGCTTACCTAGTTTACTTGGAATTAAGATAAGCATATTTGTTTCCGGAGTAGTAGCATTTTCTTTAAATTCTGGGGCATATGTTTCGGAAATTATTAAGGCCGGAATTAAAGGAATTGACAAAGGGCAAATAGAAGCTGCAAAGGCTTTAGGCATCCCTCCTGTACTTAGAATGAAAGACATAATCTTACCTCAGGCTTTGCGTAATATTCTACCGGCTTTAGTAAATGAGCTAATCAATTTAATCAAAGAATCAGCGCTAATATCGGTTATAGGGGGTATGGATATAATGAAAAGAGCTCAAACTGTTTCTACAGAGACTTATAGTTACTTTACTCCGATGTTAACAGCAGCCGTTACTTATTACATAATGGTTATGATAGTCAGCTCCTTTGCTAAAATTTTAGAAAGAAGATTAGCTTTATGATAGCGCTCCAGAATGTGTCAAAAAGCTTTGCAGGTCAGCAAGTTATTTCTGATATTAATTTGGTTTTTGACAAGAGAGAAACGGTCGTTATAATCGGCCCTTCTGGAAGTGGGAAATCGACTTTAATACGTTGTATAAATAATTTAGAAAACCCCACAACCGGAGCTGTATTAATAGACGGAAAAAAACTAACAAGACGTAATAGAGGAAAGTTATGCTTTAAGATTGGTATGGTTTTTCAGCAGTTCCACCTTTTTCCGCACATGACTGTTTTAGAAAATTTAACCTATGGGCCAATTAACGTTATTAAAACGCGCCTAAAAGAGTCAGAGGAAAAAGCTAAGGGCCTGTTAAAGCAATTTGGTGTCTTAGAAAAAGCTTACTTTTATCCGATGGATTTGTCCGGCGGCCAAAAGCAAAGGGTTGCAATAGCACGTGCCTTGATGATGAATCCTGAAATTATGCTATTTGATGAACCTACTTCTGCGTTAGATCCTGAAGTGGTAAAGGACATCATAGAGATCATTTCTCAGCTAAAAAATCAAATAACGATGATAGTTATTACCCACCATATAAAATTTGCAAAAATTATTGCTGATAGAATCATTTTTATGGATCAAGGAAAGGTTTTAGCAGACCAACCGGCAAAGGAATTTTTTAACAAACCAAATTCTCATCGAGCGCGGTTATTTCTACAAAATGTGGGGGATTTGATATAGATTCAAGATTGTGATGGGAATTAACCAGCTAACTTTAACAAATAAAACCACAAAGTGTTTTAATAACAACAATAATAGTCATGATTTATGGTAAATCTTCGGTAACATTTGGTATTATATATACTTAAGATCAATTTGATAGTGTATACCTACTAATCTTAATAGAAGAATTAAGGTAAAGCTTATAAAAAATTAAAACAAAATTTTATGCACCAGGCAAAATGAAATTAGGTATATTATCAAGAAGTAAAAAGATTTATTCGACAGAAAGGTTAGTTGAAGCAGCGGAAAAAAGAGGACATGAAGTTAAGGTAATCGACGTTCTAAAATGCTATGTGAATATTACCGCAAATAAGCCTGATATTTATTATAAACACGACTTCGAAAAATCCAAATTGGAATTTGACGCAGTAATACCAAGAATTGGCTCCAAAGTTACTTCTTATGGCTCAGCTGTTCTAAGGCAATTCGAAGTTTCCGGTGTTTATTCTTTAAATGGATCGGTTGCAATTACTAGGTCTAGAGATAAACTTAGAGCGCACCAGTTACTGGCAAGAAAAAATATCGCTATGCCTATAACCAGTTATGCCCACTCGGCAAATGCAACTGAAGATCTTATAGAGTTTGTCGGCGGTGCTCCTCTAATTGTTAAAGTTCTAAGTGGAACTCAAGGAAGGGGAGTATTGCTTGCAGAAACTAACAAAGCAGCTGAAAGTTTAATTAATGCTTTTTTAAATTTAGAAGCAGATTTTTTGGTCCAGGAATTCATTAAAGAAGCTGGAGGTTCCGACATTAGGTGTTTTGTAATTGGAGATAAAGTTTTTGCAGCTATGAAACGTCAAAGTGCTGATGGTGATTTCCGTTCCAATTTACATATTGGTGGCAGTGCCGAACCTGTGAAACTTAGGCCTGAAGAAAGAGCTGTAGCCGTAAAAGCAGCAAAATCATTAGGTCTTGAGGTAGCTGGAGTAGATATTGTAAGATCATCTCACGGCCCTTTGGTATTGGAAGTGAATTCATCTCCTGGTTTAGAAGGCATAGAAAAAGTAACTGGCAAAGACATTGCAACTGCAATTATAGAGCATATAGAAAAATTTGCTGTTAACCGATTAAAAAAAAGAAGTAACCAGAAAGTGTAAAATTTTAAACTATGGATACAGAAAAAGGTTTTGTTATTAACGGGGTAAAAATAGAAAAAGGGCAAAGGAAACAATTGGAGATTGTAATTGCCAAGTTATATGACCATACAGATATAACAATACCGGTAGAAGTGATTTGTGGAAAGGAAAGCGGTCCTGTAATGTTTGTTAGCGGAGCTATCCATGGTGACGAAATTAATGGAGTGGAATCAATAAAAAGACTGCTTTCTCGCAAAAAAATCCTTTCCTCTATAAAAGGTACTCTGATTGCTGTACCGATTGTAAATGTTTTTGGTTTCAATCGCAATGTTAGATATCTACCGGATAGAAGAGATTTGAATAGAACATTTCCTGGTTTTAAAAACGGTTCCCTTGCTGCGCGAATAGCCCATATTTTTATGAAAGAAATAGTCATGAAATGTCAATACGGTATTGACCTTCATACCGGTAGCGCTCATAGGTTTAACCTTCCACAAGTCCGAGGGTGCTTAGAGAATCCTGAGGTAGAGAAGCTAGCAAAAGCATTCGGAGTTCCAGTTATTTTGAATTCTAATATGAGGGATGGATCCCTGCGCCAGGCAGCGTTTGAAAAAGGGATAAATATTTTGCTATTTGAGGGGGGAGAAGCCTTAAGATATGACGAGAAAATAATTTCTTCAGCGGAAAACGGAATTATTGCCGTTATGTGTGAAATTGGTATGATTGAAAAAAAATCAGTTAGGTCAAGACTACCAAAATCCAGGGAAGTGTTTAGGGCTGAATCTAGCCATTGGATTCGAGCTCCAATTAGTGGAAGTCTGCAAGTGAAGAAAAAAATTGGTAATAAAGTAAATAAAGATCAAATACTCGGGATAATTTCAAATCCGTTTGGCACGGAAAAAACCTATGTTAAAGCGAAAAAAACCGGAATTATTATTGGTATTACGATGATGCCTCTTGTTAGCAACGGGGATGCGTTATTCCACGTAGCAACATTTGATAATATAAGAGCTGTTGCTGAAGAGGTGCTATATTTCGAGGAGGAATTAGAATAATGCTAACTAAAGAATCGTTGCTGGTAGGTTGGAGGGAATGGGCCTCTCTGCCAATGTTAAATACTCCTTTGATAAAAGTAAAAATTGATACAGGAGCAAAAACTTCGGCTCTTCACGCTTATGATTTAGAAATTTTAGAAATGAGCAACAAAAAATACGCTAAATTTGTAATTCATCCTTTGCAAAAGAACGAAAGTATTACAAGGTGTGCCATAGCTGAAGTTATCGATAGCCGGGTAGTTAGAAGCTCAAATGGCCATAAAGAAGAACGTGTAGTTATTAGATCGCCGATAAAAATAGGTAATCATTATTGGGATATCGACATAACACTTACAAAACGCGATATAATGCGTTATAGAATGCTTCTGGGACGAGAAGCTATGAAATCTCTTTTTGTTAATCCAGGTAGATCTTATTGCCAAGGAAAAGTACCTTCTAAAAAAGCTAGGCTTGAATATGGAAATAATTATGCTTAGAAGGCCTATAACCAGTAACTTACCCGATAATAGCTATTTCTCAGTATCTTACATGCCCCGAAATTCATTTAAAAATGATTATCAATTTGGTATAGGATTGCTATTAACGTCTAATTTTAAATTAGAAATAATAACTTGTAAGAATTAGTATTATAATATATATATCTTCTTTGTAATGTTTCTAAAAAATACTAAATCTGATTAAGGTCGTAAAGCAGGTTTGCAATTTAATTCTATAGAAAAATATGTATGGGAAGGGATGTTAGAGTTGCGGTTATCGGCTGCGGTTATTGGGGAAAAAATTTAGTACGGAACTTCTTCGAACTAGCGGTTTTGGAAGCTGTTTGCGATGAACAAAAAGTGGCCGCTAAAGAAATGGCTGAAGCTTATAATGTTAAAGCGTTAACGTTTAATGAAGTTATCGAAAGTAATGTAGATGCAGTAGTAATAGCTTCACCCGCATCTAAGCATGCTGAGCATGTAAAACAATCACTACTCGCAGGTAAACATGTATTTGTGGAAAAACCGATTGCAATAAGTGTAAAAGATGCAGAAGAGCTTTGTTTAATAGCAAATAAAGTCAATAAAAAGCTAATGGTAGGTCATCTTTTGCAATACCACTCTGCTTATCAAAAATTAAAACAACTGGTTTCAGAAAATAAATTAGGGAAATTACAATACATATATTCTAATAGGCTTAGTCTAGGAAAAATAAGAACAGAAGAAAATGTTCTCTGGAGCTTCGCTCCACACGATATATCAATGGTGCTAGGTATTGTTGATAGTGAACCTGCCCAGGTTTGGTCTTCCGGTTCTTCTTTTTTTGATAAAGAAATAGAAGATACAGCAACGTTGCACTTATTATTCAAGAACGGTCTTAAGGCTCACGTATTCGCTTCATGGTTTCACCCTTATAAAGAACAAAGATTTGTAGTTATCGGAGACAAATCTATTGCAGTTTTTGATGATTGCCTGCCATGGGATAAGAAACTGCAACTATATAATCATAAAGTTAAGTGGGAAAATAGCTTTCCTGTTATAGAAAAATCTAATCCTATTACTGTTGAGTTAACTGAAGTAGAGCCTTTAAGAAACGAATGCCAGCATTTTTTAAATTCGATTATAGAAAATAAAAATCCTCTAACTTCTGGTGAAGAAGGATTAAAAGTTTTAAGAGTTTTAGACGCAGCTGAAATTTCTTTAAAAAAAAAGGGTTCGGTTAATTTAGAATTAAAGTACAATAGTTATTTTGTCCACGAGACTGCAATTGTCGATAGTGGCTGCGTGGTAGGTGCAGGTACAAAAATATGGCATTTTTCCCATATACTTAAAGGTACGAAAATTGGAGAAAATTGCGTTATTGGACAAAATGTTATGATAGGCCCGGATGTTATAGTGGGTAACCGCTGTAAGATCCAAAATAATGTCAGTTTATATAACGGCGTGGTTTTAGAAGATGGTGTATTTTGCGGGCCATCTTGCGTTTTTACCAATGTAAATAACCCTAGATCTGAAATAGAACGCAAGGATGAATTTAGAAAAACTTACGTTAGAAAAGGGGTTACCATAGGAGCAAATGCTACAATAGTTTGTGGTGTAGAATTAGGAAAATATAGTTTTGTTGGAGCGGGTGCTGTTGTGACAAAGAATGTTAAACCCCATGCTTTAGTTGTAGGTAACCCTGCGCGCCAAATCGGATGGATGAGCCACTCAGGAAATAGATTAGGAGAAGATCTCTTATGCCCTCTTGAGAACAGAAAATACAGATTAAATTCCGACAATGAACTTGAAGAAGTAATATCTTAAATAAATACAATTCATTTTTATAAGCTAATAAAAAACAATATGGAATCTAAAGAAACAAAAGTGGTTGAAAGTGCTCATCAGAAACATGAGTTAGCCCAAGCTATAATCAGTAAAGAATGTACCATAGGTATAATGGGCCTGGGCTATGTAGGCCTGCCATTAGCCCGTGCAGTAGTTAATCAAGGTTATAATTGTATTGGTTTTGACAAGAACATAAAGAGAATAGAAAAATTAAACGCCGGTCTGACATACATAAAAACGTTAAGTAATGAAGACATAATATCGTTAAATGAGAGTTCAAAATTCTTCCCGACTACTAATGAGAAGGAGATTGCTAAAATGGATGTAATACTTATATGTGTTCCGACTCCGCTTACGAAAAATAGAGAACCTGATATGAATTATGTTTCTTCTGCAACTAGAACAATAGCGTTCCAGCTTAGAAAAGGGCAATTAATTATATTAGAATCAACTACTTATCCAGGTACTACACAAGGGTTATTATCTCCTATGCTTGAAGAAAGTGGCTTAAAAATAGGGAAAGATATATATCTCGCTTATTCTCCTGAACGCGAAGATCCTGGTAATGTTGCATATAATACTTCGACGATACCAAAGGTTGTAGGTGCAGATGACCATGATTCTAGAGAACTAGCTATTATTTTCTACAAGCAAATAATCACTGCAGTTGCTGAAGTTAGTACTTCTGCTACTGCAGAAGCTGTTAAACTAACAGAAAATATTTTTCGTTTTGTAAATATTGCTTTGGTAAATGAATTAAAGTGCATATTTTCTAAAATGGATATAGATATATGGGAAGTTATAGATGCAGCAAAAACTAAACCTTTTGGTTATATGCCTTTTTATCCTGGTCCTGGGGTGGGGGGCCATTGCATACCTATTGATCCTTTTTATTTAACATGGAGAGCCAGAGAATTTGGGATACCTACGCAACTTGTGGAGTTAAGTGGAAACATTAACAAACAAATGGGTGATTATGTTATAGAGAAACTTCGTAAAGAAATGGATCTTCGTTTCGGTAAAGGACTAAGGAATAGTAAAATTCTAGTTATAGGAGTTGCGTATAAAAAGAATGTAGATGATTTGAGAGAGAGCCCTTCGTTAAAAATTATACAAGATCTTTTAGATAACAAAGCAGAAGTAGATTATTATGATCCATTAATTAGTACTATAGATCATGATAGTGAATATCCTCGGTTAGTAGGAATGAAATCAATATCACTAACTATTGAAGCTATAAAGTCTCATGATGCAATAGTTGTATGTACGGATCATGATTCTGTAGATTATAAAACGGTTATAGAGAATTCTAACCTTATAATTGATACAAGAAACATATTCAAAAATAAAAATCTTGAGGGAAGTAATGTGGTCAAAGCATAATTTATCTGAAAACGGCGTTGAAATACCTATAATCAATTTTATTGATCTACAAGAGCAACAGAAAAAAATTAGGCTTCAAATAGATGAAGCTATAAAAAAGGTTTTAGATCACGGCACATATATAATGGGTCCTGAAGTAGCAGAACTTGAGAAAGACCTTTCCTCTTTTTGTGGGGTTAAACATTCAATTACTTGTTCTGATGGAACTGATGCTTTAGCTCTCGGTTTAATGGCTTTTGGAGTAGGTCCAGGTGATGCAGTGTTTGTTCCTAGCTTTACTTTTGCTTCTACCGCTGAAGTAGTAGCTTTAGTCGGAGCTACTCCAATTTTTATTGATGTCCTCCCAGAAACTTATAATATAAATGTTGAAAGTTTGAATAAAGGGGTAGAACTTTCGAAAAGTCTTGGGTTAAGGCCTGTGTGTATTATTCCAGTAGACTTGTTCGGCCAGCCTGCTGATTATGATAGCATCGCAGTTATAGCTAAAGAGCATAACCTTTGGGTTATGGCAGATGGAGCCCAAGCTTTTGGGGCTTATTATAAAAACCGTAGAGTAGGAAATATCGGAGATATAACTACCACCAGTTTTTTTCCTGCTAAACCACTTGGGTGTTACGGCGATGGGGGAGCGGTATTTACTAACAACGATGAATTAGCAACCAAACTAAGAAGCTTAAAGATACATGGGAAAGGATCAGACAAATACGATAACGTGATGATAGGTATAAATGGTCGCTTGGATACTATCCAAGCTGCTATACTTATTGAAAAGCTTAAAATATTTGAAAACGAAATTGCTGCCCGACAAAAAATAGCTAAATATTACAATGATAATATTACTGATATACTAAAAAAACCTCAAGTTATTGAAGGTGCAACTTCTGTTTGGGCTCAATACACTATGGTCCTTCCAGAAAATATTGATAGGTCTGAGTTAATGTTGAAGTGTAAAGAAGTGGGTATACCAACTTCTGTTTATTACATCAAGCCTTTGCACTTACAAAAAGCGTATAACCGCTACCCTATAGCTGAAAAAGACGGCTTAAAAGTATGTGAGTACTTAGCTGAAAATGTTTTAAGTATTCCTATGCATCCATATCTTAGTAAAGTACATCAACAGTATATTGTAAATAGGTTAAATGAGATTGTTGTCACTTTGAACAAATAACACTATGAAAATAATAACTGTTATTGATGCGAGGCCACAATTTATTAAAGCGGCCGTGGGTCTCAAACGCAATAAAAGTGTTAAATAATAGCCTTTTAAACGAGATTATTGTACATACCGGGCAGCATTTTGATAAAAATATGTCCCAGATTTTCTTTGACCAGCTTGAAATTCCTAAACCAGAAACTAATTGGATAAACAATTTATGTTAAGTAAATTGTAGTAATGTTGTGCGCCAGGTATTTTAGGCCACTAAAAAAGGAACTGCGCCAAGCATACTAGTCCACCCCTGCGCCAGGTGAGAAGTCCACTTTCAAAAGAAGAAAACAATGCTAATTTAATAACTTATTGTTAATTAAATTAGAGTTTAAATTAAATTGAATGAGGAAATATAGTATGTCAACAATTAGAGAAGTGCTGTACCAGCACATCAAAGGTAATAGCCAAAGACAGATAGCTAGATCATTTGATCTATCCAGGGATACAATAAGAAAATATATTGAGTTAGCAAAACAAGAAAATCTCAGTATTTTAGCTAGTGACTCTGAATTAAACAGGATAGCGATCAAGGTTGAAGAAAAATTATATAAGAACGAACCTATACATAGAGCATCTGCAATGATAATTCTTGCAGAATATAATGAGGCAATAGGGAACTGGCTAAAACAAAGAAGTATAACCCACACCCAAATTCGGCGTTTACTATTAGCAGAAGGCGTCAAAGTAAGTAATCGGAGTATTAACCGATATATTCAAAAAGCTTTTCCTAAGCTACCCAAGAATACTATTCATATAAAGACTGAACCAGGTCAAGAAGCTCAGGTAGATTTTGGTTATATTGGCAAGATGCAGGATGTTAATGGTAAAAATAGAAAACTTTATGCTTTTGTAATGACGCTGTCCCATAGTCGTTATCGTTACGTAGAGTTTGCTTTTTCACAGGACCAGGTTAGTTGGGCTCAGCTCCATGTAAATGCTTTCAACTTTTTTGGTGGTGTACCGAGTAGGGTAATATTGGATAATTTAAAAGCCGGGGTCATTAAACCTGATATTTATGACCCTACTTTAAATGAGACTTATTCAGAATTATCAAGGTTTTATGGTTTTACAATAGACCCGACTAAAGTTTTTAAGCCGGAGCATAAAGGCAAAGTGGAACGCTCTATTAGGATAGTTAGAGAGCAACTTATAGCCGGTAAATCATATAGCAATATTATAGAGGCGAATATTGAAGCTATCAAGTGGTGTAAAAATGAAATATCACATAGAGTATGTACTACAACAGGATCGAAGCCAATTGATACATTTTTATTGGAAGAAAAGGAATGTTTACTTCCTATACCTTCAGGTATTTTTGATATGCCGATTTGGACTAGATGCAGGGTACAAAAAGATCACCATTTTGTAGTCAAAGGTAATTTTTATTCGGTACCGACAAAATATATAGGAGAAGAAGTTAGTGTTCGAGTGGGGATAAAGGCTGTTACGGCTTACTATAAACATCAAATCATAAAAACCCATCCGAGGAATTATAATAAAGGTCAATGGATTACCGACGAAAAAGATTACCCAAAATCTGCTTTATATTATTTAGAGAATAACCCAGAGAAATGTTTAAGTTGTGCTAAAGATATAGGTAATTCTACACACCAGGTAATAAGTAGAATTCTTGCATCAGGCGGTAGAATATCTGTACGTAAAGTTCAAGGTATTTTAAGATTATCCCAGACATACGGTAATGACAGACTAGAAGCTGCATGTTTGCGAGCTGTGTCTTATGATAATTATACTTATGAGGCTATATCCAATATTTTAAAAAATAAACTGGATCAGTACTCTATTCCTAATATTGAAGGCGGTAAAGTAAAGAATATTACGGCTAATGCTTATATTAGAGATCCTAAAGAATATAGTTCTGATATGGAGGTCAATTATGCATAACTTGCAACTTGATAATTTAGTACAGCAACTAAGGTTATTAGGTATATCCGATAGCTTGGAGAGTAGATTAAGACAAGCAAGGGATGCAACAATGTCATACGAAGAATTACTTTTAATGTTATTCCAGGACGAGTTGGATAATAGAAACCAAAGCTCTCTACAGAGAAGAGTTACCCAAGCAAAATTTGAAGAAACAAAAACATTTGAAGGCTTTGATTTAAAACGTTATTCACTGAAAATTAGACATGCAATTAATGATTTAATGACAGCAAAATTTATTAAGGAAAAGAATCACGTAATTATTATGGGACCGGTAGGTACCGGTAAAACGCACTTATCTCAAGCTCTTGGAATGTTGGCTTGCCAACGTAATAAAAAGGTAAAGTTTATAAGGAGCAACGAGTTGCTTAACGAATTTTACCGTTCTAGAGCTGATTTTACTTATGACGCTATTTTTAAGCGTTATACAAAAGTTGATTTATTGATCTTAGATGATTTTGGCCTAAAAACCTTATCAGCGGAACAATCATCTGATTTATATGATTTAATAGCGGCCGTGCATATAAATGCTAGTCTGATCATTACCACAAATAGGAAAATTGAAACATGGGCGGAAATATTTTTTGATCCTGTTATGGCTAACGCTGCTTTGGATAGAATAGTTAATAATTCGTATAGAGTAGTATTAGAGGGTGATTCTTACCGAAAAAACTTTACGCCAAAATTTAAAATGGAGGATGACAATATGATACAAAAAAGTTAGTATATAGTGGACTTCTCATCTGGCGCAGGGGTGGACTAGTATACCTGGCGCACAACAAGTAAAAAGCAGTTCAAATTTTCACAATACAATAATTTTAAAAATGCTTGATTTTACCCTTAACTAGTATACAGAATTGTTACGTACATTAAAAGATAAAAATTATACTGTTTTTGTACGTTCAAAGATTTTTTTTATATAGTAGCCAAGCAAAGTTATCTGGTAAAGTAGTATGCTTAAGGCATGATGTTGATAGGTTACCAGTAAATGCATTAAAAATGGCAGAACTAGAGTACCTAGGGGTACAGTCTACTTACTATTTTCGCTATATAAAATCTACTTATAAAGAGGATATTATCCAACAAATTGCTGAATATGGGCATGAAATTGGATATCATTATAAAACTTTAGCTAAAGCACGAGGCGACGTTACATTAGCGCATTCTATTTTTAAGGAAGAGTTAGAAGCATTTAGGCAAATTGCTCCCATAGATACCGTATGTATGCATGGGGTCTCCTTTATCGAAATATGATAATAGAACTATGTGGAAGCATCATTCAATAAAAAATTATAATATTCTAGCTGAGCCATATTTATCTATAGATTATAGTAAGGTTG
The DNA here is from genome assembly GCA_020410825.1 of Candidatus Megaera endosymbiont of Mesostigma viride. Lineage (GTDB taxonomy): Bacteria > Pseudomonadota > Alphaproteobacteria > Rickettsiales > Rickettsiaceae > Megaera > Megaera polyxenophila. The sequence goes on from CP084576.1 coordinate 1,067,474, forward strand.
AATATCCCACTGATATTGGGAGACAATGGGGAGCAACAAAAACTAATTTGCGAGATATAGTTATTAATAATAAAATAAATCATAATTTAAAAACTACTAACGACTTAATTAACTACCTAACAACTATTGCTCCGCAAAAGGTTATAATACAAACGCACCCTGAACGATGGTTTGCGGAAGTCCTGATTGTATAATTTTCCTCAGATAATATATTATGATTTATCTTTCGTTACTCACCTATTTGTATTCCAATAATTAAATTACGAAAATCGTAAATTTGTCGAAAACGGCACACTAGGGCGCACCATTCTTCATTTTTAAGTAATTAGTACATGCCATAAACTACAAAAGGTATATAGCAGGACTAAGGAATGAAGGTGTCTGCCTGTAAGCTTATTTGTATATTTAGTGCGATAATTATGCCTAAAATAAGGTGGTAATTCGTTCCATAAGAAATTTTGGGACAGAAGTGGCAGAACTTTAAAAGGTCAATATTCTAAAATTAACATGTCTTTAGTAATTTTAAAATTAGCAAAATCTTCAATTAACGACATACCAAGGAGTGAAATATCTAGACCTTCTGAAGCCACATGGGCTTCAACGTTATAGAAAGTTTTTTTGTGAATTATAAGTTCTTTTATTACCACAGGGGCAGCATAACTAATGCCATTTGCCGTATTATACTTTCTTGTATAATTTAACGTATCAAGTTTGAATCCAAGCTTAATTGCATCTTCTCTAGTTAATGCCACGTCGCTTGCTCCAGTATCTACTAAAAAATGAATTACTTGCTTTTTGCTTCCTAATGCATCTAAATAGAAATGTCCGTTACTTGATCTGGCGATAACCAGTTGGCCACTGTTGTTTGTCCAGCTATAAGAAGGTACGAGTACCGCAATTACCCTTTCTTTTATTGAACTAAGTTCGAATCTAAAAGCATAAACCAGTATTAATAAACAGAAAATGCCAAGCCACAATATTATATTTTTTATATAACCTACCCGTGGTCTGGTAAAAAACATATAACATATATATATTAGCAATATACACAAAAAGAGGATATTTAAAAGCTTATCACTCGTCATGGCTTTTATAAGTTGTTGTAAAATGTTTGCTAAACTATATACGATATTTTAATTACATGAAGTAAATTTCTCTATAAAAACCCTAATAAGTTTTAAATCAAAAGAAAAAAACTGATTATTAAAGCCACTATAGTAGATTTAATTAGACGGAAAAGCCGATGGTAGCAAAGATAAACCTTTAAGGTAGCTACTAGATAATAGTAACGGATTATCATTAAACTAACCCAATTGTTAAGTTGATCTTTGTACAAAGAATATTTCCTGAATTCTATTTTTTCAAATAAAAAAAGACCTAGAGGTTTTTACCCTAGGCCTTAAGCTTTATAAGAAATAAAGTTTTTTCTCTAAAAAGAGTATTAGAGATCAAATCTTACACCAGCTGCAACGTGGTGACCTTTAAGCGCAGAAAATGACACGTTACTATCTTTAGCTTTCTTGAATTTACCCATATCTCTATAGCTATAGGTTAATTCGCCATTTACGCCAGGTGCAAATTCTGTAGCAGCACCTAAATGCACAGCATAAGCAAAGTTATTTTTCTTTTTAGATGAGCCTGATAGAGCAGGCACAGCAACCCCGTTAACAGTTTGAGCAGGCACGCTAATTTTACCTTTAATCATTGACATACCGACACCGGCACCAGCAAATACTTTAGCTACGCTTACATCAAATAAGTCTACAAAACCGTTAATCATAAGAGTATCAGCTTTTGATTTTAATTTTGTGTTAGATAAGTTTACACCCTGAATAGAAAGAGTACCTTTATGTTTTGGATCAAAGTAGTGATCCCATGTTAGATCAGCACGTACATTATCCATTACATAATAACCAACACCTAAACCTAAAAACACATTGTTTTTTGATTTCAGACCTTTAATTTTATTTAATTTGTCCCAACCAACCTGGCCTTTTACGTAGAATGTATCTTCTGCTGCATAAGCACAAGAAGAAGCAAGAGTCGCAACAGTAGCTGCTGCTAAAAGAATTTTTTTCATAATAATCTCCTAATAGTTACTTAATTGTCAAAAACACTAAATACCTGGTTAAAAAAAGCTTTATCAAGATTCTTAGTGTAAATTCCCTCTCGCAGTTTACTAAATTTATAAAACCTATCAAGTATATTTAAAAATAATAAACAGATATTTTGAATCTTGTTAAGATACTGTTGCATTATTACATCAAAGTAGTCTTGGTCTTAAAGAGCCGATTCAGTTGGATTCTTAGCCAACAAGAAACCCGACTCAGATAAATTAAGCCCTAAAACATGGACTTAATTTTAGTAAAAGTTTATTAATACGATTAGAGTTTTAATTCAATTTTTGCCTTTTCTGCCAGATCGGTAAAATATTTTTCAACGATATCTTTAGACAATTTGTTTCTGATCGATTGTTCTGCCTGTTCTTTAGTAGGTACTTGAACAGCTCTTTTGTCTAACATCTTAATAAGATGCCAACCGAACTGAGTTTTTACAGGATCAGAAACTTCATTTTTTTTCAGAGTAAAAGCTTTACCTTCATATTCAGGCACTAATTGACCTTTAAGGACATAACCAATTTCTCCGCCATTAGCTTTTGAGCCTTCATCTTTGGAAAATTCTTTTACTAGATCAGCAAAATTAGATCCCTTATTAAGTTTTTTCTTTATTTCTTTCGCCTGTTCCTCAGTATCTACTAAAATATGGCTTGTTTTCACTTCTTCTTGACCTTTGAGACTAGCTACTAAAGCTTTATATTCGTCATCCACCATTTTATCAGTAATTTTGTCTTTAATTAAGCGTTCTAGTACCTCTTGTTGAATCATTTGCGTTTCAATTCCTTTAATTTTATTCTTAAATTCCTGGGAATCACGGATTTTTAGCTTATCAGCTTCTTTTTCAAGTAATTTGGAATTAATATAGCCTTTAACTAAAAGTTCTTGAATATTTTTATCAAGCTGGGAAAAACTCTTCCCCTTATTTTCCGGTTGCATTTCAAGTACTGGCTTAAACTGCTGCATTACCTGAGCTTCTGTTACATCCCCGTCGATGTAAGTGGCAATTACTTTATTGTCTTCTGCTAATGCCGGCGAACTTAGCAAAGTTGCTGATAGAAATATTATTGCTAATCTTTTCATAATAAATACTGCTTAATTTAATTAAATAACTTAATATTTGTTTCTAAAAGCTTGACGCATTAAAGTCAATTGCTATTTACAATTTGTTTGATAAATTAATAAAACTGAATATTTTAGATAAAAGTAACAATCCGCAAACCAAATAGATTAAGAAGCAAATGTTTTCCATACTTACCAAAATTTTTGGCACGGCTAATGATCGTATAATAAAAAGACTTCAAAAAGAAATTCACAAAATTAATGCTTTTGAAAATTCTATCAAAAACTTAACAGATGAGGAATTAAAAGCGAAAACTAGTGAATTTAAACAAAAACTTGCTGATGGAAAAACACTTGATGACATATGTTATGAAGCGTTTGCGGTAGTTAGAGAAGCATCTCGAAGAGTTAGCGGGCAAAGGCATTATGACGTTCAGTTAATGGGCGGTCTAATAATTCATAAAGGAGCTATTGCTGAAATGCGCACTGGTGAAGGTAAGACTTTAGCTGCAACTTTGCCGGCTTATTTAAATGCTCTCCCTGGTAAGGGCGTACATATAGTAACGGTAAACGATTACCTTGCAAAACGTGATGCCGAATGGATGGGAGAGATATTCAGATTTTTAGGTCTTACTGTTAGCGCAGTTGTAGGCGATATGAGCGATTCTGAAAGAAAAGCAGCTTATGATTGTGATATCATTTACGCTACTAATAACGAACTTGGCTTTGATTATCTTCGCGATAATATGAAATTTACTCAAAAATCAAAAGTTCAACGTCCCTTTAATTATGCGATTATAGATGAAGTTGACTCCATATTAATAGATGAAGCAAGAACTCCCTTGATCATTTCGGGACCAGTTGATGACCGTTCTGAATTATATGGTAAAATTGATAAGCTTATCAAACTGTTAACTCCTTCTGATTATGAAAAAGATGAAAAAGTGAAAACTGTTAATTTAACAGAAGAAGGTATCAACAAAATTGAATTAATGTTAGCAGAAAAAGAACTTATTAATCAGCACTCTAGCTTATACGATTTTGATAACTTAAGTTTAGTACATTACATTAATCAATCTTTACGTGCTCATTACATTTTTTCTCGTGACGTAGACTATATTATCAAAGACAGAAAAATCATGATAATAGATGAATTTACCGGCAGGGTAATGGACGGTAGAAGATACTCAGACGGTCTACATCAAGCGATAGAGGCCAAAGAACAAGTACCGATTCAAAATGAAAACCAGACTTTAGCTTCTGTTACATTTCAGAATTATTTTAGAATGTATCCCAAATTATCTGGAATGACCGGAACAGCCATGACAGAGGCCGGAGAGCTTAAGGATATATATAACTTGGAAGTAATATCCGTACCGACTCATAATAAAGTTACAAGGAAGGATCTGGAGGATGAAATTTATGGCACTAAAAAGGAAAAATATAATGCCATAATGAATCTTATAAAAGATTGCTACAAAAGGCAACAACCTGTTCTAGTTGGTACTATAAGCATCGAGAAATCAGAAGAAATTTCCAAAGAATTAACTAAGAATAATATAAAACATAAAGTATTAAATGCAAAAATGCATGAACAAGAAGCCTACATAATCGCCCAAGCAGGGCGATTTGGAGCTGTAACTATTGCAACTAATATGGCAGGTCGTGGCACTGATATTATGCTTGGCGGTAATCCGGAGATGATAATTAAGGAGTTAGCCGAGAAAAGCCTAAATCCGGAACAGCAAGAACTAGAGGCAACCAAGATAAAAGAAGAGGTAGCACGAGAAAAAGAACTGGTGATTGCGGCTGGAGGGCTTTATGTAATAGGGACAGAAAGACATGAAAGCAGAAGAATTGATAATCAGCTTAGAGGTAGAGCTGGAAGGCAGGGAGACCCAGGAACTACTAGATTCTTTTTATCACTAGAAGATGATTTAATGAGAATTTTTGCTTCTGATCGTATTTCTAATGTTCTTAGGACCTTAGGGTTAAAAGACGGTGAAGCCATTGGACATCCCATGATCAGCCGTTCGCTGGAAAAGGCCCAGCAAAAAGTTGAATCACACAATTATGAAATAAGAAAAAATTTACTACGCTTTGACGACGTAATGAACGACCAGCGCAAAATTATTTATGAGCAAAGAAATGAAATTATTTCCTCCGAGGATATAACTGAGTTTAGACTTAATATGACAGAGCAATTAGTTGCAGATGTTGTTCAAAGATATATACCCCCTGGATCTTACAGGGAAGATTGGCCGATAAATGATTTAAGTGCTGAGATTCACAGAACATTTGCAATAGAACTTCTTCCCGAAAAAATTAATGAAGTTGAAGGCAGTGAAGCAGAAATTACGAAGGTTATAACAGAACTTGTTAGTAATTTATTTACACAGAAGGAGCAAGAATATACAAGTGAAATAATGAGAGACGCTTCACGATACATTTTGCTTACTACCCTTGATCAAGTATGGAAAGAACATTTACATAATCTCGATTATTTAAGGCAAGGTATTTCTCTCAGGGCATATGGGCAGAAAGACCCTTTGAATGAATATAAGAGAGAAGCTTTTAATTTATTTGAGCAAATGCTTGATCATCTAAGAGAACTGTATATTCAAAGGCTATGTTTCTTACATATTGATACCGAACATTTGAACCGCCAGTCTATGTTACTTGCTAATAAGGAATTACAGGAAATGAATAAAAGTAGAGTTGATCCAGCTTTGGAAAAATATAATCCAGGAATTAACGCCGAAACAAAAGTTATGCCTTTTAAATCCTATGTAAATCCAGAAGATAGAGATCCCTCTAATCCAGAAACTTGGGGTAAAATTTCAAGAAATGAGCTATGCCCGTGCGGTTCTGGAAAAAAATATAAACATTGCCACGGGGCTGAAAGTTAGGATTATTAATATATGCAAAAACTGCAATTAGTTTACGCTCCCAATGCTATTTTCAGAAAAAAGGCATTACCTGTTGAAGTAGTTAATGATCGTGTACGGGCACTCATTGATCAGATGTTCGAAGTGCTGCACATTGAAAATGGAAGAGGTCTTGGTGCTAATATGGTAGGACTTCTAGAACGCATAGTAGTGATCCATATGTGGGAGAGCGATAAGCTTCTTACTTATTCCATGGTTAATCCTGAAATTATAGAATTCTCAAAAGAAACTCAGGTTTTTGAAGAAGCATCCTTAAGTTTTCCTGGAATCTCAGCTAAAATTACTAGACCTAAACACATTAAAGTAAAATATCTGGATTATAATGGTAATCAGCAAATATTAGAAGCTGATAATTTTTTATCAACAGTTATCCAACACGAAATAGATTATCTGGATGGAAAAATATTTTTGGATTATTTATCTAAAATAAAACGTGATATGTTGATAAACAAGATGAAAAAATATATAAAAAATCATCCTCCTCATATTCATACCCCATTTTGTTCCCATTAACTGCAGTCATTAAAAGAGAAATGGATCAAAAATCTAAATGCGAAGAGAGAAAATAATATTAATTGCCTTATTGCTTTTCTCTATTTAGAATAACCTGATTAAAAATTTATAAAATAATATTTGTTAATTATGGCAGGACATTCCAAATTTAAAAATATTCAACATAGAAAAGGTGCTCAGGACAAAAAAAGAGCGAAGGTTTTTACTAAACTTGTTAGAGAAATTATTACGGCTGCTAAAATTGGGGGCATAGATCCGGCAATTAACCCACGCCTTAGAAATAGCATCTCTGCAGCTAGAAGTCAGAACTTACCTAAAGAGAGAATTGATAGAGCTCTGGCTCAAGCATCTGATCCAACTTTGGGTGATGGTTATACAGAAATAAGATATGAAGGTTTTTTACCAGGAGGAATTGCAATTATTGTTGAAACCTTAACGGATAATAGAAACCGCACAGTATCAGATATAAGAAGCTGTTTTACTAAATATGGCGGCAATTTAGGTGAATCTGGTAGTGTAAGTTTCATGTTTGATCATGTTGGCAAAATTGTTTATCCAGTTTCATTGGTTAATATGGATCAAATGATGGAAGCAGTAATTGAAGCAGGAGCAAAAGATTTAGTATCTGATGAGTCAGAGTATATTATTTATACTGATATTGAGGCATTTTCAGAATGCCTCGAACATTTAACAAAAATATTTGATACCCCAATTGAGTCTGGCCTTGAATGGGTAGCTCAAAATACCATGCTAATAGAGGATGAAGAAAAAGCGACGAAGCTATTTAAATTAATAGATGCGCTAGAAGAGAGTGATGACATCCAAAAAGTATTCGGTAACTATGAATTATCAGAAGCATTATATAAAAAATTTTCCGACCAGCATTAATTTCGTTCTCACAAAAATGATCATGGTAGAATTTGTAAGATAATGACTTTTTCAATAGAACAAGTACCGTATTCTTTCTCAGTTTCAATGAAGTCTAAGAATATCTGGACCTCTGAATGCGAACTACCAATTGAATCTTTAAGGTTGCTTAATGTAACGCATAATGATTTTGAGGATAAATTACTTTCAGGACAAATGATTGTGCATGAAAAGGTAGCTCAAAATGTGATTTCGATTTTTGAAGAATTGTTAAAAATTAGATTCCCTATAAAAAAGATTTGCCTTATAGATAATTATGATGGTGATGATCAATTGTCAATGGCTGATAATAATTCCTCTTGTTTTAATTATCGTAAAATTGCCAATTCTGAAATTATTTCCATGCATTCTTATGGCTTAGCTATTGATATAAATCCAGTACAAAACCCTAATAAACGCGAGTTTCGCATTAGAAAGTTAGGTGTACAGCAGTAAACAAGTAGGTTATAGGTTACTTCATTTTACAAAATAACAGAAATAACCTATGAAAATGGATTTTACAGAAATATATTGCCACGTCGATGACTTTTTAAAAGAATTAGATAACAAGACAGGTTTGATTGCAAATAACAATAATAAAACAGGCTGTCAGGGCAGGCTTAATAGAAGCGAGATTATAACAATAATCATAGGATATTGGCAATCATCCTATGACTGTTTTAAAAACTACTATCTAAAGCAAATCTGGATTTATCACCAGCGGGATTTTAGGGGAGTTAGTTACTGCCAATTCATCAAACTAATCAGCTCATATCTACCACTGTTAGTGTTAATGCTCAACTCTATTATGGATAAATGCGACGGCATATCTTTTATTGACTCAAGTAGCCTTGAGGTGTGTAAACGTTATCGTATTTCTATGCACAGAGTTTTTGCAGGAATTGCAGCGCGTAGCAAGACGACAAAAGGTTGATTTTACGGCTTAAAATTGCATTTATTGATCAATCAAAGAGGCGGCATAATCAAAGCATCGTTTAGCTCCGGTAATAAAGATGATAGAGCGCAATTAAAGCTTATGATTAAAGGTTTGTTTGGCAAGGTTTTTGGCGATAGAGGCTATATCTCTCAAGAGTTATTCAGAGAGCTTTTAGAACAAGGAATCTTTATAATCACCAAAGTGAAGAAAAATATGAAAAATAAGTTTATGTCTTTGATTGATAAAATATTATTACTCAAACGAGCATTAATAGAATCAGTCTTCGGCAAAATCAAATTGCTAGGCAAATTTGAGCATTCAAGACATAGATCGGTTACAAATGCTTTTGTTCATATGGTTGCTGCCCTCATCAGCTATCAATTATCAGACAATAAACCATCTATTAAATCCCTTTTGCACTTGCAAAATTTTTAACTTTCTAATGCGAAACTGGTGTTTTTTATGTTGCAGGAAATAACCAATATGAACAAATACTTAACTCTTTTACCTAAAATTAAAAAAAAACCACTTCACTATTTAAAGCAAATAATATATGGTCCTCCAGAATTAAAAATTTTAGTTTTATGAATACCAAATTACGCTCTTACCTAATAGGTGTGACATGGTTTATATTGAGTTTGGTTACTAGCTCAGTAAACGATGTAATTTCAAAATATCTAGGTCTTAGGCTTCACAGTTATGAGGTTACTTTCTTTAGGTTTATGTTTGGAACAATTAGTTTAATTCCATTCATATTTTACTATGGGATGGACACATTAAAAACTATTAGACCTTTTGTTCACTGCATTCGGGGTGTTTTGTTATTTCTTGGAATGGCAGGCTGGACATATGGAGTAACTATAGCGCCTATTACTACTGGTACTGTTATCACATTTACTATACCCATTTTTGTTTTAATTCTTGGAATCTTTTTCTTAAGTGAACGCATCATCTGGCAAAGATGGGTAGTAACAATTATTGCTTTTATTGGTATTGTTGTAACTCTAAATGTACATTCCCAAGATTTTAATCTTAACGTACTTGTATTTGTTGCTTCTGCTGTGTGCTTTGCAATTCTAGATGTTTTTAATAAAAGGATCGTTATTAAAGAATCAATGATCAGTATGCTTTTTTATTCTGCTACTATAACAGCTTTAATATCATTACCTTTTGCTCTTCATAATTGGATTATGCCCACAATGCACGAACTAGCATTATTATTTATTCTAGGTATGGGCGGTAATTTGATCCTATTTTTCATTCTCAAAGCATTTACTTATGCAGATGCAACAGCTGTGTCTCCTTACAGATATCTTGAGTTATTATCCTCCGCCATAATTGCCTATATAATATTTGGAGAAGTTCCAAGTACATCAACTATTTACGGTGCTTTAATAATAGTGCCTTCAACATTCTTCATTATTTATTCGGAAAAAAGAGAATTTAATAAACAAACTAGCGAACGTGGAGAAAAAGAATGAATAAACACAAACTGATTTTAACAAGTAGTGTCGCTAATAGTTTCGAATGGTATGATTATGCTTTATTTGGCCATTTCGCACCGATAATTGGTCAAAAATTCTTTCCCAATACCGACCCAAGTATTTCTTTACTTTATGCTTTTTTGGCATTTGCCGTTGGTTACTTAATGAGGCCAATAGGTGGTATTTTTTTTGGAGTAATCGGTGATAGATTTGGCCGGAGAGCGGCACTCAGCGCATCAGTTATTTGTATGGCATTCCCAACTGCTGCAATAGGTTTTCTTCCTACCTACGAAACCGCAGGAATAGCTGCAACAAGTATGATGATATTAGTTAGAATGCTTCAGGGCCTTTCCATGGGAGGCGCATTAACAGGATCCATATCTTTCGTTATTGAACACACAGAAAAAAGTCACAGAGGTTTTACCTCTAGTTTTTCAATGTCCAGTATTTGTATAGGTATTCTATTTGGTTCTTTAGTCTCATATTTAATAAAATCGATTTTCACCCCAGAACAATTTAACTCCTGGGCATGGAGATTGCCATTTTTGATTGGTATATTCATTTTCTTCGCTGGTATTTATATCAAGAAACATACAGCAGAAACTCCTTTGTTTCTTGAGAACAAGTCATACGGTAGAGTAGAACAACACCCTTTAAAATTTGCTTTCAAACATCACTGGTTTGATATGTTGATTTCCATTCTTATTAACGGAACTGGATCAGTAATATTCTATGTTGAATCAATATATTTGATATCTTATCTAAAAATACACAGAGGATTTGGCGAAGATGAGGTAAGTAACTTAGTTAATATATGCTATATCATTATGATAATAGTAACTATTTTAGGAGGGTGGCTTTCCGATAAAATAGGCAGGAGAAAAATATTTGTTATTAACTTAGTAATTATAATTTTAACTTCCACATTCTTACTTGAATCTTTTGAATTTGGTAATTTCAGTTCTATTATTATAGCACAAATTATCATTGCGATTTTAGCTGCGCTATATATCGGACCAGAACCGGCTCTACAGGCTGAGTTATACCCAACTAACATCAGAAGTACAGCTCTTTCGGTTTCTTATAATACCGCTACTAGTATTTTTGGTGGTACTGCTCCATATATAATGGAATCATTAGTACAAAACGGCAATATGGGTTCAGGCTCAATTTATATAATCGTATGTGCTGTTTTTAGTTTGATAGCTCTATATTTTTATGTTGATCGATCACAATCGCTCGTAAGAAATACTTAAAAATATAGAGAGTAAAAGCAAATCACTATGCAAAACAAAGATTTAGCAACTACTGCAGTTTTGTTAGACGAAACGCAAGTAATAAAAAAGTTATTGCCTAAAATTAAATTTCCTGCCCCTGAGCAACAAGCAATTGTTGCTCAAGCTGATGCATTCATTAGTATAATAAGACAAAATAAAAATTTTTCTATTGAAGAATTTATTAATAGATTCAGCCTCTCTACAGATGAGGGTATTGCAATAATGTGCCTTGCAGAAAGTTTACTTCGGATACCGGATTTACAAATCAGCAAGGAGTTTGTACGTGATAAGTTATCTAATAAATCATGGGAATCATTTTTATTTAAGAGAGCAAAATCATTTAAGACAATTTTTTCTTCTTTTGGCATATATTTTTCTGGAAAATTTATTGATATTACTAAATCAGATAATGTTGTTGCTAAATTAATCGATAAATTTGGCCAGCCAGTTTTTTTAAAAATTTTAAGGGAAGCAATTATGTACCTTAGTAAATCATTTGTATTTGCGGAAGGTATGGAATCAGGTTTAAAAAAAGTCCAAAATTTTTCAGAATATAAATTTTCCTTTGACCTACTTGGTGAATCAGCAAGAACAAAAAAACAGGCATCAAGGTATTATAAAGATTATCTTAATGCTATAAATCTTATCGCTAAACTTCATCATAAAGGTTTAGATACAGCATCAAAACCGAATTTGTCCGTTAAATTGACTGCCCTGTACCCCAGATTTGAATACGCCAAGCTAAATGATATAAGGCAAGAACTGATGCCGCAAATTATCGGTTTAATAGAAAAAATCAAAGATAATAATTTAACTATTACTTTTGATGCAGAAGAATCTTTTAGACTGGATGCTTATTTTGCTTTTTTAAGTGAAGTTATAGAGCAACCTATTTTCAAAAATTTTAACGGTATTGGTCTTGTAGTACAAGCTTATCAAAGTAGAAGTTATGATCTACTCGAAAAAATAATTTTATTGGCTAAAAAAACTAATAAACAAATCCCCATCAGGCTTGTAAAAGGAGCATATTGGGATAGCGAGATTAAGCACGCTCAAGTAAATGGGCTAACTCATTATCCAGTATTTACAAAAAAAGAATATACGGATGCAAGTTACATCGCTTGTGCTAGATTAATGCTAGAAAATAATGATTACATATACCCACAATTTGCGACTCATAACGCTCTAACTGCTGCAGCAATAATAGAAATGGCCGGAGATAAACCTTATGAATTCCAAAAGCTTTATGGTATGGGAGATGTATTACATTCTGAGTTAGCAAAAAAAACTAATGTAAGAATTTATGCTCCGATTGGTAAGTCAGACGATTTACTTGCATATTTAATGCGTAGAATGTTAGAAAATGGAGCAAATAGTAATTTTGTAAGTAAAGTAATTTCACCAAAAGTACCTATACCTGAGCTTAGTTTTAATTTACATGACAAAATTTTAAATTTATTAGATAGTGGCAATTCAATTCCTTTGCCAGAAAATATTTATCCAACGAGGAAAAACGCTATGGGCTATGATTTAGGATACAAAACAAATTACGATTATATTCAAGAAAAAGTGGCTAGCTATTTTTCTAATACCCACAGAGTTGGGTCTATAATAGATGGCAGAGAACTTATAACATCTAAAAATTTAAACGAATCTTTCTGTCCTGCCAAAATAGCAGAAAAATTTTCAGATGTTTCTCTGGCAGTACCTGAAGAAATTAAATATGCCGTAGACTCTGCTTATAAAGAATTTAACAACTGGAGCAAAATAGATGTAAGGAGCCGTGCTGCTATTTTAGAAAAGGCAGCTTATGAGCTTGAAAATAACAAATTTGAGTTATATGCCCTGCTTATCAAAGAAGGAGGAAAATCAATTCATGATGCGATAAATGAGGTTATTGAAGCAATTGATTTTTGTAGATATTACGCCAATCAAGCAAAAATAATTATGCAAGATAAAGTTCTTCCTGGCCCTACTGGCGAAAGAAATATACTTTCAATGCATCCAAGAGGAGTTTTTGTCTGTATAAGTCCCTGGAATTTCCCGCTTGCGATATTTATAGGTCAAATAGTTGCGGCATTAGTAACTGGTAATACAGTAATAGCAAAACCTGCGGGACAAACTTGTGTTATAGCTAATTTTGCCGTTAAGGTGCTACACAAAGTGGGTATACCTAAATCGGCATTACAATTAATAATTACTTCTGCTAGCAATATCAGCAATTATGTATTAAGAGATGAGAGAATTGCAGGTGTAGCATTTACCGGCTCTTGTGACACAGCTAAGAATATCAATTTAACACTTGCAGAACGGAACTCCGGTATTGTCCCATTCATTGCTGAAACAGGCGGTCAGAATGCAATGATTGTTGATAGTTCTGCCCTACTTGAACAGGTAACAGATGATGTACTTATTTCTGCATTTTATTCTGCTGGCCAAAGGTGTTCAGCCTTGCGAGTACTATATATTCAAGAAGAAATATATGATAATTTATGCAATCTAATTAGAGAAGCTACTGAAATATTAAAAATCGGTGACACTGCTGATTTCAGTAACGATATAGGGGCAGTTATCGATCGTAAGTCTTTTGACAATTTAGGTCACCATATTTCTTACATGGGAAAAGCAGGTTTTAAGGTCTATTCTCATCCTCAAAACGGTAGTTTAAAAGACGGAAATTATTTTTACCCTCATATTATAGAAATTAATTCAATTAATGATATTCCCGGCGAAAACTTTGGGCCAATATTACACATAATAAAATATAAAAGTCAAGAAATCGACAAAATAATAAATGAAATTAACAATTATGGTTTCGGCTTAACCTTTGGTATTCATAGTAGAATTGAAGAAAAAATAGAATATTTAAGGTCTAGGATTAGAGCCGGTAATATTTATACTAATAGGTCAATTGTTGGAGCAAAAGTAGAATCTCAACCTTTTGGTGGTGAGAATAAATCCGGTACTGGATTTAAAGCTGGTGGCCCTCACTATTTGCTTAAATTTATGCTAGAGAGAACAACGTGCTTTAACCTTACAGCAATTGGAGGAAATGTGGAGTTATTAAGAGAGCCATTATAAACAGTAAGTTACTGGTATTTTACAATCACTACGGGTTAAATTGTAGTTTGCTGCCCTAAATTTGCCTGCTTTTCTGAAATTAACATTGAGTTATGCCTATTTATGTTTTTTACAAAATTCTAGGTTATCTAGGTTTTATTTAAGAATCCTAATTAGAGGATATATTTTTCAAACTTATTTTTTTCATATTTATAATTTTCAGCATCAGGTAACGGAGGCTTTTTAGCTGTAATATTGGGCCATTTTGTAGATAATTCTTTATTAATTTCTACCCATTTTATTAAATCAGGAGATTCTTCTTTAATTGCATCTATCGGACATTCTGGAACACAAACGCCGCAATCTATACATTCATCCGGATTAATTACCAGCATTAATTCTCCTTCATAAAAACAATCAACCGGGCATACTTCTACACAATCCGTATATTTACATTTCACGCACTCATCTGTTACCACATAAGTCATAGCTATTTATTATTTTTAATTTTATACATAACAATTCTTGCCCTTATTAAAAGGACAAAAACAAAATACATTATAAAAGAACCAAACATAATAAAAAGCGGTAAAAGCATAGAGGGGTGAATGGAAGGTCCACCTATTTTAAGGATACTTGCAGGTTGATGTAAACTGTACCAAATATCCACCGAAAACTTGACTATTGGTATATTAATCAACCCTATTATAGCCATAACTGAAGCCGGTTTTTCGGCTCTAAGTAAACTATTACCACTATTAATGATTGCTATATAACTAATATAAATGAAGAATAAAACAAGCATTGATGTAAGGCGGGCATCCCATACCCACCACGTACCCCAAATAGGTTTACCCCAAATAGAACCTGTAACTAGGGTGATTAAGGCAAATCCTGCTCCAATTGGTGCTGCAGCTACTGCCAAAACATATGAGATTCTTGTTCTCCATACTAAACAAGAAAAACTACAAATAGCTATAAAAGTATATATTCCGAGGCTCATCCATGCGGCCGGCACATGCACATACATTATCCTTACCATTTCTTTTTGCTGGTAATCTTCAGGAGAAGCATATAAAGAAAAGTATAATCCAACTGGAATTGAGATTAAAAATAAGCATCCAGAAATAGGTATTAGGTATTTGCTAATTTTTAAAAATAAGTTAGGTGAAAATAATTGATACATAAAGATTTATTTATTTATCATTATAGCAGATAATATGTTTTGATTGTATATTTCCCCTGTATGAGTAGACCTACGATAGCTAGGATATTTGTCAGACATTACATATGTATCCTCGTTAATATGTTTTATAACGCTAATATTTGCTTCTACAAGCTTAATTTTGACAAATGATGGAAGGTCAAATAAATAATGTCCGGGTTTTGTTGAAGGTAAAAATAGCTCCTTATAACTACTTGAATCATCAACGAAATCCTCATAAAACTCTCTCGATACTTCATAAGATTCTTGGGCAATAGCAGGACCTATTACAGCTATTATATTACCAGCACCTTTTTGCCGCATCCTATAAGCTAATTTATTTATAATATCTAATTTAGCACTGCGCCACCCACAGTGGGCTGCCCCAATAACATTCCCCTCGCCACTAACAAGTAATAGCGGAACACAATCAGCGGTACGAATTGCCAAAATAATGTTTTCTTCAGTGGTGACCGAAGCATCACCTTGAGGCCAATTATTTAACTTGAGGTCTAATTCCTCGGTACAAACAATATTATTGCCATGAACCTGGTTTAATAACAATATATTTTGGGCATCAAAATCACTTATTACTTTATCTATATTACTTCGGACTTGATCTTTTTTTATCTGATCATCAAAAGCATGTATATTATAACTATGAGTTGAACCTTGGTAACTTCTATCAAAAATTTTGTAGTATACTTTATTTTTGATTAGTTCTGTTACCGTCATGATCTTTAATAAGCACTTAAAATATGTTTAAAAATAAATTAACAGATAGAGAGGAAGAATACAATATCTTAAAAAAAATTGAAAATAACTTTAAAAGAGAATTCAATTTGACCCCATGTCTTGGAGCAGAACTAGAATTTTATCTTATAAATCTTACAGATACTTGGCAATTGACCAAATTAGAAGAGAATATAGAGCAAAAAATAAAAAAAGAAAAGGGCTATAACCAGTATGAAGTTGAGATTCCACCCTCAACCAATACAGCTTTTTATCCCGATATCATAAATAAAATGAAAAGAACCGTTAAGGAGGAAGCTAGAAAATTAAACCTTGAAGCTAATTTTAAATCCAAACCATTTACAAATGATTATGGCAGTAGTATGCACATTCACTTAAATTTTCTTGAGGACAATGATGCAGAACAATATGCTAGGATTTTGTGCCATTATTTACCATTAACAATTACAGCTTTTCTACCTAAAGAAGAGGATTATCAAAGGCTCGATAGTAGATTTATGGCTCCAACCCACATTTGCTACGGAGGTAATAACCGCACTACTTTGATCCGGATACCGGACAGCCTACCCAAACGAATTGAACATCGATTAGCTTCGGCAGATGCAAACCCTTATGAGGTAATATATGCCATTTTAAGCTCAATTTATTCGGGCCTTAAACACCCACAGCAAATAACTAAGATAGATAAGATTTATGGAAACGCTTACGACCCACAATATAACTTAGTAAAAATATTACGAAGTAATTAACTTCCGTATTTTTAAATACTTAATTTAAACTATAAAGTTTAAAGCACTTGACATATCACCTCTTGGTAAGAGAAAATAATTTCTCGAGCTGATTTTCGATAGTAAAATTATCCATGAAAATTTGATAGGCTTGTTTAGTTTTTAAATGTACCTTATCTGGATTAGCTTTTGCCCATTGAATATGTGATTTAATAGTATCGTAAATCTGCTCGCTACTGGCAAAGGCATCATAATAGAGTACACTATCACCAAAAAACTTTTTTAAGAAGTAATTCTGATCAGATATTACCAAAGCTCCACTAGTTACAGCTTCAGCAATTCTAGAGGTCGGTATCCCTTCTAGCATATGTTCCTGATTGTGGATTATTAAAGCAATACCGTATTTTTGTTGCTGAAGGCGCAAGTTTTCAAGAGGATTGCCAAAATCTTCCATCTTACCTAAATAAGCTTTACCTAAAAACCCAAGATATCTCTCTATACCGATACCAACTAATAATCCATCATTGGCTAGCTTTTTTAAACTTTGGACTAACCTTAAACTTTCTCTATTACATCCCCATAATGTTCCTGTAATTAGGGCTTTATCTATGGAAACATCGACATATTCTTCTTTGCCTTCTGCAAAGTACAAAGGTATTATTGGTTTATTTTGGTCCGTTTTTTGGATTATTTTTTCTAATAACTCATTATTCCCATGAACAAGGCTATGGAGATCAACATAAGCATCGTAATCATTTAAATGCTCCCATACTTTTAAAAACTTTCCACTACTTGAAAATAGTGAATCCAAAGGCATGTTTAGGTAAGTGATGTTATAGCCAAAAGGCAAAATATTAACATGGTGGGTTACCGCTAGGTTAAATTGTGGCCTAAAGATATAATTTATAATGCTAGTACTTACCTTATAAAAATGAGAGGTAAGCCAAAAATGACTTAGGCTTTCAGAAAACTTAATCCCACTGTAATCATATCCAAGCTTATCGGCAATGATAACTATACGATCATATAGGATACCTTCACCAATTCGGTCGTGAACACTATACAAGGAAAATTTTCTTTCTGAAAAATTACCTTTTACCAAATTAGTCCAGAAGTGTTTTGAGTAATCAATCTCAAAAAGAATTATCCAAATCAAAAACACACTATATAAAAAGCATAGTTTTAGAAAATTTGAGAAGTTTAAAACCTTTCTAATATGCCAATTACGAAAGATAACTTTCAAAATACTATAAAAGCTTATTAATATGGTCTTAAGATGCTGGCGTATTTCAGACATTTAGTATATCCTTGGGAAAAAGGTTTACAAAAACTTACAAACCTCATCAAAATCTAGTCTCGGTAATTTAGGATAAGGATTATCACCGTCTTTATAACCAAAATTGCAAATAAAATTTATCCTATAATTAGTGTTTTTGAAAAAAGTTTCATTCAGTGCTACCGGATCAAATCCAGACATAGGTCCACAATCTAATCCCATACTCCTTGCTACCATTATAAAATATGCAGCTTGCAAAGTAGAATTCCGTAAACTTTCCCTATCAATTACATCTTCACTAGATTTAGCAAATAAATCCTGTAAAAACTTGCCTGTTGGATACAATTTATCCATTTTTTCATAAAACTTCATATCATAAGCAAATAACGCAGTAACCGGTGCTGATTTTATTTTAGCAATATTTGCTTCCATAGCTGTTTTACATAGTTTCTCTTTTTCAAGATTACTTTGCACAAAAACTATACGTAAAGGACAAGCATTTGCAGAAGTAGGACCCAGTTTCACTAAATCATAAATTTGTATTAGCAGTTCCTTGGAAACCTTTTTGTCCGAAAATTTACTACATGTTCTATCGCTAAATACACTCTCTATAGTTCTCATGAAACACCTTCCCTATTTTAGTTACCTTTTTGTTCCAGTAAATTAACATTTCCTAGAACAATTCCTTTATCTGAAAATTCAATATCAAAATTTACTTTATTTGTTATTGCGTTACTGAATTCTATAGCTGCAGCTCTAGCAATAAAGCGTTTTACATAGGATTTTGAAAAAATAAAATCATCTGGTACTAAAATGTTGACCAAATTTTCATAATCTACCAGTTCAACCGATATTTTTCCTTTTGGAGCGTCATTACGAGCTAGTGCCACAGAACCTGTTAAATCGCAAGAAGCGTTATCAAGATTGATTTTTGCATTCGTTATCTCAATTTTGTGATCAAAATTATTTTCTCCTTTACTCCCTCGATTAGCTGCATTTACAATATAATTAGCATCTAAAACCAGGCCTGCACTACTTACGTTACGACCGCTAAATGATGATTTGTAATTACCTGCTAAATTTAGTAAAAAATTTTCTATATTGTTTATAAGGTTATTACTGAGTTTGAAAGTAACCCCGGAAAGGTTAAATAATTCTTCGCCATTAACAGTAAAAATAGCTATATATGGGTTAGCAAACTCAATATTCTTAACGATTTTCCTTATAGAATTTGATAAATCAATTTTATAAAGTAGATCGATAAAGTCAACGAAACCAATTATATCTTGCTCACTGCTAATTTTATATTCTGCTAATGAGTCATCACTAGAGCTACTATAATATAGATCTTTACCAAAATTCAATTCGGCCTTTCCAAGCTTATAGTCGAAAGTACAATCCATATAATCGCTAGATATTTCCCGTGAAATATCCTGATCTATTATAGTAATTTTAGGTGACGCAAATCTTACTTTCCAACTAAAAGGGAAACCTGCTATACTAGCATCACTGTAAGATATCCTGGCATTATCCGTTTGGAAATTACTAATAAATGACATCACCTTAGATTTTGCAAAATGCGCTAGAGCAAGCCAGGTAACTATAAATAAGGCCACAAAAGCTAGGACTATTTTACGTATCACAACAAAATTTCTAAATTGATATATTTCTAGTAGCTGAAGGAACTCTGACTCTCATTCCATTTAGCTCTTTCGTCAAAATTATCTGACATCCTAGCCTTGAAGTATGGGTAAGACCAAAAGCCAAGTCAAGCATATCTTCCTCTGCTTCAGCCGGTTGTTCTAGAATGTTGTAAATTTTCTCTTCTAATATTACGTGGCAAGTAGCACAAGCAAGAGACCCCTCACAAGCTCCTTCCAAATCAATATTGTTCTCATGGGCAACTTCTAGAACTGACAAACCAACTGAGGCTTCAACTTCTATTTCTTTATTATTCTCAATAAAAATTATCTTTATTTTTTCCGGTTTCATAACATCACTAATTTATTGATTTTATTTTTATCAATTTCTTAATTGGGGTAATTTTAATCTATAGACACAAACTACTCTTCCAATAACCCTCACACCAATTCTCCGGCTACACTTGTTGCAAGAGCTTTGATGATTTTTACATTAACAATTTTACCAAGCAAGGATTTATCGGCATTCTCAACATATGCAGATTGCATATAAGGAGTTTTACCCACTATCTGGTCATTATACTTTCCTTCTTTCTGGAACAATACAGGTAAAGTTTTACCGACACAACTTTCATTAAACTCTAATTGCTGTTTTGCCAATTCACTTTGCAAAATCATTAAGCGCTCGGTTTTAACCGCTTCTGGTATCTGTTCTTTGATTGCGGCCGGTGTTCCAGGCCTTGGGCTGTATTTAAAGGAATAGCATTGACCATATCTAACCCTTTTTACTAAATCCATAGTATCAGCAAAATCTTCGTCAGTTTCCCCCGGAAAACCGACTATAAAATCAGATGAAAGAACAATATCAGACCTGGCGGTTCGGAGTTTATCGATAATTGCAAAATATTCTTCCCTACTATGTTTTCTATTCATCATTTTTAATATCTTATTCGAACCAGATTGAACAGGAAGATGCAAAAACGGCATTAATTGATCGACTTGACCATGGATATTGATTAAATCGTCGGTCATATCCCTCGGATGCGAAGTGGTGTACCTAATTCTTTCCAGTCTCTTAATGGTTGAAAGATGGCGAATTAAATCTGCTAAAGAAAATACTTTATCGCCATTTGAGCTCTTACCATGGTAAGCATTAACATTTTGCCCAAGTAAATGGATCTCTTTTGCACCTTTTGCAACTAAAACCATTGACTCTCGGTATACTTCTTCTGGCATTCTAGAAAACTCTGCACCTCTAGTATACGGTACAACACAAAAGGTACAGAATTTGTCACAACCTTCTTGAATTGAGACAAAAGCACTTGCTCCCTGATCTGAGTACTGTGTAGGTAAATTATCAAATTTTTCTTCTTCAATAAAATCAAGGTCTATTAAATGTTTTTCCGATCTTGCTAGCTTAGCTACCAACTCTGGTAACGTATGGTAAGACTGAGGGCCAACAACTATATCAACGTAAGGGGCTCGAACAAATATTTCTTCTCCCTCAGCCTGAGCAACACAACCAGCTACTGCTATTATCATATCTGTTCCATTAGACAATAACCTTTTATCCTTTATCTTTTTTACTCTCCCGAGTTCCGAATACATTTTTTCGGAAGCTTTTTCTCTAATATGACAAGTGTTTAAAATCACCATATCAGCTTCATTCATATCGTCTGTTGATTCAAAACCAAATGGATCAAGTAATTCCTTCATTTTTATAGAGTCATAGACATTCATTTGACACCCATAGGTCTTTATAAAGAGCTTTTTAGCCATTGTTGTTTGCTTTAAGATGATTCGAATATAGTTGATAAATTTTAAAGCGGAATATATCATAATTCTAAAAAATTTTATATAAAATAATTTTATTACAACAAAATGGAAGATATTAATTGGTATGGCACTTATAGCCTAACTTTGCGTGAGGTAAAACGTTTTTTAAGGGTATACCACCAAACTCTTATAACCCCCGCTGTTTCAGCTCTTATATTCCTTGCTGTCTTTGCACTAGCAGTAGGCGCTAGGAAACATGAAATAAACGGGATAAAATTTATCAATTTTATGGGCTACGGTTTAATCATAATGAGTATAGTACAAAACGCTTTCGGGAATAGCTCTTCCTCTTTAATAATGAGCAAAATAATAGGTTATATTTCTGATATATTAACACCTCCACTAGGCAGTAAAGAAATAATAATTGCTTTTACCCTCGGTGCGGTGTTAAGAGGTTTAATGGTAGGAATAATAGTAACAATATCTTTAATGCCTTTTGTAGAATTTACTTTGTATTACCCATTACTGTTAGCTTTTTATACACTAGCATCTTGTATGCTACTGGGTAAACTTGGTATATTATCTGGAATGATTGCAAATTCTTTTGATCAACACTCAGCTATTACAAGCTATTTAATTACACCTTTATCTTTTTTATCCGGTACATTTTATTCGGTAAAGGATTTACCTCAAATTTTACAACAAATAAATTTGTTAAATCCATTTTTTTATATGATTGATGGGTTTAGATACTGCCTTACTAACAAAGCTGATGGAAATATAATTTTAGGAATAGTTTTTTTAATCACATCAAATATAGTAATGTATTTGGTGCTAGAAAAGCTAATAGATAAAGGCTGGAGAATCAAAGGTTAGTTCTTTTACTAAACGGCACATTAATTACGTTAAATTACTATTTTTAGGTTGCTGCATATCTTGCTTTGTTTCAACTGGAATTGATTCATTATCAGATCTAAATTTAACATTTATTATTTTAAAGTAGTGAGCGACAAGCCTTGTAAGGAAACATCCTGTTACCACAATTATCACTGCATTTCTAATACCCGTTGGATTAGGATCATAAGAATTAATATTTAAATAAATACTAAATGCCAGTCCCCATAACACCCCTATCTCAGCGTTAAGAGTTCCTGTTAAACATACTATTTCATGCTTCTTCCGAATCAGATCACGCAAAATGCCTCCTCCATTAGCGGTAAGAAATGCAAAAAATGGTCCCCAAAGTTCTATTGGTTCTATTTTTGCCATAATAGCTATAGACACTCCCGTAACAATAAAAGAGGCTTGACCTAGAGCGTCACCAACGACTAATATGTTATCCCAGAATTTATCTACCACCTCATCTTCACTAGCCCTTTTATTATAATATTCAAGAAGCCTTATTGTTGAGAAACCTATTAACACCATTATCATTATGTAATACATGTAAGAAGGGGTCAGAAATATTCCCACTTCTTCTCTATTAATAATAATGTCTCTCATTATCCCCCCACCAACAGAAGGCAACATAGCAAATAAAAAGGTAGCAAATAAAGTTCCATTCTCCTTTGCGGCAATTGCGATACCAGAAACAGCAAATGCGATAGTCCCCATTACACCGATGAAATAGAACCACTCGGAATCGATTGTCTGCATTAACATTACCGGATATAAATAGGTTTTAACTATTTTCTTGTATTCATCGCTATTGGAAAATTTTTTTATTTCAGCATTGAATCTGTCTACTAGTTCAAGAGGAACAGATTTCTTGCTAAACATAAAATGTATTGGGGTTTTTATATTTAACTGAACCTCTTTAATATGTGCATCCACTTTCTGAGTCAATATTGCCGCTGCCCCTACAATTCTATCTGAGATAAAACCGTCTATTTCTCCGTGAATAAGACCGTGCAGCGCAGATACGTCATTCTCATAAGCAACTATTATATCATTATTAGCCTCATCTTTGATAAACAGGTTAATTTGAGGATCAGCATAAATAAAACCTTTTGTTATGCCTAAAACGAAATTTTGCAATCTAACTTGAGCCAAAAACTCGGAAATAGATTCAAAACTCAGCTCCTTAATGCTATTATTCATCATGAAGAGAGAGTTTTCTTCATAGCGATATGGAACTGAAAAATAAACGTATTCAGCTCTTGCATCGGTATACGTAGCACCCGAGGCAATATCACGGATACCATCTTTTAAGTCTTGTTGATGTTGTTGCCAATTAACCGGTTCAGTCTCGATAGAAACCCCAACAAGGTGAGCAATATTCTTTATGAGTTCGATATCCATGCCAACAAGGTTATATCCCCCAGCTGTTAGTTTGTTAAATTGATAAGGCTCCCATAAATACCATCCCCCATGTAAAACTTTCTTATCTAAATTGTCACTACAATTGTGATTAGGTTTTTTGTTACTTACCTCATTGCCTTTTTGGGTGACCTTATCATCTGCCAAACTGCAATTTATAAGCAACTGAAACAAAAGTACTAATAGGAATTTATACCTAAAAATTAACATTTTATATGCCGTTAATATATTTCTTTACTATAGTTAAGCTACATGAATAAATCTATTAAACAAAATTATTGGGAATAATTCCTATTAAAAACAAATTAATAGTTGATTTTTAGCTACAAAAATAAAACTCAGCTATTTAAATATATTATATCGTTTTTAAATTAATAAACTTAGAAAGAAAAGCATTATGCTCTTTCAGCTCGCTGTTAGTTGGAATAACTACTATTTTATTACCTTTTCCGGTATATTGAATGTTTTGTTTGGGTTTTAATATATTACCATTCATTTCTTTTAAGGAGAACCTAACTTGTCTTCCACCTGATAATTCAACGTATATTTCAGATAGCAAATAAGCATCTTTAAGAGCTCCGTGAAACTGCCTATTTGTATTATCAACTTTAAATCTTTTGCATAAAGCATCTAGATTGGCTCTTGCTCCCGGAAAAGTTCTTCTGGCAATTGCTAAAGTGTCTATAACTCCAGCAAGTTCAATAGAAGGTAAGTTCAACAATGTTAATTCATAATTAAGAAATTTTATATCAAACGGAGCATTATGAATAACCAGTTTAGCATTTTGAATAAAATTAATAAATTCATTAGCAATATCCTTAAATAAAGGTTTATCTTTAAGAAATTCACTCGATATCCCATGAATTCGATAAGCGTCTTGAGGTACATCTCTTTCCGGATTAATGTAATAGTGGAATTTGTTACCGGTGATGACCTTATTAATCATTTCCACTCCACCAATTTCGATAACTTTATGACCATCTTTTGGATCAAGTCCAGTAGTCTCTGTATCTAGTATAATCTCTCTCATACTAATTGTACCTTAGCGATAATTTCCTTAATTTGAATCTCAATATCTAAGTCTGTATTTATTTGGAAATTTGCCAAATTTTTCTTTTTCTCTTGAGGTAATTGTATATTTTTTATTTTGCTATAAATTTTTAAATAAAAATCACCTCTCTCCGTGGCTCTGTTTTTTCTACTTTCTTCACTACAATAAACACATATAGAATAATCAAAATAACTGTTAAATCCAGTCTCAAATAATAGAGGTACTTCTACAAAAATAAGTGGTTCATTAAGATGCTTATTTTGGAAATCATTAATTCCTTTTCTCACTTTAGGATGTATATATTGTTCGAGTTTTCGTCGTTGATTGTCGTCACTATAGATGATCTGGCTTAACTTTTTCTTATCAAAACCCTTTTCAAATAATTTCTCATCAAAAAGGCAAAGTATATCTTTTCGAATATTTGGCTCTGAATAAAGTTCTCTCACATAATCATCACATGAAAAAGTTTTATATCCTGCTTTCTCTAGATATTTTAGCACAAAAGTTTTTCCTGAAGCGAAACTTCCTGTAATAGCAATAGATTTCATTTATTTAAATCTCGCATTTTTTTATGCTCATAATAATATTTCATTATTATAGCAGCTGTTTCTTCTATGGAACGTCTTGAAACTTCTATAACTTGCCAATTATTAACTGAACATAACCTTCGTACTTCCCGGCATTCCTCTTGAATTACTTTAATATCAGTATAATCGGAACTTTCCTTAATTTGCAATAAATGCATTCTGTTTTCCCTTATCTCTACAAGAATACTAGGGTTTATAACAAAACCAAAAATAATTGGTTTTCTCAGCAGTTTTAAAACCGATGGAAATTCCGAACCGCCAACAAAAGGAATATTTGCAGTTTTAAAACCATTATATGCTAAATAAACTGAAGTTGGAGTTTTAGAAGTTCGAGAGGGCCCTATTAATATTATATCAGCTTCATCTAAGTCCTCTAGGATTTGGCCATCGTCGTGCTTTAATGAGTATTCTATAGCTTCTATTTTATCAAAATAAGTTTCATCAAATTTATTTTTAAAACCAATATTATCATCAGTACTAACCCCCAAATAATCTGATATTTCATTAACGATTTTGCTAACCACAGAAATACAAGGCATTTTTGAATCTAAGCAAAATCTCTTTAACTTGTCTTTTAATGTATCATTTGAAATAGTATATAGTACGATACCAGGTTTTTGTGATATTTTTTTTAAGGCTTCATTAAGCAAATCTTCATTTCTAGTCATAGGCCAATGGTATTTTTTTACCTCTATATCACTAAATTTAGCTAGGGCAGTCTTTGCAGCATATTTTACTGTCTGACCAGATGACTCGGAAACTAAGTGGACTACAAGCTTTTTCATATAATACACATTTGTATTGTGGATAAGTTATATAGCTAATAGGTCTTAGGTTTACAAAAATACCTAATTAAAAGCTAAAGAATACCCACATAAATATCAATAAATCTAAATTAGTGTATAAAATCGTGGATTAATTATATACCCCTTAAATCTATTGGTATATAAACATTATAAAGACAATTTATCCACAAAAAAATATCTTATACTATCATATGTGAATAAATTGTATATCCTTATAAATATGATAAATCTATTAAGATTATGCTCTGGAATAAATAGTTGATAATTATGTGGATAAATAATAATTTACATTATTAGTTAGACAACAACAACTTATAATAAATATATATCTTTACTAATTTATTCAGCAGAAAATTTTATGACTCTTTTACAAGATACATTTCAACGAAAAAATAATAATATTCCTATTTGGTTTATGAGACAAGCAGGTAGATATTTACCTGAATACATGGAAATAAGAAAGAATGTCACAGACTTTCTAGAACTATGTTATGATTCTGAAAAAGCAAAGGCAATTACTCTTCAACCTATAGAAAGATTTGATTTTGACGCAGCTATAATTTTTTCAGATATTTTAGTAGTGCCTCATGCTTTTGGATGGAAAGTTGCTTTTAAAAAAGGAGAAGGACCTATACTCCAAAAATTCGAATCAGATAAAGATCTGATTAATATAAATAATAATTTTGATAAAAAAGTAAATTGCATATATGATACGGTAAGTAAAGTGCGGATGTCTCTAGACAAAAGCAAATCATTAATTGGATTTGCAGGTAGTCCGTGGACTGTAGCTAGCTACATGCTAGAGGGAAAAGGCAAACAAGATTTTTCTGTTAGTAAAAATTTTCTTTATAACAAGAAAAAATTAGCGATACAATTAATCGATATAATTACAGAGAAAACTATTGAATATCTCGTAGGCCAAATAGATGCTGGGGCAGATATAATACAATTATTTGATTCCTGGGCTGGTGTTTTATCTGGAGAAGAATATGAAGATTTTGTTATAAACCCTACAAAAAAAATTGTAAACTCAATAAAAAATAAATACCCGGGTTTACCTATTATAGGGTTTCCACGAGGGTCAGGTTATTTGTATCAAGAATATATAGATCAAATTAATATTGATGCTATAGGAGTAGACCAATTTGTGCCAGTAGATATAATTAAAAAGTGGCAAGAGAATATTATTGTTCAAGGAAATTTTGATCCCGTTCTGTTACTAGGGGGAAAAGAAGTTATTGAGAAAAAAGCCCACGATATTTTAACAACTCTTAGCAATAAAAATTTTATTTTTAACTTAGGACATGGCATTTTACCAAATACCCCAGTAGAGAATGTCCAATTTTTAGTAAATTATGTCAGAAATTACCAGAAATAAAAAAAAGGTCGCCGTAGTTCTTTTTAATCTAGGAGGACCAGATAGTTTAAATGCTATAAAACCTTTTCTTTTTAATTTATTTAACGACAAATATATTATTACCTTGCCTTCTGTGCTAAGATTTGTAGTAGCAAAGTTGATTTCTATTAGAAGAGAGAAATTTGCTAAAACTATTTATGCTAATACTGGTGGTAAATCACCGATTTTAGAAGAAACTTTATCTCAAAAAAAAGCGTTAAAGGAAGAGCTTATCAAAAACTCTGATATAACTTTTGAATTATTTATTTGTATGCGCCATTGGCATCCGATGACTGCAGAAGTTGTAAAAAATATCAAAAATTACGAACCAAACGAAATTATCTTGCTTCCTCTTTATCCACAATTTTCTACTACTACAACCGCTTCTTCCTTAAATGAATTTGCTAAAAATTTAAGTAAAGAATTTATAGATAAAATAAAGTTAAAAACAATTTGCTGTTACCCATTAGATGAAGGCTTTATTGATTCTCATGTAAAATTGATTGAGGATAAACTTAGCGATAAAGTGGATTTAAGCAATTATAGAATGCTGTTTTCAGCCCATGGTTTACCAGAAAAAATAGTAAAATCAGGAGATCCATATCAATGGCAGATAGAACAGACTGTTCTTAAAATCATCAGCAAACTGCAACTGATTCCAAAATTTAAGAATATAGATTATAAAGTTACATATCAAAGTAGAGTAGGACCATTAAAGTGGCTTGAGCCTAATACGGAAGATGAGATAAAAGTAGCAGGTAAGCAAAAGAAATCGTTAATAATAGTTCCTGTAGCATTTGTTTCTGAACACGTGGAGACTTTAGTTGAACTAGATATAGAATATAGACATATAGCCGCTGAATATAATGTAGACTATGTTAGAGTACCAACTTTAAGTACTAATGAACTATTTATAAAATCATTGGCAAATATGATTCTAACTTTTTCCTATAAGGATTCTAGTTGTTTATCATCTAGTAATTTTAACAGAATATGTCCGGATATTTATAGCAAATGTCCTTGTAAAGCAAGCTAATAAAAAGGTTTAGGTTTTCTAATGGAAAGATATTTTTTATGGTATAAAGCTATTCATGTTATAGCTGTTATTTCTTGGATGGCAGCAATGTTTTATTTGCCAAGGTTATTTGTTTACCACAGCAAACCTAATATTACTCGGGAGATGGACGAAACTTTCAAGTTGATGGAGAAAAGATTACTTAGGATAATAATGACTCCGGCAATGATAGTTACTTACATATTCGGCTGTTTGGTAGCTTATATATATGGTTTTGTAGCACTTGGAATTTGGTTTCATATAAAGATGGGTGCAGTCCTGGCTTTAACTATTTTACATGGAATGCAAGCAAAATGGGTAAAAGATTTTGCAAAAGGTGAAAATAAACACACGGAAAAATTTTATAGGATTATTAATGAAGTTCCCGTATTTTTTATGTTAATTGCTGTTGTTATGGTGATAGTCAAGCCATTTGAATAACTTAGAAAAATATTTTCTATATTTACCTAAGGATATATTTGTATTATAATAAGGTTAATTTTTAGTTAGAAATTTAATTACTTATTCTATGGCTGTTTTGGAAATAATTACTGCTCCTGACCCTATTTTAAAAAAGAAAGCTCAATCTGTTGAGTTAGTTGATGATAATATTAGGGAAATTATGGATAATATGCTTGAAACCATGTACCATGACAAAGGTGTAGGTCTTGCTGCTAATCAGGTTGGTATTTCAAAAAGGATTATCGTTATGGATTTGCAGGATGAAGAAGATGTTGAAAGGCCAGAAGGATTTTATCCTTTATTTATGGCGAACCCTACTATAACTGATTGTTCCAAAGAAATGATAGAAGCTACAGAAGCCTGTCTTTCTGTCCCTGATCAAAAGATAGTTGTATCTCGTCATGTTTCTGTTAAAATTAAATATCTAGATTACAATAATGAATCTAAGGAATTGGAGACTGATGGTTGGCTTGCAAGAGCTATTCAACATGAAACAGATCACCTAGAAGGGAAACTGTTGTTAGACTATTTATCTCCCTTGAAAAAGAACGTAGCGATCCGTAAGTTAACAAAATTAAAGAAATTTTCTGCTTAAAATTACCTTTAAATACCTAAAAATCATAAAAACATTTTTCGCTTTATCCCTTACCATTTTAAAGCAATTTTTTTCTGATATTTATAATTCTATACATTTCTATTAATTGACTAGGAAGAGTTAATCAATTATAATCTTACTTCTGATTTATCAGAATCGTATTTGGGATTAAGTTCTAGGAGTTAGATAAAGCATAAATGAAATATTTAGTAAATCTTCTAAATCTATACAATTTAACGAGGAAATTAAAGAATTGAATAAGTTTAACAAACCCATTATTGAATTAAAAAATATAAGCAAAAGCTTTAATACAGAACCTATCTTAAGCAATTTCAATTTTACTCTTTACGATAATAAATTTATTACAATACTTGGCCCTTCTGGATCAGGTAAAACCACTATTATAAAATTAATAGCCGGTTTCGAGTCATCAGATAATGGAGATATATTTCTTAACGGTATAAAGGTAAATAATTTGCCGGCCAATAAGCGGGAAGTTAATACCGTGTTTCAGAATTATAGCCTGTTTCCTCATATGAATGTTTACGACAATATAGCTTTTGGTCTTCGGATGAAAAAGAAAAGCCAAGATTATATTGATAATGCTGTCAGCAACTCTTTAAAACTTATCAAAATGGAAAAATTTGCCGACAGAAAACCTGGAGAGTTATCGGGTGGCCAGCAACAAAGAGTAGCTGTTGCAAGGGCTATTGTTAATAAGCCACTAATTTTATTACTTGATGAGCCCCTTAGTGCACTTGATGAAAAGCTTAGAAAGGAAATGCAAGTAGAACTTAAGTCGATGCAAAGGGATTTAGGAATTACTTTTATATTAGTAACTCATGATCAGGAAGAAGCTTTATCTATATCTGATACCGTAATTGTAATCAATAATGGTAAAATAGAGCAAATTGGCTCTCCGCAGGAAATATATCAAACCCCTGTAAATAGCTTTGTAGCAAGCTTTGTAGGAGAATTGAATATACTAGATGCTAAAGTTGAAGCTGTGAAAGAGAATTTATTAACAGTAATTGTTGAAGAAAAATGTAAATATCAGTTAGAGAATAAAAATAACTTTTCTGCTGGAGAGCAAATTAAAATATTAATCAGGCCGGAAAACTTAAGACTATCATTAGAAAAAGATTCTGTAACCCTAACCAGGTTAAAAGGTAAAGTTACGCAAACAAAGTACAGAGGAGCTCTGCTTGATTATGTCATAACTCTTGATAATGACAAAAAAATAACAGCAACGCTTTTGCAAAACAAAGAAGGCGAGATTTGTGAATACAAAATAGGAATGGAAGTTTTTGTGGAGTGGACTATTGGTTGTGAGGTGCTAACTACATGATTAACAGAGACCTATTTAAACATTTTACAATTTTAATAATTGTGGCTTGGTTAACTGTTTTTGTTTTGATACCAAATATTGGAGTAGTAGTAACAAGTTTTCTAGAAAGAGAGGAAGCACATTTTGTAAGCTTTACCTTTACCTTGGATAATTACAAGAAACTGTTATCTATAATGTATATTAAGGTTTTTTTGAAGAGTTTAGCTATAGCTCTTTATGTTACCATTTTATGCTTGCTACTTAGTTATCCATTTGTGTATACAATCTCTCAAACTATTAAAAGCATAATTATTAAAGATTTCTTGCTGATTTTGGTTGTAATACCTTTTTGGACAAGTTCTTTAATCAGAACTTATGCTATGATGATAGTGCTAAGGACTAATGGATTATTGAATAATTTTTTGATGGCTCTTGGATTAATAGATGAACCGATAGAGCTTTTATATAATTGGGCAGCTGTTACTATTGGCCTTGTATATTCCTTACTACCCTTTATGATATTGCCGCTTTATACAGCGTTTGAAAAACTGGACCGCAATTATATTAATGCAGCACAAGATTTGGGAGCTGGCAAGATGGATATCTTATTGAAAATTATTATACCCTTAACTAAATCCGGAATAGCTGCAGGTTGTATTCTAGTTTTTCTATCAACGCTTGGAATGTTTTTTATCCCTGAATTGCTTGGTGGAAGTAAAGAAATCCTGATAGGAAACTTAATAAAAAATCAATTCTTAATTGCCAGAGACTGGCCTTTCGGTACAGCAATAGGTACAGTATTAACTGTTATCGTAGTAATATTAATGGTAGTTTATGCCAGGAATACTAAAAATACTGATCAATTAGTGGTATAATGATGAACAGATTAATAAGGCTATACCCGGTATTTATTTATATATTTCTGTACTTACCTATAATTGTATTGATAGTATACTCATTTAATTCTTCAAAATATGGCACCAGTTGGCAGGGTTTAACTTTAGAGTGGTATAGAAAATTATATTCGAATAGCCTACTTATGGCTTCAACGAAAAATTCTTTCCTAGTAGCGGCGCTTTCAGCTTCTATTTCTACTTTGATAGGAACTATATCCGCTTTAGGGTTATATAGTTATAGATTTAAAGGTAGGAAAGTTTTTTCCTCTATAGTGTATGTACTAGCTATTTCTCCAGATATTATAATGGGGATAAGCTTGCTTATTCTATTTAACCTTATAAACCTAAATTTAGGGTTTTATAGTTTATTACTCGCTCATATTACTCTTAATTTACCATTTGTAATAATTATTGTTATTGCTCGTTTGAAAACTTTTAACAAGAATCTAATAAATGCAGCAAGGGATCTCGGAGCCGGTGAGTGGACTATATTTACTAGAATTATATTACCTCTTATTTTACCTTCGGTCATATCTGGGTGGTTACTTGCATTTACTTTATCTTTGGATGATGTGGTAATTAGTTTTTTTGTTACCGGACCAAATTTTGAGGTTCTACCGTTAACGTTATTTTCCATGGCACATTTGGGTATTAAATCGGAGATTAATGCTCTTTGTACTGTAATTTTTGCAGTGACTTTGGTTTTAATTTTTACATCTCATTTTATATTTAGGAGGAAAATATGAAAAAATACATTACGTTGTTTTTTTTAGTTTTTGGAATTCACTTTACCGCCCCAGCCTCAGTTAGTGAAATTAATGTATATGTTTGGTCAGAATATATACCAGATAGCATAATTGAAAAATTTACCGAAGAGACGGGCATAAAAGTGAATCTTTCCACTTACGATAATAATGAGAGCCTATATGCGAAAGTAAAATTATTACATAACTCTAAATCCGGGTATGATTTAGTCATGCCTTCTACCTATTTTGTTAGCAAAATGAGGGATGAAGGCTTGTTAACGGAATTAGATAAATCCAAAATGGATAACTTTAAGAATATTGATGAAAGCCTGATAAACAAACCTTTTGATCCAGAGAATAAGTACAGTATACCATACTTTTGGGGAAGTACGGCTCTTTGTTATAACGCTAAATATGTAAAAGAGGAAGTCGATAGCTTTAATATATTATTTGATCCAAAATACGCCCATAAGATTCTTCTTACTGATGATGTAAGAGAGGTTTTTCATGTGGCTCTAAAGTTGCTTGGATATAGCGGTAATGATACTAATGAGGAACATATAAAACAAGCTTATGAAAAACTAAAAACGCTAGTTCCTAACGTAAAAATTTTTAACTCTGCTTCTCCTAAATTGAACTACATAAACGAGGAAGTTATAATAGGACTGAATCATAATGGTGAGGCTTATGTAGCATCTGTGGAAAATCCTGATATTAAATATGCTTATCCTAAAGAAGGTGTTATCCTTTGGGTAGATAGTTTTGCTATTCCTTCTAATGCAAAAAATGCTGAAGGCGCTTATAAGTTTGTTAATTTCCTTTTACGTCCGGAAATTGCTAAAGAAATTAGTCAGACTGTTGGGTTTGCTACAGCCAATAAAGCTGCAAAGGCTTTACTTCCTAAGGAAATATTGAATAATCCGACAATATATCCACCTAAAGATATACAAGATCAAGGAGAATTCCAAGAGGATGTCGGTGAAGCAATAGTGATATATGAAAAATACTGGGAAATGTTGAAGTTAAATAATTAAGCTTTGCAAAGAGTACTAATATAACAATTGGAATCTCATGAGTACTAAATTCTGGATTGGCGTTGCTTCGAAAGAACATGTAGAAAATGGTGTTAAATTGGGAATTTGCCAATTTTGTCATGGCAAGATCGGCCCGGCCAAACGCCTCCAGAAAGGGGATTTTGTAATTTATTACTCTTCCAAGGTATCGATGGAAAGTAATGAGTTATACCAAAAATTTACTGCTATAGGTGAGGTAATAGATGATGTTCCTTATCAGGTAGATATGGGAAGCGACTTTAAACCATATAGAAGGAATATCAAGTACCTTAATGCTTGTGATGTTGATATTAAGCCACTTATTCCTATCTTATCATTTATTAAAAACAAAACCTCATGGGGTTATGTGTTTAGATATGGCTTTTTGGAAATAGATCGAGACTCGTTCGAAATCATTGAAACCCGGATGCTTGGAAGAAAGCCTTGTTAGGTAAATATAGGAGAGCAATAATATTAAAATTGCTATATCTTTTTAGGTTTTATATTTCCTTTTGAGAAGAAATATCCTATACACCTATGTTATTAGCAAATTGCTAGGTATATAAAAGTTATTGAGACGAAGAAATGGCTTGGAAGGCTTTTAGTTTAAAAATAGGCAAGATGCCCAGCAAATGCTCAAAAATACTTGCCTGAACTTCTTCGTAATTAAGCCATTTAGTATCTTTAGTAAACACATAAATTTCTATTGGTATACCGTTAGGTGTTGGATCAAGCGTACGTATTAGGAAAGTAAACCCCTCTTGGTGAATATTTTTATTATTTTTTAGATATTGGCCTATGTAATGCCTAAACGTAGTAAGATTAGTAGTTTGATTTTCCTGGTTAAATAATGGTTTATTTTCCGCCGCAAATTCAAGCATGTAAGGTAGCTTCTTGATTGCATTTAATTCTTTTTGAGTACATATTTTTACTGTACTCATATCTAGGCTGATTGCCCTTTTGATGCGTCTTCCTCCCATTTCGAACATTGGACGCCAATTTTTAACACCGGTTGTTAAAAAGGCGGAAGTTGGAACAGTTGTGTAGGTATTATCGAAATTACGTATTACTACTACGGTAATTGTAATTTTTTGGATATCACCATCTGCATTATATTGAGGTAAAGTTACCCAATCACCGACTTGAATAATATTTTGAAAAGTAACCTGTAAACTTGCAATTAGTCCAAGTAGCGTATCTTTAAAAACGAAAGTTAATAATGCGGCAGCTGCCCCTAAACTAGTAAATAATGAGGAAATAGAAATGCCGATAACTAAAGAAAAAATGGCTAATATTGCGCTTACAACTACAAAAATTCTTAAAATTTGTGTATGTAGCTCAATAGCTATTTTTTTGTTTAATTCTCGAACATTATATAAATCTGCTGTGGCATTTATAATAGCAAGTATAAGAGAGGTAATAGTAAATATTACATATGTAGTTATAACAACGTCTTTTATTTTAATTATTACGTTATTTATCAAGTTAGACTGATCAAGGAGATCGCTCCAAAATTCTAGATATAATGCGAAAAATACTTTTATAATACGCCCAGATAGGTTTTTTTTATGTAGAATTTCAGCATATTTTTTGCTTTTATACCCTATTAGTTTGCTAATACCAGGTAGTACTACAGTTTTGGCGCTAATTAAAAATGGGTATAAAAAAATAACCATTATAAAAAGTATTATTAATAATTGATATTCTGCATAAAATGTATAGAGACTTTTTATAGTAAATAAATTTTCCATAAACGATATATAACTTATTAATGCCTGTTAAAACCTTTATTATAGCCTGATTTGCTCTTACTCTAAATGCTATCAAACAATATCATTAGTAGCAAAAGACCCATATTCTTTCGGTATTTTATGATCAGGATGAGTTTCTTTCATAAAGAAAACTATAATAAAAGAAATTAGGAGAGAGATTGGAACAATAACAAGAGCAAATCGGTAATCTTCACCATTGTAACAAGGTACATCGAGGAGTGTTCGTCCATTATTATGATAATCAATCAAAACTCCAATAATAGGTAAAAATATAGTACCGGTAGACATTACTATGGCATTGACAAAGGCTATCGATACCCCGCTCATTTTTAAAGGCATGGTTTCACAAATACTTGCAAAACTTAAGCATTTTGCGGTATAGGCAAAGCCTCCCACAAAAAATAGTACGTATAGTAGGTAATAAGGAACTTGAAAAATAATAACGATAAACCAGACAATGGTGGTAACAAAAGAGCCACAAAACATTGGTAAACGTCTGTTTTTAGCAATATCCGAAAAATAAGCGAAAAAGGGGCTTCCGATAGCAGCACCAAAAAACATTGTTGATACTATAGTAGCAGCGCTAATATCAGATACTTGATAGGTAGTTCTTATGAATGATACCCCCCATGCTACCCCGATTACGGTAATTGGAAGGTACATCAACATCCCGTAGATAGCTAAAATCCAAGCCTGAGGTGTCTTAAGTAAAAGTAAAATATCGGTAAATGGATGATTATTAGCATAAATATCAGGTAGTTCTTCATGATGATCAACAGGGGGATAATTACTAACAAAAAAATAAATAATTATGGAAACTATAAGGCCAATAAACCCCAAGAATTCCATGGTATTTTTAAATCCTACCTCATTTAGGATCATCTCAAGAGGAGCACCGCCAAGACCAGCACCAGCAGTTCCCATAAGAATTACTAACCCTGTAACTTTTGCTACATGTTTTGGTTCAAGCCATAATGTTCCGAGTTTTATAGTTCCGATTAAACCGCATGCTGATCCCATTCCCATTAAGAATCTTGCACATCCTCCGATTAATGGGCTAGTTGTATTTCCAAAAATAAAGCATGATAGTCCGCAAAGGGTTGCTGCTATACATAGAAATAACCTTGGCCCGAAGCGGTCTATAGTAATACCAAGAGGGAGCTGCATGGCTGAGTACGACCAGTTATAAGCTCCAAGTAATACCCCAAGTCCTGCTGCATCAAGTGCAAAATTGCTAAGCAGTTCATTATTCATGATATTTGGTGAAACACGGATCATGAATTGATACATGTAAAAGATACCGCCACAAGCTACAACCATCCAGCCTTTAATATTTTGCTTGTATGTATTTGTTTTGGAATTCATTATTCTTTTTACTATTTATATTTTTTTAGATATCTAGGAAATATACTGCACGAAATGGAAGTCTAACATATGAAGGCAATAAACGTCAAATATTCTCCCTATCTGTAAATTGAAGGTAAATAATATGAGGTAGGTATTATGCCTACTGGTAATTTTTTTCTAAATGCTGTTTATCCAAATATTCGGGTTTACCAAAAATATCCGGATCCTGCATAATGAATAATTTATTGTTTATATTAGTAATTTTTTTTGTTGTTTTGAAATTCAATGTAATTATATTATTTTCTTCAACTATTGTCATTGTTTCGATATTTCGGGTATGTTTATTAAATAAAATTTCACTAATTTTACCTGAATCTAAATGACTTAACTCCAATTTATAACACCCGTTCTCTTCCTTGGCAGAAAGAACCTCGAATTGATTATCAAAATTTATCTGATCAATTAACAAAAAATTAAAAATATTTTCTTCTGCTGAAATCCTGCTTAAATTTTCCATTTCATAGTCGTAAACAGAAACGTAGTTTTTATTACCCACAATCAGTAGCGGAAAGGGTTTGAAGTAATTGACCCTAAATTTATACGGTTTATTTATAACTAGAATACCGCTAGCTTTTGTTCCTTGAGTGTCTGATTGGTCAAAATTAATAGCTACTGACTGAATATTTTGAATATAAGATTTTATATTGTCTACAATCTCTTTTTCTGAAGCAGCAAATGCAAAGTTGAGCTTGCATACCATTAATAGTATTATTATAAAATTAATTATACTCTGATTGCTAAACTTATGCGACTTAGCGGGTAGGTAATTCATAAAAAGTGTCCTGTACATTTGATTTAAGTTTTTATATAGTAATGAATGCGTAATACAAGTTCAAACAGTAATAATATTTTTTATTAATAAATAAAGATGAGCATTAAAATTGCTGCGTTAAAAGAAAGGGCTAAAGGAGAAACTAGGACTGCAATTACCCCAGAAGTAGCTAGGTTATACGCAAAAAAGGGTTATAGTGTTTTTGTTGAGAAATCTATAGGGGTAGCGGCAAATTTTACCGATGAGGAATATACAGCAGCCGGAGCTAAGGTCTCCGGAGTGCCACTCGAAATCATTTCTGATGCTGATATTATCTTAAAAGTTCAGCCTTCTCCAATGGAGGAAACTCTAAATGAAGTAAATATAGCCAAACCTGGTGCTACTATAGTGGGCTTGCTTTCGCCCCATTCTCATAGTGAATATATAGATAAAGCTATATCTAAAAATTTATCAACTATAGCCATGGAGTTAGTTCCGAGGGTTACTAAAGCCCAAAGTATGGATGTTTTATCTTCACAAAGTAATTTGGCCGGTTATAGAGCGGTAATAGAGGCATGTTATTATTATGACAGAGCTTTTCCTATGATGATGACGGCGGCTGGAACTGTAAATCCGGCAAAAGTATTGATTATCGGTGTTGGAGTAGCAGGGTTGCAGGCTATCGCGACTGCAAAAAGATTAGGCGCAGTTGTATCTGCCTATGATGTAAGGGCAGCAACAAAAGAACAAGTGGAAAGTTTGAATGCAAAATTTGTTTATCCACCAGCTGGGCTAGTTGATAGAGAAGATAAATCGGGATATGCAAGAGAAGTGACTAAGGATTTTGCTTCTATTCAAGAAGAGTTTTTACTTGGCATAATAGCTAATTTTGACGTAGTTATTACTACTGCCCAAATTCCCGGTAAAAAAGCACCAATTCTTCTTACAAAAAATATGGTTTCTAAAATGAAATTGGGTTCAGTTATAGTTGATATAGCAACTGCTACCGGGGGTAACGTGGAGGATTCTGTTATTGATAAAATCATAAGTAAAAAAGGAGTAAAGATTATTGGTTGGTCTGCTATAGCAACAAGAGTAGCCTCTGATGCTTCAAAATTATATGCAAAAAATTTATATAATTTTTTAGAACATGCCATAAAAAATGGAAAAATAGACTTTTCTGATGACATTGTTGAAGAAATGCTTATAGGTAAGGATGGGAAAATGATGAATAAGAAATTTAAAGTATAGAGGGGAAGTTCATGAATCAAGAGCTAGCAATTGCTACTAAGCAGGCAGCAGAATTATCTGAGACAGCTGCATTATTGTCTGAGAAACTAAATTCGCTTGCAACACAGGTGCAATTTCAGAATACCTCTACTGTAGATCCTTTTATATTTGCCATTACGATATTCTCTTTAGCATGTTTTGTCGGTTATTATGTCGTCTGGAAGGTTACCCCTGCGCTGCATACTCCTCTTATGTCCATTACTAATGCCATATCTGGGATTATTATAATAGGAGCTCTAATTGCTTCAAGCTCGCAAGGTTTTAGTTTATCTATGGTTTTAGGCTTTTTGGCTGCGTTTTTGGCATCTATCAATATTTTTGGAGGTTTCATAGTAACCGAAAGAATGTTGGAGATGTTTAAAAAGAAGTAATCTACAAATAATTTTTTGTTATGTCAGTGCGTTTAATCGAAATACTATATTTGGTATCTGCTGTTTGTTTTATTTTCTCCCTAAAAGGATTATCTTCACCTAAAACAGCAAGAAAAGGGAGCTTGATAGGAATATTGGGAATGTTGATAGCTTTGTTTGCAACATTTTCCTTACCTGATTTTTATCACAAAATACCATTATTAATTACTGTTGGTTTAGGAGGGATTGCTGGGGGGTATGTGGCTAGAAAAATCCCAATGACCTCAATGCCCGAATTAGTTGCTGGGTTTCATTCTTTTGTGGGGTTAGCTGCAGTATTTGTAGCATTTGCTGCTTTATTACTGCCAGCAAATTTTGGGATTACAGATCATCAGGGGGGGATAACAATTTTAGCTCGGGTTGAGATGTCGCTCGGAGCTGCTATTGGAGCGCTTACCTTTAGTGGTTCAATTATAGCATTTGGCAAATTACAAGGTTTTATTGATTCAAAGCCTCTAAAATTTGCAGGGCAGCAGTATGTCTGTTTAATGGCGAGTATTTTCCTTATCACAATAATGATTTATTTTGCTCAAAACCAAAGTATTTTTTTGTTTAGCTTGATCGTTATAATTGCATTAATAGTAGGGGTCTTACTTATTGTTCCTATAGGCGGGGCTGATATGCCGGTAGTGGTTTCGATGTTAAATTCCTATTCCGGATGGGCAGCAGCTGGTATTGGATTTACGCTTGGAAATAGTTTGCTTATTATTACAGGGGCACTTGTGGGAGCAAGTGGAGCTATCTTGAGTTATATAATGTGCAAAGCAATGAATCGCTCCCTGCTGAATGTGATTTTTGGAGCTTTTAAACCGTCTGGGAAAGCTTTAGCCCAAGCAGAACAGGAGGAAAGGCAAGTTAATATTAGTAGCCCAGAAGATGCGGCTTATCAACTAGAGCATACTGATTCTGTAATAATTGTACCGGGTTATGGTATGGCGGTTGCTCAGTCTCAACATGCTATAAAAGAAATGGTTGATCATTTAAAGAAAAAAGGAATCAAGGTAAGATTTGCTATTCATCCGGTAGCAGGAAGAATGCCGGGCCACATGAATGTCCTGCTTGCAGAAGCAAATATAGATTACGATGATGTTTTTGAACTTGATGAAATAAATAATGATTTTGCATCAACTGATGTAGTTTTAGTAGTGGGTGCAAATGATGTTACGAATCCAGCTGCCAAATCTGACCCCAATAGCCCTATTTTCGGCATGCCGATTTTGGATGTGGCATCTGCTAAAACTATATTTTTTATAAAAAGATCTATGGCTTCGGGTTATGCAGGGATTCAAAATGAACTATTTTTTCAAAATAATACATTAATGCTCTTTGGCGATGCAAAAAAAGTAATAGAAAGTATAGTAAAGTCCTTTGATGTATAGTTAGTTTATCTATTTCATAAATTTTTATTTCACAAATGGTTTTACTTGTTTATAATCTGCCGAATAATGCTAATTATACAAGTAAAATTTGTATAAGTAATTTTATATTATTATAGCTCAATGAATAAACGAAGGTCTATTTTTTTATCGGCTATTTCTGGAAATGTGCTAGAGTATTATGATTTTACGGTTTATGCAGTATTTTCTTTAGCAATAGGACAAGCATTTTTTCCTTCCGGTTCACAAGTAATTCAGACATTATCTAGTCTTTCAGTATTTGCCGTAGGTTTTATAATGAGGCCAATAGGTGGTATTATTTTTGGTTTTATTGCTGATAAGTATGGAAGAAGAGTTTCTCTCATTATTTCAATGCTTGGCATGACTATGACTACTTTTACTATCGGTCTTATCCCCGGTTACAGTGATATAGGTTATGGTGCGCCTATTTTATTAGTTATGATGCGGTTAATTCAAGGGTTATGTATTAGCGGAGAAGGTGCAGGGGCTGCTATATTCATCCTGGAACATTATCAAAATCTAAGACCCGGTTTTACTGCTGGGATAGTTCATGCGTCAAATATTGCCGGTACTTTACTTGCTAGTTTTGTAGGTATTATTTTGGAACAATTATTTCCTGAATTGGAATTTGCTTGGAGATTTGCCTTTATCTTAGGAGGAATTATGGGAATAATTGGTTTTTATTTCAGGCTTAGAGTATCGGAAACGCCAATATTTGAAATGCTTGCTGAAAAAAAACGTACTTTAAAGATGCCTTTTATGCATGTTATTCGCAGTTCATGGCCGGCAATGCTAATAACCTGTTGCCTTGGGGGATCTGCAAGTAGTTTGGTGTATATTATAAAAACATATATAAATATTTTTTATTATGAAGTATTGGGATTTGATAAAACTACAGCTTTAATTTACCTTTCGTACTCTTCTGTAATTATGATGCTTACCATGCCATTGTCTGGTTACATTTCAGATCATATTGGTAGGTTTAAAATGATTATCATTGCCTCAATAACAATAGTTATTGCTGCTACCCCTGCCTTTATGCTGCTTGCATCTCTCGAAATTTGGAAACAAATAGTTGCGCTTACAACCATTGCTATGTTAGGGGGATTTATTGCTGGTACAGCTTATATATTTATTATCTCATTATTTTCAGCAGAAGAGCGATTTACTGGAGTAGCCTTTAGCTATAATTTAGGTGTTGCCCTGTTTGGTGGGACTTCGGCAGTAATTTCTAGGTGGCTTGTGGAAGTAACCCATCTCTACCATGCTCCAGCATTTTATGTTATGATCACCTCGTTATTATTTCTAGCTATGGCTTATAGTATGAAAAAAACTATAATTAGGTTAATCGATACTAATTTAAAACCAAAATGAAACCTTATAGATTAGGTATTCTTGCTGAATATTTCGCCATATTGATCTACAAGCTAAAGTTCTATAGTATAATTTGTCATCGCAAGAAGAATTTTGTTGGCGAAATTGATATTATTGCGTGTAGAGGGAAGCAATTGGTATTTATTGAGGTTAAAGCCAGAAACAATAATATTATGGAAAATATAGTACCAAAGAACCAACAAAATAGAATAAGGCGTTCAGCTGAATTATTCTTAAGTCATAATGACAAATATAATGGTTGTGAGGTAAGATTTGATTTGGTTTTTATTCAGCCATATAAGTTGCCTGTAATAATAAAAAATGCTTGGTAAAAAGGTATGGATCAACGAGAAAGTACTGAAAAATGGTTCGAGGAACTGCGCGATCAAATTTGTGACTCTTATGAGCAAATAGAAATTGATCATGCTAAGGAGCATAATTTAGTAGCCGGTAAATTTATAAAGAAATCTTGGGAAAGAGAGGGAGGCGGTGGTGGCGCTATGTCTATCATGCATGGTAATGTTTTTGAAAAAGTTGGAGTTAATATTTCTACGGTACATGGGATATTCTCCGAGGAATTTAGAAAACAGATACCAGGAGCTGCGGAGAATCCTGAATTTTTTGCCACTGGTATTTCTCTGGTTGCCCATATGTGCTCACCCCTTGTTCCT
This sequence comes from Candidatus Megaera endosymbiont of Mesostigma viride, assembly GCA_020410825.1. Lineage (GTDB taxonomy): Bacteria > Pseudomonadota > Alphaproteobacteria > Rickettsiales > Rickettsiaceae > Megaera > Megaera polyxenophila. Next base: position 1,110,515 of record CP084576.1, read on the forward strand.
GCGGTGCATTTTAATACGCGGTACATAGAAACGACAAAAAGCTGGTTCGGTGGGGGAGCTGACCTTACACCTATGTATGCGGATGATAAAGAAACAAAGATATTTCATCAATCGTTTAAAGAGGCTTGTGATAAACATGATCTAGACTATTATCCTAAATTCAAAAAAGCATGTGATGAATATTTTTTCTTAAAACATAGAAATGAGCCAAGAGGTATTGGTGGGATATTTTATGATTATTTAAATACCGGTAGCTTTAATAATGATTTTGCTTTTACAAAGGATGTCGGTATCGCAATGAGGGATATATACCCTACTATTGCCCGTAGTAAAATGAATCTATCTTGGACTAAGGAACAAAGAGAATATCAGCTTATAAAAAGAGGAAGGTACGTAGAGTTTAATCTTTTATATGATAGAGGGACGACATTTGGGCTTGCCACCGGCGGCAATGTTGAGGCAATTTTAATGTCGTTACCACCGGAAGTAAAGTGGCCTTAAAAGCTTAATCTTTTTGTTTAAGATTTTTCTTCTTTACCAGTTTATCAAATAATATCTTTTTTTCTTCGGTTAATGATTCCCTTCGGAGTTTTGCCATTTCTTCAAATGTTCCTTGAAGGCAGTCTGGGGTAAGTACATCTGTAATTAATACTCCATTTAAATGATCTATCTCATGCTGGAGTACCCTTGCATAAAACCCGGTTTCGATTTTTGAAATTTCTAGTCCTTCTTCATTCTGGTATTTAACTTTAATGATATTATATCTTGGTACTTGGCCACAGATGGTTTTTACTGAATAACATGCCTCAAAATCGCTATATTTTCCTTGATCTTTAACAGGTTCATATTCTGCATTAATTATTGTGTGCATGGGATAAATTTTAGCATTGTTGCGAAGCAGAGAGGCAGTTTCTGGTATATATATTACGGCAATATTTTTATTTATATCTATCTGCGGAGCAGCAAGCCCTACACCATCAAGAGCAAATAATATTTCTTTCATCAGAATTATTATATTTTTATCCTCCTCTGATAAAGGAAACGTAAGCCTTTGGGTTTTGGATTTTAATACTGATTTCTCTTTATCGATAAAATCTTCAATCGTTATAATCTTTTTTTTCATATCTTTAAGAGTTTTGCTAATCATCTTGATGATAATAAATTAAATTCCGTGATCCGTCTATTGATATACAAGTAAATTAATTATTAATATATTAACCATTATTTAACTAAATAAGCTTACCATTTTAATTATGGGCTTTTACATATTAATTATTTGTATTTTCATGGTTACCTATTTTATGTTCAAATTTTTAGCGAGGCATAACCTATGGCAAAGGAAAGATCATTTTGGGACTGGATTTTCGGGAGTTCATGCTGCAGTGATAGAGGTAAGAATTATGCTAGAAAAGAAAGAGATGAAAGCAAAAATGAAGTAGCTAAACCTTCAAAAGTTATGAAGAGTTTAGAGGAAGAGATTGAAAATGAACCGGGATCAATCTGGGGAAGAGTTAGATTAGATGAAAATAGCGAATATAACAGCCATCTGATTGGAGAAGGAGAAAGTGATGGTAGCGTTGAAATCAGATAATTATACTTTTTAAGTGCTAGGGCATTAGGCACAAGTACAAAGCCTTCTCTAAAAGTTTAAGAGCGAATGCAAAATTTTAAAATTCCTAAGAACAAAGGTAGCACCCTAAACTAATTTGCTAGAGATTTTTTGTATAAAATATTATAAATTTCACAACTTTCTATCAGTTCTTTATGTGTACCACTACTGGCTAATTTTCCTTGGTCTATGACTAAAATATTATCGAAGTCCTGAATGGAAGTAATACGGTGGGCTATTGATATAATAGTCTTACCATGCATAACCTCCTTGATGTTGTCTAATATTTCTTCTTCACTTTCGTTATCAAGTGCGCTTGTTGCCTCATCAAGAAATAAAATCTCGGGTTGGTAAAGAATAGCTCGTGCGATTGCGATTCTCTGTTTTTGCCCACCTGACATCCTCACTCCTTTTTCACCGATTTCAGTATCAAGGCCCGCTGATAAATTATTGGCAAACTTATCGATGCCACATAAATGTACTACTTGCTGAAAATCCTCTTCTTTGGCATCAGGATTAGAAAACGTAATGTTATACCTTATTGTTCCAGAAAAAATATCTGGGTCTTGAGGGGTATAGGCAATTATTTTTCTCATGTAATTTCGGTCAAAAGAATTTATATCACGGCCGGCTATTTTGATTTTTCCAGACTGATGTTTGTAAAAGTTGAGCAATAATTGCATTATGGTACTTTTACCTGACCCTGATTTGCCGACTATAGCAGTAAATTGATTCTGTTTTACGCCAAAGCTAATATTATTAAGGGTGAGTATATCTTTCCTTGAGGGGTAAGAAAAATTTACATTTTCAAAAGAAATATCATAATTCTGGAAAACATTTTCAAATTTTTCATGATGTCTAGTAACTACATGCTGATTAGTGAAAGCTTTAGTATTTGACCTTAGATTAAAAACCCTATCCAGAGCGGCAAGAGGACCTTGTATCTCACTAAATAATTCTGCTATACCTCCAGCACTCATCCCAACCATCATGGCGTAATAAATAAATGATATCATCTGGCCTGAAGTCATTTTGCCATTGATTATGTCAAGACTGCCTATCCATATTACCATAGTTATAGATCCAGCTATAGCAGCTATAGCTAGGGCAAAAAATAAGGACCTTAACTTAAGCCTTTTACTGGAATGTTTAACGTAGGTAGCAATTTTTTCATTAAATCTCTTTAAATTATGAGGTTGTTGATTAAAGGCGTATAAAGTTCTAATAGCTGAAAAACTTTCTTCTATAAAAGATGATAAAACAGCTTTTTCTGCCATTACCTTTCTAGAAATACTTCTTATATGTTTACTTAAATGTAAAAGAGGCATAAGCAGAAGTGGCACAGTAAAAATAACTAACATTGATAATTTAGCACTTTGTAAAAACATCAAAATAATTGCCCCAGATAGCATTATAGAATTGCGAATAAAAAAGGATAAGAAATTAGTAATTAGAGTCCCTACTGACTCAAGATCTGAACCAAGCCTTGAAATAATGTCCCCGATTTTTAATTCTTCAAATGCGGCTATTTCAAGCTGAAGTAGATCTGCATAACTATCTGCTCTGATTTGAGAAGTAATTTTCTCTGCTACAATATTAATGAAATACGAACGAAAAAAGCTACCAATTGCGAATATAGCAATTAGCCCTGATGTTAAAAAAATTGAATTGTTAATTGAATTAAGTTGGTTGCTACTTAATCCATTATCTACTAAATGCCTAAAAACTGTTCCTACACCGAGTAATGAAAGGGCAACTGTAAATAATGAACAAAATACTATTATTAAATTGAATTTATGATTTTTTAAGTATCCTAATAATATTTTGACGTTATTATTCATAATAAATCCTTAATCTGAATATCTAAATCTTTAGATAAAACACTAAACAACTCTTTTCCTGATTTGGATTTCCATGATTTACCATCATGTAAGAAGTGGTAAGGACCGCTAACCGGTGAAGAAAGCCAGATTTCTTTTACCGATGCTTGCTTATTGAGAACAAATATACCAGATTGCGTAGTAATATTCAATATATCTCCATTAACATCAACATCTATATTTCCTGTTATATCATTATCCTCAATTGTTTTTGCAATAAGGTTAATTATTCTAGTTACTTCTTTTGCGAAGTCTTTATCGTTTATCATGGTAATTATATTTTTACAATAGTTCTGATCTTGTTTATTGCTTTATACCCCATATAAACAGCTAGTCTTTCAATAATAATTTCTTGTTGAAAAGCTATTTCTACTGAGGTAGCAGCATTATTAACTTCTACCATTAAGATATTAATTTTCTGTTTTTTGTCTCTTGTAGTGCTAATCTTTAGTGGTAAGGTATTGTGGCTATATTTTGCTCCAACTATTTTTTGCCAATTAATAATTATCTCAGCTAGTACTGGGTTTTTGTTTTTGTAAATTTTATAAATAATTTTATTAACATTCTCAATTATGGGTTTCATATTATACGGACCTAATTAGAGTAACCCCTACGGTTAATATACCGAGGATAATGCAAATAACAGGATAAAATAAGGATCCTATTGAAAGTAGCATAAGAATAAAATTACATTTTATTATTCTTAGAACAACTACTTTATGACTGAGACCTTTTTTTACAGCTTTTTGGAAAAAGTGCTGTAAGTGTGGTTGCCAGATTTTTTCTCTTTTTACTAATCTAATTAATAAGGTTAACCCCCCATCGGCGATATAATACAAAGATGATATAACGCAAGCAGCAAATAGCCTGTCGCTCCCAGAAGCAACAGTTAATAAACAAATACCGAGTATAAAACCAAGACTGATGCTTCCTACATCGCCAATAAAAATACTGGCCGGTTGCCAGTTAAATAAAATAAAACCGCATGACCACCCGAGAATTATAGAAGCTACAGTAATAATTGTCCATACGTTTGGAATAATGTCATATTTGATAAAGCAAAGAATTAGTATTACTAGAGAAAGATGGATAGACTCGGAAACTGTTATTCCATCAATTCCATCAAGGAAATTATAGACATTGAGAAAAGTTAACAACGCAAAAGATCCGATGAACAAATCTACATGCAGTGATAACCCACTGTGTAATATTTTATGTGGGTGAATAAGCCACATAACGGCTAAAACAGAACATATTGTATGGATCAATAAGCGGAATAATACCGGTACTTCCACTATATCATCTAAGAATGAAATCAGGGCAATTGGAGCAAATATTAAGATAATCTTGCGAGAATTATATAATTCTCCTAAACAAACATATTCAAACGTCGGTAATAATAAACAAAATATTATTACTAATGCTATCCCACCTCCTCTCGGGGTGGTCTTGGAATGAACCCTTCTATCACTTGGTTTATCAACAATATTAAATTTGGACATAATGGCTATCAGACATTTTACCAGAATTATTGATGATAAAAAGGATGATAAAATAAGTATTGGAAGCCAAAAGAGGTAATTCATAATAACATATTTGTTTTGAAACTGTAATACTCACCCCTGCCGATAATTACATGATCATGTACACTTACATTTACGGTCTTACAAGCATTAACTATTTGTACTGTCAATTCAATATCTGAGGTAGAAGGTTTTGCGTTGCCGCTTGGATGATTATGAACCAGAATAATTGCTCCGGCCTCGTGAACCAAAATTCTTTTTATTATTTCTCTTGGGTAAACAGGTGTTTGATCAATAGTACCGGTTGCCATTATTTCATCAGCTATCAAGCTATTTTTCTTATTTAGGAATAAAATACGGAATTGTTCGATCTGTAAGTTACCCATATTAAATTTTAAATATTCAAGTAAAGCACCCCATGAGCCAATAATATTCCGATTCATAACTTGGTTTATAAGAACTCTATTCATTAGTTCTTTAATTATCTGCAGGCTTATGAAAAAGTTTTGGTTTACCCCTTTAACTTCAGATAGTTTTTGCCTGCTTGTGTTAATTAAATTATTTAAATTACCAAATTTATTTAATAGCTCTTTCGCCAGGGGCTTTACATCTTTTCTAGGAATTGATTGAAAAAGCATTAATTCAATTAGTTCATAATCGCTAAAGCTATTTGGAGGATTTTTAAGAAATTTATCCTTCTGACGCTTTCTATGTCCAACGTAATGCGGTAATTTCTCATTGGGTGTTTGCATATGGGGGATATAGTAAATTCTTTTGTGAAAGTGTGAAAATTTCCACGCCGCTAGCAGTTACACCCACAGTATGCTCAAATTGGGCTGATAAAGATTTATCCCGTGTGGTTACAGTCCAGCCGTCTATTTTGCTTAAAATAGTTTCATAATTACCAGCATTTACCATAGGTTCAACAGTAAAAAACATCCCTTCTTTCAACGTAAGTCCTGTATCAGGTTTGCCGTAATGAAGGACTGTTGGTTCATCGTGAAATATCTTACCAATACCGTGGCCAGTATAATCCCTTACTACTGAATAATTATGTTTTTCAACATGTTTTTGAATGGCATGACCGATATCTCCAAGTTTTACTCCCGGTTTTATCATTTCTATACCAATCATCATAGCTTCGTAAGTAATTTGAATAAGTCTTTTTGGTTTAATAGCTACCTCCCCGACATAAAACATTCTGCTGGTATCTCCATGCCAGTCGTCTAATATTACTGTTACATCGATATTAAGTATATCACCTATTTTCAATTTTTTATCCGAAGGTATGCCGTGGCACACTACGTGATTTACTGAAGTGCATATTGATTTAGGAAAGCCTTTGTAGTTAAGAGGTGCTGGTATGCCGCCATTCGAAGTGATAAATTCATAGCATAAATTGTCAAGGTAATTTGTGGTCACTCCAGGTTTTACATAATCTGTAATAAAATCAAGAGTTTGCGCAGCTAATTTTCCAGCTGCTCGCATTTTAATAAAATCGTTTTCTTTATGAATTTTCACGGACATTTTACTTAGTAAAACATTTATTTTATTATGCAGATAGCAAGTATAATTGCTTATTAAAATTAAGTCTAGTACCAGTTATGGTTAAGCTTTCAATTTTATGTTAAATATAATAAGAAAATTACTGGTGCGCCTTCAATTTAAGGTAAAATAAAAAATAGACAGTAAAAATTAAGTATGTTACGATTCACTACCATTAGTTATTTTCCAAAATAAATTTAATCTTAATTTATGCAAGATTTTAAGAAAATTTTTAATAATACTTCGCTTTTTTCTAAAGTTAGCCATGAATTAAGAACACCGGTCCATGGGATCAAAGGACTTGCTGAGTATCTTCGTAACAACTGGGAAAAACTGGATGAAAAAACCAAAAAATCATGCATGGATGATATATTTGGATCTGCTTGTTCTCTTGAAGATATTATAGAGAAATTATTTCAACTAGCTAATTTTAGCGATAATAATATAAATTTTCATTTTGAAAAAGTCGATATAATAAAGGTTGTTCAAGATGCAGTGGAAAGAAATAATCTTTTTATTACTGATAAGAATGCAGTAAACCTATTTTCGGAGTGCGAAGATAAAGAAATAAAAATTAGTATTGATCAATTTTGGATAAAGCAATTAGTGTCTAATTTAATAAGTAATGCAATAAAGCATTCTCGTGCAAAAAATATTAAAGTTAAGATTAATTCAGAAAAAGCTGCGGATAGTAAAAACGTGGTTATTTCAGTTATTGATGATGGCGTAGGAATACCATCTAAAGAATTAAGCAGTGTATTTCAGGCATTTAAGCAAGGATCAAACATTAATGAATCACTTAAAGGTTCTGGATTGGGTCTTGCTATATGCAAGGAAATAGTTGTTGCGCATGGTGGGGAAATTTGGGCAAAGAATAATGAGACGGGTGGTACAAGTGTAAGTTTTTCTTTATCAAAATAGAAAGCTTGAGCCTTATAAATTAACACAAGTGAATCTTACAATATTCAAGAAAATTGTATAAGGATGAAAAATTATTTGAACGAAATTAAATTGAGCATCAAGATTGGATTAATGGTATTAATAGGCCTTTCTGCTTTTGAGGCAAGCGCTGAAATTGTACAAGCATCTTCAGTTAATGATATTAAAACATACACTTCTCAGTTTGATAGTAAAGACACTCTTGTTTTATTTGACTTGGATTATGTACTGTTTGCACCGCGAGATAGAGTATTGAGATATGCGGGTGAAGAAAATAATTATCGTTCAAAACACTTCCAAGCTATATTTAAAGATTTTCAAGGAAAAGGGATTGCGCTTGGTAAGGATAAAGTGCCAATGGCTGAGTATTTAATTAGCCAGATTTTGTCTTCTAGTAAAGTTGAGTTGGTATCTCTGGGCATGCCAAATTTTGTTAACGAACTTGATTCTAAAAAAATGGCTGTTGTCGGATTCACGGCCAACAGCAGTGGAAAATATGGTATTGTTCAGAATGAAGCAGAACTTCATTTATCGCGCTTAAAGTCTCTGGGGTATCATTTTATTAAAGATAATGGTAGGCTTTTGAAAGGAGATTTTCCTGAATGTATTTCTCGTGTTATATTTACAAATAAAAAAGATAAAGGGAAAGTACTTTTAGATTTCCTTAAGAAATTAAACAAAACCTACAAAAATATTATTTTTGTTGATGACCGATTGAAAAATCTAATTTCAGTACAAAATATACTTAAAGATTATAAAATTAATTATCTGGGTATTCATTACACTGAACTAAAAGATAAAAATGAGGTATTAAATCAGGATATAGCAGATAAACAGTTTGAGGTATTAGCACGCAAACATATATGGTTGAGCGATGAAGAGGTAGAGGCTATGCTAAATATAAAGCCTAGCCGGAAATCATAGAGGCATGTACGTATTATATAAATTTCTATAGAGAGAAAGTTGTGAACAAGGAAATTGCTTTAGAAAAAAATGCTATATTATTTGTAGATGATGAGAAAATTTGCCATACTTTAGTTAACCTTGTAATCCCCAATTTTACAAAATACAAGGTTATAAATGCCCATAATGCTGAAGAAGCTATTTCCCTTGGCAAGAAATATGCAAATAGTATTTGCTTAGTTTTATCTGATATTATGTTACCCGATATAAGCGGTTATGGAATATATAAAATTTTTAGGAAAGATAAAAAACTAGCTAATATTCCTTTTGTTTTTCAAAGTGGTATTCCGTGCCAAGAAAAAGAATTGAAAAAGCACTTGGCAGACGAATCAGTTCAAATAATTTATAAACCTTATACACAATCTGATTTAGTTGAAATGATATCTAAAGTACTAGGTTAATAGGTAAAATTGTTGAAAAAGAACATAATTTAGTTATCATTAACGCGTTTCTAATCCAAATAAACGATAAAGAAGTGTCAAATAACAGATTTTATATTACAACTCCTATATATTATGTTAACGATGTTCCTCATATAGGTCATGCTTATACGAGCCTTGCGTGTGATGTAATTGCTAGATTCATGAAATTGGCAGGTAAAGAAGTTTGGTATTTAAGTGGTACTGATGAGCATGGGCAAAAAGTTGAAAAATCAGCTCTAAATAATGACCTTTCTCCTCAGGAATTTACTGATAAAATGTCTATAAATTTTAGAAATTTGCTCCAGGCATTAAATATTGCAAATTCTGATTTTATTAGAACTACCGAAGAGAGGCACAAGTTAGGAGTAAAGGCTTTTTGGAATAGATTATACGAAAACGGGGATGTGTATCTTGGCAAGTATTCTGGTTGGTATTCCGTTCGTGATGAAGCATTTTATGATGAGTCTGAATTAACCCCTGAAGGTTTCGCCCCAACTGGAGCTCCAGTTGAATGGTTAGAAGAACCTAGTTATTTTTTTGCTTTATCGAAATGGCAGAATAAGTTATTGGAATTTTACGACGCAAATCCTGAATTTATTATACCTAAAACCAGAAGAAATGAAGTGATAAGCTTTGTAAAAAACGGTCTCATGGATTTATCAATTTCAAGAACTAGTTTTAAATGGGGTATTCCTGTTCCGGGGAATGAAAAGCATATTATTTATGTATGGCTTGATGCTTTAACGAATTATATCTCAGCTCTTGGTTATCCCGATAAGACAGGCAATTACAGCAAATTCTGGCCAGCTGATGCCCATGTTGTAGGTAAGGATATTTTAAGATTCCATGCCGTTTATTGGCCAGCCTTTTTAATGGCAGCTGGTCTTCCTTTACCAAAATCAATTATTGCCCATGGGTGGTGGACTAATGAGGGGCAAAAAATATCAAAATCTCTTGGTAACGTTATTGACCCATTTAAGCTTATTGAAAATTTTGGTCAAGATCAGGTAAGATATTTCCTGATGAGGGAAGTTATATTTGGTAATGACGGGAATTACGCACACGATAATTTAGTTCAAAGAAACAATACTGAACTTTCTAATAAAATTGGTAATCTGATCCAGCGTACTTGTTCTTTTATTTTTAAAAATTGTGAACAAAAGATACCAGATGTATCTAAAGAATTTATAGAGGAAATGTATCAGGATTCGTTTTTCGTTCAATTAAAGGATATTGTTAAGGATACTCTCGTCCAAATGGAAAGTTATAACATTAATGCTGTTCTTGACCATATTATATACATAACTGAACAATCAAATATTTATATAGATCGGGAAGCACCATGGGCTCTAAAGAATTCTGATCTTCCTAAAATGAATGAAGTTTTGTATAGAATTGTTGAGACGATTAGATATATCGGCATTTTAATACAACCGTTTATACCTGATTCAGCAGCAAAAATTTTAGATCAACTTAGTGTTCCAGAGGATAATCGTGATTTTAGACATTTAACCCAAGAGTTTGCCATTAAACCTTCTACTAGGATAAACGAGCCGCTGCCGATTTTTCCAAGGTTAGAAATAAGAAATTAGCAAAATATGGTCCTGGTAGATTCACATTGCCATTTAGATATGTTCGTAGGGCATGATTCACACGATAATATAATTAAACGTGCGTTTGAATCGAATGTACATTACATGCAGACAATCTGTACAAAACTTGAAGATTTTCCTAAAATTTTGGCTATTGCAGAAAATTATAAAAATGTCTTTACTTCAGTTGGAATCCATCCAAGTGAAGTAAGGGAAGCAATAAGTGCTTCGGAACTAATTCGCCTTGCTAAAAATAATCGAGTGATAGGGTTAGGGGAAACAGGGTTAGATTACTATTATAATAAAGATATTACGCAGCACAAACTTCAGAAACAATCTTTTGAAGAACATATTAAAGCCTCTTGTGAAAACAAATTACCAATTATAGTTCATACCAGAGAAGCTGAAGACGATACTTATGATATAATAGCTTCATACAAAAAAACTTACAATTTTCCTGGCCTTATCCATTGTTTTACAGCTTCAGAGAGGTTTGCTCGAAAAATACTAGATATTGGTTTTTATATTTCAGTTGCTGGAATTGTCACTTTTAAAAATGCTGATAAATTAAGAGATATTATTAAATTTACGCCTTTGGATAGGCTTCTAGTCGAAACTGATTCCCCATATCTTGCACCAGTTCCTAAAAGAGGTAAAATAAATGAGCCTTCTTATGTAAAATATGTTACAGAAGCGATTGCTGATTTAAAAGGGATAACGTTTGAAAAATGTGCAAAACAGACTACAGATAACTTTTTTACACTGTTTAATAAAGCTTGTCAATTTAGAGATATACCCAATGAGATAATTGGGGATAGTTGAGGTTTAACTCTTTATTTCCTGAAGAGTTAAACCTCAACACTCCAAAATTTATTATTCTTCACATTTTATCCATAGGAGTAACTCCTATCAGCTCAAATCCACTAGCTATTACCTTTCTTATACTTTCTACCAAGGCTAATCTTGCAGCTGTTAATTCTAGATTATCCTCTATATTAAATCGATAATCATTATTTTCTTTGCCAAGATTCCATATAGAATGAAATCTGGAAGCAATATCAATTAAATAATAGGCAATTCTTTGTGGTTCCCTTGTTATGGCGGATGACGATAAGATTTTTGGCCAAGAAGCAAGAAGTTTAATTAACTGGATTTCTTCTTCTGAATTAAGAAGCGAAAGATTGAACTCTCTATTTGTAAAAACTTCATAAGCTGAAGAAATAGTTTCTTTTGCTTTTGCTAAAATGGATTTAGCTCGGACATGGGCGTATTGTACATAAAATACCGGATTATCTTTTGATTGTTCCTTAACTTTTGTAAAATCAAAATCTAAGGGGACATCATTTCTGCGGGTAAGCATAATAAAGCGGATAATATCTTTACCCACCTCATTTATTACATCGCTAACAGTCATAAAATTCCCACTTCTTTTTGACATCTTAATAGGTTCAGCTCCTTTGACAAAATTAACAAGCTGGCAAATGCGAATGTCACTTTTTACTTTACCTTGACTGAGGGCTTCAATGACAGCTTTTATTCTTTTAACGTAGCCGCTATGATCAGCACCGAGTATATAAATTAAACACTCAAATCCTCGGTCTATCTTATCTTTTGCGTAAGCGAAATCTGCAGCTAGATAAGACCATGAACCGTCGCTTTTTTGGATAGGTCTATCTTGATCGTCACCATAATTAGAGGACCTGAGCAATAATTGTTCCTTTTCTTGCCAATTTTCATCTATTTTTCCTTTGGGCGGCGGTAGAGTACCGTAATATATTAACCCCATTTTAGTTAGAGTTGCAACTGCTTCATCTATTTTGCCGGTATCATGCAAGCTTTGTTCGGAAGTAAAGACATCGTGTTTAATACCCAGTTTTTCAAGATCGAATTTAATTAATTCTAACATTTCAGAAACTGCAATTTTTTTGAGCTTCTGACGCATTGAATTCTCATCCATGTTAAGGAGCTTAGAACCATAATCTGTTGCTAGTTTTTTGCCTATTACAGCTAGATACTCACCAGGATAAAAGCCTTCAGGGATTACAGCCTTTTCACCGTTTAAGGCTTCCTTATAACGAATTAACAAACTATCAATTAGTGTTTCAATTTGCGAACCAGCATCATTTACATAATATTCCTTAGTAACTTCGTATCCACATTTTTTGAGAATATTTGCTAGTGCATCGCCATAAACTGCTCCTCTGGCATGGCCAATATGCATTGGGCCAGTAGGGTTCGCAGAAACATATTCAACGTTTACTTTTGTTCCTTTCCCGACATTAACTTCCCAGAAATCTTTGTTACCATTGAGTATACTTTTAATACAATCGTGCCATTTTTCTGCTTTTATGGTAAAGTTAATGAAGCCAGGGCCTGCAACTTCTATATGGGCAACATAAGGTATATCAGTTATTAATTCCTTAAACTTAATAGCTATTTCTCTAGGGTTTTCGCCAGTTTTTGCAGCGAGTAACATTGCTATATTAGTTGAGATATCGCCGTTTAACGGATCCTTGGGGGTTTCTAGAGTGGCTTGATTCCAAATTTCTGTATCAGCGCATATTTGTAAACATCTATTTTTAAGATCACTTCCTAATTCCTTAAATATATTCATAGATCAGCATTTGCAAATTTTAAATTGTAAAATGACTGATATTGTTTTATTGCATATCTATCAGTCATACCAGCTATATAATCGGCTATTATAGACATTTCTGAATTATTTACATCATCTTTTATCATTTGACGCCAGCTAAAAGGTAATAAGTTTATATTTTCGGCGTATAATTTAAAAAGACTTTTAACAATATTCTGACATTGCAACGTAACGGCTACCACCCGATGATGCTTATAAACTTTTTTAAATAAGAGCTCTTTTATTAATTTAACTTCATTAACAGTATTTTCAGTAAATTCTACTAATGGACGTCCTAAATCACGTATATCTGATTCTGTTCCAATTTTGTATTTTTTAATATTATCTCTTGTTTGTGATAAGAGGCTGTCTATCAAGTGATGAGTTAACTTACGTGCTACTTCATAAATTAATCTTGCTTTATCTATATCTTTATAATCGTTTCTAATTCTATGAATATATTCAGCTAGTAATTCTATCTCTTCAAGGTCTTTATAAGTTATGATTTCAGCTCCTATACTATCCTCTAGATCGTGAGTAATGTAAGCTATATCATCTGAAAGAGAGGCTATTTGAGCTTCTGCCGAAGAATATTTTGTTAAATCAAGATTGTGTATAGCGTCGTAGTCAACAATATATCTGGAAAAATCTTTTGGAGCAAGTGGGCCGTTATGTTTTATAATTCCTTCTAATACTTCCCAGGTTAAATTCAAACCATTATATGCGGCGTATTTATTCTCTAAATATGTTAAAATCTTAAATGAGTGGGCATTGTGAGAGAAGCCTCCGTAATCTTTCATACATTCATTTAAAGCTTCTTCGCCAGCATGACCGAAAGGTGAATGGCCAAGATCATGAGCAAGAGCTACTCCTTCTGCTAAATCATCGGATAAATTAAGAGCTTTACATAACGATCGTGCAATCGATGATGCTTCTATAGAATGTGTAAGGCGATTTCTATAATGATCGCCTTCGTGGTTAACAAATACCTGCGTTTTATATTGAAGCCTTTTAAAAGAGTTGGAGTGAATTATACGATCTCGATCTCTTTCAAATTCATTTCTATAAGGAGTAGGTTTTTCGGGATATATTCTTCCTCTTGTTTTTTCTGGTATACACGCATATTTCTCGAGCATTGTTGTTTCTCGTTATTTTACTAAGGACACAGCTAGAATATATTAGGATAAAATTTCATATTCAACCGCTTTCTTGCTTATTTAGGTTTTAGCTAACTAATATATTTGAGGGTATTTTTCCAAAATTTGTTCGATTATTGCCTTGGCTATAGGAACGGCAGCTTTTCCTCCACCTCCTCCGTGATCATAATATACTGTTACAGTATATCTAGGGTTATTGGAAGGCGCATAACCAGCAAAAATAGCGTGATTTCTTCGATTCCATGCTATGTCAGATCTACTAAGGTCATCGTCAGTATTTTTTTTAGCTACCACCTGAGCAGTGCCCGTCTTACCAGCCATACTTAATGTGCTATGAGTTAGTCTTCCTGCATAACCAGTTCCACCTGCTGTATTAACAGTGCTATATAATGCTTCTTTTATAAAAGCTATATGATCTTTTTCTAACCTAAGCTGGACATATTCTGCCGCAGATTTAGCTATCTTAGGGGTGTATAATTTTCCGTCTGTTGCTATAGCAGTTATGAATCTTGCCAGTTGTATAGGAGTACATAATAAAAATCCTTGTCCAATTGACAAATTAAATGTATCTCCTAGAGACCATTTGCTATTAAATTGCTTCTTTTTCCATTCCAACGTTGGAACAAATCCTGTAAGCTCGGATGGTAAATCGATACCGGTATTTGATCCAAAACCAAATTTTTGTGCTAAATTGATAATCTTTTGAGGTCCTATGATTTTTGCAATTTCAAACATATAAATATTACAGGAGTGTTTTATTGCATCATGCATATTTAAGAAGCCATGACCAGTTTTTTTTCCACATCTAAAACCGTTCCCTCCTAGAGCTGGCCCTCCATTACAATTTATGGTATGAGAAGGGTTTATTCCTGTATCCAGTGCAGCTAGAATTGTAATTATTTTAAATATTGAACCGGGAGGATAAAGACTATGAATTGTTTTATTTATCAGTGGTTTATGCGGGTTTTGGATTAACTCAGACCAATATTTATTTGATAGAAAATTAAAATTATTAGGATTATAGGAGGGTGTCGAACTAGAAACTAAAATACTACCATCCTGGCAATCCATCACAACAGCACTACAACCTTTTGAATTTAAATATGGAGTAATATTTTTTTGTAGCTCTGCATCTATATTCAAATATAGATCAATGCCTGGTAAAGGTTTACTTTCGGATAGCTCCCTTACATATTTGCCATGAGCGTTAACCTCAATCTGTTTATGACCGAAATTTCCCCGCAATGTTTCTTCATAAAATTTCTCTATTCCGTTTTTTCCAGTCCTGAAATTTTCGTCTACAAAGGCAAAATCATTTTTTTCGGTTTTTTCAATTCTCCCCATGTAACCAAGTAAGTGGGCTGTATTTTCGCCATACTTATAAAATCTGATGTTTCCTGTATCAACAAATAACGATTTTAAAACTTCCTTGCGCTCTTCTATTATTGAAACTTGATGCCAGTCTAGATAATCCATTATTAATACGGGGATTCTTCTACCTGCTCTTTTTACCCTATTACTAACCTCTTTTATTTGTTCCTCGTCCAATTCAAGCATTTCTGTAACATCTTTTAATTCCTCTTCAAAAAACGAGCTAATATTTTTATCTAACAATAACCTAAAACAAGTATTGTTTTTAGCCATTAATTTCATGTGCCTGTCATAAATTTGTCCTCTATTTGGCAACATGATTATCATTCTTATTCGGTTTTGATCTGAAAGTGTTTTGTACTCGTTTTTTTTGATGAATTGCATGTAAAACATTCTGCCTACAAGCAAAAGTAAAAAAGCAAATTTGCCAGCTCCGATTATAAAAGCACGCCTAGAAATAAGCTGCCCTTTAATAGTATTTTTATCCAGCATATCTGGTTAATGCAGTAAAAGGTTTGTGGATTAGAAATCGTAATATTGGATATGAAAAGATTGTCGTTAGGTAATAAAAATAAATTGAGAATCCTTCAAAGCCATAATTATTTTTTGCCAGGAAAATTATATACCTAAAGCCAATAAGGAGCAAACTATATGCACAAAAAATTAAGATATTCGTAATTTCATCCTTTAGAATAAACCATCTGCTTGCATAATTTAGTATGAGATTTATAGTAATAAAAGCAAAAGAATTAAGGCCAACTGGTACTTGATATATCTGATCTATTATGATCCCAATAATAAATAATATCCAGGATCTAATAGTAGTATAAGTCGAGAAATAATAAATAACTATTAAATCCACCGCAGGAAAAATTTCCCCAAACATGTTAACTAAACCTAGTTTATATAGCTTTAATGGTATTAAACAAATCAAAAGGATATAAAGTCCTAAAATAAGAGTTAATACCGCTTTGATCGATAATTTATACATAATTAATTAGTGTGCAAGTTACTGTGTTGGTGCAGGCTAGCATTCATAATTAAACCAAAACTAATAAGCATTGACACCATCATTGTACCACCATATGAAATAAATGGTAACGGTACTCCGACTACTGGCATCATACCCATTACCATGCCTATATTAATAAACACGTGGCTAAAAAATATTGATGTTAGACCTATCACCATTAACTTTGTAAATATTGATTTAGTGTTAATTGCAATAGCTAGTGAACTGAGAATCAGCATAAAATATAGTATCACTAAAACTAAACCACCAACAAACCCAAGTTCTTCTGTTAGGAAAGAAAAGATAAAATCGGTGGTATATTCCGGTAAAAAACTTAAATGGCTTTGTGTCCCATTTAATAAACCTTTCCCCCAAAATCCTCCTGATCCTATAGCTATTTTTGATTGAATAATGTTATATCCTGCTCCGAGTGGTTCTCTATCTGGGTTCAAAAAAATTAACACACGATTTTTTTGATAGTTATGTAATAAAGTCCAAACGATTGGTAGTAAAATTAAACTTCCAATACCTACGATAACAAAATATAACTTCTTAACTCCTGCCGCAAAAAAAATAATAGTTGCAACTATTATGGTAATTATTCCAGTTCCAAGATCTGGCTGTTTAATAATTAGGAAAGCTGGAATTAGCACTCCAATTATAGGAAGAATTAAATTGTAAATAGAGGAAATATTTTGTTCCTTACTGCTATGGAAATATCTGGCAAGCATTAGTACTATAACTATTTTAGTTGGTTCTGATGGTTGGATGTAAAAAACCCCAAGGTCTATCCATCGTGTTGCTCCCATTACTGTTTTCCCAATAATTGCTACTGCAATTAAAAGTAGCAAAACAAAAAAATATAAAAAATACGAGAATTTATAGATAAATCTAGTATCTACCATAGAAATTATAAAAGCTAAAGGCATAAAAATCGAAAAAATTATTATTTGCCTATACGCCCATGGCTCTATTTGCCCACCTGCAGCAGAGTAAAGAATTACAAAACCGTAAATACAAATAACTGTTATTAAAAATGGTATAGAAAAAGGTATCTTTTGTAGCTTAGTTACAAATTTTTCTTTTATAGAATAACCCATTTACTATTTTTTCTCTTGAGTATAAACAATTTTGGATTTTGGGAAAATAATTTTTACAGTTGTTCCCTTTCCGTATGTACTATCTATAGTTAGAATTGCTTCATGAGCATCTAATAGCATTTTAACTATAGGTAATCCTAATCCATAAGATCCGCCTTTCTGGTAATCTTCTCTATGAATTGTGCCGTACTTGCTTAGGGCTATAGGTATTTCTTCCTGTTGCATTCCTATTCCTTGATCTATAATAGTTATTAACATTTGCCCCTTATCCATTTTTACACATATGTTAATAACTGTGTTTTTATCAGAATATTTAATACTGTTACTAATTAAATTGTCTATTACTTGGGCAATTCTTTTCTTATCACAAATTAGTAAAGGTAAATTTGGTTCAAAATCAGTTATTATAGAGATATTATTTTTTCCTACATAAAATTCTACGACTCTAGTTATTATATCTGGTATCTTATTTAAAGAGTTGACTATTTTAAATTGACCCTCAATTATTTGATTCTCATCTAAAATATCAGTAATAAAATCGAGGATTATTTGTGCATTGCTGTATATTCCTTCAACATATTTGGTATATGCTGGTGGGATCTTTCCGAATAATCCTTTTGACATGATTTCTGAGCCAGTAACAATAAAACCTAAAGGGGATCTTATTTCGTGGGCTGTAAAAGCAAGGAAATCAGTTTTGGTTTTGGTTGCATTAATTGCTAAAATTGTTGCTTGCTCAGCTTTTGTTCTAAGTAAAGTTTCTCTTTTATAAATTGCAATAATAATTATTAAACAAACGCCGGCTAGAAACACGACTTCAAGAAACTTTTTTATAATATTCTGAACTATATTGTTCTTTATAAAGTCATTGTCGATATTGATAATAACCGTAAAAGGAAAATCCTCTAGTGGTTTTATAAAATAATTCAACCCATTTGCCATATCAAGGTATGAACAATCTTGATTAAGAGCTCCTCGATTCTGATCTTGTTTCTTCAAAAGCTGTAACAACTGAGGAGATAGTTTATCATTAATATCTGCGATTTTATCTATTATCGGTTTTGATTTAGCAACAATATCAAAGTTTTTGTCGACTATTATAAAATTGACACTTGAATCTTTTTTACGGTTATTTAGGTTTTGAACCAAAGTATCAATATCATAGCTTAAAACAACTGCTCCAATAAATTTTTTTGCTAACTTATCAAATATTGCATTAACTAATTTTAAACTATGATTGTCGGAAGTTTTATTAATACGAAAATCTACATAACTTTTGATCTCTTTGTTATCATCAATTTTGTGGACTATATCTTCTACAAAATATAGTTTTTTTGGATTTACTGCAATACCGCCAATGCTTGTTACTAATTCTAGATATTCGTTGTTAACCCAGCTGTATTTACGCCATCCAAATAGCGAATTGAAGTGTCTAGATAGAAAATACGTTTTGAGAGTTTTTCTAATATATAACAAATCTGTAGGATTGGTTTTTATATTTCTACCTATTAGTTTTATAAAATATTTAGAATAACTTAATTGGTTTGAAAAAATTGTTTTTAACGAATTAGCTTCTGTCGACATTTCCTTTAATAATAGAGACTTTTCATTTGAATATATTCGAATGAAATTTACCAAAGTTAAGATTATTACCATAGTGATAACAATAAACGTAATTATTTGGATATTTACATTATAATCATTATGCTGGTTTTCAGTGTTATCCTGGTTAAAACTCATAAATTGTTTTTAATTGCTGGCTTTATACTGTAAAATGACCCAAATTTAATTTGGTTTGCTTGGAATATGAAATTATCATTATTTAATACACTTACAAGAAAAAGGGAAGTTTTTAATCCATTAGATGCCAATTTGGTAAAAATGTATGTTTGCGGTCCGACAGTTTATGATCATCCGCATATCGGTAATGCGAGATCGGCAGTGGTATATGATGTTTTATACAGAATTCTGATGAAACTGTATGGCTCAAGTAATGTTCTATATGTGAGGAACATTACCGATATTGATGATAAAATCATAGAGAGAGCTTCTAACCTTAATATTCCGATATCGGAATTAACAAGCCAAACTATTATTGATTGTAATGAAGATATGGAGTATCTGGGCTGTTTAAAACCCACCAAAGAGCCGAAAGCTACGGAGCATATTTCGCAAATGATTGACATAATTCAAAAACTATTGGATATGGGATTTGCATATGAATCTAACAAGCATGTTTATTTTAATGTTTCTAGAGCAAAAAATTATACAGCTCTTTCCCGTAGAACTACTGAGGAAATGAGAGAAAGCGGAAGGATTGAAAGTGATACAAACAAAAATAGCCCAGAAGATTTTGTTCTGTGGAAGCCCGCTAATGAGAAGGATGACGAATCAGCTAAATTTATGAGTCCATTTGGAATGGGAAGGCCGGGATGGCATATAGAATGCTCTGCAATGAGCCATACATTTCTTGGTTCTACCTTTGATATCCATGGAGGGGGAATAGATTTAATTTTTCCACACCATACCAATGAAATTGCTCAGAGTTGCTCTGCTTTTCCTGGTTCGGAGTATGCAAGATATTGGGTGCATAATGGTTTTTTAACTGTCGATAATGAGAAAATGAGTAAGTCTATTGGTAACTTTATAACAGTTAAAGATCTTCGGGATAAGCAAATAAAAGGTGATATAGTGCGGCTTTGCTTGATGACTGCGCATTACCGCAAACCTTTAGATTACAATAAAAAAGCACTTAATGATGCAGAAAAAATGCTCAATTATTGGTATCGTATAATTGGGGAGCTACCTCTTAATACTGAGGGTTCAACTAAATTAGATTTCACGGATATAGATATTCCTAAAATATTTTTTGATAGCTTGTTAGATGATTTAAATACTCCGCTAGCTATTAAATTAATTAATGATTTTGCCAAAGAATTCCATAAAACTGATGATTATAAAGCTAAAATAGCCACTGCTAAAAAAATCATGTATTGTGCTCAGTTTTTGGGTTTAATTCGTCTAGATAGTAACAATTGGTTTAAGGGTGATCTTGACCATAATTCTATTGCTCAATTAATCCAGCAGAGGACAAATGCTAAAAAACTAAAGAACTGGCAATTAGCTGACCAAATAAGAAGTAATTTACTTGAACTGGGTATCGCTATAGAAGACAAACACGATGGTACGACTATTTGGAAAAAGGTTAATAAAGGTTAAATCTACAGCGCAAGTCAAAATAATACTTGAAAAATCTCTTAAAAATTCTATAAATAATGCTCTAATTCTAACAATAAATACAGGTTAAATTATGGCAGTAGAATATACTTTTTCAATTATAAAACCAGATGCAACTAAAAGAAATCTAATAGGAAAAATAAATTCTTATCTTGAGAGTGCGGGTTTAGAAATTGTAGCTCAAAAAATGGTTAAATTAACAAAAGAACAGGCAGAAGAATTTTATATCGAGCATAAAGCGAGGTCATTTTTTTCAGGTTTAATAGAATATATGATTTCTGCTCCCGTTGTCTTACAAGTCCTAAAAGCAGAGAATGCGGTAGCTAAAAACAGAGAAATAATGGGCGCTACTAATCCTTCAGACGCAGCAGCAGGAACTATAAGAAAAGATTTTGCTATAGATATAGAAGCTAACAGTATCCATGGTTCTGATAGTGTTGATAGTGCTAAGAGAGAAATAGCCTTTTTCTTTAAAAAAGAAGAAATTTTGAAATAATGTTTCACGTGAAATGAAAAGATTTGATGTAATTATTGTAGGTGGTGGACATGCCGGTTGCGAGGCTGCAGCAGCAGCTGCACGAGCCGGAAGCGCTACTTTACTGATTACTTTTAAACCGGAAAATTTAGGTGAGATGTCTTGTAATCCTGCCATAGGTGGAGTTGGTAAGGGAACCTTAGTTAAGGAAATAGACGCCCTTGATGGCATAATGGCAAGGGTCATAGACAAAGCCGGTATCCATTACAAAATGCTTAATGAAAGCAAAGGCCCGGCTGTGTGGGGACCAAGAGCTCAAGCTGATAGGTTATTGTATAAAAAAGCAATGTTTGCTACCTTGAATGATTATATTAATTTAACTATTCTATATGATTCGGTTGAAGACATAATAATTAAGGAAGGTAAGGTAACAAGTGTAGTAACTAGAAAGTCTGGCAATATTGAGTGTTCTTCAATTGTCCTGACAACAGGAACTTTTTTATCTGGTTTAATTCATATTGGTCAAACAAAGATACCTGCGGGTAGAGTAGGAGAAGAACCTTCTTACGGTTTGTCAAAAACTCTTCGTAATAATAATTTTACAGTAGGAAGGCTAAAAACAGGCACTCCGCCAAGAATTGATGGTAGAACCATTGACTATAGTAAGGTTGAAGTCCAACCTGGAGACTTATTGCCTCGACCGTTTTCGGAGCTTATTGATAAAGTGGAAGTTTCTCAAATCAATTGCTACATTACAAGAACCACTAATATTACTCATCAAATTATTAAAGATAGCTTACATTTATCTGCAATGTATTCTGGCCAAATTGAAGGCATAGGACCTAGGTACTGTCCTTCCATAGAAGATAAAATAGTTAAATTTGCTTCTAAAGACAGCCATCAAATTTTTCTAGAACCGGAAGGATTAAATGACCACACTGTTTATCCTAACGGTATTTCTACGTCCTTACCGGAAAATGTTCAAATTGAAATTTTAAAATCAATCCCAGGTTTAGAAAATGTAAAAATGATTAGACCTGGCTATGCGATTGAATATGATTTTGTAGACCCTAGGGAACTTTTAGATACTTTAGAAACAAAAAAAGTAAAAGGGCTATTCCTTGCGGGCCAAATAAATGGTACTACCGGCTATGAAGAGGCCGCTGCCCAAGGAATAATAGCTGGTATTAATGCAGCTTTTTCTGCTCAAAACCGAGGAAAATTTATTTTATCACGAGCAGATGCGTATATAGGGGTTATGATTGATGACCTTATAAATTTCGGTACGGTTGAACCATATAGAATATTTACCTCTCGTTCCGAGTATAGGCTCACTTTAAGGAGTGATAATGCAGATATTAGGCTTACCCCTTTAGCTATAACTGCTGGTATTGTTTCTGATTTTAGGAAGAATAAATTTGAAGAAAAGGTAGCCAAAATAGAAAAGTTAAAACACCGGCTTGATAAACTTAGTCTAACGACTAGTGAACTTCAAAAGAAGGGGCATATAATAGCGCAAGATGGTTCTCATAAAACGGCTTTTATTTTGCTCGGTTTACCAGAATTTGGGCTAGAAAAAACTTTGCAATTTTTTCCGGAATTAAAAGAAGAAAACATTAATCATCTGAAATATCACGAAACTGAATCAAAATACTCTTCTTATTTAAAAAGGCAATTAGCTGATATAAAGTTGTTCACACAAGAAGAAAATCTAGAAATTCCTCAGGATATTGATTATAATTTCATTAAGAGTTTATCTGTAGAAACTAGAGAAAAACTCAAGTTTCATAAACCAAGATCTATAGGTGCAGCACGGAGAATATCAGGTATTACTCCTTCTGCACTTACTACTGTGATAATTTACTTAAAAAGTAAACATAACAAATGATGGTTGATAATTTAAATGTTTCACGTGAAGTAAAACAAGCTCTGCTAAATTATCAAAATTTATTACTTAAATGGAATAAGGCAATTAATTTAATATCAAGGAATTCTGAGAAAGATATTTGGGAAAGGCATGTTTTAGATTCTTTGCAATTACTTAAGTATATTGATTTTTCGGATAATATTTTAGATATTGGTTCTGGAGGTGGTTTTCCTGGTATTGTTTTATCTATTGGGGGAGTGAAAAATGCAGTACTTGTGGAGTCTGACAAAAAAAAGTCGGCTTTTTTGGCCCGAGCTGCTAAATTCTCCTCAAATAAAATTGTTATAATTGATGAAAGAGTAGATGAAAAATTTACCATGAATTGTGATGTCCTAACTTTGCGGGGGTTTAGCAGTATAAATAATATATTTAAATTGACTAAAGGAATAAAAATACAAAAAAAAATATTATTACTTAAAGGAAAGAGTTATGATCAAGAAATAGCAGAAGCTCAAAAATATTGGTTATTTGACATTAATCTTCATGACAGCATTACCTCACGGGAAGGTAAAATCGTTGAAATATCTAACATAAAAAAATTAATATGAAGGCAAGAGTTATTTCAGTGGTTAATCAAAAAGGGGGGGTAGGTAAAACCACGACAGCGGTAAATTTGGCTACCATTTTTGCTGTTATGGATAAAAAAGTTTTAATTATTGATATTGATTCGCAAGGGAATACAAGTAGTGGCCTTGGAATAAAGCAGGCTGAAAGAAAAGTTACCTCTTATAACGTATTTAGTGGGTTAAATTCTATACATGATGCCATTCTTGCTACAGAAGTACCTAATCTATCAATTGTGAGTGCAAATACAAATCTGGCAGCTATTGAGCTTGACCTTATACACCTTAAAAACTACGAGAATATTTTAGTAGAAAAACTTGAAGAAATAAAAAATGCCTTTGATTATATAATTATTGATTGCCCACCTTCTCTTGGGTTGATTACGTTAAATGCTTTGGTAGCTTGTGATGAGGTTTTAATACCGATGCTTTGCGATTTTTATTCGCTTGAGGGGTTAAGCCATTTATTAAAAACGGTAGAAATTGTAGAAAAAAAAATGAATCCCGGAATAAAAATAGGTGGTATTCTTTTTACAATGTATGATAAAAGAAACAAGTTAACCGAGCAGGTAGAGAATGATGTAAGGGCATGTCTGGGTAAACTGGTTTATAAAACTACGATACCAAGAAATGTTAAGGTTTCAGAGGCTCCTTCTCATGGCAAAGCTGCAATTATCTATGATTATAAATGCTCTGGTTCAAGAGCTTATATAGATCTTGCTAAGGAAATTATCGATAATGAAGTAAATAAAGAGCTTAAGACGGCTTAGGAGAGGAGGTAAGACATGAAAAATAGGGTTTTAGGAAGAGGGTTATCATCATTACTAAAAGAGGAGATTTTACCGGTAGATACAGGATTTTTACCAAATAACCTCTTAAATATAGAGCAAATTGAAGTAGGGAAATATCAACCACGTAAAAATTTTAATGAAGAGAAATTGCGAGAACTGGCTAATTCAATAATAAGTAATGGATTAGTACAACCGATAATAGTTGGGCCAACTGTTAATGGTAAATATCAAATTATAGCAGGAGAAAGAAGGTATAGAGCTTGTAAAATGGCTGGTTTGGCAGAAATTCCTGTAATAATTAAGAATTTATCCAATAAGGAGATTCTCGAAATTGCCCTAATTGAAAATATCCAACGCGAAGAATTAACAGCCATAGAAGAAGCCGAAGGATATGAGAGATTAATTAAAGAATTTGGCTATACTCAAGCAGAGCTAGCAGATGCAGTTGGTAAAAGTCGCAGCCATGTAGCAAATTTATTAAGGTTAAATAGTTTACCGGTATCTATTAAGCTTATGGTTGATAACGGCCAACTCAGTATGGGTCATGCAAGGTGCTTGATTGGTCTTGAGAATGCAGAAGAATTGGCCGGAAAAATAATAGCAAATGATTTAAATGTTCGCCAAACCGAGGAGCTAACTAGAAAAAATGAAGTATCACACAGAATAAGAAAGCAAAAACTTCACAATATCCAAGTCCCTGATGTAGATAATGACCTTGTAATCCTAGGCCAATCGCTTAGTGAAAAATATGGAGTAAAGGTTGTGGTTGAAAATTCATGGAACGGCGGTAAAATATCTTTTTACTACTCAAACCTTGAAGAACTCGATTCAATCCTAACCAAAATCAACTGAATATGAAAATATTTTTAGATAGTGTAGATCTCACTGAAATAAAAAGATTTAATGAGTATGGAATCATTGATGGTATTACCACTAATCCCACTTTGATGTCTTCTGTATCAATGGGTTTTACAGAAATTATCTCTAGACTTACTACCGTTGTGAAAGGAGACATTAGCATAGAAGTGGTATCTAATGATTATGCTAGTATGATTGTAGAAGGAAATAAAATTCTAGAAATAAATGATAATCTAGTAATTAAACTCCCTTTGACGTGGGATGGGATAAAGGCCTGTAAATATTTTGCAAAACAAAATATTAAAGTAAATATGACTTTATGTTTTTCTCTGAATCAGGCATTATTAGCAGCTAAAGCTGGGGCGGCTTATGTTTCTCCCTTTGTTGGTAGGCTGGAAGATATTGGTAAAGATGGAATAGGGTTGATTGCTGATATAAGGTCCGCATACAATAATTATGGAATTAAAACAGAAATACTTGCTGCATCAATTCGCACCCTTAAGCATATCGAACAAGTAGCACTTTGTGGAACTGATGTAATTACTGTACCGGCTAAGGTCTTATCAGAAATGGTTAGTCATCACTTAACTGATGTTGGCCTGAAAAAATTTAACGAAGATTGGGCAAAGTCTGGAAAACAAATTTAAATTAACTATCAAGAGAATAAATAATGTCTTATCAATACGTTTATGTTATGAAGGGCTTGAGCAAGGCCATCAATGGTAAAGAAATTTTAAAAGAAACCTGGTTATCATTTTTACCAGGAGCTAAGATTGGCATAATAGGTCATAACGGGGCTGGTAAGTCAACTCTTCTTAGGATTATGGCCGGCCTTGATAAAGAGTATGAAGGGGAAGCTTTTGTTGCTGAAGGAGTAAAAATTGGTTATTTGCCTCAAGAGCCACATTTAGATCCTGAAAAAAATGTTTTTGAAAATATTATGGAGGGGTTAAAAGAGAAAACTGCTTTGCTTAATGAATTTAACGAGGTTAGTAATAAGTTTGCTGAAGAAATGTCTGATGATGAAATGAATGATTTACTTGCGCGTCAGGCAGATTTGCAAGAAAAAATAGATATATGCGACGGTTGGGGAATTGAAAGAGAAATAGAGATTGCTATGAACGCTTTACGCTGCCCTGCTAAAAATGCCAATATAAATCAGATATCAGGAGGCGAAAAACGTCGGGTTGCTTTATGTAAGTTGCTTCTTGAAAAACCTGATATGATTTTACTTGATGAACCGACTAACCATTTAGACGCGGAATCAGTATCTTGGCTTGAAACTTATTTGAAAGAATATAAAGGAACTGTTGTTGCAATTACCCATGATCGTTATTTTTTAGATAATGTTGCAGAATGGATATTAGAGATTGATAGAGGTAATTGTGTGCCTTGGCATTCCAATTACTCAGCTTGGTTAAAGCAAAAACATGAAAAAATCAGCAAAGAGGAAAAGGAAGAAGGAGATAGATCCAAACAACTAAAAAAAGAACTGGAATGGGTTCAAGCTTCTCCAAAAGGACGCCAAGCAAAAAGTAAAGCACGAATAAATGCTTATCAAGAGTTGCTTAATAAAAAGAGAGATGAAGTTAATGGAACTGCTCAAATTATTATACCAAATGGCCCAAGGCTGGGAGATTTAGTTATTGAGGTTGACAATTTATCGAAAAAATTTGGCGATAAAGTGCTACTTTCCGATTTTAGTTTTAGAGTTCCCCCTGGAGCGATTGTT
Source organism: Candidatus Megaera endosymbiont of Mesostigma viride (assembly GCA_020410825.1). Lineage (GTDB taxonomy): Bacteria > Pseudomonadota > Alphaproteobacteria > Rickettsiales > Rickettsiaceae > Megaera > Megaera polyxenophila. The sequence continues at coordinate 1,137,846 of CP084576.1, forward strand.
GGTATAATTGGGCCTAACGGGGCGGGTAAATCCACGCTGTTTAATATTTTGACTGGTAAAATACAGGCTGATAGTGGAAAAGCTAATATAGGGGATACTGTAAAACTTGGTTATGTAGATCAGTCAAGAGATCACTTAGACGATAATAAAACAGTGTGGGAAGAAATATCGGAAGGGTTAGAAGTTTTAGAACTAGGAGGTATGTCAGTCAAAAGCAGGGCTTATTGTTCAGCTTTTAATTTTAAAGGCGGTGCTCAGCAAAAAAAGGTAGGCCAGTTATCCGGTGGAGAAAGAAATAGAGTTCATCTAGCTAAATTGTTAAAATCCGGTGCTAATGTTATTCTACTAGATGAACCATCCAATGACCTGGATGTGGATACGTTAAGAGCTCTAGAAGATGCTATCCTTGATTTTGCTGGTTGTGTTTTTGTAATAAGCCACGATCGGTGGTTTCTGGACCGAATAGCTACCCATATTATTGCTTATGATAAAGACGGAAGTGCTTCATGGTTTGAAGGAAACTATGAGGATTATCATAATTATGTTACTAACTATATAGGAGAAGACTCCAGAAATCCTAAATATAGGCATAAAAAATTGGTGTAAGAATCGAAGTAATAGTTTAGAGTGCCCAGTTGCAGCTAGCCTTAAGTTTGAGTAAAAATCGCTTGACAAGGCTAAACATTATATCTAGCCTATAATCGTTTTAGAAGATTTTTCGGTAATTGATTATGTAAAAAGCAGATCCGTGAAAATAATGTTCTAATCTCCCAAGATTATATGTTATTTCCATATTCCAGCCATATTTACAATATATTAATCGTTTCCTTAAGTAACAAATAAATAACAAAACAGCTTGGTGACTAGAATACTAAAGTATACCTATTTCTCATGCCGGTTACTGTTGGTTAAGTAAAAATCCTTCAATATGAATTAAACCGCAATAATAAATAAACTGCAAAATATTAAGTACCCAAAATAAATAAAAATGACTAAAGATAAGGAAATATTATATTATGCTGGTGTAGATTTAAGCATTGCTAATGCGTGCCCGCTACACGTCTTAGGTATTGTTAATGGATTGGCTACCTTAGGTTACAAAGTAACCGTAATTCTTCCCAAACCAATGAAAGAAATTCATAGCCCTTTTTTTCGTACCTCTCCTAATTTGAATTATATTTTTCATTATAGCCCAATTTTACGCCCTCGCTTTTTGGGTGCATTATTTGCGATCTTGCCAATATTTAAGGCCTTAATAAAAAAACGTCCTCAGTTTTTTTATCTTAGGATGTCTTTGCTAAGCTTTATCCTTTTGTTAATAGCTAGGGTTATGAAAGTAAGAACTATTACTGAACATAATGGTTGGGTACAAGAAGAAATGAGAATGTTAAGTGTGCCTAGTTTTTTTGCATATCTAGGACGCTTAGTACAACTGCTTGACTGCAAGCTTGCGTATCAAGTTTTGTTAGTAACAGAAGGGTTAAAAAACCAACTAGTAAGATGCGGGATTCCAGAAAATAAATGTATGGTAGTTGAAAACGGGACAGATATACATCAGTTTAAGCCAATTGACCGTATGCAAGCTTTATCTTTTCTTGGGCTTAATCCAGATTATTTTTACTTAGGTTTTATTGGTGCTTTAACAAAATGGCAAGGGCTGGATTTAACTTTGGAATGTTTATATGAGGTGAGCAGGCAAAATGATAACATTAGGTTAATTATAGGGGGTGATGGGCCAGAGAGAAATAGTTTAGAGCAAAAATCAAAAAAATTAGGTATTGAAGACAAAGTTTACTTTTTAGGGGTAGTAGAACTAAAAAATGCAAATATGGTTATAAACTGCTTTGATATAGCATTAAGTAACTCCACTGCAGAGTTAAATAATACTATTGGTGTATCAAAGCTTAAGATCCGTGATTATGCTTCCGCAGGTAGAGCTATAATTGCAAGTGGAGTTCCAGGAAATATAGAGCTTGCAAATCAAGCCATATTAGTGACCCATACCCCCGGCAATTTAGAAGATTTAGTAAAACATGTTTTAATTTTATTTAAACAGCCCAAATTGCTGAAAAAATACCAGGAAGCGAGTAGAAATTATGCGAAACAACACTTTTCTTGGGAAAAAAAATGCCTAGAGATTGTCTCTAAAAAGGATAGTTAGCGATGTTTTTTAGCAATTCTAATAGCTATAAATATAAAGTAAGAACAAACTATACACTTTGCTATTGAAAAGCATAAAAGCTGAACTATGAAAGTTACTTTTAAAAAGTATCCAACTGCGCTTACAGCTAAAGTAACTAACAAACTTATTATATTATAATTTAAAATATAATGGTGAGTTTTACTTTTAAAAAAAATAGGAGAAATAATTTTTAGTAAATAAATAAGGGCATACAAAGTAACCATTATTTGAAATATTGGTACTATCTGTTCCCAATCATTTTTAATATAAGGTAGTATTATCTTATTAGGTAAAGCTACAAAAATCCATATTATTACTGCAGAGAACAAAAGATATGCATAAGAAAAATAACGCATAAGCTTATAGCTTTTTGTTAGCTCGACAGCATTATCTAAACTTTTCAATAAATATTGAGTTATAGGATGAATAATTATTATAGGTGATACCAATATCCTTTGCACAAAAAAAAGCTGGCCTACAACTTTTATATCAAATAGAAAATTAAATAATATGGTATGCAGATGATTACTTAAAGTTTCTATAAGATTTGCTGAAGCTATATATTTTGGTATTTCTATGTTTCTATGATGAAAATCTATCACCTCAGCAAAAGAAGGTATAGAGAAGTTCATCTCCTTCCTACATAAAATTAGGGGGATAATAATACTTGGAATGAATGTAATAAAACTACAAAATATTAGCCCTATATACCCTATACCATAGAAACCAAGGCCTATAAATGAAATATTAAATATTAAAGAGTCAAAAATTCGAGCTATCGAGAGGGCTCTTATATGTTCAAACTTTATAGCTAAGTTTGTGCCCACTAGAGAAAAAGATCGGAAAAAACTATATAAACCAATAAAAAGAATATAATACTCGTCAAAAAAAAACTTATAAACAAAGATAGATAAAAAAGTTTGTAACACTAAAAAAAGAGATGCCCATAACACGCATGAAAAAATACATAATTGTAAGTCTTTTTTGTTTTTCGATAAAACTATATAATTATCTAAAGCAAGATTTGCAAAGGAAGAAGTAATAGTTGAAATACTAATGAAAAGTCCAAATTTCCCAAAATCTTCTGTGCTATAAAGCTTCATTGAAAAAAGTAGAGATATTAAAGGCAATATTTTGGCTATAAGCTGGCTTGCTAATAATATAAAGGAATTCTTAATAAAACTAGATTTTAAAATATTATAATAGAAATCACTGAGCAATTTTAGCCTCATATATTTCTAAATAAGCTCCATGGCTAGTTAAAGCCAGATATTCATCTTCTGTAAGATTAATTGTGAGTGGTTTATTATCTAAAGAGAAGCACTCGCTTTTTTGGTTAATAACGTTAAATCCTATCAGCCTCATTTTTCTATAACGACAGATTGTCCCTGCGCCTTTTATTTTTAGGGTTATATCCTCATTTTTTTGACGCTCTGGATAAACCTTTTTGTTTAGCTCATCAAGTTTACATATATTGTTATCTAATTTACATACTTTTCCTTCAATTATGATGGGTATTTGAATGTTATTAGACTTAATTTCATAAGCTCTAAGAGGAGCTAGAGTAGCTTTTTTTATTTTAATATTTGCCTTTTTCTTCGCTCTTAGCAAAAAGAAGGTATCTTTAGTCAAGATAGAAGGCATAATTCTTTCTTTAATAATATTTTTACCTGGTAATAAAACAGAGTTAATAGTATATTTTGTTCCCCTTTCTTCATTAGAAGTAGCAGTTATATCAAGGGTTGTAATAATACTTGAATCTATCTCTATTTCTAAAAGATACTCAGAGTAGTTATAATTTTCATTACTGTTTTTAATCTTATATAATTTAAAAGTATTATAAAATGTTTCTGATAATAAATCATTAGAACGAGAAATTTTTAAATTTAAAGGAGGGTATATTTTTTCTAATTTATGGTTGTTAGAAATCTTATACACAGAATAATACTCATCAAAATATAATAAAGTAGAAAATCTTGGATTGTTCATTATTTCTTTTATAAAAGTATTCAAGATGATAGGATCCTGATAGTAAGTATTAACTATATAATTAATTCCTAATTCATTTAAGGTTTTAATAGTTTCTAATAGAGAGGTAGAACTAGCAATTCTACTCATTCTTTTGTCATATGCGTGGATAATTTTATGCTTAGTATATTTAAGACTTTCTCCTTGGCGTAAGACCAGTAAATTGTTAACATCAGGTAGATTATTAAGAAATGCAGTGACATTTCCTAACGAAAGAGAACTACGAGCTAGTTTAGTATTCTCATTAAGAGTGATTTTCAATGGTTGTGGAGCAAATGGGTGAATTTCCCTTAGGGCTGCAACTACTACTTGAGAGATTATAAGCAACAAGATTAAGCCTTTAAATAATGATATCAATATACTATTATTAGTTGTTTTCTGCATTTCTACTTTCTCCGCAATTAAATATAGTAGCTGCAAAAAGGCATATTAACCCAATTGGCTGTAAAAGGTATCTAGGGTTAAAAATGAATACCTGAACGTTAATAAGTGTAAGAAGTATAGCAATTCCATAAAAAGCGCTAATTGCTAGTAAAGTAAAAATTTGCATATCATTTAATTTGAGGCTACGGACCTTTACAAAAGCAATAGCAATAGCAATAATAAATATAGTGTATGTTATTCCGAATAGTTGTATTTCCAGAAATAAAACACTAAACTTCATTAAATTATCTGGTAAGTTTCCTATTTCTCGGAAAGCATGCCAAAAATTTTTATAATGTTCTAAGAGCAGGGTTATTACCTCAATATTCTCTGTATCTCCTATGATCCTGCCTGTAGCTTTATATATATGTAGCAAGTCAGCTGTAAGTAATACAAGACATCCTAGTGATGCCCATAAACCCAGCTTTATTGAAGCAAGGAATCCTTTTTTAAAAACAGCATATAAACATGCTAACCCTACTGCTATAAAAACATTCAATACACCAGAAGAATGAATAAACCAAGATAATCCTGTAATCACCCCTAATAATATAAACTCAGCTTTTGTAGGGTTCTTAAGGATTTTATATGCAGTGAAGATGCTTAAAGCAAATAATAGGATTCTATATGGATCTATATGGCATCTAATAGTAAGCAACAAAATAAAAGGAGTAGAAATATAAATTAGGCTAGCAATATATATATTGCTACAGCCAAATTCAGAAGAAATATGAGTGAAAAAAATTAAGCTTACTATTAAATAATAACCGCATGCTAATTTTACTGCAAAAACAGCTACATTATAATTATCAATACCTAACATATTAATGGCAAAAAATCCAGGAAAGCCAAGAGGGTGAGTAAATGGCGAGATCATTCCATGCGTATTTATTCCATCCATAGCCGGATAAAAATCTACCGTTTTCTTTTCTAATATTAATTTTGCTAAAAAAAGGTAATCTAATGGATCATTCTCTATAAAAGAAAAAGCCAGGAAATAAAAGAAAACAAAACTTACTATTATTACAATTGCAAGTAAAGCTATTTGATCATACCGGGTAGACAATTGGAAGCTAGTAAAGGTAGGCCGTGGAAATAATTTTTTTAAGTTCGGACATAAGATTAAAAGTAAACTTAGAGCAGTTATAGTTAACAGAGAAATGTAGGTCAGATCAGAACAATAGGGGAAGAATCTGATAAATTGAATAAACAGCCATGATGCTAAAAGTGGTCCTACGATTATAGATAAAATTATAATAAAATTCTCCTCATTGTAAAATGATGAGATATATTTTTTAATAACGTGGAAAACAATTAAGCTGCTTAATAAGTAGGTGGTAATATATTTTAAAGTAAGTATAATTACTGCTATCATTGAGGTTTTTTTATTTCTTATTTAGGTTTTTTCCTAGGTGATCCACATAGTGCTGGATTTTGGTGCGGGGGCAAATTAAGTTTTCATCTAATATTTCCACAGTTTGTGATATCCTTCCATAGAGCTTGAGGCGCTAACTAATATTAGCTACTTACTTATATAACGCTACACCAACCCTTAAGAATCTTTTTTAGGGTAACTTCCTATATTTTTTGTATAATTGCTATTTTATAACCCTTATTCCCTATTATTAAAAATAACCCTTACATATTTTCTCTACTGTAAAACCTAAGTTTTTACTTGGTGCACTATTCTTTGAGTTAGGAAATTTGTATTTTCCTTTTAATTTTATCTGTATAATAATCGGAGACTTTTTAAATTGCAATAGGTATAATTAGCTGTTATGATTCCAGGGTTTCAATAACAGGGAATATTTTCTAGCAATATGTATAAAGGAAAAGTAATATCGGTAGTCGTACCAGCTTATAATGAGGAGACACAGATTGCTAAAGTAATTAATACTATACCTTCTTTTATTGATTATATTGTAGTAATAGATGATTGCAGTCAAGATAATACTTTAGAGATTATTAAGGAAATCAGTAAAGCAAATGAAAAGGTTGTAGTAATTCATCACGAGATTAACCAAGGTGTTGGAGGGGCTATTGCTTCAGGATATAAGTGGTCGCGGGATAATAATATTGATGCAGCGGTGGTAATGGCTGGGGATGGGCAAATGGATCCTAAAGATTTACCCTTATTGTTAGATCCTGTAGTTAGTGGTGAGGTTCATTATTCCAAAGCTAACAGATTAATATACCAAGACGCTTATAGCAATATTCCTAAAATCAGGTTTTTTGGTAATGCTATTCTATCACTTTTGACTAAAATTGCTTCTGGTTATTGGCACATTTCTGATTCCCAAACTGGATATACAGTTATATGTAAAGAAGCATTGCAATGTATTGATTGGGATAAGACTTATAAGCGATACGGCCAACCGAATGATCTTTTAGTCAGATTAAATGTCCACAATTTTATTGTCAAAGATGTTCCTCTTAAGCCTGTATATAATGTAGGGGAGCGTTCTAAATTGAAAGTGAGAAAGGTTATATGGACACTTAGTTTTTTATTAGTAAAAATGTTTTTCTGGAGGCTTAAAGAAAAATACATAATAAGGGATTTTCATCCTCTTGTCCTATTTTATGCGTATGGCTTTATTTTTATGTTTCTGGGCTTTTGCTTTCTTATTAGGTTATTTATTGTTTTCTTTTCAACTCATACGATCCCAGAAATAACCTTAGTCTTAACTTTATTTTGCTTTGGTAGTGGTATGCAATCAATATTCTTTGCAATGTTTTTTGATCAGGACAATAATAAGCATTTAAAATAACTTAGATGTTTTCTCTATTACTGAGAAAAATATTTCAGTAACAAAGCAGTAGTAATCAGGCTGAAAAATATAGCAAGGGCAGCACCCAAAATACCGATAAATTGGGCTAGAACAAACGAAAATAAGAAATTGATAATAAGACTAGAGATTCTTACATAGTTATCAAGTTTGGGCTGCTTCTTAAGGATTAAAATATTATCAAGTATTATCCATTTTGAAGAAATAATAACACCTGATACATAAATACTGTAAACAAAAAATCCTTTACTTACGATCTCACTATTACTAGTAATAAGACTTACAAAAAATTTATACAAAACTATGCTAATAATACCGACAAAGCAAATAAATAGGCTTTGCCAAAAAATTAAAGAATTTTTTTTAAGGAATTTTAAAGATTTATCTTTATGTATAGATAATGCGAATTTGTTAGTATTTAAATTTCTAAAGATCAAAGCAAATTGATAGAATCCTTCGCCAAGCATAGCTGCAAAAGAATATATACCCACTTCAGATTGACTAACAAAAAATGATAATATTAAAATGTCGATTTTTGAATTTAAATCTAGAATAAAGCCACTAATTAAGGCATATTTTCCAAAGGAAAAATGTTTCTTAATCCATAATAATATATGAACCCTCTTTAATTTGAAAATAGTATCTCTAGTATAAAAATTAAAGGTTAGCAGTAAGATTAGCACTCCCACTTCAGCAAAAATAAATGCAGAAGTTATAGTTTCATATTTAGCTTTTATTAATATATGGATCACTACGCTAACCAGGAGAAGAATAAAGCGAGAAGCGTTAGCTATTGCAAACTTATTCATGCGTCCTAATCCCAGTAAGGCGTTGATAAGTACTTTGTTAACAGAAAATAATATTAAGACAGGTATTAAAAATTTTATAGATGCTTCCAGGTTTATTATTTGAAAATAATGGATTAAGTATTTAAGTAAGAAATATATAATAAAAGCAGTTCCAGACGAGAATAAGAAAACGCTTAATAGAGCAGAAGATAACACGACATCAGGCCTTCTGCTCGATGGCATGTATGCCAGAACAGATTGGTGGATACCAAAAGTTGTTAGCTGAGAGAAAATAAAATATAGAGCTAAGAATTGATTAAATAAGCCGAGTATTGATATATTATAATAATTAACAATAATTATATTTAGAAGTATACCGCTACTGCCTATTAACCCAAAAGATAATAGATTTAATGTAAGCTCGATATGGTTCTTTGTAGGCTGGCCCATTGCTGATTTATACTTTATAAAAACTTATTATTTTATTTTGAATAATAGCAGTATCGTATAAACCTGCTATATCCTGACGAATCTGATTGCCTAGCTTTTTCCTTAATGAATTATCAACAACTAGCAATTCCATTGCATTAGCTAAGCTTTTATGATCTTTTACTTTTACAAGTAATCCATTATTCTTATCTTTTATTAGCTCTCTTCCCCCTGGTGCATCTGTAGTTATTATTGCTCTGCCATATGCTCCAGCTTCAAGAAGAGCGTGGCTCAAACCTTCACGGTAAGAAGGAAGCACGGCGACATGTGCTTGTTGCCATATTTTTTTAATATTAGTTTGGAATCCTAAATACCTGACATATCCTTGCTGATGGTAATATTGTAACTTATCTAGGCTGAGTGAGGTTCTGTTCTGCTTATCTGGTTCTCCTACTAGCCAAAATTCAGCCTCAATGCCTTTTTCTTTTAATAATTTAGAAGCAATAATGAATTCGTTAATCCCCTTATCTACAATCATTCTTGCAACTAAAGCAAAAATAATCTTACCTTTGGGTTCTTGTAGCTTAGGAAACTCTTCGGTTTTAACTCCAACACTACATTGCACAACAATATCATTTTCTTTGGCAATTTTGAGCTCTATTAATAGCTTTTTATCATCGTTATTTTGAACTATAAAAAGCATATTTTTGCAGTGATAGCTAATTCTAAGTAGCAGGCAAATAAAAACTTTCAGTAATTTAATTAGTACATTATTGCTAATAAAAATAGTACCCATACCAAGGAAGGTATTAATAATTCTAGGTACTTTAGCAAAAAGAGCAGCTATGCTACCATATATTATGGGTTTGAGAGTAAAATTATTAAGAATATCTGGTTTTTCAGCTTTAATTATTCTTATCACTTGCAAAAGTAGCATGAACTCCCTGAAGGGGTTTATACTACTTCGATTGATAAAGAGAGGAATAACCTGTATATCATATTTCTGTATTTTATTTTGAAAATCACTCACGTTAGTTAGTATTTTTACTTGGTAACCATTAGCTTTTGCTGCCAATGCGATTGGTAACAAGTGAGCATAAAAATGTGAATCACTGCTAGTAAAAATAACGAGCCTTTTCATGTGGTAAATAAAGAAAGCAATCCTGCCTCAATACCAGTTTGAGCAACAAATCCCATATCGTTCTGGGCTTTTTGAGGGTCACCTATTGATTTATAAATATCTCCGTTGCGGAAAGGATGATAATTCACTTCTCCTTTTATATTAAGAATATTACTTAATGTTTCTATTAGTTTATTTAGGCTTGTGCCATTGCCGGTACATCCATTATATACGTTAGCATCAGTAGAGACATGCTCTTGGGACTTTATCAATAATTTAATTACATCATTAACATGAATAAAGTCTCGCTCTTGATTACCATCTCCATAGACAGTAATAGGCTGATTACTACTCATCTGCTTTGCAAATATTGAGATAACACCTGAATATGGCGAATTAGGATCTTGTCTGCTTCCGTAGACGTTAAATAACCTGAGTGTAACGCTTTTTAAGTTATAAGTATACCCGAAAACTTTAGCTTGTAGCTCAGAGCAGTATTTATCTGTACCATATGGGGATTTGGAATTAATCGGGTCGTTTTCGTTTAATGGTAAAATTACGGGATCTCCATATACTGCGGCTGAGGAAGTGTATATTACCGGTATATTTCTTTTTGCTGCTTCTAGAAATATTTTAATAGTACCGCTAAAATTTACTTGATGGCATTCTGGCCAATTATCCATAGATTTTTGAACGGAAGGAATCGCGGCAAGATGATAACATAAGTCTATATTATTAAAGGCTTTTTTTAGGCATAAAGCATCATTAATACTTCCCTGAATAAGCTCAGACTTACTATTAACATAAAGCAGATTACCAGAGGAAATATTATCTAAAATCTTTACTTTATTTCCTAAAGCTATTAGCTGATCTACTAAATGAGATCCTATAAATCCAGCACCACCAGTAACAAGTATATTCATTCACTCCTCATTTCCAGTTTGGATTATAACTTAAAGGACATATGAATTCAATATGATTAAACAATATATTGATTTTAAATTTAATAGTACCTATTATGGCTTTTTAATAAAAATAAGCAAGGAGTACCTATTTATGTGTGGGATTTTTTCAGTATACATGTCTAGTACTTTCACTAATAAAGAAAAGTTAAAAGATATAATTTCTCTTATAGCAACCTTGAGTCAAACTAGGGGGCAAGATGCAACAGGTATAGCAGTAAATAATTTCGCTAATAAAGAAGTGCATTTATATAGAGAACCATTAAAAGCTAAGGAATTTATTAAAAAGAAAGATTTTGCCAAAATATTCCAAAGTAACTTTACTGGTGGTGCTTGTGTCGTTGGACATAATAGATTAGCTACCAACGGTTCTAATGCATATATTAATAATAATCAGCCAATTTCTTATCGTAACCATGTATGTGCCCAAAATGGAATTGTAACTAACATGGAGGAGTTAATAAAAGAATTCCCTGGAAAATATACATTAGATACGTATCTTATCTCTAAAATATTTGATAAAGCCTTAAAGGAGAAGAAAAATATTAAAGAAACCGTTAAAGTACTTTTAGAAAAAGTTTATGGGGAAAACAATATTATTATTGACGTACCAGATCTGAGCCTAAAATTATTAACCACAAATACTGGCAGTATTTACTACATTAACGATATAGTAAACGGTTTTTTTATTGCTGCCTCAGAAAGGTATATACTTCAACGATTCCTCCAAGAATTCGAATTAAAAGTTAAACAGATAGAACAATTAAAGCCGCATCATTTTTTAATACTTGACTATAATAAGAACTTATTAACTTTAGATAATATTTATAAAACTAATAATGAAAATATTGGGTACACAACAACAGCTGCTAATATTCAGCCAATAAAAATAATTGATATTGAAGACAAACTCCATGAGAAGTTTAAGCAGCTTAAACGGTGTACTAAATGCATATTGCCCGAAACTTTTCCCGGCATTTCTTTTAATGGTGAAGGCGTTTGTAATATTTGTATAAGTTATTTGCCCATTCCTTTAAAGGGTAGTGTAGCTTTAGAAGAAGTGTTATCTAAATATAGGAAAAAAGAAGGCCAAGGTCCAGATTGCTTGGTGGCTTTTAGCGGAGGACGAGATAGTAGTTATGGCCTGCATTTACTGAAAAACAAATATAAGATGACCCCCCTTGCATACTCATATGATTGGGGTATGGTCACTGACCTAGCTCGCCGTAATCAAGCAAGAATGTGTAGTAAACTTGGAGTAGAGCACATCTGGGTTGCAGCTGATATAAGAAAGAAACGAGAAAATATAAGAAAGAATGTGGAAGCATGGATAAAACGTCCAGATATTGGAATGATACCTATATTCATGGCCGGAGATAAAACTTATTTTTACCACGCTAATCAGTTGATGAAGAAAAATAATTTAAAGTTAATAATTTTTTGCCCTAATCATTTAGAGAAAACTTCTTTTAAAGTAGGCTATTGCGGGGTGGATTTTTCTAATTTTGGATCACAAGTTCATCAACTAACCTTCAAAGGAAAAGCCAAATTAGTAGCTTATTATGCTTGCCAATATCTTCAGAATCCACGCTATATTAATAGCTCAATGCTAGATGTGTTTTTTGGATTTCTATCTTATTACGTGATGAACCAAGATTTTTTATATTTATTCGACTTCGAACCATGGTTAGAAAGCTCAATCGATAAACAGCTCAAAGAAGAATATGATTGGGAATGGGATAGTAATTACAGCTCTAGTTGGCGAATTGGTGATGGTACTGCTCCATTATACAATTATATTTACTATATTCATGCAGGCTTTACCGAGAATGATTGCCTCAGATCTAACCAAATAAGAGAAGGAATGATAGACCGAGAAACCGCTTTAACATACTGTGCTAGAGAAAATATACCACGCTTAGAAGATATAGAAGAATATTGCAAAATGATCAATGTAAGCTTCGTTGATCTTATAAACGCTATTCGGAGCTTGAAATATGATTAATAAATACAGCTCTTACTCTTGTAGAGGATTAATTGCTGCTATTATTATTTTCATCTCTTCCATCGCAATAGCCACCCCCCAAAATAATTTTGTTGATAATATTGATGAAAAAACCTTTTCTGAAATATACTTCACAAACTACAATACTGAAAATCACCATATTAAAGCTTATTTAGATGTCCAATCTCACAAAATAATCTTATCCGTAAATAAGAAACTAAATATAAAACTTAATTCTAACCTGCCAGTAAAAATTTTAGAGCTGACACCTAATAGGCTTATCATTTTTACTAGAAATATTTTTCAAAAGGGATTTAAAATAATACAGCTTACCTTAAATGAGAAAATGATTGAGGAAATAAGCTTACCTGAGGCATTTCAAGATTATGGCTATTTTAGAGGAGCCTTTTTTAATGGTAAATATGTATATTTTGTTAATTATGTACCAAAGAATTTTAATGATTCTTTAATTGCTGATGAGCATGGGGATTTAAATATTCTTTATAGGCTTAGCCTTCTTAATGATACTGCTGCTTTTGATAATAATTTTTCCATTAATCTTGGTAAAGACCAAGATATCAGGTTTGGAATTGACAGGGTAATTCATTTTGCTTCTATTGATGATAATAAGCTTATAACTTGTTCAGGCAATTATTGTAATATTATTAACGAAAGTAACAACTTTATTGAAAAAATTGATTTACCTAAGGATTTTTTTATTTTGGAATTAAAAGGTAATAAGACTTGTGCTTATGGTTTGCTAGCAACCAATAGTAAAGATAGCAACCCAAGCTATATTTCATATAACCTTATAAATAAAGATATCTCAAAAAACCTTGGAACAACACCAGTGTACGAGATGTATTTAGATAATAACTGTCACGAAACTTTCAAAACTCTTAATGCTTCCAATAGAGAGGAATATCTTCAGCATTTGATATTTAGAACAAAGGATTCAGGGTTATTAGAAATGGGTATGGATAATGACCAAGCAAGAATAGCATGGTCTCAGGTTTATTATTTAAACTTATTTATTGATATTGTTTCCCCCAGGTTTTTAAATGAGTTTGAATTTTATTCAACAGAATTTAAAACTAAGTTAAAAAAACGCTTAAATCAGGAAATTTCTTTATTAAATAATTATATCAAGGAGGGGGTTAAAGCTGTTGAGTCAACGAGATACTCTACTAAAAAGCAACCTAGAATATATGCAGTACAAACTGGCCGGATTTTAAGATTATTGAAACGCTATGATTCAACTATTGAAGCATTACCTAATTTAAATAAGTTTAGAGATGAGGTTGAGGATCTTATTGATCACGAAGAAGTCTTATATCGGTCTAATAATACAGATATAGATAATTTACCCGGGGACCGGATTTCATTAAAGTGGCCCAAAGGTATAGATTTTCCTTTTGATGGATTCAAAATTCCTTTTAACCATCAAGATGATTGGGCAGCTGGAGTCACTTATGGAAACTTATATAATAAAAATAATAAAATAGCAAAAAACATTATTCTTACCTTCTTAGAAAAATCAGGTGTTAGGGAAGCTAATTTAGAGAATTATACCTGGAAATATTGGTATGGGAGAGTGGCTGAAAAATGGGTCAAGGATGATAATTTGTCTATCAATACGCCTATACATCATGGAGATACAGGGCAAGCAGATACTTCTTATTTAACAATTGATGTGATGGCTTTACTAACAGTTGCCAAAAAATATCCTGAATTACTAACAGGTGAAATGTTTGATCAGATTAAGAAAGCAGTACAGTATGGCTTATTATTTCCTTTTGTACAGGAAGACCTAAAAGAACTATATAACACTGAGGTTAATTTAACTAATAATGCCGTACTTAAGTATTTACTATGCGATTCTCCATGGTGTATAGTAAACGTAGGGTGGGCCTTGAAAGATTTTAAATAGCAGCTAAACGACCAGCCTGTAAGCTCTCTTTAAACTTATTTCCAAGACCAGCTAATAATAGCAAAAGACAAATTAAGAAAATAGATTTCATAGAGATATAGCGTCACATCGATAATTTTTTAAATGAACAAGGTAGCATCAACATTTTATTTTAGTTATAAATAAATTCCTGCCAGAAAACCTAAAGCAAGATAGGCAATATCAAGTTTTATCTTCTCTTACTAGACGCCTGAAATACTTGAGATTATTGAGCATACACTAGAATAGATTGCGGTCTTTGTATAATTCTTGAGCATAGTCTCTTGTGTTCTTATATCTAGCTCTTGAGGGTGTAACAACTTGCAATCCAACATTTCTAGCAGCTTCTACAGTATAATATATCTCATACCCTGTGTCTGATATCAATGCATTTATTTGTCTATTCTCTAACAAGTCTAAAGCTTTTATGTAATCTATATAATCAGACGTTTATCTCGCTGTGTCAAAAATTTTACAGGGTTACCAAAAATATTACAATCGGTATGCAACTTGCTGCTAAAGCCTCCTTTTGGCTTTCCTAGCTCTTGTTTCTTGCATACCAATTTCTGTATTTTGTTAAAGCCTAGGCTTAACGCTGATGCGCTCTGATTATGGTAGAATCTATTATCTAGCCATTTATTATCAATATCTACAGCCAAAGGGGTAATAACATTGGTCATAATTCTGCTGTTACCTATCTCATGGATCTTTTGTGAACTGTAAACTACCTACCGTACTCTGCGAACAGCGCCCTCCTTTGGCCAACTAAAAATAACCTATGAAAAAAGATTTTACCGCAATTCATTGCTTTGTCGATGATTTTATAAAAAGTTTGGCGAATAATTTCTCTGCAATTAATAGTAGAAAGTCTAAGCCAGGTAGTAATTATTTATCGATAAACTAAATATTAACAATACTAATTGGTTTCTATGATTCTTATTGCGATTGTTTTAAACATTATTATCAACAAGTAATTATGCGTTATCATACAATAGTCTTTAAACTTGTTAGCTATGCGAATTTTACTAAATTGATAGGCAGAAATATGCCGTATTTAGTACTATTATTACCTCATTTACTTACAAAATGCACTGGCCTTTCTTTTGTAGATGCTACCAGTATAGCAGTTTGTAAGAATTACCGCATCAACTCACATAAAGTGTTTAAAGGAATAGCAGCAAGAAGTAAAACAACAAAAGGATGGTTTTTTGGTCTCAAACTACATTTAATCATAGATCCAGAAGGCAATCTGGTCAAAGTTTCTTTTAGCAGTGGTAATAAGGATGACAGAAAAGGATTGAGAAGCATGATTTCTGGTATTTACGGTAAAGTTTTTGGTGATCACGGTTATATATCTACAGAGTTGTTTAAAGATTTGTACGCTAAAGGTGTTCAGCTTGTCACTCGAGTAAAAAAGAATATGAAAAATATGTTAATACCAATTGCAGATAAGGTAATGCTGCTCAAAAGAGCACTGATAGAAACCGTGATAGGAAAACTTAAATTTCTTGATAAATTCGAACATTCTAGGCATAGATCAGTTACAAATGCATTGAGTCATATGCTACCTTGTTTGATCAATTATCAGTTGCAAGAAAATAAGCCTTCTATAAAAAGTTTGCTACCAATAGAGGAACTAGATATGCCAAATTAATTGGCAACTTGCGTTTATTAGTTCTTTCGCGCATGAGACGTTTCTTAAATCATATAACATTCTAACCTTTTAATTTTTTAATTGAGGCTAAAATATTATATCCCATAAATCTTAAATATCGGCACTACCTAAGTACTCGTCGTTCAATAGGATATCTTACTGGTGGATTTAAAATTTTTGGCAATGCTATTTGGGGAGGTTATTACCACATGTATTTCAAAAAGGGAGGAAGTTATTGAACTAAAGAGGGCAAATATTACTGGAGACATTGAAAAAGCTTGGTTTGCATCTCTTCCTAGTATAGATAATGAAAACAGAATATTAAGGAATGAATATCAATAACAATATTTATAATGTCTACAGAGTTTAAGATGGATCATAATACTGATGATAAATCACATTCCTAAAATACTCGAGTAACTACTTTTCGAGAAAAAAACTTTTTTATCAGAAAAATATACATCCTACTTACAGCGGAATATTTCTCGTATTTTCTACGACGGACTGTTATATAACGTTTACTAACTTACGATCTTTCTTTGATATGAATTCTACTTTTCCTGCGGTCAAAGCAAAAAGAGTATGATCTTTGCCTATACCAACGTTTTTACCTGGAAAAATTTTTGTTCCTCGTTGTCTGTATATGATATTTCCAGGGATTACAGCCTGGCCGTCAGATTTTTTTGCTCCTAACCTTCGTCCAGCTGAGTCACGACCGTTTCTTGAACTACCACCAGCTTTTTTAGTTGCCATATATTTCCATCCTTATTTTTTTACAATATCAAGAATTTTTAATTCCGTCAGATCTTGCCTGTGACCGTTTTTGCGGCGGTAATGCTGACGTCTCTTCTTTTTAAAAACAATAATTTTATCATCCCTAAATTGATTAGTGATTTCTGCAGTTACTGTTGCCCCTTTTACAACTGGAGTACCGATAAAAGACGGCTTAGAGTATTCGCCCACTAATAAAACCTCGTTTAGCTCAATTTTACTGCCGAGCTGGCCCTCTATCTTCTCAACTTTGATTATGCTATTTTTTGCAACTTTATATTGCTTTCCACCTGTTTTAACAACTGCGAACATACTAGCAAATTCTCTCTAATAATTACTTAAAATACAACTCCAAGAGTATAAACTGAAATCATCTGAAGTCAATAATAATTTTATTAACTTTAAAGAGCGTTAGGAAATAGTTGTTAGCCTGATGACGGTATAGTATTATGATTTGAAAAACATTGAGGTAATGTGTTAATTAGTATACTGATATAAAGTAACTAATTCCAAACATTATAAAATTTTTTAAATTTAGGTAAATTATGAAAAAAGTCGGCTCATTTTTATGCTTTATTATTTTATGTGCAAGTCCTGCCTTTGCCAAGCAATGTTTTATTGTAAAGGAAAAAGATAAAATTATTCATCAAGAAGGAGATTGTAATCAAAGGTACGCACCTTGTAGTACCTTCAAAATTGCTCTTAGCCTCATAGGTTATGATTCTGGAATCTTGATTGATGAAATGCATCCGTTATGGCCTTTTAAAAAAGGTTACCCTGATTTTTTGGAGGTATGGAAACAAGATCAAACACCAAAAAGTTGGATGAAAAATAGTTGTGTTTGGTATTCACAAGTTTTGACAAGAAAACTTGGAATGCAAAAGTTTCAATCATATATTACGAAATTCAATTATGGTAATATGGACCTTTCTGGTGACAAGGGCAAAAATAATGGGCTTACAAATGCATGGTTATCCAGTTCCCTGGAAATCTCTAGCATAGAGCAAATCGCGTTCTTAGGAAAATTGTTAAACAATACCCTACCTGTAAGTAGAAATACCCATGAAATGACAAAAAATATTTTATTTGTAGAAGAATTGCCCGGTGGATGGAAACTTTATGGCAAAACTGGCAGTGGTGTCCTCTTAAGCCCAGATAGAACAAGAAAGCTTAAAATCCAACATGGCTGGTTTATTGGTTGGATTGAAAAAGATGGGAGAGTAATAGCTTTTTCAAATCATATTTCTGATGATAAAAAACAAAATACTTTTGCCGGCCAGCGAGCAAAAGCTGACGTTAAAGAAAGATTGGTAAAACTTATTAATGATAGCAGCAGGTAATAAGACTAATAGCAGTATTTCTAAGCTATTTTACATAGCTTCCAGGGGCAGGCTCAATCATAGGAAGAGAATTGTAGTCAATAGATTTAATTAATTTACCGCTATTAGCTGATAACCATTTATTCCAGCTATTCCACCATGATCCATTATGAATTTTTGCACTTTCTAACCATTTATCCGGATCATCTAAAATATTACTACTCATCATGTGGGAGTATTTATTACTGGTAGCTGGGTTGATAACACCGGCTACATGCCCCGCTTCAGTAAGGCAGAAAGTCCGTTCTCCCCCAAATAGCTTTACCCCTTCATAAACTGATTTCCAGAGAGCGATGTGATCACTTTTTGCGGCAAGAGAAAAACTTGGCACATCAATGTGGGAAAGATTTATTTTTACTCCTAACATTTCAATGCATTCGGGGTTTTTAAGCAAGTTATCAATATACATATTTTTTAGGTAATATATATACATTTTTGCTGGTAGATTGGTTGAATCTGAATTCCAATACAATATATCAAATGCAACCGGAGATTTGCCCAGTAGATAATTATTTACGAAATATGACCATACTAAATCGTTAGCTCGGATTAAGCTAAAACTATTTGATAAGTATTGCCCATCCAGATACCCTACTTCAGATACTTTATTTTCTATATAACCAATTGTGGATTTATTGATAAGAGCACCTATCTCACCAGGAGTAGAAAAATCCACTAAAGTAGTAAGGAAAGTAGCGCTATTTATGATATTACTATTGTGTGCCTTATAATAGGATAAAGCTATAGCAAGCAAAGTACCGCCTATACAATAACCGGCTGCATTAACTTTTTCAAAGCCTAATTTTTGTATATGTTCAAGAGGTTCTATTACTCCTTGGTGTAAATAATCCTCAAAATCTTTATCGGCTAGTTCTTTTGTTGGATTAACCCAAGAGACAAGAAAAACCTGAAAATTGTTTTCTACTAACCATTTAATTAACGAATTTTCCTCAGATAAATCTAGTATGTAATATTTATTAATCCAAGGTGGCAATATAAATATAGGAATTGAATGCACCTTTTTTTTGGGAGCATAACAAATCAATTGTATCAAATCATTCTGGAAAATTACCATTCCTTTTGTAGTTGCCAGATTTTTACCAATTTTAAAGTAAGATTTATCTGTAGTAGAAATAGTTAGTAAAGAGCCTGATTTCTTAATATCTAAAAGGAAATTTTCCATTCCTTTAACAATGTTGCTCATCCCACTTTCTAGAGATTCTCTTATTACTTCCGGATTGCTAAAAGCAAAATTTGAAGGAGAAAGCGCATCGATAAACTGGCTGGTTATAAACTCTAGAAACCTTTTTCCGTCATTATCCAATTCATATTGTCCGACGGTTTTCTTTATCCAGTCCGCAGAAATCATGTAATATTTCTTAATGAATGCAAAATAAATACTTTGTTGCCATGCAGGATCTCTGAACCTTTTATCAGTAAAAGAGAGATCTTGCTGATCATCTGATTTTTTTCCCGTAAATTTTGCTACTGAATCAGCTATTAGTTTTTGCAAATTATGGATATATTCCAGATTTATATCGGTAAACTTTTCAGGATGCTCAAAAATTTGCTCAAATAATTTACTAGCTATTTCCGTAGATTTATCGGCGTCGTACAAATCAGATGGCATTGGAGGCAAGGACTTATTTTGTGCAAGCTGCATAATTATTTCCTGATAATATATACCAGCCTTTTTAATATTTTCTATAACATCATCTCCAGATATTTTAGACATTTTTATATACTTACCATTTTTCTAACTGATTTCTCTGATAACGATACAGGTAATAAAGAAGTGTAGTACCTAGAATAAGACAAATAGGAATTAAAAAATTATATCTATCGTCATTAACGTCAGCATTTTCTGCGGCTATATAACTGCAAAAATATCCTACAGCTCCAGCTAGGGTGTATAATATTATTGCTAACTGTAAATAAAAATCGGTAAATTTTGCAGCTATTATTAAGAGATTAGAGCAAAAATATAAATATAAAAATATAGCTATCAGAAACCAGGAAATTGAGCTTAACAATATATCATTAGACCAAAAAGATATCGAGCTAAACATAAGTAATAAAGCAGTAATACATGCTATATTGATTTTATGGGGGTTGTAATTAAAAATAAATTTTGATAAAAAAACTGCAAGCAACAATATACCAGCAAAAATATAATACCTTATGTTCGATACCGATATCATCAATAGGTTATCAGTGAATTTATACGTTTCATACCCATAAAACACTGTCATTGTAATGTAAAAGATAGAAAAAGATGCTAATAATTCTAGATCTATATTTTTTAACACTATCAAGCTATTTACTGGCTTGGTTTTTAACTGATGAAAACAAGAGCTTAGCAAAAAACTACACAAGAAAATTGTTATTGGTATGATATTTACTATGACCAGTATACGTATCAAAACTAAGTCAGGAGAGTCTGTTCCTAGAAATATATAATATAAGACTATTTGTGCTAAAAAATATGCTATAAAAATACTAAAAAGAAAAAAGGCTATAGAATATTTATGAGTTATTCTCTTATCGCTGAATATATAATAAAGCAAAGAAGTTATAATAACCGAATTGGTGAGAGAATAAATCATAGGATAAATTTTCTGGAATAACTCAGAAAATGTGGAGAAACCTACGTTATATACGCTTAAAGCATAAATTAACAAATTAAAAATGATAATTTTCTGGAGGTGAAAATAATTACTAAAAAAAAGTAGCATTAAACTGCCTATGAGGTAGCCCAGTATATCATAATGGTATACTTGGTCTAAAAGACCGGCAGGAATTTCCTTAAAAACCAAAACTTGTTCTACTACCTGAATATTTACTATTGCAGCAAACATATATGTCGTTATGCAGATAAAATAAGGAATAGATGCCTTATAATTAATCTTTGTATTCATAAATATTTATTTGCTAAAATATCGATGGTGGTATATAAATTTCGTTTAGACTGTGGTCATTTAGCGAATTAGTTTAACTAAAAAGACGCATATCTAATAAACCTAAAGAGTATACTAATTATTGAAAAAGCTAAAGCTTTTAGCAATTAATTAAATGTATATTGAGGGCAATTGATGCAAGTTTGCTATCAATTCGAATCATTTTAGTATCCACAGGTAAAGAATTTAGAAAAAATTATTTTGATATGAAAAAAAGAATTTTAATAGATGCCAATTTCCCTACAGAAACAAGGATCGTTTTACTTGATAAAAATAATAATGTAGAGGACGTTGAATATAGTTCGGTCAACAAAAAACAGATCAAAGGAAATATATATTTAGCCAAAGTAACTAGAGTAGAACCTGCCTTGCAAGCTGCTTTTGTTGATTATGGCGACGAAAAAAGCGGGTTCCTTCCTTTTAATGAAATCCATCCTGATTATTATAATATTCTAGCCAGAGATAAAAAAGGTGATACCCCTTCATGGAATGAGCTCTTTCCACCAGAAATTACTTCTGAGGATTTGATTCAGACAAAGCAGCAAAATATCGGGAATGACGTTATAGATAATGACGAAATTGATATTAGTAAAATAGAGAAATTAGTTGATGAAAAAATCCAGTCAGATTTTGATATAGAAGTCGAAGATAACGAAGTAGAAAGTTTTTCTAAAGAAGATGTACATAGTGATACAAGAAAAGCTTATAAAATACAGGAGGTTATAAAAAAAGGACAGATTCTTTTGGTACAAGTTACAAAAGAAGAGCGGGGCAACAAAGGCGTTTCACTAACAACTTACATATCGCTAGCTGGAAAGTATTGTGTATTAATGCCTAATAAGCCACTGCAAAATGGTATTTCACGCAAGATTTCCAATCATGATGAGAGAAAAAGATTAAAGGATATTATTAATAGCTTACTTTCCGGAAAAAACAAGGAAACCTCTAGTGTTATAGCCAGAACTGCCGGGGCTGGTCACACTTCATTAGATATCAAAAAAGATTATGAATATCTAGTTAAACTGTGGAATCGGATTAGGGAAGCTACCCTTAAGGCAAATGCTCCTTCCTTTATTCATCAAGAAGACGGTCTCATATTGAAAACAATTAGGGACATGTTTGATCGCAACGTAAAAGAGGTAATAGTCCAAGGTACTACAGCTTTTAATATCTGTGTAAAATTTGTAAAAGATATTATGCCATATGCTTTAAATTCGATAAAAGAATATAAAAGTAATACGCCAATTTTTACTAAATTTAATGTTGAAGATCAACTGGCAAAATTATACCAACCGATTGTTCAGATGCCATCTGGGGGGTATATAGTCATTAACCCTACTGAAGCATTAATTTCAATAGATGTAAATTCTGGTAGAGCTACCAGTGAGCGCAATATTGAAGAAATGGCTTTAAAAAATAATCTTGAAGCAGCAAGGGAAATAGCAAGGCAAGTAAAACTGAGAGATTTATCAGGGTTGCTTGTCTTAGACTTTATAGATATGGCCGAGGTTAGAAACCGTAAAATAGTGGAAAGAACTTTAAGAGAGTTTTTAAGCAAAGACAAGGCGAGGATACAGACCTCGCATATTAGCAGTTTCGGTTTGCTTGAGATGTCAAGACAGAGGCTACGACCGTCTTTTTTAGAAGTAAATTCCAATATATGTCTGCACTGTAGTGGAAAAGGGATCGTACGAGCCGATGAGTCTAATTCAATGTTAATACTAAGAACTATAGAAAATGAGATTTACAATAATAATTACAATGTTGTAAATGTTTATGGGATTGCTTCATCAATGCTATATCTGCTCAATAACAAAAGAGAAGAAATAGCTTTTATTGAGAAAAAATATTCTATAAAACTTAACTTTCACATCGATAAAGAAGCGACAGCTGATAGCTATTCAATAGAAAAAATTAAATTATCAGAAAAAAACAAATCAGAAAGTACAGTTAAACAACCATTATTACAAGATATTAACGAAATATATACCGAAAATTCAGAAAGTAAAAAAACAAACCCTAAAAATAAAAAGGTTCAGAAACATAATCTAGTTCAGCAAAATCATTATAATGAAGAGGATTTAAAATCTGAGGTTGTTGAAAAAACTGATGCTAGCGAAGGTGCTAAAGATATCGATACTAACAAAACTAATGATCAAGAAGAAGTAATTGCAGCAGAACCATTATCTACTGACCGTAATAAGCACGTTAGTAAATCTAGGAAAAGAATTAACAGAAGAAGAAGTAATTCACAGAGAAATAAAAATTTGAATAATGAAAATCAGGATAAAACTGTTGTTAATAATAGAGAGTAGTACCTTATTTTAATAACAACATGAAAATAAATCATCTCTTTTTCGCATCAAAAAATATCAAGATATTATTTTTTATGCTTGCCTTTTTTATGCAGGTTTCATGCGGTTTTAGACCTGCTTATAAAGCTGATGCGTATAACGAGAATTTTCTTACATTTGTTGAAATAACCCCTATTAGAACTATTGAAGGAACAAATTTTTATAATCATCTAAAAAGCATTTTTCCGTCAGCGAAGAAGAGTCTTTATGTGTTGAATACGACATTGTCGTTTAGTAACTCTTATAATGTTATACAGAGTAATTCTGATATTCTTCGGGAAACACAAAATATCAACGTTACCTATCAATTGATTGACAAAAAAGACCTAAAAGTCTTAACTTACGGTACTTTCTCTAAAATGAGCTCCTACAGCACTAATTTTTCGTTATATTCCAATTCGGTTATAAGACAGGATTCTATGTCTGACTTAGCCGAGAATGCAGCTGAGGAAGTTCGCAATAGATTATTAATGTTTTTTAGTAAAAACCATTGATAGAAAAACAACTTTATTTTCTAATCATGTTTGGTTTTAATAGTGATAGCATGAAGCTTACTATGTAATACTTCTGCTAAAGCTGTATTAACTAATTTATGCTGTTTAACTAATGGAATATTTTTAAATGAAGGATCGTTTATTTCTAAAGAATAATGATCTTGGTCTCCAGCTAAATCCTTTAATTTTATTTTTGCATTAGGAAATTTTTGTTGTAGTATTAACAATAATTCTTCTTCGGAAATGGCCATATGTAAAAATCTTGTTATTTAAGAAATTATATAATGGAAGCTACAAAAAAAATTTATAATTTGCAATCTTTAAATGTTCTAAAAAATACCGGTACTCTAAAAATTCTTTTAATTTGTTTTATTTGATAGGCAGCTAAGAAAATATTCTATATGTATTAGAAAATTCAAACCATTCCTTGCGAAATCCCAAACTAATAATATAATAATTCACAAAGGAGTGGTGGATATTAATTCATCCTCTTAGATTAAATAATTGTTAATAAAATAAGGCTAATGATTGATACTCCAAATGAGCTAAAGGACTTTATTGTCAAAATATTAGAAGATAAAAACGCTCAAAATATTACAGTACTTAAACTTGGCAATGAAGTGCCACTAGCTACATATATGATTTTTGCTAGTGGTAGATCTACAAAAAATATAACGGCAATCGCAGAACATATAGTGTATGAATTAAAACATACTGCGCAGTGGCCGGCTTCTGCTGAAGGTCTTAACAATTCAGATTGGATTTTACTGGATGCGGGAGACGTTATCCTTCATATTTTCCATCCTGAGGCAAGAGAAAAATTTAAACTAGAAGAATTATGGAGCAAGAAAAAATAAGGATATAATATATCCTAAAGATGTACGATATAAATGTAAATAAACTTAAAATTAGAGAACTTAATGCAGAGTCAGATTTTAGTCGTAATTATTATGCTAATCGCAGCTGCAGTATTTGTGGTTGCTATTTTCAAAAGATTGAATCTGAGCCCAGTACTTGGTTACCTGGTTGCTGGAGCCATGATAGGAGATCATGGTATGAAAATTATTGCTTACGAACAAACTACTTTGCTTGCTGAATTAGGAGTCGTATTTTTATTATTCGCTATTGGGCTTGAACTTTCTATAGAAAGGCTCAAAGTTATGAGACGATATGTTTTTGGTCTTGGATCTTTACAAGTATTTATTACCGTACTTCTTATTGCTGGTTCTATAGTTCTTGTAACAGGGGATAATGATTCTGCAATAATTATCGCAGGTGGTCTTGCACTGTCTTCAACTGCAATAGTAATGCAAGTAGTTAATGAAACAAAAAGCCAGTCTATGCAAATAGGCAGGGTTTCTCTTGCTATTTTACTGTTACAAGATTTTGTTGTTGTACCATTACTTGTTATTGTGCCTATACTTGGAGGTAATGGAGAAGAACCACTATTAATTGTGCTTGTTTATTCACTTTTAAAGGCCGTGGTTGCCCTGGGAGTTATTTTTATTGCCGGTAGATTATTACTCCGGCCTTTGTTTTCTTTCATATCTTCGGATTCAGGTAGCGAGAGTAGTGAATTACCGATTGCCGTAACTTTATTAGTAGTTCTTTCAGCTTCTTGGGGAACGGAGCATTTTGGACTATCTCTTGCTCTTGGAGCTTTCGTGGCCGGAGTTCTTGTGGCTGAAACCGAATTTAGAGTTAAAGCCCACGAAAGTATTTATCCCTTTAAAAGTTTGTTGCTAGGCCTTTTCTTCATGAGCGTAGGAATGAAGATTGATGTAATGGAAATATACTCACAAATATCAACAATAATTACTTTTTGCTTAGCTTTGATCCTTTTAAAAGCAATTATTATTTCTGGGTTATGTATATTATTTGGCTTTAATAAGGGCGTAGCCGTTCATGCCGGGTTATTACTTTCTCAAGGGGGAGAATTTTCGTTTATTTTATTTAATCTTGGTAAAGAATATGGAGTTCTTGAAGAAAACGTTGCAAATATTTTATTGCTTGTTGTCACTTGTTCAATGGCTTTAACTCCCTTACTTGCTATGATGGGCCAGAAATTTGCCGAAAAAATAGAAAAGGGACTCGGAAGAACTCCAGAACAAGTTATTGAATATGGGGCACGAGACCTAGCTAATCATGTTATTATTGCAGGATTTGGTAAAGTAGGCAAAATGGTAGCAAAAGTCCTTGAAGCGGAAGGAGTAAATTATATAGCACTGGATGTTAACGGCGAGGTTGTTGCAGAAGAGATAGCTAACGGCTTACCGGTTTTTGTAGGTGATGCGTCGCAAATAAGCAATTTAAAGGCCGTTGGAGCTGATAGAGCCTTAACTATTGTATTAACAATGAACAATGCGATTACCATCAAAAAAACAGCTAAGGCCATTAAAAATAATTTTTCTGCTCTTGAAGTTATTGTCAGATTAAAAGACTTAAAGAATTGTACGGAATTTTATGATATTGGAGTAACGACGATTATCCCTCAAGATTATGAAACTGGCTTACAGCTTGGCGGTGCTGTTCTGAAATCTGTAGGTATCAGTGAACATGAGATTAATCGGATAAAAACTCAATTTAGAGCAGGAAGTTACGTTGTAGTTAAACAGGACAATACTTTACTTGAATCTGAAGAAGATGAATAGGATATTTGCTTGTTTAATTTTGTGGATAAATATTAGTTCTCTAGCTTTTGCTGATATTTCCAAGGAAAAGTTACCAATTCCAAGGTTTGTAACAATTAAATTTGACGAAGTAAATGTAAGAACCGGGCCCGTGATAGATTGCCCTATTGAGTGGGTATTTATTCGCAAAGGGGAACCGGTAGAGATAATAGCTGAATATGAGCAGTGGAGAAAAGTACGAGACATAAACGGAGAAGGCGGCTGGGTACATGCAAGTGCTTTATCGGCTAAAAGATCGGTCATCGTAGTGTCAAAAAATATTACTCCTCTAATTGCTTTACCTGGTCGTTATGATGATGTAGTAGTTCAGCTAAAACCTAAGATTCGGTGTAATTTGATAAAGTGCAAAGAGGATTGGTGTCAAGTGGTGTGTAAAACCTACAAAGGATGGATTGTAAAAAAACTTCTCTGGGGTATCTACCCAGATGAGTGAAGGTCTGGTATAGCCTTTCCTAGGTAGAATTGGAATGAAGCCATGAATCATTTTTTAGTTATTCATGATAAATAGAGATAACAAAAAAGGGAAGTGTAAAAACAAAAGATGAATTTATTACTATAGGAAATGTTAATTAGATTATTTATACAACTGATAGATTTGTAAAATTCATATATAGCACTACTAACACTAAATTAGGAGTTTTAATGAACACGACCAGAAAACATAGGGTTCTGTCGCATCTACAAAAGTAGCTAGAGAAGAATTTTAAAATGTTGATGGCCTCATAACGCCTAAAATCTGATTTTTACCATTTCTTCCAAATCTCGATAACTTAAAGAGAATCTGCACTTCATATATACAAAGAGCATGATGATTTCTGGTGAAGAGCAAAATCCTTTAAAATGTTTGAGTAATTTGGAGGAAATATGAAATGGCATTGGGCTCAATTTTTACCCCCTTATACCAGATTCTAAACTCATTCTCAATAGATGCGACAGAACCGGTTATTTCTGTTATTTTGTAAAATGAAGTAACCTATAACCTACTTGTTTACTGCTGTACACCTAACTTTCTAATGCGAAACTCGCGTTATCTATAGTCCGTTTTGTTGGAATTTTTGCATCCGGAGGTCTTATATATAACGGCCCTATACCTTGATTTACTTCTCCCTTATTTATTTTTTCATCGGCATATTTACAAACTTGAGTTGCATTAATTTTTGCAAAACGGGGCAAGATAGTAATATTAGTGTTTTTCTCTATTTGATCATATATTTCACTCATGCCGCTTCCCGTACAGACTATTTTCTTTTTTGTATCAGTAAATAAGTTAGAAATTTTGTTAATATCAATTAATCCGTAGTTTCCCTTATTACCTGCAAGGTCAAATTCCTGATAATATAGCTGCTGCCTATAAGCATTAAGTAAAATCACTGCTTTATCAAAATATTTTACCTGCCGCTGTAAACGGTAATAAGACATCTCAAAATTCGAAATTGCTAGGCCTTCTATGTTAGTAGATATTAAAATACCCTCTGCTGTAGCTAGGCCAATCCTAATTCCTGTAAAACTTCCTGGCCCATTAGTAAGAGCCAAATAATCAATATCTTGGTAATCATAATTTATTGATTGTAAAGCTCTTTCAATTAATAAAATTAGAATTTCTGCCTGCATAGAGGGCCTTAAGTCTTCTTCATAGGCAAGAATCTCCTGGCCAGCTGAAATAGCCACACTACAGTTATTATTAGAAACATCAAAAGCAAGTATACGATTTACCGGTTTCACAATGATTAATATTTTAAAAACCCAAATTTATTTGTATAGTATGTGTAATTTAAGAATCAAATTTAAAGAAAAACATATGATTAATCCAGCAATATTTAGAGCTTACGATATCAGAGGTAATAGCAATAACTACCTCTCTCCTGAAATAGCATATAAAATTGGCTTCTGCTTTGCACGAATTATTCTATCAAGTCAGAAGGAAGCTGGGTCAAATTTTATTTGTGTAGGAAGAGATGGGCGACTAAGTTCTGAAGAACTTTGTAACGCTTTGTTGCAAGGGATAAGAGCAACAGGAGCAAATGTTAAATATATAGGTTTAGTTGCCACTCCTACTTTATATTTTGCCGATAAAAACTTTTCTGCTCCCGGGAGCATTATGGTTACTGGGTCTCATAATCCAAAAGAAGATAACGGTTTTAAAATGGTAAAAAGTAATGCCCCTTTCTTTGGTTTAATGATTCAGGGTTTAAGAAAACAGATAGAAGAATTTAACTGGCCCGTCCTGGAAATAAAAGATAATTATGTTCAAGATTGTATTGACCTTAAAGAGCAATATATAGATAGAATATTATTAAATAGGAAAATTAGTAAAAACCTAAAAATAGCTTTTGATCCGGCAAATGGAGCAGCCGGAGAGCTCGTTTCAATTTTATGTAGAAAATTACCTTGCCAAACCTTTACTATTAACGAGAAAATTGACGGAAATTTTCCTGCCCATGATCCAGATCCAACTATTCCTGAGAATTTAAGTCAATTAAAAAATTATGTTTTGGAGAATAATTGTGATGTTGGAATCGGTTTTGACGGAGATGCTGATAGAATAGGAATCATTACCAAGAAGGGAGTCTTTGTTCCCGGTGATCAGCTCCTTTGCTTATATGCAAAAGATGTAATATCAAAATCACCTGGGGCGAAAATAATTGCTGATATTAAAGCAAGCGGGGTACTATTTGATTATGTAAAGGAAATCGGAGGTGTTCCAATAATGTGGAAAACCGGACATTCATTTATTAAAGCTAAAATAAAAGAATCCGGCGCAAAGTTAGCTGGAGAAATGAGTGGGCATATATTTTTTGCTGATGAATATTATGGATATGATGATGGTTTATATGCTGCTGCTCGGTTAATCGATATTATGTCAAACTCTTCGGAATCAATAGATGATACAATAGAGAAACTGCCAAAAGTATATAATACTGCGGAAATAAAATTGGATGTTAATGATGAAATAAAATTTAAAATAATTGATAATACTAAAGAACTACTTAAAAATCAAAATATTGATTTTGTTGATATAGATGGTTTACGTGTTACCACTAAGCATGGGTGGTGGTTGCTTAGGGCTTCTAATACTGGTCCGGCTATTATTGCTCGGTGTGAATCCTCGAGCGAAGAGGGACTAGAAATTATAAAAAATGAATTGAAGGGGATACTATCTAAATATAATATTAATTTAGAAATTTAATTTAAATTGATTATTACCCTTTAAATCCAGTTTTTGTAATCAAGATGAGCAATATTACCTTCAAGCCATTAAGTAAATCCCATCTGGATTTGTTGCTAGCATGGCTAGAGACTCCTCATGTAAAGGCATGGTGGGAACAGGATGTCAAATGGACAATGAAGTTGATTGAGGAGAAATACGGTCATTATATTAAGGGATATAAAAAACTTCAGGGTAAGGAAAAAATAATTAAAAAGCGTATGTGGGCTTTTACCATTTTTTTTGAGGAAATACCAATCGGCTATATCCAATATTATAATGTTCATGACTTTCCGCGTGAACAAGGCGATGACATTTCGGAATTACCTATCTCTTGTGCTGGCCTTGATTGTTATATTGGCGAAGTAGAATTTACCGGTAAGGGTATTGGGACTAAAGCATTAAGCGATTTTTTACACCAATACGTTTTTCCTTCATTTAAGAATGTATTTGTTGATCCCGATACTGCTAATGTTGGTGCAATTAGAGTTTATGCAAAAACAGGATTTGCAGTGGTTAAAAAAGTAAACCATGGTAAAATTACTTGGATGTTATGCGAAAGGGACTAAAATTATGCAAATCATTTCAGGATCAAGCAATAAGCTGCTAGCTAAGAAAATCGCTAAAAATACAGGTTATAAGCTACTTAATACCGAAATCAGAAATTTTGGTGACGGTGAATTAAGAGTAGAAGTTCAAGATAAGATCGAAGAAGATGTGATTATAGTGCAATCTACCTCTTCTCCTGTTAATGATCATCTTATGGAGCTATTGCTTTTAATAGATACGGCTAAAAGAGCCGGGGCAAGAAATATAATCGGTGTAATTCCTTATTTTGGTTACAGCAGGCAAGATCGCACTACCTATCAAAATGGTCCGATATCTGCCAGCTTGGTAATTAAGCTTTTAGAAAGTGCAGGAGTAACAAAAATTATAACCCTTGACCTACATTCGAGACAATTAGAAGCTGTATTTAATGTTCCAATTTTTAACTTTGATCCAGCAAGTATATTTTTCCCTTTTTATAAAAACAGCCCGGAGATAGTTGTGGTTTCGCCTGATATAGGTGGGATTGCTAGAGCTCGTAACTTTTGTTCTCTTTTCGGCAAGGATCTAGCAGTTATTAATAAATATCGTGATACTAACAACGAATGTTTTATGTCTAAAATAATTGGTAACGTTAAAAATAAAAAATGTATTATAATTGATGATATAGTAGATAGTGGAAATACTTTATGCAAAGCTGCCCAGTTGTTAAAAGAGCATGAGGCCTTAGCTATAGAAGCGTATGTTACTCATCCTGTTTTATCAGGAAATGCAAAAGAAAAAATCATGCTTTCTCCAATTGATAAAATTTTTGTTTCAGATTCAATTTATCATGCTTCCTTACCTGATAAATTTGTAACTGTATTTATTGATGAATTGTTAACGCACAAGTTGTAATTGATTTTTGCAAAAACATATTATACAAGCTATACTATAACTTTAATTAACAATTAACCTGTTTTATAAAATGCTTTATATAAAAAAATCTGTAATTTTTTTCACTATCATTATAATTAGCCTAAGCCTAAACAATTTTGTGAAAGCTGCCCAGGATATTACAACTGGTAATTTAATAACTAAATATCTTCAATTCCAAGATAATTTAGGTAAATCTGAGTCTAAAAATCACATTAAAGAAATAAAAGAGCTTTTTACACCTGAAATAGTATGTATAGAGGATGGTCAGATCTTCGCAAAAGGATACAAGGAATTAGAAAAACGTTTGGTAGAACTTAAGGAAATGTATGGTAGTTGGGGTGCTGTATTGCAAAAACAAACTATTTCTGCAGATGGGATCACAGCTACAATACAATATGAGCTTGTAACTGAGAAAGCTGGTATTTTTCACGTGGTCTCAATATTGCACATATCAAAAGACCAGAAAATTTCAACAATTGACGAATCATATTATAGGGTAGATACTGAATTGGAGGATAATTAAAACTTTCGCAAGAGACGTTCAGCCCTAAGACTTGTATGAATAGGGCTGTAAGAAAAAAACTGTAAGCTAATGGTTAGTTGAATATCACCGTCTATAGTTGACAGGTTTTGGATAAAATTATAAGCTGTAAGTCCTCTTACCTATATTTATTATAACATCTTCAGAAGATTTTCTTATATTTATGTCTAATAAAATTAATAACTACCTAAAATTAGAAAAAGAAATTGAACAGATTTCTCATTTAAGCAATATTTCATCTCTTGTACACTGGGATTCCGCAACTATGCTAAGATCCGGATCTGCCAAAACAAGACAACAAGAAATGGCTACACTTGAATCTTTGATTCATGAAATGAGTACTAGTCAAAAATTCGGTGATTTGATAGAAGCTGCTTTGCCTGAGCAGGATTTTTTAGATGATTGGCAAAAAGCAAATCTGAAACTTATCAAAAAATCTTATGAAGAAGAAGTTTGTATTACTCCGGAAATGAAATATGAGTTTTCGATAGCTTCAGGGGAATCAGAATTTGCTTGGCGCAAGTGCAGAGCTGAAAACGATTTTAAAACTTTAGTTCCTTATTTAGATAGGGTATTTAATACTTGTATTCAAATAGCTACTGCTAAATCTGAAAAACTTGGAAAACCTATTTACGATAGTTTAGTTGATAGTTTTGATCCGGAAAGGGAAGTATCAGAAATCACCAGTGTTTACAATGTTCTAAAAAAAGAATTACCTGGGTTAATTGCTAAAATAGCTGAAAAGCAATCCTCCGAAAAATTCATAAAATTAACTAAACCGATAGATGAAAGTACCCAGAAAGCTATAGGTGTAAAAGTTCTGGAAAAAATGGGATTTGATTTGAATCGAGGCAGGTTAGATAAATCCACACATCCTTTTTGTATAGGAGGACGGTTTGACGTAAGAATTACTACAAGATATGATGAGAATAATTTTTTATCTAGCCTGTTTGCAGTAATTCATGAAACCGGTCACGGTTTGTATCAACAAAATCTACCTGAAAAATACATTAATCAACCAGTAGGAAAACCTAAGGGAATGGCTTTTCATGAAAGCCAATCATTGATTATGGAGATGCAAGCTTGTACTTCTTTAGAGTTTACCGAATTTTTAGCACAATTACTAAAAGACGAATTTAACATTAGCGGAGCAGAATATTCAGGAGAAAATTTATATAAATTAATGACAAGAGTACATCCCAGCTTTATTAGGGTAGATGCAGATGAAGTAACCTATCCGTTACATGTCATTTTGCGTTTTGAAATTGAACAGCAAATAATAAATGGTAAAATAAAAGCCGCTGACTTGCCGGAATTATGGAACAGTAAAATGAAAGAGTATCTTGGTATTACGCCGGATTCTTATTCAAATGGCTGCCTGCAAGATATACACTGGCCGGCGGGTATGATTGGTTATTTTCCTT
Source organism: Candidatus Megaera endosymbiont of Mesostigma viride (assembly GCA_020410825.1). Taxonomy (GTDB): domain Bacteria; phylum Pseudomonadota; class Alphaproteobacteria; order Rickettsiales; family Rickettsiaceae; genus Megaera; species Megaera polyxenophila. Next base: position 1,171,450 of record CP084576.1, read on the forward strand.
CTTATACTAACGGGGCTATAATTTCTAGTATGGTTATGAATCGTGCCAAAAAACAAAATATTAAGATGGATACGGAATTGTCTAAAGGTACTTTTGATAGTTTAAACAATTACTTGAGCAACAACTTGCGCCAATACGGTTCTTTAAAATCTTCACGAGAGTTATTACAAGAATCAACCGGTTTAAAACAAATTGATCCTATAATTTTTATTAATTATTTAAAAAATAAATATCTTTAGTGAGCATAAACCGTAGAAGGTATAACTAGATGCCCAAAAGCTTTTGGCATCTAATATTTATAAATTTCGTTGTTTGATAGCTTAAAATGCTATATCATTATAGGTAGATAATTTATTAGCTAATCAAAATATATTAGCATTATGTTTGTACAATCATGTAATGAATTTTTACTGGCAGATTATGGTTAAAAAAAGTCAATCTCTAATATTTCTGTTAATTATTTTCTTAACACAGATTTCTATTGCTTCGGATGATGATGTAGTCAAAGTTGATCTTCACATCAAGGATCATAAATTTATGCCTGATATTGTTGAACTGCCTACTGATAAAAAGGTTAATATTACCGTATATAACGATGATCCAACAATAGAAGAGTTTGAGAGTATTGATTTAAAAAGGGAAAAAATAGTCCTTGGTAATAGCTCTATTAAGATTGTTCTAGCCCCTTTAGCTCCTGGAGAATACAAGTTCTTTGGCGATTTTCACCAAGAAAGCGCTCAAGGTAAGATTATTGTAACAGAAAAAAGTAAAGATGTTTAAAATAGCAATTATAATCTTTCGTGAATGTCTTGAGATTGCCTTATTATTAGGCGTGATTTTAGCTTCAACAAGTCATATAAAAAATTCTAGAATTTATGTTATTATGGGGGCTATGACCGGTATCGTTCTGGCTTCTATATTTGCCTTTTTTATTAGAACCGTAACAACAGTTTATGGTACTTACGGCGACGAAATATTTGATTCTAGTGTTATTCTGCTAACAGCTGTGATAATAAGCTGGACGGTAGTATGGATGCAAGGTTACACTCAAAAAATTAAAAATAATTTAGGAAAATTAGCAGAAAAAATAACTACAAATAATGCAAGCAAAACCCTGCTAGTTGCGATTGTTGCAAGTACGATCTTTAGAGAAGGAGCAGAGATCATTTTATTAGTCTACGGAATATCTTCTGCCTCTTTATCAGCTAGTGAATATGTAATAGGTTTAGTTATCGGGAGCATTAGCGGTTTTATTGTTGGTGTGGTGATATATACAGGCCTGATAAAACTAGCAGGTAAATATATATTTAAAGTTTCTACTATATTACTAATACTTATTGCTGCTGGTCTTGCCTCAGAAGCTGCAGGGATATTAACCTCTGTGGGTGTTATTGAAATGTATAGAGAAACTTTATGGGATACTTCATGGTTAATTGACAATAACAGTATAGTAGGCAAGTTACTACATATTACAGTTGGTTATGATTCTAAGCCAAATGGTATGCAAATTATTTTTTACCTTTCAAGTATTATGTTTACATTAACTATGATGAAAATTAGGACACTCTTAACTAAGAGCAAATATGCTTAAGTTTTTGGCTGAATTCGGACCTGTAGTGGCCTTTTTTATTGGTTACAGCAATAATGGAGTTCTTACCGCAACGTTATATATGCTCATTGCTTCTGTAATTGGAGTAATAATTATCTACTTTATGGAAAAGAAGATAAACATGGTTAATATAATTTCTTCTGGGTTACTTCTAATATCTTCTAGCTTAACATTGTTTAGCGGTAATAGTGTTTTTATTAAAATGAAACCAACAGTGTTATATATTGTTTTTGCGCTAATTTTTTTGATTACCAATTTTAAATGGCAGCCCGCCACTAAAATCGTTTTTGGGAAAGCCATTTCCTTTAAGGAAGAGGCAAAATGGCGGCAGCTTAATATCCGCTTTATGTGCTTTTTTATAATAATGGCAATGACCAATGAAGTAATTTGGCGGAATTTTACAGAAGAAACCTGGGTGAATTTTAAGGTTTTTGGTGCTCTTCCAATTACCTTATTATTTATGATTACTCAAATGCCTTTTATTATACGTAACAAAATAGAAACATAAGTATACATTTTAGATTTATCCATTCTCCGCACGTAGCGTTTTATGGGAATACTCCAGATAATCACTTGGAAACTAGTTATTATCTAACATAATAAAAATTCGATAATTGTATTATTTATTATTCTTTTTTGAATAATAAATAATACTAGTATTTATCGGTTATCATGGATGCCTTTATGACTTCCCTAATAAGAGCTACACTTCGAGTAATCTTGTGTCTAATCCAGGGAGGTAATCTTTAGTTGACAACTATTACTTTTAAGTTCCAACATATTATCAGGTAGTTTGGCTTTAAGCCTGTAAAGGTGAGTGTCAATAGTAGATGACTCGCTATTTTTGTGGTACTTCCACACATTTTTTAAAAGAAATTCTTTTTCAATTCTAAAGTCTGTGCTAAGTAACATAGACTTAAAAATGTTATTTTCTTTTGCTGTTAATCTAATCGAGTTTTCTTGCGAGCTAAGTGTATGTAATTTCTCGTTATAAATAAAATCATTATTAATTATACAAAAAATATCCTGGCTATTATTTACACCCTGTATTATTTTTAAGAAGTTATTCAACCTCAATGGCTTAGAAATATTTATCTCATCTTGTGAAAATTTATTTTTACTAGTTAAATTTACAATAGTCTTGATTTTATGATGCCAGATATTATCAAGAGTTAAATCACTTAAGTCTATTATTAATAAATTAATTTTATTATGGAAATTAACAAGTGCTTGGTAATCGTTATATATATAAAAAAAGTCAGCATCTAATAAATTATCCTTTATTGAATTAGCAAGCAGATTACTTCTGGTAAGCAGAATTACTTCTTTAACCAGTTTAAATTGCGCTTTGATCATTTATTTCTACTAACACTCTTAGCATTTTGGCCTTTTTGAACCCAGTATCCTTCAGTAGGTAATAGATCCGAATCAACAGCCCCTCTATCGTCAAATACAAAACAATTTCCTTTCCAAACTCCATTTTTGTTTTTGGTATCTTCAAGATATTGCAGAATTCCTCCTTTGAGATGATACACTTCATCGTAACCAAGGGCTTTCATGTAAGCAGTAGATTTTTCACACCTGATACCTCCAGTGCAGAACATGGCTATCTTTTTGTTTTTAAACAATTCAGCATTATTTTTAGCCCACTCTGGAAACTCTCTAAAACTTTCGGTATGTGGATCTAGTGCTCCTTCAAAAGTACCGGCTTTTACCTCATAGCTATTCCTTGTATCTACTGTTATTACATCACTTCTTTGGATCAACTTATCCCAATCAGTTGTTTCAATATATTCTCCTTTCAATTTTTCTACATCAATCTCCCCAGCTTTCATGGAAACAATTTCATTTTTTAGTTTTATTTTAATTTTGGAAAATGGCTGGATGTTGCAATAGTTTACCTTTACGCTAATATCCTTTGGATTAGTAAGATCTTGTAATGTTTTAATAACTAGATGCAAATCGTCTTCTGCGGTAGAAGATATGGAACCGTTAAAACCTTCTTTTGCAAGAATAATAGTACCCTTTACATATTTTTTCTTAGTAATTAACAAAATTTTGGGGAGTAAAGCTTCTGGCTCAGGAATATTTACAAAACTATAAAAACTAAGAACAGCCACAGAATCCGTATTCTTGCTTAAATTTGTATTATCTAAATAATTATCCGTTTTCTCCATATTAATTCTTTTTAAGCTTTCATTATTTAATCGGGAATGTCATAAACATACTAAAATCTTTTCTTTTTACAAGTACGATCGCATTTTTTTTGTTCTCAGATTTTAGCTTTTTGTATATTGAATTAAATTGTTCTATATCATTTATAGACTCTTGATTAATAGCAAGTACTATATCTCCAGCTATTAATTTAATGTTTGGGTCGTTAGTTTTGACCTCAACAACAAAAAGCCCATTAATGGTTTTATCAAGGTAAAACCTATTTTTTATGTCTTCAGTTATATTAGTAAAAACAATTCCTGATTTTTCTAATAAGTTTTTGTTGTTGATATTTTTTAGAGGTAAATCATTTTCTTCTTCTTGCTGTTCTTCTTCATTATCCTTTACTTCGGAAATCTGAGTTTTAAGATCAATTGTTTTACTGTCCCTGATAACTGTTAACGTGACTTCTTCGTCAATTTTAGCCTCAGCTACAAATAGTTGTAATTTTCTTGAATTTAAAACCTCTTTATCATTAAATCCAATTATTAAATCGCCTCTTTTTAATCCAGCTTTATCACCTGAGCCGCCGATTTTAACATCTACTACTAGTACTCCGTAGTTTTTATCAATATTTAATGCTTCTGATAGTTCTTTCGTATTTTCTTGAATAGCTATATCTAGTTTTCCCCTGCTTATTTTTCCATTTTTCTTTAACTGATCCACGATATTTTGTGCTTTATTAGATGGAATTGCAAAACCAATACCCACATTAGTACCGCCGCTTACCGCAGGAATAGAAGTATTAATACCAATTACTTTTCCTTCAATATTAAACAGTGGTCCTCCGGAGTTTCCAGTGTTTATCGCTGCGTCGGTTTGGATAAAATCATCAACTAATTCATCCATACCAGAACCAAGATCCCTTCCTTTAGAAGAGATAATCCCCGTAGTAACAGTTCCACCAAAACCAAGAGAATTACCTATAGCAATTACTATATCCCCAACTCTTGCTTCATTAGAATTACCAAAGGAAACAAACGGCAATTTTTTATCAGTATTAATTTTGATTAATGCTAAGTCCGTTTGCGGATCCCTACCTATAATTACTGCTGGCAGTTCTGTATTATCGGATAATTTAACGTGTATTTCATCAGACCCTGCAATAACGTGATAATTTGTTACTATTAGGCCGGTTTCGTCAATAATAAAACCAGATCCAAGCGACATGGCATGCAGATTGGGATACAAGTCAAAGGCAAAGGGTATATTAAATTGCTTGAAGAAATCCTTGAACTCTTCAAAAGGTATTAATTCCGGTAAAGGATTGTCCTTGGATTGTCTTCTTTTGTTATATTTTATTGTATAAATATTAACTACAGCCGGCATTAAAGGCTCTATAATATCAGCAAAACTTGTTACTTGAGTCTCTGGTTTGTTGTTAGCCCAAGTAAGATCACTAAAACAATTTGTAATTAATGTGATTAAAAGAAAGCCTTGGATAAAATGCTGCCTCATATGCTATTTTCCTAATCTTAGGTATTTAAAAAACTCAGAATCTGGAGAAAGAACAAATTGAGTATTTTCTTTTGATAATGAAGCTTTATAAGTGTTTAAGGAGGCATAAAACTTAAAGAATTCCGAGTCTCTTGAATAAGCCTGGTTATAAAGATGTGCAGCTTCTGCATCACCTAAACCTTTAGTTTTCTGAGCATCCATGTAAGCATTAGCTAAAATTATTTTACTTTCTTTATCAGCTTTCGATCTGATTCTAGCTGCTTCTTCGTTTCCTTCTGCTCTAATCTGATTTGCTTCCTTTTCACGATCAGTTTGCATGCGCATGTAAATCGCAGTACTATTTTCTGGTGGTAAATCTGCTTTTAAAATCCTAACATCAATGACTTCAATACCAAAGTTTTTTGCTTCTGAATACGTTAAATCTCTTATCTGCAGCATTAAGTTTGCCCTTTTATCAGTAAGAAGGGTATTTAATGGAAATTTACCAATTACGGTACGCATCGCTGATTCTAGAATCCTGTTCAGACGAAGTTGAGCTCCTTGGTAATTATGTACTGTCTTAATAAATTCAACTGTATTTACAATCCTGAATTTTGCAAAAGCATCTACAATTACCCGCTTTTCATCTGAAGCTGTAAGCTCCTTTGCCTCAGCTTTTACATCCAGAATCCTTTTATCAAAGAATTGGACATTTTGAATGAAAGGAATTTTTATGTTTAACCCCGGAGATTCAATTACTCTAACTGCTTCCCCAAACTGAAATACCACTCCATTTTGTCTTTGATCAACGCTAAACAAAGATCCAGACAGAATCATTAAAAAAGCAAATGCTGCGAATCCGACGTAATGTATCTTGTTCATATTTATAACCTGTTAGCTTTTGTAAATTTTACTGACTATTTGTGGAAGCCTTAGGCTTTACTGCCATATGAGGTAATACCCCTTCAGTACCCATAATTACTTTATCAGACTGATATAATATCTCCTTTAAGGCATCTAAATATAACCTACCTCGAGTTACTTCCTTGTTCAATAAATATTGTTCGTATATTGCATTAAACCTTGAAGCATCACCTTCTGCCTTAGCAATTACTTCTACCTTATACCCTTCCGATTCCTCCAGAATTTTGGCTGCTTCTCCTCTTGCTTTTGGTAGAATATTATTTCTATAAGACTGTGCTTCATTGATTTCTTTTTCCTTGTCTGCTTTTGCTGTTTGCACATCTCTATAAGCCTGAATGGCCTCCTTCGGAGGTTCTGCTTTTAAAAGTTTTACCTGCTCTATTGCCACACCAATTTTATATTGTTCTAAAATCTGCTTTATTAATCCCTCAATTTTTTCAGTAATCTCTTGTTTTTGATTCGAAAGTACAGAAGCAATAGGCATATTTCCTATTACTTCCCTTATTGCACTTTCGGAAACAGCTTTAACAGCTTCTTCTGGATCGGTAACATTGAAGAGGTAATCAGATAAATTTGATATATGCCACATTACATCTACGTTAAGTTCAATAATATTCTCATCCCCTGTTAACATTATACTTTCAGCAGCGATGTCTCTATCTTTATTTAAATCAGCTCCTATGTTATTTCTTAACTTACCGCTAGACCTATAACCGATTTCTATTCTTCTAGACTGGGCAACTTTTTCTATTTCCAACGTTTCAAATGGAGACGGTAATTTATAATTTAGCCCCGGCATAGCCGTTCTATTAAATTTACCAAATCTGATAATAGCTGCTTCCTCTCCTTCTTCTACCTTGTAAAACCCATTAGCAAGCCATAGTAATATAATCCCCCCTAAAATCCAGATGACCGACTTAGGGTTGAAATTAAATTGGAAATTATCAAAGTTAAACTGGTCTCTACGTTTCTTAGTAAAAATATTTTCTTTTGGCTCAGAATCTTCCCAAGGAGATTTTTTAAAAGTGTGTTGATATATGTATTTTTTCATTATTTGAACTATCGTTTAGGTGGTAAATAATATATAGTTAAGTAGAAACTAACAACATAATAATATAATAATATTATTTAATATTGCAAGCATGCCGCTTTTAATTAAGACACAGATTCAAACAAAAATTGCAAATATCTGCTTTTCCGACAATTCTAAAGCTAGTGAAAGAGCTTCAGAAATCATCATTAAAGGTAAAGAGGCAGGTTTTGCCTTAGATATTAATGGAATTGCCTTAGAAGAAGCACAAGAGGTTAGAAATCATATAATAAACGAATTAGAAAAGATTGCTGACATTGAGAGAATCAATATTGTTTTAACGAGTTCTGAAAATAAACAGGCCCAACCAAAAAAAGAAAATTCCAAAATAATACTTGATAACATTAAGAAGGTGATCTTGATTGCTGCAGGTAAAGGAGGAGTAGGAAAGTCAACAATAGCAGCACTTCTTGCTCAAAAACTTGCCAGCCAAGGAAAAAAAGTAGGCTTGCTTGATGCAGATATTTATGGTCCTTCCATCCCCAGCATTTTTGATCTTAAGGGGAAACCAGAGTTAGTAAATAAGAGAATGATTCCTCTTTGTAATTATAATGTTAAAGTAAACTCAATCGGTTTCATTACCGATCCTTTATCATCGATTAGTTGGCGGGGACCTATGACGAGCAAAGCTCTGTATCAACTTATTTCCTTAACTAATTGGGGACAGCTCGATTATTTGATAATTGACACTCCCCCCGGTACTGGTGACATACACTTGAGTTTATTACAAAATTATGTAACTGCTGGAGTAGTAATGATAACAACTCCGCAAAAAATTTCGGCAATTGATGTGCAAAGAACCATAAATTTATATAGAAAATTTGGAGTACCAATAATTGGTATAATCGAGAATATGAGTGGTTATTTTTCTCCAAGTTCAGAAAAAATTACCATATTCTCCGGTAATAGCGGTAAACAAATTGCAAGTGATTATACTTTACCTCTTCTAGCTAAAATAGCCTTAATTCCAGAATTATCTGCATCGTGTGATAAAGGAGTAGCTCTTGAAAAGTATTTTGATCTATTAGATTTTACAATCTAATATTTTATTTTAGTGTCATAATTGGGAATCCTGAAGAAGACCAAGCGTGAATTCCACCTTCAAGATTCCATAAACTGTACTGAAAACCTTCTTTATTTAAGGTCTGACATCCAATCATTGATCTAATACCGGATTTGCACTGTAAAACTATTTTCTTCTTTCCTAAATCAGGAAGCTGATGAATTTTTGCAGGAAGTTGAGATAATGGTATATTAATAGCTTTTTCAATATGTGCTTCTTTATACTCGAGTGGTTCTCGGACATCAACCAGTATCGCCTCATTTTTATCCAGCCAAAATTTCAATGTTTTGGGATCTAGAGTTTTTATTTCTGCCATCATTTCTGCCTTTCTTTATTTACTTTATAATCCTAGACTTCTAAAGCTTGCCTATAAAGCTCTAATATAGCATCTTGCTCAGCTAATTTATTTTTATCAAGTTTTCTTAGCTTAATTATTTGTTTCATTGTTTTAACATCAAAACCGTTAGCTTTTGCTTCATCAAAAACCTGCTTTATGTCATCAAGTAATGCGCTTTTTTCAGTTTCTAGTCGTTCAATTCTGTCTATATATTGCTTCAGTTGATCTTTTGCTACTATTTCGGCCATAAAAATCCTCTTTGTTAATTATGATGTTTTTTATAAACACATTTAAAACAAAAAACCACTAAAAGCTTATGATTTTATGTAAAATATATTGCTTGGGGCTAGAGTTTAAACTATTTAATTATACTAGCCTGTTAAACTTATAGTTTAATACAATTGGGCTTAAAATCATTTAATATAATTATAAAATCTATGGAAATAGATATTGTCAGCAAAATTTATATTGCTTTATCAATAGTTGTTTTGTATCTACTTTTTAAAACAGCTGTTGAATGGAAAAAAGGATTAGACAGAAAAAATTTAAGCTTAATGCAATTATACTTAGAACTCAAATTTTTGTACAAAAACCTTGCGCACAGTACACAATCTAGTTCCAGCGAGAATTTTTGCATTGAATTAATGTTATCTATAAAAGAATATTATAATTTAGAAGAAATTATGGTAATTGATTCAATCCATATGGAATTTAAAACCAGAGCTATTAGTTTATTAAAGAAAGAAGTTTATAATTTTCTTCCGGGTAATTTAATCTCTCTCAAAGAAAAATTTAAAACTACAGATATTGTAGTGCTAAATGCCACAATTAATAATAGAAAATATATATTATATATTGCGGAATTAGCACAAGGTATCGACTGTAATGGTTTTATTATATGTGTTGAAAACTTTCCAAGCTTATAAAGTAAAAATGAATTGCTAGGTCTTGAGTCTAATATTAACCTCCTTAAAACGAGATTATTTTATAATTAAAAAATTCTGAAATTACTGTGCTTATAAGTAAATTATCCCTTGTTTTAGAAGCTGATATTTGCTATAGTTTCAGCATAATTTATGTACAAAAACAATGGCAAAAGAAGAATTACTTCAATTCGACGGGAAAGTATTAGAGCTTTTACCCAATGCCCATTTTAGGGTCATCCTTGAAAATGGACATGAAATTATAGCTCATACTTCTGGTAAAATGAGAAAAAATCGTATTCGTATTTTAGCTGGTGATAAAGTTAAGGTAGAAATGACCCCCTATGACTTAACAAAAGGTAGGGTTATACATCGCAGCTAAATTAAACTAAGAATTGTTGAAGTTTTTTAAGGTGCTAAAATTACCTGGAACTTATCTTAAAATACTAAATCTGCTCTTAATAAATGATGAATTTTGATGTAAGCCAGAGCGCAGCTCGCCGTATTTCTGAACTCATAAAAAATGAACCAGACAGTAAAGTAGCTATTAGAGTGGCTGTAGATAGTGGAGGCTGTTCAGGCTTTATGTATGATTACAATTTGATTGATAAGGTAAATGATGATGACTTTATTTTAGAAAAATACGGAGTAAAAATCGCCATAGATCCTCTATCTCAACCTTTTTTAGACAAATGCAAATTAGAATTTGTTGAAGAATTGGGAAGCGCTTATTTTCAAATATCCAACCCGAATGCAATCGCAAAATGCGGTTGCGGTAATTCATTTAACGTGTAGGTTTGTTATTATAATAAATAAGTCTTACGTAACTATTTGAAAATGTCTAATTTACGCTGACTTTTTAAGGCTTCTAGAATTGGTTAAAGGTAAAATTACGTGCGTTTTGTTTAAAAAATTATACTAATTATATGTAATTTTTATAAGGTCTAAGAGCTGCTGGGCTGAAACTGTTTGTTCCTCTTTTTTATCTAAAAACCTTAATTTGAAGCTATTGCTTTGTATCTCATCAGCGCCGGCAAATACAATATAATTAGCCTCATCCTTTAGTGCTTTTTCCATTCTTTTTTGTACTTTACCTTTTAGTTCAATTGCAACTGGAATAGAATGAAACCTTAAGAAATCAGCTAGTCTAATAATATAATTTTCGCATTCCTGTCCAATCGGAATTAGATAAAGCGGTGCTAATTTTTTGCTTTGATAATTTTTGAGCAGGATCATTAAAGCTAAGCGTTCAATACCTAAACCAAAACCAACGGCAGGCACATCTGTTCCTCCCATCAATTTACATAGATAATCATACCGCCCGCCCCCACCTACTGCGTTTTGAGATCCCAATCTATCAGTCGTAAATTCAAACGCCGTATGACAATAATAATCGAGGCCTCTTGCTAATCGCGGATTTAGTTTATAATTAATATTTAAAATATCTAAATAACCAAGTACCTTATCGAAATAAGCCTTTGATTCCGCTGTATAATAATCAGCAATAAAAGGAGCTCCTGTTGCTATTTTTTTATCGTTTTCATCTTTTGAATCAAGTATACGAAGAGGCTTTTTTCTTAATCTCTCCTTACTATCGCTTGAGAGCTCATTTTCATATTTGCTAAAGTAATTGATTAGAGCTTCCTGATATAAAGACCGTGAATTTTGACAACCCAGGGAATTTATTTCCAGTGTTATATCATCAAGGATATTTAGCTCTTGAAGTAAATGTAAGGCAAGTTTAATACTTTCAGCATCAGAATAGGGTTCACCAGACCCTATATATTCACAATTAATTTGGTGAAACTGTCTTTGTCTTCCTGCTTGAGGACGGTCGTACCGGAATACCGGACCATGAGAAAATAATTTTAACGGGAGTTTCTGCTGAAGTCCGTTCGAAATAAAAGCTCTCATAATACCTGCAGTAAATTCCGGCCTAAGGGCTACACTTTCACCGCTTCTGTCTAGGAAACTGTACATTTCTTTACTGATAACATCCGAGCTATCGCCAAGTGTACGATCAAAAACTTTTGTGTATTCCAGTATAGGGGTACTTGCTCCCTCATAACAATATAAGGCAGTTATTTTTCGAGCAGTATCTATGATATAGCTATGAAGCTTGAAATCCTCGTCGAAGAGATCTTTCATCCCTCTTAGTGATTGCAGTTTATCGGTCATGGGGTAGGGTTATCTTGGCTATTATTATTTGTCGAACTTGCCGAAATTTCTTCATTAGGCAGTACTGACTCATGCTGATCTTCGCTAGAAGCTTCTGCTGCTGGCAAGGCTTGATTATCTGCTTGAGTATAAAACCCTCTTAGAAACTTAACTATTTTCTCGTCTGTAATAATTTCCAAAAATGATTTATTATTGATTTTAAGGCTAAAGCTTTTGGGCTCATAACTGAAATCTGCTTCAAATTTATCGCCTTGTGTTAACTCCGGTATTTTACTGAAAACCCTCAGAGCCTCAAAAGCATTATTTTCAATATTACTAATATATTTTTGCATAATATCTAAACTGCTTTTATCATCACCGCTTATTTTCTCTATTAGTGGTAAAACTATTTCATGAGCAAATTTTGTTTTTGCATTTATGATTTTAAAAGGATCAGATAATGTTAACATACCATTATAGCGTTCCTTGTCTTTATTACTAATCGCTAAATCCATACTATATTCGTTAATACCGAAATGTAGGTTTGCGTCAGTAATGGAATCTTCAATTTTATAGGTTAAATTAGTACTGAATTTGGTGTTTTTTATATCAATAAGACTATTTGCCAAATTCATGAAATCTTCTACCGTTAATCCCTTGGACTTAATTAAGTTTTCTTCAGTTATTTTATTAAAAACTTTACTTAACAAGTCTGCTGTTAATTTTGCAATTTCTTCAATCCTATCTTTTGGGTAATTTTTATTATCTTCAACATCAAAATTACCTTTTAGGACTTTACCATCGCCGGAAAGATTAAATGAAAGTTTATTGTTAAATAAGTTATTGCCATAAGAAGCAAGTATTGCGATATCAAATAACTCCTTATTTAAATTGAAAGTTTTAGCCAAATTTGAGGCTAGTTCTTCAAAATGGATTTTGCCTTGAATAAATTTGAAAATGTTTTCTAAATGATTCCTATCAGCTGCTATTGAAACGTTCATGTTAGAGTCGATTAAATTATCTGGTACAGTTGCATAGTAATAATCAGTAGCAATCTCATTTAAGAAATCCGTTAACAGCTGACTTTCTTGAGTGATTTTAAAATTTTTACTAGTTAACTGATGAGACCATTTAAAATAGTCGCGAGTTATGCTTATACCCTTAGTATTTGTTACCAATTTTAATAGGTACTGATTAGTTTTTTCATCTAATTTTCCTGTAATTTCATAAGAAGCCCCTTTATCTGTCATAAGAGGTAATTGGTCAGCTGATCTTAAAAACTGCTGGGGTGCACTATTAAAGGTAACACGAATATCATTCATATTACCTTGAAAAACAGAACCACTAATTTTGGCAGAAAAAGAAGGGTTGGCTATATATATTTCAGTTTCGCCCGTACCAATAGAAATCTTGTCACCGAAAGAAGAAACTGAAATATCTTTAGTTAAAGGATTATAGAATAAAGAAACTCCATCTAGTTTAGTCTGAAAAATATCGGATTTTGGAAAAATGACAAAATTTGTTATTGCGACAGCAAATTTATATTTATGAATTTTAATATTACCCAACTCTAATTCAAGTGCACCTTTTTCTTTTTGCTCTTGTAAGATCGGTAAGTATACGGTGCGTACTTTATCTTCAAATTTATTTGCAAGTACAAACCACGTTATTCCAAGAACAGTAACAACAGCAAAAAGTCCTATTTTCTTCTTCATGTTTTTAATTATATAAATATTTATTCAATTAAACTTAATTTCCTTCCGTAATTTTATCATTCCAGATACATTTATCAATACAAGAATTCCGCTAAGCAATCCCATTACTACAATAACTTTATCTTGGGAAAAATTGCAGAAAAATATAAAAGCAAATATAGCATATATCAAATATATTATTTTTCCATATTTAGGACTTAAATATTTTGCACATTTTGTTCCGGTTGTTAAATAAGCGATTATTGTTGTAAATCCGGCAAAGAATAGTAATAAAGTTACAAATAAATCGCTATATGGAAAGTAATTAGCTATCGTCTTTGAAACTATTGTGGTTTCATCCAGATGATTAAATTTATACCATGCACCGGTTACCCCAAGCATAGTATTAGTAAGTATGCATATAAAAGTATCGGTAAATAATGCGTATACAGCTAGAGTAGCTTGTTTTTCCGGATTTACTATATTAGTTTCGCTTTGCACTATGGAGTCATAACCGATACCAATATCTCCGGAATAAACGGTTTTGGACATGCCATGGTATGTGGCTAAGATCATACTACTACCGACAAAACCTCCTATTGGAGCATGTCCAGTAAAAGCAGAAGTAATGACGGTAGCAAAAAATTCTGGCAAAATATGTATATTACTAACAATAATGTATAAAGCTACAAAAACATAAACAAGCATAAATATAGGCATTATTATGGTGCATATGCTAGCTAGTCTTTTTATGCCGCCAATAGAACTATATAAAACTAATGCTAATAGTCCTAAAATTACGGCCATTCTATTTAATTCAAAACTATGCTCAATTCTGTCTACTAGTACTAAAAACTGATAAGTTTCTACGCCGTATAAACATATAAGAAAAGCCGCAATACATGGTACATAGTTATTTTTAAAAGCGTCACGCAGGTAATACATAGGACCACCGTCAAACCCTCCATTTTTATTTGGCTGACGATGTTTTACTCCCAAATATATTTCTGAATATTTTATTAACATTCCACAGATTGAAGCTATTATAGTCCAAAAGATACTTCCCGGGCCGCCAATCATGAGGGCAGTACTTATGACGATAATATTTCCAAGTCCTACCATTCCTCCTACAGAGGCAAAGTAAAGCTTTATTGGATGAATGCCAGTATTAGCCTTATTACCACCTTCTTGTAAAATATCCTTTATATTTTTTTTGAAATTGCCAATAGCACGGAATTGGAAGCCTCTAGATATTATAGTAAGATAAAATCCCGCAGCGCAGATTACTGCCCAACCTATATAACTCCAGTATAAAGAACTTAATGCGGCAATGATGTCAAATAAATAGTCCATAATAATTTTGTTTTTAAGTTAATTTTGATGTTTTTTAAGTAATTGGTTTAAAAATTATCAAGGACGTTTTCGTGCCATCAACAACTTAAGAGTAAGGAGGAGATAAGTAAGGAAGGTTATAAAAGGTTGGTACATAATAAAACAATAAAAACAAATTCTAGAAAAATTTAAAAAGCTCAGCTTTGAGCGGCAGATAATTAAACTAAAAATGTTTTCGCTTTATCATAATATTTAATAATCTAGGTATTGCTTTTATTAGTATAGGCATTGTAACATAATTTTTAGAAAAGACCACTCTAAAAATTATTTTTATAGAAAAAACTGCTAAACCAATTGTTACTATCTAAAACCAAATTTAATAGTTAGGTCAGCCTCCACTAATAGCTTCAACCAAGAAACAGAATTCTTTATATGGGGGTAAGATCACCCTGATATGGCTTTTACTAGTTGACCGTCTCTAGAAGTTGACCGTCTCTAGAAACTCTAGCTAGTACATAATTTTGCAGTTTTTCGAATGCTCTAGTTTCTATCTGCCTTACACGTTCTTTTGAAATGTTATATTCCATGCTTAAGCTATCAAGTGTTTCAGGTGAATAATTAAGCTTTCTAGCAGTTAGAATCTTAACCTCCCTTTCATTTAAAACTTGCATAGCCTCGGCTAATACCAGTTTTTTATTTTCTATATCTTGTTTTTGCAGTAAAGATATTTCCTGATTTGGTTTCTGTTCCGGTAAAAATTCAATTATCTCGGCATTTTCGTCTTCACGATTTGCGGAACGATTCAGTGAAATATCAGGACCTGCCATACGTTGATCCATTTCTACTACTTCCTTAAGAGACACACCAAGCTCATCTGCCATCTCTTGATAATCTTGATCATTAATAGCCCGTGCATAAGTATTAATTATACGATGTTTAATCTTACCAAGGCTAAAAAATAATTTTTTTTGTGCTGAGGTTGTCCCAATCTTTACAAGTGACCATGATTTAAGTACATACTCCTGGATAGAAGCTTTTATCCACCACATAGCATAAGTAGAGAGTCTGAAGCCAAGTTTATGATCATATTTTTTTACTGCTTGCATTAAACCAATGTTTCCTTCCGATACAAGCTCAGGTAACGGTAGACCATAATTTTTATATTTAATGGCTATTTTTACAACTAGTTTCAAGTGGCTAAGTACAAGCCTATGAGCTGCTTCAAGATCATTATTTTCAAGATAATTCTTAGCAAGCAAAAACTCTTCTTCTTTTGTCAGAGAAGGTATATTGTTTATTTCTTGCAAATACTTGTTAAATCCAGAACTAGAAGAAATAACAGGCAAATTTATATTAGACATATAATACCTCTAACTTCAATGAAATTTATTATAGCATAACTTATTTCAAAAATTAAGAAAAAAATACTTAACCTAAATCTATGTCCGGATATGAAATTTCTAATATTTCAAACACTTTGTTTCCCTTAGGAGTTGTTATTTCTACAATATCTCCTACAGATTTGCCAATAAGTCCTTTTGCAATTGGAGATTGGATCGAGACTCGTTTCTTAGTAATATCAGCCTCATACTCTCCAACTATTATGTATGTTACTTCTTCTTCTGTATCTTCATCCACTAATTTGACAGTAGCGCCAAATTTTATACTTTCTTTTGATAGTTTAGAAATATCAATAATTTCGGCTCTTGAGAGTTTATCCTCTAAATCTAAAATCCGCCCTTCAACAAAACTCTGTTTTTCTCGTGCTGCGTGATACTCCGCATTTTCCGATAAATCACCAAAATCCCGTGCTGTTGAAATAGCCTCAATAATTGTAGGCCTTTCAACGTGCTTCAAATGTTTAATTTCTTTTTCTAGGAGTTCGAAGCCTTTTTTAGTGATAGGGAATTTGACCATAATTATGTCTTGTTTAAGTTAAGATTTGAAGTATATTTAGACTAATTGCGTTTGTCAAATTAGCTAAAAATTTTATGCAAAATGAAAATCTTAATTTTGAAATCAGGCGAAAAATTTTTCATTTATACGGGTTAATATTTCCTTTAGTTTATTCGTTTATTCCTAAAACAAGTATGAACGTATTACTGTTAATACTTACTGGGTTTACACTCTATGCTGATATATCTAGGCATCATAATCAGAAAATTAAAGAGGTAGTTGATAAATTTTTTAGCAAATTTCTTAGAAATAAAGAAAGAACTGGTTTCTACAAGCTTAGCGGAGCAAGTTATATGGCTCTGGGGCTTTTAATAAGTTGTTTATTTTTTTCTAAAGGTCTAGTAATTACTTCGTGGCTCATCCTGATCATATCTGATTGTATTGCAGCATTAGTAGGCATGAAATATGGAATGCCGCTAAAAAATGGCAAATCCTTAGTGGGTGCTGGTGCGTTTTTTATTTCCAGCGTTTTTATTAGCACAGTAATCTATTTTTTTGTCAGCCACCCTACAAGTTTTATTATCATAATTTTTAGTTCCCTTATGGCCACATTAGCTGAATTTTATGCTGGTCAAATAAAAATTAATGACAATTTATCCATTCCTGTTTGTTATTGTTTAACAACAGTAATTTTAAATTTAATTTTTTAAATTTATGATAATTCCTGTGGAGTTTTACAACTACCTAAGAGAGCAAATAAGAACCTCCGATATAGTAAAGCAAAAGGTTTCTTTAACTAAAAAAGGTAATGAATATTTAGGGATATGTCCATTCCACTCTGAAAAAACCCCTTCTTTTACCGTTAATGACGCAAAAAGATTTTACCACTGTTTTGGTTGCGGTGTACATGGAGACATCATCAAATTTGTAGCCGAAACTACAGGGCTTAGTTATAAAGAAGCTGCAATAAAAATAGCTCAAGAAAATTCTATAGAGTTACCTAAAATGTCTGCTGATCAACAAAAGGAATATGATGAAGCAGATCAAATATATAATGTCTTGGAATTAGCCTCAGCTTACTTTACTGACCAGATCAATAAAGAAGTTGAAGGATATTTACTAGCCCGCGGTATCACTAAAAATATCAAGGAACAATTTTCTATAGGTTATGCGCCGGGAAAAGGGCTTTTAATTAAGTATTTTGAAAAAAAATCTATCCCTCTAAAAATTTTATTAAGCTCAGGCTTAGTGGGCAAGAAAGAAGATGGTAAAATTTATGAGGTATTTAATAATAGAATAATCTTTCCTATTAGAAATACCTATAATAGAATTGTAGGATTCGGAGGAAGGGTGATTGGGGATGGAATGCCCAAATATATAAATTCTCCAGAAACTTTAGTGTTTAAAAAAAGCGAGACAATGTATGGAGAAAACACCGCAATCAGTGCGTCTTATAAAAAAAATTACTCAATTGTAGTCGAAGGTTATATGGATGTAATTGCTTTACACCAGGCTGGAATAAATGAAGCTGTTGCAAGCCTTGGTACGTCGGTAACGGAAAAGCATCTGCAAAAATTGTGGCGATCTGGGGAGGAAATTATAATTTGCCTTGATGGGGACAATGCAGGACAAAGAGCGAGTCGCAGATTAATCGATATAGCGCTGCCGATGATTGCTTACGATAAAAAAATTTCTTTCGTAATACTACCGAATTCCAAAGATCCAGATGAAGTTATTAAATCCGAGGGTATTGAATTATTTAATAAACTACTTGCAGAAAGAATCAATTTATCAGAAGCTATTTGGTTGAGCGAATATGGAGGGAAAACTTTTTCCTCTGCGGAATCTAAAGCTGTTTTAGAGTCTACATTAGACACTTTATGCTTACAGATAAAAGACAAGGTGCTGTCCGCTAATTTTCGGCGCTATTTCAAGGAACAGATGTGGCAGAAGCTTTATAATAAGAAAGGAGCACGCAATGGGTTAAAGAAAAATAATAAGACGTATATTGGAAGTAATGGTGATAAGGAATACACCGAAATGGAAGTGCTTGAATTATCTTTATGCAGTTTTATTATAAAGTTTCCTGGTCTGCTAAAAATTGCCAGAATTAGAGAATTTGTATCAGATTTAACTCTATCCTCTCCTGATTTGAACGAATTCAAAGAATGGTATATTAGTCAAATAGATATGTATGACGATATTAATGAGAATAAGACCAAAGAACTTGCAGAAAAAACTGGATTTTATGACAGTTTTTTAGTATTATCTGATCCCAAGAAAATTTTTCTAGATACAATTTTTATTGAAAAAAATAAAGCAAATTGCGAGCTAATTTTTGATTTATTAAGTAAAAAATACTATTTATTATCGCTAAAACAAGAATACATTAATATAATAAATAGTAATAAAGAAGAGGTTAGGCTCAAAGCGCCTTCTTATTTGAAAGAGATTCAGGAAACTTCTAAACAACTCAGTAAGTTAAGTGAATTTTTTATAAACTAAGGCAATTTTCTAATTATTATCATAACAAAAATATGAATAAAGAAAAGACAAATCCAGTTGAAAAACTCAAGAACAATGATTTTAAAAAAGTTGATAACTTAGTAGTTGAAAGCAAAAAGAAAGGTTTTGTAACCTACAACCAGATCAACAAATCTATTGCCGCAAATAAGAAACTTTCTGTTGATGATCTGGAAAATGCTATATCCAAGTTTTCAGAAGCGGGTATCGATATTATTGACGACGATAATAATGACGATATAAAGCTTGATATTAACGTTAGCGAAGAGCTCAATATTTCCAGTTCGGCTATTGATAGTGAAGAAGAGGATGATGCTAACTCAGAAAACCTGGGTTCTACCGATGATACTGTCAGGCTTTATCTCCGTGATATGGGAGGAGTAGAACTTCTCTCACGCGAAAATGAAATAGAGATAGCAAAACGCATTGATGAAGGAAAAAAATTGATGCTTCACTCCCTTTGTGAAAGCCCCACGGCGATGAAGAAATTCATCAAATTGTATGAGGATTTGGTTAATGAAAAAATTGCTTTGCGTGATTTAATTGACCTCGAAGCAAATATAGAGGATGATACAGCGATTGTCAGTAGTACCGACAATAAAAACGATGAAAATGAGGGAGACTTAACCGATACCGACGCTGATGGTGATAATGATTCGGAAGAGGTATCTTCTCTTTCTATTTCAGCTATGGAAGCTGAGTTGTTACCGAATATATTAGACAAGATGGAGCGGATAGCAAAGATTTGCGATAAATTACTTTCTGAAACAAAAACTCATTATTTAGTAAAAAAACAAACTTCTTCTCTTGCTTCGAACAAAAAATACAAAAACGCTCTTATTGAATTGACCGAAGAAATCTCATCTATACATTTTAATACCAAACGTATTGAAGAAATTCTGGTAGATATATATGAAACAAATAAGAAGTTAGTAGCAAAAGAAACTGAATTGCTAAAACTAGCAGAGAAGCACGGGGTTAAACGCCAAAATTTCCTAAAAGAGTATATAGGTTCAGTAATTGATAATAGCTGGAAAGAAAAAATTCAGAAGAAAAAGGAAATTGCTTGGAAAAAGTTTATTCATGAAGAAGTTGCAGCTGTTGATAACACAATTTCTGAATTAAAAAAAGAAGAGTCAGTTATTGGCTTACCAATTTTTGAATTTAAAAGAATAGTTAATTCTATCCAGAAGGGCGAAAGACAGTCAAGCAGAGCTAAAAAAGAAATGATCGAAGCGAATTTAAGGCTTGTTATTTCGATTGCAAAAAAATATGCTAACCGAGGGTTGCAGTTTTTAGATCTTATTCAAGAGGGAAATATTGGCTTAATGAAAGCTGTAGATAAATTTGAATACAGCCGGGGCTTTAAATTTTCTACTTATGCTACTTGGTGGATACGGCAGGCTATTACTAGATCTATTGCTGATCAAGCACGTACAATCCGTATTCCTGTTCATATGATCGAAACAATTAATAAAATTATTCGTACATCTAGGCAAATGCTAAGTGAACTAGGGTACGAACCAACACCCGCTGAAATTGCAAACCGCCTTTCCATGCCTGTTGATAAAGTAAGAAAGGTAATGAAAATTGCAAAAGAGCCTGTAAGTTTAGAAAATCCTGTTGGAGATGAGGATGGAAGTTATCTTGGCGACTTTATTGAAGATAAAAATGCTATTTTACCTATTGATGCCGCAATTCAGTCAAACTTACGAGAAACCACTACCCGAATTCTGTCTAGTCTTACCCCTCGTGAGGAAAGAGTTCTTAGAATGAGGTTTGGTATTGGTATGAATACCGATCATACTTTAGAAGAGGTTGGACAGCAGTTTCACGTCACTCGAGAAAGAATAAGACAAATTGAGGCAAAAGCTTTGCGTAAACTAAAACATCCAACACGATCTAAAAAAATGCGCAGTTTCCTAAGTGGTTCTAGTAAATTGCAAAATAATATTAATGAGTGAGACTGATTTTATAATTTAAAACCAATTTTATTGCTGCAATCAATTAAATCTCAAAATTTAATGTGAAATCTCATAAGGAGGGTAATCGCAAGAGTTTAATTAAAAAACAAAATGAGTATTATTTTGCTATACAATTTGCTAACTGTTAGTCTTTTTCCTTTTTATATTATAATACTTTTGGTTAGGGCAATAAAAGGGAAAGAAAATATAAAATCTTTAAGAAGTAGATTTACTTTATACAGCACAAAAAGAAACAGAGAGAAATTAATATGGATTCATGCTGCCAGTGTTGGGGAATCCATGATCGCAATTAATCTTGTAAATCAGCTAAAAAAAAAGTACCAAAATACTGATTTTTTAATTACAACGGGCACATTATCGTCCGCAAACCTTATAAATAAATGGCTACCTCCAGGCGTATATCATGAATTTACTCCACTTGATAATATTTTTACCATAAGAAAATTTTACCAATATTGGAGACCTACTGTTGGGATATTTGTTGAATCTGATATTTGGCCAGTATTAGTTACTTTTGGAGCTAAAAAATGTAAATTAATACTTTTAAATGGTAGATTATCTGATAAATCTTTTCAGATTTGGCAAAAATTTCCTAAAATATTTAAGTTATTAACTGACTCCTTTTCTTATATTGGAGTTCAAAGCAAGGTCGATTTAGAAAAATACCAATCACTTGGTTGTAATAAAGCTGAGAATTTAGGTAACATAAAATTTTCTAATCAGGAATTAGAAGTAAATAAAAAAGAGCTAGCTTATCTACAAGAATTATTTAAGGATAGAAAAATTTTTGTTGCAGCTAGTACACATGAAGAAGATGAGGCAGTATTATTAGATATAATTTATCAGTTTAAGGAAGAAAAAATAGATAAGTTTTATCCGATTATTATTTTAAGGCATCCGGAAAGGGCGAGTTATGTCGGTTTAATGTGTAATAAGCTAGGGCTAAAATATAGCCTACGATCACATAAAACCAAAAATAATATTCTAAAAAATGACCTTTATATTGTTAATAGTTTTGGTGAGTTAGGATTATTTTATAGCCTTGCTGATATTACTTTTATTGGTGGTTCTTTTAAAATGAAAAGTCGGATAGCAGGTCATAATTTGCTAGAGCCTGCATATTTTGAGAATGTTATTATTGTAGGTCCGAATATGGGTAACTTTCAAAATATAACTAACGAAATGCTTGAAAATAAGGCTTGTATACAGATTAATACTTCCGAAGAATTAAAAAATCAGATTCTATTTTTTATGGAAGATAAAAACCGGAAAATCTACCGAGAATATTCCGATAATGCAAAGAGATATGTTAAATCTAAACAAAAAATTTTAGGTAATTACCTTCAACAGATAGACATTTTTTTTAATGATTAATTTAAAATACCCTAATTTTTGGTCTAAAAAAACCTGGCTTTCCTCTATAATGATATTTTTTTCATATATATATATATTCCTTGGTTTTGTAAGAGCTCAGACTACCAAAAAGATAGTATTGCCTCAAAAAATAATTTGTGTGGGTAATATAACATTAGGAGGAAGTGGTAAAACTCAAATTGTAGCATGGTTAGCGCAAAAGCTTATTCAAAAAAACATTTCGTTTGTAATTGTTACTAAAGCTTATAAATCGCGCCTTGCGAAAGTAAAATTAGTTGAAAAAACCGATACTGCAAAAGAAGTAGGAGATGAATCAGTAATGCTTCGGAAATACGGTTCTGTAATAGCTGCAAAAAAAATTAACTATGCCCTTCCATTGATTCAGCAGATGAATCCGGAAATAGTGATTTTAGATGATGGTATGCAAAATCCAGTTTTACAAAAAAATTTACAAATACTAACTATTGACTCGCTAAATGGGATAGGAAACAACAGAATTTTTCCTGCGGGGCCGTTAAGAGAAAGCTTAAAATCTGGTTTAGCAAAATCTGATTTAATTTTTATGATCGGTAATAATAAATGTAAAGATTCTAGCCTAATTGGTAATATTTCTTTAAGTCAAAGACCGTATTTTGCAGCTGCTATTAAATTAAAAGAAAATCTAGATAAAGATATTGAATATATTGCTTTTGCTGGTATTGGTAATCCAGAAAAATTTTATTCGTTATTATTAGAGAATAACTTAAAAATTAAACAATACATGTCATTTGGAGATCATCATAATTATTCTGATGAGGAGGTAAAAAAGTTAATAGATTTAGCAAAGTTAAATAATGCGTCTTTAATTACCACAGAAAAAGATTACGTTAAATTAGCTAATAAATACAAAGAGCTGGTAATATGTGCTAGAGTCGGCCTTGAGTTTGAAAATGAGCAGAAATGTATAGATTTAGTATATGAAAAATTATTCCAAAAAAATTAAACATTTTATTGAATATGTTTTTTTAAAAATGTTTATAAAAACCATGAAAATAATAGGTTTTAAGAATTCAGTAGCTTTTTGCAGTTGGACAGCCAGGTTCTTAGGTCCATATATGAGAGTTACTAAAATAGCAGAACGAAATTTAGATAAGGTATTTGGAGAGGAATTTGACATCAAAAAAATTATTCCTCAAATATGGGATAATTTTGGTAAATATATCGGTGAATTTCCTTTTATTAACGAATTGTCTGATCAGGAAATGAAGTCCATGTTTACTATGGAGGGCATAGAAAATGTAAAAAGTTATCAGCAGACTAAAAAACCATTTTTACTTTTTTTAGCTCATCAGGCTAATTGGGATTTTGTTATAAGACATATAACCGATATTTACCCGAAATTTGCCATTATTTACCGAAAAGCAAATAACTCTTATGTCGACAGGGAAATTCTTCGAACCCGTAGCAAAAATCCAAATGTACTTATGATAGCTAAAGGACCAACTGGGGCTAAAGGTTTGGTGCGGGCCATAAAAAACGGCTACTCGATTGCTATGCTTGTTGATCAGAAAATGAATGATGGTATTGAAGTACCCTTTTTTGGCAGGCCAGCGATGACGGCAAATGCTATTGCCAAGCTGAGTTTACAATATAATTATCCGATTATACCTTGTCAATTAATCCGCATTAAGGAAAGCAATTTTAAAGCTATTCTCCATCCGGAGATAAAATATCAGCCTACTGGCAGTAAAGAAAATGATGTGTACAATATAATGCTGCTTATTAATCAAACACTGGAGAAATGGATTAAAGAAAACCCTTCCCAGTGGTTCTGGTTTCATAATAGATGGGAAAAAATAAAAATATAAACTACTGCTTTAAGAATGGTTTTTTATTTAAATCTTATAGATAGAAACCAAACGGTTATTGTCACTATTTATAGATATTTTTATTGAAATCGTATTTGGAGGCAAAATACTGCTAATAATTTCTGGCCATTCAATTAAGCATACATGATTACCAGAAAATGCTTCTTCTATACCCAGTTCGTATATTTCTTCCAAATGTTCTAGTCTATACAAGTCGAAATGGTAAATTTCAAAATTTTTAGTTGGATAAATTTGTAATAGATTAAAAGTTGGGCTAACAACTTTAACATCTTCCCCACATAAATATTTAATTATATGGCGGCATAGAAAAGTTTTTCCGACGCCAAGTCCACCCCTAAAAGTTATAATAGAACCTTTCTTTATTTGTGCGGCTATTTTTATTGCAAGGTTCTCGGTTTCCTTTTCTGATTTTAAGGTAAGCTCTTTTCCTTGCATAGCTTGTAATTTAAGTTAATTCAGTAATAAATGTAGGAAATATTTTAAATTCTTTAGCTTTTTTCCCAAGGACAGAAACTTTATCATCCAGAGATTCGTAGATTGAGTGGTATTTGTGCGTATTGCCGGTTAGCACTAAAGCAGAATCTATTCCTGAGTTCTGGGCTCCGAGAATATCAGTTTCAAAAGTGTCCCCTACCATTAAAATTCGGTTTTTTGGAATTGCACCTGATACCTTAAAAATATGCTGGTACATAACGTCTTTAGGTTTACCGGTATATACAACTTGTCCCCCATTTTCTTCTATAATGCGTGCGAAATATCCAGCGCAGTATCTGGTTATACCTCCTTTCGGAATTGATATATCTGGATTGGCACATATCTTAAGCAGGTTTGGCAGTTTAGCAACGTCTTTTAATACATTGTCAAATTCTTTAATGTTTTGATTTTCATCTCGATACAAAGTTAAAAGGAAAACATCAGCTTTTGTGTAATCATCAGTAATACTATGGTTAAGTTTACGCAATATATCATCGTTCTGATCACTCCCGAGGTGATATATTGTTAGCTTATCTTTTTCCAGTTTAATTGCTTCTTCTGTGATCAATTTTCTAGCAATATCTCCGGAAGTGATGATCATTTCTTCCGACGCCTTTAAGCCCCATTTTGCTAACCTATCTTTCATGATAAAGGCTGGCCTTGGTACGTTTGACACAAAAAATCCTTGCTTTTGCCCTAAAATGCTATTTATAGATTCTACCACACCAGGGTATAATTTATCATTTTCAACAACTACTCCCCATAAATCAAATAAAAATAAATCGTAATCGTTTAACACTTCAGAAATATGCTTGAAAACTGGTGACTCCATGGCTTTTATACCCTATATAATAATTATTGCTTTAAGTTTTACTTTTAAAATAGAACACAATGTTATATTATCCGTAGGCACGGTTTTAGTAAGAAACTTTTGCGCTTTAAGTGTTTATTTTTCATCATTTTAAAGATAGTTATGTCAAACTCGGAACAAAAAGTCAATATCGAAGAAATTGGAACACACCTTTACCAAGAATATGCAGCTGATTCAATTAAAGTACTAAAGGGGTTAGAAGCAGTAAGAAAAAGACCTGGAATGTATATAGGTGATACTGATGATGGATCAGGATTGCACCATATGGTATATGAAGCAGTTGATAATGCTATCGATGAAGCTTTAGCCGGGTATTGCGATCGGGTGGAAGTAATGCTTAATAAGAACGGTTCGGTAACTGTGAGGGATAATGGCCGGGGTATACCTGTTGACATTCATGAAGGGGAAGGAATTTCTGCTGCAGAAGTTATAATGACCCAACTTCATGCGGGGGGGAAATTTGATCAGAATTCATATAAGGTTTCAGGTGGATTACACGGAGTGGGCATTTCTGTAGTTAATGCATTATCCGATTGGCTAGAGCTTCGTATTTGGCGTAACCAGAAAGAGCATTTTATTAGATTTGCAAACGGAGAATCTGAAAGCCCGCTAGCAGTAGTAGGAGATGCAATTGGAAAAAAGGGTACAGAAGTTACCTTTATGCCTTCCATTAGCATTTTTACTAATATTGAATTTAATTTTGCTACCCTTGAACATAGGATTAAGGAGCTTGCTTTCTTGAATTCAAGCGTCAGAATAATTCTAATCGACAATAGGTATGACGAAAAGAAAGAGCTGGAATTCTATTTTACCGGCGGGATAGAAGCATACGTCAAATATGTTGATAGAAGCAAGATAGCTCTCCATCCTGCTATTTCTCTTGTTGCACATAATGATGAAAAAGGTATAAGCTTTGAATGCGCAATGCAGTGGAACGATTCCTACCATGAGAATATCTTGTGTTTTACCAATAATATACGCCAGCGTGATGGGGGTACACATTTAATTGCCTTTAAAGCAGCTTTAACTAGAATGGTAAATAGTTATCTTGAGCAAAGTGGGATTGCTAAGAAAACTAAAGTAAATTTTACCGGGGATGATGCAAGGGAAGGTCTTTCTTGTATATTATCTGTTAAAATACCTGATCCTAAATTTTCTTCACAAACAAAAGATAAATTAGTTTCTTCAGAAGTTAGACCAGTAGTCGAAAATGCTATATATAGTAAATTATTAGAGTGGTTTGAGGAACATCCAGTTGAGGCAAAACTGATCATTAACAAGATAGTGGAAGCAGCAACTGCAAGAGAAGCAGCAAAGAAGGCAAGGGAATTAACTAGAAGAAAATCAGCTCTTGAAGTCTCTAATCTACCTGGGAAATTAGCTGATTGCCAAGAAAAAGACCCGGCTAAGTCTGAGATCTTTATAGTTGAGGGGGATTCTGCTGGTGGTACTGCAAAACAAGGAAGGGATCGAAAAACACAAGCTATTTTACCTCTGCGTGGTAAAATACTAAATGTTGA
The DNA here is from genome assembly GCA_020410825.1 of Candidatus Megaera endosymbiont of Mesostigma viride. GTDB lineage: Bacteria > Pseudomonadota > Alphaproteobacteria > Rickettsiales > Rickettsiaceae > Megaera > Megaera polyxenophila. The sequence goes on from CP084576.1 coordinate 1,198,741, forward strand.
AAGAGCTAGATTTGACAAAATGCTTGCCTCCGAACAAGTCGGAACTTTAATTACTGCCCTTGGAGCTGGTATTGGGATTCAGGATTTTAATATAGAAAAGCTACGTTACCATAAAATTGTTATCATGACAGATGCTGATGTTGATGGCTCGCATATCAGAACTTTATTACTTACTTTTTTCTATAGGCATATGCGCTTGATAATAGAAAAAGGTTATTTATATATTGCCCAACCGCCACTTTATAAGGTAAAGAAAGGAGCAAGCGAGACATATTTAAAAAATGAACAGGCGCTTCAGGAATATTTGATCAATTGTACTGTTAATGATACCCATTTAAAAATTGAAAACGGCAAGGAAATAACCGGTGAAAGTTTAATTAATATCATAAATCAAGCAGCTTTGTTTACAGCCACTCTAAATCATGTTTCGAAGAAATTTGATCCTACTATTGCTGAATGTCTAGCTGTCAATAATTTACTCAAAGTGGAGTCTTTCAATAGCCTTAAGGAAAATGAAATTATGAAAGCGATTTCTATATTAAATCCTGGTGTCTCTGAACCTGATAAAACAGATTGGCAAGTAAATATTTTTAGCGAATCAATAGAGTTTTTTAGGTTTGTGCGGGGGGTTAAAAATGCTAAAATACTTTATAAACAACAGCTCGAAGCTCCGGAATTTATAAATCTTGCTAGAATTGGGGAATCGATATCTAATTATTTTAATGGACATTGTCTTCTGATTGTTAGATCAATTGAATATAAACTTTTCTTACCAAGTAAAATGCTTGAAATTATAACAGAAAACGGTAAGAAGGGCCTAGGGATTCAGAGGTTTAAGGGGCTTGGTGAAATGAATGCAGAGCAGTTATGGGAAACTACTCTTGACCATTCGAAAAGGACTTTGCTCCAAGTAAAAGTTAGTGATATTGACGGAGCAGAAGAGATGATTTCTACTTTAATGGGCAGTGTTGTTGAACCAAGAAAGGATTTTATTAATGCAAACGCTTTGAATGTAGTAAATCTTGATATATGAGGAAAGTTATAGCCAATTCAGCGGTATATGGTACTAGGAATGATTGAGTAAAGTTTATAAATCACACTTTCACTAAATGGTAAGTAATTGGCTATATAGGGGTTATTTTTTTCTTTATAGTTTTTTGTAAGATGCTCTTAAATTCAAATGATAATTTGGCAAACTCTACCAAATCAAAATTTTTGTATGGTATAAAAATTATAGCTACTTTCGAGAGGTTCAGGTCACACTCTTTCAGCATTAATCTCGTTAAATGTCTTATTCGCCGCTTGATTTTGTTTCTAATATATGCTTTTTTAGAAATTTTTTTACTAACTTTCATTCCTAAAAAGGTAGGATTCTGGCTATCTGTTTGAATCAAGCTAAAATTCTGAGCAATCACTACCATAAAATATGGGCTAGATACTTTTTTACCGTGCAAATTAACAAGGTCAAATTTTTTTTGATTTCTTAACGAATAAAGAGGCACAACTTTTGAATTAGGCGGTTAACTTTTTTCTTCCTTTTGCTCTACGGTTTTTTATAACTAATCTTCCGCCTACGGTTGCCATTCTTGACCTAAAACCATGTCTTCTTTTCCTTACTAGCTTACTAGGCTGAAATGTACGTTTCATAATAATTAATAATACTAATTAACATTTAACAGATGATTGCTTTTGCAATGATTGATGGTCAAATCTAATCAAAAACACCATAATTGTCAACCCCAAATATTGATACTAGTGTTTATAGTAGTTGGAGATAAATTTTTTTGCTATATTTTATTTATATAATAAGTTTTGTGTTGTTGTATTTCTTAATATTATACTACTTATTATAATATTCTTAAAAATATAAAATATTATGACAAGTTTACTTTCTTCATCCCAAGTTGATTCATCAATTTTTCATGAGATGTGGCAATACGGGTTGGTTAATATTTCCGGAAATGACATAAAGGTTAGTAATATAGTAGTAGCTTTGCTAATATTACTTATTGGTATCAACCTTTCCAAAAAACTCCTTAAACTAATTATACCGGTAATATCAAAGAAATTGGATGATGACCAAGACTTAGTTTATACCATAGAACGGCTTTTATCACTTGTATTTTTGGGCATTACGATTCTTCTTGCTTTACAGGTTGCAAATATTCCGCTTGCTATATTTGCCTTCATTGGGGGTGCTTTTGCAATTGGTATTGGCCTGGGTGCTCAAGGGCTTGTAAATAATCTGGTAAATACCATGATTATTATAGTAGAGAAACCTATAAAAATTGGTGATATTGTGGAGATTCAAGGCACTATCGGCAGAGTAAAATCAATAGGGACTAGGTGCATAACTGTTAATAGTTTTACTGGGGGAGAAGTTTTAGTACCTAACACGATACTAATGCAGAATAAGTTTTCTAAGTGGTCTGGTAGTGATAATATTAGTTACTGTATATATATCAATATAATAAAAAAAGAGGGCTTGCAGATCGACTATGATTTGATTACTGAGCAATTACGTCGCATTAGCAACGAGCTAGATTTTGCAGTTTCTTCAATTGCGCCGGAAATCTATTTAACCAAAATTTCTGAATTAGAAGATCAGTTTTTCTTAAAATTCACCTGTAACTCAAAATTAATGAAAGAAGCTAATTTTATAAAAAGTAAGATAAATTTTGCCTTGCTTAAACATCTAAATATTCCTTTTAAAGTCGAGTATTCCGAAAATTTAGGATAAAACCACTTTTGGTATTACGTAATAACCAAATTAATTATACAAAGTATTATGAGCTACCTTCTTTTTTTATTCATCGTTATTACCATGATGATTTTGCTACTAGGCGTATTGTCAATGGCGGGAGGAGATAAAATCAGCAAAAAATTTGGCACTAAGCTAATGACACTAAGGGTGGTTTTTCAAGCTTTAGCAATTTTAGCCTTAATTATTTTTTACTTTTTTAGCAGTAAATAATGTTTATAAAATAACTTTTAAGAAGTTCAATCTCCTAGGCTTCGTGGTGCAAACAGATTTGCTAATAAATAACAGTTTTAGGAGAAACAGCTTTTAAATTGACAACACCTAGTTAGATGTATAGTCTACTTACCTTAAATACTCATATATCTAAAATCCTTGTGCCTCTGTGGTGGAATTGGTAGACACGACAGACTCAAAATCTGTTGCTCCTGGAGTGTGCCGGTTCAAATCCGGCCAGAGGTACCAATTGTTTTGTAAGCTATATTGGTAATAATTCTTATTTTCAATTTTTTAAAGCTATTGAAAAATCTTATAATAATTAATTTTATTAAAATTCATTCCTCTCTTTTTAGTACATACTTAAGTGTCTTCCGACCCTTCCAATTTCTATAGGTATATTACTTATAGAGCAGCAGACAGCTAAAGTTATGCACAAATTCAAGTTCATTATTGAATATTTATATATTAATTGCGTAATATTTTTTTATTTTATTGGAGTGATGCCTGTTTCAAGGCAACGCTCATTTTTTAATCAGCCTATAACTTTGCTAGGTAGTTACTGGAATTTGTGCACTAATATAACACATTATTAACATAGTTATCCACACTCTCTGTGGATAGTTCTCAAGTTATGATATCTACAAAAAGTAAAAAAGAAATTCTATTAATAGCATGTAGAATTCAGTTAATAAATAGAAATCAGAAAAGTATAATATTTGCATATTTTAATAATATTAAACATAATTGGGGTAGGCCAAAAATTGCACAGTTGTGCGAGATTTTAAGAACTAATAATTACCAAGTATGGTTATGGTTTGACGCTAGTAGCTTATTGATTTTTGAGATTTTAACCTTATATAGATGTTGTGGAAGTTAATAAAGAGGTAATGTTATGAATATCGAAAAATTTACAGTAGCAGCAAGAAATATAATTTCTGCCTCCCAGTTATTGGCTGCAAAGTATAATCATCAGCAAATATTACCTCTACATTTACTATCCTGCTTACTGCAGGAAGAAAGCGGTATTATCGTAAATTTAATTAACAAGCTTGGAGTGGATATATCTTTAGTCAAGCTGAGAGTAGATAAAGAATTAGAATCAATTCCTCAGGTTCAGATTCACGGAAGTGGCGGTCAGGTTACATTATCTTCGGAAGGATTAAAAGTCCTTGAAAAAGCTATTAGCCTTTCAAAAGATAGTAAAGATAGCTTTACCACTATAGAAAAGATATTTGAAGCAATATCTTTTGACAAAGGATCAGCCGGTAATATTTTAGCTAACTCCGGTATCGATTCAAAAAAATTAACCGCAGCTATTATGGATTTACGGAAAGGCAAAACAGCTACTTCAGAATCTGCCGAAAATAGTTATGATGCGTTGCTTAAATACGGAAGGGATGTAACTAAACTTGCTTCTGAAGGTAAAATTGACCCAATTATTGGTAGGGATGAAGAAATTAGACGTGCCATCCAAGTTCTATCAAGAAGATCGAAAAATAATCCCGTACTGATTGGTGAGCCTGGTGTTGGTAAAACGGCAATCATCGAAGGATTAGCTCAGAGGATATACATGCGGGATGTGCCGGAATCGCTAGCGAATTGCAAAATTATTGAACTTGATATGGGAGCATTAATTGCTGGGGCTAAATATCGTGGTGATTTTGAAGAACGTCTTAAAGCCGTACTTAATGAAATCAAGGAAGCGAGCGGCGAAATTATCCTGTTTATCGACGAACTGCATTTACTAGTTGGAGCTGGTAAGACTGATGGAGCAATGGATGCTTCCAACTTGTTAAAACCAATGCTAGCGAGAGGAGAGTTACATTGTATTGGCGCAACTACACTAGACGAATACCGTAAATATATTGAAAAAGATGCCGCATTAGCGAGACGTTTTCAAGCTGTATATGTTTCAGAGCCTAGTGTTGAGGATACTATCTCAATCCTTCGTGGTATTAAAGATCGTTATGAACTACACCATGGAATAACTATCGCAGATAGTGCGATTATAGCAGCAGCAGCACTTTCAAATCGCTATATTACTGATCGATTCCTGCCGGATAAAGCGATAGATTTGCTTGATGAAGCAGCAAGTAGGCTAAAAATTGAAGTATCCAGTAAACCTGAAGAATTGGATGAACTTGATCGGCGGATAATCCAGATTAAGATAGAATTATCGGCTCTTAAAAAAGAAAAAGATGAAAATTCTCAAAAAAAGGTTGTTACTTTATCAGAGGAACTTGCAGAATTGGAGTCTAAATCTCTTGATATGAATTCCAAGTGGCAAGCAGCAAAATCTCAAATACAGATCTCACAAAAAATTAAGGAAGATCTGGAAAATGCTAAAATTGATTTAGAACGTTCGGAAAGAAGCGGTGATCTTGCCAAAGCTAGTGAACTAAAATACGGTATTATTCCAGAGCTTACTAATAAGCTAAAAACCGCCGATGCAGCTAGCAGTAACAAGCTATTCAAAGAAAGAGTTACTGATAGTGATATCGCCATTATTGTTTCTAAAATCACTGGTATTCCTGTTGATACAATGCTTACAAGCGAAAAAGATAAATTGCTTGCCATGGAGGCGCATTTAATGAAATCAGTAATTGGTCAGGAAGCAGCTATTGCAGCCGTTAGTGATGCTGTACGCAGATCTAGAGCAGGGATTAGCGATCATGATAAGCCCCTTGGATCATTCCTGTTCCTGGGACCTACTGGAGTTGGAAAAACAGAACTTACCAAAGCATTAGCAGAATTTTTATTTGATGACAGATCAGCAATATTGCGCATTGATATGTCAGAATATATGGAGAAACATGCCGTTGCTAGATTAATTGGTGCACCTCCTGGATATGTAGGTTATGAACAAGGTGGCGCTCTGACTGAAAGTGTTAGAAGAAGGCCATATCAGGTAATTCTGTTTGATGAGATAGAAAAAGCTCACCCTGATATATTTAACATAATGCTACAAATCTTGGATGAGGGAAGATTAACCGATAGCCAAGGTAATTTAGTAGATTTCAGAAATACTCTAATTATTCTTACTTCCAACTTGGGTGCTGAAGTATTAGTTAATCAAAAAGAAGGGGAAGATACAGAACTCCTGCGCACGCAAGTAATGAATTATGTAAATGACGCATTTAGACCCGAGTTTTTAAATCGATTGGATGAAATTATTCTGTTCCACCGGTTAAAGAGAACTCATATGAGTGATATTGTTAAAATTCAGTTGGGGATATTAAGGAAAGTACTAGCGGCCCAGCATATAGAACTTAACTATGATGAACTCGCTATTAAATGGCTAGCAGATAAAGGATATGATCCTGCCTTTGGCGCTAGACCATTAAAAAGGGTTATTCAGCGAGAGGTACAAAACAACCTAGCAAAGCTTATTTTAGCAGGGAAATTTTCTAGTGGCGATACTGTTCATCTAACTGAAAAAGATGGGCACCTAGAGATCTTTAAGTAGCTTGCTAGCTTAAAATGGTAAGTCTCAGTAGAAAAGGTAATAGTATATAAAACTTGTTTACGTAAACATTCATTCAGCTAATTACTCATTTAGCTTTGATAGGGTTTTCGCTCACTAATGCTTGTACTAAGGCTGAATCTAAATACGCTCTAACGTGGACAATCACCTCATTTTCAAATTTTACTAGCCAGCAATACGTATTGTTAAATGGTTTATCGTTAATAGAATAAGACAGCTGAACCATTTCCACTATGGCTATTGGCGCATCTTCGGCTATTAGAATATTACTTACCTTTAACACTGGTCCACCTTTTAAAAGTTTTTTTAAGCGTACAAAGGTATGATCAAGGAATTCTTGCTTTCCATGATAAATTCCAGCTAGTGGATGGGTGCCCATCACTTCCCATAACACATTAGATGAAACTTGTGAAAAGAATTGTTCTTGGTGTCCATTTTCCAAATTGTTGAATAATTTCTCTACAAATTGTTTAGTTAATTTCACAAGTTCCTCCTAAAATCAATAAAAAGGTTATATATAAGGTAAATTAGAAATTTTAACGAATCCAAGATTATTACCTATTCCTATAGAAATAAATCAGTAAATACCCGTTAAAAGTTAAACCGATAACCTTCTGATTTTATCTAATACTTCTCGGGCGTGACCTTCTACTGAAACTTTTGGCCAAATATGAGCTATTTCCCCTTTCTGATTAATTAAAAAAGTAGCTCTATTGACACCCATATATTTTTTGCCAAACATGGATTTTTCAACCCAAACAGAATATTTAGAACAAGTTTGGCCATCTATATCTGAACCAAGGTTGAATTTAAGGTTATATTTATCCTTAAATTTTCCATGAGATTTTAAATCGTCTCTAGAGATTCCTAAAACAACTGTATTTAATGAATTAAATTCGTTTAGCAGCTCGTTAAAATCAATCGCTTCAAGTGTACAGCCCGGTGTATCATCTTTGGGGTAGAAATATAAAACGATATATTTTCCTTTAAGATCTCCTAAACTGACTTTTTTATCCTGGGATATTTCTAATAGAAACTCAGGCGCTTTATCTCCTATTTTTAATTTACTCATTTTAATTCTCCTATTATCTAGTTCAGTTTTTAATTTCAAGCGTATATTTAAAATTTAAATATTTCTAGTAATTCTTTTCCAGCTCCTATCCATTACCGAGTAAGTCTTGCTTTAATTTAAATTTACCCTCCTTGTTTAAAATTGCTCTATATATTTGTAGATTTTCTAAAACTCTTTGAACGTAATTTCTAGTTACAGAAAAAGGTATACTCTCAATCCAGTCAATAGCTTGATGATAATTTTTAAATTCTCTTAGGTCACCATACAAATCTAGCCATTTTTTTACTCGGTGAGGGCCTGCGTTATAAGCGGCAATGGCAAGTACATAATAATTTTTATGCTGCTGGAGCATATCAGCTAAATAATGACTCCCTAAAGTTAAATTGTAGTAGGCATCATTTGTTAAATTTTTTAAATTACATTTTATGGCTAGTTTTTTAGCAGTATCGCAAGCTGTTGGTTCCATAAGCTGCATTAAACCCATTCCTTTATCCGGAGCAATGACAGACTTTTCAAAACTGGATTCTTGTCTGATGATGCTGTAAGTAAGGGCTTTCTCTGTTGGTAAATGGTCGATTTTATAAGGGTCAGGAAATGAGTAATGATCTAAAAACACATGCTTCTGCATAGCAGTTCGTGATAACCACACTTTATGATGGACATTAGGTGTTTTAGTTGCAAGGGCAATTGCTAATACCTCTTGTTCTTCCTCAGCAGAATTAACTAAATCGTCTAAATAAACCTTAGCAAGGCTACTGCTACCGTATTTACTAACTAGATTTGCTGCTCTTAATATATCCTTATTTTTTATATTATAATCTTTTTTATGAGTACTAGTTACTTTTGGCGGCAATCTTAATTTATTTGCTCCAATTTCTAAAGTTGCCACCTGGCCATAAAATGTATAGCCGAATTGGTGAGCTGCTCTTTCATATAATTTTCTTGCCTCTTCTTTCTGGCCATTTTTTGCGTAAGCTCTCCCTAGCCAATACATACCTCTTGATATACTAATTGGAGTTTTTACTACCTGAGCGAATTTTTTAAAATGTTTGATAGCTAGCTGTGGTTTATTTAGAAAACGAAGGGCCAACCACCCGGATAAAAATTCTGCATCACTAATATTTGCTGAGCTTTCGGCAAAATGTACACTAGTAACGATATAGGCATCGTTGAAACGTTTATTTTCAATATATTCTCTTGCTAGATAGCATTGAATTTTCCAAAAATCATCTCCATGCATCCCATAATGTTTTATGCTATTTATTAAACTTGCAATTTCGGTACTTTTAGGCAATTCATTTTTTCTAGAACTGACGTATTGATATACTAAACCTGGTGTGTAATATTCTTTTGGAACATTTCTAAAAAGCTGTTTTGCTTCTTTCTTCATATCGGTAAAAGCCATATGAGTTTCAAAAGCTTTTTTATACCCTGCTTCTACTGAATTTAGGGAGTTTTTAGCTAATGTAGTTGATCCTTTCCAGATTAAATTGTCTATTCTTTTAATATTATCATTCTTATTAAGAAATTTTTTAAATTTCTTGTAAAAATCAATCTGTTGCTCTTGGCTAAAAGATCCGTATATCCACCCCTTTTTAATTACAGGAGCGAGTTTATTTGGGTCAGTTAAAATCTGGGCAGCGGCAAAAGCATAATATTTATAGCCGCAGCCGGTAATTGGCCGATGAGTTTTAAACCAATTATATATTTCTGTATCACTTACCGTTTCGTTTAGTAGATTCTCTGCTCTACTTTTCAATAAATTATTTTGTGGCCATTTAGGGTTTTCTTTTAAAAATTTTACTATCTCATGAAAAGTGGTTTTGGTATAGCTTGAGTCTAAAAACCCTTGCGATAAAACTATCTTAAGTAAAGCTTTATCGCCCAACTTAGTTGCTAGGTTTTCGGCGTTTACCCAATTGCTAGTTTGTATGTAATCAAAAACTTGTTTATAAGAGTCGTTATGTGCAGGAGTTTTTCCGTTGGCAAATCCATAGAGACAACAACACAAGTTTATTGTAATTACTAAAATAATTGACAGTTTACGGATATTTCTCATAATGTTTTAAAACAACTTTAATATATTTTACCTATTATGAATAGAGCTTTCATTTTTCCTGGACAGGGTTCTCAAATTGTTGGTATGGGAAAGGATTTCTATGATAACTTCGATGAAGCAAAATCTGTTTTCAAAATTGTCGATGAAGTTTTAAGTTATCCCCTAAGCAACATTATTTTTAACGGTTCAATCGAGGAGCTAACCCTTACCGAAAACACCCAACCAGCCCTAATGGCAGTCTCTATAGCAATACTCAAGGTCATTATAAAACAATCAGGCAAAAAAACAAACGAACTTTCATCATTCGTAGCGGGGCATTCACTTGGGGAATATAGCGCTCTCTGTGGAGCTCAAAGTTTATCGCTGGAGGATACAGCAAAATTACTACATATAAGAGGTACTTCCATGCAACAAGCCTCTCCACAAGGGCAGGGGTCAATGGCTGCATGTATAGGAATAAGCTTGAAAGAGTTACAAGAATTATTAGATTCCTCTAGCGTTGGTGGAATATGTCAGATCGCCAATGATAATGTAGAAGGACAAATTGTTATCAGCGGTCATGATGAAAATATTAACTATATGCTATCGGTTTTAAAAGATTTAGGTTATAAAGCTATTAAACTTAAAGTAAGTGCGCCATTTCATTCTGCTCTTATGAAGCCTGCAGAAGAGCCTATGTCATCAGCTCTAATGCAGACAAATATAAAAATTCCGGCTGTTCCCGTGATAGCAAATGTAACAGGCAAGCAAACAATTTCTCCAGATGAAATTCGTTCTAATCTAATTTCTCAAATTTGTGACACCGTCCGGTGGCGTGAAACTATGGATGAATTAAATCGCCTTGGGATAAAAGAGCTGGTAGAAATAGGCTCGGGTAAGGTATTATCAGGACTTGCTAAAAAAACCCCTCATAACTTTAAAGTTACTAACATTTCAACAATTGCTGAAATGGAGCAATTTTTAAGTGATATTTGAGTTTTTGGATATACCAGGTTTATTTAATAAGGTAATCAAATTTATTTTTCCTTTTAGGTGTTCTACCTGTAATGACCTTACAGATACCGGTGAAGGAATCTGCAGCTCTTGTTGGCCAAAATTTAACTTTATAAACAAACCTTACTGTTTTATTTGTTGCAAAAAATTCGAAGTGGATTTTAGTGAAGTTAATATTTGTGCTGCCTGTGTCATTGCTCGGCCTAAAATTGATATGATAAGGACTTTACTGGAGTTCTCACCAGCAACCAAAAAACTGGTTCACAATTTTAAATACCATGATAAAACAAGTTTAGCAAAATTATTTGCTAAGCTGATAAATAATAGATTTTCAGAAGATTTAAAAGATATTGATGTCATAACCCCAGTACCTATGCACAAACTTAAGCGCATTTTTCGGGGGTATAACCCTCCTCAAATCCTAGCTTGGGAATTGTCTAAGAAACTTGATAAACCATTTCTTCCAAATCTGTTAATCAAGAAAAGACTAACAAAAAATCAAGTAGGGTTAGCTAAAAAAGAAAGGAAACAAAATATTCTTGGCAGTTTCGAGCTTAATAAGAACTTTAATATTCGAGACAAAGTTATTTTGCTCGTTGATGATGTAATAACTACAGGAGCAACAACTACTGAATGCACCAAAATTTTAAAAAGGGGAAAAGCAGGGAGTGTAAAACTTGTAACAATTGCAAGGGTATAATTAGTTTATATACTAAATTTAGAATTTTTATAAAAAATCTGGCAAGTGCAAACGATCTATTTGAAAATGATGATAGTCAAGTGGCTCATTCCAGCTGCCTCCCCAAACTGTAAATCCATAGTAGGCAAATAATGTAACTATTGGCTCTACCATACCTGGCCTTTGATTCCTTCTGTTAAGATATAATTTGTCCTCGTCTGGCCATGATATAAACACCAGTTTCGCATTAGAAAGTTAAAAATTTTGCAAGTGCAAAAGGGATTTGATAGATGGTTTATTGTCTGATAATTGATAGCTGATGAGGGCAGCAACCATATGAACAAAAGCATTTGTAACCGATCTATGTCTTGAATGCTCAAATTTGCCTAGCAATTTGATTTTGCCGAAGACTGATTCTATTAATGCTCGTTTGAGTAATAATATTTTATCAATCAAAGACATAAACTTATTTTTCATATTTTTCTTCACTTTGGTGATTATAAAGATTCCTTGTTCTAAAAGCTCTCTGAATAACTCTTGAGAGATATAGCCTCTATCGCCAAAAACCTTGCCAAACAAACCTTTAATCATAAGCTTTAATTGCGCTCTATCATCTTTATTACCGGAGCTAAACGATGCTTTGATTATGCCGCCTCTTTGATTGATCAATAAATGCAATTTTAAGCCGTAAAATCAACCTTTTGTCGTCTTGCTACGCGCTGCAATTCCTGCAAAAACTCTGTGCATAGAAATACGATAACGTTTACACACCTCAAGGCTACTTGAGTCAATAAAAGATATGCCGTCGCATTTATCCATAATAGAGTTGAGCATTAACACTAACAGTGGTAGATATGAGCTGATTAGTTTGATGAATTGGCAGTAACTAACTCCCCTAAAATCCCGCTGGTGATAAATCCAGATTTGCTTTAGATAGTAGTTTTTAAAACAGTCATAGGATGATTGCCAATATCCTATGATTATTGTTATAATCTCGCTTCTATTAAGCCTGCCCTGACAGCCTGTTTTATTATTGTTATTTGCAATCAAACCTGTCTTGTTATCTAATTCTTTTAAAAAGTCATCGACGTGGCAATATATTTCTGTAAAATCCATTTTCATAGGTTATTTCTGTTATTTTGTAAAATGAAGTAACCTATAACCTACTTGTTTACTGCTGTACACCTAACTTTCTAATGCGAAACTCGCGTTTATTAGGTTGCATCCCGTATTGCAGATGCTTCCGGAGATCTACTTAAAAAACTGACTGAATTATTCAAGGAGTTTTGAATAGATTGCCGGTTTGCTCTGGGAAACCAGGTAATTGAACCCGAGTATCATATCGAGATTAAGAAGGAGCAGATAAAAGACACCGTTTATACCCAGGTAATGTGTGAAGAGCCCAGAAACAGATACAACTGTCATGACAGTCTGACACTAAGCTGCAGCAAAAGAGGCATGGCATGGGGTTCTTGGCAAAATAGGACAATGGTTAAAACTTTTGGCGAGTTGCCTATGCGTTGGTGGACTGTAGGTCGATATGATAATTCTACAAACGGTCACAGTATTAGTTGCGGCAAGTGGACTATCAACTCTGCTTATAGTCAGGAAATGGCAACGTATATAGCCGGCATTATTGGTACTAGGTTAGAACAGGTTTATGTTGGCTATCAAAACATAGTACTTGTACCCGCCCTGGATTGTGGTTCAGTTAACGTAGATTTTAGTAATTGCGATTTGCGGTGGTGTCTCTATTCCGGCATATCATCTGCTCGTGTAACATTCCATTACCAATATAGGGACGGATATCCTGTATGTGAGCAGTGGCCAGAAGATTGGAGCCAGACATGTATACTCCAATCTAAAAAAATAGCCGAATATACGAATTGCTGCCAAGTAGACATGAAGGGTTGGGGAAAAGAATTCGGGGCAAGGTGTAGTAAGGACGAGCAGCTTCTAGCAAGTAGCAGGTCAAAGAATTTATGTGTGTATGTAGGTAAGGAAAAAGTAAAGTCGCTCGGGGTAACCACCGTTGTTAAACATCATTTCTGCTGCTTTGGCAATATGCTCGATAAAGTGGTGCAGGTGCAAGGGAGAAAAGAGCTTGGGCTAAACTTCGGTAGCGGAGGATCGCCAAACTGTCGTGGACTGACATTTACGGAAATGCAGAGGATAGATTGGGAGCAGGTGGATTTTACGGAATTCATTGAAGATTTCAAAGGAAAGTTTTTTGGTAAATATCAGTCACCTAACCCTGATGAAATTGCAGGAAGAGTGAATAGCTCAATGCCAGGTATTAGAAAAGGTGATGATGATCCTTTCCGCCGAGTAATACGACCGGCTGGAGCAGCAATATACCTGATGAGCTAGAGGATTAAGAGTAGCGGTGATGAAAAAAATAACCTGCAATATTCCGATGTTTTTACTGATTGGCTTAATGGTATTGCCTTCTATGGCTTTGGCTGAAGTCGGTTTTTTAGATCAGCGTTACCGTGGCTGGTTATGGTTTGAAGAAAAAGAAAATGTATCCGGTTTAAAGGCTGGCGCAAGTACAGCAAGCAGAGCACAGGCAAATGAAGAAATTACGGTAGAAGAGGCAAAAGCAGAGGTTGAAAGCAGTACGCCAAGGGAAGTGCGTAAGGATCAGTTGGTGAGAATCCGACCTATGTAAAGGCTAACCATCAGCATAGAACTAACCATTGCATTGTGGGAGGTGATAAACACACTGAAGCCAATGGTAAGGACATATCAGGCCGCAACGAAAGTGAAGGTATTGAGCTCCGAAATATTCGAGATCATAGAGGCCGACGTTTTTGCATTATGCGGAAGGCAGTATGAATGGTGGCGTTAAGGTAAGTTATCATTCTCCCTATCGGGGTCAAAGTCCGTGGCATGGTATGAGATGGAGTTTACGTAAACTTGGGAGATCTTCTGTGTTCTCGGAAGAGTATGTCGGGACAAGTCAAAACAGGCGAGAACTGACAAATGATACAGAAGAAGTCAGACTGACTGATAGTACTTGGAGCATAGGAAAGCTATGTACATGGGGAAGCGGTCCGAAATGGGAAGCCTGGTTAAGTACCAGTCATAATAATACACTGAGGTTATAATAAATGATGCAGGTTAAACTTAATCAGATAGCTAGAAGAGCGAAGCAGGATAGAGGGCTAAAATTCACATCGTTAATACATCATGTGAATGAGGTTAATCTTGCAGAATGCTATCAAGAACTAAAAGCTAATAAAGCTTGTGGAATTGATGGCGAGACAGTGGAAACTTACGGTAAGAATTTACAAGAGAGGCTTGGTCAATTAGTGGCATCCATGAAGTCAACGCAATATTGTCCTAAACCAGTGAAGAGGGTTTATATCCCAAAAGCTGGTAAGAATGAGAAGCGTGGACTTGGTATACCATCAGTTGAAGATAAGTTAGTTCAAATTATGCTAAAGAAGATCTTAGAACAGATTTATGAAGCAGAGTTTTTGGATATATCTTATGGATTCAGACATAAATTAAGCTGTCATGATGCGGTAAAAGCATTAGACAAAGCGGTTATGACTAAACCAATTAACTATATTGTAGAAGTAGATATCAAAGGGTTCTTTGATAATGTTAATCATTATTGGCTACAACGATGTTTAGAGGAGAAAATTATTGATCGTAATTTATTATGGTTAGTAAGGAGATTCTTAAAAGCTGGAGTAGTTGAGGATGGAAAGCAGTTAGCAACTGAGGTAGGAACTCCTCAAGGAGGAGTAATCAGTCCATTGATTTCAAACATATTCATGCATTATGCATTTGATGAATGGATGAAAAGGCAATTTCCAGAAATAAAGTTCGAACGCTATGTAGATGATGCCCTGGCGCATTGTAGTTCAAAGATATTAGCAGAAAAAGTACTGGAAGCAATTAGAGTGCGATTAAAAGAATGTGGACTTGAGTTGCATCCAGATAAAACAAGAATAGTGATTGCAAAGATGTTGATAGGAAAAGCTCGTATGAGCATGAAAGTTTTGATTTTCTAGGCTATACATTTCGTCCCAGGTTATCAATGAATAAAGAAGGAAAAACGTTTGTAAACTTTACTCCTACAATTAGTCAGAAAGCTGCAAGTCGTATCAAGAAGGAGATACGAAGCTGGAAGCTACATCTACGCAGTGATAAGGATATAGGAGATCTAGCGAGAATGTTTAACTCTATAGTACAAGGGTGGGTTAACTATTATAGAAGATACTATAAATTGGCCATGTACCCAAGTCTAAGAAATATAGAGAAATATCTAACTCGATGGGTGATGAAGAAATATAAAAGATACCAAAGACATCTGTCTTCAGCAGTTTTATAATAAGATCTTTTTGATTGTATTTAAATGGATAAATCGTAGAAGTCAGAAGAACAGTATGAATTTAGACCAATATCTAAAATATCTACAATGGAATCCATTACCGACACGGAGGATATGTTATGCAATGTATTAATTCTAGCTTTTATAGCAAATGTTCCATTGAAGAGCCGTGTGCGGGAAAACTGCAAGCACGGTTCTGCGGGGGATGTCGTGGTAATGATCGTTTAATTAACAAATTAAGAGAAAATTAGAGGAAGAGAAATTATCACGGCGTCTACCTAATTACTTATCCCTCAAAAATTAGTGATATGGAAAGGGGAACAAAAGGAGTTGACCATGATTTTTTGGAGAGATTAAAGAAACGTTACAGGTTAATCATACTATATAAAAACACTTAAACAAGGAAGAAGATAGAAAGTGAAGGAAGACAACTATCCCGTATAAATATATGTTACAAATAGAAGGGTAACAGAAGAGGATAAAATAATTATTCTTAATAAAATAGAATACTGGATTTATGAACCTATTCAAGCATCGATATTTCAAATACAACATAATAATCTGAGCAGTAAGAGATAAATTAGAAATAGTATGATTAAAGAAAATACCGCCATATTTGGAGATTATCTGATTATCATGCCCAAAATATCATCGAAAAGTATAGACAGGGCGCTTTGTAACCTTCCATATCGTATCACCATAATAGATGGGAGAGGGTTATTCCTCCTGATTTATTATGTCAGGGAATATGGAAGAATAGTTAAAGACCATTAAATAGCAGTTCTGATGGCAAACCAACCTAATATACTTGCAGAACAGATTCTAAAACTATAGAAATAGGTTTACAGGGGATTTAAACTGAAAGTTTTAGTTTAATCAAAAGGGAAGTAAAATCATATACGCCACCAATTCTGTTACAATATTTTATCGCTCTAAATAAAATTTCAAGGAAGTTTTCGATAATTAATCAGCAGTGCTGGAATCATTGTAAAGAATTATTTAATTCTATGCGAGACTCCACTTCGAATGAAAAACTAATTTGGAATATGAATGTAGTAATGGCGCAATCTTTTGTTGATAGTTTAAGGGATAATGTAAATCGTAGCATAGAGCAGAAACTGCTTGGTGGAGAGTGGGTTAGTACTGCTCCTGTCGGTTATATTTGCATGTCAAGGGCGGTAGAAGGCAAGGTACGATAATTATAGATCATCAAAGGACACCTTTTATTAAAAGGCTTTTTGAAGAATATGCTACAGGTGCTTACACTATACCACAGATGCTGGCAAAGACCAGAGAATGGGGACTGACTAATTCAAGAGGCAATCAGGGTTATTTATGCCGTTCTCATATCCATTCAATACTGACTAATCCATTCTATTATGGAGTAATGCATTACCGAAGAGGTAAAAAGTTGTATCCGCATATTTATCAACCGATAATCTCAAAAGATCTTTTTGATGATTGTACGGCAGTGCTTAAAGGCTGGAATAAAAAACCATTTAAATGGGGAGAAAAAGATTATATATTTAGGGGGATAATAACTTGTGCAGTTACAGGCAGGTTAGTATCATCAGAAACCAAGAAAAGGAAGCGTGCCGACGGTTCAGATTATGAGATAACTTACCTTGGTGCATGGAGCCCTGAAAACCCAAATAAGAAGGTATTTATGAACGAAGAAATATTATTGAAAGAAGTTGAACAGATTTTTAAGTCGATGTACTTAGAGCCTGAGATGCTGGAAAAGGTTATAGGATATGTAAAAAGTTCGGCGGTAAACGAAAGAGATTATTATAAGACTCGTATATTAGAGCTGAATAAGGAGCTAAACAACGTAAAAAGCAAACTTGACAAATTAATGGACTTTTACTTGGAGGATAAGCTTAGTGAAGCCGAATATGATGAGAAGAGGGGACAATTAATTATTACCCGTGACAAGATCATAAGGGAATTGGAAGTCAATAATAATGCAGACGATAATTTTAATGAAAGAATGATTGATGTACTTCAAATAGCTGCAAATGCTCATAAAGTTTTTCTTCTGTCGACAAATGAGAAAAAAAGAAGATTAATAAATTTAGTCTTATCGACAGTAAAATTGAAAGGCCGTAAGCTATTATATACTATTCGCGTCCAGCGTTTGATATGTTTGTAAAATTATCTAAAAATGAAGAATGGCGCACCCGAGAGGAGTCGAACCCCTAACCTCTTGATCCGTAGTCAAGTGCTCTATCCAATTGAGCTACGGGTGCGTATAAGGCCAATTATATGAACCAGTTACTTTATAGGACCAAATATATCAATTGTCAAGAATATCTCAGGAAATGGCGTTTATAAAAGAGTATGCATAAGGATCACTAAATAACTTTCTTAAAAATTGATTATTCAAATTATGGCTAGTTTTATAACCATTGATCGTGCCGATAAAATGTGCACCTGTGGTGTATAAATCACCCATTAAGTCAAGCATTTTATGGCGAGCAAATTCGTTGTCATGACGAAGTCCTTCATGATTAAGAATTGTATCTTTATCAATTCCAATAGCATTATCAAGTGAAGCTCCTTTAGCTAGTCCTTTACTTTGCAGGTAATTAAGATCTTGAAGGAAACCAAAAGTTCGTGAATCAGCTATTTCCTCTTTAAAATTATTGTCCCTGCAAAAAGTATGTTTCTGTTTTCCAATTACCTTATTTGCGAAATCAATTGTTAAGTCAATTACCATACTCTCTGAAGGAGAGGCAAAAATTTCAGTTCCAGAATCTTCAATTCTAATTTCTTTAAGTAATTTTAAATATTTTTTATGCGCATTTAAAATCCTGAACCCAGCACATTCAAGCATGAACACAAATGGTTTGCTGCTTCCGTCCATTATTGGTACTTCGGAACCATCAATTTCGACAATTAGGTTATCAATGCCACATCCCCAAATTGCTGCCATTAAATGCTCAATCGTTGAAACAGAGATATTAGCGTTATTTTTTATAGAAGTAGATAAAGAAGTATCGAACACGCTAGAGTAATTTGCTAAAATTTTATTATATACAGAAGAAACATCAGTTCTAATGAAAACAATACCGACATTTTCGCTAGCAGGTCTTAATGTTACTTGAGTCTTATTGCCAGAATGTACCCCTATACCGAAACAGCTTATAGGGTTTTCAATAGTCAATTGGTTCATCATTTGTTAACTAATGTAAAAAATATTTAATGTCTGAATTCTAGGGGCTGCAATATATAAATGGCAAATAAAATTTTATTACGTAATGTTTCATACGTAATAGCTAGTGGCTAAAATTAAAATACTTCGTCTAAAATTTTGTTATTAAGCAAAATAAAAAGCTAGGTTTTGCTCTGGAATCTGTTATTATTCTCTTGAATTTTAGGGGGGCTTGGCTTTATATTCCCCAATATTACTAACTTTTAAAGTTACTATATAATTAAAATAAATTTATGCAAAGACAAATTGTTATTTTAGCTGCCGGAAAAGGTAGTAGGATGAAATCAAATCTACCCAAAGTAATGCACAAAATAGGCGATAAGACAATGCTTCAAATGGTAGTAGATAATGCCTATGCTGTTACTAAAGATATTATATTGGTATATTCAGATCACATAGCTGAATATCTATCTGCTTTTGCAAATCAGTGTAAGTTTGCTCTGCAGAATGAACAACTTGGTACTGCGCACGCAGTCTGGGTTGCTAGTGCTTTAATCAATAATAATATACAAAATGCGGTTATCTATGGGGATAACCCGCTTATTACCCCGGAAATAATTACAGAATTATTCAATCATCTTGAGACCTCTAGGTCTGCGGTAGTAACATTAGCATTTAAACACGAAGAACCAAATGCATATGGCAGAATAATCCAAGATGCCGGAGGGAATTTTAAAAAGATAGTTGAATTTAAAGTAGCTACTGACTTGGAAAAGAAAATAAAAT
Organism: Candidatus Megaera endosymbiont of Mesostigma viride; assembly: GCA_020410825.1. Taxonomy (GTDB): domain Bacteria; phylum Pseudomonadota; class Alphaproteobacteria; order Rickettsiales; family Rickettsiaceae; genus Megaera; species Megaera polyxenophila. The sequence continues at coordinate 1,218,290 of CP084576.1, forward strand.
TATGTAATTCTGGAATAATGGCTTTTGCTCCAGGTATTTTACAAAAATATTTACCTGCTTGTATTAATCGGTCTCGGAATGTTAATAATAGCGAATTATACTTAACTGAAATAATAGAAATCTGTAGCAATGCGGGTGAAAAAGTAAGTTATTATACCTCTAAAAATCACCATTTAGTGATAGGAATAAATACGCAAGAAGAACTGCAGGCGGCTAATGATATTATTAATAATCGCAAATTTCCTCTATAGGAAAACAAAATAGGTGAATAAAACTTTATTTTATGCTTCCTCTTTTTCTGCTATGTGGCTTATCTCATTAGTTATTTTTGTTAAAGGAATAACAGTTGCTAAATCTTGGAAATGAGGTTTTGAAGACCAAAGCTTATAGTTACCAATAACAAAAAATTTATATTTAGCTCGAGTAAGCGCAACATTTAGTATATTAGGAATATTGGACGCCCAGTTTATTGCTCCTGGTTTGGAAGGATCGCCACCTAAAAGCAATATAACTCCTTCCGATTGTTTGCCTTGAAAGGCATGAATTGTCCCTACTGATTTATATATCCAGTTGCTCAGCATTGACTTTTCTACAGGTTTTAATCTACTTTCCAAATATTTGGATTTATCTTTTAATAGCTTCTTCATCTTATCAGCTACAACCTTAAAAGGTGAGATGATATACAAATCTGGTAAAGAATGAGTTTGCTCTATGATACGTTGAATAATTTTAAAAGCTTCCTTGCCTTCTTGTTCGCACCAATGACCATTCCATTCGTTACTTTGCACGTCGAACCATTGGCTTCTAGAGTATATTTGGTCAAAGTTAGAACTTTTTTGTGTAGTTGCTTGGATCATTAAATTATCATAAGCAATCTTATTTGCAATGCTAAACATTGGTTCGATACATCTCCTATGAACACGAAGAGGACACCCAACCCACTGGCTGTTAGCATCTTTAATAATCTCTGTTCCATATACATTTACTCTGTCAGATAGGGTTTGAACTGATTCTTCCAAAACACTCCAAGTTTTATCCACTTGGTAATATTCTAATAAGGTGTCATTCATTGCTGATGGCATTGTAGTAACTGGTTGTACTTGGAGTGGATCACCAACTATTATCGCCTTTTTTGCACGATAAATTGCTCCTAAAGCTTCCTGGGGACAAGATTGTCCAGCTTCGTCAACTAGTAACCAACCTAAAGATTCAGCTTCATTAAGACCTTTAAACAATTTGCTAAATGAAGCAAATGTAGTTGAAACTGAAGGCACAACGAGAAAAAAAACAGCCCATATATGTTTTAACAAATATTGTGAATCTGAGGGCCATTTACCTGAAGTAAGAACCTGCTTTATGGCTTTAAAATTATTACTTATACAATCCGATGAATTAATAATAAAAGAATAATGTAGTTTCATGGCGTCTACAAAAAGCCTAGCTCGGACGTCCTGTAATTTGCTATGAATCCATGGTGAGGATAACTGTATCTCCTGATCTGATAATTGCCAAAATTTTTTATTTGGTATTGCAGAAGACCACGAATACTTATCCTGTATTAAATTTATATACTGATAATTTCTTTCTGTTGACGCAATCAATTCCTCCCTCTTTTTTAAAAGATCAGAAACTTTGCTTTCTAGCTTAGATATTACCTTCCGTAAATCCGATATAACCGGCTTTAATTCTTGAGCTTTTTCAAATAATTTGGATATTTCCTCAATAATACTTAAACATTTATCTGACCATTTTTGATGGGAAGTTTCTTTTTTAAAAAACTCAAAGAGCATTAAATACCATTTAGGTTCCAATTTTTTAATTTCCTCAAGTTGAAATTTTTTCTGTTGAGTAATTGTATCAATTTGGGCAAATTCATTTTCGTAGCTTTCGAGTTTTTCCTGAGAAATTTTTAGTTCATCATTAGCCTTATTAATTTGGTTAAAAATTTTGTCCTCTTCCTCATCAAAAGACTCATATTCCTTAAGCTTATTTTTAAACTCTATAAGTTCTAGTTTTAATTCCGTAAACTCTGCTAAAGTAGATAAAAATTGTTTCCTATTCTCTTCCCAATCAGATTGAGGCTTTTTCGTTTTCAATAGATAATCTAACCCGTAATTATTATCAAACTCATTATTTCCATTTTTACTAGGATACTTACTCCAAAATTTGTCAAAAAAAATAGAACGGTTTATTTTATTACCAAGAACAGCCGACCCAATTCCCCAACATTCTTCATTGTTAGCATAAGTAGCAATTTCAGAAAAATATTCTAAGCCATAATTTTTATCAACTTCAGCTAGTCTAGGTATTTCTTTGGAAATATTTTCAACTGCAGTGTTATTACTACTAGCTATAACTATTTCGTGACCAAGTAACCTAGCATCTACATTCCAAACTTTATAGTTATATCCTTCAATTAATATACTTTCTGGATTATTAAATGCATCTTTAGGATTTGCAAAATCAGCAAGATTTTTTGCTCTAGTGGTAATTATTTCGCTGATTATATCTCGCAACAAAGTTGTTTTACCAGTACCTGGTGGTCCATTGACCGAAAAAAGACCGCTAGTCTCACTAAGAGCAAGGTTAACAGCTACTTGTTGTGCAATTGACAAAGCTAGTTTATTACCAACAGGCCACCTAGAACTCGGTAAAAACTCAGGGTTTGATAATTGTTCTAACTGAAATCTGTCTTTCCGAAGATCATGTTTTTTACCTTTAGGAGTTAGCCCTAAATAATCTCTTAATGCGCTGCCAATAGTGTCTTTATCGTTATTTAAAACGTTACTAACCATTTTAATATCATCTAGATAGAAGCTATTAAGAATATTTAAATCCGAAGCCGTGATTGTTTCTAATATTTCCTCATAATATTTAATATCTAAAAATTTTTCTTTAGCCTTTTCTTTATCATCTTTAAATCTATTAGGGACTGGAATATGGCTGGAATAAATAATAGCGTTGTTTCTTATAAGGTTATGAAAGTCAGAAACCTCCGAGACATTAATTATGTCAGTTAATAATGCTTTTAAGTCTTCAAACTTTACAGTACGATTAGGTCTGTTGCTTAATACATCAACCCAATTTTTGTAAGTATCTTCAACTTGCTGCTGTATTTTAGGTGTCAAATCAAGCCAAGTTTTTGGGTAGCTATGTTTCTTATTAAGGCAAGCTATAGAGATGAAATATTCAGGGATTGCAAACGTATCTTTTAATATTTCTCCATAATTGTTTAATTGAAATGTACATAAACAACTGACATTATTATTACTTTGTAAATTATAATCTTCTTTATTATTTGCCAACATGGTTTTTATTAGCTTTGTAATATCAGAGTAATTTACAGCACCTAAAAATACATTATACACCCAGGTTTTATCTGGTGTTTGCTTATGACAAAAACGTTGCCGGCTTTGCCACGGAATATCGTGTTCTTTTAAAACCTCTTGTTGAATCGATTCTACATAACCTAATTTATTTTTTGTTTCTAAATGATGAGGAGTAAATCTTTCTACTGCATTCCAGTAGTTAACGATATTCTTACAAGGTTTATTATTATTCATATCAACAGGTTGATGTATTTATCCTTAAGTTAAATCAAAAATAGATAAACATGTTAAATTATTCAACTAAAATTTGAAATTACTTTTTATTTTTCTTATGGTTTAAGGTTATAGTGTAGTTTAATCTTCCTTATTGGCTTAGAATACACTATTGATAATACTATAAATTGATTAATAATTACAATTAATAACTTTAGGTTTTTATTGTCGGCTGTTATTTTTGAGATAATTGGCTACTTCATTATCTTGAAGCCAAATTTGTTTTTCGTCGAGTATCTTAATTTGTATCTTAGCAATTTCTGGATTAATTTCTTTATCTTGATTAAAAACTTCTGCTAGATATTGAAAACCTATAAACTCTATCGAGTTTTCTTCACACATATAACTTACGCTTTTTAAATAATCGGCATTATCGTCGACAAAAATTATTTTCTTAGGTTTCCACTTAACAACATTTTTTAAAAAATAGCCTAACTCTTCCCCTTTGGATTGTTTCCCGGAAAAAACTATACCCTTTTCAAACCCAGCTTCTTTTTGCCATAATATCCTTTTGTTATGGGGAGGATATATGAATGTAATGCCTTTTTTTTCTAACTGAGATAACCTCCACTTCATCGGATCTACGATACTGCCGAATTTCTCAGTACCTTTAGCAGTTAATGCTATTGTTGGGATACCTTTCTGTTGTAGGCTAGAGATTATTGTTTTTATGTCTGGTTCAACTAATTCTCCTTTTGCTTTTAACATATAAAGAGCATGAATTTTTTTAACTCTTTCGATACCATATTTATTCTCGTATTCCTTAAAAATTTCTTGCCTTATTTTACGTGCTTTGGGTCTCCCTATTAAGTCTGCTGGAGTTGATATTACATTATCTACGTCAAAAACAACTAGAGTATTTTTATCTGCTTTCTCTAGAATAGGAATAATATCTCTTATCAAAACAATGACAGTAAATTGGTTAGCGTAAGCACTTTGGATTGATAGGCTTAATAATAAAATTAAATACTTTCTTATACTGTACTTGTAGTTCATGATATTAACTTTTTTGAGAAAGGGGAGGACTAAGATGGAAATTTATTCTTTTAAGTTGATTGCTTTCTTTTTCTAACCCCTTGTAGCTCTTTTAGAACTGCATATCTATAATAAAAAAGGGCTTTAGATAATGTCATGCCTATCATTAAGCTTAATGTTATAAGTTCTATTATTTCATACTGCTGAGCCAATTGAGGCTTGACAGTTCTCATATATCCAAACAAGTACTTTATCGAGAATATGGCAATTATTACTAATAAAGGCTTCTGCGAACCTGGTATAATTAAAGTGTTATTATCAGTATGGACTGGGGGAGATTGGAGCAGTTTCAAATTGATAGAAATGGAAATAATTATTAATACAAAAACTAATAAAAAATCTTCAATCCTATTTAACTGTTTTATAAAAAATGCCAAAAATACTAATGGCATGATAAATAGCTTAACTGGATACAACACAACTCTTGGTTTTGTAGCTTTAATTCCTATGAACATTAGATCAATAAACAATAAATAAACATAAAATGGAGTAGATATTTAAAATATAAACAACTTGCATTTTAATATTTTTGTATATTTTTTAATATGAACTGGTTTTTTTAGAGGAGTAATTTAGATCAGTTTTATGTAAATATGGTAGCGAGGGAGGGACTTGAACCCCCGACACGCGGATTATGATTCCGCTGCTCTAACCAGCTGAGCTACCCCGCCATTTTGGTAATAAAATCAAAACGTTACAGCTATTTACTAGAAACTGCTTAACACAAGGACCATATATGATATTGTACCATGTATCTAGCAAACCTCTTAATTGAACATTACTCAATAATTACCACCGTACTTAAGAGTGTGATATTAAAGCGCAATTGGTATCAGCCAAGTATTGAAGCTTTAATAAAATGCTCAATTTAGAAAAATAATGCCAAAATGTAATTTTAACGTTTAGAGAATTGAGTACTTTTACGGGCTTTACGTTTACCGTATTTTTTACGTTCTACAACTCTTGAATCTCTTGTTAAAAAACCATTTTTACGCAACGCTGTGTGGAAATCATCAGAAATACAGTCTAAGGCTCTAGCGATGCCATGGATAATAGCACCAGCTTGGCCTGTTGTTCCGCCTCCTTTTATTGTGCAAACTACATCATACTGCCCAGAAGTGTTAGTATCAACGAAGGGCTGTAATATTAACTTTCTATATGACTCACGAGGAAAATAATCAGACATATCCCTTTTGTTAACAATTACCACACCTTTTCCAGGTTTTACCCAAACTCTGGCTACAGAATTTTTTCTTCTTCCAGTACCGTATGCACCGCCCCCGGGAAGTAGCTTCTTGGCTTTATGAAATGTAGATTTTGTTACAACTGCGGTATCAGCAACTTTTGCGTTTACATCTAATTTTTCGAGTATTGATACTTCCATGGCTATTACTTGTTATTCTTGTTTTTCGGATTTTTACTTGCGAGGTCGAGTAATTTAGGTTGCTGCCCGTCATGCGGATGTACACCTTCTGCATAAACATACAAGTTACCAAGTTGCTTAGCGCCTAAACTGTTTCTGCTTATCATTCTTTTAATGGCCATTTTTACAACCCGCTCAGGATACTTTCCTAAAAGAATTTTTCCAGCGGTTGTTTCCTTGATTCCACCTGGAAATCCAGTATGGCGATAATACATCTTACCATTTTTTGGATCAGCTTTGTTACCGGTTAAATGTACGTGTTTTGCATTAATAATAATTACATTATCACCACAATCCATATGAGGGGTAAATGTAGGCTTATGCTTACCACGAAGCAGTATAGCTGTTTGACTTGCAAGACGGCCAAGTATTAGATCTTTTGCATCAATTATCCACCATTTTTTATCGATATCAGATGGTTTTGCTGAATAAGTTTTCACACCAGTTCTTTCATTAAATTAGATATTTTGTGCATAATAAATAACAGTTTATAACATATGATGTCAAGGAGAATTTTTGCGATGTGGTTTTTTTCGAGCTTATTTTGCTAAAACATTTTATTTATATATCGAATCATTTATAATATATCGATTAAGTCCTGCGGCTTAAATAACATAAAAGAGATATAGAGTTTTTAGCTATGTGGTTAATTTCTGTTGCCAATATTTCGTCTTTAGTGTAGCAATTAAGGGATAAGGAGTCAATAATGTATTAGAGAATAAAATTAATGCATCCTAACCCAAAAATTCTTGTTGAGTATTTACCTATTGCAGTTTTTTTTAGTATAGCTGCTTTCATTTCTTTAGTTGTAATTATCTTACCTAAAATTTTTGCTAAAGAAACTCCTCAGAAAGATAAACTTAAAAGTTATGAATGTGGGTTTGACGCTTTTGGAGATGCCCGGGGTAAGTTCGACGTTCGTTTTTATCTGGTAGCAATTTTATTCATTATTTTTGATTTAGAAGTGGCCTTTCTAATCCCATGGGCTATTAATTTAAAGGCAATAGGTATGTTTGGTTTTTGGTCAATGATAGTTTTTTTGGTAGTGCTAACTATTGGATTTATTTATGAATGGAAAAAAGGCGCCTTAGAATGGGAATAATTAGCAGAGCATAATTTGAGGGATACAGCGATGGAAAACATGATGCCCTCCCAGGATCATTTTTTTAAAGAAGAACTATCAGACCGTGGTTTCGTTCTAGCTAAGGTTGATGATCTAGTTAGCTGGGCTAGAGCAAATTCGTTGTGGCCTATGACTTTTGGTCTAGCGTGCTGCGCTGTTGAAATGATGCAGGCAGCAGCTTCTCGCTATGACATGGACAGATTCGGTTTTCTGTTTCGTCCTAGTCCAAGGCAGGCTGATCTTATGATAGTTGCAGGTACACTTACTAATAAAATGGCAGCTCCAATGCGCCGAGTCTATGATCAGATGGCTGATCCTAAATATGTTATATCTATGGGAAGTTGTGCCAATGGCGGTGGTTATTACCATTATTCTTATTCAGTAGTAAGAGGTTGTGATCGGATTGTGCCAGTTGACGTTTACGTCCCGGGTTGTCCTCCCACTGCTGAAGCGTTAATTTACGGATTAATGCAATTGCAGAGGAAAATTAAAAGAACCAGTAGATTTAAAGGTTAATAATGCAGCCTATAGAGATTATTGATAATTTTTTAAAAACAGAAAAATTAGAATTTTCCAAGCTTTCAATAGGTAATTTTATTGGCTATAAAATATTACCAGAAAACCTTATCAATGTGCTTGAGTTCTTGAAACAGAATAAAGAATTAAGGTTTACAGTTCTAACGGACCTTTTTGCAGCTGATTTTCCTGAACGTGATAAGCGTTTTGAAGTTGTATATAGCTTGTTAAGCTTGAAACTCAATAAAAGAGTCCTGTTAAAAATTGGGATAGCAGAAGATGAATCTTTAAATTCAATAACCTCAATTTATAGTGCCGCCTGTTGGTATGAACGAGAAATATTTGATATGTTTGGTATCGAATTTAAAGATGCTCCAGATTTAAGACGTATTCTAACTGATTATGGTTTCAAGGGGCATCCTCTACGTAAAGATTTTCCTCTTACCGGTCATGTGCAAGTTAGGTATGATGAAACACTAGAAAAAGTTATATATGAGCCGGTGTTACTGGAGCAAGAATTTCGGAATTTTGATTTTACCTCGCCTTGGCATGGATCTAAGAAAAATATTTTGCCTGGTGACGAAAAGGCAACAAAACAGGAATAAATATATAACTATATGGCAGTAAGCGAAGAAGAATATTTGCATAAAGATGATAAGGAACTAACTACCATTAATTTGGGTCCTCAGCACCCCGCTGCGCACGGAGTTTTGCGCCTTATCCTGCAAATGGACGGGGAGGTTATAAATAAAGCCGACCCTCATATAGGGCTCCTCCACAGAGGAACAGAAAAATTAATTGAACATAAAACATATGCGCAAGCAGTTCCTTATTTTGATCGCCTTGATTATGTCTCTCCTATGTGCCAGGAACATGCCTATGCACTCGCTGTGGAAAAACTCTTAAAGATAGAAGTACCAAGGCGTGCTAAATTCATAAGGGTTCTTTTTTCTGAACTTACAAGAATTTTAAACCATACCCTAAACATAGGTACTCAAGCCGTAGATCTAGGAGCTACTACACCTCTTCTCTGGTTATTTGAAGAACGTGAAAAAATTATGGAGTTTTATGAAAGGGTTTCTGGTTCTCGCATGCACTCTAATTATTTTAGGCCAGGGGGGGTAGCATCTGACCTTCCTGATGGATTGCTTGATGACATAGGAGTTTTTGTTCAAAAGTTTCCACAATGTTTAGCTGATGTTGAAACATTGTTAACTAACAACAGGATATGGAAACAAAGACTTGTGGAGATCGGAGTTGTTAGCCAGAAACAGGCTATGGACTGGGGTTTTTCAGGTCCGATGTTAAGGGGGTCTGGAATTGAATGGGACCTTCGCAAGTCTAATCCTTATGAAGTATATGATGAAATGGAATTTGATATTCCTATAGGAGTTTCCGGCGACTGTTACGATAGGTATCTAATTAGGATAGAAGAAATGTACCAGTCGCTTAAAATTATCAAACAATGTATAGAAAAAATCCCGATAGGCACTGTTAAATCATTAGATGCTAAAATAACTCCACCATCACGGACGCAGATGAAGGAATCAATGGAAGCTATGATTCACCATTTCAAGCTATATACCGAAGGATATAATGTCCCCGCAGGAGAAGCTTATGGTTTTGTAGAAGCTCCAAAAGGAGAATTTGGTGTTTATTTATATGCAGATGGAACTAATAAGCCTTATAGATGCCGTATCAAAGCCCCAGGATTTGCTCACTTACAAGGGCTTGATTTTATGGCACGCGGCCATTTAATGGCTGACGTAGTAACTATCATTTCGAGCCTTGATATAGTTTTTGGGGAAATTGATAGATAACAGAAGCTAAAACTTAAATACCTTAAAATGATATAATGATGTGTAAATAAACATGTTTAGTTTTAACAAGGAAAATATTAAAAAAGCTAAGGAAATATTAGCTAAGTATCCGGATGGTAGGCAGAAAAGTGCTGTTCTTCCTCTCCTTGATTTAGCTCAAAGGCAAAATGGTGGATGGCTATCGGTAGAAGCTATTGAATATGTAGCGGATTATATTTCAGAACCCTATATGAGGGTCTACGAAGTTGCCTCATTTTATAGTATGTTCTATTTAAAACCGGTTGGTAAATATCATATTCAAGTATGTGGTACTACTCCTTGCTGGCTTAAAGGAGCTGAGGATATCCTACAAACTTGCGAGAAACGTATAGGAATAAAATGTGGTAATACTTCGGCAGATGGTAGGTTTACTATCTCAGAGGTTGAATGTCTTGGAGCGTGTGTAAATGCCCCTTTAGTCCAAATAAATGATGATTACTATGAAGATTTAACCCCTGATAAAATGAGCGATATTATTGACAAATTATCTGCTCGTCAAAATGGGCAAAAAAGCTGAGTAATGGAAAAAAAGTAAGATATTATGGTTAAAATATTTGGCCTACTATTATCTGTTTTATCTGATATGTCAGGCAAAGTCTTGTTATCCAGAAAAAGTCATATCATGTCTAGGAGTTTGGTAAAGAGCTATGTTTTTTTATATCCTTCTTCCGTGCAAAGAGGCGTACTTGCTATAACCATGCTAATTTTAATTTCTTCTTCAGCTTACTCTGATTATATAGCCGGTTCATTTTCTGTTACTGAAAAAACTCAGGAATTTACTAAATCTGTCGGATCTGGAAAATGTAGCGGAAAAATAACTTATCCTGTACTTTATAATGAAAATCAGGAAATAATAGATGAAATTAATCATGAAATAACCGATTTTGTCCATTCATATGCAATCTGTAATCAAGGCGAGAGAAGCAATTTTTCTGTAAGTCTTGATTTACCACCATCTGGGTCAGAAGACTACTTTAGCGTTAGATGGGTTACACAAAAAGATGGAAAAATCTATCGTATAGATAGCTTAAACTTTGATATAAACAACTCTGACCTAATACAAATTGATGACATTTTCAATTCAATGAGTAGTGGCATTTTCAAGGAAATAATAAAACTTTCTGATGGTCACTTAAAATCTGATGATAATTGGGAAATTTTTCTGGATAAAATTGGTAAAAGAGATATACAGTATTATATCAAAAATGGAGAATGGTATTTAATTTTTAACAGCTCTCCATCTTTAGAGAAAATTGTTGAGGTTAAGATTCCACAATATTTTTTAGAAGGTGATGATGTTACAACAGCAAGATAAAATCTTTACTAACCTATACGGGCAATATTCTCCTGAACTGGCATCAGCAAAAATGCACGGTGATTGGGATAATACAAAGTCATTAATTGCTAAGGGACGTGATTGGATCATTGAGGAAATTAAATCTTCTGGTTTACGGGGTAGAGGAGGAGCTGGGTTTTCTACCGGTATGAAATGGTCATTTATGCCCAAGGATCATCCCAAACCCTCTTACCTAGTAGTTAATGCTGATGAATCTGAGCCGGGAACTTGCAAAGATCGGGATATTCTTAGGTATGAGCCCCATAAACTTATAGAAGGGTGCGTGCTTGCTTCTGTCGCAATAGGTGCTCATAGTTGTTATATATATATAAGAGGTGAGTTTTATAATGAAGCATTGGCGGTCCAACGAGCAATCGATGAAGCTTACCAAGAAAAATTAATTGGTAAAAATGCTTGTGGTTCTGGTTATGACCTAGATATCTATCTTCATAGAGGGGCGGGAGCTTATATTTGCGGAGAAGAAACAGCTCTGCTTGAAAGCCTAGAGGGAAAAAAGGGACAGCCTAGGCTTAAGCCTCCTTTTCCTGCTGGTGCTGGCTTATATGGATGTCCTACTACAATTAATAATGTAGAGTCTATTGCGGTAGTACCAACGATTTTAAGGCGTGGGGCATCATGGTTTGCCGCTATCGGTAAACCTAATAATACTGGAACAAAATTATTTTGCATCTCAGGGCATGTGAATGCACCTAAGAATATAGAAGAAGCTATGGGAATTCCTTTAAAAGAGTTAATTGAAAAACATGCTGGAGGTATTCGTGGCGGCTGGGATAATTTAAAAGCTGTAATTCCTGGTGGGTCATCCGTACCGATGATTACAAAAGAAATGTGTGAAACTGTTACTATGGATTTTGATGCTCTTCGTGCTGCTGGTTCAGGACTTGGTACAGGCGGAGTTATAGTAATGGATAAATCAACTGACATAATTTATGCTATTGCCCGTTTAAGTAAATTTTATATGCATGAATCATGTGGTCAATGCACACCGTGCCGAGAAGGTACTGGTTGGATGTGGCGAATCATGATGCGCCTCTGTAAGGGGGAAGCTAAAATTGAAGAAATTGATGAATTGCTGGATATAAGCAAACAAATTGAGGGGCATACAATTTGCGCTCTCGGCGATGCAGCTGCGTGGCCTATTCAAGGATTAGTTAGGCATTTTCGCCATGAGATTGAAGATAGAATCAAAAATTTTAAGAAAGTTTCTTAAATAGATTAAGTGCTCAAAATTACACTTTTTAAAGATTTAAGAGTTAAAGATCTTGTGCGGCGGTTTTTATTCTCTAAATCCCTGGCAGAAATAATTGCTAATACAGTGTTTTTAAGCTAAAGAGGCCTATAGTTCTCTTTCTTATGGATTGTCCTTAAAGCTCTCTTGCAAATAGTATGAGTATGTTTGGTAGGAGATTCTTTCTGCCATTTAAAACAAAGTTCTTTTACCCAATCACTTTGAGTTTTACTTGCATCATTTAGCCAATTACCGACAGATAATTGTACATATTTTGCTTCATCAGATTTCAGCGGTTCTATAATTTTTAGCCCAAGCCATGGTGATTCCCGAAATTCTAAAATATGTCTGCACCAAACACCTCTGGGTCTGCTAAGCTCACAAACAAAACGTCTTAGATTTGCAGATTGATTGGTAAAACGAACAAGATAGGGAATATTTTTGATTAAATCCTGCGCAAACTCTTTCCTTATAGCAAGCCATGCCCATTCTCTTACGCCTGAGTTTTGATCATCTGCCAGTCTTGTCATTAATTTTAACTTATCTTCGAAAGAAAAAGGCTGTTTAGCTAGAAGATAACAAGCAAGAGACCTAATTAAATCTGACTTATGAGATGAAAATTGCTCAAATTTTTTAAATCCAAATTGTTCATTTAAATTTGTGGCAATATATTCTAGTTTTTGCACTATACCGATTCCGCTAGCCGGTTTAATATAATTAAAATCAGGAAAATTATTTTTTAATATGAGCTCTGGATCTAAAACCAGGAACTCCATTAAATTCCTCGATTCTACGTGGCCAGTATTTAGAAGTTCTACCCTTTCTGCAGGAAGTTTTTTCATTGTGCTGCTTTACTTTCCCAGGCAAGCAATTTTTTCTTTATTTCCTGCCCCCAGCGATATTTATTAATTTCTCCTGATTTCCTAATTACCCTATGGCAAGGAATTAAATAGGAAATATTATTCCTTGCCACTGCTGAGGCAACAGCCCTGGTAGAATTCTTATTACCGATGCGCTTTGCGAGTTCCTCATAGCAAATGGCCGTGCCAAAATCTATTTCAGTTAGGGCGTGCCAGATTTTTTCTTGGAATTCTGTCCCCTTTATTAGTAAATGAATTTGAGTTTTATCTTTCTTATCAAAAATTTTGGAAATTAGCTTTACTGCTTCTTTATTACTCTCTTTAAAGCAAGTATCAGGTAGAAGTTTCTTTAAAGCAGAATTAGCAGTAATTAAATTGGTGGTATCTTCCGTAAATGCTAAAAAGCAGATTAATACCCTAGAATTATCGGAAATAGCCCAAGCAATAAAACATTTACCTACAGGGCTGTTGCAATTAGTGCCCACAAAAACTTCAGAAAAATTTTTACTCTTCCCTGAGATAAGCACTAAATTTGGTTCTCGCTCCTTCAATGATAAGTTTGCTAACATCACTAATATCTTTTTCAGTTAGTGTTTTATTATCGTCCTGCATTGTTACCGAAATTGCAATGGATTTTTTACCTTTCTCTATTTTTTCCCCGCTATAAATATCGAACAAATTAACGTTCCTAATCAAATTTTTATCCGTATTTTTAATAAAGTTCAGGATTTCACCGATCTTTTGCGATTCATCAATAATAAAAGCATAATCCCGAGTTACTGGTTGATAATCGGAAATCTTTAATTCATGTCTTTTACCAAATTTTTCTTTAGTAATCGGTAATTGCGACAATTCAAGTTCAAAGGCCATTACATCGTATTCAATATCAAATATTTTTAATATAGATGGGTGAAGCTGCCCAAAATAAGCTAGGATATTTTTACCAAGAGCGACAGTACCTGAACGTGTTGGGTGGTAATAATCTGGTGCTTCGCTTTTAATCTGGCACTTATCTAGGTCAAGCCCAAAGTAAGCAAAAATAGCTTCCAGATCTGACTTTAGATCAAAAATATTGACGTTTTGAAGGGGGGTATGGCAGTTTTTTGGTAAATTAGAGCCGATCCTGATAGCAGCTACAGATTGAATAGGGTTAATATTCTCTGCCTCACGAAAAATTGGCCCTAATTCAAATAAACTTAAATCTTTATAGGATCGATTAATATTATTGCAGGCAATTTTTAGCAAATTAGGCAATATTGACGGTCTCATGTAATCAAGCTCTGCACTAATAGGGTTTTGTATTATTAATTCTTCTTTTATTCCAGAGAATAATTTAGCCTTTTTACTGTCCATGAAAGACCAACTTACTACTTCAGTATAACCACTACTTGCAAGCAACCTTTTTATATCCATTAACCTTTTTTGCTGCCGGTTAATGATTTTTTGAACATTACTACCGGGAAGGGGGGTAACAGGGATTTTATCATAACCGTATATCCTAACAATTTCTTCTACTATATCTTCTTTAATCGAGACGTCATAACGCCAAGATGGAATAGTAATTTGGATTGTTTCTTTTTCATTTTTACAGCTAAATCCAAGCCTTTCCAAAATAGATATAATTTCTTCTGTGCTTAAATTGAAACCAGTTCTGGAAACAAAAAAATCAATAGGAAAATCAATGGTTCTAACTGGTACTTTATCACTACCTGCCATTTTAAGAGCAGAAACTTCGCCTCCGCAAATTGCTAATATTAAATGTGCAGCGTAATTTAAAGCTTTTAAAGTAAACTCTTTGTCTACATGTCTCTCGAAACGATAGCGCGAATCTGTATCAATCATCAATTTTCTACCGGTGCGAGCAATATATTTGCTATTAAAACAAGCAGCTTCAAGCAAAATTCTAGTAGTATTTTGATTACAAGCACTATTCTTACTGCCAATTATTCCAGCAAGGCAGTGTATTTCATGATCATCTTTTATTACTATATCGTCATTACTTAGTTCGTATTCTTTGTCGTTCAAAGCAACAATTTTTTCGTGGGATTTCAAACTCTCGACGGTCAAATTTCCTTTTATTTTATCCGCATCATAAGCATGCATCGGTTGGCCGAAAGAATATGCTATATAATTTGTAACATCAACTATAGCGGAAATAGACCCCACCCCAATATTTTCAAGATGCTCTCTTAACCACCTCGGGCTTTCTATATTTTGAAGATTTTTAAGTTCATAAATTGCAAATAGGGGGCATGCTTCCTGATTTAAAATATGAACTCCAACATTTGAGGAAAAACTTTCTTTGATTTCTGGAATTTCCAGCTTCTTTAAAATGCCTACCCCAGCAGCAGCTAAGTCTCGTGCGATACCGTAAACTCCAAGGCTATCAGCTCTATTTGGCGTTACATTAATATGGATTACTGGATCATCAAGGCCAAAATACTTTGCAATTTTGTCTCCTATCTGTGCCTCTTCGGGTAGCTCTATTATCCCAGATGAATCACCTTTTATGTTTAGTTCTTCTCTTGAACATAACATGCCAGAACTATCTACACCACGGATCTTTGATTGCTTTATCTTAAAATTACTGTTTGGAATAGTTGTGCCGATTTTTGCAAGGACTACTTTAATTCCGCTTCTAGCATTAGAAGCCCCGCATACTATGCTAAGAATATCTGAGGCAGTTTTAACTTTACACACCTTTAACTTATCTGCATCTGGATGGGGAGTAGTTTCTAAAATTTGTGCTACTTCAAACTTTTCAAGTTCTGACTTCCTATCAATAATTTCTTCTACTTCTAAACCAAGCATGGTTAAGCTCTTGGTTAGCTCTTCGATAGTTGCCTTAGTGTCAAGAAAGGTTTTAAGCCACGATAAGGTAAATTTCATCTGGTTAAACCTCCTGCAAGTGTTGGAATATCAAGTGCTGCAAAATTATAATGGTTTAACCACCTAATATCTCCTTCAAAAAACTGCCTTAAATCTTTTATACCGTATTTTAGCATTGCAAAACGGTCGAGTCCTAGACCAAAAGCAAAACCTTGATATTCTTTTGGGTTAATGCCAACATTTTCTAAAACTTTTGGATGTACCATTCCGCAACCGAGTACTTCAAGCCATTTATTATTCTTATCCATTCTGATATCAACCTCAGCGGAGGGTTCGGTAAAAGGAAAAAAACTTGGCCTAAATTGAACTTCAATATCAGCATTTTCAAAAAAACTTCTAATAAAATCGATAATTACATATTTTAAGTGACCCATGTGAATGTTTTTATCTATCACTAATCCTTCGATTTGATGAAACATTGGTGTGTGGGTCATATCCCAATCTGCCCGATAAACTCTGCCAGGAGCTATAAAACGAAAGGGAGGTTTGCCACTGTGCATCGTTCTTATCTGAATAGGAGAGGTTTGGGTTCTAAGAAGTTTTGTTTTATCAGATGTTTTTTTTAAATAAAAAGTATCGTGCATTTGCCTGGCGGGGTGATCTTCATCGATGTTTAGAGCAGTAAAATTATACCAATCATCTTCTATGTCTGGACCGTCTTTGACCTCGAATCCATATTGAGAAAATACTTGAATCAATTCTTCAAGGCACTGGGTAATAGGGTGAATGCTTCCTTTTTTAATAGGTTTTGCTGGAATTGTAAGGTCTATTCTTTCTTTTTCGAACCTTATATTTAATTCTTTTTCCTCTAGAATTCTGCTTCTTTTATCTAGCAATTCTTGAATCTGCTCTTTGGCTTTATTAATTTTTTGTCCCAGCGCTTTTCTATCATCCGCAGCTAATTGTCCTAATTTTTTCATTTCTTCGGTTATAAAACCGGATTTACCAAGATATAGAACTTTGATTTGCTGTAAATTATCTGAGTTTTCAGCGCATTCTATGGCTTTTTTTGCAGAAATTACTATTTCTTCCAGCATCTTAAAATACTCAAAATATTGAATTGCTAACAAGAATAAAGCATTTTAGCTAAAATTACAAGATACGGCTCTTTAGATATTTAATAGCAGTTATCTGAACTTAAAGGTACGAATAAAATCTTCTTGAACAGAGTTATAAGGTAATGTATATTACAGCGGTGTTGGTAGAAATACTGGCCTCGGATAGCTGCCCCTTAGTGGAATTATGCTATCTTAAACTTTTAAGAATTCACACGTATCATGAATGCTTTGTTAGTCCAAAATTATTTGGGGTCTATAGCTGATACGGAGGTTTAAACTAACAATATTGGAGATAAAATATAATGTCTAACTTACCTAAAGTAAGCGTTAGCGATTTGCTCGATGCTGGTATACATTTTGGTCATAAAGCTTCCCGCTGGAATCCTAAAATGGAGCCGTATATTTACGGAATAAAAGATAACGTGCATATAATTGATTTACAACAAACTGTACCTTTACTACAAATCGCTTTAAAGAAAATTTATGAAACAGTAAAAAATAATGGTAAGGTACTATTTGTAAGTAGTAAAGTGCAAGCTACGGAACTAATAGCTGAGTATGCCCAGAAATGTGATCAATATTATATTAATCACAGATGGCTTGGTGGAATTTTAACTAATTGGAGTACCATTTCAAGGTCAATAAAAAAACTAGATAGCATTGAAAAAACTCTTGGTAATACGGAAGAGCTGGTCAACTATACAAAAAAGGAGCTTTTAGACTTAACACGTAAAAAAGAAAAGTTGGTTAGGTCATTTTTTGGTATCAGAAATATTGGCGGCCGTCCTGATCTGGTTGTAATTATTGATACAAATAAAGAGCATTTAGCTATAAAAGAAGCTGTAAAATTAAATATTCCGATAGTTGCAGTAGTAGATAGCAATTCCGACCCTGATAATATCGATTTCCCAATACCCGGTAATGATGATGCCATAAGGTCAATCAGGCTATATTGCAGTTTATTTGCTGATGCTGCGTTAGCTGGAATACAGGATTCTCTCAAGAATTCTGGAGTAGATGTGGGAGCTTCTCTTGCAGCAAAATCAGAGAAAGGTTTGGAAGGAGTTAAAAAAATTGAAAAAACTGCCAAGGTTTCTAAAGCAAAAGCTGCATCTAAAGATATTGTTGTAGAGGTAAAGGCTACAGAAGAAAGCAACTCAAATGAGGTGGAAAAACCTACCCCCTCTGCAAAAAAAGCAGTAATAACTAAAACAGCAGTCGCAAAAACCACAAAAAGCAAAGCTACAGCGAGTGATTCGGTAGCACAATAATTTTAAATATTTTTCGAGAGGAATATAATGAGTGTATCAGCATCATTAGTAAAAGATTTGAGGGAAAAAACAGGTGCAGGAATGATGGACTGCAAAAAAGCCCTAGTCGAAACGTCAGGTGATTTCGAAGCAGCTGTCGATTGGCTTAGAACTAAGGGCTTAGCTGCTGCCGCAAAAAAAGCAGGCAGAGTAGCATCGGAAGGTTTAACCGCCCTAGAAGTAAATGGCAACATGGCCGCAGTCATAGAGGTTAATTCTGAAACAGACTTTGTTTCAAGAAATGAAACTTTTCAGAATTTAGTTAGAAAAATTGCTCAAAAAGCGATTAATTGTTCCACCATTGAACAATTAAAATCGACAATTATTGAAAACGGTAAAACTGTAGAAGACTTAATAATAGAGAATATCGCAACTATTGGTGAAAACCTTAGTTTGCGCCGCATGCAAACACTTAAAATAAAAGATGGTGTTATTGCTTCTTACGTACATAATGCTACAGCAGACGGTATGGGCAAAATTTCAGTGTTGGTAGCCTTAGAATCAACAGGCGATAAAGATAAGTTGATGGCTCTTGGCAAGCAAATAGCAATGCACGTAGCAGCGGCAAAGCCGGTATGTTTAAATAAAGAGTCTGTTGATCCAGCTTTAATTCAAAGAGAAAAGGATATATTTACCGAGCAATCCAGAGCCTCAGGAAAGCCGGATAACATAATTGAAAAAATGATCGAGGGGAGAATCCGTAAATTTTTAGAAGAAATAGTTTTGCTTGATCAGATTTTTGTTATTGATGGTAAATCAAAAATTACTGAAGTAGTTGCAAACGCTTCGAAAGAACTTGGCGCACCTGTCGTGCTTGCAAGTTATGCAAGATTTGAACTGGGTGAAGGTATTGAAAAAGAAGTGATAAACTTTGCCGATGAAGTAGCAGCGGTAGCAAAAAGCTAAGCAATAACGCAATTTCAATATAAGCTGAACTAGACTTATATAAATCTAGTTCAGCATCTCGTCTTATAAGGCCATATAGCTTATAATGGATAATAAACAAAATAATATCTATCCTGTGGGCAATAAATTTAGATATAAAATTACTCTTGAATATTTAGGTGCCGGTTTTTGTGGCTGGCAAAGGCAAGCAGAGGCTTTATCCCTCCAACAGTTAATTGAAGAGGCAATTTTTAAATTTAGTAAGGAAAGTGTTTTAGTTACCGCTGCAGGCAGGACCGATGCCGGTGTAAATGCGTATGGACAGGTGGGTAGTTTTGATTTAGCTACTTTTTATGAGCCGCGAAGAGTAATGCATTCTATTAATCATTTTTGTAGGCCTTATAAAGTAGGGGTTACAGATTGTATATTAGTGGACCTAGATTTTAATGCTCGTTTCTCTGCTAAACAAAGGTATTATGTCTATAAAATTATTAACCGGCCGTCGGTTAATATTATTAATGCCGGTTTGCAATATTGGGTAAGAGAACCGCTCGACGTAGAGTTGATGAGAGAGGCTGCATCATATTTAATAGGTAAACATGATTTTAGTTCTTTTCGAGCAGCTCAGTGTCAGTCTAGTTCCCCTGTAAAAACCATTTCAAATATCGAAATTACTCGAGAAGGGGATAATATAGAAATTTATGTTTCTGCTATTTCATTTCTTCATCACATGGTACGAAATATAGTCGGTAATCTGTTACAGGTAGGAAAGGGTATTTGGCCACCGGAAAAAATGAAAGAAATACTTGAGCAGAGAAATAGGTCAAGGGGAGCTCCTACTGCTCCTGCCGAAGGATTGTATTTTTTAAAAGTCGATTATTAAAACCATTTACTTGATGGTGTTACGATTGTTATTAAACTGATAAAAACTGTTTTTATTATGCAAACTATGCTTTTAGAGATCAACTTTAAAATTATAGAATATGGCAGCCCTGAATATAAAAAGGCAGTTGCTTTAAGGGAACGCATTTTGCGTAAACCTATAGGGTTGAGTTTTTCTGAATCTGAATTATTCGCAGAAAAAGAGCATATTCAAATTATTGGCCTTAATGGTTTAGAATTAATTGCTACTGCTGTATTAGTACCGAAAGGTCAAAATTGTAAAATGCAGCGTGTTGTAGTCAAAGAAGATTTGACCAATAATGGAATTGGTTCAAGAATGATGATATTTTGTGAAGATGTGGCAAAGAAAAATGGTTTTAAAAAACTTTACTGCCATGCACGTGCTACAGCAATAGAGTTTTATTTAAAAAATGGCTATGAAGCTCAAGGAGATTATTTTGAGGAAGATTCTATACCCCATTTAAAGATGAATAAAATATTATAAATACAAAAATGATGGTTATAAAGTAATTATGTTAGTAAGAGAAGCTTTAGCCTGGGGAATCCTGGAACTTGAAGATTTCACGTCAAAACAATTAGAAGCAAGAATTTTACTAGCTAGTGTATTAAAAACAACTCAAGAAGACTTGTTGATCAGGTATAACGAACCAATCTCTCAAGAAGAAGAGTCAGCCTTTTATCAATATATAAAACGCCGGAAAGTGCTAGAACCTATAGCTTATATAGTAGGAAAGAAAGAGTTTTATGGTAGAGATTTTGTAGTAAATAAACAGGTTCTGATTCCAAGGCCGGAAACTGAACTGATTATTGATAGGGTGGTTTTAGAGTATCAAGAAAACTTTGCTGGTAAAGAAGTTACAATATTAGATCTGGGGACAGGTAGCGGAGCAATAGCTGTTACGCTTGCAGCTCTTATTCCACAAGCTAAAATCGTTGCTACTGATATATCAGATGAAGCACTTATGCTGGCTGCTGAGAACGCTAAATTCAACGGTACTATTATCCAAATCCAGTTTATCAAAAGTGACTGGTATTCAAATTTACCTGAGAAGAAGTTTGATTTTATTATCAGCAATCCACCATACATTTCTCCAGATAATAAAACATATATGGCACAGGAAACTATATTATATGAACCGGAATCTGCACTTTTTGCTAATGAGAATGGCTTAATTAATTATAAAAAAATTATCTCCGGATTAAATAATTTTTTAAAAAGTGAAAATAAAATATTTTTAGAAATCGGTTTTAACCAATCTGAAGCTGTAATTAATATACTGAAAGGGTACCTATTTACTGAAATCGTAATTTCTAAAGATTTGTCAGGGCATAGCCGGGTAATTGAGTTCAGGCGTGCTTGAATTTAATAGTTATACTGATTTTTTCTATATCAAAAAGGCACATATAAAAAAGCAAATGATATGAAGTGCCAAAGAATTATTGATATTCAAGATTTGGTATGTAACACTTGTCTTAGTGAGTTTAAATCACAATTTAACGATATATAACAAAGGGTTTATATGAAAAAGAATATTCTTACAGTCAGTGCGATTTCTGTTATTATTTCTTCTGTTTTTAATGCTGAGGCAAGTGGGCAAAGTACTGCCAATGCTAATGTAGAGAATCCAGGCGTAACTGCGCCCTCATCTCCTTCTACACCAAACGAGGTTAAAGAAATTGCAATTACTGATGCGTGGGCAAGAAAATCCATGTCGCCAAATAACAATTCAGCAGCCTATATGAAAATTAGTAATCCTACTGATAAAGATATTGTGATAATTGGTGCTTCAGCTTCAACGATTGCCAATAATGTGGAACTGCACAAGAGTTTTGTAGATGAAAAAGGGGTTAGTAGGATGACATCTATCGACAAAATAGTAGTACCAGCTAAAACCTCTATAGAACTTATGCCGGGAGCTACTCATATCATGCTTTTTGATTTAAAGAAGTCTTTAAACGTAGGAGATAAGTTCGAGATTGAAGTGAAAATTGAAGGTCAAGCTCCTTTATCTGTTACAACGGAAGTAAAATAGGTTTCTGTAAATACGCAATGCTTTTAGAGTTTTGTTCTTTTGTTTTTTATTACATAAGTTAATATCTGAGTCAAAACTCTAAACTCCTTAAAAAATAAGTTATTTTCTGTCACAAATTGCGTACAGAATCCCTCAGAAAATGCTATAATTGACGCATAAAGCTAATGGATTTTGAAAAAATTATGCCTATAGAAGATATTACTTTTTTCCAAAAACAAGAAAGGTTGTTTGGAGAGAAATTGTCAACAAAATTAAATTCTAAAAACAAATTATATAAACTAAGAGATTGGATAAATTAGTCTGAAGTTGAAGTGCTGGCATTACCTAATATTGAAAATCAAGCAATTTGGTAGAAACAAGAAAGATCATAGAGTAATGCTAGTACTATCAATGCTTCAAGCTACGTATAACGGTTCTGATTCATATACGGCGGAAGAATTAAAGGAAAATATTTATTGGCAATATTTTTGTGGTTATGAATATATGAAGCAAGATATTGATGTATCGGAAGTGACTATACGTAGATTCCGTAATGATCTGGGAGAAGAAGAGTGTAATGAGATTTTAAAAGAGCTTTTGCGTATAGGACTCAAGGTCGGTGCGCTCAAAAAACAAGACTTGGAATCAGCGATTATAGATACGACTGTACAGATTAAGGACATCAAACATCCACATGATGTACATTTAATGGAGGCCA
Source organism: Candidatus Megaera endosymbiont of Mesostigma viride (assembly GCA_020410825.1). Classification (GTDB taxonomy): domain Bacteria; phylum Pseudomonadota; class Alphaproteobacteria; order Rickettsiales; family Rickettsiaceae; genus Megaera; species Megaera polyxenophila. The sequence goes on from CP084576.1 coordinate 1,241,068, forward strand.
CAAGAGTAAAAGTAGTAGATCTTTGAACGACTTGGTATTTCGCTTAACGAGACTTATGCCAAAACTTTCAAATATAGAACGATCAATCTATGGAAGTACAAGGAAAATAGTAAAGTAAGGAAACGAAGAAAGATAATGATAAGCTTAAAAGTTTGCTTAGGTAGGTTAATTCGTATATGCCAAAGGGGTATAGAAAAATCGAAATTAGAACTATCTGCAGAGGATAGCGCCATTTTATCCAGAGTTAAAAATATTTATGCCCAGTCTATATTAAGAAAAAGGATAAGGATATTTATAAAAAAGAGGACAAGATAATTTATAGCTTTCATGCTCCAGAGGTAGAGTGTATAGGCACGGGTAAACTGAATAAACCTTACGAATTTGGAAATAAAGTTGGGATTGCAGTAAGTAGTCGAGGCAACTTTGTTCTTGGAGTTAAATCTTTTCATGGTAACCCCCTACAACGGGCGTACTTTAGATCAAATGGTAGCGGAGCTGCGCAAGCTAAGTCCAGAGACTAGTAAAATTTTTGCAGATCTGTTGGTTACACTGGCCATAACTTCAAAGAGAAAGGCAAGGCTTTTACCGCTAAGACCAAGAAAGCTTTATCAACTGATGACAAAAAGATACAAAAACGAAGAAGTGCAATTGAACTGATAATACACCAGTTTCGCATTAGAAAGTTAAAAATTTTGCAAGTGCAAAAGGGATTTGATAGATGGTTTATTGTCTGATAATTGATAGCTGATGAGGGCAGCAACCATATGAACAAAAGCATTTGTAACCGATCTATGTCTTGAATGCTCAAATTTGCCTAGCAATTTGATTTTGCCGAAGACTGATTCTATTAATGCTCGTTTGAGTAATAATATTTTATCAATCAAAGACATAAACTTATTTTTCATATTTTTCTTCACTTTGGTGATTATAAAGATTCCTTGTTCTAAAAGCTCTCTGAATAATTCTTGAGAGATATAGCCTCTATCGCCAAAAACCTTGCCAAACAAACCTTTAATCATAAGCTTTAATTGCGCTCTATCATCTTTATTACCGGAGCTAAACGATGCTTTGATTATGCCGCCTCTTTGATTGATCAATAAATGCAATTTTAAGCCGTAAAATCAACCTTTTGTCGTCTTGCTACGCACTGCAATTCCTGCAAAAACTCTGTGCATAGAAATACGATAACGTTTACACACCTCAAGGCTACTTGAGTCAATAAAAGATATGCCGTCGCATTTATCCATAATAGAGTTGAGCATTAACACTAACAGTGGTAGATATGAGCTGATTAGTTTGATGAATTGGCAGTAACTAACTCCCCTAAAATCCCGCTGGTGATAAATCCAGATTTGCTTTAGATAGTAGTTTTTAAAACAGTCATAGGATGATTGCCAATATCCTATGATTATTGTTATAATCTCGCTTCTATTAAGCCTGCCCTGACCAGCCTGTTTTATTATTGTTATTTGCAATCAAACCTGTCTTGTTATCTAATTCTTTTAAAAAGTCATCGACGTGGCAATATATTTCTGTAAAATCCATTTTCATAGGTTATTTCTGTTATTTTGTAAAATGAAGTAACCTATAACCTACTTGTTTACTGCTGTACACCTAACTTTCTAATGCGAAACTCGCGTTTATTAGGTTGCAAAGTTAAGAAGTATAAGAGAAAGCAGTTCACGCAGTAGTTTCCAAATATTTATGCGTTATGTTTTTTGGTAAAGAATTCTGAACCCCGATTGGGAATATACATTCTCTATAGATTATATATTCTGGGCAGGAAATTTATAATTTGCTCAGTTAATATACTGCAATTCCTATACTACTTCAGTTTCTTATTAAAACTTTTATTACTATAAAAAATGGAAGAACTTAATTAATTTTATACTTTTTAAGTTTTGTTAGTAAAGAAAGTTTATAAATAAAGTATTCTAAGGAGTAACAAATAACTATGGAACTATTACAGGCGGTTTTTATGGTTTAAAGCCCTTTGTAATTATTATAATTGGCAACGGGTTGGCAAATACAAAGCTTACTTCAGATAATTGTAGGGAGAAGACAAAAGTCTCCTTAAGTTATTGTTTATTAATAAAAGCTATTTAGGGTGGTGCATACTTTAGCCATTATAAAATTGTATTATAGAGCTAATCCTCACCTTAAGAAAAAACATGTAAAATTTACAGATAATTAGTAAAAATCAAACTAAAGTCGAAGGAATTTTATCTTTAATGCTGACAATTTTAAAGTACTAATCCTAATAAGGATTTATTTTCTTACTAACTAAATAGGTTTTAAAACTTTAAAAATCCGTAACTATGCTGCTAATTTTTCTTTTAGAAGGTCAATTAGTTTAGCAGAGCTTTCAGCTTCTGAAATATTCTCAAGGACAGCTATTTCGGAAGCTAGCCTATTTAAAGCTGACTCATATATTGTCCTTTCACTATATGAACGATCGTTATCAACATTTTTGTAAAGATCCCTGACAACCTCAGCAATCGCAGATATTTCTCCAGAATTGATTTTGGTTTCATATTCTTGAGCACGCCTACTCCACATCTTGTTACCACGCTTGGGTTTCCCTTGTAGGATTGCATATACTTCATGGATATCGTTTTTATTAATTAGAGTTCTAAGACCAACTGCAGATGCTCTATTTACAGGAACTCGTAGAATCATTTTGTCTTGAGGAAAAGAAATAACATAAACTTTAAGGCTAATATCGGCAATCATTTGAGCTTCGACGTCAACAATTTCTCCGACTCCGTGGGACGGATATACTACTCTTTCACCTACCTTAAATTCGAGATTTTTAGACATTCACACCTCATTTTTAATAGAATCGATTGCTAAGGATTATATCATATTTATATAAGAAATAAAAGCGCTTAATTAATAAACAAATTAATCCTCTGGTAATAAAACCTCCCTTTTACCGGAGTGGTTAGGGGGGGAAAGGATACCATTTTTTTCCATTTCTTCAACAATACTTGCAGCGCGATTATACCCAATTCGAAGGGATCTTTGAATATAACTGATTGAAGCTTTCTTTTCATTCCTGACAATATTTAATGCTTGCTTATACATATCGTCATTATCTGATTCACCTAGTTCATCAGCAGCAAAATCCTCTTCAGATTCAGTAACTGCAGAAATATATTCAGGAACACCAGTACTTCTGAGGAAAGATGTTACCTTTTCTACCTCCTTGTCATCAACAAAAGGTCCGTGGACACGAAGTATTCTAGCGCTATTGCCCATATACAGCATATCTCCCATCCCGAGTAATTGTTCAGCTCCCTGTTCACCTAGAATTGTTCTACTGTCGATTTTTGAAGTTACTTTGAAACTAATTCTGCTTGGAAAGTTAGCTTTTATTACGCCAGTAATTACATCTACCGATGGTCTTTGAGTTGCCATAATAATGTGAATACCAGCAGCCCGTGCCATCTGGGCTAAACGCTGAATAGAAGTTTCGATATCTTTCCCGGCAACAAGCATTAGGTCAGCCATTTCATCAACTATTACTACTATAAACGGCATTTTTTGCATATCAATGGGCACAGATTCAAAAACTGGTTTCCCTGTTTCCGGGTCAAAACCAGTTTGTACTCTTCGTTCCAGCACTTTGCCTTCTTTTACCGCTTCCAGAATTTTTGCATTAAAATTAGCAATATTCCTCACTCCTAAATGAGACATTAAACGATATCTATTTTCCATTTCTTTAACAGCCCACTTAAGCGCAACTACTGCTTTTCCGGGTTCAGTAACAACAGGGGTCATAAGGTGAGGTATATTATCATAAGAAGATAATTCAAGCATTTTAGGATCAATCATTATCATTCTACATTCGGCGGGAGTGTATTTATAAAGTAAGGACATTATCATAGCGTTAATAGCAACCGATTTACCCGAACCGGTTGTTCCCGCTACAAGCAGGTGAGGCATTTTGGCCAGATCAGCTACTAAAGGCCGTCCGCTAAGATCCTTGCCAAGAATAATAGGTAATATTACGTTCTGATCCTGGAATTCTTCTGTTTCAACTAGCTCCTTTAAACGAAAAAACATACGCTGTTTATTAGGCAGCTCAATACCCAGAGCGTTTCTGCCTGGTATAACTGCAATACGGGTAGAATGAGCCGATAATGAACGGGCGATATCATCGGACAATCCTATTACTCTTGATGATTTAGTACCGGCTGCCGGTTCAAATTCATACATCGTTACTACCGGACCTTGTCTTATATCTATAACTTTTCCTTTGACGCCGAAATCACCGAGAACAGCTAAAAGTTCCTCAGCCTTGGCTTCTAATTCCGTAGGTGATTGGAATTTAATGTTATGGTTACTTGCTTCATCTAATAAGTCCACAGGGGGTAAAACACCTGCATCTTGTTCTATACGCTGAACCTCACTCTTTATAGGACTCGGTATTACTTGGAGTTTGTCCCCAATAATTGGTATTACACGGCTAACTTCAGGGCTGCTACCGTTCCCGGTAATGATAGGTTCTTTAATAATTTTTGACGGGATTTTAGCAGGATTAGCTAATTTAATTTTATTGAAAGAAAATTTTGGAATTTTTACTAGTGCCGTTATTTTAACCCACAAGCTTTTTAAATAGAGAGTGAATTTAACATAAGAAGTAAATTTGATGCCAAGTGCTAATATTAAGAATAATGTTGAAAGTAAGAAGGTAGCTGGAATTATTAATTGTTGAAATTCAGCTAAATCTAAATATTTAATACTCATGTTAAACAAGTAAATTCCAAATGCCCCGCCTCCATTTGCCGGAAGATAACTTATTTTGAGGCCACTTAAAGCCACCGAAATACAAGATATAGCCATTATTAATGAAATGATCTTTAAACTTTTCCAGCTTAATATTTCATTCTTGTAAATTAGATAAGACCAGACAATAAATGACAATGGAATAATAAAAGATGCAACTCCAAAAAGTTGATAAAATATATCAGCTAGATAAGAACCAAAATAACCTAGTAAGTTCCTTGGTTCATTTAACGTAGAAAGATTTAGCGATGGATCAGTATCACTATAAGAACCAAGAGAAAGAAGCAGTAACACTGCCAGGAATAATAGGGTAGTAGCCCTTACTTTACTGTATAAAAATATTTTTTTTAGCATGCACACTAATTATTACATAAATGTGCTATATTTATACCATTTATAAACGCTAAAGAAAATAACAAATTCAGCAATAATCCCTTAAGCTATTAGTGTTGAAAAAGCTTTTCAATGCTAATAACTAATCTTTTTATAGCTTTAGACCGATGGCTAACCTGATTTTTTATTTTTATCCCTAGTTCTGCTAAAGTTTCAGTATAACCTTCGGGAATAAAAATTGGATCAAAACCAAAACCTTCAGCCCCCCTAGCTGGAAAGGTTATATAACCATAGCTTTGTGCTTCAGAAACTATAAAATTTCTTGTTTCCGGCAGGTATAAACATATCGCCGTTTGAAAATATGCTTTGTGGGTATCATAGTTAGGAAGGAGTTTTTCTAATTCAGCAAATGCGTTATTTAAGCTGCCGCATTTTTCTAGGAAATTTTTAGTCTTGACCCCGGGGAAACCATTTAAGGCCTCTATGCATAAACCGGAATCATCACAAATGGTAGGTAGTTTTGTATGTTCAACATAATACAGTGCTTTGTGCTTTGCATTTTCTAAAAAACTATCGTAAGGCTCATCCGGTTCTTTTATAAAATTATCTTCTAAAGTCTCAATCGAGAAGCTAGATAGTTTAGAACTTTTTATAAGCTCTTTGATTTCTAGAATTTTACCTTTATTGGTAGAGGCAACAAAAAACTTTTTTATCATCATTTACTTAAAATCAGCTTTTTTGAATAATTATCTTTAATGTGGCTGCAAGCCTATCTGCAATAATTTTTTTATCGTAATAAGTGGTAATCTTACTGTAGGCTGTGTCTATTAATTCTTGTGCCTTAAGCGGGTTATCTATAAGATAGGCGATATTGTCAGCTAATCCCTGATTTGAAGCTGTATTTGTAATTAAAGCGTCACTACCTGCTTCAAAAATTTGGGATGCTCCAGCAGTCTTTGTCGCAACGATAGGCACTTGATGACTCATTGCCTCTAAGGCCACAATACCAAAAGTTTCAAAAACTGAAGGGATGCAGAAAATATCTACAGTTTTAAAAAAACTCTCTTTATCATTTACCCATCCAATAAACTCAACATTTTTATCAATATTAAGCCCACGTGCAAGTTTCCTAAGTTGAATTTCTAGTGGTCCAGCCCCTCCAATGAGCAATTTAACGTGGTATTTCTTATCCCTTAGTATACTTATAGCTTCTATTAAATAATTGAATCCTTTTTCCGGTACGAACCTACCAAGAGCCCCTATAACATATTCGGTTTTTTTTTGACTGAAATTATTTAGCCTCCTTGGAGGAGTGTTTATCATATTCGGAACAATAAATATCTGGGACTCAGGATACCCGCTATTAATTAAATGTTGCTTGAGCAGTTGATCTAAGGCAATTATATAATTACATTTTAAGATATGCCGAGTACTGTAAGAATGAGTAATGCCTATTATAGGCGTACCTTCTACACGTGTACCATAAGCAAAATTAACTGCTCTTCCCCCATGAACTATTATCACATCCGGTCTGTAAAATAATATTAGTAATTTCAAATATATTTTAGAAAGGATACACCACGGAAATAAATTGGGGAGTTTTAAAGAACTAATTTTTTTATTGTTAATCTTCGCAAACAAACTGGTTATGTTGACTACCTCATGCCCCTTTAAGGTTAAAGCGCTATAATAGTCCAAGAAGGCCTGCTCCGCACCGCCAAGTTTCCTGTTCATTATAATATTAAAGATTTTCATAAGTCATATTTAGATAAACTTGGACTATAAAAGGCACAGCACCTACTGCTCGTAATTAGATAAAACTCTTAAAGTAATGATAAAGCTGATCTTCAAAAAAGATACTTATTTTTTGATCATAAGGCTCGCTTCGTTATCATCAATCCATCTACTTTCAGCTAGGAGGATTTCAAACTTTTTCTCAGCAATTTTTTTATCTAACTGCGTAGAAGGTTTATTATGTAATTTAGTAAAATGTATACCCGTGTAATCAATATCAAGTTCCTTGCATTTTTCTTCTACAGAAAGCACGTTTTTTAATTGATTGTCAACAAAGATTATTTTTCCTGGCTTTAATTTAGATAAACTTAAAAACTTGCCAAGTATTTCTCCTTTTGGTCTCTTAGCAGCAAAAATTACGCCCTCTTGAAATATTGGATGGCTACTATCCTTTTTTCTGGGTAATTCCACCTCTTCGCTTAAATCAATATAATCTAATTCTGCAGATTTTGAAAAATCGATACCAATATCTTTGATGGTTTTAATACGTAAATCAGCTCTGTTTGGGATAATCCCATAATTACTGGTGTTGCCGCTAGTTAAGGCAAAAACAATAATTCCAGATTTTTGAGCTTTATTAATAAGTTCTGCTATTTCGTGGTCCACTATCATTGGTTTATAAGAGCTAAGTACTATGCTTTTAAGTCTGGTTGCTTCCTCTTTACCAAGATTTGCTTCGATTTGAGCAAATTTTTGTTTAAAAAACGATTTATGTTCATGGAGCATAACCTGATCACTGGAGTAAAAAATAACATGCTTCACATCAAGCAAAACCATATCTCCACTTTTTAATTTGGCAATCTCATCTTTGATGATACCAATATCCGTTGCTTCTAATACTTCAGCTACTTCAGCCTTCGCATAAAAAGCAAAGAATATAATAAAAACACTAACTGTACTTTTAAGTAAATATATAGTTTTGTTCATATAAGGACTCTTGCATACATATAATAATCTTTCAACTCTCCTTCGACTAATTCATATTTTCTTAGGCAACCTTCTTTCTGAAAACCACATCGGTCTAAAACTTTTATCGAACGTTCATTAGTTGTAATAACAGTTGCTTGTACCCTAATTATTCCAAGTGTATAATCGGAAAATTTTAGTATAGCTTTTATAGAACGGAGCATTATTCCCTTACCCCAAAAATTCGGGTCTAAATCATAACTGATTTCAGCTCTGGAATTTGCAAAAGAAATCATGTTAAAACCGGCAGTACCCACCATTCTATTACTTTCTTTCAGAGCAATAGCCCAATATATACTTCTTTTAGATGAAAACAAGCCACCCCAATAGCTAACTTCTTCAAGTGCTGCGTCAAAGGTTTTTGGTCTATTTTCATTTGTTAAAAATCCAGCCATTTGATCATTACTCATATAGTCTAAGTAAGCTTGCGCATCTTCTTTAGTAATTTCTCTCAGAACAATATCACCCAAATCGATTGTTGGAAATGGGCCAAAAAAAGGTTGCACATTCATAATCACTTAACTCTTAATATATGAAATCTGATCTTGCACACTATTCTCCTCAAAAGCCTTAATTCTTACTAAACAGGCAAGACATTTCCCGCATGAATCACCTTCGTTAGTAGGGTTATAACAGGAGATAGTTGTCGAATAATCTACTCCCATTTTAAGTCCCATGGCAACTATTTCGGTTTTTGTCATATTAATAAGAGGTGCATGGATATTAATTTTATTTCCTTTTACCCCTTCAGCCGTTGCGAGGTTGGCCATAGTTTCGAAACTCTTGATATATTCAGGACGGCAATCCGGATAATTGGAATAATCGGTTGCATGTACTCCAAGAAATATATCACTAATACCTTTTACTTCAGCAAGAGCAAGAGCATAACTTAGAAAAATCGTATTTCTTGCCGGAACATATGTAAGGGGAATTTCATTTCCTAAATCACTTGCGCTTTGATAATTCGGTACTTCTATACTATCATCCGTTAAAGCTGATCCGCCAAAATTCTTTAGATCAATATTTATAATTTTGTGTTCTTTTACTTTGTAGTTTTTAATAAATTCCTGGATTTTTTTGAGCTCAACAATTTGCTTCTGCCCATAATTAAAACTAATTGCGTATATCTCGTAACCCTGTTGTTCTACGTAAGCTAAAACTGTTGAGGAATCAACTCCTCCACTTACCAATACTATTGCTTTCTTTGTCATTATTTATCTAACCATATACTATGAATTTAATTCTGTTCCAGTTTAGGGGATACCTTATAGTTACCTATATAAAAAGTATATATTAATCTTATCATCTCCTTACATGCTGCTTTTAAGTATCCAGGAATTTTTTTCATGCGTTTTGATCCTTGCAATTAAAAGGTCGCATGTTCCTTCATCATCAAATGTTCGTGCAATAGTTAGGGTAGCCTTTAAAGTTTTAATGACTAAATCTTGGCCTTTGATTAATTCTCTGATCATGGTAGCTGAATCAGCATGCTCATCGCTTGACGAAATTGAGGTTAAATCTGAGTAGAACTTTAAACTTCCTGGTACTTTTTGTCCAAGCCATCTAATTCGCTCAGCTATTTCATCAATAGCGTTGGCAAGATCTGTGTATTGTTCTTCGAACAAACTATGTAACGATTTAAAGTTAGGGCCAGTCACATTCCAATGGAAGTTTTGGGTTTTAAAATATAAGCTATAGCTATCTGCTAATACCGATTTCAAGGCATTAGCAATTTTCTCATGATTCATAATAACACTAATTTTAAGTTGAAAAATTACCTTAGCATTTATACTTTATAACCTTACTCGGGTAGAGTAAATAATATATTTACTAATACCATCTTTCTTACTCAATACCCAGTTCCTTGTGAATCTGATATGATAAACGATAATTATTCTCAAGAGCAATAGATACTGCTAGTTTCTTATTTGCACTATTGCGCTTTCCATCATATTCGTCCATTGCTTGCACAAATACCGGTATGCTATAGAGTGATTGGCCTAATTCCGGAACTTTGTTATACCCTGCTACGTGCTCAGATATAATATACTTAAAAGCTGTAATTTTAGGCAACAGCTCTTCTCTAATATTGTGGTATTTCAAGTTCGTTACCTTAGGAGAACAAATTATATCAATTCCATCCGGCAGGTCTTGATATAATGTGCCATTAGTCTCGATTTGCACTTTGTAATTTAATTGCAATAATTTTTCGCATAATCTATAGATTGGCTGTCTAAGTGGTTCTCCTCCGGTAATAACCACTAGGAATATTGATCGTATTTTATTACTATTTTTGCTTAAGTATTCAACCTGTCCAATTATTTCTTCAAGAGATTTTTCTAGATAATCCTCAAATTCGGTATCACAAAAACTGCAAGCTAAGTTACATCCGCCTAACCTAATAAAAATTGCTGGAACTCCGCAATAAGGCCCTTCAGCTTGTAAAGTTTTAAAAATACTTTTTATAGATAAAAACTGACCATTTCCTTTAATCACTGGACGCTTTAAGTTATCGCCAAACATATGAAACTACCTTAACTTTAGCGATGATAACCCAATTAAAGCAAAAGCAATTGCTAAAATCCAAAATCTTATGACCACTTTAGTCTCCGGCCATCCTTTCTTTTCAAAGTGATGATGGATAGGCGCCATTTTGAAAAACCTTTTACCCTTAGTCATTTTAAAATAATAAACTTGTATAATGACCGATAACGTTTCAATAACGAACACCCCTCCTATTATAGCCAGCACAATTTCATGTTTGGTAATAACGCTAATAGTACCGATAACTGCTCCAAGAGATAAACTTCCAGTATCCCCCATAAATACTTCCGCAGGTTTGCAGTTATACCACAAAAAACCAAGGCCACTGCCAACCATTGCAGAACATACTACCGCAAGCTCCCCAACGTGTGGGACATATATAATTTGCAAATAATTTGCATAGGTAAAATTACCTACTAGATAAGAAATAATAGCAAAAGCACTAGCCGCTATTGTTAGCGTACCAATAGCTAGCCCATCAAGGCCATCAGTTAGATTTACCGCATTAGAAGAACCGATAATAACGCACATTGCAAAAGGAAAATAAAAATAACCAAGGTCGACTAAGAGAGTCTTGAAAAATGGAACAGCTAGATCCGTTGCGTGGGAATGGAGGGAGCAATATTTTATACCTCCAAATGCGATAAGGCTAACAGCAAATTGAAAAAATAACTTCTTTTTACCCGTGATACCACGGTAATTAAACTTGCTGACTTTAGTATAATCATCTAAAAAACCAAGCAATCCGAACATTATTAGAACAAAAACAATTATCCAAACGTAAGGATTTGTAAGATCTGAAAATAATAATATAGAAAATAACATGGAGCTAATAATGATTAACCCACCCATTGTAGGAGTCCCCGCTTTAGCAAAATGAGTATCTGGACCATCTTCCCTAATTGGTTGTCCTTGTTTTTGTAACGTCCTTAATTTCAGAATAATTTTCGAGCCTATTAGAAAACTTATAAGCAGACTACTTAGTATTGCCATACCGCTTCTAAATGTAATGTAAGTCATTAAATTGGCTATATGCCAATGACTTGCATATGGCAGTAATATATTATAAAGCATTTGTAACTCCTAGAGCTTCGGCAACTTTTTCCAGATGAATACCTCTTGAACCTTTAATTAGGATAATTTCTTCTCCTTCAATGTATTTATTAATATCGTAAGCTAGTTCATCAGAATTTTTATAGGTATAGACCAAAATATTTTTTGGGATTTCTTGCGCAAGCTGGGACATAATATCCCCTACTAAAAACAATTTCTTTACACCGGATTTAACAATATGTGGGATCGCGGCGAAATGAAACTTTAATTCGTCCTTACCAAGCTCCTTCATGTCACCTAATATGGCACTCTTTTTTGGGTTTTTAAATTGATGTAAATACTCAAGACCTGCTTTCAGGGATTCAGGACTCGCATTATAGTAATCAGTTATTATGGAATATTCCTTATCTTCTTTCTTAATATCCACGAACAATCCCCTTCCCATTTGAGGTTTGAATTGCGCGAGAACTTTTACTGCCTGATTTATATCAAGTCTCAGACAGTAGACAACGGAAAGAGCGGCTGCGAAATTAATTGCCATATGCTTTGGCACAACAGGCATAACAAATTCTATCTTCTCATGAAAAATACTATAGGTTAATTTAACCATATTTTGGTTTATCAGTGAATAAGATACAAATCTTATATTAGCGAATTGCGATTTACCAAAAGTTTTAATATTGCCAATTCCAGCCCTATCTATATTCTCAATACATCTTCTATAAGTTGAAATATCACGATTAAGTATTGCGATCCCAGTATTAATATCTAATCCTTCAAAAATTTCTGATTTTGCATCGGCGATTTTCTCAATAGAATCAAAAAATTCCAGATGTACGGGAGATACTGAAGTAATTACAGCTATATCCGGTGTAACCTGTTTGGTTAAAAGGCTAATTTCTCCGGCTTTATTCATTCCCATTTCAATTACGGCAAATTCAACATCATCTGCAATAGAAGCTAGATTAATTGGTACACCGATGTGGTTATTAAAATTACCTCTACTAACAAAAGTTTTACCGAAGGAACTCAGGATTAAGCCTATTATTTCCTTGGTACTGGTTTTTCCTACACTGCCGGTAACACCGATAAAATGAGCTTTAGAATTTTGCCTTTTGTACTCGGCTAAATCTTCTAAAGCTTCAAAGGTATCTTCTACTTTTATTATTTTATTTACTGGCGCATTTTTTATGTCTTCGCTTACAATAGCTAAAGCAGCACCTTTTGCAAAAGCGTCAAGAACAAATTCGTGTCCGTCTCTTGCTCCGCCTTTCAGAGCGATAAAAATATCCCCTTTTTCTATGTCTTTGGAATTAAACTGAACTTGTCCAAATTTATCATTAGTTGTCAGGGTAAGTGATAGAGCCTTACCAATTTGTTCTGATGTCCAAATCATATTTTTCACATTTATTAAAATTATTTATTTTTCAACAGCAGTATTTTTCTTGCAATTTCAATATCGCTAAAAAACACAGTTCTGTTTCCGATAATCTGGTAAGTTTCATGCCCTTTGCCCGCAATCAATAATATATCGTTTTTTTTCAGTTTTTCTATAGTACTTTCTATCGCAAATTCCCTTCCTTCTATCTCTTCTGCTCCGTCTGCTCCTTTTAGGACATCAAGCCGAATTTTTCGAGGGTTTTCGCTTCGTGGGTTATCATCTGTAACTACAACATAATCAGCTAATTTGCAAGCGACTTGTCCCATTAGTTCTCTTTTTGAGGGATCACGATCGCCGCCACAACCAAATACCACATATAATTTCCCCCCTTGCTGTGCCTTGATGTTTCTTAACTCCCATAATGACTTTTCTAAAGCATCTGGCGTGTGTGCATAATCAACAAATACCTGAACTTCACTTTCAAGGAAACCTATTCGTTGTAACCTACCGGTTACAGCAGTAACTTTTTCTAGAACTTCAACTATGTGATCAAAATTAAACCCGAGATTTGCCGTCATTTTAGCAGCGATAAGAAGGTTTACGGCTTGGAAAGATCCGATGATATTAGTGGTAAAAGTGTATTCTTTTTTATTATATTCAAAGACAACTTTGCTGCCGGTAAGAGAACTATTAATATTTTTTACCTTTATATTCCCATTTTTACCAACCCCAAAATAACGTATTCTATGTTTAGCAAAGAAATTTTTAACCCCATCGCCATAGCTCGAATCTAATATCTCGGAATTAATTACCACTTCTCCTCCTTCTTCTAAATTTTCTCTGAAAAGCTGTAATTTAGCCTCAAGGTAATTTTCCATGGTTTTGTGGTAATCTAAATGATCTTGGGAAAAACTAGTAAAACCAGCTGTTTTTGTCTTTATCTCTCCTAATCTACGTTGGGCGATTCCGTGGCTTGAAGCTTCAAATATGACGTTACTAACCTCCTTCTCTGTTAGCTCATTTAATATTTTTCTAAAAGTAATTGGATCGGCCGTAGTTAGAGACTGTGGTAACTCCTTTAAGAATTTTTCCTCGATCTTTATCGTGGAGTTAACACCAATAGTACCTATTGTTGCTGCTTCCTGCCCAAGTAATTTTAGGATTTGATAAATATAAGAGACTACCGAAGTTTTACCATTAGTCCCAGTTACAGCCACAAGATTTGCAGAAAGGTTCGGATAAATTATCTCAGCAGCAATTGCAACAGCTAACCTTATATCCTGGATATAAAAAACTTTTTCTCCTTTCCAGCTTGAATCACCTGTAAAAACGATTTTAGCAGTTTTTAAAGCTTCATTAATAAACCGGTTACCATCTATTTTCTCTCCTTTTATTGCAAAAAATGCATCACCTGGTTTGAGATTTCTAGAATCACAAGAAATACCTTGGACATTATATTTTCTAAATAAATTTTCTATTTTCCTTTTCACTTAGGTCCGGCCATTTATTATATAATCAATATCATTTAATTCTTGAACTTCTGGATCATGTTCCTCAAGTTTATTCATTCCGTATAAGACTGCCATTCGCTCAAAAATCGCTCCAACAGTTGGAGCAGCTGTCCAACCGCCCCCTGCAAAACCATATGTTTCCTTAATACCTTGTGGCTCGTCCACTATTACATAAATAATATACTTAGGATTTGTAGCCGGCATGATTCCAAAAAACGAAGACATTCTTTTATCCTTATAATATTTACCACCAATAACTTTTTCTGCCGTTCCTGTTTTTCCTCCTACATAATATCCCTTTACTTCTGCCTTTTTACCAGTACCTTCTAAAACTACTAACCTCATAAGTTGTTTCATGTATTTCGAGGTGTTTTCCTTAAAAATACGTTCTCCTATAACCGGTTCACCGGTTTTTCTCTTAAGTAGAGTAAGGGGGTACATGATACCGCCATTAACAAGTGGCATCATTGCTTGCACAAAATGAGCAGGGCTTTCTGAAATCGCATAACCGTACGACATTGTTACTAAACTTAAATCATTCCACCTTGAATAGGGAGGGAAAAGAGGCCTTGCTCTTTCTGCTAATTCAATTTCAAGCTTGTCTAATAACTTCAGTTTTTTCAGATAGTTTCTTAAGCTGTTTTTACCAATCTCAAGCATTATCTGGCTTACGCCTATATTACTGGAGTGGAGGAATATTTGTCCGATACTATGCCAGCCTTTGACAGGATGATAATCTTTTACCTTAAATTTACCTACCTTCATATAACTCAGGTCATAAGCATCGTTCATTGAGATAACGCCAGTATCAAGCCCTATTGCTAAAGTTAGAGCTTTCATTCCGGAACCCATTTCGTAAGCTCCTTGGGTAACCATGTTAAACAACTGATTACTTGCAGCATTACCTGGGTAATGTGGATCAAAATCAGGATTACTAACCATGGCAATTATCTCTCCGTTATTTGGATCGACAATAATACCGGCTGCTCCCTTAGCCTTAAATTTTTGAACGGTTTTGGCAATTTCCTCTTCGAGTATACTTTGTACTCTGACATCTATAGAGAGTTGTAAACTCAAACCATTCGGATGAATATCTTCATCCTTGGTTGTTAATAGCTTATCAAAAAATTTTTCGATGCCTGCTAATCCTTCCATGTCGCGGCCTACATAACCTACAATATGAGACAACAAATTACCGTAAGTATATATTCTTTTTTGTTCTCTTTCAAATTCAAGACCAGGTATACCAAGGTTATATATATGCTCTTGCTGTTTCGGTGAAATGTCTCTTTTTATCCACACAAATTTCTTATCACTTCGGAGTAATTCTAATACCTTTTTCTTTTCCAATTCCGGAAAAACAGTAATTAATTTTTGTGCTAAAGAGTTAGTATCAACGATTTTTTGAGGTTTGGCGTATAATGAAGCTATAGGTAAATTTACTGCTAGTAAGTTACCGTACCTATCAACAATATCACGTCTAAGCGTGTTGTTTTTGCCAAGAAACTTATTAGCTTCAATGAAATCGGTACTTGCTATAAAGATTAGCCTTATAGCCACAATGGAAAAAAACAGTAAAAAACCTGTAATTACCAAAATTAACCTGATTTTTATTGCATTCTCTGTAGTGTCCCAGATAAATATTTGTCTTGCTAAATTTTTATTGAACTTAATTCTATTATTTAATGTTTCCGGAAGCTTCTTCTTCGTTCTAAGAAGTTTTTTGGTTCTTTTTGAAAAATAATGCCTTAATTTTAATACTGATATTCTTGTATATAGGATTCCAAATAGTAAAAGCCTAAGGACCTTGATTACTTTTCTTTTAAGACTTAAACCGATAGAAGATTTTTGACCATTCATAATGTAGGCAGTATTACCTTATACAATAATAATTTCGTTAAAAAGCCATATTTCCTTGAGTAAGGTTTTTGCAGGATATAGCATCTTGATTCCATATAACTAATTAATTTTGGGGAAAAACTATAAATACCCGATTTATGGAAGAAATAGAATTGATATACACCGCACCCAAAAAACTTCAATTACAATATCATATAGAGGCAATAAAGAAAAGCCCCTGTAAATTTTACAGAGGCTTTTAATGTATTTATTTAAAATACTTCAACAAATGTATGGTTTAAAAGGATATTAGAAGTTAACTCTAACCCTTAAATTAGCTTGGTGCGCTACATATTTTTTAGCCATGTGTGCATCATAACCTAAACCATATTCCATCTTGTTATAAGATGTGTTTAAGCTCAGACCGGCATTAAATAAAGTCTTAATTGGTTTTCCACCTTTAGTCCTAAGATTGCCTTCTACTGAGGTTAACCTAACATCAGATTTTGCTTTTTTCCCTATTAGATCCTGGTTTACGAATCCATGCATCTCAGGAAGGATGGTTAATCCATTTAACGTATAGTCAGACCCGTAGATCCTCGCTCCTGCTACTAATTCTACTCTATTTAGCTCTTTTCTAGAAACTATTAAGTTTTGATTAGCTGTACCAGTCTCTGTATATCCAGCACTATTAACCTTTGTTACTCTAACCCCTACCATTGGAGTAAACGACGCTTGCTTTAGATAAGTATTATAGCCCAGCATTAATTCTCCTGAGAAAGACATAGATCTGTAGTTACCAGAAGCAAGCTCAGTAGTTGTATTACCTGTTCTTCTTGTTTCTTTAGTTTTTACTTTATTAGTTCCTACGGTTACAATACCGTGTGTATACCAATTATCTGTGAGTTGTTGTAAACCGTATATAGAAAGCATAACGGAGTCAACCTTTGTTTTATCACCAGATTTGAAATCTTTATGCTTAACATGGGTATTTAGATATGAAAGGGCAAGACCGATAACCATATCCTCATTAGCCTTGGTATCAAAACCTAAGCTTGCTCCGCCTACTGAAGCCTTGTAACCCGCTGCTCCTTTATTGGCTTTCTGTTTTACTTTAAGCATAGAAGGGTTACCCCATACACCGTATGCAGTAGTATAATCACCGGCAGATAAACCGCTATTTCCGGCTGAAGCTAATTCTGCTTTGTGATCAAGAACCTGAGGTCTACCGCCTATCCGATTTGCTATTATATTAGAACTAACATCTCTTGTTAAATCTGCAAGTATAGGTGTTTCAGTCGGAGTTAAACGCTTAATTGCATCTTCTATCCCTGAAGCAGTTGTTATAGTCAATGCTTCTGCTAGTATACCTGCCGAATTCCCAGCTACTCCAGCATTATATATGTCGTCAGAATCAAGAGCAGCGTAAGTGTTAACTGCAGTAGTGATCACGGCTAAAGTAGAAACTGTTGTTAACAGATTTTTTAACAATTTTGATTTTTTTGCCATAGTTTTTCCCTTTTTTATTTACGGTTAATAAATATTTACTTAAAACAAATTAATTAGTGACTACCAAAATTATGGATTAGCCACTTAAGTCTATTACGAGCCTTCTCCCTAAGAGATGCCCTAAACGTCAATTACGAGCTGAGTATAAAAGCTCAGATGTACAATGAGCAATGATTACGTTTATTATAAATAAGACAAATTTTTTTAATATGTAAATTTACCACAGTTTTATACCGGTGATTATTTCATTTTGCCTTAATTACCGAGACGCCGATTCCTGTTAATATCAAAACTATAGTTATTAAAAGCGGAATCAATTTCGGTATCGGCACAAAATGCGCAACAAAGATTTTAATTCCTATTAAGATCAAAATAACAGCAAGAGAATATTTAATATATTTGAATCTTTCTACAATATCCTCCAAGCAAAAAAACAAAGCTCTAAGCCCTAAAATAGCAAAAATATTGGAGCTATATACTATAAAGCTATTTTGGGTAACTGCAAAAATAGCGGGTATACTATCAATGGCAAAGATCAGGTCCATTGATTCAATAGTAACCAATGCCATAAATAAGGGAGTAAAAAATAGTTTACCTTCCTTTCGAATAGTAAATTTATTACCGACTAATTCCGGATGAAGATTTAAATGACTGCTAAGCCATTTATAGATAAAAGTATCGTTTATTTTGGTAGCAGGCTTATCAAGCATGTATAGAGTCTTAATACCGGTAACGATAAGAACCGCGGCTAAAATAAATAATATCCACGAAAATTGCTCAAGTAAAGCTGCTCCGGCATAAATCATTACAGCTCTTAAAATGATTACTCCTAATATTCCCCAAAATAAAACTCTATGCTGGTATTGTTGAGGAATTTTAAAAAATTTGAAAATCATTGATATCATAAAAATATTGTCAAGCGACATAGTTTTCTCTAGAAGGAATCCCGTATAATATTCACTTGCGCTTCCTGAGCCAAATTCATTAAAAACAAACAAACCAAATAAGCACGATATAGTTATATAAAAAAAACTAAGATACATGCTTTTTTTGAGGGTAATTACTTCATCTTTTCTATTGAATACTCCTAAATCGAAGATCAAGAGAGCAACTACTACGCAAGCAAAAACACTCCAAGCAAAATTTTGTATACCCATATAGAATATGCCATTTAAATTACCATAATAGGCAATCGTATAACTTAATTTAACAAATCGCAAAAATAATCTAAGGTATAACCAATTCTTAAATTAAATACAGGCGTTAGCTGTGCTTTTAACACTAAATACAATCAAATTAAATATATAATATGAGCTAATCAGCTAAATCATCATTTGCATATTATTTGTTCTAGTTATAGAATGGTCTTAGGTATTTTACAGGTGGATTTCGGTAATGTCAGGTCAAATTTTGGAACTTATAATTTTTGCAGCTATTGCTTTTTTTATAATAAATAAGCTCATATCTACTTTAGGAAAAACCTCAGGTGACGATCCAGCTAAAAACAACAGCTTTTTTGGTGAGAATATAGGTAGTAAACTAAAAGACGTAACATATAGTGCTAGTACTGCAAGCATATTAAAGCCAAAATTCTTAAAAGCAAGTAAACCAAATTTAAAAGGTGTTGTTTTAGAAGAGAATAAAGAAGCGGTTGAGAAAGGACTGCAAGAAGTGTTAGATAAAGTTCCTGCTTTTGATATTCAGCGTTTCGCTAATGGCGCAAAATTGGCTTTTCAAATGATAGTTGAATCTGCTTTGCAAAATGATGAGAAACAATTAGAAGAACTAGTAGATAAAAGGTATATTGACAGTTTTAAAACAATAGCTTCAAACTACGGTAATTTTAATTCAAATGACAATAAGCTTGAGGTTTACATATCTGACATATACTTATTTGGTAATAACATTTTCATAAAGGTGTTATTTACCGGTAATAATATTACTGATAAAATTAAGAACTTACAGGAAGAATGGACTTTTTCTAAAAGCACTTTAAGTAGTGACCCTACCTGGTATTTAACCAATATCGATAGGCCGCAGTAGTAAGCGGCGTCTTACAGAATAGTCTATTATCAATTTCCGTTAACAAGAAGTTTTAAGATTCTTGAATTGTGAGTTAAATAAAGCGTCAGTTACCACGAAAAAATAATAGTTCCTACTTATGACTTGGTATCTCGGGATTTTAAGAGCTTATCCATATTACAAAATTGAGGTAAGAAGCAAATAGTAACCATAATAAATAAACTATCATGACATATGCTATAATAGAATGCTTAGACCAGCTTTTAATTGTTATATATACGGTGATTGCTGCAATCATAAGGATATCTACCAAAGCTATGCCAGTTAAGTGCCATCCAAAAAAAATTGGAGTCCACAGCCAGTTCAGTACTAACTGTATTATAAAAAATACCAATATGTGATTTACTTTTTGCTCTTCTCTATTTTGCCATAAAAAATGACCCACTAAGGCAAGCAAAGTATATAATATGCTCCATACTATCGGGAAAACAACATTCGGAGGGGTTAGCGATGACTTTATAATAGTGTGATACCAATCCATATTTGAACTGGTAATACTGCCAAGACCAAATCCTATAAATTGGAACACTAAAATCCAGACAAGAGCATAGAAAGGCTTATTGGGTATAGGCATTATAAATAGGTTTCTAATTCTGTTTTATTTTTTATGAGAAAGTTATTTTTTACAAACGAATAAATTATTTGAGTAGCGTATCTGTAAAAACTTGTTGCATTAAATCATTTGTATCTATATAAAGAATCTTGCTGACGCAATCTAACTACTAAATAAATATATTTAACTCTGTGGCTATATGCGCAGTAAGTTGTGGCCCCTTCGTCTAGCGGTTAGGACGTTACCCTTTCACGGTGAAAACACGGGTTCGATTCCCGTAGGGGTCACCATGTACATTCCCCAATTTTATAGCATTGGTCTTGTATACCTTAAGTATGTTAATCTCTTAAAATTATTCTAAAAAGAGGCTGATATTTTTGTAGATAAAACAAGGAATATTAGTTATTATCGCAAGAAAGATAAAAGTGTAGTTCTAATTTAGGTAAAGTTTATGAGCATTGGTGCTGGTCAATTGCTAATTATTTTGGTGATTATTCTAGTGTTATTTGGGGCGGGAAAATTACCTCAGGTAATGTCTGATTTAAGTAAAGGGCTTAAGTCTTTTCGGGATGGAATGAAAGACAGTAAGGACGAAAATAATGATAAGTAATATTTGATAATTGAGTTTATGGAAAATAAAAAGTTTATTTTACCTTTGTTTGGTATATTGGTTTTTTCTCTTATATCGTGTAAAAGTAAATTGAAAGATGAAGAAATAATCCCTCCGCAGGAAAGCTATGATGCCGGTGTAGTCCAACTTGAAAAAGGTGAATATAAAAAAGCAGCAGAACATTTTGAAAAGGTATTTTTTCAGCACCCTGGAAATGCAATAACTCCTCAAGCAGAATTAATGCAAGCTTACTCTTTGTATGTTGCCGGTGAGTACGACGAAGCAATTGATGTACTTGACATATTCATAAAACTACACCCAAGGCATGAAGATATAGCTTACGCTTATTATTTGAAAGCTCTCTCTAATTACGTTCAGATTTCAAGCGTTTTATTGGATCAGTCTAGGACCAGATATGCAAAGGAAAGTTTAGAAGAACTAATGAGGCGCTTCCCTGGTACAAAGTACGCTATTGATGCTGCTCTTAAAATAGATTTAGTAAACGACCATTTAGCAGGTAAGGAAATGTCTGTGGGGAGATACTACTTGAAAAGAAAAAACCCAATAGCAGCTATCAAAAGATTTCAAAATGTTATTGATGAATACCAAACTACTTCGCATGCAGAAGAAGCATTATATAGGCTAGTTGAGAGTAATGTAATGCTGGGTTTAAAAGACGAAGCAGAAAAATATGCTGCCGTGCTTAGTCATAATTATCCGAGCGGAAGCTGGCTTCAGAATGCGCGTAATTTATTAAAATAATGCTACCTTATGCTGCAAAACCTATCAATTCAGGATTTTCTACTAATTGAGAAATTAGACCTGGATTTTGAAGATGGGTTTTGCGTTATTACCGGCCAAACCGGCGCTGGTAAGTCCATATTACTTGACGCTATTCTATTTGCTTTAGGTTCTAAGGCCAGTGGAGAGGTTGTACGTGCTAATCAAGAAAAAGCTGTAGTTGTTCTTACTTTTACTAGGGTAGAGCAAGCTGCTGAATATTTATCCGAGTATGATATCAATCTAGATCCAGATGATGATATAATAATAAAGAGAATTCAGTACGCTAACGGCCGTAGAAAGTTCCTTATTAATGATAATCTAGT
Organism: Candidatus Megaera endosymbiont of Mesostigma viride; assembly: GCA_020410825.1. Lineage (GTDB taxonomy): Bacteria > Pseudomonadota > Alphaproteobacteria > Rickettsiales > Rickettsiaceae > Megaera > Megaera polyxenophila. Next base: position 1,263,140 of record CP084576.1, read on the forward strand.
AACTCAAAAGGTAGCCTCTGATTTATTTGATTACCTTTTAGAAATTCATGGTCAGCATAATCATACTTTACTTCTTAAAAACTCTTCCCACTTGGAAATACTTGATCAATCTGCTGGTAATATTCAATTAAAAAAAGAAGTAATGGGTCTATATAAACTATGGCAAGAATTACATTCTGAATTATTAACAGCTGCCGCAGAGAAGGAAGCAATTATTAAAGAAATAGATTATCTATCTCATATGTGCCAGGAGCTAAGAGCTCTTGATATTAAAGACGGGGAAGAAGAAGAGTTAACTGAAATTAAAAAACGTCTACAAACCAGAGAGAAAGAGATTAAGTTGATAGAATCTATTTTAAATGATGTAGAAGCAAGTAATATAGTACAAATTATAGCTAAAGCTCAAAGAAATATAAGTAAATCAGACAATATTGAAATATATAGTAACGTAAATATCTCCCTGGAAGAAATATATAATAAAGTAGAAGAGGCGAAATCAGCTTTAACTAATATTTTACACAGTTTTGATTTATCAGAGCATTCGCTGCCAGAAATAGAAGACAGAATATATGCCATTAGATCTATCGCTAGAAAACATGGATATGCAGTAAGTGAATTAGGCAACTTTATGCAACAGAGCAGCCAGAGACTTATAGCACTTGAGCAGAAGATTAAAAATAGCGCAGAGCTAAACGATAAAGTGCTCACTGTTAAACAGGAGTATTTGCATAAAGCACAATTACTATCTGAAAATAGGCGAATAGCTGCCCGAGGGCTTGAGAAAAAAACTACGGACGAGTTGTCGATGCTTGATATGAAAAAAGCACTATTTGTTATTGAAATTAATTCAGAAGAAAAGAATGCGGGAATTAACGGCATAGATGAAGTAAGGTTTCTTGCTTCAACCAACCCGGGTATGCCAAAAGCTCCCATTGATAAAATAGCTTCTGGGGGTGAATTGTCAAGATTCATGCTTGCCTTTAGAACTGCATTATTTGATAAAGCTACCAAAAAAACTATTATTTTTGATGAGGTGGATGTGGGAGTTAGCGGTAGTGTTGCTGATTCTGTAGGAGAGAGACTAAAAACTTTAAGCACGGTTGCACAAGTTATAGTAATTACCCATCAGCCGCAAGTTGCTGGTAAAGCCAATCAGCATATTTTAGTGGAAAAAACTCAAACGATCGCAAATACTTCAGTGACTGCTCGCTCTCTGGATCTGGAAGAAAGACCACACGAACTAGCTAGAATGATTTCCGGTAAAGAAATAACTGCTAATTCACTTGCCGCTGCTAAAGAACTAATGTAAAGCCAATTAAAAAACTGTATACAGATAACCGGAGGTGCTGTAGTTTTAACTATTATCTGTAAAAGTAAAGACTTAATCTGACAGTTAAGGATTGTTGGGTACGAAAATATTAGATAGCATCGTACCCGGCAATAATTTTAACAACCTCAAAAAAAGGAGACTGTCAGATGACAATATATCAAGGAAAAATCATAAAGCCAAGAGTTGGTTTATTACAATTTGCAGAACATTAGGGAATGTATCCCAAGCGTGCAAAGTCATGGGCTATAGTAGAGATACATTTTATCGCTACAAAGAACTCTACGACCAAGGTGGAGAAGAAGCCCTGTTTGAGATGAATCGTAAAAAACCTTGCCTGAAGAATCGTGTGCCTGCTAATGTGGAAGATGCTGTAATTAATATGGCTGTGGACTTTCCGACTTACGGGCATGAAAGAGCCGCAAATGGGCTACGGAAACGGGGTATTATCCTCTCTGGAGGTGGCGTAAGGTCTATGGTTACGTAACGATTTAGAGAACTTTAAAAAACGTCTCAGGGCTTTGGAAGCCAAAGTTGCCAATGACGGTATTGTTCTCAACGATGTGTAGCTTGCTGCACTTGAAAAGGCAAAAAACAAGCGTGAGGCAACGGGTGAAATCGAAACTATGCCCTGGTTTACCTAGAGTCACAGGATACTTACTACGTGAGCAATATCAAAGGCATAGGGCGCATTTATCAACAAACTTTTGTAGATACCTATTCCAGGGTGGCTATTTGTAAGCTCTATACTGAGAAAACGTCTATTACCGCCGCTGATCACCTTAATGCTAGGGTTATACCGTTTTTTACAAGCCATAATATCCCTTTGCTTCGTATCTTAACCGATAGAGACGCTGAATATTGCGGCAAGCCTGAAAATCATGCTTACCAATATACCTGGGCATTGAGGATGTAGACCATTCTAGAACTAAGGCAGCCCCCAAACTAATGGCATTTGTGAGCGTTTCCATAAAACCATGCAAGAAGAGTGTTATCACCTTCTATTCCGTAAAAAGTTTTATAATATTTTGGATGAGTTACATCTAGATGTAGATACCTGGATTATTAGCTATAATAACGAAAGATCTCATTCAGGTAAGCATTGTTTTGGAAAAACTCCAATGCAAACTTTTAGAGATTCAATTTATATTGCCAAAGAAAAAAATATTGGTAATATAGAGAGAATATCAGACAACTTGCTATTAACTTATCAAGCCGCCTGATTTTTTTCAAGTCGTAACTAGTACACTAAATTGGATGTAACGCTTCTTTTATTCTTCTGGTTTTAACCAATGCCCTGTATCTCTCAAGAGCATTATGTAAATCCTGGTTTATTTCCCGCTGGATTTCTTCGTCTTTTGTTTTGCGTGGTTTTGTCTTCACTGGTTTATAGTTGTATCGACCAGAAATCATAAATACAAATTCTAGCAATGAAGAAAAATTTTATCCGAAGTTTTTACGTTTAGTAACTTTAATTAGAAATAAATTTTGCAGTCCATAGAATCTACAGTACAGTTTGTATAAGTTGTTAAACGGGCAAAGATGAAGAAGCAGTTGTAATATAGGGTAATGCCTCTATTTGCAACAGAGCCTTCAATATCTTCTTAGCTATACTCCTTGATTTTTTCTTTCTTTCCCTACAATTAAGTATTTGTTGGTTGTGTAAATATAGAGCCATATCCTATCCTAGAAATTTACATACTTATTTAACACCAGTTTCGCATTAGAAAGTTAAAAATTTTGCAAGTGCAAAAGGGATTTGATAGATGGTTTATTGTCTGATAATTGATAGCTGATGAGGGCAGCAACCATATGAACAAAAGCATTTGTAACCGATCTATGTCTTGAATGCTCAAATTTGCCTAGCAATTTGATTTTGCCGAAGACTGATTCTATTAATGCTCGTTTGAGTAATAATATTTTATCAATCAAAGACATAAACTTATTTTTCATATTTTTCTTCACTTTGGTGATTATAAAGATTCCTTGTTCTAAAAGCTCTCTGAATAATTCTTGAGAGATATAGCCTCTATCGCCAAAAACCTTGCCAAACAAACCTTTAATCATAAGCTTTAATTGCGCTCTATCATCTTTATTACCGGAGCTAAACGATGCTTTGATTATGCCGCCTCTTTGATTGATCAATAAATGCAATTTTAAGCCGTAAAATCAACCTTTTGTCGTCTTGCTACGCACTGCAATTCCTGCAAAAACTCTGTGCATAGAAATACGATAACGTTTACACACCTCAAGGCTACTTGAGTCAATAAAAGATATGCCGTCGCATTTATCCATAATAGAGTTGAGCATTAACACTAACAGTGGTAGATATGAGCTGATTAGTTTGATGAATTGGCAGTAACTAACTCCCCTAAAATCCCGCTGGTGATAAATCCAGATTTGCTTTAGATAGTAGTTTTTAAAACAGTCATAGGATGATTGCCAATATCCTATGATTATTGTTATAATCTCGCTTCTATTAAGCCTGCCCTGACAGCCTGTTTTATTATTGTTATTTGCAATCAAACCTGTCTTGTTATCTAATTCTTTTAAAAAGTCATCGACGTGGCAATATATTTCTGTAAAATCCATTTTCATAGGTTATTTCTGTTATTTTGTAAAATGAAGTAACCTATAACCTACTTGTTTACTGCTGTACACCTAACTTTCTAATGCGAAACTCGCGTTTATTAGGTCATCTAAAGAATTTTGGCCGTATGGGTAGAAACTATCTTAAGGGAATAATTGGGGATATCGTTAATCCCCTGACCTCTGCTGTGGATTGGATTTACGTAGGTTTGCAAATACTCTAAAAGGATTCTCTACATAATAATCTATCCATAAGTTAAGTTTTAAAAATTTCAGCAATACTGGCAGATGCCTAATGGTGAAACATAAGTAAAATCAGAGAACTTAACAAATTTTTACTAAAATTTTGTATCTTTAACAAAAATGCGTATCAAAAAAACGAAGACGCGATGAGCAGGTTTATAAATTCCTAAAATTGTATTAGAAATTTAGAGTTTTGACGTAGAGACAAGTTAAATTCTAAAAGCAAGAAACGTGATTATAAAATATAGTAACTGAAACTATGGGTTAATTCACCTCAGATTACTATATTTCTCTAAACAGACAGCCATTAACTATTTTTTCAGCGACCTCTTGCTGGTAGGTTTTTTAGTTCAAAATTTCTGTCGTGCAATTTTTTAGCGTGCATATGATCGATAGGGTCAACAGCGGCTGGCTTAGTTAGTTTATTGCAAGCAGAATGTATGTTTCTCATACTGTCCTCTGTATGTTTCGCCAGGTTTTGGGGAGCACGTTTATCTGAAATGACCTTGGCAGCGTTCATACCGGTTTCATATACTTCTTTAAATTGCGCAGCTGTTAATGTATGAACTCCTGGATGGTCTCCGGTTCTGCCCTCTTTAGTAGCTTCCACTATTAACCCAACCGCTTCGCTTCCACCTTTTGCTACTTGGTCTTTTAAAGTTGCCACTATCCTCTCTGGGCTTACGCCTCTTAGCATATTGTCAATTGCAGTAGTTTTATCCTGAGCGGTCCCCTGAACAGAAACCATTTGGAGAGGAATGGCATCAGTTTCGGGTAGGGCGATTGAATCCTCAGATCTTCCCGTCTTTTTCTGAGGCTGTACAGCTTCTTCATCTCTTTCTAGTACTGGATCTCTAGATTTTTTCTTGGTTAATGCAAGGTCCTGAGCCTCTTGAGCAACTTCTTGTGACAAATCTACGGCCATTCCCTGATTTTTAGCTACCTCTCTCATCATTTCCTTATATTTGCCTTGGGTAACCGGTAATGTATATACTTTTGGTTTTCCATCGGGTCCAACGCGCTCTATATAACCTACAGCATCATCGCCTTTTCCCATGAATTTAACAGGTATAGGTGAACTTATTTCAGTTAATTTACCTTGTTCATCATAGTGGGCGGTAAAATAAACAGCGTCTTTTTCAGAAATATTTCGGCCATTTTGATCTTTTACTGCCATTGACAAGTGAAGAGGTCCTTTTCCGGTTTCTAGCTCTGTTGGAAAATCTATGGTTCTGTAACTCTTGACGTTAACCTTATCTCCATTATCAAGCGTTACAGCTAACGGAGCTATATCGTGCGTTGTTTCCTTTATCTTAGCTACAACTAAGCCATCTTCATTTGTTATTTCGGACGTTTTCGTTTTTGGTTGTCCTGCGGCAACAACCTGATCTGGTGTCCAGTTAACATTTTTAAAACTATCGCTGAATTCAGCATGAACTTTTCTGTAACCTTCAACTTCAATTTTATTAAGAGCTGTTTGAATTTCTGGTTTAGCGAAAACCTTGGCTGCTTCCTCTTTTCCTGGATCGGAAGTTAAGTACTTTCTAAATTGCTGAGGATCCATATCCTTTACAGCTGGGTCACTAAGAGCAATTTGAGTTTGTATTAATTTTTGCTGTTCTGCCAGAATTTCTTTACGGATAGCTTCGGTTATAGGGTCGACCTCGCTAGAAGATAAGGCTGTTGATTGCCCTTTCTCTGTAGTGCTTCTTAAAATTATACTATCCTGGGCTTCGATTTCTTTTACTTTAGGAGCGCGTGGATCATCGCGTCCTGTTAAATCATTAGATCGTGGCCTGGTGTCTGGAGAAGGGAGTTCTTCCTCTATTTCTGTTTTCTTTTGCTGTTGATATTGTAATTTGAGTGAGTCAAACTTACCATTAAGAGCCGTACGTGTTGCATCCTGCGTTGCTTTATCAACAAAAGCATCACATATTTCAGTTACGAAAGGTTGTAATTTGGGGTTATTTTTTACAACTGTCGCTACAGTTAAAGTAATTTGCTCTGATAATAGTTCGCCACGTTTAGGAACTCTGTCAATGATACCAACTTTATGAAAAGCTTCGGTAATAAGCACCTGATCACTAGAACTCAATACAACTCCTGTTTTACTAAGTACCTCATCAAAAGTGAGTTTATTACCTTTTTCTAACTTAGAAGCAAGTACAAGAGATTTTTCTGGATTATCTACGTTGAAGGGAACTAGTTGCAATTCTCCGGGGGCTCTTACTTCGCTATTCTTTATAATAGGTTCGCTATTCTTTATAATAGGAGATACTCCACTTTCTACAGCTGCTGTTATTTCGTTTTGTTCACGGCTTATTGTTAACTCTGCTTGATTTGCGGCCCTTTTTATGCTCTCTATCTGTTCTGGGCTAAAAACCTTTTCGTTAATTAAATGTTTTTCCAGTGCTTTAATTACATTACTGTCCCCCCCCATTTGGGCAGAATATAAAATATTAGCTTGTTCGTCTCTAGTTTTTTCGGAAAGTAAACCTCGAGCATACTCTGATGGGTTAACTTTGATATAAGTTGTAAGTAAGTTTCCTTCAAATTGATGGGAAAGTTCTACGCGTTGGTAGGTAAAACCTTTCTCGCCAGGTTGTGGCTTACTAACTACTGGTGCTTGTAGTTCCGGTGAATTCACTTTTGTTGGTACACCTAGAGGTGAAAAAGGTTCTGCCAGATCTAGGGGAACGCTGATCCCTTTTTCTACCTTAGCTTTAGGTTGTTCCTTGCTAGCTTCGTAAGCTGCATTTCCTTGTTTTAATATATCATCGATTTGTTCTTGGGTAGATCCATTGCTTAACATGTAGTTTTTTAGTGCTTTAACTATAGGATGATCCCCGTTGCCTTCTACATCTCTTATAGCAGAGTATAAAGTATCGGCTTGCTGTTTTGGGGTTTGTGAACCAAGCTTACTAGTTACAAAGTAAGTTTGAGCTACTCCAGAAGCATTTTTAGCCATTTTTTCGCGCTCGTCTGGAGTCACGAATTGTGTATAAATGTATTTACTCATAATTTTATTCCCTTTGTTTTCTTCGAAGGATTGTTCAAATGTAATAGTACTTTATTCTTTTTTGGCTTTTCAACTAAATATTGAAAAAGCGTATTTCTTTAATAAAATTGAGTTGTATAGATGTAGAGCTATTTAAGCATCCTAAAACTGTTAGTGACTTTTTATACTATAATTTGTAAAAAAGTGTAGAAAGTATCTAGCAACGAAGAGAAATATTATTCCCCTTTCGTTGCCAATATGTAAATTCACCTTATAGGGTTCTTTACCTACTTCTTTGGTTCTCCGCTGCCTTAGTATTAATCTTTGACAACCCTTCCACTACCTCTTTTTTACCCTGAGTTTTTAGCTCTTTCATTGCCTGTGCTAAGTTGTTTTTTATAGTTTCAACTTCTTTACCTGCAATTTTTGCTGCAACAAGAGACATACAAGAAGAAATAACTGTACCTATTTTTTTCCACGTAGATTTATCGGCTGTTTCCTTTCCTTTTTCAGAAGACCAATCTTTTAATGATTGTAAATTCTGATATAGGGTTTTAGTTTGTTCTTCTCCGGACTTAGTATTGTAATCTTCTTTTATTTTATCAATTTTACTGGCAAGCTCTTTAGCATTTTTAGGGCCAATTTTTCCTGACACATCTCCTTGTAATTCTTCTAAATCTTTTATTACTATGTCCAGGTCTTTATTACTTTTTTCTGGAACTTTACTACCTTTTTGGTACTCAGATTTGATTTGACCAAATCTATCATTCAGAGCTGTACGTGTTGCATCCTGCTTTGCTTTATCCACAAAAGCATCGCATATTTCAGTTACAAAAGGTTGTAGTTCGGGGTTGTTTTTTACAACTGTTGAAACAGTTAAAGCAATTTGCTCTGATAATAGTTTGTCACGTTTAGGGACGCGGTCAATAATACCAACTTTATGAAAAGCTTCGGTAATAAGTGTCTGATCATTAGGACTCAATACAACTCCTGCTTTATTAAGTACCTCATCAAAATTCGTAGGCTTCGTATCCTTTCCTGTAGTTTCCCTTTTTTCTAAAGGCGGGGCAGGTATTTCGCTAACAGTTGTTTTTCTTCTTTCTGAAGAAGGTATAGAAGGCTCTTCAATGGCTACTGATACTCTTCTTTCCGATAAAGGCGGAGCGGTTTCTTCAATGGCTACTGATGCTCTTTTTTCTGATAAAGGTGGAGCGGTTTCTTCAATGGCTACTGACGCTCTTCTTTCTGATAAAGGCGGGGCGGTTTCTTCAATGGCTACTGACGCTCTTCTTTCTGATAAAGGCGGGGCTGGTGGTGGTTCCATCATAGGAGGAGGTATAGGTATGTCTGAACCTTTTTGTAATTCTGCCGATGTTACAGAAACTCTTGATTCTCCCGGTAATTCTTCTCTTTCTGCAGCACGGCGTAGGTCTTCTGCTTTGGCATTTGCTAATGCTTTTATGGCTTCTGGGTTAAGTTTTCCTACTTTTGGCTCTTCTTTTTTCTGGCCACCGCCAAAAAGCCCTGCTACTTTACTAAAAAGACCGCTATTAGCATTAATTTTTCCTGGTTCTTTTTTAACCGTTGTTTCTTCTCGTACCACCGGTCTTGATTCTTCTAGCGGTTCATCTGCCCAAGCATCTTCTCCATCTAATTCCCTGCTTTGTTTTTCAGGAACGGAAGGGATCTTAAAATTACCCATTTGTTTCCGTAATGCGTCCCCTAGGTCAAAAGTAGGAGTGTCCGGTCCTTTTTTGATAGGAGACCTTGGTTCTTCCCGAGCTGCTCGCTGTTCTATACTATCTGAGATATCGGGAAGCGGATCATCATCTTCTACTTCTCTTTCGTTATCTTTTTCGTTCTCAATGAATTTACGGCGTTCAAGAATTTTTTTCATAGGGTCATCATCATTTTTTGACATAATCGCAAACCTCCTATTTTAGCTATATTGTGTTGACTACATATTCAACTTTAAGGAGAAAAATATTAACAATAAAGGGTATAATTTTATTTTTTGTTAATATAATCTTTCCTAGTTGTAAATAAACTACGTAAATTGTAGCAGGGATTTTGCTTTTATGTTAAAGAGCAAGTGGTTGAGAATTTTATGAAGTTTTGTATTCGTTAAACTGAGAGATTTTCTAGTTTATTGAATAAAAATCTCGATTTTTTAAAAATATCGGTTGACAGCTATTTGAATTAGTTATATAAAAATCCTCACGCAAGCTTAAGCAAGTTTGCAGCTGTTTGAAAAGTTAATAAAGAATAAAAACTAATTACTACACCGCGATAAAATACTAAAATATCGTGAGTGGATACTGTTTGTGCAGATTTAACTCTGCATACATCGTTGTAATCTCAAGTTTTAATAAAGTAAATAATATAAGAGCATTTGGTGGATGCCTTGGCGCTAGAAGGCGATGAAGGACGTAATACACTGCGATAAGCTCCGGGGAGCTGTGAATAGGCTTTGATCCGGAGATTTCCGAATGGGAAAACCCACCTGATTTATCAGGTATCATATGGTGAATACATAGCCATATGAGGCAAACTCAGTGAACTGAAATATCTCATTAGCTGAAGGAAAGGACATCAACAGAGACTCCGTTAGTAGTGACGAGCGAACGCGGACCAGGCAAGTGGCTTTTAAAAGTAAACTAGAACAGTATGGAAAGACTGGCAACAATAGGTGATAGCCCTGTATAGGTAACGCTTTTTTAAGTCCTAGAGTAAGGCGGGACACGTGAAATCCTGTTTGAACATGGGGGGACCACCCTCCAAGCCTAAGTACTCTCTAGCGACCGATAGTGAACAAGTACCGTGAGGGAAAGGTGAAAAGAACCCCGATGAGGGGAGTGAAATAGACACTGAAACCGAATGCTTACAAGCAGTCGGAGCGGAATTTATTCCGTGACGGCGTACCTTTTGTATAATGGGTCAGCGACTTAGTTTGTCGAGCGAGCTTAAGCCGTTAGGTGTAGGCGTAGCGAAAGCAAGTCTTAATAGGGCGATATAGTTCGACGAATTAGACCCGAAACCGGGTGATCTAGCCATGGCCAGATTGAAGGTGGAGTAACATCTACTGAAGGATCGAACCCACTAATGTTGAAAAATTAGGGGATGAGCTGTGGTTAGGGGTGAAAGGCCAATCAAACTCGGAGATAGCTGGTTCTCCGCGAAATCTATTTAGGTAGAGCGTTATATGATTACCACTGGAGGTAGAGCACTGGATAAGCTAGGGGGTCCAACAGACTTACCAAACTTAACCAAACTCCGAATGCCAGTGAGTACAGTATAGCAGACAGACCATGGGTGCTAAGGTCCGTGGTCGAGAGGGAAAGAGCCCAGACCGCCATCTAAGGTCCCAAAATCATGACTAAGTGTTAAAGGATGTGGGAAAACCAAAACAACTAGGATGTTGGCTTAGAAGCAGCCATCATTTAAAGAAAGCGTAATAGCTCACTAGTCTAATTAAGTTTTCCTGCGCCGACAATGTAACGGGGCTAAAGTCATGTACCGAAGATGCGGACTCGTATGTAAACATATGAGTGGTAGCGGAGCGTTCCGTAAGCCTGTGAAGGCATCCTGTAAGGGCTGCTGGAGGTATCGGAAGTGAGAATGCTGACATAAGTAGCGATAAAGAATGTGAGAGACATTCTCGCCGAAAGTCCAAGGTTTCCTGCGTAAAGCTAATCTGCGCAGGGTTAGTCGGCCCCTAAGGCGAGGCTGAAAGGCGTAGTCGATGGGAATCAGGTTAATATTCCTGAACCAAGAAGAAGTGACGAAGTTCAAAAATTGTATATGCTTATTGGATTGTGTATGCTAGTTGCGAGCTTCCAGGAAATAACTCTTCAATTAAGACCGTACCCTAAACCGACACAGGTGGACAGGTAGAGTATACCAAGGCGCTTGAGAGAACGATGCTGAAGGAACTAGGCAAATTGCATCTGTAACTTCGGGAGAAAGATGACCTATAATTGGGCAACCAGTTGTAGGTGGCACAAACCAGGGGGTAGCGACTGTTTATTAAAAACACAGGGCTCTGCTAAGTCAATAGACGATGTATAGGGTCTGACGCCTGCCCAGTGCTGGAAGATTAAAAGGAGGGGTGCAAGCTCTGAATTGAAGTCCCAGTGAACGGCGGCCGTAACTATGACGGTCCTAAGGTAGCGAAATTCCTTGTCGGGTAAGTTCCGACCCGCACGAATGGCGTAACGACTTCCCCGCTGTCTCCAGTATCGACTCAGCGAAATTGAATTCTCGGTTAAGATGCCGAGTTCCCGCGGTTAGACGGAAAGACCCCGTGCACCTTTACTATAGCTTTGCACTGGTATTAGGGATTAAATGTGCAGAATAGGTAGTAGACTATGAAGCGAAGGCGCCAGCCTTTGTGGAGTCGAAATGTGAGATACTACCCTTTTAATTCTTGATATCTAACCATGAATCCTTGAATCAGGATTTGGGACAATGCATGGTGGGTAGTTTGACTGGGGCGGTCGCCTCCTAAACAGTAACGGAGGCGCGCGATGGTTAGCTCAGGTTGGTCAGAAATCAACTGTTAGAGTGCAATGGCATAAGCTAGCCTGACTGCGAGACCCACAAGTCGAGCAGAGACGAAAGTCGGTCATAGTGATCCGGTGGTCCCGTGTGGAAGGGCCATCGCTCAACGGATAAAAGGTACGCCGGGGATAACAGGCTGATGATTTCCAAGAGTCCATATCGACGAAATCGTTTGGCACCTCGATGTCGGCTCATCACATCCTGGGGCTGGAGAAGGTCCCAAGGGTACGGCTGTTCGCCGTTTAAAGTGGTACGTGAGCTGGGTTTAGAACGTCGTGAGACAGTTCGGTCCCTATCTGCCGTGGGTGTAGGAAGTTTGAGAGGATCTGCCTTTAGTACGAGAGGACCGAGGTGGACGTACCTCTGGTGGACCAGTTGTCGCGCCAGCGGCATAGCTGGGTAGCTAAGTACGGACGGGATAACCGCTGAATGCATCTAAGCGGGAAACCCACCTTAAAACTAGACTTCCCTATCAGAGCCGTGGAAGACCACCACGTTGATAGGCCAGGTGTGGAAGCATGGTAACATGTGAAGCTAACTGGTACTAATAGCTCGATTGTTTTATTTTGCTGAAACTTTGAGTTTACACTTTGTATGTAGTGTTAATTTTGGACAAATCAGTATAAGTAATTACAGAAGTTTTTATTCTTTGTTAACAAATGTCTTTTATCATGGCAAAAACTTAAAATAAGTTCTATATGCTTGTTTTGACTTTATTTTTAGAAGCTTGTTGTCATGATAATCGACATACACATATTTAAGTAATACGACGTTAAAAGTTTGTATTGCTAGCTTGGTGGTTATAGCGTGGGTGAAACACTCGATCCCATTCCGAACTCGGAAGTGAAACCCCACAGCGCCAATGGTACTTTGCTTTAAAGCACGGGAGAGTAGGTCGCTGCCAAGCTTGCAATGCAAACTTTTTTTATGGCTTGAGATGCAACTAATAATTAAGTTTCTTTAATAGTAATGCAGCTTAAAATTTTAATAGGTGTTTATGAAATCTAAAATTTTTTCAATTTTATTATGTTTTGTTATATCGTCTTGTGCCAACAAAATGACGTTACCGGGTGATTATGATATACAGCTTGTTCCAGAAAAGGGCAGTGTAAAAAATATAGACAATATTAAAGTCAGCTACGTAATTCCTAATAATATTTTAGAACCCCGAGGTGTTGATGGATTGATTTTTAACAATAAAACTTGGGGAACTGATACGAAAAGAGAAATCATTAAACTCGATTTTAATCAAACTAATATGGAATTGGAGAGAAGAACGGATAATGGAGTAGCTGGTTCTGGGTTAATCTATTATATTGACATTAATAAACTGAATAAAGGTAATGATAAGGTTATAACATTCACCCCTAAAACAGTAAAAACTTATCAAGATGGCGTTATTTTACCGTTTCCGATACCTAAGTTCGACCTAGCCTCTTATTTAACTTCGGCTTGGGTTATTCATAAGTTTGAAGTAACTTCTAACTACCCTGTTGACTCAATAAAAGCAAATTTTGACCGTATGCTAAAACCTTACGGTTCTACATATCAGCTGCAGTTACCAGATTGTCTTGCTACAATGGAAATTAAAATATATCCGTATAGGCAAGGTTCAAAAGCAGTAATAACAGCAGAAATATCTGGAATGAAAGTGGTTGATAATATTATAAATGTAAGTAATAAAATTAAAGAATTAGAATCTAAAATAAAAACTATTGTAAACGATTGAGCAATGTATTTTATTTCCTTCAATCTTTCACTAAATATGAAAAATAAAAACGATTTATGAGAAAAAAAAGAAAGAGAGAACAAAACCATAAAACAGTAAACAAAGGAGAAGTTATGTTGATAGATAATAATATTGTTCTCTCTTCTGAAGCCTTAAAAGCCCTATTTGAATATATTAATATTAAAAGTATTGAGCAAGATCCGCTTTATCAGCTTCAAAAGAGAACTGAAGAATATTCAAAAAAAATTTGGGGGCCAATAAAAAATTTTACTTTTGTAAAACAATATCCAAGTCTTTCTATTTTGCTGTATATGTTTATTCCTTTGCTTTTTGACATTCTAGGGTTCAAATATAGTAAATATATATATTTCTTTACTTGGCTGTCTTTTCTTATATTGATTTTTTTACCATTAGGCATAGCACTTATAAAGTGGTGGTCTCGGAAAAATGTAAATTTTGCTTTAAAGAGCTTGTCTGTGCTTTTCTTGCGTTCCTGCTTTCTTGGAATTTGTTATGGTATGACTTTGATATTTCTGATAGATTTTGTTCATACCCAATTTGAGTTAGTAGGAAAAGTTCTCACTGTAGATTATATTAGAACTGTTATACCATTCACGGAGTGGAATGAAGATAAACTTGCAAGTTTATTCGGTGGTATTATGTTTTTAATACTGATCTGTATCTCTTGGGGATTATTGATTACACTAATAAAAAAGAATTTAATTAGTATACATCCTAAATGGAAATTTATAGATAAATCGCATTATGTTCCATCTTTTCAGGTTGGAATCCTGCCAGTAATTACCTATTTAAGTTATCTGGAGGCAGAAAAACCCTTACTTAAAATATTATTTTTATTTCATACTTTTGTTCCGTGTATAATTGGTGTATTTATCTTATTTATTGCAAATTTTTTTTGCTATGGTTACCAAATTACTGAAAAATATTCGGCTGAATATGGAGCACTTTTGAAGTTAAAAGAAACACTAGAATTATTGTCGGTAAAGGGAAACTCTGTTAAATGAATATAATAATTTGTTAATTCTAGAAAATTACTTTATTCATCAAATTCTAATTATTTGTAGATATTTTATCTACCTTAACAATTGCCAGTTTTTCTTTAAACAACTATAATTACTCTAAAATTTGCTAGTTTTTAACCCCATGAAAACGACTCTTCCTAAAAATTCGCTAATTATCAAGGAAAGGCTGGATGCTATTGTTCAGGAAATTTTGGCGGTAGCAAGAGATCAAGTAGCCATGATTATCCTTTTTGGTTCTTATGCTAAAGGGACGTGGGTGCGGGACTGGTATGTTGAAGGCCATATAACCTATAGCTATGAAAGCGATCTAGATATTCTGGTAGTAACTAAAAGCCCGAAATATCGGGGGCTCAAAGGTGCATCTTTTGAGTCTGATCTAACTAAACGTCTGGAACGTAAAGGCTTAAGAGGGAAGACATTCGGAGCGCCTTGGGTAACCTTTGTGGTTGAGCCGATAAAATATCTTAATCAGCAGCTGGAGAAGAGTCAGTATTTTTTCTCGGATATTAAAAAAGAGGGAATACTGCTTTATGATAGTGGTGAATTTACTTTAGCTGAACCTAAAGATTTAAACTCGGAAGAAAGAAAGCAAATAGCTAAAGACGATTTTGATCAGTGGTTTCCTCGTGCTATTGGATTTATAAAAGCAACTAATTACATGTTGCAAGATAACTATCTGAATCTAGCAGCTTTTCAGCTTCATCAAGCAACTGAAAGTTTTTACTCTGCAATTCTGCTGGTATTTACCGGTTATAAACCAAGGCTGCATGATATTGAAAAGCTTGGTAGCCTAGCTAGTAATTACAGTGATGAACTGCTTAAAATATTCCCGCGGGATACTGAAGAGCAGGAAGAAAGATTCATTCTGCTTAAATTAGCTTATACTGAGGCCCGTTATAATAAAAATTATAAAATCACCGAAGAACAGCTAGTGTACTTGATCAAACGAGTAGAGAAATTAAAATCAGTAACAGAAGAAATTTGCATAGCCTGGATTAACCGACAAAACACCTTTGAGCAGAAAAGCTAAATTATTCTGACTTCAGCTACCAAAAAAGCTGAAAATCTAATCTTCTTTAAAGACTGGTATCAAGCCTAGCTTAAGCCGAAGTAGCTAACCTTGCAAAATCACCAAATCAACATAAAAAATCTAACTTGAAAAAATTCAATACTAAAACATTTTAAAAAACTTTAGAATTATAGCTTATTTATGTACCATCACAGGTAAATCTGATACAAAATATGTATATATGTTGCGTAAATTTTTTCTTGCCTTTCTGGTCCTGTTTTTGGCCGGTGCGTTTATTATAGTTGCTTGCGGCCTATATTTATATTATTCAAATATCCAGAAGCAATTATTAAGCATAATCAATGAAGTGGAAATTGCAGCTTTTTCCAAGGACATAGATTTATCGACTGATAAAACAGTGGAGTGTCAACAAAATATGACCGGTAACGTCTGGCTTATTTCTTATGCTGACGGAGGCGAAGTTCATTTGGCAAACCAGCGAGCTTTAACATCTAGTGCACTGAATAAGTGTATTGATTTTTATAAACCCTATAACAAAAAACATATATCATCCTCCTATGTTAAGGCTCATGAAAATATTTTTTCGCAAAAAAAAGGAGCAGGATACTGGTTATGGAAACCTTATATAATCCTTCAAACGCTTGAGGAAATCCCAGAAAATGACGTTCTTTTATATGCCGATAGCGGTAGTGCTATTGTTAAACCAATTGATTCATTAGTTAATAATCTCATCGACGGCAAAGATATACTTGTCTTCCAGAATGAGCATACTAATAGGGGATACGTAAGAAGAGATTTGCTAACCGCTACGGGTATGAGCAACGATTTTATTTTAAATTCCTACCAATTGCAGGCTAGTTTTATCTTAATTAAAAATACCAGCTCTGCGCGGGGATTTATTAGAAAATGGCTAAAATGGTGTGAAAACGAAGAAGCAGTAACAGATAGTGATAGTTTTATTGAGAAGTATTATTATAATACTTCGCATCGTCATGATCAGGCTATACTGACTTTACTTTATTTGCAAAACCCTCAGGGAGTTATTGTAAGGCCAAAAGAAGAGGTGAAAGAATATTTTTTACATCATCGCCGTAGATGGCTTAACTATGATTTATTATTTTTACTTAAAAAGAAATTAAATGAGAGTAAAAAATTCTAATAATAAATCAATAACTTGATTTATTAAATTTTATCTAATAACATTAGAATTTATTAATTATTGTTTAAAGATTTTTTGATCTAGGAGGGGAAAGACTATGTCAAAAAAAACAGATAAAGGTGTAGAAACTATAACTACAATTCCGGAAGAAATTTCACTAGAAAAAGCAGTTGCAGCTAAAAATATCAAAGCAATAAACGATCTAGTTCCTGATATTTCATCTATAACTCCACGTTTACTAAGAGATGCCTTAGAAGTTCCAAATCCGCAAGTGTTAAATGCACTGTTCAAAAATGTGCGCAAGGAAGAATTGCTTGCGAAACCGGAATTAATGAAAGAGTTAATAGATATTAATAAAGGAGGTATTAAACATATATTGTCAGATATCTTAAAAGTGGAAGCCCGCGATATAAATCAGTGTCGAATTACAGCTCCTGGGTGTCCGGAAGGAGGATATACGGTATTTGAATATGCCATGTTGAATAAAAGTGGCAATCCAGAAAAATATTTGCCGCATATAGAGTCGGGTTGTGAACTTATAGATCTCGGTGCGAGCGCTGCTATTCGTAAGGGTGTAGAGATAGATATTAATAAAAGCATAGTAAGTGAGAACTCAGAAACAAACGGTCATACACCTCTTACATATTCTATTTATAAGGTAAATACTACTGCTGTTAGAGCTCTGGTTGATGAAGCAGGAGCAAATCCCAATAGGCAAAGTGCCAACTATGGATTACCATTAAGCGGAGCTTTACTGAATCCAAATTCTGAACTAAAAGCTATTGAAAAAGAAAGAATAGCTCAAACCCAGCTTAGTCATATTGCTCACACCCTTATTTCGCGGGGTGCAGACATTAACCAAGAATCGATTTCCAGTAGCAGAATTAAAACTCCAGAATATGTAAGTCTGGAAACAGCAGCACAAAAATTAAGAGAAGAAATAGCAGGGGATGAAGCTGCACAGAAAAGAATTCTTGCCCCTAAAAAAATAGAACTGAATCAATTACGTGACAAAGATTTAAAAGAAGCGGAGAAGAAACTTGCTAAAGCGTCTGAATTGGAAAAATCTAAAGTGCAGAAAGAAGTAAATAGTATAAAAGCAGAAATACAACAAATACAAAAAGAAATAGATGAACTCGAGCGCAGTCAAGAGTTCCGTGAGTTAGGAGACAAACTCACTCGAACAAGGAAATCTTTGCAGAGTAATGTACGAGATATTAAAACCCTTAAACAAAGAGGGCAGGATTTTAACATAACAGAAACACGCACAACGATAGTTGATGCTTTGAAAATAAAACGACCAAGAGAAGGTACTACAAAAGATCCAGTACTTGTGTTATATGGAATGGTAAGTGATTTTCAAACCAAAAAAAAAGCTCTAGATGAACAGTTAAAGATCGTAGAGGAAAGTGCAAGCAAGATCAATAGTTCATCTCCGTTCAAAGCTGTAAAAGCTCACAGGCATCTCGCTAAAGAAGCCGCTAAAACATCACAAAAACTATTGGATGAAATGCTAAAAGAATCCAGAGTTCACCTAGAACCACTATCAGAGAAAGTACAAAAAATAAGGCAAGAAGCTAAAAGGGCAAAAGAATTAAGAGAAAAAATCGGCCACGCCGTAGGGTTGGGGGGAAGAATTATGAATAAATCTATAATACCTGAGGTTGCTGCTCAAGCTCGGGATATTGGTGATTCAATTAGTACTGTAACTACTACTAAGCCTAGATCATCGCCTGTTTCTCCTAAAGGTCCTGACAAAGGAACTTTAGGAAGGTAATAATGTAAGGACTTAAAGCTTATCGTAATTTTGCAACTTCTATAGATACAATTTGGTTATCTAACTCAATATCTGCAATGTATTCCGGTTTGAAATCTTTTCTGATTTCACTAAGCGTTTGCTCAGTAATAAACGCTCCGTAATTTGCTAAAACGGGTTCTAGATTAGTATCAGATTTAATATTTAGTTTAATTCGGTCTGATACCTCAAAACCTGCTTCTTTTCTTGTTTGCTGGATAAATCTAACCAAATCACGGGCTATTCCTTCTTCTTCAAGCCCTTTAGTTATTTCAAGGTCTAGCTTAACTAAACCTATGCTATTAGATAAAGCTTTTACCCCTTTTATGCCTTTTTTAGGTTCCATGGCCAGGGTATATTCTTCCGGTAATAATTCAATACCAGAAACAAATAGTTTTCCGCTAGCTTCGTGCCAGTTCCCAGCTCTGGCAGCTGCTATTATTTCTTTCATTTTCTCTGGTAACCTTTTGCCCAGTAATGGGAAATTAATAGAAAGCTTTAAGTCTGCATATTCTTTAACATCTTCCTGATAAATTATGGATTTGACATTAACTTCATCTTTAATTAGATCTTCAAATTGTTTAATATAGTTATCGTAAGTACCCTCATCTATTCCCTCAAGATGGACTAATAATTTGCTTAATGGTTGACGGATGCGGGTATTTTCTTCACTGCGGATAAATAAAGCAGCATTACAGATATCTAGGATCTGATCCATTACTTTAACTAGGTTTTCCTCAATTTTTATATCCTCTACATTCGGGAAAATTTCTAAATGAACAGATGGCCCGCCAGTTAAGCTACGATATATATTTTCTGAAATTAAAGGCAGTAACGAGCTCATTGCTTTCATCATAACTTCAAGGCATGTGTAGAGAGTATTGTAAGCTGATAATTTATCCGCATCCTGCTCAGTTTTCCAGAACCTGCTTCTACTTCGTCTAATATACCAGTTATTTAGCACTTCAAAGAAATCAGTTATCGCTGCATATGCCTCTACAGTATCAAACTGATTCATACTATTGTCTATTCTTCTTACGGTAATTTTAAGCTTGGATAAAATGTATTGATCTAGGATATTGCTGCTTGAAATATCGTATCTTGCCTTAATGCCGTCGAGATTTGCGTATAAACAGAAAAAATGATAAGCATTCCATATTGGCTTGATAAATAACCGCAAGGCATCAAAAACCATTTTTCCATCTTTATCAATAAGTAATTCCTGCCCTTTGACGACATTAGACGAAAGCATAGTGACTCTTAAAGCATCTGCGCCGTATTTATCAAACAATTCAAGTGGGTCAGCGTAATTATTGAGGCGTTTAGAAAGTTTTTGGCCGGTAGAGTCCAGTATTACCCCGTGGCAGATGCAGTTTAGGAATGGCGGGCGGTCAAAAAGTGCAGTAGAGAGAACCATTAATGTATAAAACCAACCCCTGGTTTGAGCAGAATACTCAACAATAAAATCGGCAGGAAAATGACTCTCAAACCATTCTTTGTTTTCAAAAGGATAGTGAGCTTGCCCGTAAGGCATCGAACCGCTTTCAAACCAACAATCAAATACGTCCTCTACCCTTACCATCATGGATTTGCCTGTTGGGTCATCCGGATTTGGTCTTGTTAATCCATCAATGAAGGGTTTGTGCAAGTCTTCAATTTTTACTCCAAAATCTTTTTCAAGATCTGCGCAAGAGCCATAAACGTCAATTCGAGGGTATTTGGGATCATTAGACCGCCATACCGGAATAGGTGTTCCCCAAAAACGATTTCTGCTTATAGACCAGTCCCTAGCATTTTCTAGCCACTTACCAAACAAGCCATCCTTAACGTTGCCTGGTATCCAATTAATTTGTTGATTTAATTCAACCATTCTATCTTTAAATTCTGTAACTTTGACATACCAAGAAGGTACGGCTTTATAAATCAAAGGGGTATCTGTCCGCCAGCAATGGGGATAATTATGAATATATTGCTCGGTTTTAAGCCAATTACCTTGGTTCTTTAATTTTATAATAATAGGGTCGGTTGCTTCAAACACTTGCATATCGGCAAAATCTGAAATTTCAGCAGTAAATTTTCCGGCATTATCTACCGGACAAACCAGCTCTATTCCCTCTTGTTGGCATAAAATTTGATCGTCTTCACCAAAACCTGGGGCCATATGCACGACTCCTGTGCCATCTCCCTCTACTACAAAATCTCCGGTTAAGATTCTAAAGCTATTTGGGTGATTCTTAAAATAATCAAAGATAGGCTTATATTTTAACCCTGCTAATTCCTTTCCTTTAACAGTTTTAAAGTCTGTTTTGTCTTTTTCTATATTTAATTCTTTTGCATAGTGATTAACGGCAAAAGAAGCAATTATGTAACAGATATCTCCATTTGGTACAAATGCGTAGTTAAAATCGCTATTTACTGCTAGGGCTAGATTTGAAGGTAATGTCCAAGGAGTAGTAGTCCAGGCAAGTATTCTATATTCTCTAAATCCTTCCGGTGCATTTTGGGGCTTATCACTTAGTACAAAGCTAACAGTAACCGCTTTATCTGTTCTCTGGCGGTAAGAATTATCCAATCTCGTTTCAAAATTAGACAAAGGAGTTTCACAAGCCCAGGAATATGGCATTACTCTCATTGACTCATAAATCAACCCTTTATTAAAAAGCTCCTTAAAAGCCCAAAGGACAGATTCCATATAATTCTTATCCATGGTTTTGTAAGAATTATTGAAGTCAACCCACCTGGCCTGGCGGTTTACATATTTTTCCCAATCACTAGAATATTTCATGACAGATAAGCGGCAATGATTGTTGAATTTATCAATACCATATTCTGAAATTGCTATTCTGCCTGAAAATCCCAGTTCCTTTTCTGCCCCCATTTCTGCCGGAAGACCATGACAATCCCACCCGAATCTCCTTTCTACCTTTTTACCTTTGGTAGTTTGATAACGGGCAAATACATCTTTAATAAAACCAGTTAATAAATGTCCATAATGAGGTAAACCATTAGCAAAAGGTGGACCATCGTAAAAAATAAATTCATTATTTTGATTGCCAATTTTGGCTTTGCGAGTTTCAACTGATTTGTTAAAAATATTATGTTCTTGCCAATATTTTAGAACTTCTTCTTCTATTGCAGGAAATGAAACGGTTGATTTAACATCCGGGTAAAATTTATTTTTGTTCATGGTTTACTGTCTTACTAGTTTTGTGGGAAAGAAGTGCTAAAATCATTCCCTTTGTACACTGCCCTTTTTGTAGGAGGAATAGTTTTTAATAACGTATTACGCCTATTTTCTTTTTCAATTTTAATTTTCTCTTTATTAGTTAAATTCTTATTTTGAGCCAAATCTAACTCTTGAGTTCTTTTATTTGCAAGAGCGTAATTTTGTTGTTGTAAATGCAAGTTGGATTTTTCAATTCTGTTCATCTCCTGGCAACTTAAGTCATAATCGAATAATTTTTGGTTTTTTGATATTAAAGGATCAGTTTTCGTTATTACTACAGATTCTGGTTCTTGCTTCTGGGTGTTAACTTGCGACTCAGATTTTGCAGATGGTGTGCTATGTGCTTCTTTGCTGCTACAACCGAAAAGGCCAGAAATTAGAAAAATATTTATTATAAATAACGTGCTTTTTCTCATTACGACATTAGTCTTAATATTGGTATATCTTCAACAGAAGGAAGTTTTATTTTACTCTTGGTTTGGGCTATATTTATAATCCTTTCTAGGGAAGTTGCAATAAATTCTTTGGTTTTGGTAAAATCTTTTGAATTATCTGATAAGTAAAATAACCGAGAAGATGTATAAACGCCAAGCAAAAGAGCTCGTTTGCTATAATAATTAAAATCCTCGGACTTATCACCGGCATAGCGCCAAATTAGGTCACAAGTGTTGCTGTAGCATTTTGCCCCCGATAAAATATTGCTAGGTAATAAAAATAAGGCATTCTGCTGCAGAATAGCAGCTTTTGGGACTATACCTATTATTCGAATTTCCAAAGCTTTAGCAATTTTTTCCCTAATTTTTAGGTTTTGTTCTTCGCTAAGAAGTAATTCAAGCATTTTTTGGTCTTGCCACGACTCAAATTCCTCTATTATCTGACTTCCTCCTCCTGGAAATAAAATATAATGATAATTTTGCGGAAAATTACATTTTTTTTCAATTTCTTTATATAAATTCTTGTTCCATCGGGCGGTCGATACTAGAAAACTTAATTGACTAAAGAAATTATTTCGTGCTTCTTTGTGTTTTTTAGCTATATCAGTCATCTTAATATTAGCTTTTTAGTTGACAATTAATTTAACTATATAGATAATAAGCATTTATTTCAATCATAGTGTCCTTTAAGGGGGTAAATTTTAGTGTCTGTGCAGGTTAATGTTCATGGTGGAAACGGTGAAAAAGCTATCCGAGATCTGAAAAGAAAGATGCAGAGAGAGCTCGTTTTCCGTTTGATGAAGATGTCGCGTTTTTATGAACCACCGTCAGTAAAAAAGGTTCGCAAAAAGCAGGAAACAGAAAGACGTATCCGGAAAAACAATAGAAGAAGAAGATTAGAGTCTTAGTTTTTTGAAAATAATCTAAAATTAGAATAATTAATTTAAGATAAAGAGGCTTAAGTAGGGTTTTGGTTGCTTAGGCCTTTTTTTATTAGCATTATGCAGCTACATTTACTATAGTTCCGCTATCAAGCCAAATAATCTTGCAATCTATAATTTTATCCGGATATATTTCTCTAAAAGCTTGTTTATAAAACCTTAATTGCTTGATGTAGGTATCCGGTATTAATCCTTTACTAGATTTACCGGATTTATAATCGATAATGATAATTCGCTCTTTCTGAATTACTAAAAGGTCTACTCTGCCAATTTTTATTTCTGAATCTGTTTTATAGCCAAAAGATAATTCCGTTTTTAAGTCATATTTCGATAATTCGTTGAATTCCTCATTAATTGCTATTTTTTCTAGGCTGGTTTTTATTCTTTTTTGTAAAGAGCTTTCTAATGTAGTAATTAATGGATGATTGAAAATACTAGATAGATTTCTATTTCTCATGGCTTCTTCAAGGATTTTATGGAACACTAGGCCATACTCGAGTAAATCTGTATTTTTATAAGAAGTATCAGTTTCAATATTTGTATAAGATAAACGTACGGTTTTATTTAGTTTCCACGGTGTTGGTGGGTTTATTATCCCCTGGTCAGCCTTTTTATTTTCTGCCAAGCAAAGTGATGGTTTTTGGCTACTGGAAACTAAACTGTTATCACCATAAGTTACGATACCGTGTGTGTCTAAAGAGCCAATTTCCTGTAGGGATTTTTTTATTAATTCATACCAGCAATTTTCGGGAATTTTGCTGTTACCTTGATAACCACAAATGATTAAATGATCCTCTGCTCGGGTCATTCCGACATATAACAACCTTAAATATTCTTGATAAGCTTTATGTTGTTCTTTTGCTTTAATTCCTTCATAAAATTCTGGAATATAAGAGGAGGATTTTGCCGATAGTAACTGATCATTTTCATCCCAGATGAATCTATCGCTCATGGTTGGAAGTTTGGTAGTATCACATAATATCACAATCGGAGCTTGCAGACCTTTTGAGCCGTGAACAGTCATGATACGGAGCTTATTTAATGATTCTGTATCTCTTTTTACAGTTATTGGGGTTTTTACAAACCAATAAATAAAGTTTTGTAAAGAATTTCCATATTCAAGAAAATAGTCATTACTAAGTTTAAGGAATTCATCGATTGCTTCGTCATTTTTATTCATGATGTTCCTATAATCCATTACATCAGTGATATATGGAAAGAAATTGTTTAAAGGAAAAGAGCGATATAGGGCTAAAAACTCTTCTAGTTTATCTTTTATTAAAGAATATTGCTCCGATAATTTTATATATTCCCATAAGGATAATTTATTTGCCCGAGCAGCAATAACCAGTTTATAAAGCTCGTGCTCCGATAAGTCTAAAATCGGAGACTTAATTAATGTAGCTAAATTTAAATCATTTTCAGGATTTAGTACAAATTTAGCAATAGCAATCAGGTCTGCGACCGCTAGATCGTCAGCTAGAGATATTCTATCAAGTCCTGTTATGTCGATTTTAGCCTCTTTCAAAGCTTTGATGACCTCATCCGTAAAATCATCCCTGCTCCGGAAAAGAATCATGAAATCTTGAGGCGATATCTTGTTATTTGTAGAAGGTAAAATCCTGCCGCTGCTTATTTGTTCCTTAACATAATTAGCAATTTTTTTTGCCAAAATAACCTTGCTATTATTTTGTGTGTTTTCTGGGCAGATGGGCCAAAATTCATCAGCTGCATCACCGCCTTCATTACTGCATAAAGGCCATAACTGAACTAGCCCATTATGTGCATTACGATAAGGTATCATTTCTGGTAAATTAGCTTTAAAGTCTTCAGGGCTGTTTTTTGCTATTTTGTTAAATACATCTTTTACACAGGTAAGAATTTCTTTAGTGGAACGGTACGAGACATTAAGATCAATTGTTTCGAAAGCTTTTTTCCCTTCTTTTAGTTTATCGTTTAGAAATTTATTCATATAGGAAAAGGCAGAAATATCAGCCCCTTGGAAACTAAAAATCGATTGTTTTTCGTCTCCTACTACAAAGATCGTTCTGCTTTTGTTATTACCGGATTCTCCAGAATAAAATTCTTGGGCTAAAGCTTCTATTATACGCCATTGGCTATTACTTGTATCTTGAGCCTCGTCCACTAGTAAATGTTCTATACCGCCGTCTAATTTATATAGTACCCATTCCTTTGCCGTGGAATTTGTCAGTAAACTTTGAGTATGAAGTATTAGATCATCATAATCAAGAAAAGCGTTTTTGGTTTTGTATGACTCGAATTCTAGAATCAATTTTTCTGCTAATATCTCAAATAATTTTGAGTTTAAAAGTAAATTTTCTGTTTTTTTAACTTGATCGAGTTGGTAGATTTGGTCTTGAATTTTTTCCAGTTCTTCGTATAGGTCAGAGCCAGGAGAAGCTATTTTTTTAGTTACGATTCTTTTTTTCTTTTCTCCGGATAATGTTAAAAAGAAAGGCTTAATATCTATGCTTGCAAGATCAGCTCCAAGTGAATCTAGGATTAAATTCTTGATATCAGAATTAGATATAACTTCTATCGAAATATTTGGATCATGTTTTGCTAAATTGTTAATGCATTCTAATCCGCTAAGCTCGGGATTGCTTTCGGCAGATAAAGAGGTGAGCTTTTTTGTTAATATCTTTGTTTTTACAGAAATTATTTCATTAAAAATATCATCGATGGTTAATTCATGAAAGTTCTCTATAAGAAAATTAATAACATGCTGAATTTCAGGGAGGTTGAATATTTGCCTTTTTATATCTCTTATTATCTTATTAACCTTGAATTCGTCAATAATTTTGAAATGAGGAGAAATTCCTGCTTCTAGCGGGAATTTCTTTAAAATTTTCTGGCAAAAAGAGTGAATAGTGTAAATATTTATTTGATCTTGAGTTTTTAGATATAATTCAAAGAGTGATGATGCCTTAATTAACTCATCTTTAGTCGGTTTTCTACCCAGTGTGTTTTGCAAACTATCCAGTAAGTCCTCTTGTGAAGAGTGTGACCATTTTTGAAACTGGGCAATTATCCTTTCCTGCATCTCATTAGCGGCAGCATTAGTGAAAGTTAAGCACAGGATTTTGTTAAATGGCACGTTTTGCAAGAGAAGGCGGAGTACACGATCCGTTAAGATTTTTGTTTTACCAGTACCAGCTGATGCTGATACCCAGGTTGATAAGGTAGGATCTGAAGCTTTCAGTTGTAGAATACTCATATAAATGTTCTATTTTAAAAATCAGAATATTTTAACTTTCAATAAATTATACCACTTACCTTGAGTGGGGTAAGCTTTTTTATTTTGAATTTGCAAACATTTATCACTGCTAATGAATTAACATAAAATGTCTATTTTGCAACTGGCTGAGTAGTTTTTTCTTAAAAAAAATATTAATATTTTAGATTAACTTAATTTTCTCGCTACAATTTGAATGAGGTAGGCTTTAACTAGCTTAATATTAAGTTTGAGTTAAATTTTAAAGATGGATCAAATGGGCAAAATTATAAATATTAAATTCTTGCAAGTTTTATTAATATTTTCTGCATTTATAGGGCTGAAAGCTTACGGTGATGAGGTTAACAAAGAAGACGGTACATATCTAAATTTAAGCGTTACTGAAACAAAACAGGTAGAACCGGATATACTTATTGCTAATTTGCGCTATGAAAGTGAATCTGAATCTGCAAAAGAAGTACAGAATAAAATTAACCAGATGATGAAAAAAGCGTTATCTGTAGCGGAGAAGAAGGAAAATATAGAAGTTTCTACCGAACAGTATTCAGTGTATAAATTTTCCAAACCAGTTAAACAAGGAGCAACTGAAAAAGAATTATGGAAAGGGTCTCAGTCTATTGTTATAAAGAGTAAATCTACGGAGGATATACTTGCTTTATCCGGACAATTGCAGGAAATAGGATTAGTAATGAGCGACCTACATTATGAAGTTTCCATTGCAAAAATTGAAGAAACCCGTACCTCCATGGTCGAAAACGCTATCAACAAACTATTATCCCATGCTAAGAGAGTAGCTGGTATTATTGGTTTAAAAGAAGTTAAGATAAAAAACATTAACATTGAAGGCGATAATCGTTATCCACCTGTTCCTTATCCTAAATTAATGCGTACAGCTGCAGCAAATGTGGTAAGTAGCATAACTGCTCCGATTTCTGCCCCTGGAAAAATTGATATAACATTGAATATTTCAGCTACCATTTTACTTAAAAATTAATTGGAATAATTTATGCCTTTGGAAGACCAATCGGAAGCTAGTTTTAATGATTCTCTTTCCGAAAAGTACGAGTCAGAAATGGCTGAGATACTAGAAGAATTAAAGAAAGATGCCAATGTTGGTAAAGCTATTGATCGCATTATCGAAGAAGCAGATGAGCTTGGTGAAATGCAAAGCAAACTAATTTTATTGATAAAACAACACTTAGCTAAAAGTGAGTTAAAAATTGATAAATTAACTGGTAAAAAAATCAAATTTAATGATGAGGAGGTAGAACAGGACATCAGTAAATTTACTCACAACCTTATTAAAAAATACGAAGGGGCGGATCGTGATATTGACGCAAATAACAGTATAAATGATAAATATCCTTTAGATGCCAAGGCAAAAGCTAACATAAAGAAAACCATCAAGGAATTTGCTATATATGAGGTTTATAAAGTAATGAATCCAAGAAGAATAGCTGGGGAAACTCAAAAAGATAATTATGCTCATAACATGATGATAGGCGGAGAAAAGCGAGCCAGTAAGTATGAGGGAGGCAAAGAATCAGATTTAAAATCTTATGGGGAAGCAGAAGTTAGACGGATAGAACGGGTTAGTAAGACTTTCCAGAAGGGTGGCGGAGGATTAGGTATATAGAGGATTCATTAATTAATTGCTTGCCATAAAGTTGTATAAACTAATGAAAAATAAATTTACCAGGCTGATAGGGTAAAATACTCTCTGCTTTATAAGCTTAGAAAATAGGTAGGCAAGAGTAATGCTAGTTACAAAAAATAATACGCCCTCATTCCGACACCATAGACTTGCTGGTAAAATCAGGTGTACTAAAAGTTTACCATAGTTATATGGACTTTTATCCTCTATCCCTTCGCGAAGTATCCATAAGCTTAATATACAACCTAAAGATAAACTTGCCAGCCATGCGAAAATCTCTTGATCGGTTAACGTGCGGTAAATTATACCTGTTATAATAATACCTAAAGTAATCTTTGTTGGAATAAAATCATGGTCTAAATATATGAAAATATTTAAGATAGCGAGTGCTGCAAAACAAAAATAAAGGAAAAAATAGTCTAAATCCTTACCAGTAAGGTAGTATAAAACTATTGCTATTATTCCTATTAAAATTTCAAGCATTATATATGATTTATTAATCGGGGCATGGCAGTAATTACATTTTCCACGGGTGCTAAACCAACTTAAAATCGGGAGGTATTCGTAAAAGACTAAAACATGATTACAATTTGAGCAAAATGGAGGCCTGGTCAATTTTTGGTTAAATCCGCTAATCATGATATTTCTAGGTAAACGGTAAAATAAAGTAGTAGTGAAGTTACCGATTAATACTCCAAATAAGAAAAGGCTTATATAACTAACAATCAAAATCAAAATCCCTACCTTCTTCAATATATGCTCTAATTCTGGACATTAATCCTTGAAAATATTGAATATTATGCCATGTCATTAACATTGAGCCAATTATCTCCCCGACCCTAACAGTATGATGCAAGTATGCTTTGCTATAATTAGCACACGCTGGGCAAGGACAATCCTGTTCAAGAGGTGTATTATCATCTGCATATTTACTATTACGGATATTTACGGTTCCATATTTGGTAAATGCTTGGCCGTTTCTACCAGATCGTGTTGGAATTACGCAATCAAACATATCCACACCTCTTTTTACTGCTCCGATAATATCAGATGGTTTACCTACTCCCATAAGGTAACGAGGTTTGTCTTCCGGTAAAAAAGCAGGAGCATAATCTAGAATGGAAAACATTATATCTTGGCCTTCCCCCACGGCTAATCCTCCTATAGCATACCCTTCAAAATCAAGTTCAATAAGGTCAGAAGCTGATTTTTCTCTTAATTCCTGGTATATTCCGCCTTGCATAATACCGAATTGAGCATATCCTGGCCTTTGAACAAAAGAGTTTCGTGACCTTTCTGCCCATCTGGAAGTTAATTCCATTGAAGATTTAGCTTGCTTAAAAGTTGCTGGGTACGGTGTGCATTCGTCAAAAACCATACTGATGGTGCTACCGAGTAAATACTGAATTTCTGTTGATCTTTCCGGAGTAAGCATATGTTTACTTCCATCAATGTGAGACCTGAATTCTACTCCCTCTTCTGTAATTTTTCGTAAATCAGATAATGACATTACCTGAAATCCTCCGGAATCTGTAAGAATCGGTCCGGCCCAGTTCATAAACTTATGGAGGCCGCCAAGTTTAGCAATTCTTTCTGCTCCTGGTTTTAACATTAAATGGTAAGTATTGCCAAGAATGATATCACTTCCGGTAGACTTTACCGATTCTGGGAACATTGCCTTTACTGCCGCCCGTGTGCCAACAGGCATAAATGCGGGGGTTTGGATAGTGCCATGGGCTGTTTCAATAAATCCTGTTCGTGCTTTGTTATTAATTGCTTTTAACTGGAATTTAAATTTATTCATTATGATTTTATATTTCTCTATGGCAGATTAAATTATTTAATATACTTAGGGTCACAAACTAATCAAGATGAAATAAACCGAATAATTTTCTAAACCTTCAGAGCTTAAGCTATTAAACTGCTAAGAGTTTAGAATTAAGGAATTAAAGCAAGGAATTCTCTATATATAGGAAAAACTATAATCTAAAAGCAACTGCTAATAAAAAAAATCTCAGTAAATCAGATTCCTTTAATCTTTTTGTTTATTTTATTCTGCTAGCTGATACATAATCAATAACCAAAGGGTCTTATGATGAATCTACGGATGCAAATAGCTGAGCATCTAAATGTTTTTAGGCTATAGTCTGTGAAATTTGTCTAAAGATATCACAAAATTGGCAATTGTATTATGTTCAAGTTAAGCGAGCTATTAGAAAAGTTTAAAAGAAAATCTGGTTTTATTCAAGAAAGCAAAATTCAAGCAACCCAAGAAGAAGGTCAGGGATCTATTAAACAAATCAGGAATTGGTATGAGGAAAGATGTCAAAATGTAACAGTCCAAAGAAATTTATTATTTGTACTGCTTCTCATCCTTTTATGTTTATGTATCATTTCTGTTGCTGCAGTTGGTTACGTAGTAAATATTAAACGTTTTGATCCGTTTGTCATACAAATCGATGATACAACTGGAATGGCCAAGATTGTTAATCCTTTAAATTCTTCTGTTCTTATGGGTAATGATTCATTGGCTCAATATTTTATCAAAAGATATGTCTCTGCTAGAGAAACCTATAATCCGGTGGATTTTGATACTGAAGCAATGAAAACTGTCAGGTTGTTATCTTCTAGTTCGGTCTATTGGTCATATCGTAATTCTCTAAAAAATAACGAAATTAATCCAACTATCAAATATGGCCAAAAAAATACCACTTTTCTACTGGTTAAGTCATGGTCAAAACTTGCTGATAAAAAATTTATGTTAAGATTTTCTATAAATGAAACTGCAGGAGCACGAAAAGTGTTTAACAAAATTGCTATTGTTGAGTTTGATTACTTGCCAATGGAACTAACAGATAGTGATAGAGATACTAATCCAATAGGTTTTCAAGTAACAGGTTATAGGGTAGATGATGATAATAGTTAGAATTTTATTTGTAATAATAATGCTTTTTACTTCGGTAGCTAATGCAAGTATGTATGACGATAGTGACGAGTTGTCACTTACAACAGATAGTAGGATTAAAACTTATATATATAACCCTAATGAAGTCTATCTGCTAGTGCTTCATTATGGTTTTCAATCTCATATTGAATTTGCTAAAAACGAGACTATAGAAACAATAACGCTAGGGGAATCGTTTGCTTGGAAATTAACTCCCCTTGGCAATAAATTATTTATTAAACCGATGGAAAAAAATATTCGTACTAATATGACGATTATCACTAACAAAAGAACTTATCAATTTGACATTGTTTCCAAAGAATTGGAAGACGAGAATGATAAAGATTTGGTATATGTTGTTAGATTCCAATACCCAAAAAAAGCTAGGTAATTATGGCTAAAGAGAATAACATTGCAGAACCAGAAAAAGTTCAAACCGATCTTCCTGAAGTTGAGCAAGAATTATCTAAAGTAGCAACGAATCCAAAACAGAGCATAATAATTTTGGTTGTGGTTGCTGGGGTTTTTCTCTATTTATTCTTTAACTTATTTGTCGGTTCTGGAGATACTCCAAAACAGACTTCCAATCCGATCCCGGATAATGTTGTAAAACCAGTTCAGATTCCTGTTGATACTGCTATTCCGGCTATACCAGCTCTTCCTACTCCTCCAAAACTAGAAGACCCAGCATTACCTCCTCCTCCTCCAGTACCCGCTACTCAAGATGTGATGCCTCCTTCGCCCTTATCTCAAGATAAAACACCTTTGCCGATGCCGGAGAGCTCTAAGGATGTTAATTTGTCACCTGCTAATCCAACCCTTCCGCTTGATATAAGATCTCAAAGTGATGAAGCAAAGAAAAAGCTAGAAGCAAAAAGAAAATCAGCAATAGTTTTGATTGCTGGAGCTCCAAAACCTAAAACACCAGAACAGGTAGAACAAGAGACCGATTTTAAGCAAAGGGGTGATATGCACCTTATTCTTGGTAGGGGGAAAATGTTGGACGCAATTATTGAGTCTGCAGTCAATACAGATTTTGGGGGAGAAATTCGGGCTATTATAAGTAGAGATGTTTATTCCGAATGGGGACGTAATATACTTATACCAAAAGGCTCAAGAGTGTTTGGCACATATAATACTGGGACTAATGGAGCTTACGGCCGCATTGCAATTGAATGGACAAGAATAGATTTGCCAACAACGGGGTATACCATAAATTTTGGTGGTACAGGGATGGATAGTCTTGGTAGAAAAGGTCAGCAAGGAAGAGTAGACAACAAGTTTAAAGAACGTTTCAGCAATGCTGTGTTAAGATCAGCATTTAATATTACACTTGCAAGTACCCTGGATTCCATAGTAAAACCTGTGGAAAGCTCTCAGTCTGCTTCGACTCAATCAGCAGCAGCCTCAGCGGCTTTGACCAGCACTACGAGTATTTCTACTCAAGCAGGGCTTGATGATAATCAGAAATTTACGCAAATTTGTACAACTGTACCTACTGCTATAGCAGATAAAACTTCAACTCTTTATACTTCTATAAATACAGCTTGTACTACTATACCAGTCCAGCAGGCTAGTGCTACTCCTGCTCAGAAACTTGCTGCTCTTGTTAGTGCTATCACTACTGCCTGTACTACGGCTTCACAGGCAAGTACTGCAAGTACTACTCCATCTCAGACGCAAACAGCATCTACTCAGGCATTTAAGGACATTACTGATGTTGCGAAAGAGTTATTGGAAAAACAGAAATTTGATCCAACAATTACTATAGACCAGGGAACTTTAATCAAGATTTATGTAAACAAAGATTATAAATTTCCTAAAGCAGCAATTAAGAATGTAATGAAATGAGTTTTGCAGCACTAGAAACCTATCTATTACCCTTTAAAAATATATTTGCCGAGGAAGGGGTAAACGAGCTTATGATCAATAAACCAGGAGAGGTTTGGGTTGAAAAAGCCGGAGATCTTAGAATGGAATCATTACCTGAGATAGATATAGATCATTTACTAGGTCTTGGCAGATTAATAGCCCAATCTACTGATCAGGTAATCTCAGAAGAAAAGCCACTATTATCTGCTACCCTGCCAAATGGCTATCGTGTTCAAATCGTTTTTCCTCCAGCTGTTGAGCCTAATATTGCTGCTTTTGCCATAAGGAAGGGTAGTACTATGCACTTATCCCTAGACCAATATGCGGAAAGAGGAGCATTTGATAACACTAGCACTAAAGAAATAGTAGATGAGAATGATGCTATTTTGAGAAACTATTTGAAAGAAGGAAAAAGCAAAGAGTTCATGAAGCATGCCGTTATTTCTAAAAAAAATATTATTATAAGCGGGGGTACTTCAACTGGTAAAACGACTTTCACTAATGCTGCTCTAGGAGAAATACCTACTCATGAAAGACTTATTACTGTAGAAGATGCAAGAGAAGTAATTCTTCATAAGCATCCTAACCGGGTTCATTTACTTGCCTCCAAGGGCGGGCAGGGACGAGCTAAAGTTACAACTCAAGACCTAATTGAAGCCTGCCTTAGGCTCAGGCCTGATAGAATTATTGTGGGAGAGCTTAGGGGAGCAGAAGCTTTTAGCTTTTTAAGAGCCATAAATACGGGGCATCCCGGGTCTATTTCTACTTTGCATGCTGATGCGCCGTCAATGGCTTTGGAACAGCTCAAATTAATGGTAATGCAAGCTGGCCTTGGAATGCCTCCGGACGAGATAAAGAAATATATCCTTGCCGTTGTTGATATTGTTGTACAATTAAAGCGTGGTAGCGGCGGTAAGAGATATGTTTCTGAAATTTATTTTAAGAATATGGAGGAATAAAAGATGGAATTTAACGCAATAATACGAAAAGCACGTACCATCTTTGGGCATTTGGTCATTCACCCTTTTGTATTATTCTGTACGTTATGGCTAAATGGTGTATTAGTTGCTTTTGCCACTAATGAAATTGGGTTAATAGGTCTTGATTCTACTGCTATCTTTATAGCTTACAAATGGACCTATTGGCTCATAAACTCGTGGTCACAGCTTAGTTTTGAGGCATATAACTACTTAAAAATCAAGCTTGTTCTAGCTATAATTGTTCCAGAAATAATGGTGGGATTATATTATATTAAGAACTTTAAAAGAATAAAAGCTCTCCAGTTTTTCCTTCCAAAAGAATCTGTATACGGTTCAGCTGATTGGGCTTCTCAAGCTGATATTGAGAGAGCGAATTTAAGAGCAAAACACGGTATGCTGCTTGGCCAGGATGATGTGGGATATTTTGTAGCTGATGGATTTCAACATTCATTATTATTTGCTCCAACTGGTTCAGGTAAAGGTGTGGGATTTGTAATACCAAACCTGTTATTCTGGGAAGATTCCGTAGTGGTGCATGATATCAAGTTAGAAAATCACTTGCTTACCAGTGGATGGCGAGCAAAAGCTGGTCAAAAAGTATATGTTTGGGAACCTTCTAATCCTGATGGGATAACACATTGTTATAACCCAATAGATTGGGTTAGCAGTAAACCTGGTCAAATGGTTGATGACGTCCAGAAAATTTCCAATTTAATAATGCCTGAAAAAGATTTCTGGAATAACGAAGCCAGGAGTTTATTTTTAGGGGTGGTTTTATACCTGCTTGCAGATCCAACAAAAACAAAATCTTTTGGTCAAGTTGTAAGAACGATGCGTAGTGATGATGTGGTCTATAACCTTGCCGTAGTACTTGATACGCTGGGTGATGCAATACATCCGGTTGCTTATATGAATATTGCCGCCTTTTTACAAAAAGCTGATAAAGAGCGTTCCGGGGTTATATCTACCATGAACTCTTCCCTGGAGCTTTGGGCAAATCCGTTAATTGATTCAGCAACTGCTTCCTCTGATTTTAACATTATGGAATTTAAAAAAGTTAAAACTACTGTTTATGTAGGTTTAACTCCAGATAATATACAACGGCTGCAAAGGTTAATGCAGATTTTTTACCAGCAGGCTACAGAATTTTTGAGCAGAAAAATGCCCAATACAAAAGAAGAACCTTACGGTGTAATGTTCTTAATGGATGAGTTCCCGACGCTCGGAAAAATGGATCAGTTCAAGGCTGGTATTGCCTATTTTAGGGGATATAGGGTACGCTTATTCTTAATTATTCAAGATACCCAGCAATTAAAGGGAACTTATGAAGATGCAGGAATGAATTCTTTCTTGTCGAATTCTACTTTCCGTATTACTTTTGCTGCTAACAATTATGAAACAGCAAACTTAATATCTCAATTATGCGGAAATAAAACAGTTGAACAAACTTCATTTAATAAACCTTTATTTTTTGATTTAAATATTTCAACTAGAACGCAAAGTGTTTCAAAAGTACAAAGAGCATTACTACTACCGCAAGAGGTTATACAACTTCCAAGGGACGAACAAATTATACTTATTGAATCTTTTCCTCCAATCAAGTCAAAGAAAATTAAATATTTCGAAGATAAGTTCTTTACAAGTAGGCTTTTACCGCCTACATTTATACCAACTCAAGAGCCTTATGACCCAAAAGGGAATAATAATGTCAAAAAAGAGGAAGCTGAGTCAGTAGAGTAGTAATCTCCTCTACGAAGGGTGTTAAGCCTAAGAATTACACTAGAAATTTTATAGATTTGACATACCCGGAACTTTATTGAATAAAGGTATGAGCTATTATTTGTTTGTTAAATGGCTTTTGGTCTACTACTTCTTTGGGTAGTAAAACTAAAATGAAAATTTAGAGATTTCAAGTATAACGTAACAAATAATAGTATTTAATAAATAAAAAATGCGCCTTGGAATAATTGATATTGGCTATAATGCCATTAGAGCCGTAGTACACGAAAGTAACACTATTGGTTCTCCAGAAATATTTAATAATAAGTTTAAAAATGATATTTTAACCCTTCTTATGCAAGAAGAGCTAGATATAAAACATCAGGCTTATTTATCAATAAATTATATATTACACATATTTAGCAGCCTTCAAGTTACGGAAATTAAATGTGTTGCTACTGCCGTACTTCGGGATCACCCGAGATCTAAGGTTTTCATAGAATTTATAAAAGAGAAATTTAACCTTACCATTGAAGTTATTTCAGGTGAAAAGGAAGCCTATTTAACAGCAGTCGGTTTGATATCCGGTATTTCAGATGTAAACGGCGTAGCTGCTGATTTAGGTGGGGGGAGTTTAGAACTGATAGAAATTAATAACCGTGTAATCGGTAAATTAAGTTCTCTTGCTCTTGGTACTAAAATAATTACTACCAGGAAATTACAAAATTTAGAAGATATAACTAGAATTATTAGAGTTGAATACGGTAATTATCAATATGAAAATTTATATTTAATTGGCGGAGCTCTAAGGTTTATTTGTCGCTTTTTTATCGAATTCAATAAATACCCCCTAAAAAATTTGCACAATCTCAGCATTTCAAAAGAGGATTTTAGTTTGTACTTAAAGAATATTAAAGAATTTCAACGTAATAAGTTTAAGCTAAATAGTAGGACTCTGAATCCAAATGCACTAATTGTAGCGCAGGCAATGTTAGAGGTTTTTCAACCTAAAAATATAATTGTTTCCATATTCGGGTTGAAGGAGGGAGTAAGATACGAAATGCTGCCTGAAATTGAAAAAAATCAGGATATAGTACTACAGAAAGTAATTTATTGTTGTAAGTACCAATTGGGGACAACAAATTTTGACAAATATTACGAAATAATAGAACCTTTGATTGAAGAATCAAAAGATCTAAATCAGGTCTTGAAGTTAGCAATTATTTTACAGTCGCTCAACAAATATTTTGATCAAACGCTTTCGCCAAAGGCAATTTCCGAATTCATTTTAAATTCAGAAATTCCTTTTACTCATCGCCACAGGTTGATGATAGCACTTATACTATCATATTCTTCAAATTTTAAACCCGATATAGAACTAATCAAAATTTCTAAAAAACTTCTGTGCAAACAGGACTTTAAAAATAGCCAAATTCTTGGTTATTTTATAAGGATTGCCAAAGATATTGATGGTTTTAATTTTACCGAACCGTCATTTAACATCACTATTAAGAATAATTACCTAGAAATTGTTACTAAAGGCATTTTACCACGACCTATATTTGAAAATATATGCAATAAACTGAAATCTATTGCATATATTAGAAAAATAAGCTCTGATTAATGATAATTATTTGGAGGAGGGATGCTAAAAAATACCTTATCATCATACGGGTTGATTACTAAATTATTCCATTGGTTTATTGGTATTGCCATAGTAGGTTTGTTAGTAATTGGCTTTATTATGGTATCGATGCTGCCATCAGCCGATAAGTGGCAGCTATATAGTATGCATAAAGCAACGGGTGTGCTTGTTTTGTTTTTGGTATCGTTAAGGGTTTTATGGCGTTTGATTAATGTAAAGTTAGAATTACCAGCTGATTTACCATTATGGCAGAAATTAGCTTCTAAGTTTACTCATTTTCTGCTGTATATATTTATGTTTTTGATGCCGGTTAGTGGGATTTTAATGTCACGTTTTGGCGGACACGAAATAAATATTTTTAATCTATTTTTAATACCGCCACTGGAAAAAAGCCCTGTTTTAGCCAGCTTTTTTAATAATTTACACGGAGTTAGTGCCTTTGTGTTTGCGGCTTTAATAGTGCTACATATAAGTGCTGGATTATACCATCAC
Source organism: Candidatus Megaera endosymbiont of Mesostigma viride (assembly GCA_020410825.1). Lineage (GTDB taxonomy): Bacteria > Pseudomonadota > Alphaproteobacteria > Rickettsiales > Rickettsiaceae > Megaera > Megaera polyxenophila. Next base: position 1,300,776 of record CP084576.1, read on the forward strand.
TTTGTACGTAAAGATAATGTCCTTATCCGAATGATAAAGTAACGGGGAAAGAGCACCTAAGTTTAGTTAGTTTCCTAAAATAAGGCTTTTTTTAGATTTTCTTGAATTTGGTGATTAGAAGCAATAAAAAAGTTATTTTTGCTGTAGCTTACGCCTCCAGCTTCACGAACTAATAAATCAAGCCCATGATTCATTGGTTTATTTGTTAATATGGCGATGTCGGACTTACCGCTAATTAAGAGAGCAATTTGATAAGCATATGACTCGAAAATCCTTATATTTGTGGATATTTTTTGTGCCAGCTCTAGCTGTTGATAGTTACAGCTAACTAAACTCTGTTCTAATTTAGAATTAACTGATACCCTTAATCTAATAGTTCCACCGCCAAAATTAAAAGAATGCCTTTCAAGCCAAGTTCCTTTGCCTTGTTCTGCATAATAGGTGTCACCTAAAATAGGAAAGTTAACTGCTACTTTCTCAGCAGAGATTTTTCCTTGTTTTGTTGTTAAAATTGTTACTACTAAGGCAAAAAAAGGAATGGCTCTTTCAAAATTACAACTTCCATCTAAAGCATCAACAAGAGCTACAGACCCTGTAAAATCTAGAGCCGATAAGTCCAGTTCTGGAGAGTCGAAAATAATAGTTTTATAATATTTACTAAGCGATTTTTGTAAATTCTCTGTAACTCGGGTTTTTGCTTTATCAACGAAAACTCTTAGGCTTTTGGCAGAACTTTGCAAATTTTCCAGTTCAAAATAATCTCGGTGCAGAAATTTAGAGGCTTCTCTTATGGCATCGTTAATTAAAACAACTTGATTCTGCATTACTCTGCTCTTTTGACAAAAGTAGCGTCTTCAGTTTTAACTATTATTTTTTCTCCACTTACTAAATAAGGGGGGACCATTACCCTTAACCCGTTGTTCATTATAGCTGGTTTGTAAGAGGAGGTTGCAGTAGCCCCTTTAATTACAGGGTCAGTTTCCTGTATTTCTAGTATAACAGTTTGCGCAAGTATAATACCCAGCGGTTTATCCTGGTAAAATTCCACTTCCACATTCATTCCATCAGCCAAAAATGGTAATTTATCTTTCATTAATTCTTGATCGATCATTATTTGTTCAAAGGAATCTGGATCCATAAACACCAGAAGATTTTCTTCTTTATATAGATATTGCATTTCTTTCCTTTCAAGGAAAGCCTTTTCAACGCTTTCACTGGAGCTAAAACGTTGATTTAATTTATTACCGGTGCGCAAGTTTTTCATCTCTACCTGTACATAAGCTCCGCCCTTTCCAGGTTTTGTATGTTCAGGGGTTTTGGAAACAACCCATAATTCACCTTCGTAATCTAATATATTACCAGATTTTATATCATTTGCTGAAATTCTCATAAAATATTATTATTTTAAGTTTTTAAAATTAAATAATGTAATTATTGGAGCAGAAATAAAAATAGACGAATAAGTACCAATTAATATTCCAAAAAATACTAAAACACTGAAACTTTTTATTGCCTCACCACCATATAGTATTAAAGCAAGGTTTGCAAGTAGTGTAGTAAATACAGTTATTGTTGTTCTAGATAGTGTTTCGTTTACACTCATATTAATTATAGTACCAATAGTTTTTTTATTATATTTGCGTAAATTTTCCCGAATTCGATCATAAATAACTACTGTATCATTTACCGAATACCCTATTATAGTTAAAATAGCAGCAATTGTACTTAAATTAAAATCAAGCTTGGTAGCACTTAAAAACCCGAGGCTTAAAACTGCGTCATGTATTAATGCAGCTAAAACACCTATGCCGAATTGCCATTCAAATCTTATCCAAATATAGACCATAATAGATAAAAATGATAATAGCATTGCCATAATTCCTGATTGTATCATCTGATTACCAACTTGTGGTCCAACAAAATCTACCTTTCTATATTCAATTTCATATGGAAAGTTTTGTTTTAGAGCAGACTTGATAAGCTCAATATTGTGCATTAAATTTTCTTCGCTGCTAATTCCTGCACGAATTGAAATGTCTTTATCGCTGCCGAAATTCTGCAGCACTATTTCACCAATATTAAGCTCGTTAAGTATCATACGCATTTTAGCTAGGTCAGGAGTTTGGTTAATGCGCAGTTCCATACTGATTCCTCCAGCAAAATCAATACCAAAATTAAATTTATAAATACCAATCCACACTAAGCTAAGAATAAATAAAAAAACAGATAAAGCATAATTAAGGTTTTTGACTCGCATAAAATCAAAATTAGTATTACTTGGAAAGATTTTTAATGGAAATAACTGCATTTTAAGGTATTAAAATAATTACTGCTAGAAAATTAATGGCATAATACAACATATAATAGTACAAATCCATAAAAATAATATGGATACAAGTTACTAGGAAAATAATATTACCTCACAGAGACATATAATAAGTAATTTAAAAAAATTGCTTATATTACTGAGCCTGAGTCCGGCCAATAAACAATGAGATAAGAGTGTTGAACCAAATTTATGAGTAATTTAATTGACTTGTAAGGTTTATTTTTTAGCTAATTTTTTCAATTAGATCTAATTCTTGTTCTTTTTCATCATCAGATTTTTTCTTCCCGCCTTCTTTGTATTCACTTAGGGCATCTTGGGCTTCTGATTCTGATTTTGCTACAACTACTAACACGGATGCAAAAATTTCAGGGTGTAACATCACCTGAACCTTAAAGACACCATTAACCTTTATAGGTTCATCAAGGATTATGTTTGAATAATTAAGTTTATATTCACTAAGCTCAGAAAGGGCAGAAGCTATTAATTTTAAAGAAATAGACCCAAACAGTCTACCGTCTGCTCCGGATTGGGTGACAAAAGTTAAATGTTTACCATCTAACGCTTTTGCGGCGGTTTCCATTTTTAATTTTTCTTCAGTGTTTTTTTCTTCAAGTTTCCGTTGAAGAGCAGCAAATTTACCTAAATTTTCTTTTGTTGCCCTTATTGCCATGCCTTGAGGAACTAAAAAATTCCGGCCATAACCGTTTTTTACATTAACTATTTCACCGACTTTTCCTAGTTTTCTAACTGGTTTTATTAAAATGACTTGCATGGACTTAAAACTAACATTAATTAAAATAAAGTGTAAATAACTTTTGACATAAAATCAAAAGGGAATTTATTATTTGCCTTGGAATACAAAAGGTAATAAAGCAATAATACGGCTATGTCTTATGGATTTTTTTATGTTACGTTGATGTTTAGAACACACATTTGTAATTCTACTCGGTAACATTCTTCCTCCTTCTGAAATAAATTTTCCAAGAAGTTCTGGGTCTTTATAATCTATTTCTGGTGATCCATCTGAGCATAAAGGGCATCCTTTACGTTTTCTGAAAAACATTTTCGAATTATTCTTATCTGTACCTGATCTTGAATCGTAATCTAAGTTATCCGTATTATTTTCGTAAGACATCAAAGTAATCTATTTAATATTTATTCTTATTGTTGAGTTATAGTAACATCAACTGTTTCCTCAAGTTCCAGTGATTTTGTTCTTAAAATTGGTGAAGGTTCTTTACTTATTTCTTTTGCTTTAACGAGAGAAGATCTGATGACACTTTCGCTTAATTTAATTTTTCTTCCAAGTTCTTTTACCAGAATATTATCAGCTTCTATCCCCATGAAATAATAATGACCCTTTTTATTATTTTTAATTTCATAAGCAAGGGTTCTTAAACCCCAATATTCGGTTTTAAGAACATTACCGTTATGGTCTTTGATAATCTTAATGAAATCGTCGGCTATTTTATCAACATCTGAAGACGAAACGTCCTGACGAATGACGATAATTGATTCATAAAAAGCCATATTAAAGAATCTCCCAAAATCTACTGAATTAAATAATTAAGCGTATTTATAACAATTTAAACTGATTTATTCAAGCATAATCTTATTACGTAATGCAAAAATGTCTGTCATTTTTATTAAATCAGTGTATAAAGTGCTTTGTTTAAAGGAATGTTACTATTGTTTATAAATTTGTAAGGTATTTGTAATGTTTTGTACATTTTATTTAATTAAGCGAATGTATTTTTAAGGAGAGTTTAAAGTGTCAGATAAATTACCACCTAAAATTCTAGTTGTAGAACATGACGATCAAATGAACGCTATTTTATGTAATACTATAGAGAGGTATTGGTTTGATGTAACAAGAGCCAGAAATTCAGAAGCAGCTCTAAGATTGGCATATGTAAATATGCCAAATGCCGTTATAATTAGTTCTAGACTACAGGATGTTTCAGCAATTGAAATGGCTGGTCGGTTAAAAAAAATAGAAGGTTTGCAAAGCCTGCCAATAATTTTTTTGGTTAATCAAGGAGAATCGGTCCAGCATTATAATATCAATGGTGATAATTCTCATAAAATTTTATTTAGGCCCTTCACCCCCAATGAGCTTATGATTACTGTTAAATCTCTCCTTAGAAAATCTAATCCTGTATTTCAAAATAAATTTGTTAAAAATAAAAATATTACCATGGATTTAGCTACTTATAAAGTTTTTCACGGTCAAAAACAGGTCCATTTTGGACCTACTGAGTTTAAGATGTTGCAGCTGTTTATAACGAATCCAGATAATATTTATTCCCGTAGACAAATAATTGATTATGTATGGGGCGTAGATAAAGAGATATCTTTTAGAACTGTTGATGTGCATATTAACCGTATTAGAAAAATGATGAATCTAAATGATGGTAATCAAGTAATTAGAACTATAAGAGCAGCTGGTTATTGTCTGGAATAGACTTGATAGCCTTATAAGCGTAAAACTATTAAGGTATAAAAGTATAAAATATGAGGATGCTTAATATTTTATTTATTGCCTTATTGAAGAAATAGTTATAATTAATAAAACGCTCTTTATCCATCAAACATATTTAATAATGTTGCAGCAAAATCTTAAATCATCAGCGGTAATAAAAAGACTTTTGGTTAACCATGTTAAACCTTATAAATCTGAAATATTTATCGCTATTTTTTTCATGGTTGTAGTAGCTACGTGTTCTGCGGCAGTGGTTTGGTTAACTAAACCGGCAATTGATAAAATATTAGTTGCTCGCAATATGCGCATGCTTGTTATCATCCCGCTTTTAATGCTTGGAGTATATGTAATAAAGGGCATAGCTGAGTATTATCAGGGTTATCTAATAAAATATGTCGGTCAGAAGATATTGACTGACATGCAAATACAAATGTATGAACATCTATTATATGCTGATCTTGCCTATGTTCAATCTCAATCTTCCGGTCGGCTTATTTCGCGTTTTACTAATGATATAATATTAATGCGTGGTGCTGTTTCGAATATGCTTATCGGTTGTGCTAAATACTTTCTTTCAGTCGTGTTTCTGATTATTATAATGTTTAATTTAGAACCATTTTTATCTATGTTTGTTTTTCTAGCTTTCCCAATTGCAATTTATCCTGTTCAAAAACTTGGAAGGAAAATGCGCCGGGTAACAGGAGATGCTCAGGAAGAATTAAGTAATTATACTGCCAGATTGGATGAAACATTTCAATCCATAAAAATAATCAAATCTTTTTGCGCAGAGAAAATAGAATCTGTTAGAGCTAAAGAGATAACTACAAAAATTTTATCTTTTTATAAAAAGTCTGCAATGCTTGATTCTTTAACTTCTCCGGTTATGGAGTTTTTATGTGGTTTAGCTATTGCGTTTGTGCTTTGGTATGGCGGTTTTCAGGTGATATCTGGTGATATGACAATTGGTGAATTATTTACTTTTATTGCTGCTTTTGTCTCTGCTTATAGACCGTTTAAAAGTTTAGTATCACTTAATGTAAATTTACAGGAAGGACTTGCTGCGGCAAATAGAATATTTAATATTCTTGATACCAAACCATTAATTCAAGATAATGCCAATGCCTTAAAACCTGATTTTGGGTGTCCGGAGATTTTTTTTGAAAAGATTACATTAAATTTTGAAGAAAAAGAAGCTATAAAGCTTGTCAATCTTAAAATAGAAAAAGCAAAAACTTATGCGATTGTTGGCAAATCTGGTAGTGGTAAAACTTCCCTGGCCAATTTATTGGTACGTTTTTATGACCCAACGGAAGGTAGAGTTTTAATAAATTCAAATGATATAAAAGATATTTCAGTTACCCATTTGCGAAATCAAATAGCCATGGTTTCGCAAGATACTATATTAGTTGATGCTAGTATTGCAGAAAATATAGCCTATGGCAATTTAGCGGCCACTCGTCAAGAAATCATCGATGCTGCTAAGCATGCAGATGCAGATGAATTTATCAGTAAGCTAGTTGACGGCTATGATACTGTAATAGGTATAGGTGGATGTACTTTATCTGGTGGACAAAAACAACGACTTGCCATAGCCAGGGCATTTTTAAAAAATTCACCAATTATGCTATTTGATGAAGCAACAAGTGCTCTTGATCCAGAGTCTGAACAATCGATAGTACATTCCTTTACTAATCTACGCAAAGGAAAAACTACTTTGATTATTACTCATAGACTTGCAAGTATTAGGGATGTAGACAAAATTATCGTCATGAAAAATGGTGAAATAGAAGAACAAGGTACACATGAAGAACTGATTAACTTAAAAAGCGAGTATTACAAATTGCATAATAAGCAATTGAAAGAAAAGGCTAAAACTGTATAATTACTGAAAATAAATTTAAATCTTAAGGAGAATAGTATGTTTATTAATGACGTTTATGCACAAGAAAGTTTAACAAAGGCTACTTCCTCAGATACTGTTACTTTGCAGGATAGTGATGCTCTACCAAAAGCTCCTGAATCGCTGGGGAATAGCTGGACTAGCCTCGTGCCGATGGTTTTGATTTTTGCTGTGTTTTACTTTTTATTGATTCGTCCACAAGAAAAACGCCGCCGCGCCCAACAAGATCTAGTGTCTGGTGTCAAAAAGGGAGAAGAAGTATTAACAAATTCTGGCATTATTGGTATTGTTAGTAAGATTAATGATAGTGACAATACGGTACATATATCAATTGCTAAAGATGTTGAGATCAAAATGTTGAAAACCTCTATTTCTGATATATTAAGCCGGCCAAAAAAAGAAGAGGCAAAAGATAATAAATCTTTGGCCAAGAAAAAAGATGCAGATAAATTAAGCAATAAATGATTTGTTATAAGGCTGAATAATAATGCAAAGGTCATAATTTTATAATGTTCAAAAACCTAGTGCAGCTATATAGCTTAGTTGTGTGTTTAATAGCATCTATAGTAATGATGATAACTATTGGTATTATGCTTGGTAATGCGACGGATATTCTGTTACCGGAGTACAAATACATGAATCAGTTAGATAAATTTACTAGCAATGAGAAATATATTGATTCTCAAAAGCGGAGTGACCCTAGTAATAAGGAAAGTTGGCAAATAATTGATCCCAATTCACTAGTAGAAAAAAGACTTGCGGAGAGAGAAAGTTATATAAATAGAATTAAAGGCGATGCTATTAGCGCCGTAATTAATTGTATTACTTGGCTTATTACCGGTTTATTTTTCTTTGTAGTTCATTGGAGAATGTATAAGGGTTGTTCTGCATCAAATAATTTAAAGGGATGAAATGAAAAGCATATCTACTTGGAAAATAGCATTAACCTTCTTACTTATCATTATTGCCACTCTCTATGTAATACCGAATTTTACTGAAAAAAAATATAATTGGTTACCCGGGGATAAGGTAAATTTAGGCCTAGACTTACGTGGAGGATCTCATTTGTTGCTTGATGTTGACTTTGAAAGTTATTTAGATGGTGTAGGTCAATCAATTGCCGATAGTTTAAAGAAATATTTACGTCAGGAAAAAGTTGGGTACAAGACCCTAGTAATTGATAAAGCCAATATAAATTTTGAGATAAAATCAGTAGATGATTTTACAGAGGTAAAAAAAATTGTTAAGAAGATCGATCCAAATCTTGATGTGGGTATTAACGGTAATATAGTAATAATTGGTTATGACGAATATCAACTAAATCAATTGCAAGACAAGGTTATTGACCAGTCTATTGAAATTGTTAGAATGCGTGTTGATAGCACCGGAACCAAAGAACCGATAATTCAGAGACAAGGTGTTAGAAATATTTTACTGCAAGTTCCTGGAGAAGATGACCCCGCAAAACTGAAAAATTTATTAGGGAAGACTGCCAAACTTACTTTTCACCTAGTCGATGAAACGGCAAATATTGAAAAAGCCATACATGGTCATATTCCGAGCGGATCAATGGTGGTTAAGTCTGATGAGAGCGGTAAGCAGGAGCTAATTATAATCAAAAAGAAAGTTATTGTTAGTGGAGATGAGTTAAATAATGCTTTTGTTTCTTTTAATAAGGACTCAATGCCTGCTGTAAGCTTTTCATTTAACCATATTGGCGCAAAGAAGTTTGCTGAAGTAACCAGTAAAAATCGGGGCAAGAGATTAGCTATTGTTTTGGATGGAAAAATTCTTAGTACTCCGATAATTAATGAACCAATTTTAGGAGGAGACGGTATTATTTCTGGTAATTTTACGATTGATTCTGCTTCTGAACTTGCGCTCCTACTTAGAGCAGGAGCACTTCCCACTCAATTAAAAGTAGTAGAAGAGAGAACAATAGGCCCGAATTTAGGTGCAGATTCTATTGAATCAGGAAAAGTAGCTGCTTTAGCTGGATTTCTATTGGTGGTGGGTTTTATGGCTCTTTCTTATGGCATTCTTGGAATTTTTGCTAATATTACCCTTGTAATAGATTTATTTTTTATCCTTGCATTACTTTCAATGTTACAGGCAACACTAACTCTACCTGGTATTGCCGGGATTATTTTAACAATAGGCATGGCAGTTGATGCAAATGTGCTGATTTACGAGAGAATTAGGGAAGAAGTGGCTAAGGGCTGTTCTAATTTATATGCTGTAAAAGTTGGTTTTGAATCAGCGTTTGCAACAATTATGGATTCAAATATTACTACATTAATTGCTGCTTTTTTATTATATACATTTGGAGTTGGAGCAACTAAAGGTTTTGCAGTGACTTTAACCATTGGAATTATTTCTTCAATGTACGGCGCATTAATCATCACAAAACTGATGATAGACCTGTGGCTTAAATATAGTAAACCAAAAAGCCTGGGGTTAGCGTAAAATGATATTTTCTTGGTATCAGATGGTTGCTACTTCAGTTTGATTGGTAGAAGAACGTTAAAACCTACTTAATAAACTCACTTTTCACTAGTTATCTGTTACTAAAAAGTGTAAATTTTGCTATTATAAACTTATGGTGCGGTTACGTTGTATATACCGCGCCACATGATTGTTTATTGCTTAAAAATTGGATAAGAACGCTTGGGGTAACCGTGCTTAATAATAATAAAACATAAAAACCTGATAAAAATTTCTGGACTTTATCTCAAGGCGAGTATATAAGAAACTAAAAAAAGCGTTAGTATAAGTAATAATTGCAGATAGAGAATTTTTAGGGCTTGTAGCTCAGTTGGTTAGAGCGCTCCGCTCATAACGGAGTGGTCGCAGGTTCAAGTCCTGCCGGGCCCACCACCTGATATTTTTAGAGAGTTAAGATAAAGTTTCGTTTATCGACTTCCAGCTTCGCATAAAATCAACAAATTTAATTTCATGCTAACCTCTCCAATCCTCACTAAATATTTAATGCGCCGATTTTCGTGGTATTTGTTCTTAACCTCTATTGTGCTATTTGCGATTCTGGTTATTTCAGGTGCTTTTGGTATATTACAGAAATTTAAATCTGTGCATATTCAGTCTGAAGATTTCTGGCTTTTAATATTACTGAAGATACCTTATCTATTTAACGAAATCAGTTCTATAATTGGTTTTATTAGTACTATATTGTTCTTAAGCTCTTTATCTATACATAATGAGTTAATAGTGATCGTCAGTAATGGAACTCCAGTGTGGCGGATTTTTGCCGTACCAATTGTAATGAGCTTTATTTTTGGCATTATTATAGCAGCAATAATAAATCCTCTAGGAGCTTATGCTATGAGAGAATATGAAAGGATAGAGGCAAAATTAGACAATAGTCCTTTACATAATAACCTTATTATTTCTAAAACAGATATTTACTTCAGCGAAAAATACCAAGATACGAAACGCATAATTAAAGCAAAATCAATTGATATATCAACAAAATCCATTTCCGATATTACTATAATTGGGGTTGATTCAAAAAATGAATTAATACAGAGAATTGATGCCTCTTACGCAGAACTAGATAATAATCAATTTAAGGTTTACAATCCTTTAGTTACTACTCTTAATAAAAGCTTCAGGCTAAATGAACTATCTTTACAAACCAATTTATCACTCAATAGCTTGATCCAAAGATTCACTGCACAAGAAATGGTTTCTATTTGGGATTTACCGGAACTAATCAACAAATTGGTCAGTTCCGGGCTTCCAATTTTGAATTATCAAATCTATTTTTTTAAACAACTATTTAAACCACTTGCGACCCTTGCTATGGCACTTTTAGCTTGCTGGTTTCTGAAATTTGACAATAGAAATAATTCCGGTGTTAAAGATAAGGCGTTTATTGTTATTGTTGGGATTGTCACTTATTTTGCATTAGAAATCAGCCTTCGTATTCTGGCATATAGCGGACTTGCTCCAATGTTTGCAGTTTTATTGCCAGTTTCATTAATAAGTCTAATCGGTAATTTTGTCATTTTACATTTTCATGAATCTTGATATACTCTATTTTTTAACAAATTGTTGAGAAAACGAGATATTAGATAATTAAGGGTATAACGGATAATGATCAGGAAATTTTTGGAATTTATTAATAGCTTTTCAGCAGACATTGCTATAGATCTTGGAACTGCAAATACCCTTGTTTATGTAAAAGGTAAAGGTATAGTACTAAATGAACCTTCAGTGGTAGCTTTAATAGAACAAAACGGTACTAAAAAGCCTTACGCTTTCGGCCATGAGGCTAAAATGATGCTAGGGAGGACTCCGGCGGATATCGAAGCAAAAAGACCACTCAGGGACGGAGTGATAGCTGATTTTAAAGGAGCAGAGGAAATGATTAAGTATTTCATTCGCTCAGTAAGTGATAGGAGAACATTAACCGGTCCAAGGATTATAGTATGTGTACCGTCTGGGTCAACTCCTGTAGAGAGACGTGCAATCCAAGAAGCTGCAGAGAGCGCTGGAGCACGCGATGTTTTTCTGATTGAAGAACCTATGGCAGCTGCCATAGGCGCTGGGCTGCCGGTTACAGAGCCTACCGGTTCCATGATTGTAGATATAGGTGGTGGTACTACAGAAGTTGCTGTTTTATCCTTAGGTGGAATAGTTTACGCAAAGTCGGTTAGAGTTGGTGGAGACAAAATGGATGAAGCAATTATTTCCTATATTAGAAGAAATTATAATTTATTGGTTGGTGAATCTACGGCTGAAAAAATAAAAAAACAGATCGGTACAGCTTATGTTGCACCAAATAGCCTATTTCGAGAGGTTGAAATTAAAGGGCGAGATTTAATTAATGGAATACCTAAAGAAATGTTATTAAATGAGCAACAAGTTTCTGAAAGTTTAATTGAACCTATTAGTCAGATAGTGGAAGCAGTAAAAATTGCCCTTGAATGCACTCCGCCTGAATTATCATCTGATATTGTAGATAAAGGGATAGTTCTAACAGGAGGTGGGGCTCTTCTGAAAAATTTAGACCATGTATTAAGAGAAGCTACGAAATTACCAGTATTTGTAGCTGATCAAGCTTTAGCTTGTGTAGCACTTGGTACTGGCAGGGTTTTAGAAGATTTTTCAAAATTAAAACATGTATTATTTAAACAAGATTAGATATGGCTCTAGTTGAGAATAGGATAAGAACTAAAAATCATTTTATTGAATTAGCCAGATTTACCTTATTTCTCTTTAAAAAGTTTTGTATTATATTCCTAATTTGCGGCTCTTCCTATTTGATATATTTTCCTATAAAAACTATATCTAAGTCATCACTTGAAGTATACGGTACTTTACTATCTACGGGGTCTTTAATAGTTGATAATCTAATAGAAAATGTTGAATTATTATACAATAGATTATCTTATTTTCGTAATCTGGAGGCAGAAAATATAAAATTAAAACTGCAATTAGCCAGGATGACTGATTTAGAAAAAACTGCAATAAATGTTTTATCTGAAAATAATGAACTCCGGAAGTTACTAAAAGTAACAGATAGGGCGGAAAGTAACTATATAACTTCCAGGTTAGTAGGGGCAAATATTACGCCTTTATCTAGTTCTGCTGTGATTGAAGCGGGGGAGAATAACAAGGTTAAAGTAAATGATTTAGTAACAAATCAAGAGGGACTTGTTGGAAGAATTATAAATGTAAGTAATAATTATTCTTCCGTAATGCTACTGAGTGATCCTAACTCGAGGGTACCAGTTATTACTTCATCTTCTAGAGAAAGAGGTATTTTAGCAAATCAGAGAAATAACATGTTATTAATTTATCTTCCAGAAGAACATAAAGCAGAAGTGGGTGAATTAGTATATACTTCTGGGGATGGTAAAATCTACCCTTATGGCATTTTGGTAGGGAAAGTTTACAAAATTAATAATGATGGAGTTTTTGTAAAATTAAGCGCAAATCTAAACAATCTGGATTTTGTAACTATAGAATCAATATCCCATGGCCACCTTAACTTCCCTCTAGGTGAAACAAATTAAATAATTTTTTTAATGTTAATTTATAAAAAATACATTGCGAAAACTATCCTATACCCTTTTATAGCGTTAAGTTTTGTGCTAACTAGCCTAGTGTGGATTACGCAGATATTGAAGTTATTATATCTATTAGAGAAAGGAGTAAAATTAATTGATTTTCTAAGCCTAATTATTCTTATAATACCTTCGATATTTTTTATGATTTCGCCTTTTATTTCTGTGCTAGCAATAATATATATTTATAGCAAGCTACAAGAAAATAGACAACTAATCATACTTAGAATAGCTGGCCTTAGTAATTTTTCCCTGGCAAAGCCGGCACTTCTTATTGTTATTTGCATAACTATGGTTTCTTACTATATATCTTTATATTTAATGCCTTTGTCTTATAGTAAATTAAAAGATGATCTTAATAATTTTCGCCAAAATTATGTATCAACAAATATCATTGAGGCAAAAGTGTTTAACCAAATATCTCAAGATTTTACAATTTACCTTGATAAGAAAAATGTAGACGGTACTTTGGAAGGGGTAATTTTATTTGATAATAGAATTCCGAAAGATCGTACGGTTTTGTTTGCTAAAACTGGCAAAATAATAATACACGATAGTATACCATTGTTCGAATTAAGGCAAGGTTTTAGACAATCTTTTGATAATAATCAGAACATAACAAAATTATATTTTGATCAGTTGTTAATAGCGATTAAAAATGATGATCCTGATAAAAATGATCGTAGTAAAACAAGTTTAGAGCTTTATGTACCAGAGATGTTACAACCTATTAATAATTTACCTGAGGAAAGCAAGAGGAGGTTAATTGTAGACGGTCATCAGAGGTTAATTTGGCCTTCATTTAATTATGCTCTAGTGTTTTTAGCACTAAGTATGTTTCTCACCACGAATAAGGATAGTAGGAAATCTAACATTAAACAAATGATTTATACTTTTTTACCTCTGGTAATAGTTGCTTACTTTCACTTTACTTTACAAAAAGCTGCTTATAAAGAAGGTACATATATTTTTGCCTGTTACCTAAACATATTCCTTTGTATAGTTTTCAGTATTTGGAAAATTAACAAATCGACTATATGAACTTTAAAGATTTGCCTGCTTTCTTAGAATATTTAGAGAAAAATAACCATTTAAAAAGAATTAAAGAAGTAGTATCAACACAGCTTGAGGTAACAGAAATCAGTAAGCGGTTTCTACATAATAATGGTCCTGCATTGTTCTTTGAAAATGTTATTAAGGAAGATGGTAAAAAATCTAAATTCCCAATTGTTACTAATTTATATGCTCATCCCCAGAGAATAAGCTGGGCTCTGGGTTTAAAGTCGCAATCAGAGCTTCGCCAATTCGGGAAATTACTAGCCTTTTTAAAAAACCCTGAACCGCCATCTTCTATTAAAGAAACATTCTCTATGTTACCGATTGCAAAAAGAATATTATCGATGTCCCCTAAAAATGTAAAAAAAGCAGTATGCCAGGAAGTTGTTATTCTAGAACCGGATTTAAACATTTTGCCGATTCAAAAATGTTGGCCACTTGACGTAAGTCCTTTAATTACTTGGCCTTTAATTATTACAAAAGGTACTGGCAGTGATAAAACAGATAGTTATAATCTCGGCGTATATCGGTTGCAAGTGGTAGGCAAAGATAAACTTATCATGCGTTGGCTTAAAATGAGAGGGGGAGCTGCACATCATACTAAATGGCAAAACCTAAAAGAACCCATGCCGGCTGCTGCTGTAATTGGAGCAAATCCAACTTTAACTCTCGCCGCTGTTATGCCAATTCCAAATACTATGTCTGAATATAATTTTGCCGGTTTGTTGCAAAGTAGTTCTATTGAACTAGTACAGTGCAAAACTATTGATTTAAAAGTACCGGCTAATGCTGAAATTATTTTAGAAGGCTATGTAAGTTTAGATGAATACTTGCCGGAAGGGCCATTTGGGGATCATACAGGTTATTATAATGACGTTGAATTGTTTCCAGTATTCAAAATTAAAGCCATAACAATGCGGAAAAACCCTGTTTACTTAAGCACCTATACCGGTAAACCGCCTGATGAGCCCTCCGTCCTGGGAGAAGCATTAAATGAAATATTTATACCTTTAATTCAGAATCAATTTCCAGAAATCTTGGATTTTTGGCTTCCTCCTGAAGGTTGTTCTTATAGAATAGGAGTTATTTCTATAAGAAAAACTTATCCCGGGCAAGCAAAACGAATTATGATGGGTATATGGTCTTTCTTGCAGCAATTTATGTATACAAAATATATTATTATTGTAGATGATGACATAGATGTTCGCAATTGGTCGGAAGTTATGTGGGCAGTGGCTACCAGGACCGATGCAAAGCGTGATTTTACTTTTATTGAAAACTCCCCTATCGATTATCTGGACTTTGCTTCTCCTATGTCTGGCCTGGGAAGTAAATTAGGTATCGATGCTACAAATAAGATCACACCAGAAACTTCAAGGCAGTGGGGAGAAAAAATTAAAATGAATGACGAAATTATAAAGAAAATCGATAAGATATGGCCTTTTCTGTAGTTGTTAACTATTTTTTATAAGGCTAGTTATTTCTAATAAGTGATATAATAATTGATTCAATTAATGGCTTTTACGTTTTTGGGAGAATTTATAGATTACCAAGAAAGCCAGCAGGGCAGAAAAGGCTATATATATTATAGGGAACAGCATAATTTTATACTTATTCATAAAATATAAAGAGATATATGCAGCTGTACCAGACATTAGCATTGAGCCTATAGTATGACCAAGGCTAATACCTCTGTAACGTTCGTTTACTGAAAACGCTTTGATAATTATTCCATGTGCTAAAGCGTTAAACGGCGCAACCGATATAGCTAGAATAATTGTAGAAATTAATGCTAAGTTCATTAGTTGATAATAAATGGCTATTCCTAATAATCCACTTGCAGTTAACGTAAGCAATAGACTTATCTTTACAACGATCATTTCCCCGATTTTATCGGCCAGAAAACCTGCAATTGGCATTGAAACTCCAAATATAAAAACTATAAAAATAGAAAAACTGGTTATAATGGTGCTAGTAGCTGGCATAACTATCGGTAGATATTGTCTCATAAAAATAATAGATAACTGATAAGTAACGCCAAATCCTCCAGCAAGTAATATGGCCAGGAGCAACGTTAAGCTATTGTGTTTAATAAATGAAGCTAATCTATTAATTTCAATTTTTTGTTGTATTGAATTGCTAAAATCAGGGGTTTCGGTTAAAAATTTTCTACAGTAAATAGTAAGAAATGCAAGCGGAAGCGATAAAATAAATGGTACACGCCAAGCCCAATTAGGAAATAGCGATGAGTTAAAGAGATTGGTAACTGCAATACCTAATAATAATCCAATTACTCCGGAAGCTCTAGTAATTGCCGAAGCAGTATAATGATATTTCTTGCCGAGATGCTCGATAACATAAATAGCAGCTCCATCATATTCTCCTCCTACGAAAAAACCTTGCATGAACCTACAGATAATTAGAATATAAGCAGCAGTTACCCCTATGCTGTTAAAATCAGGGAGAATTCCTATGGTAAAAGTAGGAATGGCGATACCGATTATTGTAATCCTAAGAGATATTAGCCTTCCATAAAAATCTCCTATGAAACTAAATATCAGCGATCCTAAAGGTTTCGAAATATAGGAAATTGCATAAATTCCAAATACATACATAAGGCTTTGAATTTTCTCTAATTCGGGAAAAAATTTAAGGGCTATTATGCTAGCAGAAAAACCATATAGGCTATAATCATAATATTCAACTACAGTACCTAAAAATGCGCCGATTATTTTCTTTTTTTCTTTTCTCACTTATACTTCTCTTTTTTTCCTTTCAGATTTAATGAAGTCATATATAGCGTTTACACTAGTTAAAAAATCGTTATTAACTATTACATGGTCGTAATTTTTTGCGTGCTCAATTTCTTTTGTAGCTAAATTTACCCTTAAATCAATTTCTTCCGGAGAATCCTGCTTTCGTGCTTCTAATCTTTTGCGGAGTTCTTGAATAGATGGGGGGGAAATAAATATACTAACAACTGCATTTTGTAAGATAGTTTTTAGTTTTTGTGCTCCCTGGATATCAATATCAAATATTATGTCATGTCCTTGTTGTAACTGAGTTTCAACAAAATCTTTAGGTATGCCGTACAAATTGCCATATACCTCCGAATATTCAAGTAAATTACCTTCATTTATCATTTTCAAAAAATCATTTTTTGACTTAAAAAAATAATCTTTTCCATCAATATCTCCGGGCCGTGGTTTTCTAGTAGTAGCAGAAATAGACCTAACTAAAGTTGTATCTTTCGCTAATAAGGCTCTAGCTATACTGGACTTTCCTCCACCAGAAGGAGCAGAAAGGATTATGGCTAATCCTTTTTTTTGAGAATTCTCTGACATTAATTTATATTTTTCTTGTCTTCAAGCAACTAATCTTACTCTTAAATATCTAGGTTATAACTTCCTAAAGGGATATTGTCAATTAGCCCGATCCAATAAATTAGCCTATGAAAATGGTGTAAAAGTGCTTAGTTAAATTTTTTCCAAAAAAGTTTTTTATTTTATTGCCAATAAATAATTAGGTAAACGACCTTATTCTATAGATTTAAGCACTTCTTCTATTGAATTGTATAATATTAGTAAATCTTCTTCTCTCGAAAGTCTATGGTTGGCGTCTTTTATTAACTTAACCACTACTTTTTGTGATTCTACTTTTTCGGCTATTCTCAGAGAAATGGTATAAGGGACGTCAATATCTTGTACTCCGTGGATAAGATGTAGTGGGCAGTAAATATCTATGTTTTTTTCAGATAGCTTGCTAAGCATAAGATATTTTTTACTATCTTCTATTAAATTATAACTAATAGGATAAGATTCGTTACATTCCGGGTTATTACTGCATACATCATATATACCTTGTTTTTTAATAATGTCTTTTTCTTCATTTGTAAATTTATCCCATATTAACTCTTTAGTAAAATCCGCCGCCGCAGCTAGGGTTATTACACCAATTACTTTTTGGGGGGTTAATTTTGCAGCAATTAGGGCAAGCCATGCTCCCATACTTGAACCTACTAATAAAACTGGACCTTCAGTTAGCTCTTGTATGACTAAATTTACTCCTGATAACCAATCGCTGATGGTCTGGTCAATAAATTCACCAGAAGAGCTACCATTACCAAAATTATCAAATCTAATAAAATTATATCCCTGTTCCTGGCAATATTTTTCGGTTGCTATAGCCTTATGGCCGTTCATATTAGACATTAGCCCGTGAAGAAAAATAATATAAGGGGCTTTATTTTTTGAACCAATTTGTTTATGATATGCAAGGAATCTTTTTTTGTCGCTAGTATAAAGCTTTTTCATTTTATCTGTTTTTGGCAGTAATTATTTTTATGTCTACTGAAGAATATCACAAAAAAACTATCCTGCAAGTTGTTCCTGCGCTTGTTTCTGGAGGAGTTGAAAGAGGAACGTTGGAAATTGCTAAAAAAGTGGTTGAGTCTGGGTATAAATCAATTGTTATATCCGCCGGTGGCCCGCTTGTTAAAATTTTGCAAGCCTCAGGATCAAAACATATAAAATTAAATGTAGCTAGTAAGAACCCAATAACTATTTGGTTAAATTCCCAAAAAATTGCCAAAATAATAGACGAAGAAAAAATAGATATAATCCATGCTAGATCAAGAGCACCGGCATGGAGTTGTTTTATGGCAGCAAAAGCAACTGGTATTAAATTAGTTACCACCTTTCATGGAGTTTATAATTTTCATACTAAAATTAAAAAATTCTACAATAGTATAATGACGGAAGGGGCTGTAGTTATTGCGGTATCTCAGTTTGTAAAAGAGCATATTATAAAGAATTACAAAGTTGATCCCAAGAAAATTGTTTTAATCCACCGAGGAGTTGATTACAGAGAATTTACTAAAGATAAAGTAAATGAAGACGTATTGCTAAAATACAGAACTAAATATAATGTTCCTGCTAATGCACCTGTAATCCTATTACCTGCTAGAATGACTGAGTGGAAAGGGCAGCTGGTTTTAGTGGAAGCTCTAAGTAAAATTAAACATCTCAATTTTTACTGTATTATGACCGGTGACCTAGCTAAACACCCGTTATATGTGCAGCGAGTTGCAAGCCTTATCAATAAAAATAAGATGCAGCATAAAATCCAAATATTTGGAAGTGAACCTAATATAGTAAATTTATACGGTATTGCTGATATTGTTGTTTCTGCTTCAATAGAGCCAGAAGCTTTTGGTAGGACAATCATTGAGGCGCAATCGATGGAAAAATTGGTAATAGCTACAAATATTGGCGGAGCTGCCGAAACTATCGAAAATGAGAAAACAGGGTTTCATGTTGAGCCGGCAGATAGTCAGCAACTTGCTGATAAAATTGAGTATTGTTTATCAATGTTAGGTACGGGTAAAGCTAAAGAAATAGGAGCAGCAGCACGAAAATCCACTATAGAAAACTTTTCTCTTGAGGTAATGCTAGGGAAAGTAATGTCAGTTTATGATAATATATAGTCAATCAAATTACCCTTTGCAAAAGAAATTGCTAAGATAGGGATGGATTATACACTACTCAAAAGGTTTCCTACTTTCAAAAGCCGCCCATAGTGTTCCTTCATCCAAATAATCAAGTTCTCCTCCTATTGGAATACCACTTGCCAGTCTTGAAGTTTTGATTGGATAATTCTTGAAATATTCAGTAATAAAATAAGCCGTAGTTTGTCCATCAAGGGTTGAATTGGTTGCAATAATTAACTCTTTAGTTTGGTGGTTATTACATCTAGATAACAGGTTGGGCAATTTTAAATCTGCCGGACTGCGATTGGCACTAATGGAAAGAGTACCACCAAGAACGTGATATCGTCCTTTAAAACGGCCCGTACGCTCGAGAGCCCATAATTCTGCAACTGTTTCAACTATAGCAATAATATTATCGCTTCGCTGCTGATCAAGACATATTCTACACTGCGAGCTATAATCTATATTATTGCAAATAGTGCAGCAATTAATTTTAGCAGCAGCGTCTTGTAAGCCTTCGATGAGTCCTTTGAGCCTTAAATCTTTATCCTGTAACAAATGGAGAACTATCCTTCTTGCTGATCGCGTTCCAAGTCCTGGAAGTTTAGAAAATAAATAAATCAGTTGATCTGGCCCTGATGTTTCTTTGGTCATTACCATTTTAGCTGCTAATAGATTGATTAAACCAATATGTTGCTAAAATGGTAAATTCATGCCTGGTAACCCACCAAAATTACCAAATGCGCCCGTCATGCTACTTTTTGATTCCTGATCAGCTTTTGCATCATTATAGGCTGCAATTATTAAATCTTCTAAAATTTCTCTATCTTCTGGTTTTAGGAGAGAGGGGTCAATAGAAATTTTTTGCATTTCACCATTACCGCTCATGGTTACTAAAATAAGCCCTCCGCCGGATTTGCCTTCAAATTCCTTTTTGGCAATTTCTTCCTGCAGTTCTTTCATCTTTTTTTGCATTACTTGTGCTTGTTTCATCAATTGGTTAATATTCATTTTTAAATACCTTTATTTTTTATAAATTGGACAAATTATGACTTGAGAATTATATCGGAAACATCAGCATTAGGAAAATTATTTTTTATAACGGTGAAATCTTCGCTTGCCTTTGCTTTTTTAAGTAATTCCTGTTTTAAGCTATTTATTTTATCCTGTTTGCATATTACAATATTCCACTCGATCCCAGACCATTTGTGTAACATTGATTTAAGGTTTTTTTCTTGAGAAATTTTGCTATTAGCGGCTATTTCTATTAATGGCTCGGTGAAATTTTTGACTTCTACTTCATTAAGCAATACATAGTATAATTCCATTTCATTTTGGCCATGGCAAAATTTCAAAAAATCAAAAATATTTCTGTTTATCTCTGTTTTTGGATTTGTTGAAGGTGCTGTCTGCTCTACATTAAATTCTGCAATTTGGCTGGATTTATCTAAAAGATTCTCAATATCAGGTATATTACAGGAATATATTGCTTTTATAATAAGCATTTCTGCAGTTATTAACTCATTATGTGAAGATTTTATTTGATTAGTGCCATTGCTAAATATTTGCCATAGGATGCTAAGTCTGGATAAACTTATTTTCAATAAAATATCAGTAATTTCTTTCCCATAATTTTTATACATGGGTTCGTGGAAACCCGCTATTACCTTTTCTTTGGTCAAACTAGCAATCAAATCTGCAATTTGCTCGACAAAATGCTCTAGGTTGCTAGAGTTCATATATATTTCTTCAAGTAATTTTAACGCCTCTTTAGTATTACCCTCAATAATTAACCTTATCAATTCTAGAATTGTACTGATCTGGACAAGGCCAAGCATCTTATTGACGGATTCAGCAGTTATTATATCATTCTGCTGGCTTACGTTGTGAATATAACTGGATGCCTGATCAAGTATTCCCGTTGCATCCCTTGCAGAGCCTTCAGATTTTAGAGCAATTATTTTTAGCGCTTCTTCCTCTAATTTTAAATTTTCATTTTGGGCAATATTTTTAAGGAGAACCAAAATTTCCTCGATTGACAGTCTCCTTAAATCATATCTTTGACATCTGGATAAAACTGTTAGTGGAATTTTTTGTACTTCAGTTGTGGCAAAAATAAATATTACATGGGGAGGAGGTTCCTCTATTAATTTGAGCAAAGCATTAAATGCGTTCTTGGAAAGCATGTGAACTTCGTCAATTACAAAAATTTTATATTCGCCGAGTAACGGGCGATATTCACTGCTTTCTATTATTTCTCTAACGTCATCTACACCTGTTCTACTGGCTGCATCTATTTCAATAATGTCAGGATGATTATTATTATTAAAACTTTCGCAGTTTTTGCATGATTCACACGGGAAGGCATTATTTAAATCATCGTTTAATAAAGAAGTACAATTAACGGTTTTAGCTATTATTCTGGCTGAAGATGTTTTGCCAACCCCCCTAATACCGGTAAGTAGCAGTGCGCCTGTAAGCTTTTTATTATTTATGCAATAGCTCAGAGTTTTAGTAAGTACTTCCTGGCCCAATAGCTCTTTAAAATTTTTTGGTCTGTATTTTCTGGCAAATGGGACGTAACGTGCCGAATTATTAGCCATAGGTTTTTAAGTGATTTGTATTTAAAGCTAGTACCGACCCGCTTAAGGTTTTGCTCTGGCTGCTTTCTTTCGAACCTGACCAACTAAACAAATTAAACGCCCGACACTAGCCAGATTCCAAGATAATATTTTTAAAGGCTGCGTGCAAGTATTAAGTGCATCAACCTATAGAAAAGTTACTAATCTGGCATCGGTTTTATTTAGTAACCTTTAGATAGTTTAAGGCTTTTTAATTCAAAGAGCTTGATTATTTGCTATAAATCTTATAAAAATCCAAGGACTGTATAAATAAATTCTCAAAACAATATGAATTATAGTTTTCTAAATTTGGTAACTGCTATAGTGGTGTCGGTACTAATAATATTTGGCTGGCAGCATTTTTACGAAAAACCAAAATTACAGCGGCTTGCCGAAGAACAAAAACATTATACTAAAACTCTAGAAAGTGTAAAAAAAGAAACGCAATCAACTAACGTTGATAAAGTAGTTAATCGCCACGAAGCATTAAATTTATCAAAAAGGATTCCTATCAAATCTACTGTACTTTCCGGTTCTATATCACTACAGGGCTTGCGTTTTGACGATTTAACGCTGTTAAAATATCATACAAGCTTAGATGAAAATAGTCCTCCGGTAGTGCTTTTTTCTCCTTCAGCGGCACAAGAGGCTTATTTTGCTGAGATAGGGTGGCTTGGAAATAATAAAAATGTAAAGTTTCCTGATTCTTCAACTATTTGGGAGGCAGATGGTGATATTATTTCACCGGATAAACCTATAACATTTACTTGGACTAATCCCGAAAAGATAAAATTTGTGGTTAAGGTAGAGCTTGACGATAATTATATGTTTACTATCAAGCAGATAACCATTAACCATTCTTCCCATCCTATGCAGACCCAATATTATGCCTTGATAAATCGCACCTATAGCCATGAATCAGAAAGGATGGTAAACATTCTTCACCAAGGAATGATAGGAGCTGTTAATGGTGAACTTAAAGAATATAATTACGATGATATAAAAGATAAGAAAAAACAAAGTTTTACAAAAAATAAAGTAGATTGGTTAGGCATTACAGATAAATATTGGCTTGCAGCCTTTATCCCTGATCCTTCTTATCAGTATTCATCAAATTTTATTTATGGAATTAAATCAGGTATGGATAAATATCAAGCTGATTTTGTTTCAACCGCTCAGATTATTGAATCCGGAGGGAGTTTTGAAGTAACACATAAGCTATTTGCCGGTGCTAAAAAAGTTGATTTGCTAGATAAATATGAGAATCAATACAATATCAAATTGTTTGATAGAGCAATTGATTTTGGCTGGTTCTATATTCTTACTAAACCTATATTTAATGCCATGAATTTTTTCTATCTATATGTAGGTAATTTCGGTATTAGTATAATGATCGTTACAATTATTATTAAGTTAGCAATGTTCACGTTAGCTAATAAATCTTATCGATCAATGAAAAAAATGAAAAACCTTCAGCCACAAATGGAGCGTTTGAAAGAACTGTATGCAGATGATAAGACGCGCCTTAATCAAGAAATTATGAGCCTTTATAAAAAAGAAAAGGTCAATCCTGTTAGCGGTTGTTTACCATTATTGGTTCAAATACCTGTTTTCTTTTCTATTTATAAAGTGCTGTATGTAACTATTGAAATGCGCCATGCACCATTTTTTGGCTGGATTCATGACCTGTCCGCACCAGATCCAACCACCATATTCAATTTATTTGGTTTGTTACCGTTTACGCCTCCGGTTTTTCTGATGATAGGTGCTTGGCCAATAATTATGGCACTAACCATGTATTTGCAACAAAAAATGAGTCCGCAGCCAGCTGACCCAGTACAAGCTATGGTTATGAAATTTATGCCGCTTATGTTCCTGTTTATGTTTAGCAGTTTTCCGGCAGGGCTTTTGATCTATTGGTCGTGGAATAACATTCTCTCAATAATTCAGCAATTTTACATAAATAAGTTGGATAAGAATGGCCAATGAACTAGGAACAAAGATATTTAGGCAGGAAGCAAGATTTATTGCTGGAGCTGCAAAACCAAGCCAATTACCGAAAATGTTCTTGCCCCAAGTTGCTTTTGTTGGAAAATCAAATGTAGGCAAATCTAGTTTGATTAATACTATCTGCCGGAGAAAAAATTTGGCAAGGGTTTCACATACACCGGGAAGAACCAGGCAGATAAATTTTTTTCTAATCGCAGAAAAATTAGTTATAGCAGACCTTCCTGGTTATGGTTTTGCTAAAGTTCCGGTAGAAGAAAAGCAAAATTGGGAAAAACTGATACTTCATTATTTACAAAACAGCCCTACACTTAAATTGGTCAATTTGCTTATTGATGCTAGAAGAGGTATTAAAGAAAATGATTTTAAAGTAATTCAGTTGTTACATTCATATGATAAACAAATACAATTAGTATTTACAAAAGCAGATAAGGTAAAATTCAAAGAAGGCTTTGAAGTGGAAATCAAGAATTATCTTGCAAGTTTAGGATACTTATTATGTAATGTTGTTTTGTCCAGTAGCAAGAATGGTGTAGGTGCAAAAGAACTTCAACTTAGCTTGGCGCAATACGTCAAATAATCAGAAAAATCTCCTTGTTCAAAATATTAGAGCAGGTAAAGCTCAGCTTATAAAAAAAATTATTGAACGTAGTAATTTAATAAAACACATGAGCGTAGTGATACGCTTATCGTCGGTAATCATTGAAAATAAAATCCTGCTTTCTAACTTTGCTGAGAATTTAGAAATTTTAGTAGATAACGGCCTGAATTTAATTGTTATCCATGAATACGGTAATTTATTAACAAAACAGCTTAAACTCCTTGGTATAGATGATAAAAAATATAGCCCACATTTTGGAGATGATAAATTATCTGGATTGTTTGAAATGGTTATTTCCGGTCATATCAATAAACGTATAGTATCAAAGTTATGTTCTCTTGGGGTTATGGCCATTGGTTTATCTGGTAAAGACGGGAATCTGTTAGTAGCTAAAAAGTCTAACCATATTGCAATTAACGATAGTTGGCTTTATGCGAGTGAACCGTTATTAGTTAATCCCGAAATTCTATTAGCAATCGAAGATACTAAAATCGTTCCAATAATTTCACCGGTAGCTTGTACTGACAAGGGGAAGACAGCAATTTTAGATACTGATATTACTTCAGCGATGGCTGCAACTGCCGTCAATGCAAATAAATTAATTATAATGTGCGAAAACGACTTTCTAATAAATAATGTTGCTACTCTTTCATCTGTTACTGAATTAAATGACTTATTAAACAGTACTATTGAAGTGGCTGTGACTGATCCTTTAGTGAAAGCCTCAAAGTACGCTCTTTTAAATTCTGATGTTACAGTTCAATTTGTTAATTCAAGAAAGAGCGATGCGTTATTATTTGCTATTTTTGATTAGTTGAATTTTTGCTAAATAAGGTTATCACCGCTCCTGATAAAATGATAATTGTGCCAAATATTTGCATAACACTTACCGTTTCGCCCAGAAGTATAATACCAGACAGTAAAACGAATACCGGTTCTAGAACCGATACTATAGCAGCTTTTTCAGAACTTATATATTTTAACCCTTTTAATAATAACAATATTGGTAAGGCCGTACAAATAATTGCCATAAAAGTTATATTTAACCAGTTATTTCTATCTGGAATAACAAAATTACCTTCAAAACATGCGACAATCAAGCATGCAATGCTACAGCCAATTAATACCATTGAAGTAGAAATTAGAGGGGAAACATTACTTTTTTTGCTGGCTACTACGTAACATGCATAGCAAATTGCAGATAAAATTCCAAAGCCTATTCCTAAAAAATCAAGTTTTAATTCATGTAAGTCTGCTAAGAGGAGTATGCCAACTATTATCATAGAAAAAGCTAAATAGTATGTTTTACTTATGCCTTCATTATATAATATCCAGTTAAATAACATGACAATTGCTGGATAAATAAAGAATACAACCATGGTAAGACCAGTGCCGATATAATTACTACCGATAAAATATGTTATTGAAGAGGTGCCATAAAAGGCTATACCATAAAATATTATTTTAAGGTTTTCTGTTAACGGCTG
This sequence comes from Candidatus Megaera endosymbiont of Mesostigma viride, assembly GCA_020410825.1. Taxonomy (GTDB): domain Bacteria; phylum Pseudomonadota; class Alphaproteobacteria; order Rickettsiales; family Rickettsiaceae; genus Megaera; species Megaera polyxenophila. The sequence goes on from CP084576.1 coordinate 1,326,836, forward strand.
AAAAATATTTTTCCCTTTAAACATTAATATAATAAATGTGAAAAAAGTCGCTACTAAAAATCTCCAAAATAGCATGTTTGCAATAGATAAATTAGACTTCAAAAGTTGAACACCGAAATACCCTAAAAATCCATAACATAAACCAGAGCTAATAGCATATAACGATCCTACCTGCTCTTTGGATAAAAGCTTCATAAACTGACTATCTTGTGTTAGTAAATTAAATGTTTATTTACTGTGGCTAGTAAAAAGGTATTTATCTTACTGGTTCTATAAATAATTGTCAAATTCCAATCTACTTAAGATAAGTAAACAGAGAATTTAGTTCTTCCATACTTCAGAATATACTTATAGTTCTCAATAGAAAATTTTTAACTATAATGTTATTTTATTGCAGAATCGTAAAGTGTTTGAGATTCAGCTTAAAAACAATTTTACTTTAAAAATGGAATCTAAAAAGAAACTAGAACCCAGTTTTGTTAGGTTAGGTAGGCTAGGTGATCCTATTGATGTTCAAGTAAGGCAGAGTTCCAAAGCTAAACGTATTATTATTAAAATACAGAGGCAAAATGTTGAATTAGTTTTACCTAATAAGAATATTAGCGCCGGCTATAAATTTCTGCTAGAGAAAGAGTATTGGATTAGAAGAAAACTACAAGTTTCAGAAAAAGAAGATTATGTGAATACTAAAAATATTCCTTTATTTGGAAAGGAGTATTTACTATTAAATGTTGATTCTATTCGCAACAAGGTGCACATTAAGGAAAATGTAATTCATGTAGATTCATTACCGACTTATCACAACAAAACCTTGGTTAAATTTTTACAGAATAAGTTACTTGTAGAAATAACAGATATTGTTAATCGCTTAAGTAAGCAGTATCAGTTAAAGTTTTCTAGAATTAAGATTACAAATGCCAAAACCAGATGGGGAAGTTGTTCGAGTAACTTAATCCTGCGCTTTAATTGGCGTCTTGTTTTTGCGCCGCAGGAAGTACTAAATTATGTAATAATACATGAAATGTGCCATCTGGTAGAGATGAATCACAGTAAGCCTTTTTGGGATTTGGTGGCAAAACTCTGCCCTGAATATAAAACTGCTAAATTGTGGTTAAAAGAAAATGGAAGTAACCTGCATCGCTATTTGCAGATCGAGTACGGCTTGCGGTAATTTTATCCAGCGTGCAAATGGAGATAAGGGCGAGATTAGGACCATACAATCCTATTGTGTGGTATAGTAGATTAAGTTTGATCCTTGCAATTCTTACTTAAATTTAATATAATTCGTCCCTTGAGGAAAAACGGTTTATTATGTCTAAAACTATTGTGGTAGCAATGTCTGGAGGAGTAGATAGCTCGGTAGTAGCAGCAATGATGCACGAGCAGGGCCATAGAGTTATAGGTATTACTTTGCAATTATATGACCATGGGGCTGTTCTACAAAAAAAAGGTGCATGTTGCGCCGGACAAGATATTTATGATGCCAAAATGGTTGCAGATAGGATTGGCATTCCTCACTATGTTCTAAACTATGAAAACCTATTCCGCCAAAAAGTTATTGATGATTTTGTTGATAGTTATGCCAGAGGTGAAACCCCTTTACCTTGCGTACGCTGTAATCAGTCTGTCAAATTTAAAGATTTATTAAAATTTGCAAAAGAACTTGGCGGAGATGCGCTTGCTACTGGCCACTATGTGCAAAAAATTATCAACCATAATACTTCGGAGCTTCATAGAGGTTTAGATCCCTATAAAGACCAGAGTTACTTTTTGTTTTCTACAACTAATGAACAGCTGGATTTCCTTGACTTTCCTCTCGGTAAATATACTAAAGAAGAAACAAGAAAATTAGCATTAAAATATGGACTCGAAGTAGCAGATAAACCAGATAGCCAAGATATTTGTTTTGTGCCAGGTGGCAACTATCGTGAGATCGTAACTAGAATGCGTCCGTCAACGCAGAAGCCAGGTAAGTTCGTTCATATTGGCGGTTTTGAACTTGGGGAGCATAAAGGAATTATAAATTATACAGTAGGTCAAAGACGAGGGCTTGGTATTTCATACGGAGAACCGATTTATGTTATAAAAATTGACCCTGAAACAAATACAGTATATATTGGCCCAGAATCGGCGTTATTTAAAACTAAATTCATTATAAAAGAAGTAAATTGGCTTGCTGGTGATGTAAATACTGAAGGAATTGATATTGTCGCTAAGGTTAGGTCTACTACTCCTGGAATCCAGGCTAAAATCAATTTTATTACTAATGATAAAATTGAAGTTAATATTCTTGGGACTGAAAGAGCAATTACCCCAGGGCAGGCATGTGTATTATATGATAATACAAGGGTTTTGGGTGGTGGATGGATTACTAGGGATATTCAATAATTATAAAAAACTAAAAACGGGGAAAAATGAATTTTTTGAAGAAAAAAAGCTTTGAATCTGTAAGAGAAGCAGGAAGTTCAAGTGGGCTAGATAAAACATTATCAGCTTTTGATCTAGTACTCCTAGGCCTTGGAGCGATAGTAGGTACTGGCGTATTTACTTTAACAGGATTGGTTGCTGCGCAGTACTCCGGCCCCGCTGTAACTCTTTCTTATTTAATTGCCGGATGTACGTGTATTTTTGTAGCCCTAGCTTATACTGAACTTGCTACAATGCTTCCGACTTCTGGTAGTATTTATACTTATTCTTACGTAGCATTTGGAGAAGTATTTGCCTGGTTAATTGGTAGTTTAATAATTATAGAACTTGGTTTTGCCTCTTCTGCAGTGGCAGGTAGCTGGTCAGCTTACGTACAGGGAATTCTAGATTCTGCTGGGTATCATCTTCCTGAACAGCTGGGAAAATCTCCTTTTGAAGGAGGAGTATTTAATATTCCGGCCTTTACTATAATAATTTTTGCTGGATTTATGTTATATTTTGGTACTAAAGATAGCAAGAGGTTAAATAACATTTTGGTATTTATAAAAATGATAGCAATATTTGCTTTCATGCTTTTTGCCGCTCCTCATTTTGATGCAACAAACTGGGAAAATTTTATGCCCAATGGTTTTGATGATGTATTAATCGGTTCGTCAATTTTGTTTTTTGCTTTTACCGGATTTGGGGTACTTGCGAGCGCAGCGGAAGAATGTAAAAACCCAAAACGTGATCTTATGATCGGTATTATTGGTTCACTAGTTTTAGCTACTGTTGTTTATATGATTGTAGGGGGGCTAGCTACTGGAATAATTCCTTATGCGGAATTAAATAATGCCCAGCCTCTAGCTCATGCTTTAAAATTTAATAACAGTAATATTGGTTCTGCTCTTGTTGCTACAGGCGGTATAGCCGGTATGACTACTGTTATAATGATGAATATTTACGGTCAATCACGTATTTTTTATGTAATTGCAAGGGATGGGTTATTACCCAAGTTTATGGCAAAGTTACATCATAAATATGATAGCCCTCACATAACGATTATAATGTTTACAAGTATATTTGCCGTTATGGCGGCATTTTGCCCTTATTCTATACTGGCGCAACTCTCTAGTATGGCAGCTTTGCTTGATTATGTGGTAGTAGCTATCATAGTTATGATATTTAGGCTTCGTTTGCCAAATGTGGAAAGGCCATTTAAGTGCCCAGCAGTATTTATAATAGCGCCAACAGCCCTTATTGCCTCGATATGGCTATTATTCAAGCAAATAATTGGTAAAGATGGCTCGTTGCTTTTAACAGGAGAAATTATTATCTACTGGTTTGTAGTTATATTTATTTTATATGTCCTAAAAGTGCTTTTCTTCAGTAAAAGAGAAAAGGTTTAATTAAATATAAGTGCCACTAGCCAGAAAAGCGCTTAATCAATTCCTCCTCTAACTTGTACCTTATATTGATAAGGCACAAGTTAGAGTAAACTTTTTTGGTATATTCAATTTGTTTGCTTTTGATGCAATTATTGCAGATTGAGTAACACGAGGGGGATGTTGTAATTCATTGCTTGCCCCTATTAGGTGCTTTACTTCATTATTTATAGCACCGAAGGTCTGCAGTTAGCTATAAACTAATTATTTATGATAAGGGTGCGCCGCTAATATAGTTTGGGATCTATATATTTGTTCAAGTAAAACAAGTTTAGCTAGCTGATGGGGTAAGGTCATCTTCGAGAGACTTAATCTGATGTGAGCACTTTTAGTAATTGAATCGTCTAGACCAAAAGCCCCGCCGACTATAATATCTATATTTTGTCCTATCATCATCTGGTTTTTAAATAACAAGCTAAATTCCTGACTGTTTAGCTGTTGTCCTTGTACATCCAAAACAATTTTATATGAATTAATATTTATGTGGTTGTTAATTAATTTAGCTTCGTAAGTCTTAGCCTGGTTTTCTGATAATTTTTTATTATAATTTAATTCTGTTTCTTTTACCTTCCATTTAATCATTTTGCAATAATGATCTGCTAGCCCTCTGTACCCTGGAGATAATTTGCCTACAGAAATAATATTAATTATCATTAAATAGTGTACCTAATATAATTCTGCTATTGATCCGCCTTTTTGCGCATTCCATAATTGCTGGTATAGTTTACCGTTAGTTTTCAATTCATTATGAATTCCGTCTTCAACTATATGACCATTATCAAACACCAGAATCCGATCCATATTCAGTAAAGTAGATAACCTGTGAGCAATAACGAGAACTGTTTTACCTTTCATAAGAGTTTTAAGTGACCTCTGAATTAGATTTTCAGTAAGATTATCTAAGGCACTTGTTGCTTCGTCTAATATTAGGATAGGAGCATTTTTAAGTATAGCTCGAGCAATTATAATACGTTGTCTTTGCCCTCCTGATAAGTTGTTACCTCTTTCGCCACAAAGGGTGTTATAACCATCTGGTAATTTGTTTATAAAATCATGTATATAAGCTGATTTTGCGGCAGCAACAACTTCTTCAAATGTTGCGCTTTCAGTACCATATTTTATATTTTCAATAATGGATCTGTGGAATAGAATAGGCTCTTGTGGGATAATCGAAATATTTCGGCGCAAACTATCTTGTGTTATCAACTTAATATCCTGTCCATCAATTAATATTCTTCCTTCTTCAATATCAAAAAGCCTTGTTATCAGGTTAGTAAAAGTAGTTTTGCCAGAACCAGAAAAACCGGCTAAACCAACTTTTTGATAAGCGTCAATTTTTACAGATTTGTTTTTGAAAATATTATCTTGGTTTTGGTAGTAGAAGGTGACGTTTTGAAACTCAATAGAAGGCTGTTTTATGATTAATGTTTGTGCGTTTTCTACATCGGTAATTGTATATTTTTGAATTAAACTTATGGTTTGACTAAAAACCCCTATCTGTTCAAAAACATCCCCAAATTCCTTTGTTAAGTCCCATATATCCTCAGTAATTGCAATACATAAAGTAATAACCAGAACACACTGGCCGATTGTTATAATATTTTGTCCTCTTAGAGAAACAATATAATAAACAATGGCAGCGATCATAATTGTACATGATATACCAAGGCCATATCTAAGTTTAAGCATGAACCATAACATGTTTTGATCGCTAAGTGCTGCTTTTTCTGTTTGCGTAAAAAGATATTTTTTTTCAAATTTGTGGGAGGTAAACATTCTTATTACTGAAATATTAGCTATAGCATCAACTATTTTCCCCGAGATTAAAGACTTATTATTGCTGTATATGGCTGAATAGTGATGTATATCTTTGGCAAAATATAAGCTGGTACTAACAAATATTATGAGCCAAGTTAAAAATATAAGTGCTATAACATAATGTACTATATACATGGTTATTAGCGCAAAGATAATGACTGAGAATTTTCTTAAAATATCTTCATTTAAATGAGTAAAAATCATTTCTAATGATCTTGAACCTTCAGTAATTCGATTTGTAATTTCTCCAGCTAATTTACCTTGGAAAAAACTATAACTATGGTATTGGACATGATCGTATAATTCGTTAATAACCTGGGCTTTGACTTTAGGTAACGTTTTTAGATATATGTAGTTGTAGATAAGCCAAGTAATATTTAATGCTTCCCACCATAAGGCGTATATTATTATCCACTTGAGTAGTATTACTGCTAAATTAGATTCATGGATATGATGGTTTGAATATTGTTCTATTTGATCGGTGAGTTTTTGGAGTAAAATACTGTCAATAGAGGTAGTTATTCCTGAAACGAAGATTATTGTTATTAAAGAAGCCACCTTCCATTTGTGCTTGCTAAAGAGGAAATAACAAATTTTTTTAAATACTTCCCTTAGCGGAACTACTGAATTTATATTATTATCCATAAAAAATTTGATTTTCTAGCGATTAATTGCTTGTTTTATAACGTTTTGATTATACTCTGTTTTTTATTGTTCAGGTAGGACAATTTCTCTATAAGTTTCTTTAAAAAGGATTCTTGATGCTTGCTCTAAAAAATGTTATAGTTAAACCATTAGTTTTACTTAACTTAATTATTAATTTATATATGTCTAATAATTTGGAAAAAAATGATTTATATGTAGAAAATGAGAATAAAGACGATATCTTTTCTGATATTAACTATATTTGTAAAACAACACCTCTTATTGTTGAATCCCTTAAGAATGGCCTAGATGTAGCGCAATTACCAAATGGAGATATTCTAACTACAGAAGTTAAAACTGTTAATACTCAGTATAGCTGGGATAAAACAAGGAAAAAAATGTTTAAAGCTAGCCAGAGTTAGCTCTTTATCATATAATATGGATATCCCTGGGTTTTTACCTTGGCTGTATTAAACTTAATTAAATTGGTACTTAAGGAGAGTCGTTGTTTGTCTTTTACTTGTTTGACAGGTAATGGGCTATCATTTCTAGCAGCAAATACCACTGAATTGACTATAGTATGGTGTGGTTTAGTTTTCTAAAGCTGTCTTCAAAAAAAATCAAAGCTATAATCTCTAGCCTAAGTAATAACCAGATAATTTTAGGTTTCGTAGCTTAAAATTTTTAACTAATTTACCTTAGCCCGATTATCTGGCCATTGATTGTTCCTGTTCTTTAGATTTGGTCACAGATTTAGCTTTTGATTCTTGGCTAATTCTCACCTCTAACTCAACATCATGTTGATATTTCATGCCATGTTCAAGAAGTATAGTGCCGGCTCTTACTACTTTTTCTTGATCTGTTTTTGAAAATTTTTCTAGCACCTGATTTTTAATATTTACCACAAATTGCCATGATAACTCAATTTTTTCTTGCATAGTAAGAGTTTTTTCTTCATCGGTTTTGTGTTTTTGAGTGGCGTATAGCTGTTGAGCTTCAGGATCTATCACGACCACTTTTTTAAGTGTTGGTTCTTTTTCTTTTTTTAGTTTTATATACATTAAGACTAAAACGATACCAGCCGCAATTAAAAGAACCACATTAAGTAAATTTGACATTATTTAGGTAATTTTTAATTTAAATTGTATTTTATATTCTACAACCTAGGTAATTATCTTGCCTAATAATTTATTATATGAAATCTAACATTTAGATAATAGGTGTGTGCTCTATGTTCTAAGTAAATTTACTACATGCATATAATTTGCTGTTTTAATTAGGTTCATAACCGCATAATTTGTCATTGATATAAGGCGAGTGAGTTTTAATATATTCTATATCTTCAATATACAGTAGATGGTGTCCGTCTGCTATGTTAGTTTTCATGGTTTCATTGCCTTCTTCTGCTTCTTTATATATGAAATTTACTAATGATTGTAATCTTTCAATAATCAAAGCTGCCATATTAATTCTTTTTTCTATAGGTAAGCCATATGAATCACAGAATAAAGCAGCTCTTGCAACTTGGCTTTTTAAGAGGCCAAATCCATCATGGTTGTTAGGATTTGTTAGAGGAGCCCATCTATATAAGGCATATGCAATATCCCATGTACGAGGTCCAGGATGAGCAGTATCAAAATCTACTATTCCAACTGCTTGTTTTCCATTTAAAACAACATTATAAGGTGCATAATCTCCATGACATATAACTTCTATTGGATAACGGCATGATAACTGCCATGGTTTCTCTTCAACATTATTATCTTCTAAAAACCCCATGGAGATATCATGATACTTACGTAGTAAAATAGCAGCCGAGGTAAGGACTCCAATAGATGAGGCATTTTTAGTGAGCGGGTAGTTACTTACTTCTCCTTTTATAAAACTTACTATTTCTCTGCCTGTTTTATCAAATCCTAAAGGTTTTGGCGTAGCATCAAAACCTTTATTATGTAGATAAGCTAGGAATTTATGTACATCTTTAGTCCAATTGCCAGAAGGACGATAAACATATTCTCCTTTATTAATAATTTGGTCTTGTCTTGTAACAATACTTAATTCATTTTCAGATTCTGAGCTGAATGTTCTAATAGGAAATTTTATTATGGCTGAGTTATTATGTTGAAATAATCTACTTGCTAAGAATTTAATCATGTTATTTTTCCCTAGGTAAAGGAAATACAGTTTTTACTGTTATACAGCACATCTGCAGCTAAAAGAAATTACTTTTCAGAGTGGCTTTATGTTAAAAGTTTCACGGCTGCTACTTGATACACAAGTCTTATTTTGCACTAATAACTCACAAATTTTAATGGATCAACTGCGTTCTTTCCTTCCCTTATCGCAAAATGCAGTTGTGGTTGTTTTACTTTGCCGGTATGGCCCACATAACCTACTATATCACCTTGGTTGAGGCTAGCCCCTTTAGCTACTATTAAATTTGCGAGATGAGCATAAGAAAGTACTATATTTTTATTATCTAGTTTTATGATAACTAAATTACCGAAAGTAGCATCGTAGTCTGCGTAAATTACCTTACCGGATGCAGAGGCTACAACTTTTGTTCCTTCATCGGCAGAAATATTGATACCCTTATTTGTTCCATATTCTGTTTTTTGTCCAAATTTTGCTATAACAGTACCTACAACAGGAGAGATGTAATCCGTAACTTCCTCTAGTGGTTTCACCGTGGTTTCCTTTGCCTTAGTGGTTACTATAGGTTTTTGAATAAAATCTTTTGGTACTTTTATTTTTAGGATCTGAGATTCTTCTAAATGATAAGGAGGGGTTAAATCGTTGATTTCTGCAATTGCATTTACATTTTGCTTATAATTGGCAGCTATTTCGTGGATTGTTTCATTTTCTACTACGTAATGCTCAACTATTTTATAATTAATGGCGGTAGGTTTGCTTTCTGGTACTATATAGTTTTCGTTATCAAGATTAGGTTTGATAACTTCTGGCAGCTCTTCAATTTCCGGCTTGCTCGATATTATTTCTCCATCATTGCTAATGACAGTTACTGTGTTTTCATTTAAACTCCTCGAATCTCCTAGGTTTGAGTTACCATGGTGGTATTCTATGGGAGCTTGTTGCTTTGTTACCGCACAACCTGATAAAGTGGTAACAGCTAAATATAGTAATATACAAAAACTATAATTTTTCATTTAACTTGTGCCTACGGTTTAAAATTTATTATTTATTAACTCGTCCGTATTATATAATAAATACTAATTATTTTCTATAAAAAGGATATTTTTATGCGAAATTATGATTTAGCAATTGCAAATGATCATGCGGGATTTGATTTAAAGTTAAAAATTCTTGAATTCTTAACTCATATTGGTTATGAGATATATTCAAATAATCCAGCAAACCGCCATTTAATGACTTATCAGAATAAGAAAAAAAGTATTATTGATCTGGGATCTTATAATACGGATAGGGTGGATTATCCCGATTACGCAAAAAAAGTTGTTGAGGAAATTATTGAGGGTAATATAAAGCAAGGAATATTGATTTGTGGCACGGGAATTGGTATGTCAATTGCAGCCAATCGTAGTTCTTCAGTAAGAGCAGCTTTATGCTTAAATGAATTTATGGCAGAGAGGTCACGATTACACAATAATGCAAATGTGCTAGTTCTTGCTAGTAAAATCACGGAAGAACCAGTTGTTTTTCGTATTATAAGCAAATTTTTAACTACGGAATTTGAAAGCGGACGGCATGCACAACGCGTAAACAAGATTAGCTAACCCTATCCTTGAAAATATTATTGCTTTTTATGCCGAAATTAGCTAGAACTTGGAAGCAGCTCTAACATATCTTTAAAAAATGGCCAAGTAGCAAAGTGGTAATGCCGTGGACTGCAAATCCTCTATTCGCCGGTTCGATTCCGGCCTTGGCCTCCAAAAAATTCTAACATATGAACTTTATCGAGCAGTTTTTAGAGATGATGCTTGCGGAGAGGGGGATTGCCAAAAATTCGATGCTTAGTTACAAACGTGATTTAAAGGACTTCCAGGAGTTTCTAACTAAAAACCGATTAACGGAACTGGAAGTAAAAGACTCTGATATTAGCAAATTCATTTTAGAACTGGCTAAATCCGGAATATCTCCTAGGTCGATAAATCGTAAAATTTCAACTTTAAAAAGCTATTTTATATTTTTAGTAAGTGAGAATCACACAGATTACAACCCTGTTTTGGTGGTGGATTTACCCCGTTATAATTCTAAATTACCTAAATTTTTATCGATTGATGATATAAAGACATTACTTGAATATTGTAAGCAGGACAGTACTCCTGACGGGATCAGATTAAACGCAATGATCCATTTATTATATGCTAGCGGCATGCGTGTTAGTGAACTTGTCAGTTTAAAAATGAGCGATATTACTAGTGGAAGTAATTGCTCTATAATTAGAAAAAACTTTTTAATTAAAGGGAAAGGTTCGAAGGAAAGAGTTATAATTATTAATGATCAAGCACAGAGTGCTTTAGAAAAATATTTGAAAATTCGCAATAGTTTTTGTGTTAGTAAAAATTCGAAATCAAATAGCTATTTTTTCCCCAGCTATTCGAATCAGGGCCATATGACAAGGCAGAATTTTGCATTGTTATTAAAAAAAGCAAGTTTGAACTCAGGTCTTGATCATGATAGTATTTCTCCTCATATTCTTCGCCATAGTTTTGCTACCCACTTACTTGAGAATGGCGCAGATTTAAGAGTTATTCAAGAATTACTCGGGCATAGTGATATTAGCACTACCCAGATATACATGCACGTACAAGCTTCTCATTTAAAAAAGACATTAAAAGAGTTTCACCCGCTTGAGGCAAAAGATAAGGGCTGATTTTGGAGTATAAAATTAAATAAAAATATAATAGTTATAATATATTATCATATGTCTCCTTATAAAAATACATTATGAACATAGCTAGAACAGCTAGAAAAGTTAAATAATAAGACATTACTAGCTTCTCTCCCGTGATTTGATATAACCATGTACCAATCATTGGCACTGTACCTCCAAATATAGCAGCGCTTAGGTTACATGATAACGCTACTCCCGTAAAACGAATTCTAGTTGGAAAAAGCTCTACTAGAATTGTTGGAATTGCTCCCATATGAAATGCCACTATAACAGCAAATAAGACCTGCGCTGTTATTGCAAGGTAATAAGATTTAGCATTTATCATGAGAAAAATCGGATATGTAAGGATTACAAGTGCCAGACAGCTATAAAAAATTACAGGTTTGCGTCCAATTTTATCTGAGATCAATGCTGCCACTGGAAAGCTGACCATCATGATTATTAGAGTCAGTGCGCCTGAAATCGAACTTTCGCTCTGGCTGTAACCAAGGTTTATCATATAATTTTGAATAAAGATTGTTGCAGCATAAAAAGGAGCTGTAACATTAATATAAAGACCAATTGCTAGAAAAATCTTCTTTTTATGATTTAGCAGTATTTCTTTTAAAGGAGATGCTGTAGTTAATCCCCGATCCCTTATTTTAGTGTATAATGGAGTTTCCGATAAACTATTTCTTATGTACAACCCTATCATACCGATAAAAAAACTACTAATAAAAGGCAAGCGCCAGCCAAATGACCATAAATCTTCTTTTGATAGAAGGACACTAAGTAAATATGCAATTATTAACCCAAACAACATACCTAGACATTGGCTAATATACACAATACTACCGGCTAACCCTCTTTTATTTGCTGGGGAATGTTCTGTAAGGTAAATTACACAACCGCTGAATTCTCCACCTAATGAAAATCCTTGTGCCAATCGTGCTATGGTTAAAATTATAGGAGCAGCTAGACCAATTGAATCGTAACTTGGTAATAACCCGATTATGGTAGTAGGCACTACCATTGTTAATATACCAATAGCTAAAGAAATACGCCTACCGAATCGGTCTCCGATATCTCCAAAAATAATTCCTCCGATCGGTCTAACAATAAATCCAGCGGCAAATATTGCAAAAGTCAGTATTTCATTAATATAACTATCTGGAAAAAATTTTTCTTTAAGTATGTAAGCAAATTGAGCGTATAAGATAAAATCGTACCACTCTAATGCGTTACCTACCATACAGGTGATAATAATTTTTCTCATAATACCTAATGCATTTCCATAGAAATTATATCTTCTGGAATATAATATAGAAATCCGCTATTAATTGCTTTTTCTATGATTTGAGATTTATTATTACATCCTAGTTTTAACTTGATTATCATAAAATAGGATTCTACAGTCCGTACCGACAAATTTAAAATTTTAGCAATTTCTTTCATGGATTTGCCTCGCAGCAATAAAAACACGCATGCTTGTTGTTGTTTGCTTAACGGTAGAGGGGAATGTTCCTGATTTAAAATATAAATTGCTGGTTTATTTTTGGTATTTATGAATTTCTGATCCTTTTGATTTAAGGTCAAATACCAATTAAACATATTGGTATTCGATACATCCATGACCTGTCCATATATTCCGGCAACATTCCCGTTTTCCTGCTGGATAGGGCTCTTGTTACTAATTAAAGTTTTCCAACCGGATGAATAATTGCAAATGTACACGCTTAGTACGGCTTTTGCAGTATCCACCACTTTTTGATCAAGAGTCCTAAATTGCTCTGCTGCCTTTACCGCTTCACAAGGTATATCAAAATCTGTTAAATCAATACATTGATCAGGGCTCTTCCAGCCAAGTAATAAGGCGTAATCTTTGCTAATAACAGAATATCTTGAATGAATATCTTTAGCGATAACAAAGCCAGGTATATTTGTTATAGACGAAAATTCAGATTTCAGATCATTCTACTTCGAGATGATTATTTTACTCTCTATAGGGCTTTGATATTGCTTAGACTTAGGCATCAGTATAATATGCGAATTAATATTTTTGTAATAAATCTGGGTTCAAGTTATACCATAATTATTTATGGATATCCATAATCTCTGTAGCTAATTCTTGAAATAAGAAACATGATTTTCTAATAAAAATCCTTAATTAAGTTATCTTGGGTATAAACACTTTTTTATGAATTTTATACTTAAAATTACAATTTCATAATAATATTTCTTAACTTTTTAATATGCCTACTTATTTTAAGTTGGTTATCGACTACAAAGTTCAATTATATCACTACCGTAATAAATACGGTAGTGATTATTACGGTGATTAAAGGTTTGTTTGGCAAGGTTTTTGGCGATAGAGTCTATATCTCTCAAGAGTTATTCAGAGAGCTTTTAGAACAAGGAATCTTTATAATCACCAAAGTGAAGAAAAATATGGAAAATAAGCTTATGTCTTTGATTGATAAAATATTATTACTCAAACGAGCATTAATAGAATCAGTCTTCGGCAAAATCAAATTGCTAGGCAAATTTGAGCATTCAAGGCATAGATCGGTTACAAATGCTTTTGTCCATATGGTTGCTGCCCTCATCAGCTATCAATTATCAGGCAATAAACCATCTATTAAATCCCTTTTGCACTTGCAAAATTTTTAACTTTCTAATGCGAAACTGGCGTTATTCAGCTACTTTCTTAACCACAGTTCAGGTTAATCCACTACAACTTTCTTCTCGAGTTTACCGGCATTACCCCTATAGTATAAATGAGCAAAATTATTGGGGATAGAAATTAATCTCAGCTAAGATTTTTGAGAATATCCTACCAGTTATTAGTTGATAGTGATTGATTTTTCCAATAGGATTAAAACTCTACATTTAATAGAAACTGCAGTTTAACTGAGTTTGATGTATTAGATAACTATAAAAATGCTTAAAAAGTTTTCTATCTGACCTACTACTTTGTGCTTGCTGCCAAAAATCATTTAAAGTACCAGTAAAGGTAAGACCAGCCATATCATAAACAGCACGTCCGCATACTTTTAGTGGAACGTCGTGATATAAAGCTGATAGACCAACTGTGCTATTGATAAGTACTACACCTTTGGCATGCTTTAGTAAGGTAGGTAAGTGTCGGTCATGTATGTAATACAGCCTGCCATTTACCTTATAGCTATCGGCTAAGCTCTGTAACATGTTACTATAGTCTCGATAACCACGATCCATAGGGTGGTGCTTGATTACAAGATAGGTATCTAACGGTGCACAAGTAGCAAACGAATTAATAACTTCCCTAATAAATTGTTCTATCGAATTATATTGTGAGTGGTAAAAAAGTTGTGCATCGTTATGTACTTGTAAGGGGACTAAAAAGTATTTACCTGATAGGGTTGAAACGAGTTCAACATGTATTCCTCTTTCTTTCACAGCATACATGCCTTTACGCCAAAAACTACGTATCCAAGGTGCTATCTCAAGTAAATTTAGTGGTCTATGGTGCTTGTAATGCCTAAACCAACGCCGCAATAATGCACTACTCAGATAATATAAAATAGCCCAGAGTGTTCCATAAAAAAATCTGTTTGTCACATTTTGAGGAGATTCTATTTCACGTAATGGCTGTTCTAAATAGAAATCTGGATTTCGAGGAAGAGAAGAATAATTATTAACTCCAAATTCTTCCATAGTTATATAATTTGGTCGCACATAACCTTCTTCAAATACAATAATTTTAATTCCTTTCTTGTGAGCTATCTCACGTGCAATTAAGTGCATTGGTCGGCAATCACCAAACAAAATTATTATGTCAATATTTAACTGGTTTAAAGTCTTTTCTAAAAAGCTTGGCCATTCCTTAATACTAGAAAGGAAATTAATGGAATGATTTGGATAAAAAATCCAGTCCCCACCATTAAAATTTATTTTATATACTTGGTTGTTTCTAGATTTTAAATATTTAGCTAATTTATAAAAAAATGGTCCCATAGGACCTTGTAATAAACAAATTCGCTTATAGGACAATTTGTTAATATTTATCATTATTTCTTCTTAATTATACATAATAATAATCGCAATAATTTACGTTGCCAAGATATCTTCATATTTAGCCTTTGCCACTTCGATAACTCATCTAGCACTTGTTCCGGTGTAGTAAACTTTTGTGTAATTTGACTTAGGTATGTAGGGTACAGGATTAATGCTCCTGCAACAAGTTCATCTAAGTTTAAATTACTATTACGCCTTGTAATTTTATAATGATCCTCCGTTAGCCCCCATCCTGAGTAAAAAGGCTGTCCATATGTTATAACTTTTTTGCCACGAATTAGGGCTTCAAATCCAGCTAAAGAAGTTATAGTGTGTACTTCATCAATGAGTTCCAACATTTCGCCTATAGGACTATCAGTCACAATTTCATTACACCATAAGACTGCTTTGTTTTCATCAGTACCTTCGGCACGTAAACCAGCTACTACATCTGGGTGTGGTTTGTAAACTATATAAGCTTCCGGATTTACCTGACGGACGGTACGCAGTAAATCGATATTTTTTTTGACCACCGGAGAACCAAAAGAAATAGAGGCATCACCTTCCACTTGACCAGGAACTAATATAATGCGATTAACACCTACTGGTCTTCGCCAAGGAACTTCCCCAACATTATACTTAGTAAGTTTTAATCTAACAATTTTTTTCCTTAGTTCTTGAGCTCTGGATAGAATTTCTGTAGTAAATTGTGTGGTTTGTAGTAAATATTCTAAATCAGAGATCGTTTTAGAATCATAGTATATGCCACGGTTATCCATAACCCATGAAATAGGGCTTATTAGATCTGCACCCAGCCCTACTGACCGAAGGAAGCCATCTTCTATGCAAATTATATTTGTGTTATTATTAACATCTGCTTTATGCGTACCACTTGCTAAAATATTTACTTCCTTTTTTCCCCATACAGCGATAGTTGAGCCTTCTGGTATAGTATCGAGATACTTTGTAAATTTAACCGATGTACCTTGAAAGAAGCCTTTCAATATTGGTTTCTTCCAATAAGAAAACCCTACTGCATAAACTGTTTCGGGAAAACGTTCATACATTCTCCTTTGTAAACCTATCCATTCAATTAATCTTTCAGGTGTGCATAGTTCACCGTTTTCTGGATCAATATATCGAGGATAATCTACAAGGGCTGCATAAACAAGATGTTCTAGTGATATATTTTTGCGCCTGGTAGGTGCTGTTAGCTCATCTTGAGTTAAGCCCCATCCAGCATAAAATGGCATACCAAAAGTACGTACCTTTTTGCCCCATAAGAGTCCCTCAAAACCTATCTGCGAGGTAACAGTATAAATAGTTTTGGCATGCTCAATTAATTTTACAGGATGAACATTGACTCCTAAAATTTGAAGTCTAGGATTAGAGATAAGTTGGGTCAGGTCAAAATGACCACGTTTACGCCCTGCCATTACTTCCGGATGGGTTTTGATTATTATAGTTGTGTCAGGATTTTCAGACAGCGCTGCTTCAAGCATGTGGGCAAAACTTTTTTTTGTAGCTAAACCAAAACTTATAGAATCATCCCCCATAGTTTGGTCAACCACCAATACATATTTAGCTGGTAATTTACCATTATATTCTCGCAAGTGGTTATATTTGGAGACCCTGGCTTCTCTCCATTTATTAATAATTATATTTGCCCTATTGGCTTGGTTAGGTGATAAAGCTTGCTTGATTAATTGTTCTAATCTAGAGCTCGTAGTTGCATCGTAATAAATTCCAATATCATCTATTACTATTGAAAGAGGTGGTTCAGAAGGGCCAAGTCCTATAGAACGCAAGAATCCATCTTCAAGAGAATAATATTTTAAACCTCGTGATACTGCTACCTTCCTTGCACGCTGACTATATTTTTTACGTCCCCACCCAAGTGTAGCGTCAATGTTCTTGGGAGCAAAAAAGAAAGACCGGATTATTTTTGCACCTAAAAACTTTTCCAGAGTTTTTAACTTGCGAAGACCGTGGTTAAATATTGCATAGTACTGAGGCATAAGGTATATTCTCTAGATCTCATTTAGGTTCTGTGAAGTTTTCTAACGGAGCCATATAAGAACTCCAACAAATTGTAGAAAAGATATAAAAACAACAGCAGTTTTATCAAATCTTGAAAAGACTCGTCTAAAATGCTTGATTTTTCCAAAGAAACATTCAATTAAGTGACGTTTTTTGTATATGTGCTTATCGTAATCCCGTTTATGTTTTCTGTTTTTTTAGGGTGGAATGACGGTACCGCATTTTTGCCCTTTAAGCTGCTCTACTAAAGCATCGCTGTCGTAGCCTTTATCCGCAAGCAGCATTGTGTTTTCTAGACTATATACCAAGGAACCGGCTTGTGTAATATCGTGTCTTTGACCCGGTGTTAAAGTAAATTTCAGAGGATTACCAATAGCGTCAACCAGAGCATGTATCTTTGTTGTAAAATCTCCTTTGCTGCACCCTAAAGCTTCTTGATTTTGACTATCTTTTGTATAACCAGATGAGCATGAGTGTACACGCACTATGGTAGTATCAATCATCGTTGCTTCCATATCTGGATCAACTTGTACTTGTGTAAACAAAGCTTCCCATATTCCTTGTTTAGCCCAGCTTCTAAACCTCATATGCGCAGCTCTCCATGAACCATAAACACTTGGCAATAGACGCCATTGACAACCAGACTGGGCCATATACCATATAGCTTCAATAAATTTTCTGAGCCTTCTCTCATTCCTCGTTTTTATATCTTTTCTTGTTCTTAATATTGCAATAATTTGTTCCCATTCTGGTGTTTTTATATGATAATCCATTTTAGGGAATGTTTTTTTTGAACAAACCCAAAATACACTACCGCCTTACCTTTTTCACCTCACTTATTCCAAAACTTCACAGAACCTAGTATTTATTTATTCTAAGCAATTTTAAGTCAACTACTATTGACAATAAGATAAATCACCTATAAGGACTTTAAGCATTTCAAAAGCGGTTCCCAATACTCTACAGCTCGACCTGCGCTATATAATTCCCAAAATTCCCTTAACCAAGGGTTACTAGTAAAATACTTTTCAGCTTGAGAGGAATCTTTAGCAAAGTAATATTGTGGATGCAATAGCAAGAAATACCTATGAGTTAATGGTCGCTCATTACTAGAAAGTCTTGTTATAAACCAATTACGTAAATCCATATTCAAGTTACGGCTTATTCCCCCTCCATCAGAATAGCGATGACCTTTAGGAGAAAATTTGTTATGAGTCCAGATAAGGCGTCGATTACTAAAAGATGGATAAAAAAAACTGTTATTATTAAGTCCTGAAGAGCTTGGAATTCCACCATGCGGGGAAAAAAATTGAATATTAAGACCTTGTGAATATAAGAATTCTACATCTTCATTAAAAATATTAGCAATTTTCTGTTCGTCATATGCGGCTAGTTCTGCTGCGTTACAATGATATGCAAAGCACATATGTTTTTCATCTTGAAGTTGCTTTAGCAAAGCATAATTAATTTTATACCTATAAATACTGTTATTAGACCTCAATCTGCAGAAAATAGCAGTTGTTGACTTAATACCAATTGCTGCTTCAAATGCACACATATATTCTGTTTCTATAGGACCACTATCTGAATCGTGCTGGATTAGAAGATTAAGCTTCTTAGAATTAGTATTACTCAAACTTTCTTTCCTCCACAGTTTGTATTCCTCTTCAAATAACTTATTTAGTCCTTCTTCAGTTTTGATATCTTGATTCTGTGAAAATTGTAAATCATTAAAATCAAGAAATCTGTCCATATTACTTTCCAAAAGTGTTTCGTAGAAGGTCTGAATGTACTCAAAAGGTAACGGACCTTCGCAAGATGGTCTAGAATTCTGATTAAAAAAATCCTTTACCGTAAACAACTTTTCTTCTTTTTGAGCTGAATTGGTAAATGTCGAACTTGTAGGTATTGGATATAGGATAGTTTCAGGAAACCCCATTTCGCTGGCACCACGGTTACTCTGATTTAATTGCGGTGTGATTGTGGAGAGACTATTTATTTCCTCTATACTTTGTCCGGCTCGCCTACCATACAACAGCCACAAGGTATTTTGCGCAGTTAGGGTAATTTTATGGATTTCCATGTTATCAATTATACTTCCGTAACGTTCTTGTATTTCTTGGGGAGTATGGAAAAGGCGAACATGTCCGAAAGAGTCAAAGTTTGGAACAGAAGCAACAATAAATGAACCGATTGGAATTTCTGACAGGATTTCTAGATCATTTTCCACATGTTCTAACACTTCGGTACAAACAACAGTATCAAAAGGTGGGAGCTCATTGAAAATAATATTAGATAATTCCTGTTGCTTAAATAAGTAATGGGGACAGCGCTGGCGAGCTTGGGAAATAGCTACTGTACTAAAATCCAGCCCGGTGTACTGTACATCAGGCATATGGGTAGTAATAAACTCAGCAAATTGTCCTGGTCCACAACCTAAATCAAGAATACTCTGTGTTGTATTATTACGCAGAATATCAACAATATGGTGCCATATGACAGCATACTCGGAATTTTCTGCTGCCTGCCTATATTTGGCCGAATCAGTAAAAATAGCATCGTAATAAGCTACCCCTACCGTACGAGAACCAGAAGATATTAGGCGTGCTAATTCATCATGAATATTTCGTATCTGAGTATCCTCTTGAAGTGTTAATGCTTTTTTATAGCTTTCTAGTGCATCTAACAAGGCATCCAAATGTATTTGTGCCCGAGCTAAACGTATCCACCAAGCACGATTGTCTCCATCAATTGCTAAAGCTTTGTAATATTCCTCTACAGCGCCAGTGTAATTACCTAGTTGATATTGTGAGTAAGCAAGTGATCCATGATAGGAAGCAATATCTGGCCTAAGCGTACATGCCTTCTCAAAATATATACAAGCCTCTTTCCATTCTTGCCGCTTTTGGTGAAATACACCTTTATCCCGTTGTAATGTGGAATTTAGAGGTGCAAAAAGTAAAGCACGATCTAACCAATTCTCTGCTTGTGTCGGGCTACCAATTTTAGTATTAGCTTTATAACAAGCTAATACTATCTGGAGCATAAAACGCTCCAACTTTGAAAAATTTGCCTTTATGTTCTCCGTTTTCATCAAGTGTTCATCTTTTACGAGCTGATGAAGTGTACGGAGAAGATCATTAAAAGTTGGCCTCATAGAAGCCGCTCTATTTACAAGAACCCACTTTCTCAATCCTTTATAAATTTTATAGAAAAAAGATGGTTTTATAATAAGTTTGTTAGAAATAGTTTTTAGAGGGGATGGCATATTAAAACCTTGATTTATTGTTGAGTGTACAATTTTTAGTCCAAATTTCATTAGAAGGTAGTGTAAAGTCAAAAAAAACCTCATAACCAGATCTTTCTTTCCTATTAACAATATCCTTGTCAAAGATATCAATATTAACCTGTGCCTCACTAGCCCATTTTTCAATAGTGATACGATAAAGGTCTACTAAGTTTACCTGACTGGGACTTGGCTTATTCCAGGGCATTATCCACATCCAACTATCTGGCTTTAACGATTTTGTAATTTGATTAAGAAATTGTTGCAACAAGTAGCTATTACCTTGTTGTATGAACCAATAACAATTAATTGACCCTCGGCAAAAAATACCATCAAATACCATATCCTTAAATGGCCAATCTTTGATAACGTTACAGAGCGTCATGTTATGTCCACGCATTTCTCCCAATTTTACTACTGCTGGTTCAAAATCTATTCCATAAGTTACCGCACCTTTTGCTTTGGCAATATCCAGAAAATCACACTGGCCGGGTCCAATATCCAGAATGTGCAAATCACAAAAATCAAAATCCCTAAAGTAACCCGCAACTATATCGCATATTCCCCTATATACTACTTTATTTGAATTTCTTAAATAAGGATGAACAGCTGAAGACATTACTTCCTTTTCTATATTGTTATATAACATTATAATACTTTTTAACTTTGAAGTTGTCTTATTTTATTATTCTCTTAGTTGATTTTACGTATCTGAAAACTTAGTTATTACTCATCTAACCTATACTTTGTTTTTGACATGAAGCGTGCAAGTGCCATGGAACCCGCAACTCCGCTAAACCACCCCTTAGAAAACAAATCTGGACGATGTCCAAAAAGGCTAACTAATTTACTTCGAATCTGCGGACGAATAGAATCTAATAAGCTGCAGCCTGATATAAGCACGTATAAAGAGTAATAGTAGGCCTCTTGAGGTAATTGCTCGGGGGTTCTTGTCTTATTGCTTGATATATAAACATTAAGGTTATTATTCGGTAAAAAAACATTTTTCAGAAATGTGTCTGCGATTCTACACATATCTTGATTAGAAAAGCAGATGTTAACATCATATGCAGCTATGGGAAACTCAATTGTTATCCCTGCCTTATAAAAAGCCTCACCTCCTATATTATGGAGTAGATTGCCCTTGTCTTGTGACATTGGCGGGTGCTTATCTTGCATTTTTTCTGGAGAAGGAAAGTATGACCAAGAGTAAGTGTTGTTTTCTTCTAGGATACAAGCAGATAAAAAATACTTAGCTATACTCTCTGCATCACGTCGATATTTATTCTCTCCTGTTAACTGATAGGCTTTGACTAATGCAGCTGCAAATGTATGCACATGATTAAGTGCTTCTACTTTCCCATCAAAAGGGCTTATATAGTAACCACCATTTGTATCAGGAGCATACAACATCTCTCCATCAAATTCATCAAGACACTCAGTAACAGAATGGATTAATCTCTCACGATTACTGGCTGATAAATCATTACCCGCTTCACTTAGCAAAAGATCGCATATCGGTAAAAGTATCATTCCTGTACTAGCCACCTCAAAAGTACGAATGCTAATATTTTCAGGGGATACGCCCCAACATTTAGGAACTCGATTCCGCACTTGGTCATATACCCCTAAACTATCATCTCTCTCATTTAGAAGAACTTCATAAGTATCTAAGACAAGGTCAGCAAATCGATATTCTTTTGTAGCATTAAAAGCGTAGACGGCGCTACGTCCCCAATAACCCCAATCCCAGCCAAATGTACGTCCTTTAGTGCCAGGCATTTTATGAAGTCTATATTGGGTAAGACAGTGCGCACGTTCAGCCAAATAACTATATAGTACATCGCTTTTTGGACGTGAAGCAATAAATGCTGAATAAGCTTGAACTTGCATATTCTCTTTCTCGAATTTTGAAAGAGTAGAAAGAAAATCTTCCGGCATCTCTAATATTTTTGAGAGAGTTGCTCGCTCTGCTGATACCGTTGTTCCAGCAAGAATGCGCTTACGACAAGCTTCATATGTTCCAAACACTGAAGATATTGTAGATTCAGTTTTATAGGAAGTAATTGTTTTCCAACGATTAACTTTCTTTACTCCTCGTTCTGAAGGTAATGCACAATTTCGAACCCAGACTTCAGTAACAGGTATTGTATAAAAAGATTGGTATAGCACCTTTTCTTCCTGCCCCATAACTTCAATTCGTGCCTGTATCTGCTTAATCCATTCTGCAATAGTAGCTCTGGTAGGCTCGACTAAGTTTTCCTGGGTTTCATACGGCTTGTTCCAAGGTAATATCCACATCCATCCATTAGATTTTAAAGATTTTGAAATACGATCAAGGAATTGCTTTAATAACTCGTTGTTGTCAGGTTGTACAAACCAATAACAATTAATTGATGAGCGGCAAAAAATACCATCAAATACCATATCCTTAAATGGCCAATCTTTAGTTAGATCACAAAACGTCATGTTATGTCCACGCATTTCTCCCAATTTTACTACTGCGGGATCAAAATCTATTCCATAAGTTACCGCACCTTTTCCTTTGACAATATCCAGAAAATCACACTGACCAGGTCCTATATCTAAGATATGAGTTCCCTGAAAATCAATATTCTTCAAGTAATTGTCAACAATAGCATTTAAGCCTGCTAGGGGCCTTGGGGTTCTCATGTTAGGTTGAATAGCATTTGCCATTACTTCCTTTTCAAGATCATTATAAATCATAATGCTCGCTTATTTATTTTAATAATTTATTTATCACAATTAATTTAAAATGGGAAGGTTTTTATACTATATGAATGCAAAAAATATTTGCAACTTGATAAAATATAAATAAACTTATGCACTAGATAGCTTGATTGTAAATGGTTTTGCTAACTTCATTTTATTTATTAAATTTCTTTACTTTATTTAACCCTTATGATATAAGTTGGTTAATTAAAATTAATTGTATGTCAATTCTATAACTAATATTTTATAAGCTTGGTTATCATAATAATTGACATTACGCTATAGTTAACAAGTGAGAAAATTTTTAACAAATAAAATGAAGTTAGCAAAACCATTTACAATCAACGATGATAATTTAGTTGAAAATAAAATAAATAATATGCCTAAACGCATAGTGAACCAAGAGTATACTGACTATCTTCATAAATTACACACTGAGTGGTTAGAAAGTGATGGAAAAAAAGGTAAGCAGGCAGTGATATCTAATGCTATTTTTAAAGAGATATCGTGCGAAAACTATAATTGGGATTATGCTTCTATGCATGATATCTCTTTTGAACGTTGTAATTTAAAAAGATCTAGTTTTAATAATAGTGATATAAGATATTTTAATACTGTTTACAGTAGGTGTGAGGAAAGTACTTTTATCAAGGCTAATTTATTTTATGCTACTATCAACAACTGTGATTTTACGGCATGCGATTTTAGTTTTGCTACACTAACAAAAAGTCAATTTTTGCTTAGTGAATTAAAGTTTAGTAATTTTACTTTATCTAATTGTTATATAGGAATTTTTGATAAGTGTAATTTGTTTAAAGCAAATTTTGAAAAATCTAATTTAAAAAAAAGCAGTTTTTTGGATTCCAATTTAACAAAATGTAAATTAAAAGGGGCTAATCTTATAGGGAGTAGAACATCATCATGTATATTAATAGATGTTGATATGGAGAATGCGATTACTACTGCTCAGAAAAAACATCTTAAATAAGACAGGTTGCAAAAAATAGTTATCATAATATAACATAATAATTACAAGAAAAATGGCTAAAATAGCAGTAGTAGTATCAAACCCTTGTATATCGGATGCAAGGGTTATCAAAATGATTCAAGCCGCTTATCAAAACGGCCACAAAGTAGTAGTATTCTGTACTAAAGCAGCCAACGTTAAGGCGTTTGAATATACTGACGGGGTAGAATATCACCGTTTTGAGTGGAAACCAGTACCTTACATACTAAATAAAACATTTATAAGATATTTGGGTTATATTAATAAAAAACTAGCAAGATTTATTGCTATTAAGCTAGTTTTTTATTTAAGATATTCTGTTTGGGCACAGATTTTTTCTCCATATATTGCAGCTGAAAAACCGGATATTATCCATGCTCATGACTTAATTTGTCTTCCAGCTGGTTTTAAAGCAGCCCAAATTTGTGGAGCTAAAGTAGTTTATGATGCTCATGAATTAGAAGTTTTTCGTAATCCTCCTCTCCCAATTTTGAAAAAAATATTTGTGAGCTATATAGAGAAAAAATATGGGCGTAAAGCTGATGCAGTAAATACAGTAGGTGAATTAATAAAACAAAAACTGGCAAAGCATTTAAATAGGCAAGATATTAATGTAATATATAATAGTCCAATTATTAAACCTACAACTTTGTGTATCCGCAAAGATTTACGTCTGGATAATGAAACTCTCTTACTGTTATATGTAGGAAAAGTAGCTGTGGGAAGGGGAATTGAAACAATTATTTATAATCTTCCTCATCTTCCAGATAATGTAGTGTTTGCTACTGTAGGTCCGTGTGATCATAGCATGAAAGTTAAGATGTTTTCCTTAGCTAAAAAATTAAGACTTAATGATAGATTTTTCATATTACCTGAGGTAAGGTTTGAACATGTTACTAATTATATTAAAAATGCAGATGCAGGGATAATTCAATTAGATACATTACCTATATCATATCAATTAGCCATGCCTAATAAACTGTTTGAAATGGCTTTTGCGAATGTACCTATAATTGCCAATCAACTGCCAGAAATTGAGTTGTTTTTAAAAGAGTTTAATAATGGGGTTATAATAGACTTCAGCGATACTGCTCAATTAAGCTGTTTGATAAGCAAATTATTTTATTATAAAAATAATTATAAATTCCAAAAAGAAGGATATAAAAGGCTTTATAACAAATACTCCTGGGAAGTGCAAACAAAGAAACTACTAAATACATATGCTAGTTTATACCAAAAGCAATAGTGGGGCTCTGTCTTTTTAAGTGATACTGTATTGCGAGTCAATAAGAAATTAAGCTAATTCATAAGAAAAAATAGATTTATTTTTAAGTATAGCAAAAATAATATGTAGCAGTTTACGCATAAAAGCCACAATGATATGACCTGTCAACACTTTTCCGGACAGTTTGTTTAGGCACATTTTTGTATTTCTTCGTATTTCACTGGTGATAGATAGTCATTGGTTGAATGCATCCTTATGCGGTTGTAAAATACTTCTATATATTCAAATATAGCATCCTTTGCTTCCTCCCTGGTTCTAAATTTATGTTGATAAATTAGTTCCATTTTTATTGTACCAAAAAAGCTTTCAGCAACAGCATTATCCCAGCAATTTCCTTTACGGCTCATACTCTGTGTAATGCCGTGTTGCTTTGCAAGCTTTGGAATGGCTATCGGAGCAATATTGGCTGCCTCTATCAGTGTGCCAAATAAGTCCCTTAGGCGGTTTACGTTGCCATATCGCCATTAGCAGAGCATTATTTACTAAATCAGCTCTCTTATTACTATTCATTGACCACCCTATAACTTTCCTGGAAAATAGATCAATAACAGTCGCTAAGTATAACCAACCTTCTTCGGTTGGAACATACGTGATATCCCCAACCCAACAACAATTAGCAGCTGTAACCTTAAACTTCCTATCCAATAAATTAGGAGCAACCTGCTTGTTGTGGTTAGAATCAGTGGTTGCTTTAAATTTATGCTTGGTTTTACATACTAAACCAGCTTCTTTCATTAACCTTGTAATCCTCTTCCTACTAACAATTGTACCTTGCCTTAATAGCGCTTTTTTTATTGACCTCGCACCATAATTACCTCTACCTTCTTCAAAGATAATCTTAATTATACTGCTTAGCTCCTTATCTTGTTTGTCCTTATTACACCCAGGCTTGGTTAGCCACTCATAATAACCACTACGTGATACTTTCATAAATTTACACATAGTAGCAATTGAAAAATCACCTTGATGCTCTTTTATCCATGCGTACCTTATTGGGACTCTTTCGCAAAGTACGCAGCAGCCTTTTTTAATAGGTCACGCTCCTGGGTTACCCTAGCTAGATCCTTCTTTAGCCTCTTTAATTCATCATATAGATGTTCATCTGTTCGCATCATTGATTCCTTGAGTTTAGAATATTTATCTACCCAGGTATACAGAGTGGTTCTTGTAACCCCTAATTCTTTAGCTGTTTGAGCCATAGGCATATTAGATTCAATTGCTAGTTTCACTGCTGATTCCTTAAATTCAGCCGGATAAAACTTTGGTTTTGATTTTGTCATTCTCTACTTCCTTTCTGTTAATATTGTCTCATATTAACTGTCCGGAAAAGTATAACCACGTCATGCTAAGCTGTTCCTAATTTGATGGACGATAATATACAACTGATGTTCAGTTTCCTGATATACAGTAGATATAGTTCCACTTATGCCTGTCAAATTATCACTACAGGCAATCAAGATATCTTTTAATCCTCTGTTTCTCATTGCAGTAGAATTATTTAGCCAAAATTTAGTTCCTTCGTCCTCACTAATCCATAAACATAAAATATGTTTCTTACCAGTTAAATCTATACCCAAAGCTACATACCGCCTTGTTAATAATCCTCTTATCCTGCCTTACTTTAACCACTAAATCATTAAAATGAACAATAGCATAAATCGCTTCCAAAGGTCTATGTTGTCAACTCCATTTCTGCTGTTCTCCGTTTCTGTCCCGCCATATTTGCATAGCCAAGCTATTCTCCCATTTCTGCTTTTAAAGTGCTTCCAAACATGTTTTTTGTAAGCTTTTTTAACATCCCGTACTTAGCAAGAAGCTTGTTAAATCTGTATCTCTATCTATTAACAAATCTACCGCTAGTTTTATTTTTTCTTGGTCAGTTTTATAACCATGCTATTTCCCTTATAGGTTATATTATTCTTAATATAACCTATCCTAGAAATTTAAACACTTCATTGAAAAGAACAAGCTATTAAAATTGCTGCTTACAATCCCAATGCTACTTTCGTAGATACTGCGATCTGGAATAGTATCTGGGTAATTGTCTTAGCTATCTCTAAGTTTTTAGAATCTGCTTTTGGTAATACTAAAATTTCATCACCAGGCTCAATATGAACCCCCCTTGAATTTGAATTTAAAACCGCTCCTGAACGTTTTATTATTAGTACATTATTTTTATCTGCAAGTGTTGAATATCCCCCTACCATTTGAATGTAATCCTTTGCACTGCTACGTGGTTTATATACTAAGGCTGTAGGAAAATTAACTTCTCCTTGCACTAGTATCAATGAGGTTTTTTCTGGTATAAAGATTACATCTCCGTGCTCTAAGATTATATCACGAGGATTATGGTTTTTGCCCAATACAATTTGTCCTTTAGGTTCTACTTGCTTAGCCTTTTCAATGAATTTTGTTATGAGTTCAGCTTCCTTAGCACGAATGGTAGCTGCTTCTCCAGTAGCAGAGGTAGTAGTATAAGCAAGAGACTCTAATTTTGATAAACTGTTGTTAATAGCTTCTTTTTGCTTTAAAGCTACTGATTTACGAAAAATTTGAATAGCATCCATCTGTGCTCCTTGGCTCGGCTGAATTTGCTCTATAAGGTCACCTAAAGTAGACCCATAAGTCATTGCAAAAGACTTATTTTCTGCATTTGGCTGCTGAACCCTTACCAGAATAGATTCAGCTCCTTTTTCTGAAGTGATTGTTATCTGATCTCCGTTCTCGAGGATAACTTTAGAGGCTTCCAAAAGACTATGGTGAAATGCCTTCCTAATAGGTCCTATTACTCTAACCAAAGTAAAATTAGTAGCAGAAGCTTTGGGTTGAGCTAATTTAATTATGGAGTAAGCGTTAGTTTTCTCATTAAATTCAAACTCTCCTTCGTTAGCTACCTCTCCGTTAACAGTTATTACATTTTTTCTTGGTTTTACAAAAATTACATCACCGTCCACGAGCTGAATAAGTTTTATGTGTCCTTCTGCTAGAAACTCGTATAAGTTAAACCTTGCATGTAGAGAGTTATTGCGCATTACTGTAATGTCAATAAAACTACCGCGTTCCAAATTGATTCCTCCCGCTTTGTCTAAATAAGATAAAATAGAATCTGAAGATAAACCAGAATAGAGGCCAGGATTATATACTGCTCCTGAAACAAAGACTTTTACCGGTTGGGCTGTATTTAAATTAGCATAGACAAATACATTATTTTCAAAGGTTTTCTTTGCGGCTGTTTCTATTGCAGTGTTTAAATTACCACTTGTGATACCTAAAACCTTTACCGGGCCAATGTGTGGTAAGAATATGTTACCTTGGGCATCTACATGATACTTAGCTTCGTGGTTAAAAGCTCCCCAGATCCTTACAATAATTTGGTCTCCTACAGAAATTACATAATTAGGGTTAAAACCAGAAAAAGACGCTTGGGCATATTCACCGGTAAATAAGTTTGCACCAAAAACTTTTGATCCTTTAAATAACTTTTGCTGTATAGCATCCTTTTTCACTTCAGTAGAGAAGTTATTATGATTTTGTTCTTCAATCAAGACTTTTTCGGCGTGTTTCTCTTGATTGTTAGGAAAACCTTGCGCTGAAAAAGTTAGGAAGGAGAATACTAAGCATAAGTTAACTATTATATTTTTCATACATGTTCCTTAATAGAGGTCAAAATTAATTTGATCGTACCATAAAGAGCTGTTACAATTATAAAAAATAATAGTAAATTATACAACCTTTTGGGTAACACAGCTTTTTCTGGTAAAGTAGGAGCAGAAATAATGACTAAAGACCTAAATTGTTTAGAGGAATTTAGATTGTTCTGTTCAACGAGTGCTAAGGTAGATTTATAAACTTCCTCTGCAAGCTTTTCTTCTATTTCAAGGTTTTGAAATTTTAAAAAGGTCGAGTTAAGAGCTTTTGTGTCACCTCCGGCAACCATTTTACGTTCTTGATCAATTTGTTTTTTCAAACCGTCAATTTTACTCTCCAGAGAAACAACTTGAGGAGCGGTATTAGTTAAGTAACAGCTAAGAGCTTTTAATTCTGCTTCTTGTGTGGCCAGTTCTGCCATTAGGTTGGCAACTAATTTTGTACCCGACTCTGTTTGAGCTAAAGGATGAATTATGTTATGTTCAGCTTGAAAAGTTATCATTGCTTGTTGCGCTTTTTGCATGTTAGTTAGCGCGATCTTAACCTGAGACTCAAAAAATAATTTTTGGCGCTTGGCAATCTTTTGCGAGATATCGTTTAAAAACCATTCACTACGTTCTAGAATGGCTTTATTAATTATTTGAGCATCCTGAGGATTAAAACCTTGGGTAGTAATTGTTAATACTCCGCTATTTTCTTCTAATATTACCGCTACTTTAGACTTATAATATTCAAGAGCTTCTTCTTTAGACGCATTACGGAATAGCCTAGAAAAAGGGTCCCAAACTCCATGCCTATAAAGCTTGCAAAGCTTGATTCTATGATTCAAATACTCAAACATATCGTATGAATATATATACTCTTTTAGGAAGAATGCGTCTTCTCGGCTTATAGGATTAAGTTCATTAATTATAAATCCTAAAGCAGTCGCACCTGTCATATGGGGGTTAACATCTTTTATTACTACTTTAGATTCGGCTACCCATCGGTTTGGTGTTATTAAAATCATATAGAAACCAAATATTATAGTAGGGATAATCACTGTATAAAATACAGGTTTTTTATAATAAGAATATATCAAACCTTTAAAATCCTTCGTTAGAGGTCTTACCTTACTTTTAACTTGCAGCAATATTACATTCAATACTCTGTTAAATCGCTTTATAACGGATAATAGCTTCATCGATATTTTCATAAAATTGGCATGTTCCATTTTCTAAATAGAGTCCCGCATTACACCACTTTTTAATAGTGGACATATCATGCGAAACCATAATAATATTTGCTTTATTACGTTTTTCTTCAAAAACTTTAGCAGCTTTCTTCTGAAAGGCTAAGTCTCCTACTGCAGTCACCTCGTCGATAAGGTATAAGTCAAAATCAAAAGCCATAGACAAGCCAAACCCTAATTTAGCTTTCATGCCACTAGAATATGTTTTAACAGGCATATCAAAATATTTATCGAGTTCAACAAATTCTTCTACAAACGATATTTTCCTTTTAGTTGCATATAAACTGCAACCTTGAATTCTACAAACAAACAATACATTTTCTCGACCGGTTAGAGAGCCTTGAAATCCTGATTGTAAACCTATTGGCCAAGATACATTACAATGCCTGATAATCTTACCATAATCAGGCATTTGTGTGCCTGCGATAAGAGAGATCATAGTTGATTTACCAGCACCGTTTTTGCCTAATAGGGCTAGATTTGCCTTGGGTAAGGTTAAAGTAAGGTCACGAAAAACATACTTCTGTTTCCCTTCTTTAAGCAAAAACTTTTTAGTGACCTCTTTTAAACTAATCATTGCAGAAATATTTGTTTTCTGGTTAGAAAATAGGCAGTTAATCCTAAAAATATTATCAATATAGTTGAAATACCAAGATAAAGCAAATCTCCTATTGAGCTTACAAAACCAGGAAATATGGCTTCCCTTGTTAATTCCATTACGTGCAACATTGGATTCCAAGCTAACCAAGACCTATATTCAGGAGGAACCATTTTAATGGGAAAAATTACTCCAGAAATAAAATAAACTCCCCATAAAACGATACTTACTAATTTATTAATATCCTTATAAGTAATTGAAAAAGACATTATTGTTAAACCAAGCCCGCTACCAATTAAAAAAGCACAAATATAGCAAGTAATAAACTCTAACGGTTTAACAAATATAATCTGATGTCCTAGTTGTGCCAAGGCTATTGCTATTACGAGGTATACAGTAGTATATATCAAGAATTCTAAAGATACTCTTGAGATAAAAGCATCAAGTGGTTTGACTTGGCGAAATGCAAAAAGTGCGCGGTTAGCGTCAATAGAAACTATACCTCGACTAATTAAGTTTTTAAACATTGTCCAAGTCAGAATACCACTAGTAGCAAATAGAGTATAATCCATATTTGGCATAACACGCTTATAAATATAACCTAACAAAAAAATAAATAAACCTAACTGGATTAAAGGTTCCATAAATATCCAGAATAAACCTAGCTTATATTCACCAAAACGAGTTTTAAGTTCTCGTATTAATAACGCATATATTACTCTCCTAAAGATTACAAATGGAACTGTAAAATTTTTGCTTTTGTTCATAACCTATTATTTAATAACTTAAATGTCTCTTTCGAGCCTACTAAAAAACTGATCATAATTATAATTACTAAAATATTTTAAGCAATATTGCGCTGCTAATGGTAAACTCTCCATTATTTTCTCGATCTGATCGATATAATTAGTACAACCTTTTCTTATTTCTTTTTTAGTAATTACTATACCTACCTTAAACTTGCTTACTATTTCTGCAAGGTAAGTACCTTCTAGAGCAATTATTGGGAAACCACAAAGTAAGTACTGGAAAAACTTGCCCGGTAAAGCAAATTTATAACTTAGTACCATGGGTTCGATCATACAAAACCCTAATGCATTTTCTATTTGTATCGAATTTAGTTGTTGTGGATAAGGATTAAATATAGTTTTAGATAAAAGGCTAACTTCTGAGCGGAGCGAAGTATTGTAATTTAGATCTGAGTAAATAAAAATTTTATCTATAAAATCTGCTTGTTGAAAATATTTTAGATATTTCAATCCTCTCCCGGGCCCAATATACCCGAAATAAGCTATATTATATTTTTTTTCTGAATGATAAGTATTTACTCTCGTGAAATCTCGGGAGGGATAAAAGTTATTTACTACTATTTCCCCTTTTTTATTATAGAGATATTTATAGTATCTTCTTATCTTTTCACTGACAGTAGAATATTTGGAAGCATTTTTAACTACTGTATCTTCCAAACCAGCTACTAATAAACACTTCACCAAAGAATTTTTATAATTTCTATATATCTGAAATTCATGTGAATCATAATAATAGGGAATATTAAACTTCTTATAGCAGTAAGCAGCTATTAATCCACAACTAAGATCATTAGCTATAATTAAATCAGGCCTTCTTCCTACTATCAAATTTAGGATTTGAGTAGTATTTTTAAAGAAATATTTATAAGTTAATAAAGTGTTGTAATTTAAAAACTTTAGTTTTAATCTGTGTGTAGAGTTTATACCATAAAGTTTCTTTATCTTAAATATACCTTTTAAAGAGGTTAAAATTAAAAATAATAGGAAGGAAAAATAATACTTGTCCATCATTGAATTTTGGCTATAACATTCCCTACAATAAGCATAGTTATTGTTACTTAAGTCAATACAGGACATCTGGAATCTCACTCTGTTATCAGATTTTAAATCATGATCTCCAATATGGACAATAGTTTTTCCTTTCATATACATAAATTATCAAAAAAGTTTAAGACTAGTGTTTTTAAGAATTGTTTTTCCATTTTTTAATTAATTCACTTTTTCCCATTTAGAAATTGGAATCTGTTAATTACAGCATCTAATTTATCTCTACCAACAGTTTGTGTTGAAATCAGTCCTACGTCTGTAATATGAATTTTAGTTCCTGTTGTTTTACCAATATCTCTAATAATTTTCTTAGAACCGATTTATTCCCATAATTTTAGCTTTTATTGATCTTAAAGAGCTTTTTATCATCTGAATATTTCTACTGATTAAATTATTAGTTGCTATAGCTTTTTCCAAAAAATAGATTAATATATATCCTGGCCCCAATAACAGTTATTATTTTCACAGTTTTATTTGGTCAACGTTAAAATAATCTCATTTAACCTATTTACAATATATTGTTGATGTGCTTCACTAAGATATGGATGCATAGGAATACTTAAAACATTTTCAGCTAAGTACTCACATACTTTTAGACCGTCTTTTTCAGCTATAGGGTAGCGGTTATAAGCTTTTTGTAAATGCAAAGGCTTGATGTAATAAATAGAAGTTGGTATACCCACTTCTTTACACTTTAGCATTAACTCAGATCTATCAATATTTTCTGGAAGGACCATGGTGTATTGAGCCCAAACAGAGGTTGCACCTTCAACAACTTGAGGTTTTTTTAGTATATCAGTAATATTATCAGTGTAGTATTTAGCTATTTTTTGCCTCGAAGTAATTTCGCCTTCAAATATTTTAAGCTTTTCAATAAGGATAGCAGCTTGGATAGTATCCAAGCGACCATTTATACCTATCATCACGTTATCATATTTGTCTGATCCTTTCCCATGTACCTTTAAGCTTCTTAGTTTAGTAGCTATTTCATCATTATTAGTAAATACCGCTCCTCCATCACCATAACACCCAAGTGGTTTAGCGGGAAAAAAACTGGTAGTAGTTATATCTCCGATATTTCCTACTCTACGGCTTTTATAATAAGCCCCAAAAGCTTGGGCTCCATCTGCCATAACCCAAAGGTTATGCTCTTTAGCTATAACTGCGATGCTATCATAATCAGCAGGCTGGCCGAACAAGTCTACTGGAATAATACACACAGGCCTTAACCCAAGACTTTTCGAAAGTTCTACCCCTTTATTCAAACTTTCAACATTTATATTATAAGTTTCTGGGAGGACATCAATAAAAATTGGAGTAGCTCCGACTAAAGCTACTACTTCAGCGGTAGAAGCAAAAGTAAAGCTAGGAACAAAGACTGCATCACCTGGACCTACTCCAAAAGCCATTAAACCGAGAGCTAAAGCATCAGTTCCATCAGAACAAGTAATTGAATGTTTAACCCCACAAAAAGAGGAAAGGTCTTTCTCAAGTTCTGCTACTTCAGGACCCATTATATATGTGCCGTGATCTAAAACCTTTTTTATAGCTTCATCTATTTGAGGCCTAATTTTTTTCTGCTGCTCTTCTAGATCAATAAAATTGATTATAGGTAGTTCAATGCCGTTTTCAGATAAATTATGCTTTGACCACATTACTTCCCTCAAGATTTTTATTTTTGAATATGTTTCTTGTATCAATTATAAGGTTAGAATTCTCTATAACCGTTTTATAATCTACCGAGTCATGATCCGTACATACAACTATTGCATCATGAGACTTTATAGCTTCAATAGTTAGTGATATTGATTTCATTCCTACTAACCGAGGATATTCACTATCATGATCTATAGTACTAATTAATGGATCATAATAATCTACTTCTGCTTTGTTATCTAAAAGATCTTGTATAATTTTTAACGAAGGGCTCTCTCTCAAATCATCTACATTTTTTTTATAAGCGACTCCTATAACTAAAATTTTACTATTCTTTAGTCCTTTACCAAAACGGAGATCCATTTCTTTACGAAGTTTTTCTACAACATAATCACCCATTTGTTTATTAATGTTTCCACTTAACTCCACAAGTTGCGTAGGTATCCCAAATTCTCTGGCTCTCCATGTTAAATAAAAAGGATCAATAGGTATGCAATGGCCCCCCACCCCAGGACCAGGATAAAAAGGCATATAACCAAAAGGTTTAGTTTTTGCTGCATCTATAACTTCCCATATATCTATATCCATTTTAGAAAATATGCACTTTAATTCATTTACCAAAGCAATATTTACAAAACGAAAAATATTTTCTGTTAGTTTAACAGCTTCTGCAGTAGCAGAAGTACTAACTTCAGCAACTGCAGTGATTATTTGCTTGTAGAAAATAATAGCTAGTTCTCTAGAATCATGGTCATCTGCACCTACAACCTTTGGTATCGTCGAAGTATTATATGCAACATTACCAGGATCTTCGCGTTCAGGAGAATAAGCGAGATATATATCTTTCCCTATTTTTAAGCCACTTTCTTCAAGCATAGGAGATAATAACCCTTGTGTAGTACCTGGATAAGTAGTTGATTCTAATATAATTAATTGCCCTTTTCTAAGCTGGAACGCTATTGTTCTAGTTGCAGAAGAAACATAATTCATATCAGGTTCTCTATTTTTCGTAAGCGGAGTCGGAACACATATAAGTATTACATCCATTTTAGCAATCTCCTTCTCATTAGTAGTCGGGAAGAATTTTGAACTCTCATTTAACGATATTATGTCTTCATTACTTAACGTTTTTATGTATGTCAGACCGGCGTTTAATTTTTCTATTCTCTTTATGTTCTTGTCAAAACCAATACAATTATAACCTTGATTAACTACTGCACGGGCTAATGGCAGGCCTACATAGCCCAGGCCCATTATACCTATGGTACATTCTTTACTGATTATAGCTTGGGCTAACTCATGTTTCTGATGAGCACTTTCAACCACTTTTGTTTCTTTAGATTCCATATTGTTTTTTATTAGCTTATAAAAATGAATTGTATTTATTTAAGATATTACTTCTTCAAGTTCATTGTCGGAATTTAATCTGTATTTTCTGTTCTCAAGAGGGCATAAGAGATCTTCTCCTAATCTATTTCCTGAGTGGCTCATCCATCCGATTTGGCGCGCAGGGTTACCTACAACTAAAGCATGGGGTTTAACATTCTTTGTCACAACAGCACCCGCTCCAACAAAACTATATTTTCCTAATTCTACACCACAAACTATTGTAGCATTTGCTCCTATGGTAACCCCTTTTCTAACGTAAGTTTTTCTAAATTCATCCTTGCGTTCTATTTCAGATCTAGGGTTATTTACATTGGTAAAAACGCAAGATGGCCCGCAAAATACACCATCTTCTAAAACCACGCCGTTATATAAACTGACATTATTTTGGATCTTACAGCGGTTACCCACTATAACATCCGGGCCTATCATAACATTTTGTCCAATAACGCAATTTTCTCCAATTTTCGTACCTTTAAGTATATGGGAAAAATGCCATATTTTTGTACCTGCACCTACCACGCAGCCACTATCGACAATTGCAGTCTCGTGGACAAAATAACTATTGTACTTTAATTCTAAATTAACCGAACCCTTTTTTTTTAAAGAAATTTCAGCTGCGTCTAAAACTCTTAAAACTTTTAATCCTTCTTCACCAGAAGTTAGAGGATTTTTATTTTCTATAATCGAATTTAAAAAATGCTGGCATTCGTTTCTTAAAGGCTCTACTTCAGTTAACTCAACAGTAATAGGATTAGATTTTTCTATAACAGGAAAGCTATTTTCCCACTTAACTTTATGATTATATAGTTGCAGTTTCTTATCCCATGGCAGGCAATCATCAAAAACTGCAATAGATTTGTCTCCGATAACTACAAATCTTTGTTCTTTATAAGGGTGAAACCATGAAGCGAATACGTGAGCCTTAAGACCGTTCTTGAATAATAAGTGCAACGTTGCTGTATCTTCTATTTCTTTATCAAAAAAAGAAGAACCGGAAGACCAAACCTGGGCAGGTTCACTATCAACAATACCTAGCACCATTGATATATCGTGTGGAGCGAAGCTCCAGAGAACATTTTCTTCTGTTCTTATTTTTCCTAGACTAAGCCTATTAGAATATATGTATTGTAATTTCCCTAATTTATTTTCTGAAACCAGTTGTTTTAATTTTTGATAAGCAGAGTGGTATTGCAAAAGATGACCTACCATTAGCTTTTTATTGACTTTATTTGCTATTAAACAAAGCTCTTCTGCATCTTTTACACTTATTGCAATCGGTTTTTCCACAAATACATGTTTACCTGCGAGTAGTGATTGTTTTACATGCTCAGCATGCTTAGATGCGGGTGAAGCTATTACTACTGCATCTACATTACTTTCGATAACTTCATTAAACGTTAACGCTTTAACATTATAAGCTTCAGCCATTTCTTTAGCGACCACTTTTTGTTCATCGCAAACAGCTTCCAAAACCGCTAGTTCGAAGAAGTTCCGTACTAAATTTTTTCCCCAATAACCGCAGCCGATAACCGCAACTCTAACATCCCTTCCCATACATATTTTTCTATAGAATTAAATTGCAAACCTGCTTTACGACCTTAATCAGATTTAGTATTTTTTAGAAACATTACCAAGAAGATATATATATTATAATGCTACTTCTTACAAGTTATTATTTCTAATTTAAAACTTTATTTTAACAGCATCTTAATCAACTTGTTAATTATTTTTAAGTAAACTTCGTGGATATATACTTAGAAGGGCTTTGTTCGGAAGGGGGAAGATAAGAAAGGATTGGCAATTAATAGATAAAGCCGGTAAACTGTAGGGAAGATAAAAACTTCAAAAAAAAGCAATGCCCTATATAAGTAAGACTAAAAAGTGGTAATCCCAGAAAGAGAAAAAAAGCCGAATATAAGGTAACGAACTGGAGCCAATATAATCAGAGCCTAAAGAAGAGAGGAAAAATTAGCCTTTATTTTCCCAAAGGAAGTATAGAGTCCCAATTTATCAATGACGAGCCGTATGAAAGAGGGTTATCCAGCAGATTGGCAACATATAAGTAAGCTTACATTGAATTTATCTATATATTATATAGATTATTTGGTTGGGGACTACGCCAAATTAGCGGATATGTAGAAGATTTATGGATAATGCAAGGTTTTAAAATACCGTTTCCGAGTTTTGGTCATTTAAGTGACCTGTTTGGGACTGTACCAATTAGGATCAAGTTGTTCTGCCAGAATATTCGTAGACGGATTGAATCAGGAGAAGAGATTGATCTAATAGCCGACAGTACGGGTCTTCGCTTTGGCAAAGCCGGTCACTGATATAAAACAAAATATAACAAAAGCTGTAATAACAGGCCATGGAAGAAGCTACACATATCAATGGATACAAGTATGAATATCCAGGAAGCCGTTATTACGAATAATGATATTGCCGATATAGAAGTGGCCGATGAATTGATACCCAAAAATCTAAATGTTAACAGTTTCATAGCCGATGGCGGATATTACAGTAGTCAAAAAGTAGAACAGCTTTATCAAGCAGGGATCACGCCTGTTATTCCGCCGCCGAGTAACGCTGTAGGAGACTTGGAGAATCCTACAAGCCGGCATAATAAGATTGTTCAATACATAAAAGAAAAGGGTACGATTTATGCATTTCATAAAAAATATAGCTATGGCAGAAGAGACCTAGCTGAATCACAAAATTCACGTATTAAAAGCTGCATTGGTAATTCTTTGCTGACACGAAGGGAGGAATCTTAAATTAGAGAAGGAAAAGTAATAGCCAACATTATCAATTTATGGGGCTCCTTTGGACAGTGTAATTCTACAAAAATAGGATAATTACGCCCAAATTGCTACGAGACATAACCTTCCGAACAAAGCCATACTGGGTTAACGGATACTTATAGAAATAGGTTTACCAACCTAAAAAATTTGGTTTAGAAGTTGGTATTTTATTGTTATTTGATTTTTCATATTTTCAATACCACTTGATAAAAACCGGCGGCCAAAAAAATTCTTGAATTGGAAGAGTCTATTTTCTGCCAGCTCCCTTCTAACATAACGCGAGTTTCGCATTAGAAAGTTAGGTGTACAGCAGTAAACAAGTAGGTTATAGGTTACTTCATTTTACAAAATAACAGAAATAACCTATGAAAATGGATTTTACAGAAATATATTGCCACGTCGATGACTTTTTAAAAGAATTAGATAACAAGACAGGTTTGATTGCAAATAACAATAATAAAACAGGCTGTCAGGGCAGGCTTAATAGAAGCGAGATTATAACAATAATCATAGGATATTGGCAATCATCCTATGACTGTTTTAAAAACTACTATCTAAAGCAAATCTGGATTTATCACCAGGGGGATTTTAGGGGAGTTAGTTACTGCCAATTCATCAAACTAATCAGCTCATATCTACCACTGTTAGTGTTAATGCTCAACTCTATTATGGATAAATGCAACGGCATATCTTTTATTGACTCAAGTAGCTTTGAGGTGTGTAAACGTTATCGTATTTCTATGCACAGAGTTTTTGCAGGAATTGCAGCGCGTAGCAAGACGACAAAAGGTTGGTTTTACGGCTTAAAATTGCATTTATTGATCAATCAAAGAGGCAGCATAATCAAAGCATCGTTTAGCTCCGGTAATAAAGATGATAGAGCGCAATTAAAGCTTATGATTAAAGGTTTGTTTGGCAAGGTTTTTGGCGATAGAGGCTATATCTCTCAAGAGTTATTCAGAGAGCTTTTAGAACAAGGAATCTTTATAATCACCAGAGTGAAGAAAAATATGAAAAATAAGCTTATGTCTTTGATTGATAAAATATTATTACTCAAACGAGCATTAATAGAATCAGTCTTCGGCAAAATCAAATTGCTAGGCAAATTTGAGCATTCAAGACATAGATCGGTTACAAATGCTTTTGTCCATATGGTTGCTGACCTCATCAGCTATCAATTATCAGACAATAAACCATCTATTAAATCCCTTTTGCACTTGCAAAATTTTTAACTTTCTAATGCGAAACTGGTGTTATTCAGGATTGTTTTTTATCTCCTCAAACAATAGAGTTATTAGCTGATGCAGTTCATCTATTTCTTCACGAAGCAGCTCAATAGAGGTTTTAGTGGACTTTAAATGAGCTGCTACTAATTCGTTAAAATCGATGCTACGGTTTTTCTTTATATAGTTTTCGATCTCTTGCTCCTGTTTTCTTACCTGCTTTTCCATATTCTCCAATTTATCCAAAATAAAAACTAGAGAGTCCTTGAGTTTATCTACTTTCTGTTCCATTAGAATATCCTCTTATATTTCCTTCAGCGATTGTATCTTTTAACAATAATCTGATAAGCTGATTAATAGCATTCTGATGCTCCAAATTATTAAGCCGCATAAAGTTACGGACCACTTGCCTGCACATTTGCTCTTGGTCTATCGGCAGCTGATATGTGACTTCAGTTTCTAGCCCCTCATAAAAGTAAGATACTCTCTCACCGAGTGCCTTAGAGAGTAAAATTAGCCTTCCTATTGAAACTCTATTTTTTCCTTTTTCGTACTTAGAAAGCTGCTGACCGGTTATACCGACAGCTTCTGAAAGTTGCTTACGTGAAAGACCTCTTGCTAATCTTAATGAAACTATTTTATTACCGATAAATTTGTCTATTTTTGCTATATAATCGTTTCTTCGTGCCATTATTGTCCTTTTGGTAAATATATTATATTTGAGTGCTCAAAACCCATCACAGTAACTATCTCAAAATAGTAATAATAATATTTTTACCAACGGTATAGTTACCAACATCTAGATTCTTATATTTAATTATATATCATGTTTTTATTAAGCTGTCTTATAGCATAAGCTTTAATTGCGCTCTATCATCTTTATTACCGGAGCTAAACGATGCTTTGATTATGCCGCCTCTTTGATTGATCAATAAATGCAATTTTAAGCCGTAAAACCAACCTTTTGTCGTCTTGCTACGCGCTGCAATTCCTGCAAAAACTCTGTGCATAGAAATACGATAACGTTTACACACCTCAAAGCTACTTGAGTCAATAAAAGATATGCCGTCGCATTTATCCATAATAGAGTTGAGCATTAACACTAACAGTGGTAGATATGAGCTGATTAGTTTGATGAATTGGCAGTAACTAACTCCCCTAAAATCCCGCTGGTGATAAATCCAGATTTGCTTTAGATAGTAGTTTTTAAAACAGTCATAGGATGATTGCCAATATCCTATGATTATTGTTATAATCTCGCTTCTATTAAGCCTGCCCTGACAGCCTGTTTTATTATTGTTATTTGCAATCAAACCTGTCTTGTTATCTAATTCTTTTAAAAAGTCATCGACGTGGCAATATATTTCTGTAAAATCCATTTTCATAGGTTATTTCTGTTATTTTGTAAAATGAAGTAACCTATAACCTACTTGTTTACTGCTGTACACCTAACTTTCTAATGCGAAACTCGCGTTTAATAGATGAAGATATTAGGGTATTCTAGAGTTTCTCAACAAAAAAGATTACCCTAATGAATATAGATTACGATAGTTTATTCTGATTTGTCGATGATTTTTATAAAGGATTTGAGTCATGGTATAACAAAGCTTTCCTTACCTGTCATGCAAAAAAGCTGAATAAAGAATGTAAAGTGAATCTTGCGGAAATAATAACAGTTCTCAAAGCTTTTCATCAGACAAGATTTCTCGCCTTAAATATTTTTACCTGAATTTTATGAGAAATTAAATGCTAATGAAAAGATATTTATATTGAAACCATATTCTTTTTTATAAAGCTTTTAGGTGCGTTAATACTCCATAAGCACCGGGGCCTTCAGTAATACATTTAGTCACTTATTCGCAAGACTTATTAGTTACCGAATCCGTCCTGATAAGTCCTGAACAGTTATTAAAATTGCCCCTTAAACACATTTCTGGTTAAATTAAGATCATGTATTATATGGGTATAAACAAAATTGCTTTGGTACAATAAAATTTTTTAATAGCTTATGGTGTAATTTTAGCTATCTGACTCCAACAAAAATTCGAACTGCATATATTTAGCAGCTTCCTAATTTCTATCCCTATCTGCGTATTGAATAGCTTCTTTGATTCTCAGAGCATTTATTATCACTTCTATATGCGCTAACGATTTAACTTCTACGTCAAATATCAATTCGAAATAGTTACTGTTACGGCTTAAAATTTTAAAATTAGTTATATTCCCCCCATTTTTAGCAATTTCTCCGGCTAAAATAGCAAGGCTTTCTGGTTCATTTAATAACAAAACTTTTATCCTAGAAATAAAAGGAATATTTGATTTATTGTTATCCCAGGTAAGGTCAAGGATTCTTTCTGGCATACTAGCAAAATTGTTTAGCATTTCGCAATCAGATGTATGGATTGTAATTCCACTTCCTGTGTGTACTATACCTACTATTTTGTCCCCTGGAAGAGGGTGACAGCATTTCGCATAATGCATAGCCATACCTGGTATAAGGCCTTTAATAGGTATTACATTTTCATCTTCCGTTGTGGAAGAAGCTTTTTTTGTAAATTTTAGTAAAGATAAAGTTGAGCTTAATCTACTTTTTTTAACAGTTGCGAGCTTTACTACTTCCTCCCTGGTAATTGTACCTTCTCCCACTGCAAAAAATAATTCATCAGAAGTTTTGCTAAAGAACTTGCACGCTGCTTCTATAGCTTTAGTTTCGTCTTCTATTTTATTAGCTTTTAGGGCTTTATAGATAATTGTTTTCCCAAGCTTTATGTGCTGCCCCCTTAATTGTTGGTGAATAACTTTTTGAATTTCTCCTCTTGCTTTACCTGTAACAACAAATTTTTCCCATGAAAGTGAAACTGTTTGGTGTTTAGAAGTGATTATTTCTACTTGATCACCATTAACAAGGTGAGTTTTAAGAGGTACTATTTTGCCATTTACTTTTGCACCTACGCATTTATTTCCTATATCAGAATGTACCATATAAGCAAAATCAACGGTAGTAGCGCCTTTAGGTAACGCTATAAGTTTACCTTTGGGTGTAAAGCAGAATACTTGATCATAATACATTGCCAATTTAGTATTTTGCAGAAATGTTTCTGGATCATTATTTTGTTCTAAAATTGAAAGCAATTCTCTAATCCATACGTATTGCGTAGTGTCGAGACTATTATCATGGCATTGTTTATAACGCCAATGAGCGGCTACTCCAAGCTCTGCTATATCATGCATTTTGTGGGTTCTAATTTGGATTTCAACTTTTTGGAGTAATGGTCCGATAATCACTGTGTGGAGAGACTGGTATCCATTATTTTTAGGAGTGCTGATAAAATCTTGAAAATTATCAGGAATCATTTTATAGCTTGTATGGATTATACCAAGGGCTCTATAACAATTCTCAACATTATCTACTACTATTCTGAAAGCTATTATATCTGATAATTGTTCTATGCTAATATTTTTTTGCTTCATTTTCATCCACGTGGAATAAGGAGTTTTTTTTCTTCCAGAAACTTCTGCTTTTAAGCCTTGTACTTCAAGAGTTTTTTGCAGCTCATTAATAATTTGTGG
Organism: Candidatus Megaera endosymbiont of Mesostigma viride; assembly: GCA_020410825.1. Taxonomy (GTDB): domain Bacteria; phylum Pseudomonadota; class Alphaproteobacteria; order Rickettsiales; family Rickettsiaceae; genus Megaera; species Megaera polyxenophila. Next base: position 1,370,362 of record CP084576.1, read on the forward strand.
GATAAACTTATTTTGTCCGGATTCAAGTTCAATGGATTTAAATCTCTGAACTATTGATTCTCTAATATCTGGGTTTAATATTCCAAAACAAATATCCTGCAATTCCGTTTTTATTTGTTGCATTCCTATTCTTTCAGCTAGCGGTGCATATAGTTCAAGGGTTTCTAAGGCTATTTTTTTCTTTTTTTCCGGATTACTAATAAAATCTATGGTACGCATATTGTGAAGACGATCAGCAAGTTTAATAAGTAAAACTCTGATATCATCACTTAGTGCTATTAGCAATTTTCGAAAATTCTCAGCTTGACGAACATTATCTTCGTGAAATTTTATTTTTGTAAGTTTAGTAACACCATCAACTAATTTTGCGACATCTTTGCCAAAATTCTCTTCGATTTCCTCAAGTGTTAAGTCTGTATCTTCAATAGTGTCGTGTAGTATAGCAGTAATGATGGAATCTGTATCCAAACGCATTTCTGCAATTATTTCAGCTACTTCAAGAGGGTGAGAATAATAAGGAACGCCTGATGCCCTTTGTTGTATACCATGGTATTTTATAGCAAATTCAACAGCTTTTTTTATCTTTGCTTCGTCTACTGTTATATTATAAGATTTGTATTTTTCTAATATCTTTTGATGGTCTAAATGCACTTAATAATTATAATTTGGTTTAATTTTTGAAATATTTGATATTTATGTAGAGCTAGAATATATCTATAGAAAGTAAGAGTAAACTATTTTTTTTTTAGTGCTATTAAATAAAATTCACTGGATGTTTTGCGGCTTGAATCAGGCTTAAAATGCTTAACCGTTGTAAAATTTTGTTTTATGTTATTCAGCAGATCATTTTCTGCTCCGCCTCTGAAAATTTTAGCAATAAAATGTCCTCCCGGTTTAAGGATAGTTATGGCAAACTGAAAAGCATTTTCGCAAAGATCAATTATTCGTAAATGATCTGTAGCACTATGTCCGGTAGTATTAGCTGCCATATCACTTAATACTACATCGGCAAGTTGATTGTCCAAATTATTGATTATTAAAGTTTTTGCATCCTCAGCAAAGAAATCTTTCTGTAAGTTAACTACTCCAGCTATTGGGTCTATAGGTAGCAGGTCGATAGCAATTAGTTTATTTGTGGCATTTTTGTTATTTGATTGAATGATTTTAGCTGCTACTTGACTCCATCCTCCAGGCGCTGCGCCAAGATCTACAACATTCATTCCTGGGCTTAGTACCCTGAATTTTTCATTTATTTCAAGTAGCTTATAAGCTGCCCGTGATCTGTAACCGTCTAATTTTGATTTGGCAACATAAGGATCATTAAGCTGACGCATAAGCCAAAGAGTTGAAGATTTTTTTCTCCCTTTTGCAGTTTTAACTTTAGTAAATTTACCCCGATAACCACTAGATACAGACATAAATAGGTTATTTTTGTCCTGACTGTGCATAATTATGTAAAATAGAATTTACAAATCCAATTTCATTTTCATCTAGCATATCATTTGCTATATCAGTATACTCGTTAATTATTACTTTTTTAGGAGTTTCCGGAAAATAAGCAAGCTCGCAAATACCGACTCTTAACACGGCATGAAGAAGCATAGGTAAATTAGTAATAGTCCAGGACTTAGTAAGAAATCGAGATATTTCTTTGTCAATCTCTAATAAATTACTATGAGTATATTTTACTAGCTCATCCAAATAGCTATAGCTTGGTTTAAGTTTGAGCTTACTCTTTTGATCAATATCGTGGTCGCTTTTAAAATCTACATCTTTGTAAAATTCTTTTATTCTCAGCAATACCGAATTTATATCGAGCGTATCTTGGGAACTGGCAAATTGATACAAAGTTTGAATAGCTGCTATTCGTGCAATTGATTTAGTACTTATTTGTTGGTTCATATATGTTTTGTTTTATGAATTAGACCGCCTGGAAGCTTAAACTATCTATAAAAACGCATTGGGGGTATTTTTAAAACTGTGGTTTTTCTTGCGGTAAGACTAAATTAATAGAGTTGTTACCTATACCTTTAAAATCTCTTCCTCTTTAGTTTTTATATGCTGATCAACTTTACTTGTAAAATCGTCGGTTAGTTTTTGAATTTCTTCTCCAATATTATGGTGATCATCCTTTGATATAGCACTGTCTTTTTCCATTTTTTTCAGATGTTCCATGCCGTCTCGTCTGATGTTTCTTAAAGCAACCTTAGTATTTTCACCGTATTTATGAGCAATTTTTACCAGTTCGTGTCTTCTTTCCTGGCTCAAGATAGGTAAACTCATTCGGATTATTTGGCCGTCAGAACTCGGATTAAGACCAAGATTTGCATCAGCAATAGCTTTTTCAACGGTTTTGACCATAGATTTATCCCATACTTGCACGGATATGGTCTTAGCATCCGGAGTTGAAACTGTGCCAACCTGAGATATAGGCATTTTACTTCCATAGACCTCGACAACGACCGGATCAAGTAAATTAGCTGAAGATCTTCCTGTTCTAAGACCGGATAATTCTTTCTCAAGAATAATAATTGCCTTATTCATTTTGTCAGTTAAATCATTTTTAAGTGCTTGATCCATGATGCCTCCTTAGTAAAATTCTTAAAACTTAATTGCCCTTTATAATAGTAAATTCCCCTTTATCTTGTAGTACCTGTGCAAAATTACCTGGTTTCTTTATAGAAAATACTTTTATAGGTAAATTGTTTTCTCGTGCTACGGCAATCGCAGCCATATCCATTACTTTTAAATTATCTCTTAAAGCTTCCGTATAGTTTAGTTCTGCAAATTTTTTGGCATCCTTGTTCTTTTTAGGGTCAGAATCGTAAACCCCGTCAACATTTGTACCTTTAAATAGAATATCACAATTCATTTCTATAGCCCTAAGCACAGCTGCACTATCAGTTGTAAAAAAGGGGTTTCCAATTCCTGCTGCAAAAATTACAACCCTTCCTTTTTGCATATGTCTTATAGCTCGTCGTCTAATAAAGGGCTCACAAATCGTAGTCATTGGGATTGCGGACTGAACTCTAGTATATATGCCAGTTTTTTCCATAGTATTTTGTAATGCTAAAGCATTAATAACCGTAGCGAGCATTCCCATGTAGTCAGCTGCTGCTCTTTCCATTCCTAGCACGGCTGCATCAATTCCACGGTAAATGTTCCCACCTCCTACTACTACGCATACCTGCACGCCAAGGTTAACAACTTCTTTTATATCTTCTGCTATAGTTTGGAGAGTTTCAAAATCATGTCCAAAACTTTTGTTTCCCATCAGAGCTTCACCAGAAACCTTAAAAAGGGCTCTTTTGCAGTTTATTGACATAAATTTTTTTACTACAATGATACAAAATTAATAAAAATAAATCAGTTATGGTTTGAATTTCCCTAGCTTTTGAGTTAGATGTAATTAAATTTTTTATTGGTTCATGCTAAAGCAAGTATTATTTTTGTCAAGTGCAAGAAAATAGCAATTAATAAAAATCGGGATTATTTAAAAAAACTTTAGTTTTAAATAGCCATAATATATCATGTAATAAGTTATAGAAAACAGGTTTTATTAGGTGGTAAAATGCCGAAATTAATTATTGATGGCAAAGAAGTAGAAATAGAAGAAGGCTTGACTGTGATGCAAGCTTGTGAGATTGCTGGGTTGGAGATACCGCATTTCTGCTTCCATGAGCGTCTAAAAATTGCTGGTAATTGCCGTATGTGCCTAGTGGATATTGAGAAATCTCCTAAACCTGTTGCGTCTTGTGCTATGCCGGCAAGTGAGGGCATGGTAGTTAATACTACTAGCGCAAGGGTAATAAAAGCCCGGGAGGGGGTAATGGAGTTCTTACTTGCCAACCATCCTCTAGATTGTCCAATTTGTGATCAGGGTGGAGAATGTGATTTGCAGGATCAAGCTTTTAAATATGGTAAGGGCAAAAGTAGATATTCTGAAAACAAACGCTCAGTTAAAGATAAAAACCTTGGTCCTTTAGTTGAGACCCATATGACGCGTTGTATACATTGTACCCGCTGTATCAGGTTTTGTACTGATGTTGCAGGTATTCCAGAAATGGGAACAATCGGTAGGGGCGAGCATATGGAAATTGTGAGCTATCTGGAAAGAACCCTTACCTCTGAGTTATCAGGTAATGTAATAGATTTATGCCCTGTAGGTGCTTTAAACTCTAAACCTTATGCCTTTACTGCTCGAAGCTGGGAACTGCAAGGTACTGAGTCAATAGACGTTATGGACGCTGTTGGTTCGAATATTCGCGTCGATTCCAGGGGGCTGGAGGTAATGCGTATTTTGCCGAAACTTAATGAAGATATAAATGAAGAATGGCTTTCTGATAAAGCAAGATTTTCTTACGATGGTCTAAAAAATCAACGGCTGGATAGACCCTATATCAAAAAAAGTGGTCGCTTTCAAGAAGTAAGCTGGGAAAGTGCACTTTCTTCAATTGCTAACAAATTCACTTCCACACACGATAAGTCAGCTATTGCTGCTATTGCAGGCTTTACCGCGCCTTGTGAGAGTATGTTTTTAATGAAAAAATTGCTCTCCAAACTTGGGTCTGCTATGGGCGATGCTAATCAACTCGGTTACAGATTTGATTTATCAGCTAGAGGTAATTACTTGTTTAACACTACTATCGCTGGTATAGAAAAAGCTGACGTTTGCCTGCTTGTGGGCGCTAATACAAGACAAGTAGCTCCTGTATTGAACGCTCGAATTGGTAAAATGGTTAGAGCAGGAAACTTGATTGTTGGGAGAATTGGAGAAGCGGATAATCAAACATATAAAATTATGGAACTGGGTAGGGATGTTGATATCCTGGAAAGCTTAGTTTCGATTAATCTTGGTAACGAGGAAAATAAGGATAAATCCATATTAGCATTTACTAAACTTCTAGAGAAAGCAGCTAATCCTATGATTATTGTTGGGGATGGAGCGCTACTGCGCCCAGATGCTCATGCAATATTAGATCTTTTACATAAAATTATCCAAAAATACAAAATTGTGCGAGAGAATTGGAATGGATTTAACATTTTACATAACCATGCTTCCATGGTAGGGGCATTGGACCTTGGTTTTGTTTATGGTAATTCGGGTACTGGAACTGACGAAATCCTAAAAAAGACCCAAAATGGTGAGATCAAAATTCTTTATTTACTTGGCGCAGATGATATTGATATAAGCCAAATAGGGGAAGGTACTTTCGTCATTTATCAGGGACACCACGGTGATGTTGGGGCTAATAGAGCAGACGTTATTTTGCCTGAAGCTGCTTATACTGAACAGGATGGAATTTATGTTAATATGGAAGGTAGACCTCAGTTTGCTCGAGCAGCGGTATCCCCCCCAGGTTCTGCTAAAACCGGAATAGAAATTATTCATATGGTTGCAGAAGCACTTGACCTTGAGATTAAAGCAGATGAATTGCATTTAATTCGTAAGATGATGGCACAGGAATATGATATATTTAACCATATTGATGAGATCATGGTTAATGATTTTCTACCCTTTAAGTCTAGCATAAAACTGAGCAAGCACCCTTTAGAAAAAGTAGCTATGAATTATTATATGACAGATCCAATTAGTCGGGCTTCTGTTACGATGGCAAAATGCACAAAAGCGATAAGTGAGATGAAGGCAACAGAAGAACTTAAAGAAACGATTGAGGGAGCAGCATAAAATGATGGATTTATTCTATGAATATGTTGTCCCATTAATTTTTATTGCTCTTAAGGTAATTTTAATCGTATTACCTTTGCTATTATCAGTAGCTTATTTAACTTATGCTGAACGCCGAGTAATAGGGCTTATGCAAATGCGCCGAGGACCTAATAGAGTGGGTCCTTTTGGTCTCTTGCAGCCAATTGCCGATGCGGTAAAACTTATATTTAAGGAAACAATCGTCCCGACGCCAGCAAGTAAAATAGTGTTTATGATTGCTCCGATGATTACTTTTATTTTAAGCCTAGTCGGCTGGGCTGTAATACCTTTTTCTGAAGGGTGGGTATTATCTGATATGAACGTCGGAGTACTATATGTTCTGGCTGTATCTTCTCTTGGCGTTTATGGTATTATTATGGCTGGCTGGGCAAGTAATTCTAAGTATGCATTTTTAGGTGCCATTAGGTCTTCAGCACAAATGATATCTTATGAAGTTTCCATGGGGCTAGTGATTGTTACAGTGCTGCTTGTAACAGGAAGCCTAAATTTGAGTGAAATAGTTGAGCACCAGCGAGACATGCCGTTTTGGATTCATCTGCTGCTTGCCCCTATGGCAGTGGTATTTTTCATTTCTGTTTTAGCAGAAACCAATCGCTTGCCTTTTGATTTACCAGAAGCTGAATCCGAACTTGTGGCAGGTTATAATGTTGAGTATTCGTCTATGAGTTTTGCTTTATTTTTTCTCGGTGAATATGCGAATATGATATTAGTCAGTGCCATGACAGTGACGTTCTTCATGGGAGGATACCTACCGCCTTTTGGTATAAGTTTTCTATATTTGATACCGGGTTTTATTTGGTTTGTTTTAAAAATTTGTTTTTTGCTGTTTGTATTCTTGTGGATCAGAGCTACTTTGCCACGATATAGATATGATCAACTTATGCACCTTGGGTGGAAGGTATTTTTACCGCTAACCTTGTTTTGGGTAGTGCTGGTAGCGTCTCTGCTTGTGATAACAGGCAATTTGCCGTAATTATTTAGAATTGAGTATGATAAAATATATTAAATCATTTGTGCTATATGACATCTTGTGTGGAATGTTCTTAACCTTAAAATACTTTTTTAAGCAAAAGGTTACAATTGATTATCCGTACGAAAAAAGCCCTATTAGTCCTCGGTTTAAGGGTGAGCATGCCCTAAGACGTTATGAGAATGGCGAGGAGCGTTGTATTGCCTGTAAATTATGCGAGGCGATATGTCCTGCTCAGGCTATTTTAATTGAGTCTGAGCCAAGAGAAGACGGGAGTCGGCGTACGACCAGGTATGATATTGATATGACAAAATGTATTTATTGCGGGATGTGCCAGGAAGCCTGTCCGGTAGATGCAATTGTCGAAGGGCCGAATTTTGAGTTCGCTACTGAAACCCACGAAGAGTTACTTTATAACAAAGAAAGGTTGTTACGTAACGGAGAAATTTGGGAGCAGGAACTTGCAAGAAAATTAAAGGATGATTATCCATACAGGTAATATAATTTATGGCGATATTTTTTTATTTCTTTGCCTTTCTATTAGTGCTTGGTAGTGTTATGGTAATAACAAGCCGTAATCCTGTATATGCTGTTTTATGGCTAATTTTTACTTTCTGTAATGCTTCCGGAATTATGGTTCTTATGGGAGCTGAGTTTTTAGCAATGATGATAATCATCATTTATGTTGGAGCAGTGGCAGTATTATTCCTTTTTGTCGTAATGATGCTGGATATAAAAGTTGCTGAATTCAAGGGAATAATAGGCACAGAAATCGGAGTTGCTGCGATGATAGCATTCTTTCTATTTGCTGATCTTGTAGTTGTTATTCTGCTTGGAATCAAAGTTATTATACCGGTCAATAACTTGCAATTTATCCTCAATCCTGATATTGGCAACGCCTATGCTATTGGCAGGGTTTTATATACTGATTTTATTTTACCGTTCCAAACTGCTGGGCTAATATTATTTACAGCAATGATTGCAAGTATTTCTCTGACTTTTCGTTTAAGAGACGGAGTTAAAAGGCAAAAACCTGGCAATCAATTGCAAAAAAATAAGGAAAATAGCCTGTTTTTTGCACAAAATACGGGAAAATCTGGTTTAGAAAATTTGAATTATGACGATTAGCAATATTTCTTTAGAGCATTATTTAATTTTAGCGGCTCTTATTTTTTCAATAGGAGTAACTGGATTATTTATGAATCGCAAAAGTGTCATCACGATTTTAATGTCAATTGAATTAATGCTCCTTGCTGTAAATATAAATTTTGTGGCATTTTCGGTATATCTGCAGGACATAGTAGGCCAAGTCTTTAGTCTAATAATTTTATCGATTGCGGCGGCAGAAATTTCAATTGGTCTTGCAATTTTAGTGTTATATTTCCGTAACCGCGGCTCAATTGAGATTGAGGATGTTAACCAGATGAAAGGGTAGGAGAGGTAAAATATGTTACTTATTACCAAATTGATTATCTTTTTGCCTTTAATTTCTGGCATATTTAATGGTGTTTTTTGTAAAAAATTAAGCAATAACCAGGCAAGTTTTACAGCTATTGTTCCTATTATTCTTTCTGCAGTTTGTGCTTCTTATATTTTTGTAGCTGCTGGAATTAATAAAGAAACTATCCATATAATTATCACAAAATGGATAAATATTGAATTAGTCTCTGTAAGCTGGGCTATTTATGTTGATCAACTTACTGCCATAATGTTTATACTAGTAACCTTTGTTTCAGCTATAGTTCATCTATATTCACTAGGTTACATGAAAGATGACAAGAACTTACCGAAATTTCTGTCATATTTATCTTTATTTACTTTCTTTATGCTGGCTTTAGTGTCTGCCGATAATTTTCTTCAGTTATTCTTCGGCTGGGAAGGAGTGGGTTTATGTTCCTATTTACTAATTGGCTACTACTACCAAAAAGATTCGGCAAATAGGGCTGCTGTTAAGGCTTTTATAGTTAACCGAATCGGTGACTTTGCCTTTATTATCGGTATTGTTATTACGCTGATTTATGCAAGTACCGTGGAATTTAGTGGAGTCTTCAGACAAAGTCAGGATTTAGCTAACACGGCTATAACTATATTGGGATATGAGTTTAAAGTACTGGATATTATATGCTTGATGTTATTTATTGGATGTACAGGGAAATCTGCTCAAATAGGAATGCACGTATGGCTTCCTGATGCAATGGAAGGTCCAACACCTGTTTCTGCTTTAATACATGCAGCTACCATGGTTACGGCCGGAGTGTTTTTAATAGCCCGTTGTTCATTTATGTTTGAATATAGCCCAAATGTCTTAGCTATTATTACTGTAGTGGGAGCAATTACCTGCCTATTTGCTGCAACTATTGCAATAGCGCAAACCGATATAAAGAAAATTATTGCTTATTCGACTTGTAGCCAGCTTGGTTATATGTTTTTTGCCTGCGGCGTTTCTGCTTATCAGGCAGGAATTTTTCACTTAGTTACTCATGGGTTCTTTAAGGCTCTACTTTTTCTTTCAGCAGGAAGTGTTATCCATTCAACCTCCGAGCAGGAAATATTTAAAATAGGAGGGATATGGCAAAAAATGCCGATCACTTATGCTAATTTTTGGGTAGGTTCGCTAGCAATTATTGGAATTTTTCCTCTAGCTGGGTTTTACTCTAAGGACCTTATCTTAGAATCGGCTTATATAGCGTCTGGAGTAGGCGTTTTTGCTTTTGTCTTAGGAATTTTTGCAGCTCTTTTAACGGCTATTTATTCTTTAAAAATTATTATGGTTACGTTTCATGGTAACACCAGTCTTTCTAAAGATGTTTTTAGCCATGTTCATGAGTCACCAAAAATTATGAATACACCTTTACTTGTTTTAGTAGCAGGAGCTTTATTTTCTGGAATGTTAGGTTATTATATTTTGTCCATTGACAGTCCGCTCGGATATTTTTCTGGAAGTATTTTTAACTTACACACTGCTCACCATGAACATCATGTATCCTTGTTTATTCAGCTCTTGCCTTTAATGGTTGGCGTAACTGGTTCTATAATCGGTATATATTGTTATAGAGGAAATACATACCAGAAAATTTCTAACAACTTGAGTCTTATATATTGTGTGTTAAAGAATAAATATTTCTTCGATGAACTGTACGATAAAATTTTTATAAAATTTACTAAAGTTTTAAGCTGTTTAGCAGGATATTTTGATATTAAATTAATAGATAGATTTGGCCCTAACGGATTTGCCCATTTAACTCGGGGAATTAGTTGGTGTATATGCGGGTTTCAAACAGGATATATAGTTAATTATGTACTATACATAATTTTTACCTTAGTGTTATGTATAACAATTTTTGTCTTTAAATATTTGCCGGTAGCTTGGAGTGCGTAAATGTTAGATCTGCCCATCGTATCAATTAGTATTTTACTACCGCTCTTTAGCGCATTGTATATTACCTTTTTTATTAGCCAAAGTAGATCTCCGAGAAAACAAATTTATGTTATTTACGTAGCAATCTTAAGCTCGGTATTAACCCTTATTGCTACAACTTATTTATTATTCAGTTTTGATAAATATCAAGACTCCTTTCAGTTTGTAGAAAGATATCGCTGGATTGATAAGATTGGATTAGAATATTTTGTCGGGGTAGATGGTTTATCATTATTTTTTATCTTCTTAACTGCGCTGCTCAGTCTTGTATGTATGGTTGCAAGTCTTTTTACAATCAAGAAATATATCAAAGAATTTTTACTTTGCTTCTTATTGCTTGAATCTTTTTGCATAGGTGCTTTTTCTTCGCTTAATTTGCTTCTTTTTTACGGATTTTTTGAAGTAATACTTATTCCTATGTATATTATTATCGGCGTATGGGGTGGTGAAAACAGAATTTATGCTGCTGTTAAGTTTTTTCTCTATACGTTTTGGGGGTCGGTATTTTTTCTTCTGGCACTAATTTATATTTACACCCAGACCGGTACATTTGACATGAATGAATTAAATACACTTTTGCCGGGGTTAGATGGTAAAGCGCAGAAATTAGTATGGATCGCCATGTTTATTTCTTTTGCAGTAAAAGTACCTATGCCTCCTTTTCATACTTGGTTGCCAGATGCGCATGTTCAAGCTCCCACCGCTGGATCAGTGATGCTCGCTGGAATATTACTAAAACTAGGTGGCTATGCTTTTCTGCGAATATCCTTGCCAATGCTCCCATCAGCTTCAGAAGCATTTTCTGAATATGTAATTTGGATAAGCAGTTTTGCTGTAGTTTATGCTTCCCTTGTAGCTTATGTCCAGACAGACATGAAGAAGATGATAGCATATTCTTCAGTTGCCCATATGGGGTATGTTACTGGTGGTATATTTAGTTTTACAGAGAAAGGAATAAATGGTGCAATATTTCAGATGATAAGCCATGGTCTTATTTCTGCAGCATTATTTTTGGCGGTAGGAATTCTATATGATCGGCATCATACTAAGGAAATAAGTAAGTACGGCGGTGTGGCAGCTAGTATGCCTATTTTAGCTACTCTCTTTATGATTGCTATGCTTGGTTCAGTTGGTCTGCCGGGTCTTAGCGGTTTTGTTGGAGAGTTTTTAAGTATAGCTGGTATTTATGAAGTAAATCCATTTATGGGTATAATATGTGCTTTCGGGGTAGTTCTTGGAGCAATTTATATGCTAAAACTCTATAAGATTGTGATATTTGGCCAAGTTACGAACAAAAATGTCGCAAAATTCGAAGATCTATATTTATATGAGAAAGCAGCATTAATACCATTGATTATTTTGGTTATTTATATTGGAATTTTCCCTAATGAAGTTTTGCGTATTATCCAGCTACCAGTGATGAAAATTGCTGATTTATATGGCGGTTTATAAAAGTTTATCAGGAAAGAAGTTATTTTAAGTAGATAAAAAATAGTTTTGGTAAACAAAGTAGTTTAAATATTTAAGTTAGAAATGGACATGCTAAATCAATTTATTTTAATTTTTCCGGAGATTGTTTTAACGTCTGTTGCTATGTGTATGCAATTGTTAGCAGTGTTTTTTAAAAATCACTTACGGCTTATCAGTCTTTTGACTATAGCTGTTTTATTAGTTCTTGGTACTTATATTATAAATTTTGTTCCGCAAGGAAGCATCTTTATATTTTCTAATTCTTTTGAAGTTTCCCCAGGTATCTACAAACTCAAGTCTTTGGTGCTGTTTTTAAGTGTCATGAGTATTGTAATATATAAAAGCTTAATAAAAATTTCTGATAAAGTAATTAAGGTAGAATTTATTACCTTAATTCTGTTATCAACCGTTGGAGTCTTTATTTCTATTTCTGCTAGGGATTTTATAATTCTTTTTTGTGGATTAGAATTACAAGCCCTCTCTGGTTATGCAATGGCAGCTTTTAATAATAAAGATGTAAAATCATCAGAAGCAGGCTTAAAATATTTTGTCCTGGGGTCTTTAATTAGCTGTTTAATGTTACTTGGAATATCTTTCTTTTATGGCTTTGCTGGTAGCATTTATTTTAATGATATAAGAGCTGCATTGGATGGCGAATTTAATATAGGGTTGGTGGTAGGGGCAATATTTGTCTTAGCTGCCATATTATTTAAACTATCTGCCGCCCCTCTTCATATCTGGACACCGGACGTTTACGAAGGAGCCCCTGTTTCTGCAGTTACATACTTTGCTGTAGCGCAAAAAGTGGGAGTTCTAATTGTGCTTATAAATTTTGTAACTTTAGTGACAGGAAACTATTTAAGGGTTTCAGTAGATCTTATAAAAATAGCCGCTATTTTATCGATTTTTATAGGAGCCTTAGGAGCAATGATGCAGTCTTCGCTAAAAAGGTTAATGGCATATAGCACGATATTAAATGTAGGGTATGTTTTAATAGCAATTTCCCTTCATTCGGAGGAAGGTTTCCGCTCTGCAATTATTTACATGGTTATTTATGTTATTGGTACTATAGGCTTTTTTACCTGTTTAGTTGCTTTGTTTGGCGAAAAAAGCGATATAGCTAGTTTTGCTGATTTGCAAGGGATGTCTGCAGAAAGAAAAACTATTGCGGCATCAATAGCAATAATAATGTTTTCAATGATAGGTCTGCCGCCTCTTGCCGGTTTTTTTGGCAAGTACTATGTTTTTTATAACGCTATTATACAGGGTGAAGTTACCTTGGCGGTATTGGGTGTCATTAGCAGTGTAATAGCTGCATTTTACTATTTAAAGGTAGTAAAATATATGTATTTCATGGAAGCAGTTGAAAAAACGGCAATTATACCTACGAATCGTGGTTTATTATCAGTATCGGTTATTTCTGTAGGATTTACATTGTTTTTCTTTATTTTTGCTTCATCATATCTTTTATAAGTCTAAAAGATTTAATTTTCTATATATAGATTATTGGTTATCAAAATAATGTTACCGTGGCCAAAGGATTATAATTTACTGCTTTTTGACCGGATTGATAGCACTAACGATGAGGCTCTTCGACTTGCAAAAAGTGGGATAAAGGGTAATTTTGTAATTGTAGCAAAAGCTCAAACTAATAGCAGAGGAACGAAGGGTAAACCATGGGAATCTATTATCGGCAATCTGCATATGAGCATTTTGCTTCAGCCAGCGGTAAGTATAAATCGTATAAAAGAATTATCTTTTCTTACTGCTATTGTGCTACGAGAAGCAATTCTGGAGTTTATAGATACGCTTAAAGCTCCAAAAGCTGATATTAAATTGAAATGGCCTAATGATGTTCTAATAGAAGGGAAGAAAGTTTCTGGTATTTTGCTGGAGTCTACAAATATACAAGGTATAAATTATGTTATAATTGGTGTTGGAGTTAATACTCATTTTATACCTAATATACCAAATATATCAGCCACAAGTTTATTAAGTGAGGGGATTATTTTAAAAAGCCCAGATAGTTTTTTAAACACTTTTATGGATAGGTTTCAAATTCATTATTCTAGATGGCAAAAACCAGATAGCTTTGATAGTATCAAGAAGCGATGGCTTGAATTTTCGTATAATTTGAATAAAGATATAACTTTGGATGATGGGATAAGAAAAGTTTCCGGAATATTTAGAGGGATAGATAATGAAGGGGCTATTTGTGTGGAACTTGTAAATGGAGAATTATGCAGTTTTTCTTCTGGGCGGGTTACCTACCGATAGGTAGTATGATATACCCTGTTGATTTCTTATAACGCTTTTGATTTGTCATGATAAATAATAATATTGCTATAATTTTAGTTGCTCCACAATTAGGGGAAAATATAGGAGCGAGTGCTAGAGCTATGAAAAATTTTGGCTTAAGGGATTTGCGTATTGTTGCGCCACGGGACGGCTGGCCTAATAAAAAAGCAGAAAGTATGTCGGTAGGAGCAATTGATATAATAAATCAGGCTAAAGTTTTTTCATCAATAGAAGAGGCTGTTAGCGATTTATCTTTTATTTATGCTACTACCGGAGTAGTTAGAGCTATTAACAAAAACTACGTTTTATCGCGAAATTTAAAGCAAGATATAGATAGTAATTATTCTATAGGAATAATGTTTGGCCGTGAAAATTGTGGTCTTAATAATCAAGAAATAACATATGCTAATAAGATATTAGTAATAGATACCGATAAGAATTTTACTTCCCTAAATATTGCTCATGCAGTATCAATTGTGTGTTATGAACTGTTTGGTATAAAAAGGCAAAAAAGAGGAGATTTAAATAACACCCATAAGTTAGCTACGTGTGCTGAACTAAATTATTTTTATAGCCATCTATTTTCTAAACTGGAAGAGAAAAATTTTTTCAGGATGCCGGAGAAAAAAGAACATATGACTAATAAAATTAGGAACTTATTTTCTAGAATAGATAAGCTTTCACAAGGAGAATTGCAAATCTTAAGAGGCATAATTACTGTTCTTGATGATGATAAAAATTAGGGATTAATAAGGGTTTTTATAGGGTGAGCCACAGGGGAAATCTAAGTTTAGAAAATCACGTCACAGGCACAGACGATAAGAGAAAACTAATTAATATTTCGCCAGCTACTTATATTATCAAGTTCTAATTTAATAATTCTTGCAGTTGGCATGCCGTTTTTTACTATGGATTCGTATTCCGGTGATCCATGTGCTAGTTCTAAAGCAGCCTCAAAAATACCTGGGTTATGTGCTATAACTAGTATATTTTTATCTTGATCTTGTTGTCTGGATATTAGTTCTATTATATCTTCAGAAGTGCTAGCGTATAGTTCCAGGCAAATTTCAAACTTAGCAGAGTTTATCTTATTGTATATAATTTCTCCTGTTTGGATTGTTCGCACAGCATTTGACACCAGGATTTTATCAATCTTATATTTTTGTAGAAACGCTGCTGCTTCTTCAGCTTCTTTTATTCCTTTTTGTGTAAGTTCTCTAAGACGGTCATCTTGATGATTTAGCGTTGTTGCTTCGGCATGCCTCATTAAAAACAGCTTCATAACAGTATAGGATTATAATTTTTTGCTCAAAAAAATTGCTGCCCTGCAAATAGTTTTTATACAATTTCCAAGGAAGTTATCCAATATATTACTGTTATCTTGAATGTGGGTTATAGCTATATCTTTATGTTCTATTTCATCAGCTTGGAATTTTTTGATATTATCTAGTATTGGGTTTTTTGCATCATGAGTTTCAAGGTAATTTATTTGTGTGGCATAATGATCTTCGATTACTGTTTCAACATTTTCAGTCACGATCATAGCAGCTTTCAGACTGATTTTAGCTGATATTGCTCCCATTAAATAGCCTCCTATGCTCCATAGTGGCATAAATATTGTCGGTCGTGAGAAGCCTTTTTGGATTTTATTACTAAAATATTCCAGATGTTTTTGCTCCTGATCGAGCATGATCTTCAGTACTTTTTGGGCATCAGGGTTTTTACAGTATTTTATCTGCCCTTGGTATATTTTTTTAGCCCCGAATTCTCCTGCATGATTAACACGGATAATTTCCTCAATTCTTTTACTATGAGTATCATTAAAGAATGGTTTTGGCATTTTTTACTTATTCCCTAAATTATTTTTCCTGAAAGTTTCTGTATTTGATAAAGAAAACAAGCAGTATTATGTTCAATAATAAGTTCCATTCTGCCATGGAGAGGTTAAATACCACTAGTGATGGTTTGTTGCACATCGCTATTTTCTGATTATATAGCAATTTTGTAAAATCTTGCACTGAAATATTATCTGTTACGGAAATTAGTGGTTTGCATAGACTTGAGAGCTCAAAAATACCTCTTTCGATTCCTGTATGATAACCTGCTAGAACTATTGCGCCGAGTGCTGTTATTACTAAATAAGTATTGCATGCTTTATATTCCTTTCCGGCTATTGCAATTATTGAGACGAAAATAAATATTAGATATGGAAATCTTTGGTATATACATAAAGGGCAGGGGGCTAATTGTATTATGTATTCAACAAAATAAGCACTAAACAAACAGAAACTTGCCAGTAAAAGCAGTAAAATATAAGGGTTTCTTGTTAACATAAGTTTTTTTAGTTTTGCGCTATAAATTTATAGTTATATAGGTTATAATTCTTATGGTAATTTGCAAGAATATTTTTAGGTTTTTATGGCATTTAACTTTGATGATTTACTAAAATCAACTGCTTGGCCTTTTGTAGAGGCAAAAAGGATTTATGACCTTATAGGCGGGGTAACTCCTGCAAAAGGTTATATTCTATTTGAAACAGGTTATGGCCCGTCTGGATTACCTCACATTGGTACTTTTGCCGAGGTTACAAGAACTACTATGGTTAGGGAAGCGTTTAAACAGATTTGCGATATCCCGACAAAGTTAATCTGTTTTTCCGACGATATGGATGGATTAAGAAAAGTTCCATCTAATATTCCTAATCAGGAAATGGTTGCGAGTCATATGGGAAAACCTCTTACATCTATACCTGATCCTTTTGGGGAGGCAGAAAGTTTTGGGCATTATATGAATGCAAAGCTTAGGTCGTTTTTAGACAGGTTCGGTTTTGAGTATAGTTTTTATAGTGCAACAGAATGTTATAAAGCCGGTATGTTCGATCATATGATGCTTAAAACAATCGAGAAATATGATGAAATAATGAATTTGATGCTTCCTACTTTTCGTCAGGAACGTCAGAAAACATATTCACCTTTTATGCCTATTTGTCCTGAGACAGGCGTGGTGCTGCAAGTGCCAATCGAAAAAGTTAGCTTCGAAAACGGTTCAGTGTTTTATCGTAATGAGCGAAATGAATTAGTCGAAGTTCCGGTAACTGGAGGGAATTGCAAATTGCAGTGGAAACCGGACTTCGGTATGCGCTGGGCCGCTCTTGACGTCGATTATGAAATGTACGGTAAGGATCATCTACCAAACGGTGAAATTTATAGTAGCATATGTAAAATTCTCGGTGGTAAAGTACCGATTCAGTTTTTTTATGAATTATTCCTGGATGAGGAGGGAAGCAAGATTTCAAAATCCAAAGGCAACAGCATAAGCGTCGATGAGTGGCTACATTATGCGCCTTTAGAGAGTATTGCTCTATTTATGTATCAATCACCTGGTAAAGCAAAAAGGCTATATTTTGATGTAATACCAAAGACTGTTGATGAATATTTAGTTTTTAATAGTAAATATCACGAAGAAGAAGATATAACCAAAAAACTGGTTAATCCTGTTTTTCATATCCATAAAGGTAATGTTCCGAAGATAGATACCTACGGAATTAGTTTTAGTTTACTGCTTAATCTAGCAGCAGTTTGTAACCCTGAGGATAAATCAGTACTATGGGGATTTATCAGTAAATATGCACCAAAAGCCAATCCGGAAAATGCTCCGTACCTGGATCATATGGTCGGTTATGCAATTACCTATTATAATGATTTTGTAAAAGCTACTAAGAAATATCTTGCACCGAATGAAAACCATAAAAAATTATTGTTGCAGATTAAAGAAATGTTAGTTAATTCTTCCCTAGACATAACTGCTGAAGAAATTCAAAACCAGATTTATGCTATTGGTTCTAATGCTGGCTATGAGAACCTCCGAGATTTTTTTAAGGAATTGTATGAAATTTTACTTGGTCAGACTCAAGGCCCGCGTCTTGGATCATTTATTAAGCTTTTTGGTATTGAAGATACTATAAAACTAATAAATTCCAGGATATAACTAATATACATACATGGATGATCCCTCTAAGTCTCCGATCTGATCAACTGTTGATTCTTGAGGATTAGAAAGATCAGTAGGGGGAGACGTTTGGAGTGCTTCTCTTATACTGAGAACTGGTTCGGGTGCGGTGGCAGTAAGTGCTGTTGTTAAGTCAATAATAACGTCTTTTTGTGGAACTTCATATTTTAACGACTCTAAAGTCTTTAAAATTTCTTCCTGGTTTTTTGGAGCGTCATAGAGACTTTTTACTTTGATTATAGCCTCTGTTTTGGCTCGTTCAAAAAAGCTACGATCATCAGATACAATTTGGGAAAAATAATCAGTTAATTCTTTTATAAAATCTGTATGACCATTTTTTACTGCTACTTTAAGAGCTAATGGATAGGCTTTTAAAATATATTCTTGATCACTTTTTCGAAATTGTGATATAAAAGACATCAACTCTTCTAAGATTTTTATTGATCCGGATTCTGCACTAAAGGATAAACAAGTGCTTAATATAACGTCAAGTTCATCTTGTTCAATTAGTTTGTGTATCCTTAGTTTTTTTGTTAATTCCAAATAGTTTTTTAAATTTTCTAGGTCTCTATCCATAATTTTAGAGCACAACTCAGTTGAGATTTTTTGAGATATCGCCAATGGCGATAATTTTTGATAAATCTGAATTAATGTTTCATCTTCAGGGGCTTTTTCCAGCCTTTTATCCAAACGATCAAAGCTTTCTGGTATTACAAGCCCTAACCTCGGTTTGAATTCTTTATGTTCAAATTTTGGTTTTATAGATGATTTTTCATTGTCGATTGTAGGAGATACTATTATTAGCTCCACTTCAGATTTTTTTTGTTGAGAATCTTCATTAGTATTGGTTGCATTCATTAAGTCGGTTAATGATGGCCTGTTGTCTTTATTACGAAAACAACAGCTTAAGCAATCGAATATCGCCTCAAAACAACAGTATAAATAATTAATAAATCCCATAATAATATTATTTTAATAATTTGAGGCCAAAAATATATTATTTTTTTCATTTTTCAACTATTAAATTTATCTATGGTTGTAATAGCTTGGATTAATTTAACCTTTTGATTAAAGAAACTAGCTTATGCTGTTAGTTATTTTTAGTAAATCCAAATTTAACTATAAGTTAAACTTGACATAAATAGAATTTTTAGAATAATGCTTTAAATGAATATTCAACTATAGATTAAAAATCTATAGTTTTTGTATTTTAAGATTAGGTAATGGCAAGGGTGGTATTTTTATGAAAAAACGTGAGCAAAGAGTTGAAGAGCATAAGGAGCATAAATTAAGAGGAAAGGGGATAGTTATATCACCTCAAGATATTCTTAAAGCTTTGGAGAAGTTAGCCGAGATTTTGCCTTCTTCTGGGCCAGAAGAGTTAACGATAGTAAAAAGCAAAATTGCTTTGCAAACGAAAAGGCTGGAAAAGACAAAACTCGTGCCCAAGGAAAAAGAAATAATACGCCTTAAGCAAGAAATAGGAAATATACAAACAAAACTCGTGGAGGTAAATGATAAAGAACAAGTTCAGCTTAATAGAGTGAGGGAGAATATTAGAAAGTCCTTGGAAAAACTAAATAAGGAAGAACAACTTATAATCGAATCCAACCCAGAACAAAGTGAAAAAATAAAAGCCTCAATGCAGGGAAAGAGAGCGGAATTCAACAAAGAGCTAACTGAAGAACTCGAAAAGATAAAGTTTCCACTAGAAGCACTGAGGGTAAAATTAAATAAAGAACTAAATGAAAAGCTTGAAGATTTGGAAGTACTAGAGAATCTGACTCATAAACCTTTGCAACCATCCGAAATGGTTGATTCGCTTATTTTTCCTTATCACCAAGCCTCATCAAAAGAAATATTAGATAAAGTAAATAGTTTGACAGAAAAAACCTCTTCCCAGGAATTAATCAATACTATCGATAGTCTGATTTCCATAGCTACTACCGAGACACTTAAATCCAAAGTGGATTTAAGAAAAGATTTCCTAGAAACCACAAAAGAAAAATTACCTTTACTCGCAAAATTGCCTAAAAAACCAGGTGATAAAGATAGTATTTTGCATGTAATAAATAGTTTTAAAGAAAAAATGGGGGTTATTTCTATTTATGACCACCAATTATATGCACAACTTACAAATATATTTTCAAGTTCATTATATCTTCTAATTGATTTAAGGGGTCAACTTAAGTTATGGGAAAATCCCTCTAAGTATATTGAACTTATTACTAATAAGAGCTTACAAGTTAAAACTACTGAACAGGTTAACACTGCAAAATCTGGATGTGGGTTATTTAGCTTGCTAAAAGGGCAAAATTTGACCAAATTAGCCGAATTAATAAAAAATGTAGAATCTTTAACAGAAGATTACTCTTTATTTTATGATTCTATTATTGCTAAAAACTCTCGAGAAAGTTTAATATTAAAACTAAGAGAATACAGAAAATCTTTACAAGAACAAATTGATTTCCATCATAAATTTTTCCAAGAATTTAGAGGCGAAAGCCCTACAACATTTGTAATAGGAAAAAAGTATCATGAAAATTTGTCAAAGATAATTATTACATCATGTTTTGATACTGAAAGAAGTGAGGGGGAGAAACCGGCCTTAAGCAGAGCTTCAAGTGTATACAGCGTGGAACACTCTTTGACTTCTATTATACTGGAATATTTAGGTATTATCCCTTCATTTTTTGGTGGAGTTAAGTATTATCAAAAACAAATAGAATATACAGATATAGCAATCACATGGTTAAATTTCTGTAAATTTAACCTGCCTACTGAAGCAATAAGCATTGATAAATCTAAGGTGAGCAGCTTGCCAAGTTATGATAATCCATTTTCATATATTTCTCATTATTTGAAGGATGAAAATCTTATTTTTATTATATCAGAATATGCTGGATTAATTGATGAATTTAACTATTTAAGCGAGCTTAAAAAGTATGAGTTTAACCAAAAGTTGTCACTTTTTTTAGAAATCAAGGAAAAACTCGAAATTGTTGATAAGTTTATCTTAAAAGATAAATCAAAGCGTCCATATTTAAAATATGCTCTTGAAACGCTAGACCTAATTCAAATTGATTTAGATTCTAGTAAATTTTTAAAAATATATTCAAGACCACAAAGTGTTTTAGAGTTTATTCAAAAAATAATAGATCTAGTTATCTACATAACTGAATTTTTGAATTTTGCGAATATAAAGTCCTTAAATGAAAACGATAAACTGTTAAAGCCAAAAATTACAATACTAGAAAAATACCTTACTGAGAAGTCTAGCCTAGAAATTAAAAATTTTATTGAAAGTATTATTGCTGAGGAAGAATCGGTACTAGATAATTTTACTTATTTAATTAATTATAAAACTAGCAAAACATATTCTAGCAAATTAGAATCATATAATTTATTAGAATTTTTAACCAGACTTATTGATCATACACAGTGTACCCCAGAAAAACTGCTTAATAAGGAAAACTTAGAAAAGGTAGCAGCATTAAAGAAAGATGGTGATTTTTTACTTGGACAGCTAATTGAATCAGGTTACGTAGATGTAGGAATGATTGAATCATTTCCAGTAGGAGACGTTAATGAGAAGTATAAAGGAAGAACTTTACTAAATTTAGTAGCTCAACAACTTGCAAAAGTTGGTAGGGTACCAGAATTGAATTATAAAGAAATGTATGGTATACCGCAGAATAAGAAGTTTAAAATTGATCCTAAAAAACAAGATAAATTAATAGATGTTGGCTTATGTCTCATAGGACAAGGAGCAGATATTAATTTGAAAGATACTACTCACAACGGGTTTTTAACAACTCTTTTTAGCATGGTATCTGGTGAGCAAACTCCATATTTATATAACAATTTATATAAAAAATTATTACCTAACCAAACATTAGTTCCTAAGTTAGGCTTAACAGATTATGATTCGCACGGAAGGAACTTATTGCATTTATTTTGTAGGGATATGTTTGACTTTTTTTATTCAATACCCATTCCGGCGGAAGCAAAACAGGGTATCTCTAGTATTTTAACCAAAATGATAGGCCGGATCAATAGTAAGGATGATAGTTTTAAAAATTTTGACTTTATGGATAATACACCAGGGCATTATTTAGCATCATCAGTAACGTCAGATTACTTAGGAATAAGCATTAACTCTTTCAAAGAATTTCTTGGTTTAAATGAACAGAATAAACAAGGTGATACCCCGCTTCATATACCTTTTACCAGAGCAGGGGATCCAGTTGCTTTCTATAAATTTGTTCTTACTGATGTTTATCCACCAACTGAATGGCTCAAGTGCCCGCATTTAGGGTTAAAAATTAAAAATGATAAAGATCAAAGTGTATTAGATATGGTAATTAGTTCAAAAAATAAACTAATTGCTTCAATAATAAATACCTATATAGCAACAGTGATTTATTCAATTGACCTTGAAAAGTATGATGGAACATTTGAAACCGCCCGTCAAGTAGTCAATGAATTTCTTAAGACGAAGAAGGAGGTACCGAGTGATGAAATAGAACAGACTATTTATCTACAAAAGATGTATGATCCTACCAAGGACAGTAGCTCATCCTGTTCTTCATTATCATCCTCATCTAGCAGTAGTATGCCGTCATATTCGATTTCGTCATCGTCGTCTTCTTCCTCATCCTCCTCTTCGGGTAGTATGTCCTATTCTTCCTCCTCTACATCATCTTCCTCTATATCTGAGGTTGTACTTGGGTCAGACGGAGAGATAACAACAATACCGGGAAGAGCTACCAGAGCGGGTACAGAACTTTCTTGGCATCCAGTCCCAGTAGGTGTAGACTCATCAGATACGATCCCATTAGAAAAATTCTTGTCAGGCGATAATGGCTCGATGCAGGATCATTGTGATATGTAAGGGCTTGATAGTAAAGATAAATTTAATCCTATACTGTTGGCGGAATAGGGATTTACCCATTCCCCATCCTTTAGGGTAAGATAAGGTAATTGATCTAGTATCATGATTAATTCAAGTTTTAGAGTAAATTTACCCATATAATACTTGCGTAGCAGCTTAAATTAATATATATTTGGCAAGTCTATTATATTAGGGAGGGGGTGTAGCTCAGTTGGTTAGAGCATCTGCCTGTCACGCAGAAGGCCGCGGGTTCGAGTCCCGTCACTCCCGCCATATGTCAAGGATTTTTAAAATTCCCTCCTTTTTACTAAGCAATATTTGCTATTTATATTTTCTGTAAAAAATCTCTATGGTTATCTGAAATTCACTGGTGTTTTTCTGTAAGCCGTTTTCTTAAATCTTAATGTTATTAAAACTGACAAATTAATAAAAATAGTGAGTATTTTTGCCGGTAATATCTGTTTTTAGCTCCGAAATTCCGTAGTTAATAAAATTTATATCGATCGTAAGTCTCCTAATAGTTTTTCTTGTTGTAATTTTTGTTCTAACTGCTATAAAAACTATTAGTTCTGGGCATAATTTTGTTCTATAAGTTTTAGTTTGTTTTTTATAAGAGGCGTGTTTGTGAATAAAGTAATAAGACTAATTTTTTTGGCAAGCTCTTTGTTTGTTTTTTCCTGTGCTGTTGCCGATGAAAAAATTACCAAGATTGTTGTACATGGGAATCAAAGAATTCAGACATCAACCATCGAAGAGTATATAGGTTTAAGGGAAGGACAGCAATTTTCTTTAGAATCTCAAAATGATGCCGTTAAAAGTCTATATGCAACTTCATTATTTGAAGATGTTTCCATAAATTTTGTAAACGGGGTTTTAAGAGTTGATGTAAAAGAAACACCTTTTGTAAGCAAAGTAACTTTTACCGGAAATTCCAAGATAAAATCTGCAATCCTTACAAATGAAATCTCAACTGTTGCGGGTGAATCGTTAAGAAAAGCAAAACTGAGAGCAGACGTAGAAAAAATTAAGGAAATGTATAAACGTTCTGGTAGATTTTCTGTTAACGTTAACTCTAAAATTGAGGAACAGGGAAACAATGCCGTCAAAGTTATTTTTCAAATTACTGAAGGTCCAAAAACTGGAGTGAAATCCATTTACTTCGCCGGTAATGCGAATTATTCAAATTCTGAATTAAGATCTGTTATAATGACCAAGGAATCTAAATGGTTTAGGTTTTTAGAGACTAATGATACCTATGATCCTGACAGGATAGAATATGATAAGCATCTGCTTGCCAAATTCTATAATTCAGTAGGATTTGCAGATTTTAACGTAATTTCAGTTACAGCGGATTTACTTCCGACAAAGGAGGGATTTATATTAACTTATTCAGTTGATGAAGGTAATAAATATCAATTTGGGAATATTACAGTTAATAATAAATTAAAAAATGTCGAAACGGCAGAAGTGGAAAAGTTTATTTCTCAGAAAAAGGGAGAAACTTTTAATTTAGACGCTATGGAATCGATTGCCGAGAAAATAACCAGTTATTTGGGAAGTCGTGGCTATCCGCAAGTAGAGGTTTATCCTGATATAAAACCAAATAGGGAAGCTAGAATAGTAGATGTGGTAATCGTAGTTGATCAGGCTGATAAGATTTTTATAAATAAAATCAATATTGAAGGCAACTTGAAGACCGAGGACCATGTTATTAGACGTCAACTTAAAATAGCAGAAGGTGATATATTTAATCGCTCAAAGATTGAAAAAGGTGAGCAAAATATTCGTAATTTGGATTATTTCGATAAATTAATGCTAAAAATAGCTCCTACTGATCGAAGAGACCGTTACGATATTAATATAGATGTTGAAGAAAAATCTACTTCTTCTATTGGACTAGATCTTGGATATAATACTGCTGGCGGTCCTTTTGGGCGCATATCCTTTTTAGAAAGGAATTTACTTGGTACTGGTAAATATTTAAATGCTGGTATACAAGTCGGTAAAAAAAGCATTAGCTATTATGGAGGTGTGACAAATCCTCATTTTCTTGATAAAGATTTGTCTTTAGGAGTGAATTTTTTTAGAACCCAGGATGGTCGCGGTAGTGGTTTTGGTAACGGTGAACAGAATTACTCTAAAACTTCTACCGGGGGTAAGACATCGATTGGTTATGACATAACCGACGATCTATCTCATGAGGTTGAGTATTTACTTAAACAGGATAAACTAAGTGGCCCATCAGATTCTGCTTCTGTATTTATTAAAGAGCAAATGGGTAAATTTACGACTTCGGCTATTGGCCACAGTTTGACTTACGATAGAACTGACAGTAGGATATTGCCTAAAAACGGCTATTTAATAGTCGGAAGCCAGGAATTTGCTGGGGTTGGCGGCAATACAAAATATCTAAAACATGAACTTGACGGTAAATATTTCAAGTCCTTTGTTGAGAATAAATACACATTAAAGCTGTCTGCTGCTGCTGGTCATATTAAAGGTGTAAGCGGTAAAAAAGTAAGGATTTCGGATAGATTTAATTTGGGAGATGCTTCTCTGAGGGGTTTTGCCCCGGGAGGTATAGGACCTAGGGATAAAAAAACCGATGAAGGTTTTGGCGGTCAGAAATATTATACTGTATCTTCAGAATTGAATTTTCCACTAGGATTACCGCAGGAGTTTAATGTGACGGGAGCCGTTTTTGCGGATGCTGGTTCCTTATGGGATGCTGATTCAAAATCTTCTACTCCAGAAGGATTCTACAATGATAAAGCTCTAAGAGCTTCAGTAGGTTTTGGCTTTATATGGATAACCAAAATTGCTCCTATCAAGGTATACTGGGGTTTCCCAATGAAGAAACAGAAATATGATGAAAAACAAACTTTTCATATTCAATTTTCTACAAACTTGTAAAGTTCTCTGAATTTATTTACGTTGCAAAAATTAATATTACAAAATTTTGCAACGTTGTAGCTTAAAGAGATACTTATTCTCTTTACAATGAAGTCTGGTTATTTATTTAACAGGTTAGACTAAAAACCTTGTATTTTTATCAAGGTATTAGAAGAGTTATCTTGTTATGTTAGTAAGCATAAGCAGATTTAAGAGAACAGGATACGTGATATAAGAATTTGTTGTTTGTGTAGCTACTATAGGTAACTTTAAATATAATCGTATGACTAATATTATTTAAAGCTTTTAAGTAGAGTGGTAAAATATAAGGGGATTTGGTAAACAGGGATTGATGGTTATAAGGCACTACTTTAGAAAACGCTTATTTTTCACTTTCGTTTGCCCAAACTATATAGTGATGCAGAAATAATACCTAAGCTTATTTAGAAGTAGAAATTTTTGTCTATTGGATTGGAAAGTTTATTTTATAAATCTTGGTAGTTTTATACTAATTAATAAGTGTTGATTTATTTTGTTTTAGGAGGAAGTGGTGGGAAAGGATTTTGAACATTCAAGTTTTCTATTTGGTAGTAACTCAGTATTTATTGAGGAGCTTTATCAAAAATATTTACAAGATCCAAATTCTATTGACCCGAGCTGGGCAAAATTTTTTGCAGTACAAAGTGATATCACCCCTTTGAAAACCACTGCCAAAATTATTATCCAGGATAAACTGGTTATTTCTTCTAATCAAGACGTGCCAACTAGTTCTTCTTTAGCAGAAAATTCTTTGAGAGCAAAGTTCATGATTAAGGCCTATAGGGAGCATGGCCATTACCTAGCTAACCTAGATCCGTTAGGACTCGAGGTAAAAAAAACTAAGGAAGAGCTGAAATTAAACTTAGCAGATTTTGGCTTTAATGCGAATCAGTTATCAGAGCTTGTTGATGTATCAGGGGAATTTGATGATCTAAAAATCATTACTCTCGGTGAACTTGTCAATGTTTTAAACAGAACTTATTCCGGTTCAGTAGCAGTGGAATTTTCGCATGTGGAGAACTCAGTAGCCCAAGAATGGTTATATAATAAATTAGATAGTATTAGTACTCATATTAACCTATCGTTAGAGGAAAAAAAACAAACACTACAAGACCTAGTGGAAGTAGAAGGTTTTGAGCAGTATTTACATGTAAAATTTCCTGGAGCTAAGAGGTTTTCTATAGAAGGTGGGGATGCTTCCATAATAAGTCTTGATAGAATAATTGAAGAGTCAGCATCTATCGGAGCAGAAGAAGCGGTGATTGGTCTTGCACATAGAGGAAGGTTATCGACGCTAACCAAAATTATGAATAAGCCTTATAGAGCTATTTTTTCTGAATTTATGGGAAGCAGTGCCTTTCCAAGTGATCTTGGTGTAACAGGCGATGTAAAATATCATATGGGTTATTCTTCAGATAAAACTACTAAATCCGGAAAAAAAGTTCATCTTTCTTTAACAGCAAACCCCTCGCATTTAGAAGCTGTAAATCCGGTAGTTGCCGGTAAAGTTAGAGCCAAACAAGATTGTATGAATCGCGACCGTAGAAAAGTCGTGGGTATTTTGATTCACGGTGATGCTGCATTTTGCGGCCAGGGAGTAGTGGCAGAAAGTTTAGTAATGTCTGGTCTTGCTCCATATGATGTAGGAGGGATATTCCATATAGTAATTAATAACCAAATTGGTTTTACGGCTAATAGCTATGATTCAAGAGCTAGTAGATATTGTACAGAAGTGGCAAAAGTGGTTGGTGCTCCAATATTTCATGTTAACGGAGATGATGTAGAGGCAGTAGTATTAGTTACTAAAATTGCCTGCGAATATAGGCAAAAATTTCAGAAAGATGTGGTAGTTGATATAGTTTGCTACCGTAAATATGGCCATAATGAAGGCGATGAGCCAATGTATACCCAGAGCGTAATGTATGAGGTAATTAAAAATAAACAAACCCCAGCTGCTATCTATTCAGAGAAATTGAGTAATGCAGGGTTGATCGCTAGAAATTATTATCCAGAACTGAAACAAAAGTTTAAGAGTTTTTTAGACTCAGAATTTAATGAGGTTAAAAATTATAAACCAAGAGCTCAGTGGTTAGAAGGGCAGTGGTCTGGTTTTGATCGTCTTAGTGAGGATAAATTGTTAACAGGCGTCCATAAGTCCGTGCTACAGGAAATTGGTATCAAACTTTGTAGCATCCCTGGTGATTTTTCTATAAACCATAAATTAGCTAAATTATTCGAAGTAAGAAGCAATGATCTGATGAGTGACCAGCCAATTGATTGGGCCACGGCGGAACAACTAGCGTTTGCAACATTACTTAATGAAAAGACACCAATTAGGTTTACTGGCCAAGATGTCGAGAGAGGGACTTTTTCTCATCGCCATGCCGTACTCCACAGCCAAACTGATAAATCAATTTACGAACCTTTAAATAATATATCGGAAGATCAGGCATTTTTTGAAATTGCGGACAGTAATTTATCTGAATATGGCGTGCTTGGGTTTGAGTATGGTTATTCGATAGTAGATCCTAACCGTTTAGTGATATGGGAAGCTCAATTTGGTGATTTTGCTAATGGTGCGCAGATTATTTTTGATCAGTTCATTTCTTCTGCTGAAACAAAATGGCTTAGGATGAGTGGTATTGTTGTGCTTTTACCTCATGGAATGGAAGGCCAAGGACCAGAACATAGTTCAGCAAGGTTGGAAAGGTTTTTACAATTATGCGCAGAGGATAACATGTGCGTGGCTTACCCAACAACTCCAGCTTCAATATTCCATCTTCTGCGCCGTCAGATGAAAAGAAATTTTAGGAAACCTCTGATTGTTATGTCGCCTAAATCTTTGCTCCGCCATAAGTTAGCTGTTTCTAGTCTTGCAGAGCTGGATGAAGGAACAAAATTTATCCCGGTAATTGATGAAGTTGATAGAGAAATTAAAGCTGAAAGAGTAAAAAAAGTAATTTTTTGTTCTGGTAAAGTCTATTATGATTTAATTGAATCAAGGCGGGAAAGAAAAATAGATAACATTGTTATTATTCGTTTTGAACAATTATTTCCATTTATAGAAGAAGATGTCATAAAAATTATGAAGAAATACCAGACAGCTTCAAAATTTGTTTGGTGTCAGGAAGAACCTCGGAATATGGGAGCATGGAAGTTTATACGCCATCAGTTAGACTCATGCTTGGAAAAAGCCAGCATTAAAGTACAAGTGAGTTATACTGGCAGGGAAAGGTCCGCATCTCCAGCTGTTGGTTATTTGTATATTCATAATAAACAACAGGAAACTTTGTTAGAAGAAGCTTTTGAACTTTAAATAACCCCAAACGGGAAAAGATCGTTTATATTATAGAAATTATTGGAGAATTTTATGAATGTTGAAATTATAGTACCAGCGTTAGGAGAATCGGTCTCTGAAGCAACTGTTGCTAAGTGGTATAAAAAAGCTGGGGATGTTGTAAAGCTTGATGAATTATTACTTGAACTTGAAACTGAGAAAGTTACTTTAGAAGTTAGTGCGGTGGCAGAAGGGATATTAGATACGATTTTAAAGCAAGAAGGAGACGTTGTTAGTATCGGTCAAGTTTTAGGTTCTATAAAACCGGGAATAGCGACCCAAAATACAGAAGTAAATCAAAAAGCCTCAAGTACTCCAGTTCTTGGGATAGAAACCAGAGGACCGACAATTCAAGAAAAAAAAGTGGATTCAGTAAGTGCTATGCCACCGTCTGTACAGAAATTAGTAAAAGAAAATAATCTAAATCCAGCAACTATTGCAGGAACTGGCAAAGACGGAAGAATAAATAAGGGAGATGTGCTAAATGTTTTAGCAACAACTACCGTAAGAGCCCCAGAAATAGAAACGGTAATACCTGGAGATAAGCCGGTAGAAAAAGTGCGTATGTCCCGTCTTAGAAAGACTATAGCTCAGCGTTTAAAAGACTCGCAAAATACAGCAGCTATTCTTACTACTTTCAACGAAATTGATATGTTAAACGTGATTAATTTACGTAAGAAACACCGGGAGGAATTCGAGAAAAAGCATGGTGTTAAGCTGGGGTTTATGTCATTTTTTGTTAAAGCTGTTGTAAATGCTTTAAAAGAGATACCTGCTGTAAATGCTGAGATAGACGGAGATGATATAATATACAAGCGTTACTACGACATAGGCGTAGCTGTTGGTACTGATCAAGGTTTGGTAGTACCGGTTCTGCGGAATGCCGATAAAATGAGCTTTTCTACGGTTGAGAAAGAAATAGGACATTTAGCAGCAAAGGCCCGGGACGGTAAACTTGCAATGGTTGATTTAACAGGAGGGACATTTTCTATTACTAATGGTGGGGTTTATGGTTCATTACTTTCAACTCCGATTATTAATCCTCCACAAAGCGGTATTATAGGTTTGCATAATACGCAAGAAAGGCCGGTAGTTATCGATGGGAAGATTGAAATTCGTCCAATGATGTATATTGCCCTATCTTATGACCACAGAATCATTGACGGTAAGGATGCGGTAACTTTCTTGGTTAAAGTGAAAAACGCTATTGAAAATCCGGAAAGATTACTTTTTGATTTGTAGGTTACTTTGAGTTATGGATGCAGAATTTTAAGTTATAAGCTTTTTGCACTAGTATTTTTAAATTGCTAACTTATAATCAAATTTTAAAAAACGTTAACTTAACTTATCTAAATAAGGGTTGTATAAATAGTAATGTATGAGATTTTTCTTGAGATTGTTTGGTTTGTCGAAAGCCTAGGTTATCTAGGTATATTTATCATGACATTTGTTGAAAGCACTTTTATACCAATACCAGCAGAGATTACCTTAATTCCGGCCGGATACCTTGTACACAAGGGAGAAATGCATGGATTATTAGTCCTGGTGGTAAGCAGTATTGGAACTCTAGGAGGTTCACTGGCGAATTATTATATTGCATATTTTTTTGGAAGGAAATTATTTACGAATAAAGGTAAGTACTTTTTTATCAATCAATCTAAATTGGAAAAAATAGAAAAGTTTTTTGCTAGCCACGGGGCAATATCAGTTTTTACTGGTAGATTTTTACCAGGAGTCAAGCATTTTATCTCATTTCCTGCGGGTCTTGCGAAAATGAATTTAAAACCTTTTTGCCTATACACTTTACTTGGGGGGACTATCTGGTGTGCCGTTTTAATATCATTAGGTTATGTTATCGGGGAAAATGAGCACTTGATAAAGAAGTACTTAAAACAAGCTAATATCATTTTCCTGGTTTTAGTCGGCGTACTCGTTCTGTATTATGTATGGAAGAAAAACACTCAAAAACAGTAGGAATAACTTTTTCAATAAATAGCAACTGTAGATTCTAGAGTTTATTGATCGTCTTCTTTAGGTTCATTATTTTCAAAAGCCGGTTTCCCCGGGATTTTGGAGTTGATATAATCTATTAGTTGATTGGGCAAGGTGTTAAAACATTTAAGAAGAAGATAAATAGTGGTTGGAAAAGCTATTACTCCCTTATTATTGCTAACCCCTTTAATTATTTTTTCAGCGGCTTTCTCTGCCGAAATCATAAAAGGCATAGGGAAATTATTAACTTCAGTCATTGGAGTTTTGATATAACCTGGGATAACAACGGTTGTATGAACGTTATATTGTTTTAGGTATCCTCTTAACGCTTCTCCAAAAACCCTTATACATGCTTTACTGGCGGAGTACGAAGGAGCACTGGAAAGGCCGATTAGTCCTGCCATTGAGCTAATTATAACTATATTTCCTTTTCTTCTTTTAATCATGTGCGGTATTATAGGCATTATTGTGTTCAGGACGCCGTTAATATTAGTATCAAATATTGTTTGAACTTGAGAGGGGCTCTCTGGCCCTTGTAAAGTTCCAGCGGAAACACCTGCACAAGCAACTACAATATCAATTCCGTATTGGTTACAAAAATCTGTTAAATGGTCGGTTAGTGCTTTTTTCTCTCTTATATCTAGGGCAAGTAGATGAGTTTTAGCTCCTCTGAGGTTGCATAAATTAGCTATTTTATTTAGCTGATAAACGTTTCTTCCGACTAGTATTAATCTAACATGTGGCGTGGCATATTGCATAGCGATCTCATAGCCAAGGCCACTGGTAGCTCCAGTAATTAATATTGTTTGTTTATTCATAATGGTTTTATTTTTTATCAATTTGATAAACTCCAGTGTTTCCTATAATAAAGTTTGCCAAGCGATTGGTCTATCTGATTTTATTTCTTAACAAAGGGGTGAATTATTTGATGATTTTATGCTTTACCTATGCTATAAGATTGAGTTTTTTCCGAAAATAAAATTAGAAGTGACAATTTATATTGACAATATTGAGTTATCAAGTCCAGTAATACTTGCTCCAATGTCCGGAGTGACTGACTTGCCGTATAGGAAATTAGTTAAACACTTTGGTGCTGGTCTTGTTGTTTCGGAAATGATAGCAAGTAGGGCTATGATTGTCCAATCTCACCAATCCATGAAGAAATCTGCTATATTGCATGATGACGCAACTGGTGCTTGTGTTCAGTTGGCTGGTTGTGAGCCTAAGGTTATAGCCGATTCTGCTAGAATGAATGAGGACATGGGGGCTAAAATCATTGACTTAAATTTCGGTTGTCCTGCAAAGAAAGTTGTAGGTGGATATTCCGGTTCGGCTTTGATGAAAGATGAAAAATTAGCAGCTGAAATATTGTATTCTACAGTGAAAGCGGTAAAAATTCCGGTTACTTTGAAAATGAGAACCGGATGGGATGATAATACAAAAAATGCTCCCATTATTGCAAAAATAGCCGAGGATGCCGGTATAAAAATGGTCACGGTACACGGTAGGACCAGATGTCAGTTCTACTCAGGAAAAGCAGATTGGGAATTTATATCTTACGTAAAAAAATCAATAAAAATTCCTGTGGTGGCGAATGGTGATATAGTGTGTTTCGATTCTGCTAAAGAAGCTCTAAATAAATCTGGCGCTGACGGTATAATGATCGGTCGAGGTGCTTACGGCAAACCATGGCTTATTTCACAGGTTGCCCATTTTTTAAAAACTGGCAAAAAATTACCTGATCCGTCCCTAAAAGAGCAGCTAGTAATTGTCTTAAATCATTATGATGATATGATAAATTACTATGGTATGGATGCTGGAGTAAAACTGGCTAGAAAGCATTTGGGATGGTATAGTAGTGGACTCCCCAATTCTAGCGAGTTTAGGGCTTTTATTAATCGGACTGTCAATGCCGATGTGGTAAAAGAAAAAATTCAAGAATTTTATAGTTCTATTTAACACTAAGTTATTTTTATGAGAGATAGGGAATATAAGTCGATCATTGATGCGATTGAAGTAAAAATCGATAAATTTTTTGAAATGCACGAAGGCAAATCTCCTGAGACCGGTTTATACGAAAGAGTGGTAAGAGAAGTTGAAAGAGCTCTTATTAGAAAAACTATTAGCCATACAAATGGTGTTCAAATCAAAGCTTCTAAGATATTAGGTATTAATAGAAATACTTTGAGAAAAAAAATGAAGGAGCTGGGGCTATAACATAAGATATTTGCTAATTTTAGGTGTTTGATATATGTTTTTAAAAAAATTTTGGCAAAGTATAGTTAAACACCGTTACAGTAAAAATGTTCCATATACTATTATTGCTGCAGCTGTAATATTTCTCTTAATTAACAGTTTTTTTGTTTATCTAGAATTTCAGTATAGTGAAGTCGATCCGGTAAGTGTTATTGGGTTAATGTTAATTATTCTGGTAGGATCTCTTCTTTTTGTTATTTTGCTATTAAATAATCCGGTTTCTAGTTTGTTTTCTTTTATTAAAAGAACTAGAAAAAGGGCATACAAGTTAAGAAAGAGAATAATCATTGCTTTTAGTTTTGGCGCAGCAGTACCAACCATTATCGTTGCTGTTTTTTCTACGTATTTTTTTAATTTTGGAGTGCAATCATGGTTTGACGATAAAGTTTCCAGGGTGCTAGAACAATCTATTATCGTTGGAGAATCTTATATAAATGAGCATATAATGCAATTAAAAGAAACGGCGATTTCAATTTCCGATGATTATGACGATTTATATTATAAGCTGGTTTATAACCCTGAGTTATTCCAAGAAATTCTTACAGGACAAGCTGAAATGAGAACTCTTGATGAGGCAATAATTTTTAAGAAAGATACCAATACGATTTTAGCTCAAACAGCTTTAAGTTTTTCTTTATCTTTTTTGGCTATTCCGTCTTATGTTTTTGATAAAGCCAGTAAAGGAGAAGTGGTACAAATTTCCTCTGATCCGACTAAGCTGAGAATTTTAATAAAACTCAGGAATTACAATGATACTTATCTATTAATAGGGAGGTTAATAGATGAGAAAATAATTGATCACATTAATAGAGCAAATGGAACAGCTCAGGAATATTTTAGGCTAAAGGGCCATATATTTGATCTACAAGTAAAATTTGCTATGATTTTTATTTTACTAGCAATAATTTTGCTTTTAGCGGCAATTATTTGGGGAAGACATTTTGCGGAACAGCTCGTAAAACCAATTAGAGAATTGGTAATTGCTGCAGAAAAAGTAAAAAACGGAGATTTGACGGCTCAAGTCCCTGAAGAAGGGTTAAAAAAAGATGAAATAAAAATATTGTCTTTAGCCTTCAACCGAATGGTTAAGCAAATAGACAGGCAGCAACGTGATTTACTTATTGCCCAGAGAGCGCTAGCATGGTCTGACGTAGCAAGAAAGGTAGCTCATGAAATCAAGAATCCATTAACGCCGATTCATCTTGGTGCAGAGATGTTGCTTAAGAAATTTAAAAACCAAGTACAAGATCAAGACTCCTTTGAAAAATATATTAATAATATTATAAAAAACTCCAACGAAATTAGAATGATAGTTTCGGAGTTTGTTAATTTTGCAAGATTACCTTCCCCTGATTTTTCCAAGCATGAAATAGTCTCAATTATTAATCAGCTAGTTGACGAAAGACGTCTTATCAATGATAAAATTTTGTATCAAGTTTTTTCGAATGTGAAATTATTTGAATTAGTATGTGACGGTACGCAATTAAATCGGGTTTTGGTTAATTTATTACAAAATGCGGAGCATGCTCTTGAAAATATTAGCTATCAACAGCGAATTACTGTTCATATTATGTTAGATGGAGATTTTATTGCTATTTCTGTTCTAGATAACGGTTTGGGTTTTTCTCCTCATGTTTTAGAAAATGCAACGAAAGCCTATTTTACGACTAAAGCAAAAGGTACAGGGCTTGGCCTTGCTATTGTTGATAAGATTGTCCAAGATCATCTTGGTACTTTAAATATTTTTAACAGAGAAGAAGGCGGAGGATGTGTGAAGTTAACTTTTAATGCTAAAGAGTTAAGAGTTAAGTTAAAATAAACCTTTTAGACTGTTAATGTTTTAACTTTTTTGTAAAAATTAGAACAATATGTTGCATAAATGCTATTATTTATGTTGATTTATATTTTTTATAAGGATAACTTAAAGGTATTATTTATAGTTAATTGTTTAATATTTCTAGAGTAAAGTTAAGCGAACAAAACTGTTTTTGTATTTGGGGAAGGTTTATGGCATTAGATGTGCTTGTAATAGACGACGAAATGGATATTAGGGACATAATATCTGATATTTTAAGAGACGAAGGATTTTCCAGCCGCACTGCAGCAAATAGCACCCAAGCATTTAAAGCAATTGCTGAAAAAGTACCAAATGCGGTGATACTGGATATTTGGCTACAAGGTAGCGAACTTGATGGATTAGGTATTTTGGAGATAATAAAAAAGCAATATCCTTTAATGCCGGTCATAGTCATTAGCGGTCATGGTACTATTGAGACAGCTGTAAGTGCTATAAAAATGGGAGCTTATGATTATTTGGAAAAGCCATTTACCCATGATAAGTTAATAATATTGTTAAAAAGGGCCTGTGAATCATCAAAATTACGCAGGGAAAATATAGAGTTGCGTTCCAAAGTTATTGATAAAACAGAACTTATAGGATCTTCTTCAGTTATTACCAAGCTCAAATCTGAGATTGAAAAAGTAGCCCCAACTTCTGGAAGAGTTATGATTCACGGAGGTGGAGGTAGTGGTAAAGAACTGGCTGCAAGGTTAATCCATAAAAAATCAAGAAAGGCAAGCGGCCCTTTTATAGTTTTTAGCCCTACTGCACTTACGGTAACTAAGATCCAACAGGAACTGTTCGGTGATGAAGAGAAACAAGAACAAGGAACTGTTTTTGATAAAAGAATTAGCGTTTTAGAGGCAGCTCACAACGGTACCTTGTATATAGATGAAGTCGGCGATTTGCCAATGGTTATACAAAATAAATTGCTGAAGTTTTTGCAGGATCAGAGTTTAATAAAAAACAACAAGGCCGTAAAATTAGATATAAGATTTATTACCTCTTCAACTAAAGATATGCAGGAGGAAATTGCTCAAGGTAAATTTAGGCAAGACCTATATTTTAGATTGAATGTTGTTCCCCTTTATGTAACGAATTTATCAGAAAGGAAAGAAGATATACCTCTACTAGTAAAATATTTTGTTAAGCAATTATCTAGATTTTCTGGGTTAAAAGAAAGAGAATTTTCTGATGAAGCAATAGCGGCATTGCAAGCTTATTATTGGCCAGGTAATGTAAGGCAGCTTAGAAATGTTATTGAATGGACTTTGATAATGAATCCCCTGGCATCTGGAGTTATAGAAAGAATAAAATCCGACATGCTGCCGCAAGATATTATAAGCAATAGTGTAAATATACCTAAACCTGATAATAATTTAGATATGATGTCTATGCCGCTGCGTGAAGCAAGGGAAGTATTTGAGAGGCAATATTTGTCTGCCCAAATGAATAGATTTAATAATAATATATCAAAAACCTCCATGTTTGTGGGCATGGAAAGATCTGCATTGCATAGAAAGCTAAAAATGTTAAGTATACATTCGGCAAGTAAAATAACAGATCAGGAAAAGGAACTTGATCTAGTTTAATTATTGACTTACAAATTATATTGGCCTTTTATGAAAAAATTATTTTTTCTTCCTTTGTTATGTCTGGTGCTAGCGTGCAGCGATGAGAACACTCAAAATAAGGGACAGTTGTCACAAGTTGAGAACGATAAAATAAGAGAATATATTTATTTGCGATCTCAGAAAAAGCAAATTATTGATATAAAAAATACGTTTGGAAATAACTTAAAAGGGATAAAATTAACAGGAGTTAATCTCGCCGGGGCGGATTTATCCGGCATTGATTTTTCAGGAGCAGAAATAGCCAGAGTTGACTTTTCTGGATGCAATTTGAATGGCGTTAATTTTCAAGGAGCAACAATTCAAGAAAGTGATTTTTCAGGAGTAGTATTCAGTAATTTTACAGCTGCGGAGGCTGATTTTCAGGCATCTGTATTCAATAAATCACAGTTTATAGATTCAGACTTTTCATATTGCAATTTCGAAGAGGCAGAATTTACTGGGACTAAAATTCAAAATTCAAAGTTTGATAAGGCTAATTTATCAAAAGTCACTATTCAAGATGCTATAATTGAGAATTCTAATTTTCAAAAAGCTAATTTAATATCTTCTATATTTGTTAATGTTAATATCAAAAATTCCGCTTTTTTTGGCGTGGATATGAGGAAGGCAAAATTAACAAGTGTAACATCGCAAAATTGTAGCTTTGAATCCTCAGATTTAAGTGAAATTGAATCTATAGATGGTATTTTTACGGAAGCGGATTTTAGCCAAATTATCTTGGATGATTCTAAATTTACTGGAAGCACAAAGTTTGCCTCTTCTTTATTTCCTTATGCTTCATTTAAGCGCGTGCGATTTGATAAAATATTGATTAGTAATTGTAATATGAAAGACACGGTATTTACAGGATTAGTTATGAAATCGAGCAGAATCCAGGATACATATCTAGATAATTCAAAATTTATTGGAGCTGATATTTTTAATTCTTATATGGATAATGTATCCATCACGAATGGTGATTGGGAAAAGGCTTCTTTAAAAGATTTTAAAATTTCTAATTCTAATTTGAGTAATCTTCATTCTTCAAATAATACCTTGAGCAAGGGAGAATTTATTAAAGTTAACTTATCTGATTCTTTGTTTGAAAATTATAGCGTAGAAGATTCTTCTTTTAAAAACTCAGATTTAAGTAAGGCAATTTTCTTAAAATCAGAAATCAAAAGAACAGATTTTACAGCAAGTGTTCTTAACAAAATAGCTATAATAAATTCCAATCTCGAGGAAGTAGTGTTTAATAATTCTCCAATTAGCAATTCCCAGATTAGAGAGGTAACTAATATCGCATCGGTTATAATTAATTCACCTGTGTCACGTACTATTTTACTTAATAATAAAGGGTTAGCTAATATGGTGATCCTAAATTCTTATAATTCAATGGGTGAATTAATGGCTAGCCGGGATTTATCAAATTTGAACATGGCTTACATAGATTTTTCAGGCCTTGAAGTAAAGCAAATAAATTTTAACGGTTCTCTTCTGAACGGGGCAAAACTGGTAGATTCTAAGTTCATAAGTTGTGTGTTTAAGGATGTGGATTTTAGCAATGCAGATTTTTCTGGGGCGGATTTTTCTGGATCAGAAATTACTGATGCTAATTTAAAGAAAACGACTGTAAACGAAACAAATTTAAGCTCAACTAAATTAAATAATCTGGATTTTAGGAGAGCTTTTGTTACAAATGTTAATATTAAAAATGCTGAATTAGTATCTGTATCTGGTCTTGGTAATTAAGGAGATACTAAAATAGTAATCAAAAATTAAAATGCAAAATTTGCCTAGCCTTATTGTAGGTATTGGTACAGATATAGTCCAGATACCCAGAATAGAAAAGTTGTATGCAAAATTCGGAGAGCAGTTTTTGCTTAGAAATTATCATGAACTTGAAATAAAAGATTTCTGGAAGTTAACCAAGGAAAAACACTGCTTGTTTTTGGCCAAGAGATTTGCTGCTAAAGAAGCTATATCAAAAGCTTTTGGGTTAGGTATTGGAGCTAAAATGAGCTTTAAAGAAATAGCAATATTTAATGATTTGAGGGGAGCCCCAAGTGCAAAAATTTTTAATAAAACAGCTAGTTATCTAGATAATTACTCTATTTATATTTCTCTCTCAGATGACTATCCGGTTGCTATTGCTTTTGCTCTTGTTACTAAGATAGGTAGTCCGCATGAATTATCGCCTTTCGGAAAATTTTAATATTGTATAGTTTTACTTGGATATAGGTTTTATAATATTTTGCTCTATTTAATAAAATAAAGCTGGAAAAGTAAAAAATTCAGTGTTATACCTAGCATGTCATGGAGAGATGGCCGAGTGGCCGAAGGCGCTCCCCTGCTAAGGGAGTATAGGGATCATATCTCTATCGAGGGTTCGAATCCCTCTCTCTCCGCCATGTGCTACAATTATTGACTTTCCAAATTCTGAGAACGAGAAAGCTAATGTATAATATAGCTTACGACCTTTTAGCTTGAGGTTCGCAAATATAAATTAAGTAATTCTTTTTTCGTTTACTATAGAAATTTTCAAGATTCCATAAGCTTTAGAGTTAATATATAAGCTTTTTAGAAATTTATCCTCTACTCTGTTGTAACTTTTGACTAAATTACTTAATTCATAACTCCAACTGTGGTTAAGAAAGTAGATGAATAGCTGAGGATATTAAGGTATTCTGAAATTTTTCAAGAAAAAAGATTACCCTAATGAGTATAGATTACGATAGTTTATTCTGTTTTGTCGATGATTGTTATAAAGGATTTGAGCCATGGTATAACAAATCTCTACTTACCTGTGACACAAAGAAACTGATCCTGAGAAAACTGGACAGTTTAGGATTAGGCAGCAACAGCCAAACTTTCATATAATAAAGGTATATTATAGTTAATAGCAGAATGGCGCCTTTTTCTGTTATAATACGCTTCTATATAATAAGCAATAGAAGAGCTAACTTCATTTTGAGAACGATAGTTCTCTCCGTGTACCAATTCTACCTTTAAAGTATGGAAAAAAGATTCCATAGCAGCATTATCGTTACCCCCTGAACGCAATTGACACATTTTAAGATCTAACGGAATAATATGTTTTACATTTATTACATCATGCATAGTATCAACCTCTACCTCTTCAATTAAAAACTTCACTATGCTCCTTTTCTCTTCAAAAGTATGTGAATCTAAATTTTTACTTATTTTACTGGAAAAATCATCTAAATTGCGAATTACAGTTAATAGCTTTTTTGATTCTTCTTCTTGATTATTTAGGTAATTAATCTCGTTATTAAGTTGCTCCATTTTTGCACGAACGCCTTTTAATTTAGCTTCTACTTCCTCTAGCTTAATTCGTTCTCTTTTATAGCGATTAATTTCATTGCTTTTTTCAGTAATAATAGCTTCATAATCAGTTTCATAAGTCTTTAAGCGTCGCTGATATTCATCTAAAATAGTTTCAGGAGTTAATAAAAGATTTTTTACCGACTTCCATACTAAATCATCCAGCACTTCAGTTCTAACAGGGTGTCCAGTACAAACTCTACCCTCTGGCCAACGGTGGCCATCCTGTCCCATGCAACGATAATATAATCTTTTATATTTACTATTAGATGCCGGCTTTCCATAAATAGAATAACTACATGTTTTACAGCGTAATAATCCACTTAATAAATAATTGTGTTTTTTATTTGTTGTGCGAGGAGCAAATTTTATATTATCTTTTAATTTTTGTTGGGCAAAGTCAAATATTTTTTCTTCAATTATTACTGGCACAGGTATGTAAATCCAATCCTCTTTTGGTCTGTCTCTTGTACTGGAAAGCTCGCTGCGCAAAGAATTTTTGCTGCTTAATGCCAGCTTGGTTTTTTTGATTCTTTTAACTCTAGTTGTCTTTCTAAATGCTGCTGATCCCTTATACGCAGGGTTACGTAACATACCCCATATTACTGACCTTTCCCAAAATGTTTTACCACTACGAGTAAGATAAGACTTGTTTGTAAAATGTTTTGCAATTTCTCCTATGCTAAAATTTTTGTTACAATAAAGCAAAAACGCCTCCTTAACTATTGGAGCTTCCTCAGGATGAATAAGATAGTTAGCATCTTTGCTCTCCGTAGCTTTTTGATAATAGTAACCATAAGGTGCTCCACCCAACACATTTACTTTGCCACTTCTAGCAGCATAAAGCTTACCACGTCTAGATCTTTCCATGATTTTTTCTCGCTCATATTCTGCCACTACACCTTGAATTTGTAGTAGCATTTGATCTTCAGGTGTATCGCCAATTTGTCTATTAACAAAAGCACAGGTTACACCTAATCGTCTCATTTCCTCAATAAGCAGGACTTGATGGGCACTTTTCCTTGATAATCTGTCAGGGCTTAATATATATACTTTTGTTACTTCTCCTGCTAGTGCCTTATCTCTAAGACGATCTAAACCTGGACGCTCTAATGAAGCTCCACTAACCCCATCATCAATAAAATGTAAATCTGGATCAATTTTTTCTTCTAAAGAATTTGTATACTCTACAATACTTGTATCTTGATATTGTCTTTAGTTAATAACTATAAGATACTTAAGGGCACTTAAGTAGAAGGCTAAATATACTGTTGCAAGACTTAGGACTATGATCCTGTTAGCGAGATAAGTAACTAGCCTTCACATATTCATTAAAGATCGAACGGTATCTTAGGCCTTGAAGTTAAGCAATGAGCCTGTATTGACAAGGTTGATCTTTGAGTATTCTATTTATTATTAATATAATATGGTGTTTTATGACTAATGTAATTTTAGGTATAGATATTTCAAAACTAACATTTGATGTTACTCTATTAATTGATAACAAAGTAAAAAATAGAAAATTTGACAATAATAAAAAAGGGTTTGATACACTAATCCAGTGGCTTAAAACTAAAGGGGTTGATACTGGTTATGCCTGCATGGAAGCAACTGGCTCTTATGGATTAAAGTTAGCTCGATATCTTTATGAAAATAATTTCAAGGTTAGTGTGGTAAATCCAGTTCGTATAAAAGGCTTTGCTCAAAGTAAACTTTGCAGGGTTAAAACGGACAAAGCCGATAGTGATTTAATAGCTCATTTTTGTCAAACAATGAAACCAGATCTTTGGAAACCAACATCCTTACATATACAAGAATTGCAACAGTTGGTAAACCGCTTAGATGCTTTAATTTCTATCAAAAATCAAGAAACTAATAGGCTAGAAGGACTATCTGATTTGGTTGCAACTAATATAAAAGATCATATTATTTTTTTGAATAAGCAAATTAAGGAGGTTGAACAACTTATTGCTAATCATATAAAAACACACCAAGACTTATCTGAAAAAAGTACACTACTTGCTTCTATTCCTGGCGTAGGAGAAAAAACAATATCTCAGGTACTGACCTTCTTATCTAACATTGATAATTTTAATTCTTCAAAACAAGTAATAGCATTTCTTGGACTTAATCCAAAACAACGCCAATCTGGAACTTCTGTACGTGGGACCAGTAGAATATCCAAAACAGGCAATGCGGAATTACGTAAAGCTTTTTATATGCCTGCTATAGTTTCCCTTAAATACAATCCGGTTATTAAAGGTTTTGTTAAACGTCTAAGTATTACAGGAAAACCAAAGATGGTTATAGTTATAGCTGCGATGCGCAAGTTGATTCATATTATTTATGGGGTACTAAAAAACAAAACTTTATTTAATGAAAAAAATTAAAGTTGTGTAAAAAAAGTATTGACTATTAAGACGGTATCTCGCTATTTGAGAATTAATAGTTTTTTCTTGAGCTTGCTTTTCACTTGAGACCCTAGCGTACAATCCTATTTTTAAAAGTTTTAAATTTAATGTCATCTTTTTGCTCTAGCTTAATTCTTTCAGTTGATAGGATAATTTCATATGCTGATTGCAGTCGTTGTTCT
The DNA here is from genome assembly GCA_020410825.1 of Candidatus Megaera endosymbiont of Mesostigma viride. Lineage (GTDB taxonomy): Bacteria > Pseudomonadota > Alphaproteobacteria > Rickettsiales > Rickettsiaceae > Megaera > Megaera polyxenophila. The sequence goes on from CP084576.1 coordinate 1,413,058, forward strand.
CGTCCAAAGATATAGACACTTTGGGTACTAACCTTCCATTTTGACTTTTCCCTTTTACCTTGCATACCCCATTTTCCTTTAATATATCAAGCTTTGAGGAAATTCCCCAACGATATACAGCAAACCTACGACCATCACTATAAATTGGATGATCATTCAAGGAAATAATACGACTTATGGAAAATGTGTCAATTGCGTTCAGGGGGTAATAGCAGCAACCTATAGCGCTCATACTACATATTAGGCTGTTGGTCTTCAATAATTTTTGGTATTTATCGCTGCAATATTGAGAACCGCGATCGGAGTGAACAATTACCTTACTCGGAAATTTACGCTTAAATAGCGCCATTGTTAGCGCATCAGTAAGCATGTTGGCTTTAAGCCTACTGCTCATTGACCAACCAATCACCGATCTAGAGAATAGATCAATAAATACGCAGAGGTATAGCCACCCTTCGCTAGTTGGAATATATGTAATATCAGAAACCCATTTTTCATTAGGTTCTGTAGCTCTAAAATCCTGCTCTAGTAGATTAGGAGCAACCTGTTTGTTATGATTCGAATCAGTAGTAACTTTGTATTTCTTTCTAGCTTTAGCTATCAAATTCATATCATTCATGAGCTCTGCTATTTTTGCTCTGGTACACGGAATGCCTCTTGCTTTCAATTCATGAAAAATACGAGTAGAGCCATATCTAGATTTATGTTCGTTAAATATAATCTTTATCATTTGCCGTAATTCATTTTGTTTCTTCTCTCTTTTACCTACCGGAAGATTAAGCCAGTTATAGTATCCTGATTTACAAATGCCAAGAATCTCATAAAGGAGCCTTATCGGATAGCAGGCTCCATGTTTCTTGATAAAAGCGTATCTTACAGATCTTGGCTTGCAAAATATGCTGCGGCTTTTTTTTATATATCGCGCTCCTGCTCTATCCTTTTTATTTTAGCTCGCAGAGTTCGATTCTCTTCTTCAAAGTTTTGATATTTAACGCTAATATTCTGGTTTTTAGTTTTTGGTAAATCTACTCTTTCTTGCATTGCTTTTTGTATCCAAGTATATAAAGTATTCCTGTTTATACCGAGTTCATCTGCTATAACAGCTTTTGGTTGCTCGGTTTGTAATGCTAGTCTAACAGCTTCTTTCCTGAATTCAGAACTGTATTTTTCGATTTTCTTTTTCATATTAGTTCTCTCTTTATTTTAACACATTTTGTGTCCAGAAAACTAATACAGGATCAATAACGCGTAGCTATTCTACCTCCTACCCCTCTTGATTTTTCAAAAATTTTTACATTAGCTATGTGATTAAGCATATGGCCAATAGATAAACCTGATATACCGGAGCCGATTATAGCAATATCCTGTTTTTTAATAGTCATATTTTATGTTGTTTAAAAACTTTCTAGAATCAGACGCTATTGCCTCTTTTTGTGAGCTACTCATTTTATCATATGTTTTATACATCATAGATATCCTATGATTTCTTTCTAACTTGCTTCGGTTGCACACCAGAAAATTCCAGTATAAATAATTAAACGGACAGGCTTCGCTACCATTTTTAATATTTATTTTGAAAGAACAATTTGTACAATAATTAGACATTTTTTTAATATAAGAGCCACCTGCTGCGTAGGGTTTACTTGCAAGATACCCTCCGTCTGCAAATAATATCATGCCCGTTACGTTCGGTAGTTCTACCCACTCGTATGCATCGGCGTATACAATCAGATACCATTCATTGACTTCGTTTGGATGAATTCCGGCTAGAAGTGCAAAATTACCTAGCACCATTAATCTTTGAATATGATGTGCGTATGCATGTTTTTTTGTTTCTTTAACGCATTGATCAACACAGTTCATCTTTGAATCCGCTTCCCAAAAAAAACTTGGTAACTTACGATTAGCCCCAAAAAAATTCTCGTTTTTATAGCTAGGCATCCTATGCCAGTAGATTCCTCTTATATACTCACGCCATCCTATAATTTGCCTGATAAAGCCTTCAACAGAGTTTATAGGGAGACTTTTTCTATGATATGCATACTCTGCTGCCTTTACACATTCTATCGGGGTAAGGAGGCCACAATTCAGATAAAAGCTTAAATGTGAATGAAACATCCAAGGTTCATTTTCTATCATAGCGTCTTGATAATCACCAAATTTTTTGAGTCTCTTTTCAATAAAATCGATTAGTACTAATCTTGCGTCATCTCGTGTAACTGCAAAAAAGAATGGTTCTAGATCACCAAAATGGTCAAAGAAGTGTTCATTTACTAATTTAATAACTTCCATTGTTATTTGATCTTGCTTTATCTTATAATTTGCTGGGATATTGAGATCCTTAGGTGGTAATTTACGATTTTCATTATCATAATTCCACTTTCCTCCTTCTGGTTCATCACCATTCATCAAAATATTATGCTTTTTTCGCATTTCACGATAAAAAAATTCCATCCTCAGTTGTTTTTTTTCACCTGCCCATTTACTGAATTCGTTTGGTGTACATAAAAAACGATTATCTTCTCGTATTTCAATCGGAATATTGATTATATTTTTCCAGCTTTTTATCTCTTGCAAAATTCTATATTCTGAAGGGAATGTTACTATTACCTTTTTTACTGAATATTTTTCTATAACTTCTTTTATTTGATCCTTTAAAGAATTTTTATTATTTTGATCATCTATTTTTACATAGCGAAGATTGACACCTGAATCCTTAAGCTCTTTGGCAAAATGCCGCATCGCAGATAAAAGAAATGCTATCTTCTTTTTATGATGTTTTACATGAGTAAATTCCGAATGGAGCTCAACCATAAGGACTATATCTTCATCTTTATCAATATCTGATAAAGATGATATTTCATGGCTTAATTGATCATACAATATAATTCTTAAATTTTTCATGGGGTCTTGTTTTTTAATGATGCAAAGGATATTAAAGCACGATCACGTGATTCTTTTAAGTTGACTATAGGCTTTGGATAATCTATTCCTAGATTTATTCCAGCCTTGCTAAGTATATGTTCTGGCGCTTCCCATGGGTTGAATAAATATTCATTTGGAAGATTTTTGAGTTCAGGAACAAATTTTCTAGTATAGCTGCCTTCTGGATCAAATTTTTGACCTTGAGTAACTGGATTAAAAATGCGAAAATACGGCGCTGCATCTGCTCCGCAACCAGCAATCCATTGCCAGCTTGCAGAGTTATTCGCAAGATCAGCGTCAACTAAGCAATCCCAAAACCATTTTTCTCCGTATTTCCAGTGCAACAGTAAGTTTTTGACTAAGAAAGATCCAACGATCATTCGCATGCGATTATGCATATACCCCATTTCCCACAACTGCCTCATACCGGCGTCAACAATTGGTACACCGGTTTCTCCTTTCTGCCATAGTTTTAATATTATTTTATCTTCACGCCAGGGGAAAATATCAAAGTTCCTGTTTAAATTCTGTTTCGGCAAATATGGAAAATGATATAATAAGTAATAGGAGAATTCTCTCCACCCTAACTCACTGCAAAAATGATCTATATCTTGTATATATCCTTTATTTTCTTGAGATATAACTTTATGCCAAATATAATTTGGAGAAATTTCACCAAAGTGTAAGTAAGGTGATAGACAAGATGTATTGTCCTTATACGGAAAATTTCTACCTTCTTTATAACCTTTTAGACCAGATTCTAAAAAATCATCCAATCTTTTACATGCCGCATCCTCGCCAATATTCCAGTATTTGTCAAATTTCTTATTCCACTGAATTTCAGGTAATAGCTTAAGATCTCTAATATTAGTAGAATTATTATTTTTAACATAAGATATTCCTTCTGGTTTGGGTAAAGGAATTCTCGGTTCATCATTACCTAGACAACCCTTTCTATAGAAAGGTGTAAATACTTTATAAGGTGTTCCGTCATTCTTTAGAATATTCCATGGTTCCCATAGCAGTGATGCATTATAGCTTTTAACTTTTATGTTCTTATCTTCAAAAATCTTTTTGATTTTTTTATCACGATCTACTTGCCATGGTTCATAACATCTATTCCAGTAGATATTATCTATTTTATGAAAATTCACTAATTCCGCTAAAATATCAATAGGATTGCCTTTTCTAACAATTAAATTATTTGCAAGTTTTTTATTCAAATCTACAAGAGAATGATGTAGCCATACTTTACTAGCGCATCCTATTGGCCGTTCACTTAGGCTATCACCATTCAAAATATATATTGGTAGAACTAAACCTTCCTTGGCGGCATTGTATAAAGCAGGGTTATCATGAGTCCTTAAATCACAGCGAAACCAGCAAATCAATTTTTTCATAGCTCTAAAAATCTATTTCTTTTCCATCCCAAGCAAATAATTTACCAGAATCTTCAGTCGTTAAATTTTCAAGTACATTAATCATTTTTGATACTGAATAATCGGCGGTAAATATATTATTGCTATTGTGTGAACTTGCTGAAGAAAAGGGTTCGGATAATTTACTTTTTACAGTTCCTGGATGTAAACCCACTGTAATCAGGTTAGGATTTCTGCGTCTCATTTCAATACTAAGGTTTTTTATTATCATATTTAATGCCGACTTAGAACACCTATAAGAATACCAACCACCTAAAATATTATCAGAAATACTACCAACTCTTGCTGACAGTACTGCGAAAATTGACTTACTATCTTTGTTTGATTTTTGTATAAAATGTTTTGCTATTAATGCAGGGCCAATAGTATTTACTGCATACAGTTTATTAAACTTTTCATAACTTAGATCTTTTATCGATTTTTCTGGAGTAATATTATGGGTAAATAAAACCCCAGTAGTAATAATAGTATAATCGAGATAATCATTATCAGGAATCTCTCTTGCTGCTTTTTCTATAGAGTGTTCATCTTCAATATCAATAAAATGATTAATTACCCTTACATCATCAAAGTTAATATCTGATCGTGAGAATAAATATAGCTTTTTTGTTTCCCAACTTTTTAAAAAATGTTCTACAAAAGCTTTTCCAATTGATCCACTGGCTCCAATAATAGCAACCTTCATTTTATCTATTTTACTTTAATATATTTTCTAATGATGCCTCTATAGTTTTAAATTGGAATTCATAACCACTATCTAATAATTTTTTTGGATATACTGCTGATCCATTTAACAATAGCTTATCTCCCATTTCTCCAAAAATCATTTTGATTACAAATTTTGGTATAGTTAAGACAGTTGGTCGATTTATCATTTTACCAAGCTCTTTGGTAAATCTATAATTAGTAACTGGGTTAGGAGATGTTAAATTATATATTCCTTTTTGTGTTTTATCTTTAATTAAAAAATTAAATGCACCGATTACATCATCTATATGAACCCAAGAAAAAAACTGTTTTCCCGAACCTATTTTAGCACCAAGTCCTAATCTAAATATTGGTAACATCTCTTCTAATGCTCCGCCATTTTTGCCTAAAACTACTCCGAGCCTTGTAATACAAGTTCTTACCCCAAGCTTTTCTGCTTTCTTAGCTTCTAATTCCCATAAATTACATAATTTATGAGTAAAGTCATTTATATATAATGAATTTTCACCTATGTATTTATTGCTTTGATTACCATAGTAACCTATTGCAGAAGCACTAATTAGCAAATTTGGTTTTGTTTTTAGTGATTTAATTAACAGAATTAAATTCTTTGTTATTTCCAATCTACTATCTATTAACACTTCTTTATAAGAATTAGTTCATTTTTTATTGATTGGAGCACCTGATCCTGTATTAGTTCTTAACACATTTTGTGTCCAGAAAACTAATACAGGATCAACCTATGGAGGTCATAACCATAAGTATTGTTCTAATTAAATGTTTTTCTATTGTTTTATTTTTTTAATACGTAATTATAATATTAGAGAAAATAATTTAATAAGTTATTCATAATTTACTTATAATTTAATTCATAATCAGCTATTATATAATTATATTATTAATTAATCCTTAAATGATGGATTATTCAATATCCTGCAAATATTCAGTAAGATTAATAGAAAAACTAAAGTTGCTAGATACTAACGGGGTACTAGACTTTGGGTTAATTAATAAAGCTATTTATTTTGCTAAAAAATATCACGATGGGCAGCTGAGAAAAAGCGGCGAGCCATTTTATAGCCATCCATTAGAAGTAGCTTATATAATCTCGGATTACAATTTAAAAACGGATGTAATAGCAGCTAGCATATTACACGATATCGTTGAAGATACCGAAGTTACTGTAGAAATGATTCTTGAAACTTTTGGACGGAGAATAGCTGAGATGGTTGATAGACTTACCCGTGATAGACCAGATGGAACAAAGTTAAGTGTAAAGGAAATCATTAGGATGGCTTATAAAAATGGTGATAAAGAGGTGTTATTAATTAAAATATTTGATAGGTTACACAATCTACAAAACATACATTTCCTTACAGCAGATAAACAGATAAAAGTAGCTAAAGAAACTTTAAATACTGTATTGCTAGCTGCTACTTATTTAGAAGATATTAATATAGAGTTTATAATTGGTAATATTGTAAATAAAATTTTGGATTACAATCCAAAAAGGGATTTATTAAAGAATCAAAATAATAGGTTAGTTGAATATAATGATTTAAATCATTATATTCTTTTGTTCAAGCCGTAAGAAATAAAAACACCCATATGCTCCTATAGCAGAAACACAAGATGTAGCGAATATTAACCCCCATGATATTCCAATCAATTTTATTATAAGGATTAATCCAAAAGAAGTAGCAATGTACATAAACGCACGAGAAAAAGCATAGGACAAGCATGCAGATTGAAATCTTTTAAACACAGGAAAATGAGGAAACATTACAGATGACTCCGAATATCCATTTGGAGTAAACATTAATAGTAATGATTGAAAAATTCCTATCCCTAAAGGGTTAGGGCTACTATCTAAATAAAAAGCTATAATAATAAAGAAGAAAAAAGAAATAATTAAACTATATTTGAATAAAATTAAAGGATGAAGTCTCTTTGATAATTTAGCCCTAATAAAACAGGATACTACGGGAAATATCGAAATAACAAAATTATGTTTTATTATATCTAATACAGAATACTCAAATTGACTTTTTAGCATTTGACTACAATAAATAAAAACAAAGTAAAAACACAAAGGCCATGCACATTGGGTGCAAAACATAGCAAATGAAGTTTTTTTATAACTCGCATCGTAAAATAAATCCTCTTCGTCAGGGTTTACATTATATTGGGTTTGTAGTCTTTTTGAGGCGTTAGCGAAATCTTTGGTTTCGCTTAATTTTGTTCTTATCGCTATTCCAACTAATGCTATTAAAGCTCCAAAGACAAAAATACCTCGCCAATTTACTTCAGCATACACAATAAGTGATGCAACACCCAAAGCAGCAAGACCTCCACTATACCCTAGAACAGGTATAAGTGCTACAGCGTAATACCTTATAGGAGGTTTTGTAAATTCAGTTATATATACTAAAGCTCCTATAACTTCTCCCATAGATGCCATACTTTGGAGTATTCTACATCCAATCATTATAATGGAAGCTTTTATTCCTATTTCAGCATAAGTAGGTAGAAATGCAATAGTAAGGCACGATAAAGCTGTTAGAAGGGTTGTTAAAACTACTGTTGACTTTCTACCTATGTTGTCGCCTACCCATCCAAATATAAGAGCTCCAATTGGTATGAAAATAAATGTAGAGCAAAATGTAAAAGCAGAAAGTAACGAAGCAACGTTTTGATCTGTTTGAGGAAAGAATAGCTCATTTAATAAAACAGCCATATGAATATAAAGCATTATATCAAATTGCTCAAAAAACGTTCCTATTGATAAAATACCTACTGCTTCTTTTTGTTCTTTGGTAAGACTTCTCTGTTGTGCTTCTTGCATTTAAATTAATGATTATTTTATAAACTTTTCCTATTAAAGCAGTTATTTAAACAATGACAATCAACTCTCCAACTAAGCTCTAGCTTAGGTTTCCAATGCCATTTAAGTTTCTCCAATAATTTAGGAGCATAGTATTGAACCCAGCAATAAATTGTGGAGTGATCTACCTCTACCCTTCTTTCTATAAGCATTTCCTTAAACCACGATAACTGATGCCGTACTTGCAGTACTATCTTATCATCCAGATTATTATGTCATGCTTGAAATGGTGATGCTTGAATAGATTCATAAATTTAGTATTCTTTTTTATTAAGAACACTTATTGTACTCCCTTACCTCATTATTTGCAACAGTGCTGCTTACAGTCTTTTAGTCCAAGGTTCTTAAATATAAAGAACTGCTTTTTGAATTATTGAAGAATCAAGAATTTTTGTTTAGAAGATACTATTTCTTTACTAAGATAAAGCTGCTTTAAAAACTTTGGAATAGAATGATACACAAAATCGCATGACTCTACTTTTAAAATATTTGTTGCATTAGTTAGTATAGGTAGTTCTGTTAAAAAGTATTGTGCAGCTATGTTTTTATGAAATTCTTCTATTTTATGATCTTTAGTGTTATTATTCAACAATACCCACTCAGTAACCTCTAAACAATTTTGTCTAAATTGTTTATCAGAAATGAATTTGTGTGAATATATATGATATATGTCTTGAAAAGATTTCTCGTGTTTTAACTGAGAAATAGTATGTACTCTAATTTGGTCTTTTTTTTGTGGATGATTATTATAAAAATAAGATAACGCTGTATAAGTTTTATTGAGAGTATAATTATCCTGCTTTTTTATTTTTCTTCCAATTCGTGATTCTGTATATCCCAAAGCTTCAAAAGTATATCTAGAAATTTCATCAGGAATAAATATAGCAAAATCATTATATCTGCTATTTATCCATTCACAGATTTTTAGAATTTTCTCAGTAGAGAAATAACTATTGAATGGACTAATACCAATTAAAGCAAATGGTTCTTTTTTGATAGGATTTGTATATTCTTCTAAATTCTTTCTGATAATATTGTTGTACTCACCTTTATCTTCAGTGTTCTTATCTATATTATTAAAATTATTAGAAGACAAACTTACCGGAAGAGTAAAATTAAAAGTGGTACCTGATCTTAATATATTATTTTCAACCCAAATATTTCCTAAATGTGCCTCAATAATTTCTTTGCATATAGCAAGCCCCAATCCAACACCCCAATCTTTTGAACTAGTAATACTACTTTCAACAAATGGATCAAATATAGATCCTAACTCGTTTTCGGGAATTCCGACTCCTTCATCTCGAATACAAAATTGTACTGCCGGTATTTCAGTGTCTTTTAAGTATGTTTTGTACAAACTAATCGTTATTGCTTTGTTTTTATTTGAATATTGAATAGCATTCATCATTAAGTTATTAATCACTCGGGTAATTAATTTTTGATCAAATGCAAAACAGTAATCGTCAAAATGGTTCATCTCTATATTTACTTTTACATCGCAATAGTTTTCTTGATATTGTTTGACTGTATCTTTTACAAAATTAGAAAAGTTAGCAAATGTTAGTTCAAGTTGTATCCTATCTTTAAAAAAAATAGATGCATCAAAGACATTAAGAATAAATTGAGATAGTTGACTTGTTTTATTGAATATTAATTCCATATTTTGACGTTTCGCTACATCATCCAATTGATCCCATTTATCTCTTGATAATTGGGATAATGATAAAATATTACTCAAAGGGATTCGTGATTCCTGACTAAACTTATCAAGAAATCTATTTTTGATAGATGAGTATTTATTTAAGTACATTTCAGTTTGCTTAAATTCTTCTTCAAATCGCTTATAATGTGTAATATCAATTGATACTCCTATAATGCCTATAACATCACCATTTTCATTAAGTAGAGGACTCTTTGAACTTAAAAATATCTTCTTAATACCTCCATAAACTATTGCTGTTTCCTCTATTTTATATTCTTTAAGGTTATTTATAACCCACAAATCTACTTCTCTAATCTTATTTGCTTGATTTTTCCAAGGAAGTAAATAGTCTGTGTTTCCTATTATTTGATTACGGCTCATTCCGGCCATTTTTGACATGTACTTATTACAGCCAATATATTTACCAGATAAATCTTTCCAATATATGCTAGCGTCTACAGCATCAATTATTTGGTAATCAATCATATTTTTCATAGATCTTAAGTAAAAAAGGAATTAGTTTTAAATTATTAAAATATGACAGAATTGCAAGCTAATTTTTAGATATACGAATAATTCTTTTGGTACTGTTAACAAATGTTTGCAAATAGGGAGTCGAGAGTAAACTGCAATAAAAAAGTAGGATAAGTGATGGATAAAAGTCTCTACCCAATAGAACGGAATTTGTTTGACAGCTTAGTTCAACCGACTATAGAAAAAAGTTATATATGGAAAGGAAGGCTGCCGAAGATAAGTTATTATGAGGTATTTTGTGCAATATTATATGTATTAGGGACTGGAATACCATGGAAGGATTTACCGAAATGCTTCGGCAATGGGCATATTATCTATTTAGATCTTCAGCAACAAAAGAAATTTAAAATGAATGTAGTTTTATACGACTCAAGTAGTTTTAAGTTTCACCGTCACGGCAGCGGCTTAAAAAAAGGCAGTAGTTAAAAGGTAGGAGCGTATCTGGCATGACAACAAAGTTGTACTTGGCAATAACGCCTAATCTTCAAATTATAGACTGCTTCCTGATGGACGGTAACACCGATGATATTAGCATTGCAGGTGCGCTAACGGCATACATATCCGGGTGCTACGTTATAGAAGATAAAGAATATGATTGTAATAACCACAGACAAAATCTCCTGTCTAATAATAATATTCCTGTAATTCCGGGACGTAAAAATAGGAAGGAGGCTATTTTATACGATAAAACTAAGTATAAGCTAAGATTGTTGATTGAAAACTTCTTTACAAAGCTAAAGAAAACAGCGGATTATCTATGCGTTTTGATAAGTTGGATAGCGCTTTCCTAGCTTTTATTGCTTTTGCTGCTATTAAACTATACCTAGTCCTTCAGCTATTCATCTACTTTCTTAACCAAAGTTGGAGTTAATAGAGTTGATCTAATTGCATAATCAACACCAACATCTTTTTTTGCTGTCTCCACAGCCTCCTATAACCTTAGATGTTATTAAAGGATTTTGAACAGCTGATTGAGGTGAAGTTTCTATATCGTTTGATAAATCTAAAAATTTTATTTTTTAATCAATTATAAGTGTAGTATATTTCGTAATTAATACGAAACTCGCATTTTATTTTAATAGTTCCAAAAGTTTATAACTTTCTAATGTAAAAATAGTATGATATAGAATATATCTTTCTTTTTATCTTGACTAACCTAATGGTATTTTGTACTATCACTCTTAAATTAGAGGGTAATTAGATCCAAAATAAATTGGGCTTAAACTTATAAAAAAACAAATTAAAAGTTATTATGAAGCAAGTGTTAATTAATGAACTAGATAAACCTTTAATAGATGTACCAAAGCTTAACAGTTTTATTGAAAATGGTAAACCATATAAATTATTTGGTTTTATAGATTGGGGTGTTGAATCAATAGGACTTTTTGAGATATATAAAGGACAAAATATATTTCATTATTTATCCCATAAGGGTGTGCTATCAATGGTTCTTCCAACTTTTTTTGGAAGTAAATCACAAGACATATTATCAAGGGAGAAATCTTCATTTTCTAAATTAAACGAATGTATAAATAGCGTAAATTTATCTGGATTGACCCCAGCACATATAGCAGTAATTCATAATCCAACTGCTTTACAAACTTTAAGTCAAGTGGGAGCCATTTTAACAAGTGAAGGTTATACTGCTATTCTTCAAAAAAACGGTGGTAGAGCTGTAGCTTTCTCTCCTTTAGAATATATATTTCGAGACGAACCAACAGCGCATAATTTTTTTACACAAAGTATACGTGCCGGTTGTGTAGACATTTTTGCTTTGTTTAATAAAGAACATCACGTGGTCCAAGTACAGTTTTTGAGATACCTTCCATACGTAGTACAAGAAATTAATAAGGTTAATACAGCTAACTCTAGTAATGTTTTTAGTGTAATATTTCAAGATTACTGGTCTGATATTTTAACTGTTGATCATAGCAGTTTTATAAAAGTAATGCGATTAATGAATATATTAAATGATCAAAATAAAGATTGGAATTTATCAATAGAAGATTGGTCTCATTTATTAAGTGTTGAAAATTTTGAGAATTTTTCTCAGATACGTCAATGTATATTACATAAATGTGCTGCCAAGTTCCTAGATGGCACCTTGTCTGCTATGCAATTAGAAGATTTTATTAAAGTCGACGCAATTGAGGGTGGTAAATTTCAACAATTAAAATATTATTTTGTAGAAGGATCCCTAAATCCTTTAGGTTTTGTTGAAGTTAGCGCAGTAGGTTTAATTGTAGATGGGGATATACCTACTAATCCTGTTAAACATGGAGTACCACTAATAGCTTTAGATAGTGCTGTAGTACTTAGTTCTGTAAACTCAGGGGCACGCCATTCAGTAGATCATTCGGCATTAGAGCATAAAGCAAGAGAACTAGGTAGTGTTGAATCTCAAAAGATTAGCGTAATTTCCACCCCTAGTTTAAGTCTATTATCAGAACCAGTTGACAGACCCTCTATAAAACCTAAAGCTGTTACGAAAGTAGTTAGCATACACGATTATGCAGAAAGTGTGACGAGTTGTTTGCAAGGAAGTAAAAAATGTACTGAACATTTAACTTATGATCTCGGAATAAATTATACTCAATTACATTCTTTTATATCTATGTTAGCTTTACCAGGTGATTATTTTGGAAAAGTCTTACATGTTGCTGCGAAACAGCTTGGTGTAGCTACTAAAAATACACGTGATTTTTTAAGTGAATATATAGGAGAGTTAGAAGCACATGATCTTTTGACAACTGATAATAGCAGAAAATTAAGTGCTTATGGCTTAGCGTGTGCCAGGGATCAAGTTGATCTAGCAAAACTATTATTAAATAAAGGATTTGAGTTAGGAGTATACTCAGGAAGTACCAATAGTATATTCGAAATACCTATTAAGTATAATAGTATAAGTATAATAGAATATTTGTTAAACGAACAGGATAGTATCATAATAGATTGGCATTATATTTTGTCTCAAGCAATAAAATATGCTAATATCAAAGCCGTAGAATGCTATATTAACTCTGGAAGTGATATAATACAAGGTATCACTGATAGAGGTGGTTTATCTACAGAACATGGGAAATATAATATCTTGAATAAAGCATTGGATGGTTTAACAGAATTATCAGAGTTAAGGCGTTTTCAAGGAGATCAAGTAAAAAAAGAAGCTGCTCTAAGAAAAATACCAAAATTATGTGAATGCATAAAAATGATGATAGAATCTGGTAAAGTTTATTATGCAGAAGAGAATTTGACTGTTTCTAAAAAAACATTTGCTTTATTAAAAGAATTGAAGAGTGCCATTAAAATTCTATCAGACGATCCATCTATGTCTAAAATAGTAGAACCAATAAGCCTTGTAAAAGGTTTAATAATTAGCCATTATGAAAGTTGTGATTTATCTCTTATGGCACAACAATTATTAGGAAGGATAAAAAGTGATGTTGATTATGATACTGTCAGTAATGCAACTTTTATCACTCACTTTTCTGCTCTTTCAGATTTAGGACGTAATGGACAGTTTGATGACGAATATAAAGAAAGTGTTTTACAATCAGCTGCTGTAATGGCTTCGAGCGTATCTGAAGTAAAACCTTTACTACCAGTCTCAGTGGTAGATACTAGTCTTCTTGAGAATCATCTTCCACCAGTGCTTGGGGAATCATCTGATGATATATAAAGGTTATTGGAAGTGTTTATAATAAATTGGAACACTAGTTTTTAATTAGTTTAGGTAGTATTTATTTTTAAAAGGAGTAGATTATGTCAAAAACACATGAAAACGCTGGAAGACTTGCACTTATGCAGGGAAATCAAGCGTATGCAGAAGGAAATTTTCCTGTAGCAGAAGAGTTATTAAAAAACGCGGTTAGAGAATATTCTCAAGCAGGAAATTCTGATGTAGTCACAGAAAATCTAGAAAAAACATACATTAATCTGTCTGCATCATTAGTTGCCCAAAGTAAATTAGATGAAGCCATAGACGTTCTTACAGAAGCATATGATAGGGGTTTTAGATCAACAGAGTTTAATAAGAATTTTGCGGTTGCTTATTATAATTTAGGATTGCAACAAAAGGCAGGTGACTTAGATGCTGCTATTCATAGTTTTACAAGAGCTAAGAGTTATGAATCTGAGGATGCTATTATACTTTATAACCTTGGCCTTGCTTTACTAAGGAAAGGTGAGTATGACAGAGCTAAAATAGAATTTACTGAACTTTTAGGTAAAGAATTTTCCCAAGATGAATTTCCTTTAGAACTTCAGATAAATTCCTACTGTAAATTAATAGAGTGTCAATTACTATTAGATGAGGATGTTAATGATGTAGTAGAGTTAGCATCAAAAATGTTTTCTAAATTAGATACTGAAGTTCAAGTAAGACATCAGGAAGAAGCTATTTTTATATACAATCGTTTAATAGCTGGGTATCTGGCTAAGAACAATGATGAAAGTGCTACAGAAATCCTTACCTTAATAGAAGATAAAATTAATGGAATAGCTAAGAAAATAGTATTAGATTTAGAACAGTATGCTTTACATTTGTACAATACTGGTAATCAAAAAGTTGCAATAACAATGCTCTTGACTCTTGGCCACGTTCAAAATGAAATAATTGATGCTACCTTTTTAGAAACTATCAAAGAAGATTTAGCATCTATGTCTGATAAATTAGCTAAGGGTATGCAATCAGATGAGTTTACATTAAAAGTATTGGGTGATATAGAACACTGTGACTACGATGCAATAAATGATCTATTTGCATAATTAAATAGCAAAGTTATAGGAATTCTTTTTTGCTTACAAAGCTAACAAAAGAATTCCTAACAATAATCGGTATTATTTCATGAAATGGTTGATAATAGGTTTAACTAGTTTTTTACTCATATTTGCAACTAATGGCTTTGCAATTGCTTCATCTAAAACTAATGGCCTTGCAATTACTTCATCTAAAGGTAAACTAAATGCTTCAGTTTTGGTTACACCTCCTAGGCAAAGTGTTAAAATCAGCCATATTCCTTTGATAGTTTCAGATGCACTTGTAGATATTACTTCAGCAGTAATTAATTCTCCTCAAAAACAACATTTCAGAAGATTATCTAGTTTAAGTCCGAGCCGTTCAGTTAAATCCAAGAGTAGTACTCATTCTGCTGTAGATCTAGATGCAGAATTTCCAGGTGGAGTGTTAAGAGAGATTCAGAGTGATCATTTAAGTCCGAGCCGTTCAGTTAAATCCAAGAGTAGTACTCATTCTGCTGTAGATCTAGATGCAGAATTTCCAGGTGGAGTGTTAAGAGAGATTCAGAGTGATCATTTAAGTCCGAGCCGCTCAGTCAAATCTAAGAGTAGTACTCGTTCGGCTATAGATCTAGAAGCAGAATTTCCAGGTGGAGTGTTAAGAGAGATTCAGAGTGATCATTTAAGTCCGAGCCGCTCAGTCAAATCTAAGAGTAGTACTCGTTCGGCTATAGATCTAGAAGCAGAATTTCCAGGTGGAGTGTTAAGAGAGATTCAGAGTGATCATTTAAGTCCGAGCCGTTCAGTTAAATCCAAGAGTAGTACTCATTCTGCTGTAGATCTAGATGCAGAATTTCCAAATAATGGGGCTAAAGAAGTTCCCAGTTATAATGATTATGCTAGTCTAACAAGTAAAATTAGCCAATCTAAAACTAGTATTTCATCATATAACAGTGATCAAATGGTTTTACGTAATGATAAACCTATACTTATTTTACAGCGCAGACTACAGGATGGGCTTATAAAATTTGCTATGGAAAAAGGGATCTACGATAAAGAATCTAAACCATTTGAAAAAGCACAATTATCTGTTGAAGAAAGGCAACAAATATTACAGAGATTAGATAAAATACATTCTGATTTCCTTACTATACAATCTAGTTCTCGTCAAATAAAACAAAGCGCTGATTCTATATTAAGAAATATAAAAGAAAGCTTTATAGAGCGTCTTCATGTAAAAGATTTAGAGTTAGAGAGAAGGCTTAAAACCAAGCTTACAACTCTTGCAAGGGATAAAGGTTTTGATAGTTTTGATGGTGTATCACTACCACTTATAGATACCAATGGAAAATTGAGTAATAGTAGGATGGTAATATTAAATGCTTTAGATCAAGTTTTTTTTGATTTTTTAGAAGAAAAAGAAGATAATTATACCTCAAAAAATAAAAGAGATGCGGCTATTTTATTAGCACATATAAAAAATGTAGATTTCTTGAACTTATTGCAGCCTACCCCAGATACATCAAATATTGATGAACTTATGGGACAAGATTTAATAGGAGCAGTTACAGAAGCAGAAAGTATCAACAAAGAACCAGTCTCTAATATTGCTTTATCACTAAACCCTGTAAGCGGTGGTAAAAATTTAGGTTTATCAAGTGATATAGAAACTTTACCTCAATTAGCTGTTCAAAATCCTTTAATAACATCTAAGGTTATAGGCATTGGTTCTGAATTGCCAGCTGTAGAGGGAGTAGAGACGGTAAGAAAGGATGTTGGTGTTGATTATGCTGTTGGCTCAATTCTACTAGCTGGGAAACCTTTAGATAGTTCTGTACCAGATGTTGTAGCTGAAATATCAGAGCCTTTAGTTGTTAACGATAATGAAGCTTTAAGAGTATTAGGAAATGGAAGGGTTTTAACAGATTCAGTATCGGATATAGTTAGTATTGAAGCAAGTCCTAAGTTTAATAATGCTATAGTAGTGCGTTCTGTAAGCGGTGGTAAAAATTTAGGTTTATCAAGTGATATAGAAACTTTACCTCAATTAGCTGTTCAAAATCCTTTAATAACATCTAAGGTTATAGGCATTGGTTCTGAATTGCCAGCTGTAGAGGGAGTAGAGACGGTAAGAAAGGATGTTGGTGTTGATTATGCCGTTGGCTCAATTCTACTAGCTGGGAAACCTTTAGATAGTTCTGTACCAGATGTTGTAGCTGAAATATCAGAGCCTTTAGTTGTTAACGATAATGAAGCTTTAAGAGTATTAGGAAATGGAAGGGTTTTAACAGATTCAGTATCGGATATAGTTAGTATTGAAGCAAGTCCTAAGTTTAATAATGCTATAGTAGTGCGTTCTGTAAGCGGTGGTAAAAATTTAGGTTTATCAAGTGATATAGAAACTTTACCTCAATTAGCTGTTCAAAATCCTTTAATAACATCTAAGGTTATAGGCATTGGTTCTGAATTGCCAGCTGTAGAGGGAGTAGAGACGGTAAGAAAGGATGTTGGTGTTGATTATGCTGTTGGCTCAATTCTACTAGCTGGGAAACCTTTAGATAGTTCTGTACCAGATGTTGTAGCTGAAATATCAGAGCCTTTAGTTGTTAACGATAATGAAGCTTTAAGAGTATTAGGAAATGGAAGGGTTTTAACAGATTCAGTATCGGATATAGTTAGTATTGAAGCAAGTCCTAAGTTTAATAATGCTGTAGTAGTGCGTTCTGTAAGCGGTGGTAAAAATTTAGGTTTATCAAGTGATATAGAAACTTTACCTCAATTAGCTGTTCAAAATCCTTTAATAACATCTAAGGTTATAGGCATTGGTTCTGAATTGCCAGCTGTAGAGGGAGTAGAGACGGTAAGAAAGGATGTTGGTGTTGATTATGCTGTTGGCTCAATTCTACTAGCTGGGAAACCTTTAGATAGTTCTGTACCAGATGTTGTAGCTGAAATATCAGAGCCTTTAGTTGTTAACGATAATGAAGCTTTAAGAGTATTAGGAAATGGAAGGGTTTTAACAGATTCAGTATCGGATATAGTTAGTATTGAAGCAAGTCCTAAGTTTAATAATGCTATAGTAGTGCGTTCTGTAAGCGGTGGTAAAAATTTAGGTTTATCAAGTGATATAGAAACTTTACCTCAATTAGCTGTTCAAAATCCTTTAATAACATCTAAGGTTATAGGCATTGGTTCTGAATTGCCAGCTGTAGAGGGAGTAGAGACGGTAAGAAAGGATGTTGGTGTTGATTATGCTGTTGGCTCAATTCTACTAGCTGGGAAACCTTTAGATAGTTCTGTACCAGATGTTGTAGCTGAAATATCAGAGCCTTTAGTTGTTAACGATAATGAAGCTTTAAGAGTATTAGGAAATGGAAGGGTTTTAACAGATTCAGTATCGGATATAGTTAGTATTGAAGCAAGTCCTAAGTTTAATAATGCTGTAGTAGTGCGTTCTGTAAGCGGTGGTAAAAATTTAGGTTTATCAAGTGATATAGAAACTTTACCTCAATTAGCTGTTCAAAATCCTTTAATAACATCTAAGGTTATAGGCATTGGTTCTGAATTGCCAGCTGTAGAGGGAGTAGAGACGGTAAGAAAGGATGTTGGTGTTGATTATGCCGTTGGCTCAATTCTACTAGCTGGGAAACCTTTAGATAGTTCTGTACCAGATGTTGTAGCTGAAATATCAGAGCCTTTAGTTGTTAACGATAATGAAGCTTTAAGAGTATTAGGAAATGGAAGGGTTTTAACAGATTCAGTATCGGATATAGTTAGTATTGAAGCAAGTCCTAAGTTTAATAATGCTGTAGTAGTGCGTTCTGTAAGCGGTGGTAAAAATTTAGGTTTATCAAGTGATATAGAAACTTTACCTCAATTAGCTGTTCAAAATCCTTTAATAACATCTAAGGTTATAGGCATTGGTTCTGAATTGCCAGCTGTAGAGGGAGTAGAGACGGTAAGAAAGGATGTTGGTGTTGATTATGCCGTTGGCTCAATTCTACTAGCTGGGAAACCTTTAGATAGTTCTGTACCAGATGTTGTAGCTGAAATATCAGAGCCTTTAGTTGTTAACGATAATGAAGCTTTAAGAGTATTAGGAAATGGAAGGGTTTTAACAGATTCAGTATCGGATATAGTTAGTATTGAAGCAAGTCCTAAGTTTAATAATGCTATAGTAGTGCGTTCTGTAAGCGGTGGTAAAAATTTAGGTTTATCAAGTGATATAGAAACTTTACCTCAATTAGCTGTTCAAAATCCTTTAATAACATCTAAGGTTATAGGCATTGGTTCTGAATTGCCAGCTGTAGAGGGAGTAGAGACGGTAAGAAAGGATGTTGGTGTTGATTATGCTGTTGGCTCAATTCTACTAGCTGGGAAACCTTTAGATAGTTCTGTACCAGATGTTGTAGCTGAAATATCAGAGCCTTTAACTAAAGAAACTGAATTATTAATAAATGATATTTTAAATTCTGAAGGCAGTAATGAAATCAAGAAAGATTTAATTAAAGAAACTGAATTATTAATAAATGATATTTTAAATTCTGAAGGCAGTAATGAAATCAAGAAAGATTTAATTAAAGAACTGATTGCTCATCATGAAAAAATCAAGTTAAAAAAGGCAAAAGCACAAGAGGTAATTTTAGCTGCTAAACAAAATCCAGAAAAAACGGCTGAGCTGCTTTCGGAAGTTGATTTTGACTTCAATGAAAGCTTGCAAGATCCAAATAATACTAACGAATCATCTTCAACTTCTTCTATGAATAAAGCTGCAAGATATTTATCTGCGATGCAAAATTTAGAAAGTGAGGAAATTGAGCAAGGAATAAGCCATTTTAAACAACGGGCTAATTTAATAACTCCAGAAATAAGTAATATCCTATTTAGCAGTGTGTTTACACAAATTGAAAATAGAATGTTAATGGTGGGAGTTGCTGCTGGTGAAGAAGTTAAGAAACTAAACAAAAGCGTATGGATTAGCGGCTTTTATGGTGGTGCCAAGCAAGGTTCTAGCTCAAATGCTGATGCTTACCGAACTAATATAGGGGGAATTACTATTGGTGCTGATATCAATTTAGGGGAAAATGAAGCTAATCTGATTGGAATAGCTTATGGTAAGGCTCGCTCTAAATTTAAAATGTCTCAAACTAGAGGCGATAAGTTTAATGTTAATCATGATACGTTTTCGATTTATGGTCAGGGTGAAGTTGTTAATAGATTATTACTTCAAGGAGCAGTTTCCTTTATAAAAGGTAAAGTGGTTAATAAGAGTGTTAAGTTAATCGATGATGGTATATATGAGACGGCTACCGGTAAGTTCAATACCAAAGGTTATAACATTAGAAGTCAATTAAGTTATAAATTTAACATCGATAAATTTGTATTAACACCTAGTATAGGATTTAAATACGGTAAAATAGCTGATGGCGCATACGATGAAACTGGTAATGATGTGTTCAATTTATCAGTAACAAGTAAATCTAGAAAAATATTCAGCGGTATAGCGGGAATTAAGGCCTCGATGCCTCAGGTGGTAGCTGGGAATATACATTTTATACCTTCCTTAAACTTTTCCATGGAAAGGATATTGCAAGATAAGATAAAGCAAGGAAAAGTTAAATTACAGTGGGCCGATAGGGAATTTGAAAATGATACAAATACCAGTAAATTACCGAAATTAGGTTACAATATTGGCGGTAGTGTACTTGTAAAACGTAATAATACTGAAATAGATGCTAGCTATAACTGCCATCTGAAGAAAAAATACGTTGGACATCAGGGTACATTAAAGTTAAAACTTTTATTTTAAACTATATTCTAAGAGGAGAGAGATCAAAGGTATTTTCTTTCTTCTTTTTTGGTGTTTTTTAATGAGATAGATGTTTAAAAGAGTTATTTAACAAGCTTTTATTAATTGTAACAATTCCCTCTAATTTATGCAAGTTTCGGATTAGAAAGTTAATCTCTATATCAGCAAATAACTAAGTTGTAGGTTATTTTATTTCACAAAATAATAGAAATAATCTATAAAAAAATGGGTTTTACAGAAATATATTGCTACGTCGACGACTTTTTAAAAGAATTAGATAAGAGGACAGATTTGAGTACAAATCTCAGTAGTAAAAGATTCATTACAAAAGATATGGCTTGAGTTAGAAGGAGGTAATGATTGGGGTAGTGATGCTAATTTGAGGAATTTCTTTAGATCAGCATTATACCAAGGGCTTATTACTTTGTTTAATAAGCTATACAGCTGGACTAATATTGAAATTACTTGAGTCAATAATAAGGGCTGTATGCCTTACTGAAGGAACTAGGATGACGACTGAACGAGAAGTGCCCGAAGGTGCTGTGTTTCGTCTTTGGTGAGTAATGTATTATTTCTGGTTGATTGAGAGATAAAGCGTAAAAAATATAGGCTAACGCGGTTTGTCGATGATTGAGTGGGTGATTTGTACTACAAGAGCAAAAGTGCAAGTGGCATTAGAGTATGCTACTGGAGTTTTAAGTAAACTAGATATAGATCTGTGAAAAGAGAAGACAAAAATTGTACATGTAAAGTACGGATTCAAGTTTTTATGATATAAGATCAAGTAGGGGAAGCTAGCACTAAGGTTACCCATTGCATAAGATTAAGGGTAGAATCCTAACAAGTAGTACTCTATGATTACCTATGCCAAAAATCTATATAACACTTCAGAGAGAATATCAAGAAACAGACCAAGAGCTAAAGAAGTAATAATGTAGAAATTCTAGCCTTGAAATATGTGAGAAATATAAAATATTGATGGTAAATTAAGACAAACCTTAAATCTGCAATAAAACTAATAACTTGTATAGTTCTTAGCAACCGTTGATCTGATAGAAATTAGTTTGTAGGTTACGAGTTCTATTATGACTATAGCAAATATTGAAGTTTAAAAGTCCATAGGTCGTATACATTAATATTTTTTTCAGCATTATCGGGTAGATCCATACGTGCATATAAAAAAACTCTTGATATAAAAAGAGATGTCTACAAATTTATTTTCTATAAAAACCAGGAGAAGATATATGCTCAATTAGCTAAAATTTCTAAAATCAGATTATTAAGAGACTACTACATATATTCAACAAAATAAATTAAAATAATAACTAATCTCAATAATTTACCATAACTAGAGCAATAAATAATTGAAAAGTAGCTTAAATAGTTGTTTTAATTAAGGAGTGTTTATTAAATGGCGATTAATCTTATATGAAAATAGTAAAACAGCAAAGTCTTACAAGAGAACAGAAAGAATCTATTGCATTACTTCAAATCGGTACTTTTTTAGAATATTTGTGCGTCCAGTTAAGGCGCTTATGTTGAGTGAGAGATAAACTCACCACGGTAAAAGTTAGAGCCGTGTAACTAGGATAGCAATATAATGCGAAATCATTATATTGAAGCCTATCGACAAACCAATTTAAAGAATTGGTGTGACTGTTCAGGTCGTAATGCAAATGAACACATTGGTAGCCTCGTAAAAGAATTAAGTCTGAAGGTTGAGCCTCTAAGTATTAGGTGAAAACAGTAAAACAAAATGAAATCTAACTGACACGTTTTGTTTCTTCAGCGGGGTAATAGTGACGACATGAACAGATAGGACATAGGTAGCAACTGGAGAGGCCCTCCTCATCCCTAGAGAAATACTAGGAGCAAGATCTTTTCTATAACGAGATATATCTCGGAAAAGAAGAGAAGATGAGAGGGAGTCGGATAGGGGCATAGTAGTGATGAAGCAAGGTAATGCTTGTGGAGCGAAGGCCTCTTACTTAGAAAACATCTTCTAACAAAACGAGAGGTAAAGGAGAATGATAAAAACTCCAATTTTATTACAAGATCTGAGGAAGAAGATATACATTCAAGCGAAGTCTGAAAAGACTTGGCGATTCTGGGGCATTTATGTACATATGTGTAAAATTGAAACCTTAAGAGAATCGTATCGTCTGGCACGAAAGAACAATGGAGCGCCAGGCATTGACAAGATGACCTTTGAGGATATAGAAAGAAACGGTGTTGAATCGTTTCTTCACCAGATACACAATGAACTTAAATCAGAGACTTACTACCCTTTACGAAACCGTCTAAAAGAAATACCAAAAGCAAGCGGAAAAGGTATGCGCAAGCTTTTAATTCCTTCCATACGGGATCGTGTGGTTCAGGGTGCTTTAAAACTCATTCTTGAACCTATTTTTGAAGCAGACTTTCAACAAGGATCTTATGGATACCGACCTAGTAAAAATGCACAAGAAGCAGTGCAAAGAATAGCAGATGATCTCGTTAAGAAGAAAGGAAACGTCATTGATGCCGATCTTAAGGATTATTATGGCAGCATCAGACATGATATTCTTCTTACCAAATTAGCTAAAAGAGTTAAAGATTCATCTGTTATGAGGCTTCTGAAGCTAATAATTAAGGCGGGAGGTAAAAGTGGAATTTGTCAAGGAGGCCCTTTATCACCTCTGTTAAGCAACATCTATCTGACTTCAGTGGATGAGATGCTTGAAAGAGCAAAAGAGGCTACAAAGATTGTAATTCAAGGCAAAAGCTACACTAATCTAGAATATTATAGATGGGCCGATGACATTGTGATTTTAGTTGATAGTTATCAAAAATGGGAATGGCTCTTTAAAGCTGCTTATAAAAGGCTTCGAGAAGAACTTAGTAAGATTGGAGTTACGCTGAACACTGATAAAACTAGACTTGTATATGCAGAAAAAGGTAACACTTTCTCTTTCCTTGGTTTCCGCTTCAAACGAATACGGACAAGGCAAGGAAAAGAAGGAGTACTGCGCCTCCCTAAAATAGAAAGTCGTACAAAACTGTTGAGAAAGCTCAAAGAAGTATTCCGACAACATCGATCACATCATGTAAGACAAGTTATCGATGAGATCAACCCAATTCTAAGAGGTTGGGTATCCTATTTTAGGATCGGGAACTCAAGTGAATGCTTTGCATTTATCAAAGACTGGGTAGAAAAGAAGCTGAGAAGACATCTTATGTATGCCCAAAAGCGTCAAGGATTTGGATGGAAGAGATGGAGTAAAGAGACACTTTATAAAACCTTAGGGTTATATAATGGATACCACCTCTTGAAAGTAACTCCTGTTCAATTAGGTCTCATAAACTTGGATACGAAATTCTAAGGGAAAGCCCGTTGCGGGAAAACCGCACGGCGGGTTTGACGTGGCGGGGGCAGGAAACGTGGCTCTTGAGTTTGAGTATGCGCGCCTGACCTCGACCCTACTGATTTGATGCTATATGTCCATATGGCTGTTCTTTTAAATGAATTATTTTTTCCAAAAACTGATCCTCTTACAGCTCGTCTTATAGGGGCTCTTAGTTTTTCTTCAGTTTTTATACTTCGACCGTTCGGGGCAATTATATTTGGATATATCGGTGATAATTTTGGACGTAAACTGACAGTAATCATTACTACAATTTTAATGGCAGTATCATGTATAATTATGTATATACTACCAACTTATAATGAAATTGGAATTACTGCTTCTTATATAATGATTGTTTGCCGTGCTATGCAAGGTATGTCATCTATGGGTGAAGTAATAGGAGCAGAAATATACTTAACTGAAACTATAAAAAGGCCTACTATTTTTCCAGTTGTAGGGTTTATAACAGTTTCTTTAACTTTGGGAGGTGTTGCAGCTTTAGCTGTTGCATCCCTTGCTACCACTGAAGGATTTAATTGGCGTTATGCATTTTTAATTGGTACAATAATAGCCATGATTGGTGGACTTGCTAGAACAAGATTAAGAGAAACTCCAGATTTTGTTAATGCAAAAAAAGAAATTCAGTCTGTGTTTAAAAAAACTGGCATAGATGTTGAACTTTTACATAAAAGTCCAATATATAGCGAAAAAGCTAGTAAAATAACTTCTATAGCCTATTTTTTGCTAGAATGTTCAGCACAACATGGGTTCTTTCCAACTAAATGTGTAAATTTCTAGAATAGGTTATATTAACAATAATATAATTTATTAAGGAAATAACATGAGTAAGAGCGATCAAGAAAAAATAAAACAAGCGGTAGATTTGTTAATAGATAAAGACACAGATTTAACAAGTTTTTTTGCTAAAGACGGGATGTTAAAAGAGCTGACAAAAAATCTATTTGAAAGAGCTTTAAAAGCGGAAATGGACGAGCATCTTGGCTATAGCAAATATGGCAGAGGGGAAACGGAGAACAGCAGGAATGGAGTTGGCAAGAAGAGCCTAATTACTGAAGGCGGAGTATTAGAACTGGAAGTACCTCGTGATAGAAATGCTGAATTTTCCCCGCTGCTAGTACCGAAGCGCCAGACTAGGATCGATGGGTTAGATCAGAAGATATTATCACTATATGCAAAGGGAATGAGCGTCTCTGACATTAAGCTACAAATTCAGGAATTGTATGGAGCTGAAATAAGTGAAAGCTTAATTAGCAGAGTTACAGATAATATAATGGATGAGGTTAGGAGCTGGCAACATAGACCCTTAGAATCGATTTATGCCATTGTGTATTTTGATGCCTTAGTAGTTAAAGTAAGACAGGATAAGAGGATTATTAACAAGGCGGTATATGTAGCTTTGGGCATAGATTTAACCGGTAGGAAAGATATTTTAGGGTTATGGATCAGTGAGAACGAAGGATCTAAATTTTGGCTAAATAATTTTACTGAAATGAAAAACAGAGGATTGAAAGATATTCTGATAGCCTGTAGTGATAATTTGACCGGCATGAGTGAAGCTATATCTGCCGTATATCCCGAAACCGAACATCAGTTGTGTATCGTCCATCAAATTAGAAGCAGCTTAGCATACGTAAGCTATAAAGATAGGAAAAAAGTTGCTGCTGATTTAAAGTTAGTATACGGCTCGGTTACTGAAGATGATGCCCTTGGCGCTTTATCTGATTTTGATCTAAAATGGGGAAAACAGTATCCCCACATAGCAAAATCCTGGCAAAATAATTGGGGAAATCTGGTAGTTTTTTTTACAGTATCCTGAGGTTATTAGACGGATAATTTATACAACCAATGCGATAGGTGTGCCAGGATAAGCCTGGTTAGATTAGGAGGTGCAATTCCTCTCCAAGAAAAGAGTAACTAACTACTTGGAACTAAGTTTTGTATTTAGTACGGTAACGTGCTAAGTAAAGCGTAAACAGGGCGAATGTAGGCCGAAACGAAAGTGAACGACAAGAGAGCCTCGAGAACTTCGATGCTTCTAGAAGCTGACACTGTCGATGGTGTGGAAAGCAATAATATATTAAGCGGTATAGTGAGTTTAATATGATCTAGCGGGGTATGCGTCGTCGGCATGCATGAAAATGTCTAATCAAGGAACCTGGGAGGCCCTAAATATTCCTAAGTCCAGCAACTAAGGTAATTATAATTGAAATAAATTGTGAACAATATAATGATAATATTTAGGGAGTCAGATGCATTCATAGTACCGCAGGAAGTAGGGTAATGTCTATGGAGGGAAGGGATGCACGGCAAGAGGGTGATAGGAAAGGTAAGAAGTTGCAGCCACCGAGCTGCGATCACTTCAAAACAAAACTGCTATCGCTAACTAAGAGAGCAAGACAAATCCGTGATACGCAGCTTAAAACCTTAATGCATCTAGTAGATAAGGAGTGGCTTAGCGAATCATGGAAGAAGTTGCGCAAAGGCGCTGCATTCGGCATTGATGCAATAAGCACCGAGATGTATGCAGGAAATCTAGAGCAAAATCTAGATAGCTTATTATATAGAATGAAACAAGGTAAATATAATGCGCAACCTGTAAAAAGAATCTATATACCGAAAGCCGATGGTAAGAAACGAGCTTTAGGATTGCCTACAATAGAGGATAAAGTGGCGCAAAATGCCATAAATTTTATATTGCAGGCAGTGTTTGAGCAAGAATTCTTACCGATATCATATGGATTTAGAGAAGGCAAAAGCGCGCTAAAAGCAGTAGAAGATGCAAAAGAAACAATAGCAACGAAGAAAGTATCGTTCGTGCTTGATGTAGATATAGCATCCTTCTTTGACGACATGGAGCATGAGTGGCTTATAAAATTTATAAGTCATAGGATAAAAGATAAGAGGCTACTAAAATACATAAATTCTTGGCTCAAAGCAGGCGTAATGGAAGATGGAAAGCTTACTGCAACATCTACAGGTTCTCCGCAAGGAGGAGTTATTAGCCCTACTTTGGCAAATATTTACTTACACTATGTAATTGACTTATGGGTTAGTAAAGTAGCAGTTAAGGAAATAAAAGGAGAAATGTATAGTTTTAGGTATGCCGATGATCTATTATTTTGCTTTCAACATGAAAATCAAGCAATGAAATTCAGAGAAATATTGAAGGCAAGACTCCAAAAGTTTGGGCTCAAGATAAATGATCAAAAGACCAAGCTATGTCGTTTTGGAAAATTTGCTAAAGAAAATAGCAAAAGACACAGCGAAAACAGAGCGACCTTTAACTTTTTAGGTTTTACATTCTATAACGGAACTAGTAGAGCAGGTAAATATAAGGTAGGTTGTCGTACAGAGTCGAAAAGACTAAATATGACAATGAACCGAGTTACTCAATGGTGCAAAGAGAATAGGCATCAAGCTGTAGAGTGGCAAGCAAGATATTTAAATGCGGTACTAAGGGGGCATTACAATTACTATGGTATAAGTAGCAACTATCCAAGTATTTGTGCATTTTATCGCCACATACAAAAGACTTGGCATAGGTATTTAAGCCGTAGAAGTCAACGAGGTTATATAAAATGGGAAAAG
Organism: Candidatus Megaera endosymbiont of Mesostigma viride; assembly: GCA_020410825.1. Classification (GTDB taxonomy): domain Bacteria; phylum Pseudomonadota; class Alphaproteobacteria; order Rickettsiales; family Rickettsiaceae; genus Megaera; species Megaera polyxenophila. The sequence continues at coordinate 1,440,794 of CP084576.1, forward strand.
TTTTGGAAAATGCTGGAACGATATCCCTTGATAAAACCATGGTTACCTCATTCTAAATACATAAACTGAGAGCCAGTATGTTAGTTCTTGTCGAAGAGCCGGATATGGGAAATCTGTAAGTCCGGTTCTGTGAGGGGCGCAAAGGGTAACTTTTGCGTCTACTCGATAGGGTCTAAATAGCCAATTACGTAAAGTAACAAATAATAAGCGGGTTTTTCCTAGTGATGATTCTGTTTTTAAGACTTTATACTTGACAATAGATTACATTACGAGAAAATGGAGTATGCCCATCCAAAATTGGGGAGAAGCTATGGCCCACTTTTTGATAAAATTTGAGGGTAGAATTTAAGTGCCTATTTTTGAATTTACACACTTAAAAATCCAGAGCCCCAACATGTTTTTTTCTTACATACGCTTATTCTGCAAACGTTTTAAAAGAAGTACATAATTATGTACCTAGCCAAATAATTCATCACAATTTCATAATAACAGTAGTAGAGTTTTTTAGTCTATTATTTATTACCTGCTTAAGTTTTAAAATATATCCATTAAAAATTCTAAAAATAAAGTTGTATGCATTTTGTTGCTTTATTTTTATATTACCATTTGTTTTTCATTACTCTAGTAGCCCATTTGGAATAATGTTAGTACAACTTGGTATAGTTTTGTTTGGGGTAAATATATTACCAGCCGGTCCTATTTTCTACAGCCATTTTCCTGTATTTAAACGCTTTACTTACACTGGATTTGCTTATGCTCTATCACGTGCAACAATGCATCTTGTAACTTCATTCGGTTTTATTTATTTATTTGAATATTTAGGTCATTATGGAATACTTGTTATTATGGTTCCGGTTGTTATAGGTTTTGCATTTGGTTTAGATTACTTTGAAAAATTAGAGAAAAAAGTTATATAAAATATATTTTTACATAAGAAGATCTTCTTCCTGTTCAGAAAATTCATTTTCAATACCTATAACTTCATAGCAAGTACGTATTAGTTTATTTTTGCACTCTGGTATCCCTAAATATATTGCAAGCACTAGAAATTTAGAAATAGTTTCTTCTATAGTTTTTTTTATTTTTTCTGGAGATAGGAATTTAATAGTCTGAATATTATGCAACCTATCAAATTGTTTAATAAGTAATAAGTCGTATTTTTTTTGCTCCCAAAGTAATTCTGTTAACTTTCCTGCGCTGATTTTATGATCAGATTCTTTTACTCTAGTTAAATCCATTACTTGGTTTGCCACAATTTTACCAAACTCCTTCTCTATCATCTCAAAGGTAAGATCTGTATCTTCTATTGTATCATGGAGTATGCTGGTAACTATTATATCAGTTTTTAGCTTATAATCTAGAAACCATATAAGCTACTTCCAAAGGATGCGAATAATATGGTTCGCCTGATTTCCTTTTTTGATTACCATGATATTTCTTAGCCCAATAAATAGCTTTATTAATTACTTCAAAATCTAATTTATTTTCAACATCTAATAATTTAAGTTTTTCTTTTAATCTTATTGAGTACTTGCAAGGCTCTGAGTAATTCATAAATACTATTAAGTTGTTTATTATTAATCATTCTATCATACTTTCTGATTAAATAACGATTAATTTTAGTAGTTAATACATTATTAACTTATAGATTTTATAATAACTAATATGTAAATTATTGTAGAAGTGCGAGGGTATTTTGAAAAGTAACATAATCAAGGAAATTATTACCACTCTTTCACAATTTGGACAAGTACATTATAGAATGTCTAAAGATGGTGTTGAGTTTTACAGAGCTGGTAAGTTATTTGGTAAATTATATAATGACCAATTATATTTATTATATAACACTGATCAATTAACTCAAGTATCACTAGAAGATATGAATAACTTACAACTTGTTCTAAGCATTTCATATCTTATTGCAGGAGTTAGTCAATAATTTAATGTCATACCCCTTTACTATAGGAATATTAAAGCTAAAAAATCAAAATTTAGTTTACTCAAAGCAAGTTCAATGTTTAAAATGGTTAAGGTTTTTTAGTAATTAACGCCAGTTTCGTGTTAGAAAGTTAGCTGTATAGTAATAAAAAACTAGGTTATAGCTTACTCCATTTCACAAAATAATAGAAATAATATATGAAAATAGATTTTACAGAAATATATTGTCATGTTGATGACTTTTTAAAAGAATTAGTGTTGTGCGCCAGGTATTTTAGGCACTGCCATTAAGTTAAGAAAAAGAGAGTTTAAAAAAAGATTTAGTAAGATATAGATTAGGTTCAGTTAACTTAATAATAGCCTATATGAATATATCTAAAGTAACAAATTATATAATCAATCAGATACATTCACCAACATTTATAGAACAGCATAAATTCAGGATACAAGATTTTACAAGGGATCGGATATTGAATTTTCAGATTTTATTTGTAACGATAATGCGTAAAAGTATAAAATCGCTTCAAATAGTGTTAAACGAATTATTTATGGATGGTCACATAGAAAAAACGGTTACAAATAGTGCATTTACACAAGCGAGACAGAAACTAAGCCACACAGCTTTCCTGGAATTGAGTAAAGATATAGTTGCAATGCAGTATGAAGAACCTAAGGATCTAAACTTATGGAATGGATATAGAATGCTTGGAGTGGATTCTAGTCAAATTATTTTACCTTATACAAAGGAAATCATGACTGAATTTGGATCTATTAAAATAAAAACTGCTGCTATTGATGGTGCTTATGTTTCGGCCAGATTTGAATGTTGTTATGATGTTCTCAACAGATTGACTATTGCAGGGACGTTAGATAAAGGAGATATAGAGTTAGCAGAAAGAATATTAGATGCGGCAGTAGAAAACGATATATTAATATATGACCGTGGATATTGTTCTTATAAGTTTATAGCAATTTTATTGCAACAGAAAAAGCATTTTGTTATTAGATGTAAGCGTAGCTTTTTTAAAGCAGTTACTGCTTTTTTTAACGGTGAACAGGCAGATAAAGTATTTAATATACCTGTTCCAGCAGCTCAGAATAAAGTGATAAAATACCTAGGTTTACCACTTACTATAACAGTACGTTTTGTTGCCGTACCTTTGCCAACTGGAGAAATAGAAGTATTGATGACTTCTCTATTGGATTCAAATATTAATAAGGAGGAATTTAAAAAATTATATGGTTTTAGATGGGAGGTAGAAACATTTTTTGGAGTACTAAAAAGTAGGTTATCACTAGAAAATTTTACAGGTTTAACGGTGGAAGCAATTAAGCAAAATTTTTGGTCAACAATTATGAAAATATATTAACTTTTAATATAAATAAAAAGATGAAAGATGAGAAAGCTTCACCAGCACACAAACAATTGAAAGAAGCCTCAAAAGTAAACAAAGCTGTAACATTTAATATTATTAAACATCAAGCAATTGATATACTGTTAAACCCTAAGCAAGATACTGAAAGTAAAATGCAAGAATTAACAATTCTATTTAAAACTGCTGCAATTCCAATTCGGAAAAATCGTACTCCACCCAGAAAGAAAACATCTTATGCACGTTCATATAACTTCCAGCTGAGAAAGAAAAAACATGTCTATTAATTTATTTATTCTAGGGTATTTTCCTTAACTTAATGGCAGTGCCTAATATACCTGGCGCACAACAAGTTATACTACGCAGGTAAGGTAGGGAGTGGTTTTGACCAATCAAAGGTAAAATATTTAAAAACTTATTTAAACCTTTTGAGCAAAAAAACCTAAATTTGAATGTAGAAGTAAAAACCCACGGGGTGTAATGGTTAGAGCCAAAGCTCATATGTGAAATTGTATTCTCGGAATGGACTAAAGATAAAAAACTAAGACATCCAAGGTACAAAGGTTTAAGAATGGATAAAAATCCTGAATCTGTAATAAAGGAGGATTCGACTATTAACAGCTAGAACTAGTAATAAGAAAGTTGTTTTTATTACCTGAGGTGATCAAAAAAAATACAACTATAGATTGTTCAAACTATTTTAATATGATACAATAAAACAGAAAGGCTATATTAATTTTTATAGTGATTAATGTATGCCAGAGTTAATCCTAGAGTTTAATTCTAATTTTTAAAATTAATATAAATTTATAGAGGTAAGTTATGACAACAAATGGTAAGCTTTATAGTGATGTAATGGACAAATTACACTTTGAACCGAATATTGATGATACAAACATTACTATCTCAATTAAAGATAATGGTGTAGTGGTTTTAGGTGGATTTGTTAAAAGTTATACAGAGAAACGTCTTGCAGAAGAGGCTGTTGAAAAACTGCAAGGAGTGCATGGTGTTGCTAATGAACTATCAGTAGACTTGGCATCAAGCTACAAAAGAAACGATACCGATATTGCCCAGGCTGCTCTTAATGCGTTAAGGTGGACTATGTTTGTACCTCATGAGCAGATTAAGGTGGCTATTGAAAATGGATATCTAACTTTAACTGGTGAAGTTCAACATAACTATGAAAAACAAGCTGCTGAGAGAGCAGTAAGAAATCTATATGGAGTTATTTATGTTACTAACAATATAAAGGTTAAACCTGCTGTTAAACCCCAGGAGGTAAAAAATAAAATTGTTAGCGAGTTCCAACGGAATGCCCGAATAGATGCAAATAATATCGATGTAGAAGTTGAAGGTAACAGAGTAATATTAAGTGGAAGGGTCAAGAACCTGGATGAATCCCGTGAAGCTCGTAATGCCGCTTGGGCAGTACCTGGAGTCGGATCGGTGGAGGACCGTTTATCGATTAGTTGGTAAAATTATGTTAAAAGAGAAGGATTTTACCAGCTTTTTTAAGATCAAAAAAATAAATTGATAAATTAACAAATGAGGACAAAATGACAATACCTAAAAAAGAGAAAGGAATTACAAAAAGAATAGAAATAAAAAGTTAGTGTTAAGTTTTGCTCTGCAAATTTTATATGTACAAAACTAAAACCTTGAAAAATTATGTCAGAGCAAAACCTGTAAAAAGCAATAAAATAAGAATATATTGCTGTTATCTATAAATTATTTCTTGAAGCAGAGAAAAAAACTGGAAACCTTTACTAGGTAAAAACCGTATTGCCTAAGTTATTAATATGGTAGAAAATTTATAGATAGCACTCATGAAAATGATATTAGTAATGATAACTTAAATGAGAGAAATATATTCCCCAATTTTTTACAACCTTTGACTATAACTCTATAGTAAGTTTTATTTTCCTTGAACTACAAAAATATTACTTACTTCTCAAAAAACCGTACAGTTGAGTTAATTAATTATGGGAGTAAAAATGCGAGCTAAGAAAATTATAGAATTACTTAATGTTAGCCTGATTTATTTTATAGTCGCATTTAATCTTAGCCAAAATCCGTTCTTGATTGCTGGAATATTTTTCTGTACTCTTATTTCTGAATATTATAGCAATGTTTTGCATTTTATATGAGTTACTTTTCTGGGTGATATTCTCTGAGGTGGCCCAATTACATTAGTAGTATATATGTCTTTTCTAATTTCCGCAGGAAAGGCAAAAAATGGCTAGAGTTGATTATTCTATCTGACAATTTGGATGAATATGTAGAAAATCTCTTTGTATTATTAGTACCTTTATCAAGGAAATAGGGGGCTAGACTCAGTTTTTCTACAAAATTTACCATCTTACATATTAAGTCAAATGTAACCATTTGTAATGGTGTTCTTATTTATATCATCATAAAGTCTATGCGGTAATTGGAACATGCTTTCTTAAAATCAACCTTTCATTCCTATAAAACATATGATAAGAGTTTCTATAGGTCTAAGTACTCAATCATTCTCCAGAAATGCAGGAAAGCACTAGAAGTAGAAATAAACGAGATAAGTAAATTAATAGCTAGTATAAATCAACAAATAATCGGGATAACTTCAGAAGTAAACAACCTTAAGAAAGAATTAAGGGAAGGAAATCAAACAAATATATCAACAAGACAGAATTAAAAGAATTATTTATAATCAAGATGCTGCAGTAAAAGGATTAAAGGTAGGAATCAATAATGCCATATAATCGCTAAATCAACAAAAGCAGTTATATTTTACCGATCCACGCTTTGCAAAAAGTGTAGATAATTTTACGCTAATACAAAAACCAGATACATTAACAACTGATACCATATTAAATTATATGATAAATCTTAATCAGATCACTGATACAAGAATGACATCAGTTAACTTAGATGGTTATACAGTCTCAGCGGGTAATGAAATTACGATACAAGATGAAATATGGATCAAGGGCTTAAAATCAGATGCAAAACAAAGTCAATATATAACTTGGTACAAGGTTATAAATCAGATCAACAGGGTGTAGTTGTAGGTCTGGATCTTATGGATAATTCGGTAGGGCTTGCCTATGCGTTTATTCAGGATAATGTAAAGGGAATAATACAAAGGAAAGAATAAATAACCATATTGCAACTCTTTATGGGTTTTATGAATTGAATAAAAATATATTTATAGATGCTCAAGCTAGATATGGAAAAAGTTATATTAATAAGTCAAGTTATAATATGAACTTAAGCGGAGATATTTCGTATGCAAAGACTGAAAGCGATGACTGAAAGCGATTTATATGGAGGTAAACTGGGATTATACTACGATTATATAACTCAAGGTAAGGTGCACATAATACCAAAACATAGGTATTACATATGATGAGTTGCCCATAAGCAAGTATCAAGAAAAAGGAGTTGGCTTTAACAGAGGAGTAGCAGTAAGGAAGGTAGATAAAACCACTGGCTTACTTGGTATCAAGGTGAGCAAAGCAATTGAACTGGATTCATATTTAATAATACCTGAAAATACACGTAAAATATACGAATAAGCTTACTTCCAATAACGATAACACTATAATAACAATTTTAGACGGTATAGAATCACTCATTACACCATCAAGTAAATTACAGAAGACACTTTACAAAGTAGGGACTTCGTTAAAAATAAAAAGATCAAGGTCTGTAAATATAGAAATAGGATATGATTTTGATAAAAGTAAAAAATATCATTCACATACAGGATATGTCAGTGCTATACTTCCTTTTTAGTAAAGGTGGATATTTATAATTTCGAGTCTATGGTTCTGGTTTAAGGTTCGCAACGTGTTCCATATTCCCCGCCACGTGTACGATTACTGTCTTTTTCAAATTCTGAAAGCAGGAAAGCAAGTGTATAACATAGCTTACAACCTTTCTGTTGTAGCTTTTAAGCAAATCACTTAATTCATATTGATGTTCTTTTAATTTATTTTTTCTGCATAAATTGTTATTGATATAATCAGGAATTATAGTCTAGTTTTTAGCAATATTTAAATATGAAAAACAGATTTAAACTTAATTATTAACAATAATGAAAAACAAAGTTTTTACTAATCAGGAACTACAAAAATTTAAAGAAGCCTTCAAGGAATAAAAACTTACAGGATGCGACGAGGATTTAATAAATAAAGATTTATTCGAATCTTTATAAAAAAATTATTAAAAGTCAGTAATTCTGCTTAAATTTACTACATTTCTCTTAGCCTACCTCTGTTTCGTCATAGTAATGACTAACTAGCTTGACGTATACATCTAGCTATTGTAAATT
>CP084577.1 GCA_020410825.1 Candidatus Megaera endosymbiont of Mesostigma viride
ATGACATTCTTAAGCGCACAGGTTAGTACGGTAAAAAGGCGTCTTGGACAAAATGCCGTTGCCTCAGCTGCTTATAATGCCCGTACTAAACTGGAACTAACCGTACTTGATAAAGCCACAGGCATTACCAGTACATTGATATTTGATTATTCCTCAAAGCCTGGTCTTGCCTACAGTAAAATATATGCCCCCGATCACGCTCCGGAGTGGGTATATGACAGGCAAAAATTATGGAATAAATGTGAACAGGCGGAGAATAGATGCGATGCCAATACCGCTCATAAAATAATGTTACCGCTACCAAATGAACTTACTATAGAACAGAACATTGCATTACTAGAGGATTGTGTAAAGGAGCTAGTTAAGCTTGGCATGATAGTAGATGCCAATATTCACTATGATAACGAAAATAACAAGCATGCCCATTTAATGGGTTCGACGCGTGAACTGGTAGAAAACAGATATGGAGAAATAGAGTTTGCGGCAACAAAAAACCGAGCCTGGAATCATAAAAACTTTGTTAATTTTGTCCGTCAAATGCACGCAGACAAGGTTAATGAACATTATGCAATGCACGGGTATGACAAAAGGTTTTGCCCTAAATCATATAAAGACCTTGGAATTGATTTAATTCCCGGAGTACATGAAGGGCCGGCAAGGAGCATTAACAATGCGGAATTAAGTGAATTAAATCTCCGGATTGCAGCAGAGAATGCAGAAAAAATCAAAGAAAAGCCAAGTATTATTCTTGATGTTCTGACGGTAAATAGTCCAGTATTTACTAAAGAGCAAATAGCTATTGAATTGGAAAAACGACTATATGCAGGGGTAGATTTTACAAGGCAGACGGATATTGAATCGATACAAAATGAGTTATCTGCTACATTTACCAGCCTCTATGAGCAGCTACTGGTTTGTCCTGAAATATCACAAGTAACAGAAGCGGATTTAAAAGGAAGAACATTATATACGACTACAAAAAGACTGGAACTTGAAGAGCGGTTTATTGAAACTGTTAGAACGCTGAATAACAGAAATAATCATGCTTTAGGTATAAAGGATAGTGACCTTGATCATTTATCTTTTAGGGAAAGGGTTGAGGAGAAACTACGTGAGGTCAAAAGTGATTTAGTTTCCGTTATCAATGAGAAAACCGGTATTGAGCTTGAAAAGCCGAAACAACCTGTAGTTTTAACGGCTGAGCAGAGAAAGGTGGTAATAAATGTCCTAAACGGATCTGATATTTCAGTACTGGAAGGAATACCGGGAGCAGGTAAGACAACTGCAATGCAAGAGATAGTACGTCAGTATAAAAAAGCCGGATACACGGTAATCGGGGCGGCACCAAGCAGCAGCGCAAGCTTGGAACTGGCAAAAGCTACCGGAATAGAATGCAAGAATGCCAGTTTATGGCGTAAGGAGTGGTTAACGGCACAGGGGAAGGAATTTGATTTAGTCCTGCGAGGTGATTATTACAAAGAAGATTTGTATAAGGATACCGGTCCATCATTAACCAAGAAGCATGTAATGATTGTTGACGAAGCTTCTATGGTCGAGCTTGCAAATATGGATTATCTCGTATCTGAGGCAAGGCTTGGGGGAGCTAAAATCCTGTTTGTAGGAGATCGAAACCAGTTATCCCCTGTCGGTTGGGCAGGGGGGCTTGAGAAAACCGTATCAATATGCGGTTCTGAAGTGTTAAGCCAATCCCGTCGTCAACAAAATGTCAATCATCAACAGGCTACCAAGTTACTAAGTCAGTATCGGATAAGAGAAGCTCTTGATATCTACTGGGAGGAAGGAGTTATTAAAGTAGCTGAGAATGAATCCGAAGCTAACAGTATGGCAGTGCGCAGTTTTGTTAATTCATATATTGAAAAGGCAAGGGCTATTGAGAGAGATGATTTAATATCTATTCGCTCAAAAGCAATTACGGTATTTGAAAACAAAACGAGAGAAATACTCAATAATCAAGTAAGAGAAGAGCTGAAAGAAGCCGGAATATTAAAGGGCATAGAGCAAAGGGTGCTTGTTGGTTCAACTATCAAGGACGGTAAAAAAGAGAAGTACTATTTAAACCTCTGCCCGGGGGAGCAGATAGTATTTACAAGGAATGCCAACCGCCTTGGCAGGGGCGGAATATTTAACGGTGAGGTTGGAACAATATTAAAAATATCCAAGCCAAATGAAGACGGCCTATCTAAGATTGATATTCTAGTACATAGGGCTAATGGAAAAAAGGAGAAAGTAAGATTAGATCTAAACGAGCTTTATAAAAACAAATACACCGGTAAATATTTTCATGATGGAATTGCTATTGATTACGGCTATGCAATAACATCGCATAAGGTACAGGGTGCAACAATTGAAGATACTATACCCCGTCTTGAAAAGAATTCAGGCTATGAAGTAACAAACGTGATGTTAACCCGCCACAAGAAAGAAATGACAGTCATAGTCAGCAAAGAGGTTCTATATGATGCATTTTATGAAAGTCTCGATAGCACAGCAAGTAAAGCAAGAAACAGGTTTGATTTAGATAGTCCAGAAGAAGAAACCATTTTAAAAGGCGGTTTAGCAAAAATGGTATCAAAGCGGAGTAATACAAGTTTTGCAAGTGATTATCGCACTATGGGGTTACTTGAAGAAGATAAGCATATTAAACATTATTTGGATAAGTGTGAGGAAACCATTACAACTATCCGTAAGATTACGTCTTGGCAGGCAATAGAACAACGCAAGACCGGTTATAAACCGCAAATGTGGGAGAACAAAGAATTATGGGAAGAATTTAAGGAAGCAAGAAAAGAGAGGGCGCACGCTGCCAGTCTGATTGTATCAGGATTTGCGGAAAACGGTAAGCTAGCCGGTTTGGCAAAATCTGATTATGAACATTTATCTTTTGAAGAATTCAATACAAACTGCAAAATAGCTTCTTATGCAAAATTCAAAGATCGTCTCCTGCAGCTTAATATGAATTATGCGACTGTTGAAAAACACGCAAGCCAAATGGTTAAAGCATCTGAACTTGATAAAGTAATAGTAAATCAGAAAGCGACAGTATTACACGATCAGGATGTTTTTAAACAATTAGTACAAGCTGTAGCCGGTGGTATAAGCGGAGATGTACGCAGTAATTATGCTCAGGTTAACCTACATATTGCAGAGACAAGCCTTGCTATTGAAGAAAAGATAGAGGAAGTACACGGACTTGAGGATCATAGGCAGGAATTAAATGATGCTATACGGAAAGAAGAACATTACCGCCAAATCCTGACACCTGAATATTTAAATCGTATTTATCGTTCTTCCAAAGGTAACCAAGTCGCTGCAGGTATAAAGAGTTTAAAGCTATATGAGGCACTAATAGCAGAGTATGGAGAAGAAAAGGCAACGGATATGGTTGTTAAAAATCCGACAATACTCGGTAATCTTAAAGGTTATGGAATTGGTAAACTGTTTGGTTTAACTAACGATAGAAAGGGTGCTATAGCCCTTTGTAAGAATCTGGAGAAATATTTAAATGGATTTAACAGGAGTGGGGAAATGGTAAAACAATATAAAGCACAAATGGAGGAAGCAGGTTTTACTGATAAGTTAGTTGCATTGACTGAGGAGATTGAACATTTAAGGTCTTTATTGCCGGCCGATATTGATAATGAGTTTTTAAAGGAAGTAGAAAACAAATTACAAAAATCCAAAGGTAATAATATTGATTGGCGAGATTTGCAGAAATCTGAATTGTTTGAAGCTGTTATGGCAAATCAGTCCATTAAAAAGGAAAGTAGCATTGTTGCAAATGCTGATAAAGGGGCTAAGGAAGAACTATCAGCACCTAGTAAACTAGAGAAGAATAAGGAATTAGAAACAGTGGTAAGTGATATTATTATTGCTGAAGAAATAACAGAAAAACCGGAATTGATTAAAGAATACTCAACTAAGCAAGCCTCACAAGTTAGCAGAACAAAGCAGAAATCCGAGCAAGTACAAGTACCGATAGGAGTAACGCAGGGAGTAGAAGAACCCGAGGTACAAGTAGAAAATGTTGTTATTACAAATGCCGATAAGAGCTCGAGTGAAGGATTATCCGGTTCTAACCGGTTAGAGCAGGATCAGGGATTAAAGCACATAGAACAGGCACGTATAGGAAAAAACAAGGCAGAGGTGGTTCAGGAAACAAAAGGAGTAGTAGGAGCAGAAGAACTCAAAAAAACAGAAGCTAACCTCAATCCAACTCCTGTCAAGAATAATAAGCCTAATAAAAAACAGGCCACTACCAAAGAAGCAAGGCTTGATTTTGAAGATGTCAAGAGAGCTGTTAATCCTCTTTTAGTAGAAAGTATTTTTAGGCAATACGGTCAGTTATTAAATCCTGACGGTAAGATGGAGAAAAAGGGCCACCAGTTATTCTGCGGTAGTCTGAACATCAATTTAAAAGACGGTAGATGGTATCGTTTTTCTGACGGATCAAAAGGCGATATCTTTGCGCTGGTTAAGGAAGCAGCAGGAGTTGATACCAAGGGAGCGTTTGAGATAATAGCAGGGCATGCAGGTATTGGGCCAAAGATTTCAGCCGGTCTCTCTTCATTTAAAAATCCGGATTTAACCGCTCTTGATAAAGCTAAAACTGAAGCGTTGCAGAAAGAAGAGACATGGCGGGTTTTAGATAAAATACCGGAGAATGCCCTAGCATTTAAACCGGAAAAAGATTTGGCATCTACTTTAAAAAAGAACAATTGGCGTCTTGGAGCTACCTATGAATACAAAAACAGAGACGGAGAACTACTTGGCTATGTTGTTCGGGTTTTAGATAAAGAGGGTAAGAAACAGACATTACCTGTCAGTTATTGCCATAATACCAAGGCGAACATTAACAGATGGTGGCTAAAAGGTTTTAGCGATAAGGGTTATAAACCAATATATGGAGCAGAAAAGCTTGGGCAATCACCGCTGCAGAGGATTTTAATAGTTGAAGGTGAAAAGGCCGCTGACGTAGCTACAAAGATCTTTCCGGAACATACGGTAATATCATGGATGGGCGGCTCTGCGGCGGCGAGCAAGGCAAACTGGAAAGAACTTGCGGGCAGGGAAGTTACCGTTTGGCCTGATAATGACGCAGCAGGGGAAAAGGCAGCGAAAACAATAATTACTGAAATCAATAAAGTAAATGGGTTCAGAGGAGCAGCAAGTATTGTCGATATCCATGCCTTGAATTTGCCTGAGAAGTGGGATTTAGCTGATGAATTACCTGCTCATTTAACACGAAAAGATTTAGCTGCGGCCATCAGCAATGCCAAGATTTCAGAGAATGAAAACAGGCTCGATAATGAACTTGCAACTCAAGTAAGAACCTTAGTTAGCGATAAGGAGTTCGGCGATTATGTTAATTATGGTGTAAAAAGAGGAAAAATTGACCTTGGGCATGATTATCTGGACTTGAAGAATGTTCTCTATAGGGAAATAATTACTGTTTCCGTAGCTTCCTTCATGCAGGAGAACCGTAATACTAAAGAAGCTTTAGAAATAAAGGAGATGCTTGAGAAACCGGTTAAAAACATTCCTGAACTTGCGGCTAATATCCTGCAGATTTACGAAAGTGATAGAAATAGCAGAAATATCAGTAATTTTGCTGCTAGTAGACAGACTGACCCTAATAATAGAGAACCTGCCGAGCTAAATCCTGCCAAGGCCAAGCTTTATGAGGAATTAATGCAGGATTTTGTATGGCTAATTGAGAAACAGCAAGGGCCTGAATCATTAAATAAAGTACATTATGATAAGCTCAGTCAGGATTTAGCAGCGGTCATCAAGGGATATAATTTGAGTTACAAGGGCTCTGACAAGGCAATGAGTGATAGTGATCGCAAAATAATAGCAGATAATGCTTACAAGCTTACAAGCAGCAAGGAGTGGCAGGAAGGACTTGAGAAAATAGAGCTTGGTCTTAAAAAAGAGGTTATCTACAAGACGCAGGAAAAACTTACTATTTTGAATCGTGTTAAAGAACTTGCTTTGAATAAACAGAAGACGGATAATCCAAAGGATGCACTCATAGCGTTAAAAAGAGAGCAGGAATATCTTGCCGAGTTACATGATAAACTGAATCCGAATGAACATAGCAAAGAGCTGATGCACAATATTAAGAAGGCTTATGAAGTAGATCAATCAGGAGCAATAGCAAAATTGTACAAAACCGCATATTATGCCAATCAGCAGAAGATTATATCACCTGAGGAATTAACTGAGCATTTTAAATCCAATAATCCGGTAGATGATATCCACCATAATATCAATAGTATCTGTTATAAATATCATTGCGATATTCTTAACGATCATTGCAAGAAACTTGTTGCCGGTCAATCAGTCATGCATCAAGGGCAACAATTTGATTGTGTAGTAGAATATCTGGAACACTGGAAAGATAATGTAAACCACGATCTGTTACCGATCAAGAAAATGGATCAGGTCATAGAACAAGTAGAGCGTATAAGGGAACAAGATCATCATCTTGAACTGTAATTACTCTTTACAGCTTGGATTTAAGATCATTGAGTTCATTGTGAGAAAGACCGGTAGCAGAAGAAATTACGTCAAGTGATAGATTTTGACGAAGTAAATTCAAGGCGATTTCTATGGTTTTGTTATTTTCACCCTCGGCTCTACCCTCAGCTTTTCCCTCGGCTTTTCCGGCAATAAAGGAGTCTACCTCAATTGTTTTTACGGTACGAAGGGCATCAAGATACTGGTCGTAAGCTTCAAGTTCAAGGGGGGTATAACTTGATTCCTGTGTTAGTTCCACCGCCTTTGATATTTCTGGCACACTTCTGAACTCTGCAGGTACTTCCAGCTGTTCACCTTTGAACTCTTTTAAGAATCTTAGCCATAATACTCCTATGCGTTTCTGTTCCCAGCTTTGAGGCTTGAATTTAGGTAATTCTATAAATATTAATTCCAGTCCTTCCAGTACCCTTTCCGGTTTCTGAACGTTGACCTGTCTGTAATGGTGAAACCAATCCTCTGAATTCCTGTCAAATGTATCATTAATTATACCAAGACCGTATACCGGACAAAGACTATGATAGTCTTCCGCTTTCTGCATCTGCTGCACATAAGCCTTTGATGCTCCAAATAACAACCTTTTACTAAAGCTTTCAGTCCATTGCATTTGCATTTCAACGATGAATATTCTCCCCTTTTGGTCAGTACATTTTACATCCACAATGGTATTCTTCATTGAAGGGATACGAGGTGACTGTTCCGGTGTTAAATATTCTATGGTTTCAATCAGTCCGTCTTCCGGCAGAGGCATTACCGAATTAAGAAAGCTTTTAACTAGCTCCGGATTTGAGCCGAAAACTTTTTTAAATACTATATCGCTCTTAGGGTCAAGAAACTTCTGTGATGCCATAATCAACAATACAAAAACAATTTTAATTACTATATAACAGGATTATACCATCTATGCTATATTTAATCAAAGCTTATATCAATGTCTCTTATAGGCTCTTTGTTTTTATTCGATTCCAGTTTGGAAAGATTATTCTTGGGTTCTACCTGATCCTTAGGTAAACTTTTTTGTTTACTTGTTGATTTTGTTTCTCCTGCAGTCGGTAAATCATCTGATACCTGTTTTTCATCTATTGATTTTCCTTCGCAAGCAGTTTCCATAAACCAGGCATTTTTATTTGGAACTTCTGCTTTCGGGGTTTGGATTTTTGCTACCCGTACAGATTTTTCAGGTAGGATTACGTAGCACTCACCGATCCCGAGTTTTCCGAATTCTTCATAAGATACCAAAGGTAATTTGTCCTGTTTTTCATTATAACTAATGCCGTCTCTGAATTCGTTAGCACCAAAACTGGTATTTTTCTGTTGGCTAATAGTAATTTTAGTTCCACAAAGTTTGCTATATAGCTCTCCCATCCTTGGGTCATCGCTGCTAAAAGCGAACTTGGTTTTAAATAAACCAATGAGACTGGAGGCATCGGCGTCGCCGTAATGATGATATAACTGACTTGTGGACTGAATACCGGCAAGTACGCAGCTACCGTATTTTCTTCCTTCCTGCATAAGCTGCGATAAACCCGGTAACTTGCCAAGGCTAGGTAATTCATCTATTACAATCCATATTCTATTTTCAGGTGTTGTCCTTGTTCTTCTCATCCTTGCGATTAGGATTTCAAGCAAGGCAGCATTTAAAGGTAGCGTAAGTTCTCTTGCTGATGGATCGGTAGAAAGAAATAGCCAGTTTTTACCCCCTTCGTTGATATTATTAAGGTAATGCTCAATGGCAAATGAATTACTTTCATTACCATCCGTTAGGAACTTTAACGATTTTATATTGGCCATTAAAACCGATACTATTGAAGCGGCTGTTTTTGCATTATCTTTAGTAAAATATTTTGCCGCATCTGTTCCCTGTAACAGATAATACATTTCTTTAGTATCGCTTTTTGTTAGCGTCGCATATAAGTCATTAATTGAAAAACGTTTTTGTTTCTGCAAGGTCTCGGTCACTGCCACAAAAATACTCTGTGCACTTTGTTCCCAGAAATCACTAGCTGCTCTACTGTTTTTCCGGCTATTGAAACCAATTAAAATCTCCGCAAATTTTTCAAGGTCTTTCGATTTATGTAAATCATACCAGAAATCCCAATTTTTGCTTCGCCCGTCAAAAGGATTAAAGATAATGTCTCCACGATCCGGATTATAATATTTTGCGATCATCTCACCGGTATTGTCAATTATTACTGCCGCCTCTGCCCTTAAGTCTACCTGTGGTAGAAGATTGTGCATTAAATTGGTTTTGCCTGACCCTATTGAACCTGAAACCAAGAAATTCATTGTTTCCATATCCTTAACTAAGGGCATATCACCGATTTTAAGATCGCTTGCAATATTATCCTTAACAAGAATTCGGGCAACTTCCTTGGCGTTCAGTACTTTATTTGCTCCGTCTTTTGTTTTCTCAGCTTTTAAGTCCTTACCGAATTTACTCCACAGAAAGAAAATCAGAATAAAAACAAGTTTTGTAATTACGACTCCCCAGACAAGTACTTTAAATATTAAACTCATACCGTTGCTATTAGCGGTTCTGAAAATCGACGATCTTATGATTTTTCTAGGATCTGCGTTTGTAGCTAGAATCCCTGATCTAGTTTTAGCGTCAACAAAAGTAATATGGTTTGGAGTATTACCGATACCTGCACGTACTCCGTTGATTATTCCGTCAAAACTATCAGCAAGCACAGCTTTACGATAAGAGAAAAAACCTTGCCAGTCTAATTCCATAAGTTCCCTCTTATTTATATAGGCTGCAAGCAGTACTCCGAGTAAAAAAGCAATATGTATAGTTCTGGTAAATACTTGCCAGAACATCCTGACTTTATGCAGGAATACTTGGCCGCCGCCAATGAAGTTATTAAACATTAGCTTGCTCTTTTTAATCTGTTTATTTCAGAGTGTTCCTTTCTTAAAAACCAATTCTGTATATACTTTTTGGCTATTTCACCATTATTTACAATAATAACGTTTTCGGTGTTTCTGATATCTGCAGAGGTAGTAAAGTTAAAACTACCGGTAATGACTTTCTGTCTATCAATAATGATTATTTTGTTATGAGCAATACCTGAAACATTGTCTATATCTACCTCAATACCGGCCTCCCTTAAATTCCTCATCTTTGAATGTTTTGCGCCGATATTGCTTTTATCGAGTAATACTCTAACTTTCACTCCTCGATTATGAGCGTTAATAAGTGCTTTTGCTATTTCTCCCGAAGTAAAACCGTAAGCCTGAACATATATGGAATCCTGTGCCTTGGATATCTGGGTAGCTATAACTGTGCCACATCCCGCAGGAGGAGTAAAACATGTACTCACTTCGTCTGCACCGATTAATATAGGGTCTAATTCTCTTTTAACCGGAAGTGTGCCCTTGTTATCAAAAAACTTCAGTATATCTTCGTTGTTGCCGGTATATCCTACGGCAACACCAAATAAAAATGATACTGCTACGATTTTAAATAAATTACGGTATTTTCTTTTTGACATAAGCTCATCCTTTTAATTTGTTAGTAAAAACTATTAGCTTTGTTAAATCTACATAGGAATTTTTGGGATTCATGATCGGCACAAATTAATAAAAATAATTCATCTTATTTGACGTTAGCTTTTCAGAAGAAATATCGGTATTATCTAAATCATCTTTATTAGGTCTTCGGCTCAATAAGCTGTAGAATACAATAAGATTTATAGCGATATCTGTAGTTGACGATTGAACTCCTGTCCGGTCAATTTTTATGAAATTACCCAGACCACCGTCCTGATAAAACTTATTTAACCATTCTTTTCTTGTTATAACTTTAAGTTCGTAATCAATTCCCTTGAAATTTCTAAGTATAGCAAGTC
Source organism: Candidatus Megaera endosymbiont of Mesostigma viride (assembly GCA_020410825.1). Classification (GTDB taxonomy): domain Bacteria; phylum Pseudomonadota; class Alphaproteobacteria; order Rickettsiales; family Rickettsiaceae; genus Megaera; species Megaera polyxenophila. Next base: position 10,410 of record CP084577.1, read on the forward strand.
CAAAAATTAACATTACTAAAATTACCGATATTGTTCCTTTAGATTTAAAGCTGTTTCTGAACTTACTCCGTATATCGGTTTTAAATATAGGTTTTTGTTTTATTTTAAACATTCTACTACCTTTTATTTAATTAAATAACTGTTACCAAGCCAAGCTATAACTACCTTTCTTGAATATTTGCGATGATGGTATGGAGTAGCCGAATGGTAATAGCGTAGTGCCTTATGCCAAGTGCCATGCTGTTTAAATAATGATGACAACAATTTAGCGGCATATTCAATGTTAGTAACCGGATTAATCATTTCCTCTATATTCTTGAAATTATCCCCGTGCCAGCGGTAATTAATTTGTGCTATGCCGATGTCTATATTGGTAATCCCTGAATTTAAAGCATTTTTGATTGTTTTTGCGGCTTCTTCTTGGTTGCTAGCTATTACTGTTTTACCTGCAATATTGACTGCATATGGATTAAAATCTGATTCAACACCGGCAATCGCACTAAGTAAGCCGCTAGGTATGCGATTCTTTTGTTCTACGGCGGTAATATATTTTTTTAACCAATAACCCTTAGAAGAAGGCGTATCTGTTGCGTATGCACATGTATTCCATAAAATAAATATGGACAAAAATAGAATAGCCCCTGTTATTCCTTTGGACAAAAGTCTTATTCCTGATACAATAATAACTGATATATTAAACTCGTAGTTGGAGATAAAAAACATGCAGGATTTTACCAAACCTTTTAGCATAGATACGAAACCTAAACAGGTGAGAGCTGAAGCTATCGAGCCTAAGGTAGATATGACTACTCCTAATTTAACTAAACAGCCCCAAAAAACCTTTTGGGACTCACGCATGAATAAGTCTAATTTCTGGAATCTCATGTTTGGTGTCGGTTTTATACTCGGTATGGGTTTGTTTTTTATATTAGCTTTAGGTAACGCTAGTCCATTACCGCCATATGTTTTCATTATCTTTTGGACAACTTTAATCGGGATACCGATCATAGTAAGGCACTTTTCCAAAGTAACATTTACTGATGGAAAGTTCCTAACCATAGAAGGAAGAGAACTCGATGTTCCAAACCAACTACCTAACGGATTTTTTATTGTAGTAACCACAATCGGTATGGTTATTTTAATCGAAACAATATTGCATAAATTTCCTAGGATGCACGGTAATGCAATTGTGAACTTAATTGTTTCACCTATATTCGTCATATCATTGATATTTAATTTTGTTTTATTTTTCATATTAAAAAACTGTCCTATTTCCATATTGTTTAACCATCAGTTCCTTAAACAACAGAATGCCCGAGGTAGATCTTCCTATTATTCAGGCCCTGAGTATATTAGCCCTTTTGCCGATAGCTACAGTAGATCTTCTAGTAGTTCTTACTCTAGTATGTCCTCTTCGTCTTCTAGCAGTTCATCATGGGCAACAAATTCAGCTTATAGCTCCATGTCTGATAATATTTATCACCGTCGTTAATCAACTTTCTGGCCTTCGTTTCTTTTTAATTTTCGTTCCGCATCCATTTTAACGAGCTTCTGATATTGATGACTTTCACTTGGCTTAAGTCTAGTGACCTTTAAACGTGGATCAAATCCCTGTACACGGCTATTACCTTTATCTATATCATTTGGTGCTGGCTCTTCGCCCGTATACTGTTTGTACCTTGGTAGAATATCATCAAGGTCATTCGAAGCTGTGGACTCGCTTTTGCCAGAATTAGCTAAAGGGATAATTTCTTCTCTGGGGCGTCCGGCCCAGTTACCTACCATACCCCCTTGTCCCAGTCTATGTTTTTCATTTTGCTCAATGACTTGCTGCATTTGACCATAATATAATTGAGTAGCGTCTCTGGTACTGTCGTACTTGTCATTGACCTTATTATTTAAGTGATTAAAGCGGTGCTTGTTAATCTCACCCGTTGCCTCAACATCCTTTCTGATATAATCGGCATTAAAGCCTTTTGCTGCAGCTTCTTTTTCTACCGCTCCACCGACATTACTATCAACATTACCTTTATATTGCCTATGTGTATCGTCCAGTTTATGGCGGACATTATCGGTACTCAAAGCACGCTTACCGGCTTCAACTTCAGCAAGTAGCTGATTTACACCCGGCTCGGATAATTCCCTAAATATTTTCTTAACTTCAGGTGTCATATTCTCTACGTCTTTTCTTGCATCCATTACCGATTTACCGGATCTCTTCGCATGAGCTTCAGTAACGTCCTGGTACAACTCCTTGTTAATTACCCCGCCTCTGCTTCTATTAAGCTCAATTGCCCGCTGATAAGTATCGATCTTGTCATACCTGTCCGCAAGCTGCTTCTCTGCTCTCTGAGTTTCCTCGTATGATTCATGTAATCCTTTGCTCTGATCCTGACTTACACCATGTTCTTTTGTCCATGAATCATTATTCAACGCTCTGGTGATATTGTTGTAAGTTTGATCCGTACTCTTTTCTTTATTAACACCCGAACCGTAACTATTACCCTGTTCGCTAGCATTGCCGGTACTGACATTACCGTCTACCGATACGCTACCGCCTAGTATACCTGAATCAAATCCGGCTTTAGCATGAGCACCGAGTACCATTTCCGCTTTCTGATACCATGTATAATTACCGCTTTGGTCGTATTTATCTATTTCATTTAATACTTCTTTTATTGCCTTACCCTCTTCGGTAGTAGTAGCAATATCATACGATGAACCTGTGTTGGTCTTCTTGGCAATACTCTCAAGCATGCTAGCCTGATGACTGATGGTTTTTGCCTGAGATTCAGTAAACATTACTTGCTCGCTGCTAGCTAATGATTTTTGCTTGTTCACACCTTCATTCAGCATTACATGGTTTGATTCTTCGCTACGCATGCTTACATCCCCACCTGAGGAAGTAAGGCCGTGTCCGCCGGTAATTATCTGTTTTCCTCCGGCAGTTAGCTTAAAATGTGAACCGTCGGCTAGATTCCAGCCATTCTCACCGCTAACATATTCAAGGTTATGATTAGTCTTAAACCCGTTACTATTATGACGACTGACATTGTCGATATTATCGTTGTCCCAGTTTCGCATGCCGCTTGACCTCTCACCGGCAATTGCACTGACGGCCGCATTGCTACTAGCCATAATAGTACCTGCAAGCTGGGTAAGTCCTCCTTCGCCAAGCCTTGTCATGTAATAGGCTAAAAACGGAATCGATATACTAAGACCGGCAGCAAGACCGGCTATAGAGTCAAACTTCTTTACCTCAGTTGACCAGCTACTATAACTAACTACCTTAGCCGGTTCATAGGCAAAATCTATTACCATATTCAGAATTGAATACAAAGGTGGCCAAAGTGACAGAGAAAACGCCATCGTAATCCAACTTTTATATCTGGTAAAACCGCCTGTTAGAATCAACATGGGAAGAAGGAAAATAAACGAGCCGTATACTATGACTTTCATCACCGCTAAACTGCCCGTTAAGGTTTTCTCGGCTAAATCTCCGGAAAGCAGGCCGCCTGCTTCCTGATGCATCTGCGCTCTTGCCGTTGCATACTTACCGGAGCGATAACTGTTAATCGCATTGATCATCATGTTGTTCTTCAGGATCGAATCAACCTTATGTCCTCCGTCATAAAGAGCAGCAATTGCCGTGCTAATGTTTTTATTTAATTGCCTGAGTCCGGAGTTATATTCAACCCCTTTTCCTGCTCCCCTGAATTTCTGACTTAAGGTAGTAATTATTCCGCCTTCAAGACTTGAAAACTTTGTTTCAAAATATCCCACGGCTTCCCTGCAAGTAGGACTTGGATGCACCCTCACACCGTCAACAGTCATGTCTACTCTAGACAATGTTCCGGCATTTTTGCTTACCAGTCCCCAGATGTCATTGGTTGCAACGAGCTCTTCCTTGGTAAATTTGTGGCCAATCATTGCCGGCAATATCACACACCGCCCGATAAAATTGCGCATATTACCGACTACCTCGGGATCTCTGATTTTTGCCTCTAATACTTCCTTGGCAAGGCGAGCTCCAAAAACAGTCCCGTAATGATAATAAAGCAGGCTACTTCTGCTACCAACCAGAGAAAAGGTCTGTTCAAACCCCATAGTAATAATATGACCAAAACTCTCAATTGCTCCAATAGGTAAGGCAAAAGCAAGCGGGATATTATCTACTTTCCAATAACTTTTCTCTACATGATCACGAATGAACATCGAGGCCTTTGGTAGTAACAGACTATTTACAAAAACTACCATTCCAAGACATTTAAGTAGATACTGTCTCCATTGCCCTTCCGCCTTTGAAGCTGCCATCTGCATTGCTAGGTACGTGCCAACGAGTAGCACCATCGTGTTAATTACCGTAGGATAGAAATTTGATTCTCTAAACATTGCAAGTCCCTGCAACGTATGAAAAAGCAGCTCCGAGTAACCGTATGCATGTATTGTTAAATCCATTTTTCTCTATCTGTATTTACTGGTTATTCTGTTATTTTTCTCTTACCGGTTTTTAGCGTATTACTAGCTCTCATTCTGACCGCTGCAATATTCCTCAAATTTAAATTCGAAATGCTTAATTTCCGCCCGAAGTCGTGCTTTAGTCTGGGCAATTAAGTCATATCGCTTAAACGCCTCATTCTTGGCCCGTGATAATGCACGCAGGGTTTCTCTGCACTCCTGATCAAATTTGTTAAATGCCCCACTATCAGCAATTTGTGCATATTGAAGTTCAGAAACTGCCTGCTGTACTTCTTGTAGCAATTTAGCAAGATAAGTTGTTACTACGTCAAAACAGAGAGCTTCTATAAATTCACTTTGCGCAGCAACTACTTCATCGCTACCGGAATAATTTGCAAGATCAAGTTCAATCTTGGTAACTAGAGAAAGACTCGACATTGCTATTAAAGTACTCTCTTCATCCGTAAACTCTTCCTTATCGGTTTTGATTTTCTTAGTAATTGAAATCAATAGATCTTCTACCCGACCCATTAAACTGTCTTTAGCTTTAATTGCTGAAGGTATTATTGTTGGCGTAAGACACGCAGTTGCCTCATCACAAACATATAAATTAACCTCTTTACTTGAGGTAGATTTAGCACCGATGAATTCCTCTATCATTTCTTTGTTAATTAGAGAGACTTTATGACTGACTGATCTACGCCCCGCTGAATCTTTTCGACCGATAATCGTCCCTGAAATGCTCATTAGCACTTCTTTTAAGGAATTATTTGAACTACTAGCCGGTGCTTTCCCCTCAAGTGCTTTCCACACTAGGTTGTAATTATCTCCTAGCATGCTTTCAAGTTCAGGATTACCTTCGGTTGGATCTTCAGTTTCCTTTTTTGACCCTTGCGAAAAACCGGCTAAATCTTTCTTATCTCCGTTAAAAAAAGACGCTGATTGACGGGTAGCACGTGATCCGGCAGTTATTTTACCGAGCATCCCGTCAGCAAGCCTTGCCATATCCTCACAATCCGTTTTAGCCATACTATTAAGCCAATCGGCTTTGTTATCCAGCCACGTCATTAAATCCTCACAATGTGAGCACATGGTTTTAACCAACATCATTGCCCCATAACTACCGGCATTTTGGGCAAGACCCTTTAAATGACGCATAAGCTCAGCTGAATTGACAATACTGACCCCGCCGCCTAGAAACTCAAACTGCGCACCGCAAGGCAGGCCGCCCATTTTACAGGAAGGGGCTTTAGCCTGAATTAATTGCAAACCCGGTTCTGCAGGAGTTTTGATTATTACCGATCCGCCCATTAAATGTCCTGCTTCCTGTTCTCTGACAATCCCACCTACAGTTACGTTACTCATCGTACCCCGCGGCATAACGTTTTTGATTAACTTATTTAAATCAGCATGGGCAGTATTAAAGGCCGCCTCCAATATCAAAGTTATTGCAAACAGCAAGGTAATTGCCTTTTTGAGCCAATATATTCTGCAGATAGTAATTATTCTCTTGATCATTTTTTTTCTTTCGTTCCGTTACCTTGTCCTACCACTGTTTCCAAATATTTCGCCATAAGCAGGCTATTATCCTCAAGGTCTGCAACTGATACCGCACCTCTTGCCAGTTCAAACCTTAAGCTACTATCATTGGTTACCGCAATTACCGTCGGCATTTCCTTAAGCTGCAGACGCTCTATTAACTCAGTATTGGTATGAGTTTTAAAATACCTGCTTTTAGTACCGTCAATACTGACTGCTTCTACCTTAAAGCCATAAATATCTGCAAACCTTGCCAGATGTTTTTCAAGTAACTCGCAATGATTGCAGTTGCTTTTAAAAAACAGGAATAACTCGACTTTTTTAGCAATCGCTTTGAGGGTTGCCGAATTCTTCTTTTCCTCATCCTCTTTTAAGGCTTTTCGTCCATAAATATTTTGTGGGGCTTCCAGATGATTGGCGATATCCGGGTTCAGGAAATTTGCCATTAAAAAACTATGCCCAAGTACTTGAGCATTATCGAGCATGATTTTTTCTTTCTCCTTATACTTACGTACATATTCAAGGTTATCCGGATAGCGGATCATTAAGTGTCTTAGAAGTTCAAGCTCATGGGCAAAGTTTTCGTTTTCGGTTTTTATTGCTTCCATTTCTTCTTTTGTAAATTCACTCCTTTTCTTATTTTCCGGTTCTTCTAACTGTTTTTCCTTTTCTTCAAACCATAACCACCCACGATAAAAGGAATCAGGTTCAAAAAAACTGTTTACAGCCAAGGAAGCTGTAGGATTCAAGATTACCAGTAGCAACAGCAGAACTGCATATTGCCTATTCGAATACCGCTTTCTCATTTACGCCGCTCCTGTTATTATCCTGATTATCCGGATTCGTATCACCTGTACGTATACCGGATACTCCCTGCTTTACCGTTTTACCTAAAGCCGCAGAACTTGGGGCTTTATAGCCCCCAAAAAACTTAAGCTTAAAATCCTCAATAAACTCCGTAAAATCTACTTGTTCCCAGTCTATTCTCTGTATCTCTTCAAGCGTTAACCCTCGACAATTCGGTGAACCTCCGCTACCAAAATTCGTACCAAGTTGCTTTCTGCCCTGTACCTGTACCACCTTATCGAGCATATTGCCCCAGCAGCAAAAGTGGTGTTTTACAACAGTAGTTGCTCCTAGTGTCTTTACCTTTGTTTTTCCGACATAAACGCATAGATTTTTTGACCTCCTTTCTGCAAGCAGGTTTTCGTCCTTACTGCACTTTGCACCAATCTCTTTACCCCAGCCTTTAGGGTTCTGACTGCAGCAATTCGTATAACTGGTTGCTTTCTTTGAACAATGTTGACCGCTACCTTGAAAAAGGCTGAAATTACCATCCTTGTCAGGTTTCATTTTACTAATAGCGTAAAGTCTTGATATAGAATCCATCATCTCGCCGTTGGTGGTATAACTCTTATCAACGCAATTGCCGTCAATACAGGGAATATCGGTGCAAACCAGCTGATCCGGGCCTTCTTTTTCTTTTAACCCTGTTCTAACTTCTGGGCCGGTTATAGTTATTTGCTCTTTGCGTTTACATGAGAATTCCTTTTGCTGATTAACACACGATCCCCTGCTATCGGTAAGAAGGCAACTTCCGTTTGCTACAAAATAGCAATGGCTATAAACCCGGCAGTTATTCTTGCTTGGATAATTACAGGTTTTAGTGTATTTCCATTCCCAGCAATCTCTATATACCTTTTCCCCGTCTATAATCCGCTCGCCGCTACTGACGCAGGTTTTACCTATGTCGGTACACGGGTAATCAGACACAAAACGGCCGCACAAAGCTAAATTGCTACTAAGTAATACCCAGATTATCATTACTACTTTTAATATTTTCATGATTCCAACCCGCATACCTCATCCCATTCATCAACCCACTCAACACAACCTTCGTCATAGTAGAACAAGGGATATGCACCATAGCTTTGTTCTGTAGCTGACCAATCCGGTTCAAACCATTCTCCGGTTCTTTTTTGTACCTTTAAGTGAAGGAGATGATGACGCTGTGGCGGTAGTACGATTTTATTAACATCAACTAGTTTAAAAGGCACTTCGGGAGATAAACTATAATGAGGGCGGGGAGATGCTAACATTCGTTTAATCTCAGGAAAAAAAGGGGCTAGGTCGATTTCTCCTTGTTCCCCAGTCCAAAAACACGGGTTATATCCTAAATTCCTTTCGTAAAAGTGTGATAACTGACAACCAAAAGTAAAGGAACTTACGCGAAATACATGTTTCAACTCCCCCACCGCTCCCCTTCGTTTGCACTTTGTAGTTAGCACGTCATGGCAGCTATATCTGTTTCTTGATTCCTCGCACATTGTTTGGTCATAAATAGTTTCCCTGATTTGTTCTTCCTTGAGCGCAATACGATGCTCCGGCTCAATTTCCTTATTTCCTTTTACGGTATAGCAGTCCACTCCAAGGCGCTCCTTTAAGGAAAAAAGTAGAGAACCAAGTAAATCCTTGCTACCCTCCGCTATTCTCTCGGCATCCTTGCAGTGAGCTACCATAAGAGGATTGCTTTCATCAACGTAAATCTCTTCAAGCAGCTTTTCCCTTAATAATTGGGTACTACCTCTATCATTTAACTCATCAGCTTTTATGGTGCTAAGCTCCGATGTATTTTCATCAATTTCTTTTCTACTTGTACCGGAAATAAATTCCACGCCATGATCAACGCCTGATCTTAACTTCTCTATTGCTTCCCTTTCCTCTTCCTGTACCTGACTCTTAAATGCTTCAACATCCCCTACGGATTTTCTGAATAGATCGGTCTGGGCGTTTACATTGCTCTTGCTCGTTGGGTCTTTATAGCTAGTCGCAATTACCTTGCTGCTTGCAGACAAATAAAAGATACAAAAAACTATTAGCTTCAGAATTCCAATCATTGCATTCCCTCCAGGATTTCTTTTGCTATTTCCGATAGTTATTCTTTTTTCACCATTAGTTTTAATGCACCACTTACGGTAAACCTTACCCGTATCACTACAAGAATAGTTCGAAGCAAATCTTGAGCTTGCGAGAACGATTTCGCTATTTCCAAAAACCAGCACAAACTTAAAAGTGGCAATTATTAGAACGAAGATTATCGTTTTTATTGTATTATACATGTTTCACTCCAATCTTCGCTCCACTGCTCACATATAGGGTATCCGTCCCTATATTGATAATGGAAGGTTACCCGAACAGGTACTACATCAATATACATACCAAACCACCCTAAATGACAATTGCTAAAATCTACGTTAACTGACCCGCGATTCGGAGCAGGCACAAGTACTATGTTCTGATAACCTACATAAACTTGCTCAGGTCTAGCACCGATCATACCTGCTATATATGTTGCCATTTCCTGACTATAGGCAGAGTTGATCGTCCATTTGCCGCAACTAAGACCGTGACCGTTTCTTCCGTGATAAGTTGAATCGGTATGCCGTCCTACAGTCCACCAATGCCTAGGTGTTGCTCCAAAAGTCGTAATCATTGACCTATTTTGCCACGGCCCCCACGCTATACCTTTTTTGTTACAGCGAAGAGTTAAAGCATCATGACAGTTGTATCTGTTTCTTGGCTCTTCACACATAGTTTGGTCATAAATAGTTTCCTTAATTTGTTGCTCTTTAAGCTTAATATGATGCTCCGGCTCGATTTCCTTATTTCCTTTTACGGTATAGCAGTCCACTCCAAGACGCTCCTTTAAGGAAAGAAGTAGAGAACCAAGTAAATCCTTGCTACCCTCCGCTATTCTCTCGGCATCCTTGCGGTGAGCTACCATAAGAGGATTGCTTTCATCAACGTAAATCTCTTCAAGCAGCTTTTCCTTTAATAATTTTGTTCTCCCTCTATCATTTAACTCATCAGCTCTTATGGTGCTAAGCTCCGATGTATTTTCATCAATTTCTTTTCTACTAGTACCGGCAATGAATTCCACGCCGTGGTCGCCACCTGATCTTAACTTCTCTATTGCTTCCTTTTCATCTTCCCGTACCTGATTCTTAAATGCTTCAACATCCCCTACCGATTTCCTGAACAGATCGGTCTGGACGTTTACATTGGTCTTGCTCGTTGGATCTCTATAGCTAGTTGCAATTACCTTGCTACTTACAGACAAACAAAAAATACAGAAAACGGCTAGCCACACAATTCCAACCATTAGCGTTCACCATCCATGATTTCTCTTGCTATCTCCGCTAGATCTCCTTTTTCTGCCATTAGTTTTAATGCGCCGCTAATTCCAATATTGCCAACAACCCGATCAAAAATTTCCTCTACACCTTCTTGCCAGAATTGCCTGTCTGCTTTACTTAAGACAAAAGTCGGAACACTTTTAACGGCAAAGCGATTAAACGCTTCATCATCAAGCTGAATCTGTATTTCATCGTTGTTATCATTCATGATTGCTACAATTCTACTTAATTCCTGCCATGATCCTTTAGGGAGACCTTTAAAAACCAGTATGGCGTTATATCTTCCCGCAGCCTTTACATAAGACTTAAGTAGTTCTTCACTCATACTGGAACTTACAAACACTCTTAAAGTTGCTTTTTCATCAGGCAACTTATACACCTCTGCCTCATCCTGCTTGCGAGCAGCATCAATACTCCGTTGGTACTCAAGGTATTTATCTTTTATCCCTTCCATTACCGAATTAAGCGATTTCGTAGCCAGATTCATAACCCATTCCCGATCTTGGTTGCTAATTTCTGGATAACCGTTTGCAAAAACAGGTTTCGCCGTAAAAAATATCAGCACCGAAATTATCACCTTTAAAGTAAACAGCAGTTCGTTTTTCGCCATAATAGATACCCCCAATCTTGTCCGTCATACGGATATTCCTTGCCCGCCTGATAAAGCATGTCAGATAGCCCAAGAGGCCAGCAACCTATACCGTCAGATGTTGTTTTTGGATGAACCATCTGCAGTTTGTATTGGCTTTTCTTCAGCTTTAAATTTATTGGTTTCCTACATAATGGGCCATTAACCCCGCCGTTAGAAGTAGATGTCTCCCGAGCAAGACCAATCCTATGTAATTTGTTTAAAATCCGCATTGTAAGCAAACTGCTGTTTCCTACCCCTCCAATATGGTCGGCATTTGCTCCGCTTAAAGGATACATGTTGCCCCAGCAACCCGCACACCAGAACATATTATCATCAGGCAAATTAAAGGTTGCTGCCCCGCAATCCAGGCTACAAGCCGCCTGAGCTATAGGATTACCAAATAAAATAGCATCGGGATTGAGCAGACTCTGCATTTTGGGATCGTTCCACGTAATATCAAACTCGCTCATGTACGCTACATCAAAAGTTGATTGTTCAAGACACCCGAAATCGGTTATAAGCTCGAGCCAGTAAATCAGCGGATAAACATAATAATGAACATGGTGGAAACTAAAATGCCCCCGCCGGCCGGCAGCACTATTACGACGTTCGTAACTACTGATCTTGCGCATATCACTGCCTATACTGATCCCGCCTAAATTCACCATGCAATAAGGCGTTCTTGTTATGTCAACTAAACGCACGGGCTCCCAGAAACCGATCGACAACCCGGGAATCGGTACCGGCGGAGTTCCCTTACTACAGAGACAAACAGGATTTTTTGGGTTTTTGGTATCACGCTTTTTGGGTGTTCCACCCTTGCCGATATGTATACCGCCAATTGAAATCGGCATGAGGCAACTCCAGCAAACGTCAGTTATCGGATTGACAAAATGACCTCTGCACGTTACGCTTGCATTACTCGAAAAAGGTAAAAAAATAGCCGTTATTAAAATTGCTATATACTTTTTTTGTAGTGCCAAGTCTTTAAGATGATTCGCTATCCGCCAAGACTGCATCATCTTAAAGACCGATTCCTTTCGGTCAATATTCATTTCCTATCTATCTCATCTAAACAAAATTCTTCAACCCGGATCAGCTTTCCATCCTGCTTGGCGAGCGCAGGGCTTCCCCTAATACCAAATCTCGTAGTTAGTTCCCCCGCCTGATCAAAATATACCTCGCTACCAAGCTCCTCCTGTAAATCAAATACGCTACCACCGACTAAAATAACCCTATTCTCCGGCTTGTTCTCCTCATTACTACTATCAGGTACCAACTGCTGCTTTAACCACTCAACCTGCATTGCTTCCCTTCCGTCAATAAAGAATAACTTGCGTTCTAAATCCATATAATCCAAAGGATTTACCGCCTTCCCAGCTCTGTGTAATATCTTACCGCACGGCAGGACAACGTCCTCCTTAAGCGTATAAGTCGGATCATGCCAAAACTCCCTATTCTCGGTAGCAGGCTTGATTCCTGCTACTGCTATAGGATTCTGCACCCTTCTTATCGCAATGCTTTTCATTTTCTCATTTTCTGCTTCCCAATTTACCTCTTTTAATTTCCGCAGCATCATTTCCACAAAACCTTCTTCCTCAACTACAAAACTTGTTCCAACCTTACCAAAATCAAAGCCAAGTGCCGTAGTCGTAGAACAAATCATTAGTATCCATATACTTATAACAAGGTTCTTCATATATTATTGATTTTTTTATTCTCGTTTCCTATTATCTTAATTTGTTTAACTAATTTAATGTAACTCGTTTATATTTGATGCTTCTGCTGGAAATCCAGTACACGAAATAATAAATAAAGCTTTTATTAATCCTATTCTTTCTGCAATCAAAACTAATTATATTTCACTTATTTTTCTAACACCGTTATTAGTATTTACCTTTTATATATCATGGCATCTATATACAAGTTATCACGATGGTTATTTCGGGAATATATATGTGCGTCATATGTTAATACCTTTGTCAATCGTCAGTGTAATTCTCATCCTATTAATTCTAGTTATTCGATTTTTCTATTAATTTGAATTCTTTGTTATTTCTTGCAAACCACTCTAAAACTCCTTTTGTACCCAAAATAGTAAATCCTTCCTTATCCATATAAACAAAAAGAGAATAATTAGGAAGAAACCTTGTCAAGGTATGAAAAATATAGAGATTTGTATTAAGTGCCTTAAGCTCGAAACCTTGCTCTTGGAGCATAATAACCAAATCGTAGAAATCACCCTGAAACCCAGCTCTAGACAATTTCCGTCTATTACACAACCACCGGCCTATAAGATATAAAACACAGAGAACTAAACAGTAAATTACTAATAAAAACCACCTACTTAAATCATATAAACAAAAACCTATTAAAAAAATTCCATAAACCATAAAGATTATTTCTATCTTAATAGCAGACAAAGTCCCGGTTAACTCTGTTTTTTTTAATTTATCCATATCTCCTCTTACCTACTTTTCCTCTCCACAATTCGATAATTCTTAAACTTCCTTCTCTGCACTTAAAACTTTGACTAGCTCTTTGTGAATAATGTCCGATATTCCTGCTCCATTACGAGCGTAGCCTTTTTTATTGCTTACAATTAAAACCTTAGTCCTTTTATCTGCAAAGCTCCCTGCTATCTGCTCCATCTTTTGTATAGCAAGTTCCGGTTTGCCGAAAAATATGCTTCCTGCTGCCCTTGAGTTTTCCATCCCATGACTTTCGGAGAGATTTTTAATACGCTCTTCCTCTAAAGCAACAAGTGCTTCTTCAGAAACAAAAAGTACCCGTACCGATCCCGCTAGGTTTCCAAAAAACAAACAACCGAGCCAACCGCTTAAAAAACCGATAATGACCAATAAGATTGCAATATAAGCGAGTTTCATATTTAGACTCATCATAATTATTCCTTTTCTACGTACCTAAAATCTTCCTCGACGCTTCCATATTTCTTCGATAATTGTAAAATGGCCTCATGCTTGCTCTTACCGGCTTTTTCCTGATTAATTAAAAAGCTAAAATCATCCTTTTCCGTAGAATATAAAGCCGTACTATAAGGATCGGTGACAAGCCTTCCTACCACCTTGGCACCGTTAGTATCGATTAGGATCTCTGAAAAACGGTTAGCAGAGCATTTTCGAACAGAACGGATTAAATCCAAGTAAGGCAGGTATCCTTCTTCCTTAGCAAAGGTAGTTATTCCCTCTTCTTTTTGTTGTAAAATTAATTTCCACGTAGAGGATTCAAGTATTGCCCTTTGCGATGGGCCCTTACTGAAACTGGATAAATCTTGCGTACATACAACCAGACTACCTCCGTATTTTCTAACAGTCCTAGCAAACCGCTCCAGAAACGAAGCCGCAAAATCCATAATCAGCCAAGCCTCATCAACTACCAGCATAAAATAACGACTCCGATCACCGCACAAAAACTGCATCGTAATCTGCATCAGTATTATTTGTAGTACCACGGCTAAAAGAGGCTCATCGTCTTTGATTTCTTCAAGTTCAAAAAGTGTCAGCATTTCCTTGAAACTAGCCTCTTTACCGGATTTAAAATAACGGCCGTGAATACCCTGCTCCGTATACGGATACAGACTATCGGACATAGCTGACGCTCCTGCAACGGGATTCCCTCGATGATCCTTCAATTCTTCAAACACCTTAGCCAATTTTGTAATATCAAGATCGGTGCCATATTCTGCTATCCCTTCAGCTATTGCTCTCTCGATCACCGCTTCGCCTCTAACATCTCCGCTTAAACCGCACATTGAAGCAACCATGGCTTTTGCATAAATCATGCTGTCTTTCGTTACAAAATGTGTTTTACCACTTATCTTTTTATCCTTGATTTCCAATACCTCAATCCCTTCCTTCTCTTTTTCCAAGTTACTTGCTGCTGATTTACCGACTGCTAATGCTTCTACCTTTTCTTGCGTAAGGCCGGTAATTTCAGCTACTTTTTTAAGATCGACCCCTTGCGTAAGCAATGATAATGCCTTGGTATATACCGCTCCGCTACTGCTTAAACCGGCAAACGGATTTAATGATAACTTGCTGCCCCGATCAAAACGTAGCATTTCTCCTCCTAGAAGTTCACAGATATTCTTGTAACTTGCTCCAATATCCATGACAAAAACTGCTACCCCTTGTGCAAGGCAACTCGTCACAAGATCCTCTAAAGTAAAGGTCTTTCCACTTCCAGAAGGTGCGATGACTACTACATTGTAATTACCGCCGCCGCCAATCCTGTAAAACGGATTAAAATTAAATAATTGACCCCGCCTGCCCATAAGTAATACTCCTGATTGTGGTACACCACGCCATTCTCCTTGCAAAGGTAATTTAGCTACTATCTCTCCGCTTAGGGCATTTCTGGTCAATTTGAAAAATGATAGTGATTTCCAGTAAGTAGAACCGCTCATCGGCATTGTACTTAGTAAACTCAGTAGCTGCAGATTATTATTAACCCCCAGTTTCCAGTCATTGGCATTCCAAAGACTTTTTAAAGATTCCTCGGCAATGTCTATATTATCCTCTGGGCTTGTAATCATTACCAGCATCGATTCGCTTAAAAACCGCTCACCTTTTTTATGAATATCTAGTACCTCTCTCCACTCTCTCGCCTCTTCTCTGGCACTGATATCGTGACGTGTATAATCTCGCTCCGCTGCGTGAATGGATCTCATCCCTTGAGTTGTTAAACGGGAAGTGCCACCGCTGCCCAAAGAACTTGCCAGGCTATAGCTAATTACAAACCTTGCCGGTATTACCCTATCACCTGACCCGAGCAATGTTACCATTTCACTTAGAGAAAAACTCTCCGGTAACTCCCTTGGCGAAAAAATCCTCGTCTGAAGTTTTGTAGCCTCATGTATAACGGATTCAGGCTTAATAACCGTCCCCTCAAACTTCTTGCAAATCTGATCGGATAAATTGTTATATTTACTATAAACGACTTTACCGGCACTTCTTCCAAAATCCGGTTGCAGTAACTCCCTACCGATGACAATTAAATCCTCTGCTTTCATCAGTCTTGGAGAAAGCTTTTCCGTATTTAACTTGTTCTCAAGCTTTCTTTTAAAAGAAGTCATTAGATCAATCGATTTCCCCGACCTGATTCCTAAAGACCTTGAACAGGCAACAAACGTCCGAAAATTCCTTGCCAGTCTTCCATCTCTGCTACTTGCAAAATCCTTGGCGCAATTTTCAATAAACCGCCGGCGGGATTTTGTTATATGGGCTAGTATTTCCCCGCCGTATTTTCGCCCCTGCTCCCATGTATCTAGGATATAGCTAATATCAGTGCCGGCAATAATTAGAAACTGCAAGTAAATATCTTCCGGTAATTCGTCATTGAAAAATAACGTCAGATTCTTCTCTAAGCCCTCATTAGACCCAACTAACGGATTAATCTCATACCAGAAACCAATACTATCGTTATTATTAAAAAATAATCCTTGCTCTTCATCAAAATAATCATAAACAAGAAAATCAGATAGCGGCACTGCTCCCCCCGTTACCTGCGCAGTATGCTCTCCAAATGCATCCATTGGATCAGATTTACGCTCCCCCTCTACCCCAAGTCCGCAATAATTGGCTAAATCCTTCAAACTATCCGTAATCTTCATCCTTGAACCTCTATAGTTTCAAGTTTAATTTCTGGGGTAGCAAGTGCCGGTAATTCATCCGCCCTACCGATTTCTGCAGTTTCTCCCTTTTTACATCTACTACCTCGGCAGGTTTCCTCCCTTTCCTTGGTATAACGCTCAATCTCACCGCTGGCAATTAGCCTGTCTACCTTATCCATCGGCATACAGTTTGCTCCCTTGCTATCTCCGCATGCAAAAGACGTACCGTAACCGCTACTGCACCCACTAAGTAGTAACAAAGTCGCAAAGCACATACAGAATCTAACTGCAATATTATTTAGAACGTAACCTGCTAATCTCTTATTTCCAGCCGTCATCGCTAGCCTCCTCCTGTTCATTTGCTTTAAGTACCTCCTTTTGCCTATGTTGCTCAACTCTCTTGTTTCCTTTATCCGTCAATCTTTTTGCCTTGATCTTGCGATGCGTATTTACCTGACCGATAAAAAATCCTTTTATTATCTGAGGATTCACCCGCACGCCTCCCGGAATAGTCAATACCGGTGACATGCTTTCAGCTTGCCGGAGGTAATAATCGGCTATCTTTTCTCCTGCATTACTTGCTCCGCTCAGCAGCCCCCCGGTTGCCATATCCTTAAAACCTTTACTCTTAGTTGACACTAATCCGCCGCTTGTAATATTTATCCCCTCCTGCCCCTTGGCGCTACCGGCTAACCCACTAATTAACCCACCGATCGCAGCATTCTTTATATGTTTTGCTCCCGTCGATACTACCGTTCCCTTAATTCCGTTAAATCCATCAGGTCCGTGTACATCTCCGGCTATTTCACTGGTGATATACATACCGTCCTCTTCACAAACCATTTTCTCCAAACGGATAAATGCTCTTTCACTCGATAAATCGCCATAAGCACTTCCTATTATTCGGCATTTACTAATATCAAGCCCGTTCTGCTTTGCCAAATTTCCCCGACCCTTTAACTGGATATTTACCGGGGTTGAGTTCTCATCTGCTGCGCCAAGGGCCGTTGATACTACAATTCCGCCAAGCAGATATCCGGTAAAATACGTTCCTTCCGGTACATAATCAGCCGCAGACCTCGGCATGTCAAACTCAGTGTCATTATCAAAACCTTGCATCTCTATTGCCGTAGCTTTATGCAGAGGCTCAGCATTTAAACGCTCCTCCTCTCTAGCTGCTACCCCTCTTACCATCCTGTTTGCCTCATCCATCTCTGCTTTAGCCATTTTTAATTGCTCCTTTAAACTCTCCACCTGCAAGCGACTTTCCTCTATGAACTTATTCTTTGTCTCCTCTACCGAAGCTTCAGCTTGCACTATTCGCTTGTTTAGTTCATCGGTTTTGGCCTTTAATGCCTCCTCGTGATGATTCCGCCACATCTTATCAGGATCAAGTGCCTTGTCCGCAAGCTCTACTTTTAGAGTTTGAGGGGCTACCACGGGTTTTTCCACTATCGTTTTTTCCTGCACATAATTGATTAAAAATCCTAAAATAATCACCACGACAATTAACAAACCGATAAATAACCTGATTTGCCTACGCCGTAATAAATTATTATCACCAACCTCACCCCCGAGACCCAAACCTTCGGTATTAATTACTCTCTTTTCCTTATCATCATTCGAACTTGATGATGATTTAATTAACTGTAATATCTTCTTAAACATCACTGTCTTCCTTATAATCATATACCACAAATACGCTAGGCCTACTTCCGGTTGATCCGGAGTTCCTCATCCCGATAGCTACAGTATCCTTAAAAATCCCCTTGAAAGTCTCTAACGTAACCTGCTCCGTTATATTCCAATTATTTCCATGAGACTTCTTCACCTTATAAGTAAAACCTGCTCCGGCTAATTTGCCGTAACGATAAGAGACGACCTGTGTTAGAGTAAGATAAGGATGACCCGCCACTTCTACTTTTCTATCTTTTTTCTGCACAAAATATTTTCCTCGCTCATTTGCCGCCATCTTTTCAATCATCTCTTTAATTTCACCATTCTTCGCTTCTCTTTTTCCGGTTTCATTAGGTACATCAATATTAATTATCTGAGGCCGCAGTAATTCCAGAACATGCAGCCTTAAATCAATTGCTTTTCCGGCCCCAAGCAATAATGTCAGATCAATAGTACCGGGAGCAGGGATGCTTGAAGTTAAAAACAGGTCACAGTTATTATCGGCAACTACAGCTTCATACCTGCTAGTATCACCAATGATCTTAATGATCTTTGCCTTCTCAAAATGTATGCGGTTAATACCCTGACTACTAATATTTATATCGGTAGAAGATAGATAACTGATTCTTAGATCTCTTTTATCTTCAGCAGCAGACAGCGGTGCGTGGGCAAAACTATTTATTACTCTACCGCAGGCAATTAAAACTCCAAGAATCAGGAAAATCCTAATTTTCCTCTTGATCATATAATTCCTCTTCTTCCTTGCTTAACTTGACAAATTCCTTCAACAATAACTTTCCCGATCTCCATTCAAAACTAAGGCCGTAAACAGCCGGTATGCTCTGCACACCACGCTCGCCAAACCTACTGGTTAATTGACCGCTAGCTTTAACCGTCAGCTCTTTCTGATTAACCTCAAAACTTTTAACGGCAAAATGAGTACTTAATGAAAACCTTTTGTACTTCTCCTTGGTGGCAGCAAAATATTCGTTAATCAATCTCATATATTTTGCATCACTTTGTGATACGTGGTTCATCAACAGCTCTTTTTTCCAGTCAATGGAATCGGATGTCAGATCAAGTAATAACGGTAGATACATCGCCGACGTTTCTTCTAGATAACTGATCGAAACACCCTTATCCGATGTCCAGACCTCCTGATTCAAACCGGGAGCTAAAATCACTTTTTCCTCGGTAGTAATTAACTTAAGACTAAGAGCAGCAACCGAAAATACGCTTATTATTACCAATAACAGCAGAAAATTCCGTTGCCTTGCTACCTGATCTATATTCTTAACCATCACCTGTTTTTCCATGTTATCAATCTCCTTTCAATCAGATTTCCTATTACCGGTGAAAAACCATTACATCAAACGCCGTAAATAAGAAGGCGGGGTGTTCTTATCAATGAAAATTTTTTCAAACGGCAGATACCAATAGAGCTTGCATTGTATTTGTCCTAAAAACCATTGCCTTGATAACCATCGTCCAATCATGAAACCAATGACACCTGCTCCCATTCCCCACATCAGACCTTTACTCAAGCCCACTAGTACAAGCAAGATGCCCCCGCCAATTAAAGAACCAACCGAGAAATTAAATATCTTTAATTCCTGATTCAGGCATTTGGTAAATACTCTTCTTGCCATCTTCCTTTATCCAAGCATTCCAATTAATCCTAGTATTACAACCCCGGCAGCTCCACATCCAAGACCGGCCCTGATTGCCCTTTGTCTTGGATCACCTTCTCCAACTAGTGCTGCAGCTGTTCCACTTAGTAATACCCCTTTCCCCCAGTGGGCCTGAACCCCATCAAGTAAAGGTTTTGTTCCGGCAGTAACGCCTTTGTCTATATCAAACGCAGCAAGTACTAGTTCAGGGTAAAGAGCAAAAGTTGCAGATAATACTCCTGCCGCAAGAATCAAAGATTTTAGCCAGGAATTTAATTTAGGTTTTTGTATCGATTCGGTTGTATTTACTATTAAATCTTTAGAAGTATTCTCTGATTTTGAAATTTGCTTGTTTTGCATGTTTAATTCTCCGTTATTAAAATTAATTTTCTGTAGTACCAACTCTTTAAGATGATTCGCTATCCGCCAAGATTGCCTCATCCCGTTAATTCTCCCTCAATCGCTCATTTTTATTTTTCTCCTTTGATTAATTTGATTAATTTATGCTACTCGTGCCTTTAACAATGATTTAACCAGAGTATTGATTGCGTCCTGATGTTCCCTATTACCGATACGCCTGAAATTCTTTGCTACCTCAATGCACAGGCGTTGGTTTTCTGTTTCCAGCAAGCTGTTATCACCCGCTTCAAAACCTTCGTAAAAATATGTTACCTTCTGCTCTAGAGCATTAGCGATTAACACCAGCCTTGAAGCAGAAACCCGATTAGTTCCATTTTCATACTTCTGTAGCTGCTGGTGAGTAACACCGATTACTTTTGATAATTGCTGGCGGGGTAGCCCTTTTGCTAACCGCAGGGAATAGATTTTCTGGCCAATGAATTTATCGATTTTCTCTAAATTACTGTTTTTTCTTCCCATTATTGTTCCTTCCTTATTTGTTATTTTTACTTCAAAATCACCCTAATTACCTGATGCAGCTCCTCGATCTCTTCCCTAAGTAACTCTACTGATGTTCTAGTTGCCTTTTGCTGGGCAAGGAACAGGCTACTTGGTTCATAACTTGAATCTCTACTAGTAAGAAAGATTCTTATATCCTCTTCCTGCCTTTCTATTTTTTGCTCTAGCCGATCAAGTTTATTTAGAATATGATTAAGTAGTTCTTTGATTTCTTCCCCTCTGTTCTCCATGATTTTTTCTCCCTTTGTTAAATGTTAATCCGCAGCTTTCCATAAAAGCTGTTCCCTGAATAACGCCTGTAGCCAGTTCTCTCATAACCGGCGCTTGCCTCAAATCTTGAAAAAGAAATGCCCATACTTGCTCCAAGTCTATATGTATCCTTTGGCACAGGTATCCTGTAATCAGAAAGAGGAATGCCACCGCTATTGCTAATTTTTAGCCTGTTTGATTTAGGGGAAAATCCTGCTTCATAAGCCGCTCTGATTTCAGGGATTAATTGACATTCTCCAATTTCAAAAAGCCCTGTTAGCGTAAGCCCCCCTGTAATTGCAGGTTTCCGGATAGCAAGCTTACCGATTTTTAGATTCCCCTGATCTTTGCCCTTGAATCTTACGGTCTCATAGGAAACACCGAGGTTTGGGACAAAAAACAGTTTGCCGATTGGATAATAATAATCAGCTGTTAACGATCCCCCGAGTAGCTCCCCTTTTAACCTGAATCTGCTATTGCCGTTAATCAAGGACTGATAATTCATTTTAGCGTCAACCTGTCCAAGCCTAGCCTCACCACTGAGTACCAGTCTTTCATTCATTTCTAAACTTCCGTAAAGGCTACCTATGAGTGATCTGATCTCACCGCTAAACTTGCTACCGGCATTATTACTGATATTATTTATTACAGTTTCAGAAGTAGATTTTGGCTTAAGTTTTGTCTGGTTATGATTTAAAGCAATACCAATGATAGTATCATCATCGATCTTGCCGTCAAAACCGATAGATAGTCCTGTAGTTTTGTGTTTTATCGCAAGCGAATTCTGGGGTTTGAATGTACCGCTTCCATAGCTTCCCTTGATCCATAAGCCATAATCTAATTCCCCGTCTCCGCTAGATACACCCATATTACCGGAATCAATCAAATACAGATGTGTAAGTCTGTCCATTGTAGCGCCGGCAAAATTTGCCATATCAGAAAAGGCAACTCCGCTCACTGCTTCCGCATACTTACCAGCTATGCTTCCTGCTATTATTTCAGCAGCTGTGATTATTTTTGCCTCGAGGCTTCCAAGCTGCAGAATACGGATTGTTCTTGCGTCGTTAATTTTTGCAAGTAACTCTCTTGCTGCTTCAGGGGTTAGGTTTACCTGACTTAGGCCAGCTAAAGCTATCAGGTTCTCCGCGGTAAATGCTCCACAACTCGATCCGTCATTCTGCTGGTGAACTCGCAAGTCAACAATTTCTGCTGTAGGTAGAATCTTTTTTATGGCCTCAATATAGCGGCCGCTTTGGCTTCCCTCCCCGCCAACAGGAGTACCGAAAGAATCATTGTAAAATACGATAATATTACCATCAAGCTTCGTCCTGATTGCAATACCCGTCCAGTGACTATTATTCAGATTTACCGGTATCAGTGCGGGTTTTCCCGCTTGTGCCTCAAGCAAAGCAGCAGCAGCTACGTCCCTGATTAATTCAGCATTGTTTGGTACTGCAGGGGCAATATATACACTATCACCGAGACGGCTTTTAATAACTGCTCTAATATCATCGTCGCCATACCAATAACTAATGTTGGCAATTTGCGGATTAATAAGGGACGCAAATACCATGCCGTTAACCCCTACAATAATCAGGGTGGGTATTATTAGAGCTGCAAGGACTTGCCTGCAAAATGAACTCATGTGCACACCTCCATTAAGCGGTAATTTTCTTTATTGCAGAACTGCTCAAGCAGATGCTGATAGTTCTGCTG
The DNA here is from genome assembly GCA_020410825.1 of Candidatus Megaera endosymbiont of Mesostigma viride. Classification (GTDB taxonomy): domain Bacteria; phylum Pseudomonadota; class Alphaproteobacteria; order Rickettsiales; family Rickettsiaceae; genus Megaera; species Megaera polyxenophila. The sequence continues at coordinate 33,096 of CP084577.1, forward strand.
TATCCAGTCTTTTACAAAACTTGTCGGAGCTTTAAGCTTAATCTCTTTCCTTTCCTCATCAATATTTGCGGTAAGCTTTGAAAACCAGTTACGATCTATCCCCTCACCGCAGGTCTTAATTAACCTTGTGCGGATTTGACCCCAGACTCCGGGGAACATTTCCAATTCATTGTTACGCACCGAAAAAGCAGAGGAAGATACACCAGAAGTTGGTGTTTCCTGATTTTTAATTATAAATTCAAGACTGCTGATGAATGAGCCGTATACTGACTGTACCTGCTCCAGTATCAGACGATATTGTATTTCACTTAGGTCAATATTCTTCTGTAAACTGATTCCAAAACTGCTTTCCTCTGCATGGGCAGGAAATTTTGCCGCCAGTAAAAAGTCATACGCTAGATCAGGAGATAAAATAGAAGCAAGTTTGCGACTTAACTGCGCTGCAAGAGTAGTATCCGTACTTCCTTCTATCTTAGTTAAAAATGCTTCTTTTTGCTGTTTTATGATTTCATCATTGCTTATATTAGCTCTAATCCTGAAAGCTCTATTACTGATTTTTACGGCGTCTCTCTTTTCGTAAGCTAAGGCCTTGGCCATATAGTTCATGAAAGCCTTTTTGCTTTTGAAGAAGCGATTTGTTAAACGTTTCGACATGCTAAGCAGTATTTCGTTAATGGCATTGCCTGAAAACCCCCGACCGCATAATACTTGTAGTTTTGCGGCTTCTGGTTGACTTAAAGGATAAAAAGAAGCAAGGCTAAACCCTCTTACAGGTAACACAGCTGTTGGTGGAAAAGATTTTTCTTCTACAAAGGAATTTTTGCAAAAATTAGATTCGTGCGCATGCACGTTAGATCTATTTTTTATAAAAATAGTCTTTGTACTTATTTGATCGTAGCACCGGTGCAAACGGTATGATTTTTTCTCCTCTCTTATCCCCCTGATATCAAGTTCGGGATCGATGAAACATGACTTGAAAAAATCTGCATCAAGATCAATAACCAGTTTATTTACCCTCCGCCCTTTAACATAAATATTTTTAAAACTTCTTTTTAAAATATTCTGTGCATATAAACGGGTTAAGGCTCTTCTTACTCTATCTTCCCGAAAACCGAACTTCTGCTCATAGTAGTTATAGGAAAGATAAAGAGAATGCCCATGGAGTTTTGGCATAAGTTCGCCATAATGGTTATTTGTACCGTTTCGATACCAGGCAACAATATCACCAAGAATGGTTATTGCCACCAGATCAGGGTTTCCATCTTCAAGACAAAACTGTTTGTACCATTTATGAATAATGACATCACCGGATTTAAAGGTTTTACCACAAGTAACAAAAAGAGAGTTCATAACGCCCCTCCCTCATCATCAGATAAAGCATTAATATTTGCTGTATTGAGTTTTAAGATGAGTTCCTTAGAAAATTGACTCTCCGGAATGGCTACGGTAGAGTAAAACAGACGGGCAACCAGCCCCAGATTCTGCAAACGAAATGATGCTCTTTGCAAAGTAGATTTTCGAATACAGAATTTGCTCCAGAAATATGTAACACAGTCTCGAAGTTCAAAATCAGAGTTACTATCTCCCATTCTTTGGGATAAGGATAACAGCTCAGCAAGAATATGGATTCCTACTAAATCAGGCCTACCGCTGGGCAATAAAACCTTTTTATAACACCAATGTGGGATAAAAAGCGAATCTCTTCGGATAATTCTAGGCCTTGACACATATATATTATTGTGCAGGCCGCACTTTTCTGTTATGTTCATATTACCATATTGTTTAGTTAACAATGTAGTGTTACCCCAATGCTTGGCATCAGGGTTTGGTATTATAACCAGTAACTATCTTGTAAGTTTGGCGACTAGGAGATAGTTACTGAAGTTTGGTTTGTGAGCTTGCTTTACAAAATCAAAAATTACCTTTAAAGCTATTTATTTATGTAACAATAATTAATAGATTTTTCTCCGTCAATAATTATTTTATCTTATAGGATAAGATATATTATATTTTTTGATTACAAGATAAAACATAAGCAATCTATTTAATGCAATACCATTATGTACATGTAAGTAAGTCAAAGGGATAGAGTAGTGTAATGGATAATTTAAAAAGAAAAATTATAGAATATATACAAGAATATAATATTGCGACTTCTGCATTTGAAAAAAAAGCTGGCGTCGGTAATGCAGTTGTTAATAGAATTTTAGATGATACAGTTAAAAATCCCGGTATCGAAACAATATTAAAAATAGCCGATGTACTCAATTGTTCTCTAGATGAACTATTTAATAGAAATCAATCTTTTAAAAAACATATTCTGAATATTGATACTGAACTACCATACAATAATGAACTATTCAGGTCTATATGCCTTTATACTGTTCATTTCATAGAGTTATACCGCATTAATCACCTTACTCTTCAGCAAGTAGGATTAGTTATAGAAGAAATATATAAACATTGTTTAGATAGAAAATTAAGCTTAATCGATACTAAGTTTGCAGACTGGTTCCTAAAAGATCATCTTTTAAATCGTTGTTAGTTATTCTTTAGAAAGCTTTGATACATGGCTTTTGTTCTAAAATGATCAACCCCAAAAATATTCTCGTGTTTACTTAAGTATTCCTTATATATCCCTATATTATTATCCATTAATGCTGAGTTAGCTATTTTAAAATACAGATCGCTGATATGGTCAAGGAACATATTTTGCCCATAACAATTATGGTATATATTCTCTGCTATCTTATATGCTTGCAATGCTTCTGCTATTTTATTCTGTCTATGATAAATATCACCCTCTACAATCAAAGCAGCAGCTAAATCATAATCAGAAGAATCTGATATATTATCTTTTTTCCTTTCTGGTAAAGCTAGAAAGATTTTTTTGGCTAAACTTATATGCTCTTCTGCGTTTTTGATTTTATCTACATTTAACTCAGCTAATGCAAGCCAAGTCAGGATACGTGCTTGCATTTCATGCGGCTCATCAAAATAACTTTTTGATCTGTTATCAAGTTCTTTAGCTAGTATATAAGCAGCTTCATAATCTCCTAGTTTAATTAAAATCTCTACTTTTAGTATATGACCAAGTATAGTAAATTGATCTTGCGGTAAGTTTTCTTGTGATTTAACTAATTTATTTGCATTTTCTAACGCTAGATTATACTCTCCTTCTGCAAGGAAAATCCTTGCGTAAGAATACCATAATAATCCTTTGTAAAATATATCCTGATCTTCTTTAATGAATTCTTCAACTTTCTTTATACTAAGTTTTGCATCATTTATAGCTCCTTTACGGATTCTGCTTTGTGTCAATTGTGAGTATATAGCGCATTTTAAATCTGCAAAACCATCAACATTTTTTACTGTTTCAGCAGCTTTTTCATAATCATACTCCGCATTTTTTATATCTCTTGCACTATAAGTTTTATATAATCCTACATTCACTAAATACCATGCATAAGCCACTTTTTGATTATTACTCATGTCATGATATTTAATTTCACCTCTGGTCTCCTTATCGATTAGCCATTCAACAAATTTTTTGCATTTATCATAATCCCTCTTCGTAAGGTAGAAGAACATAAGATTCTTTCTAAGTTCTAAAATGTCATAAAAATTTACGGCATTTTTTTCTGCGTTTTCTAGCATTATTTCTAAATTGCTTTGCAGAGTAGGATCTTTATGAAATAAAGATAAATAATCTGTAATCTTTTCAGGAAATCCTTGATTAATTGTTTTGACTATATCTTGCATACTATCTCTGATAACCTTATTACTAGCACTTTCCAGAACAGTCTTCTTTATAAAATCATGTACTTCAAAAATTTGATTTTCCTTATAAGTACCTTTATCCTCTATTAAAGCAAACTTACTTAAATCATGCAATATATCTATAACTTTAGAAGTATCACTACCAGATAAATTAATTAATAGCTGCTTTGAAAAATCATGGTTATTAATTAATGCTACCTTAAGTAAAAGATTATTAGCAGCACTACTTAGATTATCAAATATCGTTCCTAGCTGTTCTTTAGTCCTTTTTACTTCATCAGTTACAGCAAGTATTTTTTTATATTCCTCAATACTTAAATATCGATTATTTTGTAAGAATAAAGTTCCTCGAATTATAAGAATTGGATAATCCAAAAAAATTTCCGATAATTTTTCTACATCTCTTAATTTATAATTAGGTAGCAGTTTTTCAATAAGTCCTAGTGCCTCTATTCTTTTAAGATTCTTTATCGGTATTATATTAGGTAATCCAGTAGTCTCCTGAGAACAAACAACTATGTGACCATTATGACTATCTTCTAGAAATCTAAGTACTTTATTATTTTCATTAGTTCTTAAATTATCAAATACTAGGATCCATCCTGTTTCATGCCTGAGATAATTCATTACGCTCTCAGAGATATGTTGTATGTCTTCAGAAATAATACAGGTCGAGCTTTTATTGCAAATTTTTAAGTTGATCTGTTTGGCTAAGTTTAAAAACTGATAACTAAGATCAAGATTACAATCAAAAACCCATATGATTTTATAATTATCTAAATTTTTTGATAAATATTGCCTGATTATCTGTGTTTTACCTATCCCGGTGAATCCAGTTAAAGATACTACTGAACCAATATTACTTAAATTACGCTCTATACTTTTTAGCTCTTCATTTCTACCGGAAAAATACGGAACAGGTAAAGTTGAATTACTTACCTTAACTGAAGACATGGCTTTATTAGTAGTCAGAAGAACTAACAAAAATACGAATATTAAGTTTTTCCTTTTGTTAAATGAGGCGTTATATCCCATACATTACTATCATTATAGAATTTTTCTTTTTTTAAGCTTTTAATTAACTTTAATTTATTACCAACTCTTTTACCCTGAATATATTCGTAACTAAAGTCATTGTCTTTAAACAATTTTATTGTATCTTTTATTGACAGTAACCATTGATTATTTGCCTTGGAATAATGCTGAAAACTATAATTTTCAAATTGCTCTCTTGAAAGATTAAAACCTGAACCTGTCATTTTTATTTTAAATTGTTCTTTATCTTGCTTAACTTTTATCTTTAAGTGAGACCCTTTAGGTAATATAGATAAAAGATTCCAGGTTAAACTAAAAATTAACTGACGTAAAGTTTCTTCACCTATATCTATATTAAGATGTTCTGATTCCATCACCTCATTTTCTACTTTTATAGATATACCTTTAATTTCAGAATCAAGTGCAAAATATTCAATACATTCTGTCAGTAATTGTTTTATATTTACTGTAAGCGTTTCGTTTAAATTGTTTGTCGTGTTTATGATATTAATAGTGTCTCTCTTTAACTTATTTTTTATCATTTTCATCAACCTATTATCTATCTCCTGTTTATGCTGTCTTAGTAACTCAAGTTTTTTATAAGTTACCAATTGTTCTTTTAAAACTTGAGTCTCCTGCATTAATTTTAATGAAGAATTATAGAAAAATTTTTTAACTGCTAAAAACAGAAACAATACAAATAGATTTGTTAAAAAAAATACGGTAACAAAAAGTAAAGCACCATTAGTAAGGATTTGCCTTATTTGCTTTTCTAAATAAGAATTTTCTATATACATTTTTACTGAAACTTCAAAATTCTTAATAGTGTGATAATCACTCTGCACTGACGAAATGGCAACATGGCGTTTGTTTTCTATAATATTTAAATTATTAATCATTATGGAATATATTAAAAAATTAGGCAGAAAGTTATCCAAAAAGCTCCTTGCTTCTACCATACTAATACTAACACAAAAACCATGACAAAGTGACAATATCATGCCATTTTGTTTATCAAGCAGCATTTGATAAGGTTTACTATTATGTTTAGCCATGATTTTCTTGGGATTAGTTATAGATATGATTTTTAGTATAGAAGGTTGAAAATTCATTTTGTTTGCTATATTCTGGTAATCAGCAATTAATTGCTGATTACCAGATTCATAGTTACCTTCAACAATTTCTAATAGATAGTGAAGTTTATTAAAATCATTAATCACATAACAGAATTTTTTCTTGGCTTGAGAAAATATATTTTCATAATCTTTGCTGTTTTGAGTATTCCAATAGAATATAAAAATCCCAGTACATAAAACAGAAACCAATAAGGAGATACTACAGGATATAATTATGACTTTTCTTTGCAACATTCAACTTATCCAAAAAAGCAAGCAATTGTTGAGAATAAGTGACTAACGAACATTATAATTGGCTACGACGAATGTTAAAATTACCCATCTTAACCCGTTGTTGAATGAATCTGTACAATTTATATAAAATACCCCTTCTCTCCCCAAATTTTAAGCGGTATATTCCAATGGTTGTATAGTAAAAACTGCAAACATATTAAATATTTTACATTCTCACTTTTGTTTGGTTTTTTGTCGTCATTATTTATTTGATATTATCAAATCTTAACAATTAACGTCTCAAAATTTATCACTTTTCCAATTCCCTCAACAAGGGATCGTAAATCTTTAACTTTTTTAAGATATTAAAACGTTACTCCTTCAAGGATTTATTTACCTTGGAGGAGACACAGATGCCTCATTTATTTATCTTTATAGCAGGATTGATTATTTAAACCCGATCAATGCTTTATCTACACTTTCAATAAACTGTTTTATTATACCAGCAAATAACATCATAACCAACTCTCCACTATCGTTTTGCCCTTATTTTTAGCATTTCTACAGGGAATAAGAACAATAATTGAGGTAGTATGGAAGATTTGGTATTGCTCTAAATTTAACAATTATTACCATTATTGAATTTTTATAGAACAATCCTGAACAGAAATTTATAGCTAGAGAAATAGCCGAATGGATATATGCACATTATCCGGATCGCTGCTGGCAAAAACAACAAAAAGCAACAGCAATTCTCTTAGATAACGATCAAGCCCTGTTACAACAAATAGTTGCAGAAATCGGATCAAAGAGATCGACTTTACAAAAAAAATATCCCAAAATAAAAATCATGGAAGGAAGACCAAGAAAATATTACTTCACGAAATCAACCGATAGTGCAGAAATAGATAAATCAGGATCATACTATTAATTTCATCATTTTTTTTTTGGGATATTACAATTATAAATAGCGTTTTATTTCTTCAAGTTGCCCCAGTACGTTTTGTGAATTAAACAGTAAATGTTCCTTCTGTGAAACTTGTCGTTCCAAAAATGACACTACTAAAACACAAAATTCTCTTGGCACTACCACAAATTCGTCATTGGTTTTTGATTTTAACCACATTGATAAACTATGGGTAGAAATATCATTAATCATACCCCAGAGAAGCTTGGATATTTCTTCTCGTGAAATAAAACGGTCTTTTATTGCAGTCATTTTTATACCTCCACTTCTCTTAGAGAGAAATAAAGATATAACATATTGGTAATACTTATTTTCTCGAATGATTTGATATTATTTAATATGAAATTGATATTGGTATAATTTTTTGCCCCAAAGATTGTATCTTTACTTAAGGCGGAATTGTTGCTACTATACATATAATTCTCCTGCAAAGGTTGAGTTAATGAACTATTGAGAATATATAGACGTGTCAAAGTATAAGTATTCTCAGTCACAAGACATAAAAACGTTTGAAGCTCCAACTTCAGGCGTTTTTTTATGCCTTGCTTATAGATTAGTATATATGAGAATTTAAAAACTGTCAATATTTTGTATTGATATTTTTAATTTATTTTCTGAGCTTCGTAATGTTTTTGTATTTCTTCAAATTTATTTCTTTTTAATTTAAAAGTATTAAAAACATTCCTTGAATCTTTTACCTCTTCTATTAATTCGTGTTTTATAAAAGTTTCTAAAGCTTTATAAATAACTGGTCTTGAAACTTTAGATAACTTACTCAATTTTAGAATACTTACAATTGCAACATCATCAACCGAAATTAGTAACAGAGTTTTCAATACTTTGCGATGGCTTGGAGTAAACGCTTCATAAGCACTTATGGCTTCAATTAATAATTCTTTATCTTTCATAGAAATTTACAAGAATTTTTTTTTACAATTGGTTTACTTATAATAAATAAACTTTTTTATTACAACTTCAACAAAAATCTTGATTGATCTTATAATTTCAATGGGTTAATCTGTTGCTCTTTTCCACTCTAAGCTTTTTAAACATAAAAAATCTACACTTAGCAAAAATAAACCTTAAACTGCTCGTTATTGACTAGCCTCTCTATAGCGTGGAAATAATTAGTTTCTATCCAATCTTTAGAAAAACTAGTTGCAGCTTTGAGTTTAATCTCTCTCCGTTCTTCATTAATATTTGTTGTAAGCTTTGAAAACCAATTACGGTCAGTTGCTTCACCATAAATCTCTATTAATTTTTCCCTCACCCTACCCCACATTCCTACCGGTAATGGTGATTTTTTTGTTTTATTCTGATCAATCGGCGTTATAGTCGCTTTTGCCGGCATAATTATCTGAAGTTCATGAATATAAACAGATTCGCCATCTGTAATATGATCTTGTCGATAAATGGATCGTATTTCCTGAAGGACTTGCTCCTTTTCTGCAGCTGTTATTTCTACATAAGTCGATAAATGAAGGTAAAACGTACTCTCTCTAATATCTGCGGCCTTACATGCCTGAAGCAAATCATAAGCTGTTTTAGGCGCAAGGCGGGATGCTAACCTCTTCTTAAGTAGCCCTTGTGGCAAAGTTTGACAGCTTTCTTCTATTTTACTTAAGTATTTTTCCCTTTCTTTATTTTCTATTTCCTCTAGGGTTAGATTATTTCTGATTTTAAAACTATCATTATTGATTTTTACCGCATTCCTCTTTTCATGGCAAAAAACCTTTCCCATATAGCTTAAGAACGCTTTTTTACTTTTAAAATAGCGATCAGTTAAGCGTTTTGACATATCAAGCAATATTTCATTCATGCTATTTAGCGAAAATTCTCTTCCTGATAATGATTGTAATTTATAACAATCGTCTTTATTTAGTGGGTAGAAGTCTTTCAATTCTTTAACTTCATTACGATTAAATCGAATAACCTTTTTTATCGGATTTTCTTCTCCAAAAGAATTTTTATAAAAATTAGATTCGCTTGCAATAGATCTATTTTTAAATATATTATTCTTATCCTGATCATCTATTATATGATCTCCTCTAAAATGAGGAGAGCCCCCCTCTTTTTTAGGCACAGAAAAATCAGGTTTGACGGGATTGTTGATAGTTTTTAGCTCGGTAAATTTTTTATTATCTGCATAAGAACTTAAAAACTGAGGACTTAAGTGAATGAATAGCCTGTTGTTATAAGTCTGGCCTCTTAACTTAACATTGCGGAATTCTCTATAGCAAATACCCATTTGTTCTAGTTTGACAAAAATTCTCCGAAGTTTTTCCCGATTAAACCCGAATTTTTTCTCGAAATGTTCATAAGAAGTTTGCCAGGCATCCCCAAGAAACTTATTTACATAAGTAATATCACCTGTTTGGTTATCTTTTACCTTTTTGGGACGATACCAATAAACAATTTCCGCAAGAACAGAAATTAAGGAAAGATCAGGCCTGCCACGACTGTTGGTAAATTTCTTGTACCAATCATGAGGCGTAATGTTCCCAGTTAATATAGGGTGATGAATAATTTTGTATTGCTTGTGTGCAACATTAGTAGCGAAAGTAGATTTACGTCCCATAATTACTCCTTATTTACGGAGTAAAACCTTGACTTTTAATCTCATTATGCCTATTATGAATAGTACTTATTTCTATTATTAGATAATGCTTGCAGGCTTATTTAATTTATAATAGGAAACATGGGGTTAAGCTTTTCTAGGTTTAACTCCTTTTTTATTATTTTTACTTGTTTTTCTTTATCATTGCTATTTTTTCCATAATTGCACTTGTAATCCAACTTGAGCGATCCTGTTTTGTTTCTTCTCTATAAGTATCTAATTCAATCAATAACCTTTCTGGGATGTTAATTGATATTTTAGTTTTTCCATCTGGGATGTTTGTTTTAGCCATAAGTTGCTATCTCTTTATACTTTACCGTTGATATGTACGCCAAAACACCGTATTGTTTAATACATATAGTAAATATAATACGAAATCAATACGTATTATTTAAAAACAACAATAAATATTATTTTTTTATCTAAATTGTATTATTTTTGTTTTATTAAAGTAATATATATTAAAAAAAAGAAATATAAGTGTATTACGTAAGTAATACATCTGTAATACATAAGTGATTAAAAAAAACCTTTTATTCCAAAGAGAAAAGCTGTTTTATGAGGAACTTTTTATATAAGGCAAAAGTTTTTTAAGGTTATTGTCCATATTATCTGAGATATAATTTATTATACCCCTTATAACCTGAGAATCAGAATAACTCATTCTTTCATCACTATTATTAATTTTTGTTGTAATAGTTGATAAACTTATAAAATCAGCTTCTCTTAGTCTAAACGATTTAGTTTTAAACAAAGAAGATTTATTAGGCGATTTGATAAAACCAGTTTTTTCTATATTACTACCTTCTGTAATTTGTGTAAGTGTCTTAGAAAGTTTTGATTCTGATAGCGAATTTAATTTCTTATTAAGCATAATGGATAACCTCTTCTGTAAGGAGGTTAAAGTCTTGAGCACCTTTTGAAGAAGGGTTGAATACTTGTATAGGTAAGCTTGTTATCTGAGCCTGATTAATTGCTTCATTTTTCCTGATTGTCGTTGTAAATGTGTTGTCACTGAGCGATTTTAATTGTTCATGGATGTATCTGTTTGTTTGAGTATTTCTTTGTTCATATAAATTTTTTAAAACAAAAAAATTATATGTTTGACCTTCTTTTATTTCTTTGATTGCCCCAAGTAAGTCAGCCATTCCGTCTAGCGAATATTTACCAAAACTAGTAGGAACAATAATGGAAGTAGCGCAATATATAGCATTAATAGCTAATATCCCTAGGGTTGGTGGGCAATCAAGAATTATATAATCAAAATCATTTATAATTCTGTCAATATGATTTTTAAGAATTTTTTCTCTATAAAGAGCTCCGCTGATTTGCTCTATCACGGTTGCTAGTTTTATATTAGAAGGTATAATATTTAGTGTATCAATAGTTTGTTCTTGAACTATTGCTGGTAACATTATGTCTCTTAAGTTAAGTTTTTTATTTGTAAAAGCGGCAGAGATAGTTTTATCTGCGGGTATTGTAGGACAATAAATACAACTTGAGTGACATTGGGGATCTAAGTCAATAAGAAGAACTTTTTTCTTTTTTAAATGAAGGCCATAAGCAAGGTTTACAGAAATTGTAGATTTTCCTACCCCGCCTTTTTGGTTTATTATAGCAAGAATTTTACAGCTCATAATTTACGTTTGATTTTTTTGTGTTACATTTGTATTACTTTGGTAATGCTAATGTATTATATTAAATACTTTTTTTTACGCAAAGACTATTTTAATTTTAAATCAAAAACAAATCAAAAACAAAATAAATAAGTTAGTTAAGTAATACGAACGTATTACTTAACTAGTACAAATATACTACTGTAGTAATACTTTTTGATGTTTATAATTCAAGGGCTTATCAAAAAAAATATAAAATTTTTATATTTTACATTAGTTAAAGGTTGATCTTACAACCTTCTTAGACATTATATGGGATCTTAATATCAGCTCCTAATCCTTGAAAATCTTTGGTATTTCTAGTTATTAATAAGCTATCTGTGTATTTTGCAGTAGCCCAGATTATAGCATCTGGGATTTTTATTTTATTTTCCTTTCTTATATTAACTGCAATTTCAGCAATTTTGTCATTAAGAGGAATTATATTAAAACCATTCAAAAACTCCTTTATTATTTCTTCATTATCGGTTACCCCAACTAGTATTTCCATTTTTGTAATTATACTGATTTGAGGGGAATGATACTGCTCGATTTCTTTTTTGGCTAACAGATTACCAATTAAATAATCTATCAATATATTAGTATCAAATACAGCTTTCATGAGTCCCACTCATTCCTTAATTTTTGCTGATAGTCCAAACTGTCCAATTTTTTCCTTTTCCAAACCCCAAATGCTAATTCATAACTTTTTTTACTATTACTGTAGCTATTTATGTATTTTGTTAGAGCTTCCCTTATAAGACTTGCTCTTGATACATTTTTCTTTTTTGATACCTGATCTAGAATTTTTACTTGTGAATCAGGTATGTCAACAATAGTTCTCATATTAATACCTATTATACTTGTTATCATTATCTGATATAATATAATATAATCTTAATTCTTTCAAGAAAAACCTACTTATTTCACCGGTCATTCTTCCCATTGCTTTATATATCTTAACTAACGCCAGTTTCGCATTAGAACATACATGAACACTAGTCTTTTCCTAGGATATCATTACTATAGGTAGGGAAATATAATATTTTATTTAGTAATACTTAAGTAATACATCTGTATTTCTTAAGTATTACAGATGTATTATAATATTTTTTATTCTAAGTTCTGATTTTGATATAGAAAATGTGGGTTCAGATTGTTATAGAATCATTTCCTCAAGTGGGGGCATTCTTGCACGCTTTTTAACAGTAGGTAATTCCTAATGTTCGTTAGTCATTAGTCATTAATTGTCAAAGTAAATGCAACAGTAACCCCTTTGTCTTGGTTCTGTTTAGCCCATATCTGACCGTTATGTGCTTCAATAACTTTTTTAGATAAGGCAAGCCCTATACCTCTTCCACCTGCAGGAGTTTTAGTATTTGAACTAACGGTAAATGGTTCAAAAACTTCAAATAGTTCATCTTTTGGAATACCTATCCCTTCGTCTTTTACACTAAAGAGAATAGTATTACTTTGTTCTGGTTTTAGCTCAATTGTAATTGTTCCCTGTTTACAGTATTGAATAGCATTTACTATAATATTATCGATAGTACGTGAAATGTAGTATTCATCACATAATACAGTTAATTCATCCTCTATTTGTAAATTAAACCATAAGTCATCTTTATCCTGAATATATAACTTTTTACATAGTTCTAATCTTTCGTGAACTAAATCAGTTAAGTTTACTTGAGATTTATTTAACTGATAGTTAATATTATTAAGCTTTGATAAATCAATTAGATTATTTACTAAACTGGTTAATCTTTCAGAACTATCAGCAATATCTTTGGTTGCATTACGCCTTTGTTCTTCATTAAATTTATCGTAGTTATCCCATAAAACCTGTCCAAGACTAGTAATACCAGTAATTGGAGTACGTGTTTCATGTTCTAGGTTTCGTAAAAGCTCATTTTTAATTTCATATAGCTTAGTTAGTTCTTTCTTCTGGTCTATTACTTTATGTTCTAAATAATTTGATTTTTGTTCTATTTCTTCTTCATAAGCTTGTTTGGGTCTAAAAAAGATAACAATAGCAGTACCAGCTAGTAAAAAGGTATAGATAATAAGTGAAGTAGAAGCAGTATTAATAACAATATTATCTATACCTGTATAGTATTGATAAGCTTTTATACTTGAATAAATACCTACTATCATCATAGTAAGTAATAATTTCCATCGAGTTAATATTGCAGCTACTATTAGGTTGACAATAAATACTACAAACTGCAAATGGCTAAAGTTGCTTAACATTAGAAAAAAGCTACTACAAAAAATTAATAGGAAAAAGATGCTTATACTCCAAGCTACCTGTGCAATATTATCTTTTTTTATAGTTGATGGCCAAATAGGATAAGTCGTAAAACACACAGATAATACAAGCATAATCTCATAAAATGGTAATATTGTATCTTTGTTTTGGCCATCGATAACGTTAGATATGGAGTACATAGTGGAGATAGTGGAAATAGTAGAAAATATCCCAAAACTAGTATAAGTTAAGTCCCTTTTAGGTGAATTATTCTTACAAAAAACCATTAAATCAAATTCTGTAATAGCTTTTACAAGTTGATGAAATTTATGTTTACCTATAGTTCCGTTACTACAAGACAATTGGTTATTTTTTTTATTAATCCACCCTCCATTTTGCTTTAATAGATAATGACTTCCCATAAAGAATATTAAATTGACAATTGTTCCAGGTAGAATACTATCAACCCCAGTAGTATCCATAAAATATATTCGCCATACTATAACACTTACAAAGCCTGCTCCCATACCTATTAAAACTGATTTTGTCGTACTACGAAAACCCAAGATAGCCAATATAAGAGGTACGTCAATTATTGGGATATAGAAACTTTGGGTCATAAATACCAGCGGTAACAAATCATAATCAAGTAATGCTAAATATATGGAAATTACCCCAAGTAATACCGAAATAATTTTGGACAAGACTAATTCACTTTTAAATTTTATATTTAGTGGATAACAAAAATCGTGAGTTAATAGAACTGATGAAGCATTTATATTAGAATCAGCTGTAGACATACACATGGCTACTACACCTACCATTATAAAACTTTTAAGTCCTGTATGAGCGTAGTTATTTGTTATGTATTGTACTAAGTCTTTAGGATTAAGATTAGGGTCGATATTGAATAGAAGAAATGCAATCCATGCCATTCCAATTAAAATTAACATTAGTAATATAGCTGAAATACTAAAAGCTTTTTTAACCTGAGAGACACTACGTCCTATGGCCACTCTCTGGAACATAGTTGGGTTCAAATCTGGTATGGAAAAAAGCAGAAACAATAATAATACCGACCAAAATTTAGGATTCGAAAGACCTAAGAACTCTTCATAATTAAATAGAGGGTGTTGAACAGCAGTTACTAGATTAAAGGTAGGAAGACTGCTTAAGTCGTTCCATATAACGATACCCAAAACAGGTATTAATACGCCAAAAGTAAAGAATTGTATCACATCTGTAAAAGTAACTGATCTAATTCCTCCAACGCTAGAGTATAATATCACTACAGATGCAGCTAAAAAAATTGGATAGTTTCCAGATAATCCTAAAAAATCATTTAAAATATAACCGAAAACTTTAAACTGTACTGCTATGAAACCTGCGGAAGCAATAGCTCCTCCTATAGCTGATATAAGTCTTACGTGTTTCCCATATAAATCTCCCATTGCTGAAGCTACAGAAATGCTCCCTAGAAATTCACTCATTTTTGGAACAAAAACATACGCATTTAGGAATAAGCACACTACCATCCCCAAACAACCAATAGCGTAATGTAATCCGGTGGTGTAAACCTCAGCTATCGTTATAAAAAGATAATCCCCGCCAATCCACGTAGCAACTATTGTAGAAACTAAAGCCCCAGTAGAAAAATTTCTGTTTCCTAAAGAGTAATCCTTTATGTTTTTTACTCCTCTTCCATAGTAAAGGCCTACTACAAGATTAAGGGTTAAAAACACAATAAAGACTACTGTATCAATATTAAATTGCATGATTTAACTCCAACATTGTTCTAGTTAAATTATTAGTTAAAATAAGATAATTAGAAATGACAAATTTATATTTTAATATTAACTGGGATTTTTTATGAAAATGAATTATCCCCAAAACTTATATACATTAAAACCTTTGCTCTAACCTATAATCTTTGAGAATAGATTGACATTTGTCAACGTATAAGTTGAACTTTAGTAACAGACTTTTGGTTTTTTAATCTTATATAGGAGTTGATATGATGCTTATTAAGAAATTAACCCTATCAACAAAAGAAATAAAGGTAAACTAAAAATATATATAATTTTTTTACCTGGGAGCGTAGTCTGAATATTTGACGGACTGGAACACTTTTAATTTATTGTTACTATTTTTGTTACGCTGTAGCGTTGGTATAGATTGTACTAAAAAATAGACAGGAACTTGGTCATTCCCTATTTCTAAAAATTTTATCTGATATCTCTTGCCTATCCCTAAACATACTTTTTGAAATACTTGATTGACCGATCCAGCAAACACCGCTCAGCGATATTTCGCTGGAAATGCCATCTGATATAGTAAAACAGTAACATTGTGGCTTTTGTGTATATATTTGATCATTCTTCCATTTTACGTCACAAGCAGTTGAGAATATAATCAAAAAGAGTTTAAAATAAATCCATACACTTGTGTTTTTGATGTGGCCTTACCAAAAACAAGTATATATAAATTACTTTGATAAAATTCCTTACAATTAGTCTCCTCTAAGTGGTTTAACCTAGAGGAGTAACCAAAACATATACATAAAAAGTTAATAATTAGATAATATAATCAGGTTTTACTTTACAAATCTTTCTTAAAATACTAAATTTAAACTTCCTTAATAAAAATAAACTAATTAATTTATGATTCAGGAAGAATTTGTTAATGTAATACTTGAGATATTATCGCCAATGTCTAATGTTAATGTGATAAAAAGTAAAGGGCATATAGTTTTATACAAAGATGGAGCTATGTTTGGAAAGATAATTAAAAAAAGTGTTTTGTTCTTAAGTGATGGTAATAAATTTATAAAAATGGAAAGTAAACTAATAGCTAGACTACTTGGGCCTAAAAATCAACTTGACCAATCAGACTTTGATACGTTTTTATTTGAAGCTAGCAAAGCGTGGTGGTTGGCTAAGGGGAAAACTATAAATATTTCAAATATGCGAAAAGTTTTAATAAAAACCTAACCGGTATTAAATTTCAATAACTCCGGCTAATTTCCCGTAACGAGCCTAAGTTTAGAGGAAATAGTGAAGCTAAAAAACAGGAATTAGTTTTAACAAATAAGTTATCAACAATTTTGTTGATAAGATTGTAGAAAACCCTGGTTAAGTTAATTCATTGTAAGTGCAAGAAGCATTGCTTATATTTTGAACAGTTGAAAAAGATGGCGGCAAATTCAATTTATAACTTTCTGGTTTAAGTTTGGTAAAAATACGAGATATCCTTATCTAAAACTTTTGCTATTAAGGATAATCGTGCTGCGCTAATTCTATTTTTAGCATTTTCATATTTTTGCAGTTGTTGAGCAGAAACTCCAATCTTTTTGCCTAGTTCACTTTGAGACATATTATTATCTAATCTCAAAGAATAGATTTTTTTACCAATTATTTGGTCCACGTTATTAAAATAATTTTCTATATGCTGTATTTGTTTATTTGAAAATTTTTAAAATCTCAGGAGAGGATTTAAATTTACTAATTTTAAACTCTTCAACTACTACTCGATAATCACTACCAAGTTTTAAAAAAAGTTCAGTGTATTTAAAGTCATTGTTCCTGTCAAAAACTTCGGTGCAGTAAAAATCATCATTAAAATCATATTGAGGGAATTTTCTTTTAAGAAAAGTACAAATTTCTTGCCATTCTTTTTGACTAATTTTTAGTTCATATCTTTTGTATTTTAAAAGGAAAAAGGCAAAGATATTCATCAAAATTAAAACATGAAGTAAGCCAGCGTTAAAATCGTTTAATATATGGTATTTTAAAATATTGTTAAAGAATAATAATCCTGTTAGAAGGGAAATCCAAAAGGGGGAAATGGCAAATATCTTGATAAAAGTATTTGCATCTTAAAACTTAAATTCATAAATGTATTCCATAATTAGGCACTGTACATTATATATTATAAGTTGAACTCTAACAACAGTTTTTCATGAATTACCCAACGCCTTAAAGAGCGTTTGGCTTCTTGCTTAATAATATCATAACTAATGAAGAAAAATAACAGAGAACTATACAGCATAACCTAAAAATATTTATTTACTTCATCTTTTATCTTCTGTCTAGTCAATTTGATTTTTGGTGAATCTCCTAATTTTAGCCACAAAATAGCATGCTCGGATAAACCTGCAGAATTCAATTCTTTATTCACGATATTAGTGATTTCTTTTTCAATTTGTTCTTTTTGATTAGAAAAATTGCCTAAACTAAGTATTTGACCTAATTGATTAAGAGAGTTTTGTATATTAGGTTGGACTACTTTTTTTACAAGTGTTTCTAAGTCTGATTTGTGAGTTATTAGCAATTCCAAAGCTTTATCTTTTGTTAAAGTAATATCAAAAATTAGATCGATGTAAAAAAAATATTCGGATTGCTGTTGACTATTTAGTAAGGTATCCTTATCTGGTCTAATACTTAATTTCCAATTATAAGTTTCCTTTTGAGGAAAAGTATATAAGTTACGTAGTAAATTTTTTGATAACGGAAGAAAGTGATCTCCAGCAGATAATTCCTTGATTTCATTGTGATTGTCTGGATTTCCTACAAAGGTGATTTCTTCTGGTTTTACAGTATAATAACCGGTATTGACGATAGAAACTATGTACCAAGTGGTAATTCCGCACATAACTAGTAATAATAAAAGATTTTGGATTATAATTGTTATACGATCTTTGCTGATTAGTAGCTCTATAAACCCTATAAATAGAATAATAGTCAAAAATATTAATACCATTGATAATATTATTAATAGAGGGGTTGGAAGAAATGCAAAAATAGAAAGTACAAAAACCAGCAACAATATACCACCTAGGGTTTCTGTGTATGATAGTGGTTCTTGAGGTTTTTTGATGTTCTTTGTTTGAGTATTTATGGCTTTCATAATATTACCTATTTGGATTAATTGATTAATTGCGGACGCAAATCAAGAGGGTAAAGTATAAATGCAGTTATCAGGTCACTGATGTTGGTTAGATTTCTCTTATTTTTGCGGCACTTAAAATCACAGTAGTATTTAGTGTAGTATGATGAATTGAATTCCTGATCTTTAGTTCTTAGTTCTAGCTCTGCTAGTTTAAGCGAATTGGTCGGGTTTGTATTTGGTTCAAATTTTTTAATAAAATTTTTTGTTCTGTTATCTATTTCATCAGCAAAAAAGGAAATAGAACAGGGCATCTGTTCATTTTTTAAATCGTATTTCATTTTTACTTTTTCAACAAATGAGTTAAAAAATCTGGGGGTAGGGGTAGCCATTTCCATAATCAAAGGTTCTCCTACAATTGCTGCTAGTTCTTTGTTAGGAACAATCTTAATATTCAAATTAATGTTTCCATTTTCAGTAATTATTTTTAAAGGGAACTCAGTATTTTGAGTAGAATTAGGATGAAAGAATATTATGGATTCATGGTTATTAGGTTCTGTCCTGTACTCTTTAAATATTAAACTGGATGGATTTATACTTTCAATGTGGCGAATTTTACCTGATGAGCAGAGTTTGACATAACTTAGGTCATTATCTCCTATTTCAACGTTTACAATTCGGTTTTTTGGGGCATCTTCTAGAGAGCGTGCCAGATTTTGCGGTATTGTATGAGGAATCAAGTATGTAAGGCATAATATAATACAAATCGTAATATAAGCAGAAATCAGACCTAGTATAATGTTCATATAAGTTTCCTGGTTTTTTATATAATTAAAAGGTTGAGCGAGGGTTAAGAAATTACCTTTTCTGATCAATTTGATCTAAATTTAAAATAAAGTTTTTACCATCAGTAACTTTAGGTAAAACACCATCCCATCTTTCAAGGAATTTAAGTTTTATTAACTCAGGAGTAAGAGATTTAGCGAGTTTTTCGTTAGCTTCTGCCTCTGCTTGAGCAGCTATAAGTCTGCTTTTAGCTAATCCTTCACTTGTTGCTATCTGCTTTTTTGCTTCGGCTTCCGCTTCCCTTAACTCGTTTTCTCTTTGTTCTGCTCTCTGTATAGCTTCAATTTTTCTATTTAAAGCTTCTGTGACAATAGATGGAACATCAAAATTGCCAATAATATAAACTTTATGTAAATTAAAACCTATCGGCTTTAATTCCTCATGAAGGATATTTTTGACCTTATAAAAAATTCTTCCTTTTTCTCCCCGTATAAATCTTCTACCCTCATCTTTGAGGCAACTATATTAATAGCATCCCTTACATTATTTTTTATGAATGTATCTGTGATTTCTTGTATTCCTAGCCTATACTTAGCAAAAAGAATAGGTATTTTCTCCGGTTCTAATGAAAAAGTAATACCTATGTTACTTGATACTTGTAGCCCTTCCTGCGTTTGGAATTTAATATCTTCCCAAGTATGGTTCTGATCAAAAGTAGGAAATTTATACACCTCTTTCCAAGGTGCAATAAAATTAACACCTACTTTTAATGATTTTTCTTCTACGCCTTTGTTTTCTCCAAGTAAATTAACTACTATTCCTATTTGTCCGGGATTAATTCTGTATACTGTAAATAAAACAATAAGAACCAAAAAAATTGCACTTAGTAAAATAGTTAATTGTGTCTTAATACTTAAACTGTCTATAAAATTTATCATTGTTCCTTCTGTTTTATTTATTTTGCCCATCTTTTCTATGGATTTTTACTTCTTTCGTCTCTGAATCTTTTTTCATATAAATACTCTATTCATTTTTATATTATATATATAATATACACTAAACTTAGTATAACATCAATATATATTATATATAACATCAATATATTATATATATAATTATCTATTATATTCTATAATTATTTATATAGTCTTAGAATAAGATATATATATTTAATATTTACACTGATAAAAAATAGTTTATTATTAATAAGTATAAATAATTAAAATTTAAGGTTATGGCTAATCTAAAAAATACGTTGATCTCGTTAGATGAAGACTTATTACAGAAAATCGCAGAAGAAGCAGCAGAGAATAAAAGGACTAAGAAAGCTCAAGCAGAGTACATAATTGAACAATATTATAAGAACAAGGAAGGTAAGGGAAAAGAAAGTTAAATATGACTTATTCATTTGATTTAATATGTTTATGCTATTTTTTCTATTTAATCACTTAAAAACTAAAACGGAATAAGATCATCAATGAGTGCTTTAACTAAGCTCCTATCAAAATTATATCTTTTTAAGTTAATTTCCAGTGCTTTAACTAAGATCATCCTTGATGTATATCTTTGTGACTTATCTAAATTTTGAGATACTTGCTGCAGTAATGATAATTCATATTCATTCAGCGGTACTGGAAATGATTTATTAGGTTTTGCTTCAATTTTATGTTTATCTGGTATATCTACAAAGGTTTGGATTTTTATATTTTGGGCAGTTGAAAAATATGGCGTCAAATTTAATTTATATCTTTTTAATTCAATTTCCAGTGCTCTAACTAAGATCATCCTTGATGTATATCTTTGTGACTTATCTAGATTTTGAGAGACTTGTTGCAGTAATGATAATTCATATTCATTTAGTGGGACTGGAAATGATTTATTAGGTTTTGCTTCAATTTTATGTTCATCTGGTATATCTACAAAGTTCTGCATTTTTATATTTTGTTCATGATAAGTTTTTATGTTAACTATGCGAAAAATTCCTTACTTATTCTTTTGAGCTATACTTTTCAATTAATAACTCAATTGCTTCTTCCATTAGCTCTGGAGCTTTTTTTCCTTTTGTTATTTTCTGTTCAAATACTAGTTTGTCAAAAGCCAAGCCGTGCGATTCTTGAATATAGATACTTCTAATACGACGAATTGGGGTCGGTTGTTTTGTATTTTTTACTAGTATTGGGGCTCTACTGTTTGTAGTATTTCCTGATTTTGCTAATTCGGTTGCTCTTGCGTTCTCTTCATCTATCCAGTTATTAGTTATCATTTTTTGTTTCCTCATTTTCAATTAATATTGCGGCTAGAATTTTATTAATTTCCATTCTACGTTCCCTTATTTTGTAAGCTTTATTCATCTTTTGATCAAAGATTGTTATATATTCACTAGCGGCACGGCTAAATACCCCACTAGATGGAATAACACAAGCCCCTTTGCTTTTTAAATAATCAATAGTATCTTTTTCGTTAGCTCGATGTTCCTGTCCATCAGTTACTACAGTAATGATTTTTTTGCCTAACAGCTCAGCTCTTCTATAAGCATCAATGTAAGTAGCATATTGATCTCTTGCAGGTTTCAATGGCATTACGATTAAATGGTTTTTAGGTACTTCCCAATCACTAGCCTGATGATCGAATATGACTATATCTGCGTCAGGGCGATCAGTTGGTACGCTATCAACAACCTCAAAAGGCAAGTTGCCTGATTTATAATATAACAGGGAAGTTCCTTGGGGGTCTTGACAAATAATGAGAGGTTTTAATCCTAATTCTACCGAAGCAGCTGCAAGATTAATTGCAAGTGTACTTTTACCCTGTCCCCCTTTTGGATTCCATATACTAACTAATTTAATTATTTTCATAATTATTATTTTATTACATTTAATAATGTATATATTTAATAATACATAAAGTCAATAGTAATTAAAATAAATTATCTAATAATTAAATAATAACTAAATATAGTATTAATTAAACTATTAAAATAAATAATACAACAATAGTATAACTAATTAGTTATTAAACTTAATAATTATTAATATATACAAATATGTACATTATACAGTACAACAAAAGTCACCTATTGCTGTACTGCCACAGTAGGAAATAATAAATAGTATTACTAATAAGAGGTTTGAGTATTCTTTTTCCTGCAGTCTACAAATTTATAAGTTTATGGCACCGAAAAAACACGCTAAAATGCTGTGCATTAAATCGTAATTCGGTATATAATAGACAATGTAGCTTACTTTTCGATTTAATGGACAGTTTAACAAAAGATATTTGGCCAATTATTCGTAACCATAATTCCTATATTATGAATCAAAAAGGTATTTCTTCATCATTTACTAAATTAATTTTCCTACCCTCCATTTCATATTTCTTTGTGCTATTCGACTTTATAAAATTAAAAAATTGGCTTTTACCATTGATTTAATAGCATTCATAAAGTTGATTATTGCTATTAAATCCGTTTACTAAGTTTTCTAGTTCGATGTCTGTAAAGTCTTTGAAGTCTTGAAGTCTTTTAAAAGCCTCATCTGCGTCGAAAAAGCTAGTACTATTTATAAATGCTGCTATAGCTGCTTTCCTTACTAAGTTCTTTTTGTCGAATTTTCGACTTATTAAATTAAAGATGCCTTTAGCCAAACGTTTTGGGTTATCAACTTGGCCCTGTAGGGCTTGATATATAGACATAAAACCGCATGGGTTTTTAGATGATATTTTTAAAGGTATAATGGGAACTCCTCGAGCAATCGCAAATCCGACTTCTTGATTTGTCCAATCCCCATCTGAAAAGTTATCAGTTAAGAAAGCTAAAAATACATCCATAGAACGTAATGCCTTTTCAATTTCATTCCTCCATTCTGTCGTAGGCTCAATGTCTTCATGAGCTACAAAGCAAGAAATTCCGTAAGGCAATAAAGAATCTGAAAGCTCATTGACAAGCTTTTTATGATCACTTTTATGACTAACAAACAATTTTAAGTGATCAGGACGCCAGAATTTAGAATAGCCTGTATGTATGGAGATTACGTCATCAGGTTGAATTGCATTTTGACATTCAGTGTCTTCAGAGTTAAATAGTTCTATATGTACTGCACTTATAAATTCATCAGGTACCGAGCTTGACACTGTATTAAAATCATCCCTAATTCTTTGTACTATTTTGGGTATTTTTTCTAAGCCCCCAATGCTGCCATACACTTCTTCGTCCAAATAGAATATCAAGTGATGACTAGTTGTGCCACCGTTCCAATTATCGTAATGTACTTCTTCATTTACATAAATTCGTGAAGTACTAATAATATTCTCCAATATTGGCTCTTTAGCTTCTTTATATAGAAGCGCAAGCTGCTTTCTATAATGATTAACTTTTCTCTTAATAGCATAATTTTTCATAAAGTTTAATTTTGTATAAAAAGAGCAGTAACTATTTTTTGAGATTATTTATCAAAAAGCAATATTTTTGTAAATAAGAAATAGAGAAAACTACATAAGAATAATTAGTTTAGTTACTTTTTTCTAAAATACTTAGCTACTTGAATTCAGGAATCGTAAAAATTAACTTTCTCAAAAACACATGTTTTTGCGATTCCAAAACAAGACTTGTTTGTTTTAACTATATTGTAACGTGCCAAGATAAATTGCCTAATTTGAGCCACTTTATTTTGCGTATACGTAGTTCGTCTTCCGCCTAGTTTTGCGAATAGTTAAAATTTATAATAAGCTATAATAAAGTTACTAAATTTATCTCTACACCAATTAATTGCTTGCCCTAATATAAAACTATTATTAATATGCTGTAATTCACATTTTACGAATATAATACGTATATTTTAGTATAAAACGAACTAATCAGAAAACAACAGTGAAATTTAGAAAAAATTAACTAATATGGCTTACCAATTTAAAAGAGAACCACTTACCCCAGTAGAAGCTGATAAACTTTATCAAGCTTGTAACTCTGTTCAAGAAAAGCTTATTATTTGGATTTTACTAGATACCGGGCTTAGGGTATCTGAACTTTGTAGCCTTACTCCGCAAAATATTCTCTGGCAACAAAAATCTATTCGTATTAGTGGAAAAGGCGGACCATATGGAAAACAGACAAAGAAAAGGGTTGTACCAATGTCTAACCGAGTACAATCTCTTCTGGAACATTATTTTGCCATAACTGATAAATTCCCAATTGGTCCTAGACAAGTTCAAAAGGTAGTCAAAGAAATTGCCAATAGAGCTCAAATATCAAAACCAGTAACTCCTCATATTTTAAGACATACCTTCGCAACGTTAGCCTTACAAAAAAACATCTCATTAGCTTCTGTACAAAAAATACTGGGTCACGATAGACTAGCTACTACTTCTATATATCTGAACTTTACCGATGAACACGTCGTCGATGAATTCTCACGAAAATGGTAAACTACATATACGCAAAATAAAGTGGCTCAAATTAGGCAATTTAATTTGGCACGTTACAAAAATACGTCCATAAAACCCATGTGTCCATAAATATTTATTTACCTTTTATAGAATATTACAATTCGTAAAAGAGATTAGCTGAGTTTTAAAAACTTTCCAGACATGTTCTAAGATCTCTTACTTTTTAAAAAATCTGTTATGATTTTATCCCATGCCACTAACCATGAGTTAGAAGAAAATATAGTTACAGCTGGGTGAGGTTTGCCTTTGAGTAATACATCCTCAGAAGTTATTAACCAACTTGACCAATTATCACTATCCACTTGAGGCCCATATAACTCAAAAGAGTAAATTATAGGATTATTATCTTTCCTTTGTTCTTGTTGCCGTTTTATTTTTTGCTTTATTGCTGTTTGTAGGAGAGTCTCCATTTCATTTCTATGTAAAGAATGTAAAATGATAACATGTTGATGGTTGGGCGATTGAGGTGCTATGAAGCCCATTAATCTTTTTTGTTTCCTATCTTCTTCAGAATTAATTCTATATATTCCGGGAAATTTGGTTAATTTAACCCTTGAATTATTGTGCTTTATATCATCAAATAACATATAAGCCGTGTAATCTTTTTGATTCAATGGACTATTAAAAGTAAACTCAATAGAAAAGTCACAATCTAAAGGATATAAGTTGCTGTACAGCTGTTGTTCATCTCTCAACAGATTATAAAACAATGAAGCTGCATCACTTGTGATTGGATGACCTATTTGCAAAGAAATGCTTTTGCATTGCAGATTTATAATATCTCTTGTCTCAATATGAGAAAGAACAGCATCTGAAGGACTAATATTACGGACTTGTTTTTTTTCTCTTTCAGGTAAATGATCTATTTTATATCTAGAATATAGGAAAAAGAAAATGGTTTTCAGCTCATGGTAAAAGCTTCTTATTTTCTGCAAAGTACCACTTGGATTTGGGTTCTTTCTACATTTAATTGAGAACTCCTTAAGGAGATGTAACTTGTCATTTTCTGAACAGTTATCGAGAACTATACCAAATACATAAATGAATAAAAAAAATTTATATAATTTCTCCGACGGATCAACCATTTGTTTTTTATGTTTTATTGGAAGTATTAGGAGAGACCTGCTAAAATGCTCTCTAAAACCAATTATCAGGTCTTCGATGGGATCAGGAAAACTAATATTCCTTGTTTCTAGCTTTGGCTTAGTTATTTCAAAAAGGAATAGTAAGTCAAAGAATAATTCTGGATATTTTGTTCTGTACCTATTGATAATTTTATCCACGAATCTTTTGTCTAATACAGGAAGATTATTGTTTACATCAAGGTTTGGTATCATAAAGCTATTGGCACTCTTATTGAATGTATCTCCTTCTAATTCGTTTATCTGTAAAATAGAGGCATTACCCTTTTATTTTTGAGGAGATACTTAATGGCACAATCAAAAGGAATTAAGTCACTCGTCTATTTTAGGTATGTTATTAATGATTTTTGTATATTAATTAGAATTAGACCTATAATAAATAATTATTTTGGGTAATTTTGTTTATTAAGTAATGTATTTTTTGGGTGTACCTAAAATAAACATTTTATATAAAAGTTTGTAATATAATAGTTTATCTAATCAACCTAATATCGGTATTTTCCAGTTTAAGTTCAGCCCAAACTTTATCAGCCGTATAGATAGGAAGCCCTAGAGTGATACCAAGGGCTATGCACGCTCTATCTCCTAGAGATAAGCCGTAGTTTTGAGTCAGTTTAGCTAGCTTGCCAGTTCTAATACTTATAGCTTCGCAGAATGGTACAATTTCTGGTACTAAGTCTGAAATGATTTCGTCAATATCTTGTTCTGACACACCACTTCTAGTAAGAACTGCAACCAATTCACTTAAATTAACCGACGAGATAGCACTACTAGCTATTACATTTTCTATTACTTCGTAACCAGATTCTTTTTTTAACAAAGCTATAAGGGCTGATGTGTCTAGCAAACATTTTTTGCCTTTTAGTTTAGAATTTATCTGCATTTTCTTTTCTCATCAATTTTAATTGTTTTTGTAGGTCTAAGTTTCCATATTTTTCTAAAATATTCCGTGCTTTTTCTATGTTAGAATGAAAGGTAGAAACAATTAATTTTGATTCTGAGTATTTAATTGTAACTTCATCACCAACCTTAAGATGCAAGTATTTTCTAATTTTGCTAGGAATTGCTAATTTTCCATTATTATCAATATAGCTTTTATAAGCTTTCATGTGGTTTTACCTTTTTTGTGTCACTATATAATTTATACAATATAAATTATTTCTTATAAAGAAAAAAATATTTAATAAGCTAATTCTCACATAATTTAATAATAAAATTAAATCTAAAATAAGCATAAAAAGTACTTTTAATAATATTAGTAAGAAAAGATAAAGTAGGGGTATAAAACTAGTATAGATAATTAGAATGAGTTATTGGATATTTAAGGTTTTAAAAATTAGCAATTTTTAAAGTGTATGAAAAACGGTCGTTTCCTAGATTGTAAATTTGCAAAATAAAGGACGTATATTAATCTTCTTAGTTATTAATAACCAGAATTTAATTTTTAAAATGTTCCAAGTGTAATTTATCAATATTATATTGTTTGGATAAATCTACTAGCTGTTGATAATAATTTAAGTTAAATTTAGTTTTAATGTTCTGCAAATGCCTTTCTACAGTTCTATGAGAAATAGAGAGAATACAGGCAATTTCCTTCATTGACTTACCTAAAGTATAATAATATAAACATTTAGATGCTTGATACGGAATATATGTATTTCCATGATTTAAATAAATTTTATCAATAATAGTACTGTTAAAAAAATTATTTTTAGCATAAAATAACGGAGTCTCTTGTGTAGCTAGGTTATTTATCTCTTTCTTATAAAAAGGAGAAAAAGCAAAAGCTTTTTTATTAGAACAATTAATCAAGTGTTGAGCTTTATTTCTAAAATAAACAATAAAGCGCTCTAAAATATAAAAGTGATTCAGATATAAATCTATCACTTGTTCATTTTCTTTTTGAGTAAAAAAAACAAAGGTTTCTAAATAATTATCTGTATTGTAGTTCACATTTATTCCATGCCACATATTATTCTCTGATAGCATAGAAAGGCCTGAAGATTTGTGGCAGTTATGAAGAGGCCATAAATATTTGTTAATGGAATTTTTCTCTATAAAAGTAAATTCTTGTAAAAATACTTTTTCATTTAAAAGATTATGTCCAAGGTATAATTCTATAGGCCTAATATTATTACATAATACTAAGTAATGCCCATTTTTAAAGAACCTGAGGTACATTAAATAAGAAACAGGAAAATTAACGAGTAAAGGACTAACGATTTTTTGAAATTCTATGATTATAGATTTATTATAACTAATAGCATTTAAGCTAGCTTGAAATATCAAAGATTCCATATTTTAAAACCTACAATAATATTTATAAAATAAAATGTTATATAACGATTATAACTTAAAGTAGTTCTTATAAGTCAAACTATTTTCTAATAATCCATACATACAAATCAGCTATTTTGTAACACAGGTAATTTTTTAAGAAAGTTAATAATATTTTTATTTAAAAGTGAGTATTTATTACGGATTTTCAAATAGATAAATTTCTGCTGAGATCATTTTATGTATTTCCTAATAAATGAGGTGTCTAAATGAAAGCGCAACGTAAAGAACTTAGAGATGATTATAATTTATGGTATGGAGCGGACGAATTAGTTTCGATACTAACACGATATATACCGAACGTTGAGGTAAATTTACCTGCAGTGGATCTTAATGCTTTAGACAAACAATTAGGTCATGTTCAAAATCAGGGTCAGTATTTTATTCCATTGAATGTCAATGGAATATCAAAAGGTTTTGAAGAAAGTAGGAATAATCATTGGGTTGGTTTATATGTAATTACATCTGAAGATAAATTAACTGTAAAGTATTTGGATACAATGGGGCATCCAATTAACTCTTATTTAGAAAGAGTAATTAAGGATAAACTTGGGATACATAATATAGAACAGCCTTTACAAGCGCAAGGGATACAATTTGTTCAGCAAGTTTCAGAAATTGAGCTTGAGGGTAATACTGATGATTGCGGACCTTTTCTAATATACTGCATGACTTGTCTAGCAAATAATAAAAGTTTAGAACTTGGTATTAATACACTAGAACAATCAATTTCCTTAGGGCGATTTTTAAGAGAAAGTTTTAATAGATCATCTGATTTTAAGGAGATATATCAAACAGTATCAGGAGACATAATATCTGAATTGGAGAAAGTAGTTGGCCAATTAGAAGTTTTAGGTATTGAATCTACTGATACTAAGCAAGAAAATAAAGAACATAAGAGTGTTACAACAAAAAGTAATTTTTTGCCTAAAAAACAACCTAATATACTAGAATTAGTAGGAACTATAATTAATAAAATTAAAGGTGGTTATGAGACAATAGTTAATGACCATGATGAAGTAATATTGGTGATTGGTAAAACGGGAGCAGGTAAAAGTACTTTAGTAAATTATTTGACTAATCCTGAAAAAATGGAAGTAAAGTTGTACAAAGCACCGAACATTAAGTATGGAAAAGGAAGTTTAGTTATTGATATATTAAAAGGTAGCTCTGGGTTACCTAAACCTGGTCATACAAAGGATTCAGAAACTACAATACCTAATAAATGGCAAGATTCTGGGTCTGGAATCGTTTATTGGGATTGTCCAGGCTTTGGAGACAATCAAGGAGCAGATCAAGACATTGCTAATGCTTTTTTTATAAAAAAAATATTTGAAACTTCAAATAAGATAAAATTAATATTAGCTATTAGTTGGGAAGATCTTGAAAATGGTAGAGCAAATGAGATTAAAAATTTAACTGATACTTTGGGAACTTTGTTCAATGATTTTAGTATTATTAAGGATAGTCTATCTTTAATAATTACTAAGATACCAGATTCTAAAGATAGTGATGACGTTAAAGGGGAATTAGAAAAATTATTACAGGCAAAGTGTTTCCAAGAAGAATCTGTAGCTAAAAACATACTTGAATTTTTTTTAGACTCAGATAATAAAATATCTTTATTTAACCAACCAACTAAACCGGGCCCTGTTATAGAGGTGTTAGGTTTAGATGATCAGGCACAAATATTAGATACGGTTAGAAACACAAAGTTTATTAATTCTCCTCAAGTAACAATTGCAGTTGCTCCAACCTCACAAATAAAGATTAGAGAATTAGCTGATTTAATACATCATGAAATTAATAGTGTAATTTTAAAATTAACTGAAAAGTATCTTATACAGCATGGTTGTACAAAATGGAATGGAAATCTTAGGTATAGTAAAAATGACCTAATTGATTTTGTTCAATCATTTAAAGAAGGCAGTGAAATATTAGAAAATTTTATTAATTCAATTAAATTATCCAAAAGCGAAGAAATAGAAGAGTTAAGTGAAATAGAAAAAGCAGAAAAAATAATAGGAGAAATTAATACCATCTTTAAATACAATGATATCTCTAAGGAACATAAAGAATTAAAACAATACATTGATACATTTAAGTTTTTTATACAAGTTTCTCCTGATGCACAAAATAGTTTAGCGACAAGTGATTTTGTACAGAATTTTCAAATGGCTAGTGATGTCATCAATCAAAATTTAGATACCGCAGAAGGACATCTAATAAGAATACTTGTTGATGAAGCAGAAAACTTACTGAAGAAATTTGTAGAAGCTGTAAAAGATCGGCTTCATGATGAGTTGGCTCAAGCTATAGAGCAGAATGATCCACGTTTAGTTGAATCTTGCCAAAAATATGTAAATGAGATTTCGAATTTATTTAGTAAAAAACTAACCTTAGAGACTTTAGTGTTCTTTGAAGAAAAACTGAAGGAATATGGTTTAAAAGCAAATTTAGATGAGCTTAAATTGCACGGAAAAGTTTTTGATATACTAAGTGCAGAAAGTAAGCAACACTATAACAGTGTATTAGATAAAGTTGTAAGGCCTTTACATATTTTAGAAAGAGAATACGACAGTGCAATAAAAGATATAGAAATAGCAGTACATAACGAATTTGAAAAATATTTTCATCAATTTATTAGTAGTGTTAATCAATTAAAAAGCAAGGATCTAGTTCAGTTACAGGATTTAATTAGACAATTAGATGGGTGTGTTGTGGGTTTGCAACACCAATCCGATGCTGTAAGTTTTGTAGATGTAACTCTTAAAACATGGCCTGAAGTAGACTTTTTAATTATGGCTAAAGAAGAAGCCAAAAAAATAAATGTTCTTAATGAAATAGGAATTAAAATTCAATTAATAAATGAAAGCAAATTAAGTAACTATGTAGAGCAATTAAAGGGAGTTAAATATAAATTAGAAGTAATTTTTATTAAAGAAGTAGAGAGTAAAATTACTAATTATATAGATCAATGTATTTCCCAAATTAAAGAAGGCTGTAATAAGTTAAGTCAGTCACAAAAGAGTGAACTTTTAGATGTAATTGCAAAACGTGAAATATTCCAAGGAGAGGATTTCTTTGAATGTATAGGGCAGTTAGGACGATTGATTGAAAGGAAATTTAATGATTTAATTTCTATTACTGAAGTAGTTGAAGAATTAAGTGCTTTAAAAGAATTAGGATCTATTGTTAATAACCTTACAATGATAGACATATTTAGCAATAAAATGTTAAGGTTATCAGAATATATAGTTAGTGATGAGGCAATACAAAACTTTGTATTAGGAATAAAAGGTTATGTAGAAACCATTGAAAAAGAAAGCAATAATATAGAGGATATTCCTCCATATTTAAAAAAATTAAATACGTTATTTTCTAACGTATTTGAGTTTAGTGGTTTGAAAATAGCTGCCTTTGTTAAACAAATGCAGGAAAACCTTATTTTACAGATCGGTGAACATCCAAAGATTCAAGAATGTTTAACTTACTTGGAAGCAATGAAAAATACGGAGGGTAATGTAGATTATCAAAATCATTTAAATCCTTTATTAAGATTAGGGAAGGAGATAAAAGATAGCCTAGATTGGTATAATAGTGTTAAGCCAATTCATGAAATTATAATAGAGAAAGGATATTTATTTGCTAATGATTACCCAGCAATTAATAGAGATAATTTTATAGAGTTTTTAAAAATATTACAATCAAATGGGCTAAAATTAACGCAGGAAATTAGTTATCATGATTATAAAGCTGAACAATTGAATAATTTACTAAATCATAGTTGGAGTAAGCCTAAGATAACTAAGAGTAGTGCAGAAGTAACTATTGAAGGTGAATGTATAAAAGCAAGTGATGTTGTTAAATACATCTCAAGTAATATTAAATTAGTAAAAATAAAATGTTTAAATACAATACTTTTTGACCAAGATATACAAGCTAAAGGAGTAAGTTTAGTAGTAATAGCTCCTTTATGGAATGTAATGCAAAGTATTAAAGTTGATTTAAGTGGTAAAGACTCAGGACCTAACTTATCTGTTAAAGCAAGAGATGGTATTGGTTATAAATCTGGTGGTATAGGAAGTGATGGTTGTAATGGACTATCTGGTTCTACAGGAGGTCATTCTGGCCATTTTTATGGTATAGGACATAAATTTATTGATTTACAAAGAATTACTTTTGATTTGAAAGGTGGTAGAGGGGGTGATGGACAAAACGGAGGAAATGGAAGTTCAGGACAAAATGGTTTAGACGCTACCATAACTGATTTTTGGGAAGGTAAAGGTATCTGGCAACCTAATGAAAGAGATATGAAAACTAAGTTTGATAAAATGTATAATAGAATTGAGTTATGTAAGGGGCATTTAGGTTACAAAGGGGGTGATGGTGGTAAAGGTGGACTCGGAGGTAAGGTTGGGGAAGCAGGAAAAGTAAAAATATTAAATAGTATTGGAGAAGAATGGAAACTGGAATTTCCTTATGAAGAAACTAGAAATGGTAAGGACGGGATTTCGGGTCTATCTGGTATAGGGGGGAAATATGGTAATGATCTTAAAGTATACTATTATCAAAACCAATATACTACACTTAGAGGATCAGAACCAGTTTTGATAAATCTTCATGCACACAATGGTTCTAGTCCTATAGAAAAAAACTTTACTCATCATCAACATTTCTTTAGGGTTGTTGATTTAGAAAAGAGTATTGTACCAAAAATGAAACAGGAAGCGAAACTGTTGAAGGATAAGGTTGATACAAGCGATTTTTATTACAAAGTTCAAAGTCCTGTTTTAGAAAAGTTTTCAGGACTTTTTGGTGATGGATGTAGTATTAAAAAAATTGGTGAACAAGAAGCTGACTGGGGATATGTTAAAGAATTTAATAGATATTACGATGATGGAATTGAGACAATATTAAAATTAAGAATAGAACATTCTGGTATTAATCAAGATAAGAATGTTAAACTTCTTAAAGCTAAATATTTGTTAGATCACGATATTAATAATATTAGTACATTAGTTCAAGATTTAGATAATATTTTTTCAGAAGAAGATATAGTACTTGTTCCATATAATTTATATAGGGCTCATTGGGTTGGCATGATATTTGAAAAGGTTGATGATAATGTGATTATAAAATATATAGATTCTGAAAATAATTCAATACCAGAAAAATTAGAAAAAGAACTGGTAGCAAGGCTAAATGATATAGGTTATAAAGTTGAGTTTATCCAAGAAGTTTTAAGTTACCAACAAACCAATAACTGTGGTCCTGAAGTGATTGAGAATTTTATTTGGTATTTAACAGGGGCACGCTTACCACAAGAGAAAGCAGTTCCATTTCATTCTCAATTACTAGAAGAAGCGTTATTATTTCAAAGTAATGAAAATGACGTAGTATCTTTGGTTCACTTGGTTGGTACTGAGATTGAATATATTTAATTGTATAGTCTTATATTGCAGAGTATTGGTTATTTATATGTGGAGTTATAATGGAATTTTGTGTATTGAGATAGGATAGAAGGTTAAGTGGCGTATTCATAAGTATAATAGTATTATTGTAATTTGCATATTTTACTAAAAATAAAATAAGAGAATACACTACATGAGTAATATAATTGATTATAAAAATCCATCACAAAGTGTATTACAGACTCGACAATAGTGATTTTATGATAACGCTATTTTTATTTACTGCATCCTTTAGCTTCTGACCGGCCTTAAACTTAGGTTGATTATAAGCTGCAATAGTTCAAGGCTTCACCAGTTCTAGGATTATGTCCTGTCCGAGCTTCAACTTTACTAACAGTAAAATTACCGAAGCCAACTAATGATATTTCCTTACCTTGTCCCATAGCATCAATTACTGATGAGGTAAACATATCAATTACTTTCTCAGCTTCTACTTTAGTGCATTCGTATTGACCTGTGATATGGTTTATAAATTCTCCTTTGTTCATAATTGTTTCTTATTAATTAGTTTAAAATTTTTAATTTTAAGTAGCTTGGGCTTGCGATTTAACTGGTAAAGTAATTTTTCTATCATTTTAATCTTGTTAGAAACCATAACAAATATTATATTCTATATAACGTATTTCAACTAACAACTATTGTTTTCAATGGTTTATTTAATTTTATATACCTGATAAAACAACTTCATCAAAACAAACAGGGTAATCATACTCAAGTTTTTCTTCATGATTAGATAAGATATTATCATCTCCACTAGCACTTCTAAAACCAGTATAAAAGGGGATTTTTATTGTTGTATCTTCTAACTCTTTAACTACTTTATTATGGCGTTCTTCGTTAGTCTGGTCATCCAACCATATTTCAGCGGAGCTTAGTATTATTTTACCTGCAAGTTGCTTAATGTCTATGTTTAAATGTCGATATTGTTCTACTTGTGAGCGACTGAATAATGCGTCTTTAGCGTCTTGTTTTAAGGTATCATAGCAATGAGACTCATAATATTCGTGAGCTGAAACAGAAATAAACATATAGGGAAACTTCTCATTATTTGCCGTTAATGTCTTTAGCTTATTATCATTGAGTTGCTGTTTTAATTGACCAAGAAATGAATCAGGATCGTGTGATCTCATTAAATTACTTAATTTTCCTTCACAATTACTGTGGTCATTCTTGCCTCCACATATATTTTTTTGCGAATTTACAAAAAGGGTAATAGCATACACTTTATGATTTTCGTAGTTCCCATAATAGTATGTTAATTTATATTTTAGAGTAGTAACTAAATTTGGAATGTTTTCTTTAAGAAAGTCTACTAGCGCTACTTCACTATGATGACCTTGCTTTTTATAAATATACTTACCAATATTATTAAAAAATTCCCACTCTTTGGCAATAACTTGGTAGTTACGTCCAGTTTCTTTTATAGCCTTGAAAATAGCAAAATCTGCTACTATAGGAAAATCTATGTGTACTCTTCCACCAGAATAAAAGCATTGTTCTGGGTTATGGGGCTTATCACTAACAATAAATCCTATATGGGCTAATAAATAGTTTTTTGTATTATCTATTCCTGCACGCATTATCCAATTAGATTCGGTTAGTTTTTTGTGTATAGCTGTAAATGGAATATAAACAGTTTTTTCAATAGTACTTCCTTGATATACAAAGCTGTCTTGAAATCCATTTACTGTTCTAATCGCTTCTGGTATACCCCAGGCAATAGGATGCGCCAAAGAATTTAAATCATGAGAAAGTTTTGTATAAAGATTATCATATTCTTGTTCTAAATTGCTTATATACTCATATATTCTATCTTTTACCCACATTTGAAGGTAGTCTTCAAGGTTTGGTGTGCCTAACGCTTCTATAAAATCTTGTGGTATGTCATCACTTTTAGAGTCCTTACTATCATCATCTACAAATACACTAATCATTTTTTCTTTATTTCTGAATGCCCATTGTATTCCATCCATTATATGTGCGGTGTCATGATCCTGATTAAAAGTATCTCTGATTAGCTCTGCAATTCTATTTGTTAGCCATAAGCCTATTTGTTCTTTTTTATAAGCTTTATAAGATTCAGTATAGTTAGTACGTATCTGATCTAATATATCATGAACATTGCTATACCAACCTTTATAGTACTCGGTATTGTTCACTTTGCGTATAGCTTCTGTTTCAAAGTTCTTCTTCTTTAATAACTCAATCTTCGCTTTTAATAAACTAATATCTGGGTTCTTCAAAATATCCGTTTCTAATTCGGTTTCCAGATTTTTCTCGGATGTATTTAATAACTTAATGGTACTTTGTAATCTTAAGGTATAATTTCTTATTATATTTATTTGATCTAAAGATAAGCAGTAGTAAATATCTTGCCCATATTCATTCTGTACGTCAACTTTAGCCCCTATCTTAAGTAGGTCATATAGGTGTTTAGGGTCTGCGGCATTAAAAATAGTAGGTATATCAGTTACTGATAAAAGTCTATTAATGTCTGGATTGTCCTTTCCCTCCTCAAGTAACAACGTTTTTCTAATAGCCTTGCCTAGATACTTCGATAGTTTAACCTTTATTTCTGGTTCTTCTAAAGAATAATACTCTTTATTATCGTTATACCATTTCTCTATATCATATAAGCCTTTACCTTGCAGTAGCTGCGTTACTAAAAATATTAAAAATATCCCATTATCATAAGTATTGCCAACGTACATACCTTCTTGTTCTATTACGTACTGTATTTTGCCTTTGTATGAGGTAATTTTTACTTTATTGTC
This sequence comes from Candidatus Megaera endosymbiont of Mesostigma viride, assembly GCA_020410825.1. GTDB lineage: Bacteria > Pseudomonadota > Alphaproteobacteria > Rickettsiales > Rickettsiaceae > Megaera > Megaera polyxenophila. The sequence goes on from CP084577.1 coordinate 69,586, forward strand.
ATAAGTGGTTCTTATTGCGTCTGCCATACCCTTACGAATCTTATGTCCTAAAGGGTCTATGTAATCCCACTGAATATTGTTGGTTTCATCACATCTAACGATAAGTGCTGTATAGTGTTGATTAGTTACTTTTGCTGAGAAATAATGCGTTAATTGATCGACTAAAAAAATAAGTATATTACTTTCTTGTATATTAGCATTCTCTTTAAGTTTATTAAGTGCTTGTTTTAATGCATCTAAACTACTGACTATCCCTATGTTGTTATAATTTATAATGTATGCATTGCTGTTATAATGCCATAAATATTTTATAACTGTATCGGCTTTTAAAGGATTACGTACCTCCAAATCTTTTCTTTCTGTTTCACTAAGATTTATTGTTATAGGATAAACTCCTGTTGAACCTTGAACAGGAGGCGGCTCTATAGTTTTTGCATCTATATCAGAAAAGGTATCTTTTGTCTCTGATGTTTTCATTGATTTAACTGTTAATTTAAGCAGTACCTAATTAAAAAGTGATGTAAAATGCTTTGCAACTATTTATTACAAATGGTTATGACAAATTATAAGTGTTAGTTGTTATTTTAATTTATATTATTTAATACAGGCGATAATTTCTAGTTAAACCTTTATTTAGATATTTTGAGTCTCAATATTAGTGTCCACGTAGCCAATTCTAATGTTCGTTAGTCAATTTTGAATAAATTCAAAATAGTATATCTCTGCTTGTTCTTGGTTTAAACGGTGATAGTACTTTACACAAGTGCCATAGTCAGGCTCGGGAAACTTTTGATTTTTACAAGGTACATGCCATAATTTATGGGTTAATAGTGCATTGAATTCTCCCCATTTACTACGAACGGTCATATCATCTTCATCCTTTAGTTTGCTTTCCAGTATTCCTGCATGTTTAGGATATTTATTATCATCAAAATATATTACTAAACAGCCTTTTTCAGGCTTTGAAAGCTCTTTTAAATAGTTATACTTAAGAAGGTAGTTAATAAATCCGCTATGAGCAGTGCAAGCTAAAATGTTGAAATTGTTATTCCAGTAATATTTATTAAAATATTCAGCTACTTTATCGTGGTACTTTTCAGAATTGTGAAGACCAAGTGCATAAGTATAACAATTAACTGGTACGCTATACATAGGATTAAGTGTTATATCTTGAAAGGGATGGTTGAAATCCACCTTAACTCCATTAAGTGTATTTAATTGTCTAAGAATGTTATCATTAGCTTTATCTTTTTCTTCTTTGCTACTAAACGTAGCATTCTCCTTGCAATTTAAAATATTTGTAATTGTACTTCTAATAAGTTTAGACAATTTATACCTATATTATTTTATAGATCCCGTTCTACTCCTTAATGAAAATTGCTGAAACCCATTATGGGTATTGTACTTTACCTCGCTCTACTCTTAAAGAATTTAATAAGGGCTTAAGAGGTGTATGTGGATTTATTGATTCAATTTCTTCTAGAATGGCGGTAAGCTCTTCTTCTGCTCCTAAATTAAACAAAGCATCTACTTTAACTAAATAGGCTTCTTCCTTTTTAGGATAAATGGTCACTGCTAAGTCTGCGCTTTTAAGTACTTCTTCATAACGATGCAATTTATTTAATGCTTTTGCTTTCTTAACGTACATTAGGTATCTATTATCAGAGGAGGCATCAGCCTTTATTGCTTGATCGCATATTTCTATAACGTGTTCATATTTTTCATTGTGCAAAGCTATATGGGCTTGATGATATAAGTGCTGCCAGTTATCTGTGATATTTTCTGAAAAGAATCTTGTATATGCAACTAAACTTATTATTGCACCGAGCATGAACCACAATAAATATTTGGTGTATCTGCATTTCATATATATTACCTTTAAACATTTTATTTATTGTTTAATAAGACTAGCTTATAACATTAACTATAAAGTTATTATTAGCTTAATGCAATTGTTCTATGGCTTTATATGGCTTTCTGTATTACCCCCCCGATTGGGGTATTTATGCCCGAATTTATTGAAGTATAATATATAGGTTATGGCTAATTAAAATATGAAAATAAAAAGATTTTATAGCCGGAATATCCATAAGCAAAAAGACGATATCGGATATTAAAAAATCCTTATCGTCTTCCAGCTTATCAAATGAAATTAACTAAGCACGCCGGCTTTGGTCTCTCCTTTAGCTGTAGATGAAGAAAAATCTAATAATATACCATCTTTAAAAATCAGCACTAATTTTTTAGTGGTATCGTCTGTACCTGCTGAAAACCAATTTACAACGGGTACATAGTTTCTGGCCATTGCAGAACGTTTGATGTGAGAGTATACCCATTTTACTTGGCCATCGCTCATTATATCTGTATCGTTAGGTTATCCAAATGCTTCTTTAACTTCTGCCTGCGTTGTCTTTCCTTTTATGAAAGCAGAATTTATTTGCTCATTATTAGTTTTAGCCAGTTTTGTATTACCTGAATCCGCCGCGCAACCAGTAAGAAAAAGGCTTACACCTAAAATCATTATGAAATTGAATTGCTTTAACATAAATATAACTCCCTTAATAATTGTTATTTTTGATTTACTGCATCCTTTAACTTCTGTCCGACCTTAAACTTAGGTTGGTTGTAAGCGGCAATTTGCAATTCCTCACCTGTTCTTGGATTACGTCCTGTTCTAGCTGCAACTTTACTAACAGTAAAATTACCGAAACCAATAAGGGATATTTCCTTACCTTGTCCGATTGCATTAATTACTGAAGAAGTAAATGTATCGATTGTCTTCTTAGCTTCTACTTTTGTACATTTATGTTGCTCTGCGATATGGGTAATAAATTCTGATTTGTTCATGGTTTAAGCCTTTAATTAGTTAATTAGTAATTATTACCTATAGTATTAGGCACGGTTAGCGATAATTACATATTTTTCTGTAATATGTTTCTGATTGTTAATCATATGGATCTCTTAATTCCTTTAATATTCTTGTCTTTTTCGTTTTAGCCAGTATTTCTTGAAATCTCCCTACAGGATTTTCAATTTCTCGAAAGATAGAATTGTCAATCGATACCTTCTTTGTTTTCTCGTTTCCTATACTGTTTTTATTTAATGATCTTTGTCCATTTTTGTGTATATTAGAAAGCTTATAATGTTTTATGTAATTACTTAAAACATAATCAGATACCTCTAATTCTTGATACACTTCTCTTTTAAGTTTACTGCTATTTAAAAGCTTCTGTATTTCACTGGGTTTGTAGTTTTGTTTAAGGTACTTAAGATCACGTAGGGTTTTTTCTCTCATATCTTTCAAGCTTTACTTTTTAACTTTGTAATTTCCTCTAAACTAAGTCCTGTTACGGAAGAAATCAGTTTATCATCCAGCTTCTGGTTTAGCATATTAATTGCTGTTTTGATTAAAATGGGATGTGCATCGTTACTCGTGGTCATTTTAACTTTTCTATTTCTTTAACAGTTAAACCGGTAATTTTAGATATTTTTTCAATAGTATCTCCGTCTAATAGCATAGCCCTGGCTATTTCCATTTTTTCCTCAGTTTTACCCTTCTCAATACCTTTCTCAATACCTCTCTCAATACCTCTAGCTTCTGCAGCTGCTAATTCGTCCCTGTCGCTATAAAGCTTCTTCTGATAATAAGAGTAGTTTGCCCTCTCTTCAGGAGTCATTTTCAGGATACTAAGCTTTTCTGCTACCTGAACCATATAAGGTGAATGATAATTTTCAGGTATTTCATCATACTTCATGACATGTAGCCAGTCGTCTATTTCTCTTTCTAAACGGTCATTAAATTGCGGTATCGATATATAAAAATATTCAGGTAGAATATCGGTTGCATCAAATATTTCTCCCGTTTGCTGATTTTTAATATGAACGGATAGTTTCTCGTTAGTTTCTACTTCATGAATAATAGTCTTACCGTGATAAATAGCCCCGTTGCCGTTACCGATCGGAAAATAGAGCAGGGAGATATGGAATATTTTTATTATCTGGGTGTAGTCTTCTCTTTGGGCTAAATTGTCGACTATCAGTCTGGAAGTATTAAATAGTGATTTATGAATAAAAGAATCTTTAACGTTACGTTCAATCTCGATAATGTATTTATGGTGATCTTCGTCTTCAACGATTAAATCCGCTAGACTTCTTTTGCTTTTACTATCCTCTTTATTACTCTCGCTCTCAAGTAAGGCAACTATTTTGACGTCTTTATAGCCTTTTGTTTTAAGCAGAGCTGAAATAAAACCTTCTACTACGGCGTAATCACCTTTATCCTTAAGGAGATACTTTATCCCGTAATCAAAGGATACCAAAGGTTTATCATTACTCATAATAGTACTTTATTTTGTTTTTTTACTGATTATTTTGCTCAACAAATATTGTATCACAAATGCCTGAGAAGTTCCATAGTTTTATTGGTGTTTATGGGCTTTCATAACAATTATCGCTGTTAGTTTTATTCTGAAGTTCTACAAAGCTGCGTTCCAAATAATTTGTAACCTTTTGTAAATAAGCAAACAGAGAAGATTCTGTTAAGTCATCTTGATCTAAGATTTCATAAGCTTTCGTTAAAAGGTTAAGTTTTCTAGGAGTAACAGTCTGTTGTTCTTGATTTTGTTTATATCTACTATGTGCAGCTTTACCGTTTTCAGCTATATTGTGCATTCCCCTAGTGTGTATTTGTATTTCAACAGGTAATCCATATGAACCTAAAAGAATAACAGTATGCAGGGAGCGATAACCATTAGTCTTTGGCTTGTTGATATAATCTCTATACTTTTCTGGTATTACCTTGTAAATTTCCTGAATAAGTTTTAGTGCCGTATAGCATTCGTCTTGTTCGTTTACTATAATTCTAAAGCCAACAATGTCAGTTAGTTCTTCAATCTTAACTGATTTTCTAGTTAATTTATGTAAAATGGAATAAGGGTCTTTAACTCTACAGGAAATGTCTGTTGTTATACCAAGTGCTTGTAATTGATTGCAAATTAAGTTAATTTCTTGGTTATACGAACAGTCTTTTGGTTTGTTATCCATTTCAGTCTTATTCGGCTAGGTTTAACTAGGAGCTTAAATCTAAGCTACCAAAGGTGGTTAAGCCTGTCAACACCCTTATAAATGGGATATATGATTAAGTTATATAACGTGAACGCTACGTCTGTATCAAATAATATCTTACCTATGTAAAAACCCGTAAACTCATCTTTTATACGATACTCTACCTTACCTATGGAAGTCATCGTCGTGAGTTGTTCTAATTAAATGTTGTGCCATTTTTAATCTATTAATACTTCATTTGTAATATTAAAGAAAATAATTTAATAAATATTCATAATTTACTTATATTTCAACTAATATGGAGTTATTATGTAATTATGTGGTTAATTAATTCTTAAATTATGGATTATTCAGAGTCTTGTAAATATTCAATAAGATTAATAGCAAAACTAAAGTCATTAGATACTAAAAATGTACTGGACTTTAATTTAATTAATAAAGCTATTTATTACGCTAAAAAATATCATGGTAGCCAATTGCGCAAGTCCGGCGAACCATTTTATAGCCATCCACTAGAGGTGGCATATCTATTTGCTGAATACACGGCAAAAGACGAAGTGCAGTATTATACAACTGATTTAATAATTACTGCTATAATGCATGATACTATAGAAGATACATCACTAACTAAAGAGATGATTAGTCAAGTCTTTAATGAATCAATAGCAAGTAAAGTAGAAGATTTAACCAGAATTAAAGTAAATAAAAAAATCCCTGCAGGAGAGACTCTGGAATTAGTTTATCCTCAGAATAAAAAGGATATATTATATATTAAATTATTTGATAGATTGCATAACATGCGGACTATAGCTTTTTTACCTGAAATAAAAAGAAATAAAGTTATTGATGAAACTGTGGAGTATTTTGTATCCCTTTGTTCTGTTTTAGATCTTTACGAGGTCAAAAAAGAATTAATAACATTAAGTTACCAATATAAATCCTTGCATAATTATTCTATTTTTGCGGCTAATGATACTTCATTACCTGATCCTTTTTCCTTTTTACCTTCAATTTTAACGAAATAAAATAAGCCTAATCCATACCCAATAACTATTGGAAAAAGAAGAAACAACAGACCTAAATTCCCAAAGTGTCTTATTAAGTAAATCACTCCAAAGGAGCTAATTATATACATTAAAGCACGTGATGCAGCATAAGAAAAACAGGTAGTAGTAAATCTCTGAAATACTGGAAAATGTTTATAAAAAATTGGCGTAGCCGGGAATTCAACAAGCAGTGATAAAGATAATAGGATTTGAATTAGCATTAACCCGGAACCGGTAGTAATGTGATTTAATAAAAAAGGCGAAGCTAGAATAAACGGGCCGGCAAAATAAAATTTTATTTTTAGGAATTTCAAAGGATTTATAAAATATACCAAACATGTAATCAACATAGTAAAAGCAAGGTCTAGGGATGATACAATAAAATTTTGCTGTATTACCTGTTCTGTAGTATATCCAAACTTATCTCTTAAAAGATTAGAACTATGGATAAATATAAGATAAAAGCACACAGGATACGATAATTGTATAAAGAAAAACGATATAACAGCTTTTTTGTTTAGTTTTTCTTTAATCCAGGGTTTATCTAGTATTTTTTCTTTGCTAGAACTAAGTTTTAAGTCTTTGTGCAAGTTCATGAGTTGTTTTTTAGCATTGGCAAAGTCAGGTGTTTCCCTTAAGGACCTTCTAGCAAAAGAACCAATAACTGCAACTATTGCTCCAACCCAAAATGCCACTCTCCAGTTAAAAAGTTGGGATAACGAAATATTGGCTACAAATAAAGCCATTGTACCACCTAAAGTAAGGCACACACTTATAAAAGCTACAGCAGGGAAAACGAAAGGAGGCTTAATAAGTTCTGTAAGATATACTTCAGCACCGACACGTTCTCCCATCGAAGACATACCTTGTAGAATACGGCAAATTGTAACGGCCCAAGAAGCAACAATGCCTACCTGTTCATAAGTTGGGAGGTTAGCCATGACTACACAGGATATAGACATGACGGTAGTGGTTATTATTACAGTTGCTTTTCTACCTATTCTATCTCCTAATCTACCAATTAATATAGCTCCTATAGGGCGAAATATAAATGTAATGCAGAAAGAAAAAGCACTTAATAATTGTGCCGAAAATTCATTAACTTGTGAAAAAAATAGCTCATTAAGTAATACCGCCATGTGAACATATAACATGAGGTCGAAGTACTCCAAAAATGTGCCTATAGATAATAAGCCTATAGCCTGCTTCTGCTCTCTTGTGAGGCTTTGCTGTTCTGCTGTTTTCATATTAAGAATAATAGTTATTTTATAAACATTCCCCAATTAAAACAGCTATTTAGGATACTTTTCAACTGTTTATTGCATTAATTATAATAAATTATTGAGATTACCTGTTATTTTAAATGATATTGTTTAATACAGGCGATAATTTGTTGCTAATCTGATTTAGATACTTTGAGTATGAATATCAGTGTTCACTGTTTTATACTTACCGTTTGCATTCTGCTCAAGCCATTTTCCTAATTTATCCAATGAATGATACGTGCATATCGGTAGAATACGACCAGTTTAAAATCATGTTTTTAGGTAATGTCGAACTTTCTTGTTCATACTCATAGATTTTAATTATTTTAAGGTAGATTTATTATTATCATTTCCATAAATATTTCATTATCAGAATAGCAATAGATAAAACAAGAGTTATTATTTCTGCAATGATTAATGGAATTGAATTAATCATGATGCCATAAATTAACCAAAGTACTACACCCAGAGAATAAATTAAGTACATGGTCGTAGATATAGCCTTTGCTGAGCGTTCTTTCCATAATTTTACTATTTGAGGAATAAGTGATACAGTGCCGCAAAATGCAGCAGCATAGCCTATTAATTCGGCAACACATAGTTCATTTGTCCAAGCCCACTCCATTATTGTGGTATACAATTTTTTCTCCATATTTAATTTATTGAAATGTTCGCAAATATTTTGACAGTTAATACAGGCAATATTTTTTGCTGAGCCTGATTTTTGTTATTTTGCCAAGCCAAGAGTATAGTTCTAACTGGTTTTTACAGAAAATAAATTTGTGACCGCTTCTTGTACTATCAAAAGCACCCCAAGCACAAATCAAAGTAATACCGCCAAATAGCTCATTTTGTTGGTATAGATGATAATATCGGTTCAGCTTTTTAAATTTAAGTAAAATCATTAACCACGTAATCTGTTGCTATAATCCGATTTAATTATCACTTCTTTTGATACCAAAGAAATGCAGAAGCATAATAAAGAGATTGATAAAGTCCAGGTATAAGGTAAGTGCGCCGTATACTGCAATATTACCGGTTCTTGCGGTATTACCGTTCATGGCATAGTAAATGGACTTGAGCTTTTGCGTATCATAAGCGGTAAGTATGGTAAATATACCCACTCCTATGAAAGAGATAGCAAAATCTAGCGCAGCGGAACGAAGGAACAGATTGATCAGAGAAGCAATAACCAGACCTATTAATCCCATACGAACAAATGAGCCTGCAGCAGTTAAATCCTTTTTGGTAGTATGACCGTATATGCTCATTGCGCTGAAAGTAGAAGCGGTAATAAAAAATGTTTTAGCTATACTTGCGGTGGTATAAACAAGAAATATAGAGCCAAGCGATAAGCCGTTAAGGGCGGCAAATATACCAAGATGAAGCATAGCCTGCGCTCTGTCCATGTCCATTAACTTACGACTGAAGAAAAAGATATAAATCAGTGGAGCAAACATCACCACGTAAGCAAGAGGGGTAGAAAACAGCATCATCGCTATTTGACTGCTACTACCGACTATGTAGGCTACTATGGCAGATATGCCAAGTGCCATGGACATATTCTGATAAATGGAGAGCATATAGATCCGCAAGCCCTGGTCATAATAAGTGTTTGTTTCTCTTGTAAAACTATAATTATTGTATTTCATAGTGCTTTATCTGTCCTTTGTTACTTAATATATTATATCAACACATATTATAGCACAAATCCCTCTGACTTACAAATCTTTGCTAATAATCCAAACCGGAAAAAATAGGTTATTTAAGCCTGAGTCCTCTAGTTAGTCATGCTTAACTGAAAGTTATATTTTACGGAATAATCAGCATCTTAGGATGTGTTCAAATTAGCAGCATAAAAGATTTAATACGCTGTTCTGATTATCTACTCCCAAATTGGTTAGCTTAAATTTTATAAAAAATCAAGGGCAAGCGGTTGCCGTCCAAAGGCCGGCCCTTGATTTTCCATAAAGCTTTAAGCTTTTGCCCCTTAAAGAAAGAATGCACGAAGTGTGCATTCTTAAGGAACTAGTCCTTATTGTCAATGTTAACAATTATCTTAAGAGGTAAAAATGCAGAATTGTTTTAAGAAACATTATAGAGTAGAGCAGAATATTGAGGTATTAAAAAGCCTGGCGAAAAAGGAAAATATCACCCCTGAAACTTTGAAGAATTATAGTGGTTGGGGAGGGCTTAGGGATGCAGTATATAACCCTGATATATATAAGGAATTAAAAAGTCATTTAAGCGAGGATGAGATTGATTCTATCAAGCGTACTTTAAGCAGTGCTTATTATACTCCGGAGTTACTCGTAAAATTCATGTGGACGGCATTACTACGCATGGGCTTTAGATACGGTAACATATTAGAACCTGCAGTAGGTACAGGCATATTTTTTGACCATATACCGCTAAGAATACGTCAGGCAAGTAGTATTGATGCAGTAGAAATTGACAGGATTACTTGTAATATTCTAGTTAATAAACACCCAGATATTAATTTAACATGTGCCGGTCTTGAAACGGTTTATTTTGGTAAGAAAAGATATGATTTAATTATCTCTAACCCGCCATACGGCAAGGAAGTAATAAATGATATGTTCAATCCTGATCTATCACATCTAATAATCCATCACTGGTTTGTAGCAAAATGTGCAAGAATATTAAAGGAGAAAGGGATAATAGCAATGGTTTTACCGCAGTTTTTTCTTGATAATGTCAAAGACCACGCAAGGGACATTATTAACGATGCCGGGGTGGAAATGATAGCTGCTTATAGGCTTCCTGATAACCTTTTTAGTAATGCTAAAGTAACGGTTGATATAGTATTTCTGCAAAAGGCCGAAACTAATATCAAGTGGTTAAATACCGGAAAAATAACCATTGGTAATGATACAAAACCGGTTAATGAGTATTTTATTAATAATCCTGAGCATATATTAGGGGAGTTACGGGTTGTTCCCATGTATAATAGAACCGGTATAACCTGTAAAGAAAAAGGCAACCTCAGAGATTGCCTTTACGATGCCTGTCTAAAAATCACCAGACTAACCTAGAAACTATAAAGCTTGTATCTGCTATTCCCACTAGCGGGTATAAGCTCCTTTTAAGATAATTCCTTCGGATAATCAAGAAGTTTAAGCAAGGTCTGCAAATGGATTAGTATCACCTTTTAACAACATTTGCATGTTAATAATAACCTCAGAGATTATTTTCATATTTTCCGGGGTTAAAGGGCTATGTGCGATATCCCTCAAATGCCGCACATCGTAATTCAAATTTTTAGATACTATAATATCCAAATATTTGAAATATAACGGTGCAAGGGGATGTTCTGCAAAACTATTGTATGTATTGTCGTAATCTAAATTTACCATAAAACCTCACAAAATTAGTTGGTAACAAGTTTTAAAAATTTTTTATAAATGTTGTTAAGCTCCTCAGCAGTGATGAACAATGAATCAACTAAAGGTAGTCTCCGAACCCCACATTCTGCATATAATTCATGTAGTTCTAACCTTTGTTGTTCTGTATAAACAGGTTCACCATTATCATTAAATTTAATCTCTCTTAAGCTACTATCCGGTTTTAGGAGCTTATCGAGGTTGTGGTATTTTCCATGTCCTATTTCTTTACAAATAGTTGTTGGTGATGGAGTATCCTTAAAGTCAAGGACAAAGCCAAGAACTAAGAGGCTAATTACTGCTAACCCTACAAACCAGATAAGTATTCCTGTTATATGTTTTTTTAATATGGTCATGATTATTTAATTATTTAACTTATAAACGTTTAAGTAATTGTTCGAATTTGTTTAGTTCGTTTGACACAGAGGCTTTCTGCATTTCAATAGCAATTTTGGTTATGATATTTCGATTTTCTGGCAAATAATGCTGCTTGGCTATTTTTTCCAGATCTTCCGCTTCTTTCAGAAAGCACCTTGATTTTAGAATTTCAATAAATTGATAAAACAAAGGAGCAAGGGGATGTTCTGCAAAATCATTGTAACTATGTTCCATAAATTACCTTCTATTATAATTAAATATACTTAGTTGTTTATCTTTAAAAAACTCTACCAGTAAATTGCTGATTTTTTTCTTATCAATATTCAGCTGTTAATTGCGGGTATCCTGTTTCATCAATTCCCGCCCCAAAGTACGCCATTTGTTAGTTAAAGTAGGGTCAGCCTGCATTCTGTTTTTTGCCTCTAGTAACATACCGTATAAGGTAGCAGGGTCGTGCGGGTGAAAATGATCAAGTTCCGCCTTAACAAATAGCCCACCAAGCATAATCTTTTTACGTGCATCTTCTTTTCGTGCCTGTTGTGACTGAATTTTCGATTGCATATTAAAATAAAACCTTTTTCTAATTAACCTTTTCAGCTCCCTTAAGATTTTACTACTTGGATTTACTGGGCAATTTTGGTCTTTGGCCGAGTTCCTTAAATTCCTTTAAAATAGGGTGGTCTTTATTATTAGGATTCAAGGCGAACATAATAAAGCCTGCAAATAGGTTGTTATCAATCGAGATAGCATTAAATCGGGTAATGATATCAAGTAATTCCTTATTACGCTGTTTTATGAGTTCCTTTATTCTTAGTTCTGTTTGGTTAATCTTTTCAAGTATCGAAATTTTTTTAGTAGCCATAAATCCATTCTGTTTCAAGTTTATAGTTTTGGTCTATTTTAATATAAAAAACTTTACCAAGTATTCGTTAAAAGCTTTTTTATCAATGTTAAGGTTTTTAGAAAAAGTAATTGTACCGTTTTTCCAAGTCCCAAAAACTTGACCGCTCTCGGATTGTATAAGATCACCTGTTAAATCCTCAAACTTACCGCCAAGTAGAATATTATCGACCAATTGTACAATCCGCCTATTACCCGCCCCTTTTCTGATATCCTCGGCAATTTCAATAAGAGCCGCTTTATGCCGTTCTGATTTATTGGCAATATGCATGATAGTTTCTGCAGATTTAGCAGAGACTTTGGACATATTTGATACTGCTTTCCATATATCGGGCGATATCTTATCAAAGGAAAGAAAGTTTTGCATTTTCCGTTTTGAACATCCAACTACCTCAGCTAGTTGATCCTGGCTTAATTTGTTGTCTTTTTGTAATTTTGCAAAAGCCATCCCTTTAGAATAATCTGATATTTCAACCTTTTCGTTTTCTTTGATTTGTATAATAGCAGCTTCTTCATCAGATACATTTTTGATGATAGCCTTTAATGGAATGTTCTCACTAAGACAAGCTTTCCATCTTCTGCTTCCGGCTAAGACTTCATAATTAAATTCAGAGTCATTAACGAGTTCTCTAACATAAATCGGTTCAATTTGACCATGTAGTCTAATACTTTCAGCAAGAGCCGAAATGTCACCAAATTCAAAGAAACTCCTATCGGCATATTTCCAACGAGTACACTCACGAGGGTTAATAGTAACAACTTCCATAAAATATAATTAATATAGTAATAATAATATTATATTATATAAAGAATATTATGTAAACTAAAAATCCCCCGGGGGGTCAAAATAAATTTAATAGTGTTTAAATGTATCTATTTATTGCTTGGCGAAGGTTATATATGAACTGATTGTATTCATGATTAAGCTCAAAAGCTTTAATCGAAAGGTAAATATCACAATGTTTGCCTGCGACTTTGCGAATATTCTGTTTTTGTATTAAATAATCAGAATTGTTACTACCTAAAACTTCAATAAAGATTTGATATTTATTTTTAATGTGAATAATAAAATCAGGACGAAATCTTTGTTTATCTTCACTAAAGCTATCAAATAGAGGCTTTTCTATCTCAATACCTTCATATTGTTTACACTGATTGAATAATATTTCATCATTATTTAGTATAGTGGAAGTTAAAAGAAAATAAGGAGCGGAAGCTTTTTTGTTAATCCAGCCTGCAGTAGTCGATATAATATTATCTACAAAATATTTTTTACCGGATTTTTTAGTAATAAAATAATTATCGGCAATTTCCGTTACAACTGTAGTAAAAAGAACAAAAGGGCAAAGATGATGAGGAAACCTGTTTTGTGATTTCTGTAATATTTCTTTAGCTTGGGCTAAAGTCTCTTCTTTTAATACATATCGATAATATTTTGCAAGCGGTATATCTTTGTGTAATAAGTTTATTAGAATCCTGAAAGGCAGCGGTGATGTTAGTTAATTGCTCTAAAATCGATAATTGGTTATCAGGTTTGACAAAATTAACTATACAATCATCAATGATTGTATATAAGACCTGTCCTAATCTTGTTAAAGATTTATTGGTAGTATTTTTGTTACTGATAATCCGATCATTAGTAGAGAGGGAAAAGTCCTGTTTATAAAGATCGTATCTTTTGACTTTTTTATAGGAATGTTCCCGTAATTTTTTAAGGGATATAGTGATTCTATTTTTGGCAAATATACAATCCATAAGGTGAGAGTGTAGTTCCTTACATCTGATATAAATATTGCCGGCTATGGAACAGATAACAAGTATTGCATTGTCATTGCAAGTACACTTGAGCCAATATTCTTTTTTTAAGGAAAGAAGTTTTTTAATTACTGAAATCTGTTCTTCTTCGTTTGAGACATCCAATTGCTTTATGATTTTCTGCTCACTTTGAGGAATAGGGATAAGGTCAGCTGTTTTTTTATGAATAAAAAACATAATTCGATTGTTATAATTGTTATCCTTATCCTAACCAAATCTATTTAATAAATCCAGACTGATTGACCGCTATTAATAATCATTGTTTTTTTGAGCTAGAGAGAAGATATAATATTTCTTTAATGTAAAGGGGGTGGGATGAGGGGGCAAGCCCCCTAAAACCCCTATTTTTGGTACAAAAAGAGGTAAATATTGAAGAAGAAAAGAAACAAGTGTATAGTCAAGTTCATTTAGTTTAGCTAAATGCGCACATCCTCATTGAGAATAAATCCTCAATGCTCCGCTCAAAGTAGGGATTTGTAGGTAATAAATTGATTTATAAAAAATAGAAGTAATAAAACATAAAATAA